>JBCBNV010000002.1:0-661576 GCA_039821605.1 Pseudomonadota bacterium | reverse complement strand
CGGCAATCTCTTGATGTTGCTGCCGGGCAAAAAATCTCGTCATTGCGAGCGGCTGAAGGCCGCGCGGCAATCTCTTGATGTTGCTGCCGGGCAAAAATCTCGTCATTGCGAGCGGCTGAAGGCCGCGCGGCAATCTCTTGACGTTGCTGCTGCGTTGGGAGATTGCCGCGTCGCTTTGCTCCTCGCAATGACGAGGGGGGGGGCTCGCGCCTCGCAATGACTTATACTTTCACCAGTTACTTTCCGGAGACTAGCACGTGGTCCAGAGCTTCCTGAACACGCTTGCCGAGCAGACCGAGGCGCTGCACGGTCAGGGTCTTTTCAAGACCGAACGGCGCATCACAACGCCGCAGGACGGCGAGGTCGATGTGGCGGGCCGCGATGGCCATGTCATCAACCTCTGCGCCAACAACTACCTGGGCCTGGCCAACCACCCCGACGTCGTGAAGGCGGCGCACCAGGCGCTCGACGACTACGGCTTCGGCATGGCCAGCGTGCGCTTCATCTGCGGCACGCAAACCGTGCACACCGATCTCGAGAAACGCATCAGCGAGTACCTTGGGACCGAGGACACGATCCTCTACCCCAGTTGCTTCGACGCCAATGGCGGTCTGTTCGAGACCATACTCACCCCGGACGACGCGGTGATCTCGGACGCACTCAACCACGCCTCGATCATCGACGGCATCCGCCTGTGCAAGGCGCACCGCTTCCGCTACGCGCACAACGACATGGCGGACCTGCAGGCGAAGCTGCAGGAAGCCAAGGGCGCGCGCGTGCGGCTCATCGCCACCGACGGCGTGTTCTCGATGGACGGCACCATCGCCAACCTGCCCGCCATCGTCGACCTCGCGCAGCGTTACGAAGCGCTGACCTTTATTGACGACTGCCACGCCACGGGCTTTTTGGGCGAGAACGGAAAAGGCACGCACGAGTACCACGGCCTGCTCGGCAAGATCGACATCATCACGGGTACGCTGGGCAAGGCGCTGGGCGGCGCCTCGGGCGGTTACACGAGCGGCCGCAAAGAAATCATCGGCTGGCTGCGGCAGCGCTCGCGGCCTTATCTATTCAGCAATACGCTGGCCCCGACCATCGCGGCGACGTCGATCGCGGTGCTCGATCTCCTCGACCGCGACCCGTCGCTGCGCCAACAGCTCTGGGACAACACGGCCTACTTCCGCGAACAGATGACGGCGCTCGGCTTCGACCTCAAGCCCGGCGAGCACCCGATCATCCCGGTGATGCTCGGTGATGCGAAGCTTGCGACGGACATGGCCGCGGCCATGCTTGACGAGGGCGTCTACGTGGTCGGGTTTGCGTACCCCGTCGTGCCGCAGGGTGAGGCGCGGATTCGTACGCAGATGTCGGCCGCGCACACGCGCGAAGACCTCGATCGCGCGATTGCGGCGTTCCAGCGTGTGGGTAAGCGGTTCGGAGTGATTCAGTAATAACCCGTCATCGCGAGGAGCCGCAGGCGACGCGGCGAACTCGTGACGACATCGTGCTGCCGAAGAGCACGACAGACTTGTGGAGATTGCCGCGCCCGCTTCGCGGGCTCGCAATGACGATTAAGATGAAAGCACTCACCAAAAAGCACGCTGAGAAAGGCATCTGGCTCGAAGACATCGCCGAGCCCGAGTACGGACCCAATGACGTGCTCATTCGCGTCAATAAGACCGCCATCTGTGGTACGGATATCCATATCTACCGCTGGGACGAGTGGGCGCAGAAGACGATCCCCGTGCCCATGGCCGTGGGCCACGAGTTCTCCGGCGAGATCGTTGCCATGGGCAGCGAAGTGCACGGCTACGAAATCGGCGACCGCGTCTCGGCCGAAGGTCACATCACCTGCGGTGTATGCCGCAACTGCCGCGCGGGCCGACGTCACCTGTGTATGAATACGGTTGGCATCGGCGTGAACCGGCCGGGTGCTTTCGCCGAGTACATCGCGGTGCCGGCCTTCAACCTGTTCAAGCTGCCCGACTCGATCACCGACGAGATCGCAGCCATGCTTGATCCGTTTGGCAACGCCACCCACACGGCGCTGTCGTTCGACCTCGTCGGCGAGGACGTACTCATCACGGGCGCGGGCCCCATCGGCATCATGGCTTGCGCCGTCGCCAAGCACGTCGGCGCGCGCCACATCGTCATCACCGACCTCAACGAATACCGATTAAAGCTCGCCGAAAAGATGGGCGCCACATTGACGCTCAATATCACCGAATCGTCGGTGCGCGAGGCCATGGACGGGCTGGGCATGACCGAAGGCTTCGACGTTGGGCTGGAGATGAGCGGCAATGGCGAAGCCATGCGCCAACTGCTGCGCAGCATGCACCACGGCGGCAAGGTGGCGCTGCTCGGCATCCCGCCGGCCGACACGGCGATCGACTGGAACGAGATCATCTTCAAGGGCCTCGAGCTCAAGGGCATCTACGGCCGTGAGATGTTCGAGACCTGGTACAAAATGGCGGCCATGCTGCAAAGCGGGCTCGACCTCTCGCCAATGATCACGCACCGATTCCCGGTCGAGGACTACCGCGAAGCCTTTGAGATCATGGACAGCGGTGAGAGTGGCAAAGTCATTCTCGACTGGGCGGCCTAGGCCCGCACACTTTCGTTTTTCTCCGAGGCGCGATAGGGTCCGACGAGCGGCGCGTGGCAACGCGGCGGCTGGTGAGGAACGATGACGGCAGACGCCTCGGACAGCATTGAGGACATCGATAAGGACGATCGCGACTGGCGCGCCGCGCTGGTCCCGCGACTCGGTAACCTGACCGTCATCATCATTGTGGGTGTTGCGCTCGCCGTACTCGCCGGATTCCGTGGCGAGGGCATGCGCGGCCTTGGCATCGGCATGCTCATCGCCGCAGCCATACTGATGTGGCTGCTTAACACCAAACACGTTCCCGCCGTATTCAAGGCGTCTCTCGTCGTCGCCACGATGGGCATCGCAAGCCTCGTCGCCTACTTTTTCACGGGCTTTCTGCCGGGCAGCGCGCTGGCCGTCACGCTGACGCTCGTATTTGCGGCGTTGCTTATCGGCCGCCGGACGTTTATCGGTATTTTCATCGCAACAGGCGTGGTATTGGTGCTGTTTACAGCCGCCGTCGCCAGCGGTGCCTGGGTACCCATCGACCGCGAAGGGCTAGACCCAACGTCAGCCACAAATTGGGCGCGCACCAGCGTCATTTCGATGATTGTGTGGGCGGGTATCGGGTTCTCGATCACCTTCGTCATCAATACCATCGAGAGCAACCTTTCGAAACGGCGAGAAGCCGTGCGGCAGCTGCGCGCAGAGATCGCCGAGCGCCAGTTGGCCGAGGCGGCCCAGCGCGAAGCCGAGTTCATGGCTACCAACGCGCAGAAGATGGAAGCCGTGGCCCAGCTTGCCGCTTCCATTGCGCACGACTTCAACAACGCGCTGCTCGTCATCCGCGGCTGGAACGAACTGCGCGGAATGGGCGACGAGGACGATCGTCAGCGAGAGGCAACCCGCGCCATTGAACAGGCCACGGAGCACAGTGCGCAGCTTGGGCGACAACTCCTGACATTCGCGCGCAAGGACGTACGGGCGCCCAAGTACCTGTCGCTGGGCAAACTTGTCGACGACATGCGGGTGTCGTTGCAAAACCTGGTCGGCCCCAAGATCGCAATCAGCGTCGACACAGCCCGCGACACGATGGTGTTCGCCGACGAATCGCAGTTGCAGCAGCTCATCTACAACCTCGTTATCAACGCGCGCGACGCCATCGGCGACTCGGGAAACGTCAACGTCGCAATCGACGCCGCCGGGCGAGAAGACACCGATCGCTGGGCGCTGCTCTCCGTCGAAGACGACGGCCCGGGCATCCCGACCGATCTCATGAGCAAGGTCTTCGAGCCTTTCTTCACAACCAAGGAGGTTGGCAAAGGCACGGGGCTCGGCCTCGCCACCGTGGCCAGCATCGCGCGCCAGAGCGGTGGCAGCATTGATGTCGTCAGCCAACCCGGCAAGACCGTATTCACGTTGCGCCTGCCCGTGGCCGCAAGCGCCGAAGAGTTTCCCGTCGAGGCGCGCGCGCATCGCCTGCCGCGGGAACTCGGGCTACGCATTCTTGTCCTTGAAGATAACCCGCAGGCAAGAAAGATCATTGCCGCGGCGCTCATCCGCAACGGCAACGAGGTGGTGGAAAGCGATCGTGGCGATACGACCCTGGAATTGCTCGCGAAGGACCGGAAGCCGTTTGACCTTCTGTGTTCTGACGCCGTGTTTCCGGGCGACCCGCTCGCCGACGTTCTCGCCGCGTTCGAGCGCCATTCGCCCCAGGGCAAGGTGCTTATCTGCTCGGGCTACGTGCCCGAGGAAATTGCGCTCGGTAAGCTTGAGTCGGGCGAGTACGCCTTCCTGCCAAAACCGTTTGACAGTAGCCGGCTGCTCACCACGATCCGCGAGATGGTTGGCGGCACGCAGAGCTAGGCGGTACCCCTGATGCGGCGCGTGGTCGCCGGCATCGTACTCACCGCTGCGGTGGCCGCCACGGCGCTGTCCATGATGTTGTCCGTGGTTGGACCGGCAGACACACCGCACGCATCGAGCACGGCCGCGATGCATAGCGCACCGGATGCCAGCGTCGTCACGCCGAAGCCGTTTCCGACACCCCATGTCTCGGAGGACGCCGTCATTGGGCAAAGCCGCAATGACGCAGGCATGCGCCTGGCGCTCGAGCCGACGACGGACCTCAGACCCCGGTCGAGAGCCAGGCCGGAGCGGCCTTACGCCAACCTCACGCCCAACGAGGCCCGCGACAAGATCCGCCGGCAGCGCGACGACCCTGTCTGGGCGCCGCGCGCTGAGGCGCGACTCGAACAACGCATGGCCAGCATCCTGGGCAGCGCGGGCGACCGATCGGCGCGTATTCGCTGCTACGAGATCGACTGCGTGATCGACCTCTACACGGCGACAACCTACCTCGAGAACGCCGACCTCATTTTTGAAATCAGCGTCATGCTCAACGACATGGACGCTGACTTCAGCCTGTTCTCCGAGGGCCCAACCGATCGGCGGCTCACAGTGATCGTCGAGTTCCCCGAGCATTACCTGCGTCGTGGGATCACAGAGATGTTTCCACCGTTGCGCTAGTGCAGCGCTTTCAAGAGACGGGAATGGCGTTGAGTTCGCCACCAATGACCGTGACCGCAACTGCGGTCTGGTCTGCACGCTCTCGCGGCTCGCAAAACTCCTGCAAAGCACCCAGGACGGGTTCAAACAGCGCCCCATAACGCTGTTTATGGTTTTTCCTTCCCATTAGATGTAATGTGAAGGAGAAAATCATGGAAATCAGCCACTGGATGGCTCGCGCCACGGTAGCCGCCGTACTCGCGATCGCGAGCACAACGAGCCACGCGGGGGTGTTCTCAGACCGATGCAACGGATGTACAGCCCAACAGAAGGCCAATGTCGCGCGGCAGCTCGCCCCGCTGGGCAGCCTGCCCGGTGTTCCGCACCAGGCCTACATCGTGGACTACGACGCCGAGACCATCGTGCGGTTCAACCTCATGGTTGTGCACGAACCCTGGGACGGCCTCTCTTACACGGTGGCAACACCGGCAGCCGTGCCCGCCGCGGTGCAGCAGCAGTTCGCCATCGACATCGCCGCGCTCAAGGCCACCGTGCAGGTGTCCGAGGACATCTCCCGCAACATCCCTGCCAGTGTTGCGGACTCGGCATTCGACTACGTCGGCAACAGTGGCATCGCGACGCGGACGCATGCGTGGGTCACGGATTCGCTCGGATTCCTCGAACGCACGGCGGTCTACTTTTCGGCGTTCGTTCGCGTGCTCAAGATCGATGTGCAGTTCGTGATTCCGATCAGGTTTCCGGACGGCTCGACGGCGCTCATCGAGTTTCTGGGCGAGGTCAACGGTGTGATGTACTGGCGCGCCGTCGAGGGCCAGACACGTGATGCAGACGGCAACGTTATCCCGGCACCCAACACATCGATCAACGGCTTCATCGGCGTGTACCCCAATGAAAGCCGGTCGCGACGCATGCAGGACTACCTGCGAATCTGGTTTACGCACCTGCAGTGCGAGCTGATCGCCAACGGCAATGAGACCATCCTGCGCTGCAGTCGCGTGACACTTACGGAGTAATAAAGAGAGGAGGCAACGACGATGCTTGGTGGCATATCGATAGAGGGCATGATCGCCTACGTGGCGTGGCTGCTTGTCGGGTTCTATGTGCTGGCGCGGCTTGCGCGCACACGCACCCAAAACCCATCACAGACCATGGTCTTGGGTACGCTTGCGCTGCTGATTCCGCCTTTGGGCGCACTCGTGCTGTTCTACCTCGCGTTTCGCCCGCGCCTCGACGGAGCCAACGGCACCGCGACAACGGGCAGCTGACGCAACGTTGCGTCATCGCGAGGCGGCTTTGCCGCCGCGGCGATCTCCCAATCGGCACGATGTCGTTGGGAGATTGCCGCGCCCGCTCCGCGGGCTCGCAATGACGGGGTTTTCGCTCCGCGGGCTCGCAATGACGGGGTTTTCGCTCCGTGGGCTCGCCGTGGCGCTTGCCCTACGGGATTCGGCAGAAGCACTTCGCGTAGCGGTGCATCGGATCGTTGTAGCTCGCGATCTCGAGCAGGCCTGCGTCGATCATGTCGGCGATCTGCGCCAGGCCATCGCGACGCGGGAACAGCGGCGTGATGTCGATACCCAGCTTGGCCGTGCCACCGAGCAGGTTGAGCAGGAACTGTTCTTCGCTCGACAGCTCGGGCTCGATAAAGCGGACGCTGTAGGCATCGGCGTCGAGCGACGCGCTCTCGGCCGCGATCTCAATGGCGTCCTCGAGATCACCGATCGTGTCGATCAGACCATGTTCGAGTGCCGTCGGACCGATCCAGACCTGGCCCTGCGCAACCGCATCGACGGTGTCGTAGTCCATGCCACGGTTGTCGGCCACGCCGCTCACAAAGTCGCGATAGCCCGACTCGATGTTCTGCTGCAGCACACTGCGCACCTCGGGCGTCAACGCCCGGTCGGGGCGAAGCGCGCCCGCTACGTCTGTCGTACCCACACCGTCGGTGTACACACCTAACCGCGCCAGTGAACGCTCAAACGTCGGGATCATGCCCAGGATGCCGATCGAGCCTGTGATCGTGTTTTCCTGCGCCACGATCTGGTCGGCGGCCATCGAAATCCAGTAACCGCCCGATGCGGCCACGTAGCCCATCGAGGCGATGACGGGTTTGCCCGCGGCCTGGATGTTCTTGATCTCCTGAAGAATGACGTCAGACGCGAACGCGCTGCCACCGCCCGAGTCGACACGCAGCACAACGGCTTTGACCTTGTCGTCGCTGCGCGCCTTGCGCAGCAGGCGGGCCGTCGAGTCGCCACCGATCTGTCCCGGTGGTGCGCTGCCATCGACGATACCGCCCGAGGCGACCACAACGGCGACCACTTCGTCTTTCTCAGACTTGGGGTTCAGTGCCCGCTTGGCCTCCAGGTAGCGTGAGACGCCGAACTGCGCAAACGTCGTCTCGTCGTCTTCGTCTTCACCGACAACCTCGATGAAGCGCTTGCGCACATCCGTTGCCGTGGCCAAGCCATCGACGAGGCCGTTCTCAATCGCGAACGTGGCAAAGTTGCCATTCGCCTTCGCAAGCTCGATGTCGATGTCGTCTGCCAAACGCTGGATCGTGCCGGCGTCGAGCCCGCGCGCCGCTTCCACTTCATTCGTGTAGTTGGTCCAGAGCGCGCCCAAGATGGCCAGGCGTTGGCCCTTGTCCTCTTCGGACATGTCATTGCGCGTGTACGGCTCCACGAAGCTCTTGTGCGTACCGACCTTGAACACGTTCCAGGAGATCGAGAGCTTCTCGATCGCCTCGGCGTAGTAGTTGCGGTAGGCGCCGTAGCCCTCGATGATCACGCCACCGTTCGGGTCCAGCAGAATCTCGTCGGCCTGCGCCGCCAGGTAGTAGCCGCCCTGCGCGAAGTACGCGCCAAATGCGATCACCTGCTTGCCGGAGTCACGGAAGCGACGGATGGCGGCAGCGACCTTGCGCAGCTTGGTCATGTCACCGGCCATGCCGTCGGTGCGCAGGTACATGATCTTCACCGCATCATCCTCAGCGGCAAGGTCGATGGCCTCGACGAGATCGCGCACGAGAATCTGCGGCACGGTGTCGCCCGTGACCTCCCCGATGGCGCGGTCGAGCGGCGTGCCCGCAAGCTGCTCGGTGAGCACACCCGAGGGCGCCACAACAAGCGCGGTCTGCTTGGGCAGTTTGGGGATATCCGAACCCATGACGCTGATCACGACCGAAAAGATCATGAGCAGCAGCACAAGGTGCAGCAGCTTCCGGAGACCGTTTACGCCAGTCCAGAGGAATCTCAGGATACGAATGAAAATATTGGGTTTTTGCGCCATGGGGGCCTTGCTCCGCGGATAAGTGGCAGACCCGTGAATTTACCGCAAATCCGAGCGGTATTCAGCGCCTAGCGAGAGAGAAAGACGAGCGAGAGCTGCGGCCAGAAGGTTATGACAACGACGCTCGCCAGCAGGATGATCAGAAACGGGAACGTGGCCGAGTAGACCTCGGTGATCGAACGCTCGAAGCGGTAGCTCGCGATAAACAGGTTGAGCCCCACGGGTGGGGTCAGATAGCCAAGCTGCATGGCAGCCAGGAAGACGATGCCCAGGTGGATCGGGTCGACGCCGTACTGCGCCGCGACCGGCAAGATCAGCGGCACCACGAGCACGAGCGCCGAGAAGATATCGAGGATCGCGCCCAGGATCAGCAGGAATACGAGCAACAACAGCAGAAAGCTGATCTTCGAGTCGACAAGCCCGCTGACCCACTCGAGCAGCCGCTGCGGCACGCCGGCATCGATCATGATGTTCGTCGAGGCCAGACTCACGCCCAGAATAATGAGGATGCCGCCGACGAGCAGCATCGACTCGCGCATGATGCCTGGCAGTGCCGAGAACTTGATCTCGCGCAGGATGCCGACCTCGACAATCAGCGCGTAGAGCGCCGTGACGGCCGCCGCTTCGCTGACCGCAAAGTAACCCGAGTAGATGCCGCCCAGCACGACGATGGGAAGCGGCAACTCCCAGGCACTTTCCTTGAGCGCCGCAGCGACGCGTTTGCCGGAGAACGGAATGAGCTCCTGCTTGCTGCCGCGGCTGACCCAGAGACTCCAGCCCGCCAGCATGGCGAGCATGACCATGCCGGGCAGGATGCCGGCCAGGAACAGGTCGTCGATCGGCTCGCGCGCGACGATGCCGTAAAGAATCAGCGGCAGCGAGGGCGCGAACAACAGCCCGAGGCTGCCCGCCGAGGTCACAAGACCGAGGTTGAACTTCTCGGGGTAGCCGGCCTGCTTGAGCGCGGGGTAGAGAATGGCGCCCAGGGCGATGATCGTCACGCCCGAAGCGCCCGTGAACGCCGTGAAGAATGCACAGGCCGCCAGCGACACGATGGCGAGCCCACCCGGCATCCAGCCGAGCAAGGCCTGCGTCAGCCGAACCAGCCGGCTCGGCGCTTCACTCTCACTGAGCAGGTAACCCGCAAACGTGAACAGCGGAATCGCGAGCAGCACGGGCATCTCGGCCAACGAGAAGAACTCGATGGCCAGTGCCGCCAGGTCGATGTCTTCCTGGTAGTAACTCCAGAACGCGCTGCCCGCGATGATCGCGAACAGCGGCGTACCTAACAGCGCCAGCAACAGCAGGATGATGCCCGAGAGGATCATGGCGCCTGATCACCTGGCGTTGCGGGCCAGCGGCGCGTGCCGCGCACGCCCGCGACGATGTCCTCGAGCGCGAACACGAAGTAGCGCCAGCACATGAGCGCAAAGCCCACGGGCAGCACGACCTGGAACCACCAGGCCGGCAAACCGCCAACGAGTGTGTCTTCGAACTCGAAGGACTGTTGCAGAAAGCGCCAGGCGTGCCAGGCGAGCAGGCCGCAGATGCCGGATGTAAACGCGTTCGTGATGAAGCGCGCGGCACTCTGGCCGCGCGGCGGCAAGGCACGCGCGAGCACGTTGATGGCGAGATGCTTGTCAGCGCGTGCCGCCGCCACGGAACCCGCGAGTGCGAGCCAGAGCACCATGAGCCGAAGCGTCTCGTCAGCCCAGATGAAGCCGCCGCCGAATCCATTGCGCATAACAATCTGCGCGACGGCCAGCAAAATCATGGCGCCGAGCAAAATGACAAGCACGGCGTCCTCCGCCGCCTTGCCCCAGCGTGAAAGTCGGGCCATGCGTGTCCGATTAGTGAGCGGCGATCAGTCGCCTGTGTTGGCGGCCTGCGCGTTGCCCGCGCGGTACTCGGCCAGCGCACCCGTAAGCGCTTCGTAGAGCTCGAGCGAGAACACGTTGTCTTCGGCAAGCTCACGGTTCACGGACTCGACCTGACCACGAAGCTTGCTGAGCTCGCCATCTTCGAGCGCGACGATCTCGATGCCGACGCTTTCGAGCGCGGCCAGCGCCTTCTCGTTGTCGCTGCGATTGACCTGCTCGAAGTTCGCGTAGATGCCCGTGAGCACCTCGTCGACGATAGCCTGGTCTTCCGCCGTCAGGCGGTCGAAGCGCTTCTTGTCGATGGCGATGAAGGCCATCGTGTAGACGAGCGGCATGGGTGTGCCGTACTTGACCTTGGTGTGCCACTGCAGCACCAGGGCACCGACAGGCGGCGTGGCGACAACATCGAGCAGACCCGTCTGCAAGCCCGTCAGGACGTCGGTGATCGGCAGCGTGACCGGCGAGAGGTCGAGCGCCTCCATACCCGCGTAGCTGATCGTGTCGCCTTCCGGAACCCACATCTTCTGCTTGTCGAGGTCTTCAAGCGTGCGCACGGGCTCGTTGCCGAGCACCATGGCGAAGCCGCCGCCTGCGAAGCCGAAGCTCATGTAGCCGGCATCTTCGAGGCCTTGCTTGAGCTGCGCGTCGAAACGCTCGCGGACGAAGTCGACCTCTTCCTGCGAGTTGAACAAGAGCGGCAGGCCGTACACCGAAAGATCGGGGTAAATGCTCATGAGGCTGCCGGCCGTGAATGCGCCGCCGTGCAGCTGGCCAATACGGATCTTGCGCAGAACCTTGTTGTCGTTGCCCATGACGCCGCCGCCAAAGAGCTTGATCTTGACGCGGCCGTCGGTGCGCTCGGCAATCTCCTTGGCGCCCGCACGCATGTCACGCATCCACTGCGAATTCTCGGGGGCTACGGTCGCGAGCTTGAAGGTCTCGGCCGCCAGCGGGCTTGCCGCAAATGCCACCGCTACAACGAGAGCGGCGCGAAAAAGCTGTTTCATGGTCTCCGCCTCCCTGGCGTAGAACGTGTTGCACCGGTGCCCAAAGACCGGTGATGTCGCGGTAATGTTACCGAGCAGTTCGTGACCAAAAGGTGAACGGATGCCCGTTTTCGGCCTGTTGCGCAGGTGCTACGGCAGCGCCCGCACGCTCCTCAGAAGTAGTCCTTTCCGGACGCGAGAAGTTCCCGCGCGTCGCGCTTGGCCAGTGTATTGGTCAGTGTCAGACCGGGCGCTTCTGTCTCGGCTGCCAGCACTTCTTCGAGCAGCCGATCGTGCAATTCCTGCTCGTACAGCAAGCGGGCGTAGCCACGCGCGTACTCGACCTTGACCGACAGGTCCCGGCCGCGCGAGAGATTGATCGCGCGCTCGAAATAGTCTTTCGCGCGCTCGGGCTCGCCGCCCAGCGCCGGCGGGCGCAGCGAGTTCAGAATGCCCAGGTAGTTGTAGAACGTGCCGAGCTCGGCATCGTCCTCGACGTAAGGCAGCACGGCCAGGATCAACGCCTCGACGAACGGCAAACGTGCCAGCGCACCCCAGTCGTCAGAATTGGCGCGGATGTAGGCCAGCGAGGCCACGGCGTAGGCCGAGGCCGCATAGGCGTGATCGTCGTCGAGCTTCTCGAGCGAGGCTTCAAAGGTTTCGAAGTCGGACGTGGGCCAGTCGCAGGCGCGTTTGAATTCGCGGCAGATGGCCCGCTCGCCGTAGTCGCGCGCGCGACGCGTGAGCACCTTGGCCCGCTCAGGGTCATCGGCGAACACCACACCGTAGGCCGCGTAGAGCTCGGACGCCGCGGCCAGCACCTGCGGGTTGTCGGGATCCGACTCGAGCAGGCTGTCGAGCAGCAGCAGGTAAGACGGCGCGCCGTCGCGGACGATGCCCGGGTCGGGCTGGTTGAACACTGCCTGCCCGAGGTTGTCGGCGAAGTCGCTGGCCGCACCAGAAATGAAACTGCCGCAGCCGGCGACGAGGCCTGCTGCGGCAATCAGTGCGAGCAACTTGTACGTGCGCGATGTCGTGCGCATGTGGGTCCTCGTTTGTATCCGTCATTGCGAGCCAATACAGTCATCTCGAGCCCGCAAAGCAAAGCACGGTCATTGCGAGCCCGCGCAGCAGCCGCGGCAACCTCTTAACGACATCGTGACGTTCGAGAGATCGCCGCGGCTGCTACGCAGTCTCGCGATGACGACGACGCGCGATGCGCGTCGGTCGTCAGATCTTCTCTTTGATACGTGCTTTCTTGCCCGTCAGGCCGCGCAGGTAGTAGAGCTTCGCGCGACGAACGTCACCGCGACGCTTCACGGTGATGCCACCGATCATGTTGCTGTGCGTCTGGAAGACACGCTCGACACCTTCGCCGTGCGAAATCTTGCGCACCGTGAACGAGCTGTTGATACCGCGGTTCTTCTTGGCGATGACGACGCCTTCGAACGCCTGCAGGCGCTCACGGTCGCCCTCACGGACGCGAACCTGGACGACGACGGTGTCGCCGGGGCCAAACTCGGGAATGTCCGATTTCAGCTGCTCAGCGTCGAGCTCTGCGATGATCTTGTTCATGTCACTGTTCCTAAGCACGCCCGTGCGTGCGCCATGCCTTGCCTAATCTTAAGACCCAGCTTCGAGCTCGGCCTTGAATGCCTCGAGCAATTGCTCATCTTCTTCCGACAGCGTGGCCTGCGCGAGCAGGTCCGGGCGCCGCTGCCAGGTGCGCCCCAGCGACTGTTGGCGTCGCCAGCGCGCAATGGCCGCGTGGTCACCCGACAGCAACACCGCCGGCACCGTGCGCCCCGCCACTTCGGGCGGCCGCGTGTAGTGCGGGCAGTCGAGCAATCCGTCCGAGAACGAATCCTCCGCCGCCGACGCGTTGTGACCGAGCACCCCCGGCAGCAAACGCGCCACACTGTCGATGACCGCCATGGCGGCCACCTCGCCCCCGCTGAGCACGAAATCGCCCAGCGACAGCTCTTCGTCCACTTCGGCCTCGACAATCCGTTCGTCGAGACCTTCGTACCGCCCCGCCACGAGCACAAGGCCCGGCAGTGCGGCAAAACGCTCCGCGGTCGCCTGCGTGTAGGGCCGGCCCTGTGGGCTCAGCAACACACACGGCGCACCGGGCGCCTCGTCCCGCGCCGCGCGTATCGCCGCGACGACGGGTTCAAACTTCATGACCATGCCCGGCCCGCCACCAAATGGGCGGTCGTCCACAGTCCGGTGCGCGTCCTCCGTGAAGTCGCGCGGGTTGATGCAGGCCAGGTCGACCAGACCCTTTTGCACCGCCCTGCCCGTCACGCCGTACTCACCGACGGCCGTCACGCGCTCCGGGAACAACGTCACACAGCGGACGCGGTAACCGTTCATTCTGTCTCGGCGTCCGCCCTGGCCTCGGGCCAGTCGACGGTAATCCGCCCCGGGTCAAGCTCGACACCCTGCACCACGCGTTCCCACGCGAAGGGCACAAGAATCTCGCCGCCCGCCGGCTGCTTGATGACCATCACGTCATCCGCACCCGTTTCCAGCAGGTAGTCAACGGTGCCGATCGCGCCGGCCTCGATGTCGACCACCTCGAGCCCCACCAGGTCGTCCCAGTAAAACTCACCCTCGACTGTCGCGGGCAACGCCGAACGCGCCACCTGCAACGCCGTGCCTTGCATCGCGAGCGCCGCATCGCGGTCGTCGCAGCCGGCGAAGCGACCGATGAGACCCTTGCCCTGGGGCCGGCCCTCTATCAGTCGCAGCGTCCTGCCCTGCCCCGTCACGAACTCACGGAAACCGAGCAGGTTCTCGCGTGGCGCCGTGAACGAAAAGAGCTTGACCCAGCCCTTGACGCCATAGACGCCACGCACCTCGCCCACCGTTACCAGCCGTTCGTTCACGGCGAGTTACGGGCGAGGCCCGCCCGATCAGGCCGCCGCGGCGGCCTTACGGTACTGCTTGACGAGCTGGGCAACCCGGTCCGACGTCTGCGCGCCCTGTCCGACCCAGTGGTCGATGCGCTCGATGTCGAGGCGCAGGCCCTGCTCGGAGCCCTTTGCCATCGGGTTGAAGTAGCCCAGACGCTCGATGTAGCGCCCGTCGCGACGGTTGCGGCTATCCGTGACTACCACGTGGTAGAACGGCTTTTTCTTGGCCCCGCCGCGGGACAGTCGAATCGTAACCATAGTCTTTACGCTCACGCCTCGCGGTGCGAGGCCCTGAAAGTCAATCCAGAATTCTGTTTGAAAATGCTCTAAGTCGCTGAGCACACTCGAGAAAACAACCGCGATGCCGTTTTCGTGGCGCGCGCATTTGCCCGCCAGTGCCTGACGTAGCCCGCCATTGTAATGGCTCGGCTCCCTCAGTGGAAGCGGTGTAACACGATGAAAATGAATGCACCCAGCACCGTGTGATCATTCACTTCGCCGGCCCCATGCGAGACCGCACGTACCGGCCCATACGAGGCGCTAGCGGCGGCGGGGCCCGCCCGGCGGCATGCCGCCCGGGCCGCCCATGCCCTGCATGCCACGCATGAGGTTCTTCATCCCGCCCTTGGAGACCTTTTTCATCATCCGCTCCATCTGCTGGTGTTGCTTCAGCAAGCGGTTGACGTCCTGGATTTGCTGGCCCGCGCCCGTCGCGATGCGGCGCTTGCGCGAGCCGTTGATCTTCTTGGGGAAGCGGCGCTCGTCGGCCGTCATCGAGTTGATGATCGCGATCTGACGCCGGATCTGGCGGTCGTCGATCTGGTCCTTGAGGGCGGCCGAGTTCATCTTGCCCGGGATGGGCAGCTTGTCCATGAGCGCACCGAGCCCGCCCATGTTCTGCATCTGCTCGAGCTGGTCCTTGAGATCGCCCAGATCGAAGCCGCGGCCCTTCTTGAGTTTCCTGGCAAGCTTCTCGGCCTTGCCGCGGTCGACTTTCTCCTCGACCTCCTCGACGAGCGACAGCACGTCGCCCATGCCCAGGATGCGAGAGGCCATGCGTTCGGGGTGGAACGCCTCGAGTGCCTCGGTCTTCTCGCCCGTACCGATGAAGCGGATGGGCTTTCCCGTGACCTCGCGAACCGACAGCGCGACACCACCGCGAGCATCGCCATCGGCCTTGGTCAGCACCACGCCCGTGAGCGGCAGCGCCCTATCGAAAGCCTGCGCCGACTGCACGGCGTCCTGGCCGGCCATGCTATCCACAACAAACAGGGTCTCGTGGGGCGTGACGGCCTGATGCACACGACCGGCCTCGTCCATCATGTCGGCGTCGATGTGCAGGCGGCCCGCGGTATCGACGATGAGCACATCGGCGAACTGGCGCCTGGCGTCGTCGAGCGCCCGCGTGGCGATCTTCACGGGGTCCTCATCGGCCCCGGACTCGTGGAACAGCGCACCAACCTCACCGGCCAGCGTGCCGAGCTGCAGGATGGCCGCGGGTCGATGCACGTCGACCGAGACCATGATGACTTTCTTCTTCTCGCGCTCGATGAGCCGGCGCGCGAGCTTGGCCGCGGTCGTCGTCTTACCGGCGCCCTGCAGGCCCGCAAGGAAGATGACCACGGGCGGCTGCGCGCGCAGATCGAGGGGCACGGCGTCGCCACCGAGCACATTCGCGAGCTCGGTGTGGATGATCTTGATGAAGGCCTGGCCCGGCGTGAGGCTGGTGAGGACGGTTTCGCCCAGGGCCTGTTCGCGCACACGCTCGATAAACGGCTTGACGACGGGCAGCGCCACGTCGGCCTCGAGCAGCGCCATGCGCACCTGGCGCAGCGTGTCCTTGACGTTGTCCTCGGTGATGCGCCCTTTGCCGGCCAGCGTTTGCGTGGCCCGGCGCAAGCGCTCGGAGAGGTTATCGAACATCGGAAGTCCCGCTCAGGAATCAGAGCGAAAAGTGTAACCGAGCGCGGCTCAGATGGTGAGCGCGGTGCCCTGCTCGAGCATGCGCACGTCCCGGCTCGGGATCGCGTCGCGTACCTGGCGGAGAATCGTGTCCTCCTCGCCAGGCTTCATGGCCGTGAGCCAGATGTCGGGCTCGTGCTCGAGCTTGATCAGATCCGCGGCCAGTGTGCGCGGGCAATAGTGACCCGCAGCCTGCGCAAGCTCGGCCTGCTCGTCGGGGAAACTGACCTCGACGACGAGCGCCTTC
Source organism: Pseudomonadota bacterium (assembly GCA_039821605.1). GTDB lineage: Bacteria > Pseudomonadota > Gammaproteobacteria > Steroidobacterales > Woeseiaceae > CALBPI01. The sequence continues at coordinate 645,170 of JBCBNV010000002.1, read as the reverse complement.
AGGTCCGGCAGCGAGTTCAAGAGCGGCCAGAGCGTCGCGTTGGTCGTTGTGTCGCCCGACACCGCAAACACGCCGTCGGCGTGGCTGATGCAATAGCCCTGGGCCGGCACCGTGTGGCGCACATCGATGGCGTGGAACAGGCGGTTGTCGATGTTGACGGCCTGCCCCGGCCCCAGCGTCTCATAGCGCAACACGGGATGGTGGACATCGGGCAGCTGCGCAAAGTCGGGCCAGATCTCCCAGTTGAAGATGTGCTTTTGCAGCGACTCGAGCGTCTCCGCCCGGCCATAGATCACGAGCGGGTCACCGATGCGCGCGTCGAAGATCGAATCAATGAGAAACGGCAGCCCGGCGATGTGATCCAGATGCGCGTGTGTGAGCAGCACGTGGCGAATCTTGCGCAGTGACTCGAGCGTCAGATCGCCAACGCCCGTGCCTGCGTCGAGCAGCACGTCGTCGTCAATGAGCATCGCTGAGGTGCGCGCACCCCCGCCGATACCGCCGCTGCATCCGAGTATTCTGACCTGCATAACCACTGCCTGAGCCCTTGATGGGCGGGAATCATTCCCTTAATTGGGACAGTGCGACCGGGGAAAAGTGTCGTCAGGGCAGACTTACCAAGCCGCAATGCATATGAGATTATTTCCGTTAGGGCGCGACGTTAGGTCGTCCGGTACGGAGTTTCTGTGTTTGCCTTCACAATTTTTGCGGCCTACGGGGCAGCCGGCGCGGCGCTTACGCTGGGCGGTGCACCCAACGAGGACGGCGAACCGCAGCGCCCGGGCGGTAACCTCATGCTGGGCGTGCTGTTTGCGCTCGTTGCCTCCCATGGCGGCTGGCTCACGCACACGGTGCTCATGAACCCGGCGCACGGCCTCGATTTTGCTGACGTGATCAGCGTCATCGCCTGGCTGCTCGCGGCCATCGGCCTGTTCGCCGCGCTGCAGAGGGGGTTCCAGCTCGTGGGCGGCATCGTCATGCTGCTGGCGGCCGTCATGATGACCGTGCCGACTTTCTGGCACGACCCGGCGAGCACCAACCCGCTGACCTGGCAGATCAAGCTCCACGCGGTGCTCTCACTGGTCGCCTACAGCTTCCTGATTGCCGGCGCCGTGCTGGCCGGGGCTTCGATGCTGCAGGACAACATGCTGCGCCGGGCCAAGGTGACACGGCTCTCGACGCTGCTGCCGCCGCTGATGGCCACCGAACGCTTCCTGGCCACGCTGACAGCCTCGGGCTTCGTCTTCCTGCTGCTGGCCATCGTGTCGGGCTTCATCTTTGTCGAAAACCTGTTCGCGCAGCACCTCATGCACAAGACCGTGCTGTCGCTGCTCGCCACGGTCATTTTCGGCGCGCTGGTCATCGGCCGATTGGCGGCGGGCTGGCGCGGGCGACGCATGCTGCAGCTCTACCTCGCGGGGTTCGCGGTTCTGATCCTGGCCTACTTCGGCAGCAAATTCGTGCTCGAGGTGCTGCTCGGCGAAAGCTGGGGCTAGCGCGACACGCCATTGACAGCGCCGCACCCGGCGTTTTCTACTCGGAAGCAGCAAGGCTGCGCCCAAGGGAGGATTCTGCGCGTTGGACGACGTCCCGCTTAGCGCCCTGTTCACCATCATCGGTTTCCTGATCGTCTGCTCGGCGTTCTTCTCGAGCTCCGAGACCGCACTCATGAGCCTCAACCGCTACCGGTTGCGCCACCGCGCGCGTTCGGGTGTGCGTTCCGCGCGCCTCGCGGAATCACTGCTGCAAAAGCCCGACAGGCTTATCGGCCTCATCCTGCTTGGCAACAACATCGTCAACCTGTCCGCGGCGTCGCTGACTACGATCATCGCCCTGCGGCTGGGTGGCGAGGCGGCACTGGCGGTCGGTACCGGCATCCTGACCTTCGTCGTGCTGATTTTTGCCGAGGTCGCACCCAAGACCATGGCGGCCCTGCACCCCGAGCGGATCGCCATGCCCGCGGTCTACATCTACTACCCGCTGCTGAAAGTGGCCTACCCGCTCGTCTGGCTCACGAACCTCATCGCCAATGGCGTGTTGCGCGTCTTCGGCGTGCGCTCGAGCGACGTCGACGGCCACGCGTTGAGCCATGAAGAACTGCGTACCGTCGTCAACGAAGCGGGCGCACTCATCTCGCGAAAGTACAGAACGATGCTCACAGGCATCCTCGACCTCGAGAAGGTCACCGTTGACGACGTGATGGTCCCGCACAACGACGTTGTCGGTATCGACCTCGACGACGACATCGACGAGATTGCGAAGCTCATCGAAAAGAGCGAACACACGCGGCTGCCCGTCTACGAGGACAACATCGACCGCATCGTGGGTGTGCTGCACATGAAAAGCCTCGTGCGCAAAGCGAAGGTCGAGCTCACCAAGGACATGATCAGAAGCCTTGTGCGCGAGCCCTATTTCGTGCCCGAGGGCACGCCGTTGTCGACCCAGCTCGTACAGTTTCAGAAGAGCAAGTCGCGGCTCGCGCTGGTCGTCGACGAGTACGGCGATATTCAGGGCATGGTCACACTCGAGGACATCCTCGAGGAAATCGTGGGCGAGTTCACGACCGACCCCGGTGACGACCCGCACGCCGTGCGCCAGGAGGGCGATGCCTGGGTCGTGCAGGGCTCCGTCAACGTGCGAGAGCTCAACCGTCAGCTCGGCTGGGAGCTGCCGACCGACGGTGCGAAGACGCTCAACGGGCTCGTGCAGGAGCAACTCGAGACGATTCCGGCCGCGGGCACGGCGTTCACACTGGACCGGTATTCGATCGAAGTCATCGACGCCAACGACAACATGGTCGTCGAGGCGCGACTCAGTCAGGGCGAAGGCGTTAGCTGAACACGGCGTCGAGCGCCTGCTCGAGGTGCGTCACGCCCGTGACCTCCAGGCCCTCGATGGCGCGACGCGGGCGGTTGGCCTTGGGCACGATCGCGCGCGTGAAGCCCTGCTTGGCGGCCTCGCGCAGCCGCTCCTCGCCGTAGCGCACGGGCCGTACCTCACCGGCCAGGCCCAGTTCGCCGAAGGCCACGAGTCGTTGGTCGAGCGGCCGGTCGCGAAAGCTCGAGACGGACGCGAGCAGCGCGGGCAGGTCACCCGCCGTTTCGTGGATACGAATGCCGCCGACGACGTTCACGAACACGTCCTCGCCCGCCATCGACAGGCCACCGTGGCGTTGCAGTACGGCCAGCAGCAGCGAGAGCCGGTTTTGATCGAGGCCCTGCGCGAGGCGTCGCGGGTGACCCAGCGCATCGGCCACAAGTGCCTGCACCTCGATGAGCAGCGGCCGGCTGCCTTCCCAGGTCACCGTGACAAGGCTGCCGGCGACAGGTCGGCTGTCGCGCGACAGAAAAATCGCTGACGGGTTGGTGACCTCGTGGAAGCCATCGTGTTGCATCGAGAACATGCCCATCTCGCTGGCGGCACCGAACCGGTTCTTGACGGCCCGCACGAGGCTGTAGCGGCTGCCAGGATCGCTCTCGAAATACAGCACGGTGTCGACCATGTGCTCCACGACGCGCGGGCCCGCGATGGTGCCTTCTTTCGTGACATGGCCGACAATGAATACAGCCGTAGCCGTCGACTTGGCAAAGCGGGTCAGCGCCCCCACGCACTCGCGAAGTTGCGCCACGGCACCGGGCGCGCCCGTCTGGTTTTCGGCCACGAGCGTCTGCATGGAGTCCACCACGAGCACGCCCGTGCGCTCGGCCGCAGCCGTGGCAATGATGGCTTCGACGCCGGTTTCGGCGAGCAGCGTGAGACCTGCGTCACCAACGCCCAGGCGGCGCGCACGTGCCGCGACCTGCTGCACGCTTTCCTCGCCTGTGACGTAGAGCACACCCGAGTCCGAGGCCAGCTTCGCGGCCACCTGCAGCAGCAGGGTGGACTTGCCAACGCCCGGATCGCCGCCCAGGAGCACCACCGCACCCGGCACGACGCCGCCGCCGAGCACGCGGTCGAACTCACCGAAACCTGTGGCCAGACGCCGGGTGGCGTCGCCGCCCTCGGCTGCAACCTCGGCCAGGCGAGCCACAGCGCGCTCTCCGGCGTACCCGGCGCGACGACCGCCCGTCGCCACAGCCAGAGCCGGGGTCATTTCCTCGAGCGTATTCCACTCGCCGCACTCGGCGCACTGGCCCTGCCATTTGGGTGCGACAGCACCGCAATCGCGGCAGGCGTAGCGCGGGGATTTCTTCGCCATGTGAACTCCGTCACACCGACCGGTGTGATTTACCAGAATACGCCAAAATGTTACTTGCTTCGCAGTAAGTTCCTGCTTTGCTTCTTAAACTTCGTAGCGTTTATGAAGTCGCTGCTCAACATGACACTGGGTCGCCAGATCCAGCTCGCGGTCTGCGTGTTCGTGCTGCTCCCGGCTACGCTGGCGTATGGCCCCATGGGTGGGACCTTCGACCGCATCGACCTGGTGCTGCGCGCGGCCACGACGCCGACGGCTGTGATCTCCGCCCAGGATGTCCCCGCCGTCGTCGACATCGGCTCGGGCGACGCCGAAGTCTACACGGCGTTGCTGGGTCGTATGGACCGGGCTGCAAGCGTCACGATTGTCGACGTCCTCGATACGGAGGACCCCGCGCTCGTCGAAGCCATCCGCTACAACGGCGCCACCTACGTCACGGATGCCGTGACGACCGACGGCCACGGCAGCACCGCACCCGTGCGCGCCGCCGCACGCGGCATCGGCCATGCGCGTCTGCCCGGCGCGGCGGCCGAACGTCACGACGGCCTGTCCGCCTGGCGGCTGTCGGGTACGCAGATGCGTGCCAGCGCCGCCTTGCTGCCGCTGCTGGCCGACGCACGCTGGCGAGAGCGCAACCAGCAAATTCAGACTCGGCCCGATCTCTCGATCATCGCCAAGCGCCTGCCGCCCGTCGACGTCCTCGACGTGAACGCAGTGCTGGCCGAGCCTGAAGACACGACCAACGCACGATTCAACGGCAAGCACGTCTTCATCGGCTCGACGCAACAGCGTGACGACGCGCTGGGCGGCGGCGCACTGAAACGGTTCGCGAGTTTCCACGCCGCGCTCGCGGGCAGTGAAACCCTCACACGACCCGACTGGGCCGATACGGCCGGCTGGCTCTTCATCGCGCTCGGCACCTTCATGCTGGTGTCGGTCATGTGGCGCGAGTCGCGCCGCGTCATCGCCTCCGTCGGTGCCACGTTGATCATCGTGGCGCTGGGGTCGCAGTGGCTGCTCGCGCACTACTTCGCCTTCCAGATCGACGTCGCGCGCAGCGGCGTGGCGGTACTGGCCGGATTTCTCGTCTGCTTCGTCATGACCCCCGACCGCAAGTCGAACCGTCGCGAGAGCTTCCGCGCTGGCTTGCGTTACCTCAGGGCCGGTCGCCTCGACGCAGCGTTTGGTGTGTTCCAGACCTGTGCGCCGCACGCCTCGCTCATGCCGACGCTCTACAAGCTCGCCATCGCGTTCGAGAAGGAAGGCCAGCCCGAGCAGTCGCGCGCCGTGTTCGCGTACATGGCACGCCGCGACAAGGGCGCCGCCCCCGAAACCTCGGGCTCGAGCCCTGCATTGCGACGCGGCAGCAACGCCGTGCCCGACGCGATCCCCGAAATGCTCGACCGCTACGAGGTGCTGCGCCCGCTCGGCAAGGGCGCCATGGGCGGCGTGTTTCTGGGCAGGGACCCGCGCATCAACCGACTCATCGCGCTCAAGATCGTCTCGTTCAAGGATATCGACGACGAAGGGGCCCGCGTGGCCGCCAGGGCGCGATTCTTCCAGGAAGCCGAGTCGGCGGGCCGCCTGACCCACCCGGCGATCACCGCCGTGTACGACTCGGGTGAAGTCGACGGCCTGGGCTACATCGCCATGGAGTACGTGCCGGGCGAGCAGCTCAACCATTTCACCAAACCCGACGATCTGCTGGACCCGCTCATCGTATTCCGCGCCATGATCCGCGTCGCCGAGGCGCTGCACTACGCCCACGCCGAGCATGTCGTGCACCGGGACATCAAGCCCGACAATCTCATTTTCGACGCCGCGACGGAGTCTCTGAAGATCACCGACTTCGGCGTCGCCAAGCTCGTCGACGCCGAACGCACCCAAACGGGCATCGTTCTCGGAACCCCCTCCTACATGTCTCCCGAACAAGCGCGCGGCGATGACATCACGGGAAGTTCCGACCTGTTTTCACTTGGTGTTACCCTATATGAATTACTTACTGGGGATGTGCCGTTCCGTGGCAAGTCGATCGCCGAATTGATGTCGGCCATTGATAACAAGACACCACGACCGGTCACCGAACTGCGTCCGGATTTGCCTGACGGCATCGACGCGTTCATGGAAAGGGCGCTGGCGAAACAGCCAGAGAACCGCTTTGCGGATGGAAACGAGATGGCTTTTGCACTGCGCGAGTGCACCTCGCGGTATTTCGTCCGCGCGGTCAACGCCTGAGCCCGCTTGATCATGACGCTCAAGGGCAAAATCTTGTTCTCTGCGGTCACCGATCCGGGCCGCGTGCGTGAGCACAACGAGGACGCCATCGCCACCAACTCCGATGCCGGCCTGCTGGTACTGGCTGACGGCATGGGCGGCTACAACGCGGGCGAGGTCGCGAGCGGCATCGCCGTGAAGACCGTCCACGGACTTCTCTCCGACGCGATTATGCGCGAGAAGCGCGGTGACATCGAGACCACCACAGGCTTCATGCGCCAGTCGATCGCGCTGCGCGACGGTGTGCGTCGGGCCAACAAGATCATCCACCAGACGGCGCAGAGCCAGCCCCAGTGCGAGGGCATGGGGACCACACTCGTCGCCGCGCTGTTCTGGGACAACCGGGTCTCGGTCGCGCACGTCGGGGATTCGCGCATGTACCGTCTGCGTGACGGCGAGCTGACCCAGATCACGCTTGACCACTCGCTGCTGCAGGAGCTCGTGGATCGGGGCTTTTACTCCGAAGAAGAGGCCCAGCGCTCAACGAATCGCAATTATGTGACACGCGCATTGGGCGTAGAAGCCCAGGTTGAGGTAGAAATTCAGGAATCGGCAGTCCAGGTGGGTGATATCTACCTGCTGTGTTCGGACGGATTGCCGGATATGGTTGAGGATGAAGACATTCATTTAACCATAAGCACGTTTAGTGATAACCTTGAAACTGCTTGTAAACAGTTGGTTTCACTGGCAAATGAGCACGGCGGCCGGGATAATATCTCGGTGATGCTGGCAAGAGTGACGCAGGAGTTCCCGGCGAAACGGGGTCTGCTGAGCCGTTTGGGCAAGATGTTCGGCAAATAGCCGGGCGCTGTCAGGGATGCAATTGGGGCGTTCGCGCGCTGTGGCGGACGTTGTAGAAACCTAAGACAAAGTGAAACGACTATGGCAAGGCTGGTCCTAAGCCTGGGTGATCAGGTACTCGCTGAGTACAACATGACCAAGGAGCGCTACACGATTGGGCGCCTCCCGGACAACGATGTGCGCATCGACAATCCGTCGGTCAGCGGGCACCACTGCCTGATCATCAATATCCTCAACGACTCGTTCCTCGAGGACCTGAACAGCACCAACGGCACTTACGTGGGCGGCAAGCTCATCAAGAAGCACGCGCTGCAGAACGGCGACGCGATCACGATCGGTCACCACCAGCTGCGTTACGTTGACAGCCAGACTGCGGACCCCGAGCAGGAAGAGTTCGAGAAGACCATGGTCATCTCGCAAACCCGCCCCGACCCGGCCAAGATTCAGGCTGCGGCCGAGGCGCTCGAGCGCGCCGCGGGCGGCAGTGACAACGTCAAGGGCGATGACGACGCCGATGATGCCGAAGACATGGCCCAGGCCACTTCGGCCGTCGATTCGACGTCAGCCGTCGATGCCACCTCGGCCATTACCGAAGCCATCGACAAGCCTTCGGCCCTGCCGACGGCCAAGCTGCAGGTGCTCTCGGGCAACTTCGCGGGCCGCGAGCTCGAGCTGCAGAAGGCGTTGACCACGCTGGGGCGCCCGGGCGTCCAGGTGGCCGCCATTACGCGTCGCTCGGAAGGCTTCTTCATCGTTCATGTCGAGAGTGGCGAAGGCCACAAGGCGCCCAAGGTCAACGGCGATGAGCTGTCGGGCCAGGCGCGCAAGCTGGACGACAACGACGTTGTCGAGCTCGCTGGCGTGAAGATGGGCTTCTACCGCACCTGAAGCCAGGCCGCGGCGCAGCCCGCCGCAACGCGACCTAGAGGTAGACGCGCGTGACGCGCTCGCTGACGCGCGTGACGAGCTCGTAAGCGATCGTGTCGCAAGCCTGGGCAACCGTCTCCGCAGGCAACCCCGCACCCCACAGGCGAACAGCGCTGCCCACGTGGGCATCGGGCACGTTCGTGACGTCAATACCCAGCATATCCATCGACACACGCCCCGCGATCGCGGCGGTCTGCCCATCGACAAGCACGGGCGTACCGTCGGGCATCCGCCGCGGGTAGCCGTCGCCATAGCCTGCGGCCGCAATGCCGATGCGCGTGGGACCCGTTGCCGTGAAGCGTCCGCCGTAGCCCACGCGATCCCCGGCCACGAGATCACGAACCGCGATGAGCCGCGTCTCGAAGTCCATGACGGGCTTCAGACCCAGTGCCTCGGCGGAGACACCCGCAAAGGGCGAGATGCCGTAGAGCGCCACACCGGGGCGAATCCAGTCGCTGGCGGGCGGCGCGTCGTCACCCAATGCGCCTGCGCGCAGTGCGGCCGGCGAGTTCGCGAGACTCACAGCGCCCTCGAACCGCGCGAGGCGCGACAGCAGCCGCGCGCGCTGCTCGGCGAGCTGCGCACCGTCCTCGGCGTCGGCACTGGCGTAGTGACTCATGAGGCGCAGTTCCGCCACCTGCGGCAGGGCGCGCAAGGTCCGCTCCGCGTCGTCGAGCTCGGCCAACGGAAAGCCCAGCCTGTTCATGCCGGTGTCGACCTTGAGCCACACCGTGAAGCGCGCATCGCCGTGATGCGCCGACAGCAGCGCGATCTGCTCGGGCGTGTGCACAACGAGCTCACAACCCAGTGCATCGGCCGTCGCCAAACCCGGCGCGTCGAAGACGCCCTCGAGCAGGACGATGGGTTTTTCGACGCCTTCTGCTCGCAGCGCTTGCGCTTCTTCCGGCCTGGCAACCGCCAGGCTGTCGGCGTCGGCAAGCGCCCGCGCCACCTCGACGAGCCCGTGGCCGTAGGCATTGGCCTTAACCATGGCCATGACGCGCGCACCGGGGCGCGCGGCGCGAACAACGCCCAGGTTGTGATGGAGGTGGTCGCGGTGGATGACCGCGCTGGCCGCAAAGCTCACGGGCGGTTGCGCCAGCTCAGAATGCGCCGACGTCCTGTCCGTAGGCGTCGGGCACCCAGTTCTCGAACTTGGTGTACTTGCCTACGAAGGTCAGCGGGAACTCGCCAATGGGCCCGTTGCGCTGCTTGGCGACGATGATGTCGGCCACGCCCTTGCGCACGGTTTCCTTGTCGTAGACCTCTTCGCGGTAGATGAAGCAAATGAGGTCCGCGTCCTGCTCAATGGCACCCGACTCACGCAGGTCGCTCATCACGGGCTTCTTGTCCGTGCGCTGCTCTACGGAACGGTTGAGCTGCGAGAGCGCGATCACGGGAACCTCCAGTTCACGGGCGAGCGCCTTCAGGGATCTCGAGATCTCCGAGATCTCAGTGGTTCGGTTCTCAGCCGTGCCCGGCACCTGCATGAGCTGCAGGTAGTCGACGACGATGAGGCCCAGCCCGTGTTCGCGTTTGAGTCGGCGAGCACGCGCCCGGACTTCCGTCGGCGACATGGCGGGCGTGTCATCGATGAAGATGGGCGCATCGGACATGAGCTGCACGGCCGTGTTGATGCGGTCCCAGTCCTCCTGGGGAAACTGGCCCGTGCGCAGGTGCGTCTGGTCGACACGCCCCAGAGAAGAAATCATGCGAAATGCCAGCTGTTCCGAGCTCATCTCCATGGAATAGATGGCCGTCGGCTGGCGGCTGCCGATGGCCGCGGCCTCGGCAATATTGACGGCAAACGTGGTCTTGCCCATGGAGGGGCGGCCCGCGACGATGACGAGGTCACCGGGCTGCAGGCCCGCCGTCATCTTGTCGAATTCCGTCCATCCCGTAGACAGCCCGGTGATGTCACCACCACTTCTGTGCCGCTCGTCAAGCTGGTCGATGACGTCAGGCAGGATATTCTTGACGGCGGCAAACCCGCCCCTGCGAGACCCCGCTTCGGCAATTTCAAAGACGAGGCGCTCGGCCTCGTCGAGCAGCTCGGCGGCGCGCCGGCCCTCGGGCTCAAAGGCACCGCCGGCGATCTGATTGCCGGCGCCGATGAGGCTGCGCAGGATCGACCGCTCGCGCAGAATCTGCGCGTAGGCGAACACGTTGGCCGCAGTGGGCGTGTCGTTGGCCAGCATGGCCAGGTAGTCGAGTCCGCCACACTCGACGAGCTTGCCCTGGTTTTCGAGGTGCTCAGACAGCGTCACCACGTCGCAGGGCTGGCGCTGCTCGATGAGCGCGCCGATCCCCGCGAAGATGAGACGGTGGTCGGGGCGGTAGAAGTCGTCGGCCTTGAGCGTGTCGGCAACCTTGTCCCAGGACTGGTTGTCGAGCATGAGCCCGCCGAGCACAGACTGCTCGGCCTCGATCGAGTGCGGCGGCACGCGCAGGGCGTGCTCGTCGCGTTCGCTGAGTTCTACGGCGTTGACCATCCCCGGACCGGGGCGAGCCCGATCAGCCCTCCTGGGCGACGACGACCACGGTGGCCGTCACGTCGACGTCGGCGTGCAGGTGCAGGCCAATCTCGTGCTCACCCGTTTCACGGAACGCGCCTTCGTCCGTCAGACGGATTTCGGAGCGCTCGATGGGCAGGTCGGCGGCATTGAAGGCTTCGGCGATGTCGATCGTGCCGATCGAACCGAACAGCTTGCCTTCGGCGCCAACCAGAGCCGGGATTTCGACGCGGGCACCTTCGAGCGTTGCGGCGCGCGCCTTGGCCGCGGCCAGCTCTTCGGCGGCCTTGGCTTCGAGCTCGGCGCGGCGCGCTTCGAACTCGGCCAGGTTGGCCGGCGTTGCCAGTGTGGCCTTGCCATGCGGCAGCAGGAAATTACGGCCGTAGCCCGGCTTGACGGTGACCTTGTCACCAATACCGCCCAGGTTCTCGACCTTTTCGAGCAGAATGACTTCCATCGTTTCTTCCTCTCGCGCCGAAGCGCTTTTTCTTAGCGCGCCTGCCCCGGGGGAGCGACACGAACCATATTAAACCAGGCGTCGACGTAACCGGCGACGCAAACGAGCATGACCGCAAACGGGTTGCCCAACAGTGTGGTGCTCAGCACGCCGTAAAAAACGACGAGCGACCAGTCCGGCCATTCAAAGCGCTGACGCAACCAGTGCATCAGCGCGCAACCGTGCAGGCCAAACGCCAGCAGCAGCACGATGGCCGCGTTGGCGCCGGGCACCCAGCCCGCGAACGAGCCGATCACCGCCAGCAGCACGAGTGCTGCGGCCAGCGCGCGACCCAAATTCAGGTCACGGAACCGGCCAAAGCGCGCTTTGCCCTTGTCGGCCCCGCGGTCCCACATCGCGTAGCCACCCAGAATCGAGATGGCCAGAGCGACGAACGCCCAACCCGCCGCAACACCGGACATGTATTGCGCAATCAGCGCCACGCCCTCCTTCAACTCCTGGTCGCCGAGCTGCGAAAGCTGCGTGCCGCTCTCGCGGGCGGAGACCAGCAGGTATTCGATCGCCTTCGTCCAGTACGCGGTCACATCGTCGACGACCACATAGAACGCAACCAAGAAACCCAAAATGGCCAGCAGCGACGCCTGCAGTGTCAGCGTCAGCGAGCCCGCGCGGCCCAGCACCGTGGCCATGAGCATGGCCAGTGCCAGCGACACGCCAGCCGACGTGAGGTACACAAGCGCGATCGGTTCAGGATTGGCGATGATCTGAATCGCCCCGACGATACCCCAGCCACCTGCGATCCACGGCAACGCGGCCAGCGGACCGAATTGCAGGACCCCGGCCACGGCCACCATCGGTGCCATGAAGTTGAGCAGCGGCACGATGAGCAGAAACGCCACGGCAATCGTGAGCCGGTGACGCGACTGCAGCACCCAGATGGCGAGCTGCTTCAACATGGGCCGATGGCGTCGCGGCGCGACGCGATCAGTGACGGTCGGTGTAGGGCAGCAGCGCCAGGTAACGCGCGCGCTTCACCGCGGTCGCGAGCTGACGCTGGTAGCGCGCCTTCGTGCCCGTGATGCGGCTCGGTACGATCTTACCCGTTTCCGTGATGTAGGCCTTGAGCAGGTTCAGATCCTTGTAGTCGATCTGTTCAATGCCTTCGGCGGTGAAACGGCAGTACTTGCGACGACGTGAGTAACGGCTCATGCGCTGGCCTCCTCGGTTTCGGTTGCTTCAGCGGCAGGCGCTTCTTCGGCAGGAGCATCTTCCGCAGGGGCTTCGGCGGCATCCTCGCCGTCAGCCTGCTCGGCTTCGCGGGTGCGCGCTTCAGCAGCGGCTTTCGCCTCGCGGCGGCGTGCGGTCTCGCGTTCCTTGGCTTTCTCGTCTTCGACGGCCTTGGCCATGGGCGAGGCTTCGCTGACGCCGTCCTCGACGCGCATGATCAGGTGACGGAGAACGGCGTCGTTGAACTTGAACGCGCCCTTCAATTCGTCGATCGTCGGCTGATCGCATTCGACGTTCATGAGCAGGTAGTGCGCCTTGTGCACCTTGTTGATGCTGTGCGCAAGCTGGCGACGGCCCCAGTCTTCCTGGCGGTGGACCGAACCGCCGGAGTCGGAGATGAGCTTGCCGTAGCGCTCGACCATGCCGGGCACCTGTTCACTCTGGTCAGGGTGGACCAGAAACACGATTTCGTAGTGTCTCAAGAGAGGCTCCTTACGGGTTCGCCACCCGCTTGGCGGTGTGGCAAGGAGTGAGCCTGCAACGCTGCCGCGGACTGCGACTGGGCGTGCAAACCCCCAGATTGTGTTGATGTCGCCAGGGCCAGACCCCGGCGAGCCGCGCATTGTAGTCCGGCCGGGGGTGACCCGGCAAGCGGTTTAGCCGGCTTCGGCGCGCTGTCGGACGGCCTCGAACAGGCAGACTCCCGCAGCCACGGAGACATTAAGGCTCTCGACCTGCCCGGCCATGGGCAGGCGCACACTGGCGTCACAACGCTCGGCAAGCTCGGGCGCGACGCCTATGTCTTCGGCGCCCAGGACCAGCGCGGCAGCGCCGGCCAGCCGCGCCGACCAGATTGGGGCTTCAGACTGGTCACTCGTAGCCGTGCGCACGACACCGTATTCGCCAAGCCAGTCCAGCGTGCGGGCCAGCGACGTCACCACGACGAGCGGCACGAGCTCGGCGGCACCGCTGGCCACCTTGCGCGCCGCAGGCGTCAGTGGTGCCGAGCGGCGCTTGGGCACGATCACGGCCATGACACCGGCCGCCTCGGCCGTGCGCAGGCAGGCGCCCAGATTGTGCGGGTCCTGCACACCGTCGAGCACGAGTAGCAGGGGCGCCCCACCCTCTGCGAGCGCGGCTTCGAGCTGGCTTCTGAGCCCCGCCTCGTCGAGCGGCTCGAGGTGGGCGAACTCGGCCACGACGCCCTGGTGCGCGGTGCCCTTGGCCATGTCGTCGAGACGCCGATTGCGCACACGCTGCACACTCACGCCCGCCGCTTTGGCCGCCTCCGCGAGCTCGAGCAGGCGTGGGTTTTTCACGCGTTCGTCGACATACACGCGGCGCAACTTTTCGGGCATGGTGTCGACGAGCCGCGCCACGGCGTGGATGCCGGCGCTGTAGCGGGAGTGCGACATCAGCGGCGGCCGCGATGGTCACCGTGACGTTTTTTGTCGTCGCGCTTGCCGCCGAAAGCCGGGTGATGGTCGTAAAGCACGAAGTCGATTTGTCGTGTCTCGAGGTCGACGCGGTCGACAATGACCTCAACGCTGTCGCCCAAGGTGTAGGACTGACCCGTACGGCTGCCCACGAGGCGTTGCCGCTCGGGTTCGTGTTCGTAGTAATCGTTGCGCAGGCTTGAGACGTGCACAAGGCCGTCCACCTGCAGTTCGCCGAGCTGCACGAATAACCCGAAGTGCGTGACGCCCGAGACGATGCCCTCGAAACGCCCGCCCAGGTGCTTTTGCATGAACTGGCACTTGAGCAGCGCCTCAACTTCGCGCGTGGCGTCTTCGGCGCGACGCTCGCGTTCCGAGGTGAGCTTGCCCAGCTGCTGCATGCGGTCGGCGCTGTAGCCATAGGCGCGCGCCTTCCCGCCACACGTCATGTGTCGGATCGCGCGGTGCACCAGCAGGTCCGGGTAGCGACGGATCGGTGACGTGAAGTGGGCGTATTGGTCGAGTGCCAGGCCGAAGTGGCCGATGTTCTCGGGCGTGTACTCGGCGTGGGCGAACGTGCGCAGCAGCGCCATGTTGATCGCATAGGCATCGGGACGGTCCTGCGCCGAGGCCATGAGATTGCGAAGCACGCCGGGCTTTGGGTGCGCCGCATGCGGCACCTTGAAACCGAGCCCGACCATGTAGGCGCGAAAGTCCTCGAAACGTTCCTCGTCGGGCTTGGCGTGCACGCGGAACAGCGCCTGCACCTTCTTGCGTGTGATAAAGCGCGCCGCCTCCACATTGGCGGCGATCATGCATTCCTCGATGAGACGGTGCGCATCATTGCGTGGCGCGGAGATGATGCGCTCCACGTCACCCGAATCATCGACGCGGATGCGCAGCTGCGGCAGGTCGAGCTCGATGGCGCCGCGCTTCTGGCGGCGCTTGGCGAAGGCCTTGTAGAGCCCGTGCAGCGCGTCGACGGACGCGGCGATGTCACCTTCGATGTCCGCATCCGTCTCGCCCTCGAGATAGCGACCCACGGTGCTGTAGGTCAGGCGCGCGTGCGAACGCATGACGGCGTCGTAGAAGCGCGAACGCGTGACCTCACCCTGCGGGCTCACGGACATGTCGCAGACCATGCACAGCCGGTCGACCTTGGGATTCAACGAGCACAAGCCGTTGGACAGCACCTCGGGCAGCATGGGCACAACACGGTCCGGGAAGTAGACCGACGTGGCGCGCTTGATGGCTTCCTTGTCGATGGGACTGTCGGGCGTGACGTAGTGCGCCACGTCCGCGATCGCGACCACGAGGCGCCAACCGCCGTCCTTGCGCGGCGCCGCATATACGGCGTCATCGAAGTCGCGGGCATCGATGCCGTCAATGGTTACGAGCGGCAAATTGCGCAGGTCCTTGCGGCCCTGCTTGGCGCGCGTGGGCACGGTGCGGCCAAAAGACCTGGCCTGTTCGGCGACGGCGCGCGGCCACTGGTGCGGGATGCCGTGGGCGTGGATCGCGAGGTCCGTGGGCATACCGCGCTTGTCGGGCGCACCCAGCACCTGCACGATTCGCGCCGTGGCCTGCGCCTCGCGCTCTGGGTAGTCGAGGATTTTCGCGACCACCATCTCGCCGGCCTTGGCACCGCCGTGCTCGCCCTGCGGGATGAGCACGCGTTGCGTCAGGCGCGGATTGTCCGGGATGACCAGGCCAATGCCACGTTCGCGGATGTACTTGCCCGCAACCTCGGTGTGGGCGCGCTCGAGGATGTCGACGACGCGGCCCTCCGAGCCGCGGCGTGTGCGCTTATGCACCTTGCCGGCCACGCGGTCGCCGTGCATGAGGCGCTGCATCTCTCGCGGCGACAGGTAGAGGTCGTCGCTGTCGTCATCGGTGACGAGAAAGCCGAAACCGTCCTTGTGAGCGCTGACGTTGCCTGTGACGAGGTGCAGGCGTTCGGCCAGGCAGTATTCCTCGCTGCGGTTCAGGTGGATCTGGCCGGCGCGCAGTGCGCGGGTCAGTACCTCGTTGAGCTTTTTCTTGTCGCGGCGCGCCCGGATACCGAAGTGCTCGGCGAGCGCGTCGTAGTCCATGGGACGGCCGCGCTCTGTGAGCACTTCGAGGATCGCATTGCGGTCCGGAATATGATGCGTGTAGCGGCGCTTGTCGCTACCGTTTTTCTGTTGCTTCGTGCGTGCCAAGTTGGTGTCCTTGCGAGCCATCGTGCGGACGCTGGCCCGCGCAGTGCGCAAGTCTATCGGTTATCGACGCGCGCCGTCGGCGTCGAGAACGGATGGACAGTCGACAAGTTCCGCCGCAGCGCGGCGCGGCGCTCCGATGACGAGATCACCGCCCGCGCTGTTCTTGCCCCAGGCGTTGGCCAGAGCCACGGTAACGAGCCCGCAGGAGGGATAAACGGCGAGGCCCGCCTGTACACCGGGTGTTGCGCCCGAAATGCTGAGCCAGGTGTCCGCGCCATCTTCGTTGACGAACCAGCCGAAGCCCCAGCGCGAATGCTCTGGATCAAGCCGGGCATGCAGCAGCGCAAGCTCCGCCTCGCTGAAAAACCCGGGTGCGAGGAACGCAGCCCCGAATCGGGCGAGGTCGGGGGCCGTCGTGACGAGATTGCCACCGCCAACGTTGTAGCTGAAATCCCAGGTGGGTACCTGCTGCAAGCTGTCGGTCGGTGCGTAAGTCCAGACGTCCATCCAGGCGTAGTTGCGCACGAGATCCGGCTCTGGCCGATTCACGTTCCCGGGTCGTGTTGCCCGGAGCGACAACGGCGTCAAAACCAACTCGTTGAGCACCTCGGGAAACGGTCGCTCGTAAACGGTCTCGAGCACGGCGGCGATCAGGTTGTAGTTGGAGCTCGAATAGGCGTAGTCCGTGCCGGGTTCGAATAGCAGCGGCAAGTCCGCGAACGGCTGCAGCGCCTCGGCGGCCGTGTCGAAGTGCTCGAGGTAAAGCGCACGCCGGTCGGGATGACCCAGGTGGGGCAGACCGGCGGTGTGTGCCGCGAGACGGCGCAACGTAATCACGCCGCTCTCCGGGCGCGGATAGTCCGGCAGGTAATCCTGCACCGGGGCATCGAGCGCCACGCGGCCGGCGGTCAGACTCTTGACGAGCGCCGCGCCGACGAACGCCTTGGTGATCGACATGACCTGAAATCTCGACCGGGCGGTAACCGGCACCTCGTGCTCCACGACCGCGTCGCCGACGTATTGTTCGACGATGAGCCCGTCGCGGTCGCGAAACACGACAGCCAGGCCCACGTTGTCCTGCGACTCGTGAACGGCAACGATGGGCGCGAGCGCCGCGTCGGATACCTCGGCCGCCTTGACGGCAGGCGCCGCGAGCAGCAGTCCGGCCGCCACGCACCGCAGAATTGCTTCAGATTTACTCAAATTGACAGTCCCCCTACCCTCGGCTATTGTTCGCCACCCTGCCGACCGTGTCCACGGTCGGCCGCGCCCAGGTGGCGGAATTGGTAGACGCGCATGGTTCAGGTCCATGTCTACGAAAGTAGGTGGAGGTTCAAGTCCTCTCCTGGGCACCATTTTCTTCCGCAGCGCAATAAGCCGCTGATTCTAAGGAACTTCTGACGACCACTGAGAGACCCGTGTGAACCCCTTTTGGGGCACTTGGGGGTCCCTCGGTGGAGTCAATTTGTGTCCGCGATTGCGCTTGTCCGCGCAAATTCGCGCTGCTGGTTCACTCATACGGCAGCCCCGATCTACCAGTCTCTCTTGCCGACACGAATGTAGGCAGCGAGACCCCGGATGGAGTGCGAGTAGAGTTCGAGGGTAAGCCGCAGGCGGCAAATAGTGATCGACATGATCGTCTCCTCAGTAGTGGTTACCGAGGGGTGTGGGAAGGTCCCGCGAGTGGACGCTTCTCCCACCTCGCATAGCGTATCACGCCGACGCCTTGCCACAGCAACGCTAGACATACGTACACGGCGGCAGTCTTAAACAGAAGTGCTGGGCCGACCCATGAGCGCAAAAAAATGCTGGCTCGCTTTTACTGTGTAGAATGCCCAATTGCCCAATAGTCACTTCAACAACGAGCCAAAAGGGCCGCGACTGCCAAACGGTACTCACAACCGCTCACCAAGAGATTTCTGGCCATCATTCCTGTTGCACCCATCACCGTGAAACACGAAGGCAAGCGACGTTAACGTCTTCGCGCAAGTGTCTTACCAACGCAATAAACCAGATGAACAGCAGTGGCGAAGAAAACTGTAGCAATGAAAGCTACGACGAATCTCGCAGCGCCGGCCACACCCAATGACCGGTCCTGTGGAACGATTAGAGCGTAGAGAGTGACAGCGGTCAGTAGTGCATAGGCAGGGCCAAACTCCCTGAAATGGCCAACGAACGGCCTGGAGCGCTGCTCGAGACCGGAAGAGTCACGGCGAATTGCAATAACCGCCGCCAGGGGTCCACCAATGCATGGAAGCAAAACTAACGCTGACTGCAGGAAATACTGCGAGTACACCAGACTGGGCCAGATAGAGAAACAGACTCTTACCACAGCAAGAGACAGTGCCGTTAGCAAGGCGCTGAACAGGAGCACGAATGCTCCTGACGACATAGCTTGTGTGCTCCTATTCAGCGCTGCCACCTCACGCACTGCTATGGCCGAGTTACGGCCCTCTTTCTCTGTAGCAGCCGGGTATCGATTGCATAGCTTGAATTGGCCGCGCCGAAAATACTGGTCGGCAGTCGCAAGCTACCAATCTGACCGCTATGAATGGTGTCACGCGAAAGATGGCTGGTATCTGAACCATCAGGAATCTCAATTGAGAAGATGCTATCAAACTCCATCCCCGCGACAATTGAATCGGCACAAGCTGATCCGGCTGTAGGAATGAATTTTTGACCTTCAAAGAGCGGCGTGTCCTCATATATGCAAGGCAAATTCGAGGTGATGCCTGTAAGCAGCACGCACGGTGATCCATCAATCGGAAATCCAGCAAATCGTTGGCAAGCATCATTTGGGAATTGAATCTCGTCCTCGTACGTCGGCCTAGTTTCGATACCGATAACCCTCGATTGTTTCGGAATGCCACATTGTGCTGAGCTGCCGATTACTGAAACTATGCAAATCGCTAATGAATCTTCTCGCGCGAGTAGATCGTCACATGCGTCAGATTAGACGCTGGCAGATACCAAAAAGACTAACCTCTTCGCCACCTGTGTAACTTGTATACCATATAAAGAAATTGCTTGTGGTCGACAAGCAAATGAGCTTCGGTATCTTTGTATTTCCCTCCTCGAGTCCAATCACAAAGAGAACCAAGCACGTACACAAGTCTGGCCTATCAAATTGGCTTGAAGACGGACCGTTGCTCCGCCGGAAGCGGATCGCTAGCTCTGACGTCAGGAGGATATCGGGCAGTGGTTGGATTGGCGGCGGGCGCAAGCACGCGACGAGACGTGCGAGGAGCGCATCCCGGAGTTCGATTGATTGCCTGGGTTGGGCGCAGCAATTCGAATGGAGTCCGGCGGCGACTCGGAGGTGATTTGAAGGAGCGGGCGGGTGACTATTAACGCGGCGCGGTGATTACTCAGCCTAGTCCTTGTGATCGGCGTCGTCCTGGCTGTCAGCTGGAGTTCCCAGCTTTCTGTGGACAGTTTATTCACTTTGTCCTGATAGCAGCTTCGAACGCCTCGGGGCTTACCCCGCCAAGATGCTGATGCCGCCGCGGTCGATTATAGAACGCCTCGATGTAATCTGAGACGTCAGCGATCGCGACCTTGCGGTTGTTATAGATGCGCTTCTTGATGCGTTCTTTCTTCAAGCTGCTGAAGACGGATTCGGCCACAGCGTTGTCCCAGCAGTTTCCTCTGCGACTCATACTTGGCTCGAGACCATTGCTGCGACAAAAGCGCCACCAGTCGTCGCTGCCGTATTGGCTGCCCTGGTCCGAGTGGATGATCGTGTCTTTAGGGCGACGCGTTTTGATCGCTTTCATCACCGCTTCGAGCACGAGCTCCTTATGCATGGTCGATCGCGTCGCCCAGCCGACGGTCCTCCGGGAGAACAGATCCATGACGATCGCCAGATAGAGCCACCCCTCCCAGATACGGACGTAGGTGATGTCTGAGACCCAAACCCGATCTGGCCGGGATACTTCGAATTTTCGCTTTACGAGATCAGGAATCAGCTCGAACGGCTTGCCGGCGACGTAGCGCCGGGTTCTGTATCCGGCCTTGGCCCGAATATTGTTCTCCCGCATCAGTCGCGCGACACGGTGCTTGCTGCAGGTTTCACCCGCTTCGCGAAGATCCAGAAACACGCGAGGCGCGCCGTAGACGCCCTGGCTTGCGGCAAACGACGCCCGAATCAGCTTGAGAAGGCGCTTGTCTTCGATCGCGCGGTAGGAGCTCGGCTTCTTCAGCCATGCGTAGTAGCCGCTGGGTGCCACATCAAGAAGGCGGCACATCATCCGTGTGTTGTATATCTTCCGGTTCGCCTTGATGAACTCATACTTCTTTCGAACCCCTCGGTCTTTCTTCTTGGACATGCTTCACCTCTCGAGCAAAATGCTGCTGATGAATCGTGTCCACTAAACTCTGGGAACTCCACAGCCTCTCGAAGGGATTGGTTTCAATGTAGCCGAGGAATCGAGCGTCGTTGAACACCGCGCTGATGTGGCTGATGTGGTCTTTCTTGGTTTTCTCGCTTACGTCCAGGGTGAGAACAGCTTGGCGCACGTAGTCCATAGCCATCTCACGGCTGATAGAGGCGATGGTTGGATCGTGGAGGTGGGAGACAAGCTCGCCGAGCGCCTTTTGCCGCGCCTTGCGTGTCTGCTTGTTGATCGAGTCCGACTTTGCCTCCAGGTGTTCCTCTACGAACTCTGACAGCAGACGCAACTTTCTGTCCCCGCCGAGGATCTTCGCGGCAGCCTCAACGTAGTTCTCTGCCCTCCTCGTCGGGAGCTTGGGGTGTCGAGTCTTCTCGTCCACGGGGAAGCGGGCGTCGCCCTGCCACGAGTCCAGAATGAGATCGAGCGCATCTGTTGAGACGAACTCTTCGTCAATCTCGCCCCGCTCGGCAGCCTCCCGGGTCGCTCTCGCCTTCCTGACGATCTCCATACGGAGCGCCTCGAATTCCTGCTCCCACTCATCGATGAGCCGCGCGGCGACCCTTTCTGCTTCTCGGCGATTGGCGGTCCCCGTAGACTTCTGCCTCTCCTTCTTGCCGCCGTAGAAGCGTTGCAGGTCCGGAGGGATCGGGTAGCGGGCTGCGTAGAATGGCGTCTTGCCGGGCTTCGGCTTGCGGAGGTACATCATGCGGATTTGGGACAGTGACTTGAGTACGATCTGGGGTCATCACCATACCGCCAAACCCAGGCACCGCAAGGCTATGCGGGTTTCAGCCCTGCAAAAGATATCTTCCTCTCCTGGGCACCATCTTCAGAACGCCGGCCCTGCGCCGGCGTTCGCGTTTCTGATGTCCGTCCTGCGCTCGGCAACGTCATGAACGTCGCGATTGCCATGCTCGTTTTCGTCGCGAGCCATGTCGTGATCGCCCGCACGGGGCTCAAGCCCTGGATCACGGCCCGAGTCGGTCGTCGCGGCTATCTCTTCGCCTACTCCCTCCTGTCGATCGTGCTGCTCGGCTGGGTCATCGTCGCGCTACTCGCCGCGCCACGTGTCACGCTTTGGTCGGCACCTGCCTGGGCCTGGGGGTTCGCGGCCGTGATCTCGCTGCTCGGCTTCGTGCTCATGGGCATCGGTGTGCTGGCACCGAACCCGCTCTCGGTGGGTTTTCGAGCAGCCGGCTTTGACCCTGAGCGGCCTGGCGTCATCGGCTGGGTACGCCATCCCCTGCTGCTTGGGCTGACGCTCTGGGCCGTTGCGCACGTCCCTGCCAACGGCGATTGGCCGAGCCTTGTTATATTTGGCGTAGGTGCGCTGTTCGGCCTGCTCGGGATTTTTCGGGTCGGGCAAAGAAAGCGACATGAACTGGGACCGGCAAGCTGGGCGTCTATGACCGCAGCACGCGGCCACGTCGACATGCGGGCCGTGGCTGGCGCACTTGCCGGTACCGCGCTTTGGGCCATCGCACTCCTCGCGCACAGCGCGCTGTTCGGCGCCAACCCACTGGCCGTGCTGCGCGCGCAGCTGGGTCTGCCATGACCCGGCCTTCGTGCAAAATCTTCGATGCGCGATGAACCTTTGGACAGGCTGTGACGACCTTTAGGTCATGAGCACGGCAACTCACAACGCCGATACGCAACGTCTGTTCGACGAGTACCTCGTACTCGCCGTGAGATCGGGCGACTGCGCCGCCGGTGAGCGTCTTGCGGCGCGTTGGCGGCCGCGGCTGCTGCGCACGGCGCGGCGTCTCGTTGGCGACGCGACCGCCGCGGAGGATGTGGTTCAGGACACCTGGATCGGCATTGCGCGAGGCGTTTCGCGTCTCAAGGACCCGGCTCGGTTTCCGGCCTGGGCGTTCGGCATCCTGCAGCGGCGTTGCGCCGATCATCACCGGCGCCACTACCGCGAGCGCGAGCGCGAAGCGACGCTGGGCGACAGCGACGGCGCCACGGCGTCACGAGCTGAAGTGCGGCTCGAACTCGACGACGCATTTGCTCAGCTCACCCACGAGCACCGCACGGCTGCGGTGCTGTTCTACGGCGAGGGACTGACCCTCGCCGAAATCGCGACCGCGACGGCCGTGCCGTTGGGCACGGCCAAATCGCGACTGTTTCACGCGCGCAGGCAACTGCGCGACTTGCTCGAAGGAGACCCGTCATGACCGACGATTTCGATAAAAGACTGTTTGGCGAACTGACCGCCGACGATGCCGCCTTCCTCGATCGGCTCGAAGAAGACCGCGGGCTCTATTCGCAGATGGCCGATACGTTCACTGGCCCCATGCGCTACTGGACCGTTTTTGCGTTCGTGCTGAGCCTGGCCTTTTTCGTTGGCGCCATCTATGCCCTGACCGAGCTTTGGGCTGGCCCGCCGCTGCGCGAGAGCCTGCTCTGGCTGGCGATGTTCGGCTGGCTCGTGTTGGCCGTCGCCATGATCAAGATCTGGTTCTGGATGCGGCTGAATCAGATCACGCTGTTGCGCGAGCTCAAGAAGATCGAGCTGCAGGTGTCACGGCTGTCGCCCGACGGCGGCTGACTCATTCCGCAAAGCGCGGATAGCGCGCGGCGACCAGCGCCTGGAAGCGCGGGTCGTCGCGCAGCGGATCCCAGGCGGGCTCGAACGGGAGATAACACAAACCAAACTCGCCCTTGTCGTTGGCCAGTTCGAGCCAGCGCATCGCTTCGTCGGTGTCGCCCAGCGCAGCATAAGTCATCGCCAGATGCGATTCCGCGATGCGCGCCGACGAAGACTGCGTGTCCTTGAGGATGACCCGGGCGCGGTCCGTCTGGTCCTCACGCGCCAGCATCATCGCGAACAGCAATCGAGTACGGGGTTGCGCGTCCGGCGCTTCGGCAAGCGGCTGCAACATGGCGATGCCTTCCTCGGCTTGGCCCAGTCGCGACAGTTGCACGGCAACCCTGACTTTCGCGCGCGTGTAGCCGGGCGCGATCTCGACGATCTGCCGCGCGAGGTCCAGTGACCGTTCGTAGGCCGCAAAGCCGCCGTAGTGCCCTGACGCAGCCGCCATCTCCCAGGTACTGCCCGGGTACAGGCTCAACAGATGTTCGATGTAGGCAAATGCCTCCGCGCGCCGGCCCATCAACATGTAGTAGCGCACGACGCCGTGGTGACGGATACCAGGGTCGGCCGAGAGCGCGCGTTCGAAGGCTGCTCGGGCCAGCTCCATGTCCCCCTGGACGCAGGCGTAGTAATCGCCGAGCGAGGCCTGCGCCATTGCATGGTTCGGGTCGAGCGTGACGGCACGCAGCAGCGCTTCGCGTGTGCCTTCGTGTGCTTCTTCCGGTGAGAGGAACCCCTGGTGCGACCCGGCGTAGGCGTACATGTCACCGAGCCGCACCCAGGCATCGACGAAACTCGGATCGCGTTGCGTCGCCTGGCGCATGTATTCGATGCCGAGCGCCATGCGGTCCGGCACGTTGTGGATGTACTCGTGCAGCCCCAGTGCGTACAGGCGATAGGCCTCGAGGTCGTTCGTGGGGGCGACAAGCAGCCGCGCCCGCGCGCTATCCGCTGCCAGCCCGGCCGAAGCCATGACTCTGGGCACCTCTTCTGCAACCGCGCGAAGCAGCACCTCACGCAATGCCAGTGTGCCGGGCGTTGCGGGCGTCAACGACCGGTCAACGGCTGGCGCGGCAGCATCGTGCTCGGAGACCTTCAGTCGAGCCCGCAGCGCTCCGGCATCTTCGGAGATCCCCGCTTCGATGATGACGTCTGCCAGTTCTTCGCCGTTCGCCACACGGAAACTTGCCGCGGCGTCGAGTACACGCAACCCTTCGACGTCGCCGAGCATGGCACGCAATTCGCCCGTGAGTGCATGCGCGATGGGCGCGAGACCGGCATCGGCTGCAACGGGCAACACGGCGAGACTCGGCAGCTCGTCCGCGTCGCCGACGGTTTGCGGTGCGCGGGTTGACGCCAGGAACGCCGTGACAGCGACGAGCATCAGGGCGCCGGCTGCGGCCAGCGCGCGCCTGGAACCCCATCGACGCGGTGGTTCGACAAGAGCAGCGGCGCTCGCCTTCCCGGTCACCACGAATCGCGGGGGCTGTGTGAGTCGATAGCCCATCTTGGGCACCGTCTCGATGAGCCGGTCGCCGCCATTGTTGTCGCCGAGCGCGCGCCGTAGCAGCGACATGGCATTCGAAAGCGACTGGTCGCCACCCGGGGCGTTGGGCCAGATGGCGTCGATAAGCGCGTCGCGGCGCTGCACCTCACCGGGTTGACGGGCCAGTGCAATCAGCAGCGCCATGACCCGGGGCTCGACCGTATTGGTCTCGCTCTCGTGTCGGATCGTGCGCGTGACGGGATCGACGTCACGTCCACCGATCGTGAACGGCCGATCCCATTCGGCCGGCCACATGCTGACGTTCGACATAGGGGGGCTCGCTTTCTGCTCGGAAGTCACTACAGACGCGCGGCGGCGATGCGCTCATAGTAGTCGCCGCAGGGCAGAACGCCAGCCCCTCGCACGGTCGATTTGCGCCTGTCGTAGTTCCGCAGTCGGACAGGACCCGGACAACGACGCTGCAGTCTCCGGCAGACCTACAGTGTGTCGAGTGGAATCTTCAGGTAGCGCACGCCGTTGTCCTCGGTCGGCGGCAATTCACCGGCGCGCATGTTGACCTGGATCGAGGGCAGGATCAGGCGTGGCATCGCGAGCGTCTTGTCGCGGGTCTCCCGCAGCTCCACAAACCCGTCCTCATCGACGCCGTCGTGAACATGGATGTTGTCGGCGCGTTGCTGGGCCACTGTGGTTTCCCAGGCAAACACATCGCGCCCCGGCGCCTTGTAATCGTGGCAGAGGAACACGCGCGTCTCGGGTGGCAGCGACAGCACGCGCCGGATGGATCGGTACAGCGTGCGGGCATCGCCGCCCGGGAAATCACAGCGGGCCGTGCCGTAGTCGGGCATGAACAGCGTGTCGCCGACGAAGGCTGCGTCACCCATGACAT
The DNA here is from genome assembly GCA_039821605.1 of Pseudomonadota bacterium. Lineage (GTDB taxonomy): Bacteria > Pseudomonadota > Gammaproteobacteria > Steroidobacterales > Woeseiaceae > CALBPI01. The sequence goes on along the minus strand of JBCBNV010000002.1, from coordinate 619,756 downwards.
AGGTCATGCACGCGGGCGTGTGGCCGGGCGTGTGCCAGGCACTGGCCTCGATGTCACCAATCGCGATGACGTCGTTGTCCTCGAGCAGGCGGTCGAACTGGCTACCGTCGCGTTCGAACGTCGCGCCCGCGTTGAATACCTCGCCAAACACCTGCTGAACGGCGCAGATGTGACTGCCAATCGCGGTGCGCCCGCCCAGCGCCGCTTTCAGGTAGGGCGCCGCCGACAGATGATCCGCATGGACGTGAGTTTCGAGGATCCAGGCGACCTCGAGTGACTGGCTGCGAACGAAGCGCACGATCTCATCGGCCGATTCCGTGGCCGTGCGTCCCGACGCGGCATCGTAGTCGAGCACGCTGTCGATGATGGCGCAGACCTTCGTCGCCGGGTCGCGGACGACGTAGCTCACGGTGAATGTCGCCTCATCGAAAAAGGCGGTCACATCTGGTGAATCCATGTGGTCCTCCTCACACCCAACTCGACGCCGAACCCATATTTTGCAAGATTTGGGCGTGACCTGCGTTGTGAGGGGGACCCTGCCATGACCACACACCACCTTCGCCTGGGCGCAATCGCCGGCATCGTGCTGCTGACCGCCTGCGCACAAACACCCGTGGCGCCGACCGCCGAAACGCCCGCTGACGGGCCCTGCAATACACCGGCGCACGCCGGGCTCGACTTCTGGATCGGCGACTGGACCGTGAGCTGGACCGGCACCGAAGGCGAGACGTTGCAGGGTACGAACCGAATCGACCGCGACACCTACAGCGGGTGCGTGGTCACGGAACGCTTCGACGGGCGCCCCGGGCTAGGCCTGCAGGGCACGAGTGTTTCCGTCTACGACGTCGCCGCGCGCACCTGGCGCCAGACCTGGGTCGACAACCAGGGCGGCTACATTGCGCTCACGGGTGGCCCCAGGCCCGACGGCACGTTTTCACTGCAGACTGCGGTCGCGCCCAATCAGCCGCGGTTTCGCATGACCTGGAGCGACATCGAGGACGACAGCTTCACCTGGCGCTGGCAACGCCAGCAGGCGGGCATGAACGACTGGGAAGACCGCTGGGTGCTCTACTACACGCGGCGCTGACACTCTCAGTCGGTCCCGGGCGCGCGATAGCCGAAGGTCAGGCTGGAGAAAAGGGTCTCGTAGTGCCCGCCAACATTGGCCGGGACGCCCCAGACCACGTTGAGCTTCCAGTCGGCCACGGGCGCCACGACAAACGCGACGCGTCCATCGGCGTCGCTGACGGCGGCGGATTTGCTCACCGCGGGCTGTGACAGGCTCTCGAGTGTCACGAGGGCGCCCGGCAACGGCTTGCCGCGGTATCGCACCTCGACCGGTAGCCGCGCACCGGGCGCGAGTGTCATCGGGTGCGCCAGCGGAACCAATTCCAGTGTCATCCCGTAATCGGCGCTGACGATTTCGGCGTCAATGCGATCACCAACCTGCACCAGCGCTTTGGCGCGACGCGAATAGCGCTCGCGACCCGGACCGGATGCGCCGACCGTCCGACGGTGTTCGGCAATGGCCGCAAGCCCCTCCTTGGCCACGTAGGCGTCGAACCGCTCGGCCTCGAGCTCCGAGCGCGACGGGCTGCTCTCGAGTAGCAGCATGTGGCTGCCCGGACTCTCGGGCCGCACGCTGACGTCGGCCTTTCGCGCCGATGCCACGAGGTCTCGCATCGAGCCGTCCGGCGACACCCAGTCGAGGCGCGTGAGCTTGGTCAGTCCGTGGGGCCAGGGGTCGTAGTCACCATCGTGGCCGACCGCGAAGCGGACCGAGACCGGTGTTCCGGCTCGCTTGGGCGCGGCATCGCCGGGCCACAACATGAAGTCGTGACCCGGCGCATTGGCTGCCAGACAAAGCCCCAGAATCGCGGCAACGCGCATCCACTCAGAACAGATCGTCATAGGCGGCCGGATCCTCACTGAAGCTGAATACCTTGTCGTTGACGTCGCGTGGCGCGAACGACTCGGGATCTGCGAACGTGGCCCGGACGAAGCCCGTGAACTCCGTCTGTCCGGGCGGCCCTGCGGGGCCGATCGGCCCCACGGGACCCGTCGGGCCGGGTGAGCCCGTCGGGCCTGCGGGTCCGGCCGGTCCCGTGTCCCCTTCGCAGCCAGCAAGAACCAGAGCCACGACAAGGACTGCGGCAAATTTCAGCGTCTTCATCGTTCAGCCCCCCGAGCCACTGTTCGGCGAGCCGGCCAGCGGCGGCGCCAGGTAGGGGAACGCCTGAGCGAAGTCGCCTGCATCCAGCGCGGCGCCGTCGGTGTAGGGCAGATCACCCGAAGGCGCATCGCCAGGCGCGCAACCGAACGTCGCGGGATCGTCGAGCGTGCACAGCACCCCCATCACGGTGCGCAGCGCGATGTCCACGACATCGTCACCGGGTCGCCGACCATTGGGGAACCCGGCGGCGTCACCACCGATGACACCGAGATTGGACTGGGCTTCGCTGGGCGTAATCGCGACCTCTGTGTTCAATCGCAACATCTCGCCAGGCGCCGTCAGGTTCGCCGGCTGCGTGAGGCCGGGAATCCCCGTCAGAAACACGGTAACGAGATCGTTGCGCGGGAAGTTGTTCGGGGCCGCGACGCCAGCACCACCAAACAACGCCTCGATGAGCTCGGGCAGCGCCGGGTGCGTGACGTAGGTCAGGAACTGCGGGTCGTCGAAGGGTTCGCTTGCGTTGAAGGCATCCTTGTCGCGCAGTCCGATAACGACCTCGTTCACGAGCGGGTTGCCCAGCCGCGAGACCTGGGTCAAAGCGCCCCCGGAAACTGTGGCGTTGGTGCTACCCGTTGCGGTATCGAACTGCGGCGCACGATTTCGGATGGTCGCCTGCGGCAGGCTGGCCGTCGTCCAGCCGCCAATGACAGGATCGGAACCATTCGAGAGACACGACGTCGGCAGCTCGAGCACCAGGGCCGTAACATTTTTGTCGTCGAGGTCGTTGGCCTCCGCGTCACGCGGACCCACGGGATCGGTATTGATCAGGTCGAAGACTTCGCCGAGGTTGACCGGGAACGGATCCTGGCGCTGGCCGACAAATGCACGGCCAAGACCGCAGCCCGGGATGCTGATGTTGTAGATGTGCGCATCGGCGTAAGCCGCGTAGTCCGGGATCGACTTGAAGCCGATGTTGTCGACGGGCTTCAGGAATCGCGTCGGCATGGCGCCGCCGTCGGCGTTGGTCACCGTTGCACCCTGGTTGCGGCGGTCACCGCGAATGATCTCGAGCGTGTAGCTCTCGATGGCGTTGAGTCCGTTGCGATCGAGCCGGCCCGGTCCGACACCGCCCGGGACCGTGGTAATGATCGGGACGGCCACCGTTTCCCCGGCGCCATCGCCAATCTGCAACGAGATGTCCTGGATTTCCGTCGTGAATCGAAATCGGAACGTCAGGTCCTCGCGCGCATCACCGTCGTTGTCGATGTGCAGGTCGTACACGGCGGCGTCGTCGAGCGTGAAGTAGTTCGGACCGCCGTACGCATCCTGCAGCGGCGCATAGTTGGCCACGAGCGTCACGAAGTCCTCCCGACCGGGCTCGTAGCTTCTGAACAGGTAGAAGTCGGTTGCATCGACCTTGGGTGTTTCGGTGATCGCGGGCGCCTCGCGATGGCTGGACGCGAGCGCCGTGCTTGCCATGCCTAGCGTGCAGCAGGCGATGATTACGAACGTTTTGTGCATGGGTCAGGCTCCTTGCCCATCAAGACAAATATCGGGGTTACTAAGCTTCAACGTGCGAGCCGCGTTATCGGATGCACCCGTGCGAACATTTTTTTTCGGCGTTTGACGTGGCCACCCAAAGCGTGGCCTATTCGGGCCATGGTGGTCTTCAAATGACGACGTCTTCGAAGCTCGATGCACTGCTCGGCCGCGTTGCGCAAAGCGACCACGCGGCGTTTCGCGCGCTCTATGACGCGAGTGCATCGAGACTGTTCGCGGTGCTGATCAGTATTCTCAGTCAGCGCGATCTCGCCGAAGACGCGCTTCAGGATGTGTTCGTTCGCGTCTGGAACAGCGCGGATGCCTGGCGCCCATCACAAGGCGCTGCGATGGCGTGGCTGACGACACTGGCCCGCAACCGGGCCATCGATATCCTGCGCAAACGTGGCCGGGAGATGCCGCTCAGCGATGATGCGGCCGAGGCACTGCCGGCCGAAGGCAGCGGCACCGATCCCGAGCTTGCCGCGCAGTGGGGCAGCGACGCCGACAGGCTTCGCGTCTGCATGGATGAGCTCACGGGCGAGCAGTGCACCTCGATCCGGCTTGCGTTCCTGCGCGGTTGCAGCCACAGCGAAGTGGCCCAGGTCACGGGCGCGCCGCTGGGGACGGTAAAGAGCTGGATTCGACGCGGCCTTGCCGCGCTCAAGGCGTGTATCGCGCGATGAACTACGAACGTCCCGAATTGGTTGATGCCCTGGCCCGCGAGTATGTGCTCGGTACCTTGCGTGGTCGCGCCCGCACGCGTTTCGAACGACTGCTGCCAGGCAGCTTCCAGATGCGACGGGCTGTCGCCAATTGGGAGACCCGCCTTTACGGCTTGTACGCCGACATGCCGCCCGTCGAGGTGCCCCACACTGTTTGGCGGCGTATCCAGGCCGCCACGCGGCCCGAACCGCGACGTGGCGGTTGGCTCGCGGCAATGGCTGCGAGCCTGATCGCCACCCTGTTTGCGGTTCTGTTCTTCTCGATCGAGCGTGCGCCTGAGCTACCCGCCTATCAAGCGGTTCTCAGCGATTCGGATGCCGTAGCGACCTGGTCGGTTCAGGTCTACGAAGACACGGCAACGGCCAGAGCGCGAGCCGTGGTGACAACGGCCCCGCCGGCCGGTCGCGTCTTCGAGTTGTGGATGCTGCCCGAGGACGACAGCGCACCCGTCTCGCTCGGCGTCATCGGCACGGGTGATGCTGCAACGCTGGCCCTCGACGCGCGGCAACTGCGCATACTCATGACGAGTACCGCGCTCGCCATCAGTATCGAACCGCCAGGCGGCTCGCCCACGGGCGTCCCGACCGGCGACGTCGTATTTGTCGGCACGCTCGTCGAAGGTTGAGCACGGGAATCGCCGGAACCGGTGAGCAATCTGTCAGGCGATCCACTACGTCCTGCGTTGATCCAAACGCCGCAGTAGCGGGGACAAGCCAGCACGACGAAGATTGAAGGCCTGTCGCGAAATCGTGTCGGAGACGCGAGCCACGAAGCGGGAGCCGTGCTCAGGCAAAGAACGTGCTGCCTTGCGCCGCGTACCGATTGTCGAGGACGCGCCAACGGCGTTTCTCGTTGCGACGTACGGGGTTAACCCGAACAGCGGTTGCCCGTGATCCCAGTATCGTCTTATGAACACGTCGACGGGCATGGAGAACAGCGCGCTGGCGCGTAAGAAGTTGCGCGCCACGCTGGGCGAAATCGCATAACACAGCGCGCCCTGCGACGCCTTGGTGTACTGCCAGACCTCGAAAGACCCGATCCGGGCGATGCGAGACTTGCGCGCACGCGTTTCGGACTCAAGACGAACGAACCCGCATCGATCGGCCAGGTCCAGCGCGAGCGCCGCGGCATATGCAAACCGTGGCTGCGGGTCGATGTCGTCCTCGGCAATGATCATCGAGATACCGCGCGCTGCACACTCCTGCCATAGCGCCATGTGGCTCGCGTAGCAGCCGTATTCGCCTGCGAGCGGTAGTCGGCCCGTCAGACTCAGGAACCTCGCATCATCGCGCCCCGCAAACTGTGCGCCGTCATCGCCAACGATGGCAGAAAAGAACTGGTACGGCGCGCCCGCCTGCGCCATGGCGCGCTCGACGTGTGCGCGTCGTTCCATGCTGCCCTCCAGGCTGATGACTCGGATTCTCGATTTGCAAAAGCTCGCGCTTTCGTCATGGATGCGTTGTCGTGTCATTCGGATCGATCCAGGTAGATGTCTCCCCGTTTGACGATCCGATTCACGAAAAGCTGTCGCGACCGATTGTGCGCGGACGCGCCGTCCTACCTCCGAGAGACCGTGACGCTCAGGAGACAACGTCCATGCACATCGCCCACGTCAGCCACGCCCGCGAGTTTCGCGGCGGCGACCGACAAATGCTGTTGCTCATCGATGCGCTCCGCGACCGTGGCCTGCATCAAAGCGCACTGGTGCGATCGCCGGAAACGGCGAAGCGGCTGCGCAGGCTGGGACATGTCGCCGTACGCGAAGCGCGTTCGCCGCTGTCTGCGCTGCGCGCGTTGCGCGGTGTCGACTTGTGCCATGCGCACTGCGGCCGCGCGGTGCAGACGGCGACGCTCGCGAAGCTCAGGTACGGCGCGGCCAGTGTCGTCACCCGGCGCATCGCACGCGCGCCCAAACGCGGCCCCATCACCCGCTGGATGTACCGCCGGACCGATGGCCTCGCGGCCGTCTCGACCGCGGTCGCCGGTTTGCTACGTGATTACGACTCAGCGCTTCGACCGCGCGTGATCCTCGATGGCGTATCCGTGGACGCGTTGATCGCCGAAGCGCGGCCGGCGTTCAACGCTCGAAGCGCGCTCCCGCCCCACGCCCGCGACCGGTTCCTCGTGGGGCACATCGCGGCGCTTGATGACGCTGACAAGGGTCAACGCATGATCTTCGACATCGCGGCGAGGCTGCTGCTGTCGAAACCCGAGATTCACTTCGTGCTCATCGGGGAAGGCAGCGACCGCGAAGCGTTCGAGAGAGAAACCGTGTGCCTGCCCAACGTATCCCTCGTGGGCTGGCAGGACGACATCGCCGCCTGGTACCAGGCGCTCGATATCGTCGTCGCGCCGTCACGCCGCGAGGGCCTTGGCAGCGCGATCATCGAAGCAATGGGCTTCGGTTTACCCGTCGTTGCAACGAGAACCGGTGGCATCCCGCAGATCATCGCCGATCGCAGGCACGGCTTGCTTGTCGACGTCGATGACACGCAAGCGCTGCAGGACGGTGTGGAACGACTGCAGGCCGATGCTGCGCTTCGCGCCCGTCTTGGCGACGCGGCACGACAGCGCGCCGGAAAATACACCGTGGACCAGATGACCGCCGACTATCTCGCGCTCTACGCGGCAGCCGACAAACGCTTCGAACCCTGGGCCACGCACCTACCCCGTGCGTCGGCACCGAATCAGAAGCGCCACAAGATTCCGGCTGCCGGGAAGACACCCAGCCAGTTGTCCTCTGAGATGTCGAGGAACGGGACCTCGTCTTCGTTACGCTCCACGTCATAGTCGCGACAGCAGGGGTTGCGCGCATTGGCTGCATTGCTGACCTCGACAAACAGGTCGAGCTCGCCGATGGGTACCTGCACGCGTCTTTGCGCGCGCATATTGAGGCTTGAGAAGCCGCCCAGACGGTCACGGTTGTAGTCCGCAAGTTCAAGCGACGCGCGACCGGTCCCGGTGTCCAGCCGAACGGGCGTCGTCGGCCAGCCGCTTCGCCACGAATAACTTGCCGACAACGTCCAGGGACCCACTTGGCGCTGAAGACCCAGGTTGACGGATCGGCGCTGGTCCCAGCTGCGTGGCGCCCAGCCAACACCGGGAAGCCGGTCCTCGGCGCGGGCGTAAGCCGCGCTCAGCCACCAAGTCAGATCTTCGTCGCGGTGTTCCACGAGCACTTCCGCGCCCCACGCGCGGGCCGCCTCGGGCGCAATGCGGCGCCGATCCGGTGCCAGTTCCGGCGTGACCTGGGTGGGGTCGAGCAGGTTCTCGTAGCGCGGCGCCAGGCGGTTTGCATACTTGTGATAGAGCTCCACGCGCGCCGACAGCGCACCGCCGAGCTGGCGCCTCAGGCCAACGATGTACTGGTCGGTACGCTGTGCCGGGTAGAACCGTGTATCGCCGTCCGCGATGTCGAGTTCGTCGAGTCGTTGCGCCTGGTAGTAGCGACCAAAGGACGCGCGGAGTTCCCAGTCACTACCCAGTTGGCGCATCAGGCTGAGCCGCGGACTCCAGGAGGTGTTGTCGTCCACGTCCGTGTAAGTCTGCTTATCCCACCGAACTCCGATCTCCGCGGTACTCGACGGACCCGCCGAGAACAGAACGGATGCGTAAGCGAATAACACCTCACCGCGAACCGCCGCATCGATGTCGCGTGCAAGCGCTCGCGGGTCAATCGTCTGCCAGGCCAGCCAGTCTTCGCCGTAGACACCGCTCGCGTCGTAACGGTAACGACTGCGCGCGCGCTCGTAGCCCGCGCCAAAGCGCCAATGCGTCGCTTCTGATGCTTCGAATTGAACGTCGGTGCGGGCGGACCAGGCTGTGAGGTCGCGAAAGTCGCGCACGCTGGCGTCGATCTTGTCGTCTTGCAGATTTCGGCCCAATCGATCGCGCCGAGAGGACTCGTAGGACAGTACCGAGGTCGCGGCCCAACGATCACTCAGCGTGACATCCGCATTCAACCAAAGTTGCCGGCTGCGCACGTCATCGCGAGACCGAACCAATTCATCAACGCTGTCCTCCACGAACACATCGACGGCGTCATCTGCGAGAAGCGTATTGACGGCAATCGACAGGCGTTCGTTGACGTCGTAGGCGACTACGGCGAAGGCATCAGCGTACCGGGGCGAACCGAAGCGTTCGTCAATGAACAGGTCGAGATTGCCGCGGCGCGCACTCGCCAGCCAATGACCGCGACCGTCATCGAAATAGCCACTGGACAAAGCGGAGGTGCTGTAGACACTCAGCCCCAGTTCGTGTCGCAGGGGCACCTCGGGACGCAGCGAGTCGATGATGACGAGACCGCTCATCCGCTCGCCGTAGCGCGCGGGAAACGCGCCGCTGTACACCTGCATGCTGCCCACGGCCCGGCTATCGATGACGCTGAACGGACTTTGGAAATCCCGGACATGAAACGGGTCGCGCAGCCGGTGACCGTTCAGCACGATATCGACCTCGTCCTGCACGCCGCCTCGCACGTGCGTCCTTGCGCTGACGCCATTGGCCGCCGTGCCCGGCAGTCGCTGCAGGTACTTGAGCGCATCGTCGCCGACGTCGGGCAGCGCGAAGATATCGTCCTGTTGCGCATTGACCCGAAAGAGGTCGGCCTCACGCTCGAGGGCATACCGGCTGGCCGAGACCACCACCTCTTCGATCGCCGCTGGCGCCACGCTCGCCGCCGCGTCTGGCGGCGCGTCCGCGGGCTCGCTTGCGCGAACGATGACGAGATAGCGCCCTTCCCCACGCAGAATCAGCCCATGCGGCGCGAGAAGCGACGCAAGCACCTGCTCCGGCTCACCGGATTCCGGCGGAGCCGGGACACGGAGATGCCGAGGCAACAATCGAGATGAGTAGATGACCGGCAGTCCGCGGCTACGCAGTTGATCGACGACGTCGACAAGGGCCACGTCTTGTCTTGCGCGGGCCGCAGGTTCGGACGCCGCGGGCGCCGCAACGACACCGCACAGCAGGGCGATCAACGAGACTTTGAGCCATGAAGCGCGCATGCCCGCGCCTCTCATCAACGTGCCTTGGAAACCACGATCGTACCGTCGACGAGCCCGAAGCGCATTTCGGCCGATGCCAGCCCGAGTGGCAAGGCGCGCATGGGGGGTAGCCCGGCGATCCCGAACACGCGGGACTGCAAGGCAAGCTCGCGCGCTGACTCGTTCTCGTAGGCAACCGGGTGGCCGGTCTCATGAGAGACCCAGAGCAGCAATTGCGCCACGGTCTGACCATCGGCGATCGACCAGTCGACCAGGTTCTCCGTCCACCGCCAGACGGCGCCCCAGCCTGCGACTTCGCGCGTCCTGCCAGGGCCGTCTTCGTCGACGTCGACCTGCTGGCCCGCCTCGACGGCGACCTGCCCGCTGCCACTTGAGACGGCGACGCGACCGCGCCGAACCGCCACGGCCATGTTGTCGGTGCTCACGGCCACGAGAAATTGCGTGCCCCGATTGACCACGGAACCAAACGCGCTTTCTACACGCACTGTCGGCCCGCTCGCGGCACGCGTGTCGGCTGCAACAGCTTGCGTGTCGATGTAAACGGCGCCTGCCTCGACAAACCAGTGCGAGGCGCCCTCGCTTCGCAATCGTGTGCCCTGGTCGAGCCGCAGGACCACGCCGTTCGTGTCACGCAGCGCCACGCCGCCTTGTCGGTCGACACGGATCAGCAGACCCGCACGTATCGACGCACCGACGGGAAGCGTCTCGGCCACCCCGCCCTCATCGACGCGCCACGCGTCACCGATGATCCGGACGGTCTCAGCCACTACGGGCGCCGGAGGCGTCTCGGGTCGAAACACAATCAGGGCCGCGCCAATCGCGGCCACGATCGTTGCGGCAATGCCTGCGCGCATCGCCCGACGTCGCCAGACGAGACCACGCCATGTGGTGCCAAGATGACGATAGGCGCTCTGCCTTGCTGTGTCGGGCACGCGCAGCCGCGATTCGGCGCCGCGAAGCAACTCGTCAAGCTTCTCGTCGCGCTCGGTCATGAATCACTCTCCCTTACCAGTGCCGCGGGTGACCCGGCGCTCAATGTCGAGTAGATCTCGGCGAAGGCGCGTCGCGCACGTGCCAGCGTCGATTGCGTCGCCTCACCGCTCAGCTCGAGGCGGTCTGCAATTTCGCGAATGGACAGGCCCTCGATGTACTTCCACTCGAGCGCATCGCCGTAACGGCGCGGCAAACGATCGAGCGCGGCGTGGATACGTTCGAGGCGCTGCTGACGGCTCGCCTGCGCCTCGGGACCGGTTTCGCGGGCGACGCTCACGGCATCAACCATCGATGCGACCTCGGGGTCGTCATCAACGAACACGATGTGCGTCTTGTAGCGACCCTGGCGCCGGAGCCAATCCACGGTTTCGTTGCGCGCGATGGCGCACAACCAGGAAAAAAGCCGGGCCTCACCCTTGAAGCGGGACAGCTTGCGCAGGGCCTTTGACAAGGCGCTTTGCGTGATGTCCTCGGTCGCCGCGTGGTCACCGTCAACGCGCATGAGCACGAACCGGTACACGCGGTCGTAGTACTCGTCGAAAAACTCCCGGAATGCGCGCTCGCTACCAGATAGCAGCGCCCGAATCAGGGCGACGTCCGAGGGAAATGTCATACCGTGCCGTAAACGTCTGGTGGTTCCCCGTTAGACGCACGGCGTGGCGAAAATCGGTCGCCCGCCGCCGCTGCGCAGGGTCTCGGCGCGGCGGCGGCGGGCGAACCGTGCTCAGGCGTCGTCGTCGAGCGCGCGCTCGATGATCAGCTTGAGGTGCGCGACGTGCGCCTTGGTCGAGAGGTCGGCACCGCGTTTGCGCGAGATCGTGTCGTCGATCTCACCGAGCAGGTAGACCGCCATCGACCGGGTCAGGTTGTCGTAACCGCCGTTGCCCTTGACCACGGTTGCCAGACGGTTCACGTAGTCGATCTGCAGGTTCTGGCGGACGGTGTTGACGTTTCCGCGCGCGTCGGCCGCGAAGATCGCGTCCGTGAGCGTTTCCATGGCTTCAGCCAGCGAGTATTCGTTGCCGTAAAGCGCCGAGTCGCTGAGACGCTTGGTCACCGACGGGTGCATGAGGTGATCGAGCACCGACGACTGCACCGCGAGCACCGCGTCGTGGATTTTCGGGTCTTCGTTGTTGCCGAAGAAGTTGAAGCCACGACGCTGCTGCGCCAGGTAACGGTAGGTGCCCGACGCTGGGTCCAGCACGTCCGGTGCAAACACCTGGTCCGCCAGGACCTGCATGGCGCGACGCTGCGTGGCCGCGTCGATCACCGTGTAGGGCTCGCCTCCGCCGGGCTGACCCACCATGGCGCGGTTGATCTGCACACCCCCCACGTAGCGTGACACGACGGCCGCCGAACGGGCCCAGCTGCGCATCAGCGTGACGAACACGTCATGTGTCTCCTGGTAAGACTCACCGTCCGCAGGCAGCGTTGCGGGCAGCTTCTCGAGCGCCTCGCCGATCTGCGTCATACGCGTCGACGCATAGCCGATGGCATCGTTCGACATGTCGTAGATGTTCACACGTGGGTCGATGGCCTTGCCCGGTGCGCGCATGTCATCGGCATCGTTGCCGAAGGCCAGCTCGGGCTCGGTCGAGCGCGCGAGGTGCGCGGCGCGGACTGCCGGATCGTCCATCTCGGGCGCGTAGCCGAACTGGATGGCCCAGTCATCGTAAGGACCCGGGGCAATCGTGTAGAACAACGTCTGCTTGGTGCCATTGGGCGCGAAGTTCACGGCCGGGTAGTCCATCACCGAACCCGCAAGCACGGTGTCGACGACCTCGCCATCGAACACTTCGTCGGCGCCCAGTAGCTGCGTCGCCTTCATGTTGTGGTTGAGGCCCAGCGTGTGCCCGATCTCGTGCAGGATCAGGTAGTACATGCTGTCACGCACGAGCTGCTCCTCCATCGGACCTGAGAAGTCGCCCGACGCAGCCGCAATGGCGCGTGCCGTGCCCGTTTCCGCGCGCAAGCCGTCGGCCAGCGTGCAGAATTCGAGGCCGTGCAGGTGGTTCACGGGCGAGGCGAGCAGCGTCGAGGCGTCGCTGAGCAGGTGGCGCGCAAAGCTGTAACGGTTCAGGAACGAGTACTCGAGCATGATGTCCGCGCCGAGAATCTGGCCCGTGTACGGGTTCGTGAAGCTCGGACCGTAACCACCAAACGGCGGGTTCGGCGACGAGGTCCAGCGCAACACGTTGTAGCGGATGTCGCCCGCGTCCCAGTCGGCGTCATCGGGCTGCACGCTGACGGCAACCGCGTTCGAGAAGCCGGCTTTTTCGAATGCCAGGTTCCACTGCAGCGCCGCATCGCGAATCATGTCGCGGTATTCAACAGGGGTCGTGTTCTCGATCCAGAACGTGATCGGTTCGACGGGATCCGACACGGCAGCCGACGGGTCCTTCTTGACAAGATTCCAGCGCGCAATCGGATCGCGGTACGGCGTGGAACTGAACGATGTCAGGTCCGTGACATAGTCCGTGAAATAGCCCACACGCGGATCGTCGAACCGCGGTTTGAAGTCGTTCTCGGGCATGGCGATGATGCTGTGCACGACGCGCACGGCAACATGGCGCGGGTCGGTGATGTCACCACCCGTGCGGCCCACCGGCGAACCATTCGAATACACGTACTCGGACTCGACGTCGGTATTCTGCGGGTAGCTGCGCGTGGCCAGGATGCGGCTCGCGCTATCCGAAAGGCTGCCTAACTTGAACGACTTCGGGTCCGCATCGGGATTCGGCGACGGCTTTACCTGCAGCATGGCCTCGGTCTTGAAGAGCTTGTCGCCACTGATCAGCAATGCCCCCGTTTCCTCGTCTTCGGCGAGAATCTTCTCGGTGGCGAGGATGGCTTCACTGATGTTGGCCGACGCCGCTTTGGCCAGCGCGTTATTGGCGTCGAAGTAGTATCGCGTGTTGTGCGCGACGACCTGAATTGTGTCGTAGAAGCGTCGGAAGGTGATGACCTGGTTGGCGAGATAGGCGCCGCGGAAATAGCCCGTCTGCACCACACCGTCGGTCGCCTGGGCGAAATAGATCATCTTGCTATCGAGCCGATCCGCCTCGAGCATCAGCTTGACGCCGCCGGCCTTCTCGTCACGGAACACCGTGATGAGCCCGTCCTGGCGGGTGTGTTCTTCGGTCAGCTCAGCGATGGTCTTGGGCTTTTCAGCCTCTTCCTTGTCGCCATCTTCGGCGGCTGCGGTCGTAGCCAGCGCCATGAACAGCACGGCCAGGAGCCATTTCCTGGATTCAAACATGAGTGGATTCCCCATCTTGCGGCGGGCTCCCAGCGCCCGCAGTCGTCAGTGAAAGCGCCGCACAAAACCGTGCAGCGGTGTGGCGCGTCGGCTCAGTCCCGGAGCTTTGAGGCGTCGAACAGCGTCACAATGCGCTGCGCGAACATCAGGTCGCCGTCGATCTTGAGCTTGCCCGTCATGAACGCCGTCATGCCGTCGAGCTGCCCCGAGAGCATGGAGACGAGATCGTCGTCGGCCATCGTGACCGCAACGGTGTAGTCGCTGGCCGTGCCGTCGTGGACTGCTGCAGCGCCGTCCCGGACCGTGACGTGGCGCGGTGTGGACGTGTTGAACTGGATGGTCGCGTTGACGCCATTGGCGTTGGTCGTGTTGAGCGCCTCAGGCAGGCGCGAGAACAGGTCGTCGAGATTCATCGGGGCTCCGATTATTGCGCGGCCTCGAAGCGTAACGCAGGACGACGGCAAAATCCCGCCTCGAGACGCGCGCCAGCGGGGCCGTCTGTGACTGTCGTCACGCCAAAAACCGCGCCAGCACGCTAGCTTAGGCCCGTTAACCGAGGAACCCCGATGCCCGACTTTGCCCAGCTCGGCCCGCCCGCCTTCGCAGCCATTGCGGCTGTCGCCGTGGCGCTGGCGGCTGAATGCTGCGTGGGCGTGGCGTGGTTCGCAGCGCGGCTACCCTGGGGCCGCAAGGCCCAAAAGCCGCTGCTGCGCGAGCCCGGGAACCGCTTTGTCCGCGCGCGTCGCCGGGCCCTGGCCGACGCGCTGGCCTGTGCCGCCGCCATCGTCGCCGGCGTCACGGCCGCCGCCGTGGCAGCGACGCTCACGGGCCAGCCGATCTGGCAACCGGCGACGGCCGCAGTGATCGCCCTGGCACTCCTGTTCGGACTCTCGCTGCGCATGCTCCTGTTGCTGCGCCGCGCGCGCAAACTCTCGCGCTACCGCGACACGCGTCGCCGCGTCGCTCAGGCACTGGGCGCCATTGGCGGCGAGCGCGACCGCGTCTTTCATGACGTTAACGACGGTAAAGGCACCGCCATTGATCACGTCCTTGTGGGCAACCAGGGCGCCTTCGCCATCATCATCGCCGACGTATCACGCGCCCGAGGGGACGGTTTGCTGCGCCGCAACGGCCGCCAACTGCGGCTGGGCGACGAGCTGCGCTACATCGACGAGGCGGCGGTGCAGCGCCACATCGCGACGCTGCAACACGATTTGAGCAAGCCCTTCGGCCGCGTCCTGCGCCTGCGCGGCGTGCTCTGCGTGCCGGGCTGGCGCATCGACGACAATCGCGGCGACGGACTGCTCGTGGTGGGTGTCAGCGACGTGGTGATGCTGCAAGGCTGGCGCACGGCGCGCGACGCCTTTATGAACGACGACGTACAGGCGCTGCATGTGCTGCTCGCTGAGCGGGAAACGGGCCTGCCCGTGCCCACACGCCGCGCGGCACCCATCGGCAAGATCGACCGCGAGGCGCCGCCGGCGGCGGACGCCGTGGGGGCCGGCCGCACGGCTTGACGCCCGCGCCTGACGCCCGCGTCACGCGATGGGCTGCACCACGGCGCCCAGCGACTCGCGTGCCACCAGCTCCAGGAACGCATCGCCGAGTCGCTCGGTCTCGGCAACGACGCGCCGCCAGTTGGCAAGCCGCCTGGCCTCGTCGAGACGGCGGAAGTCGTTGCGGTCGGGAATACGGCCACCCGGCAAACGCGAGACGAATTCCTGCGACGGCGCCAGCAAGAGCACCCGGTCGAGGTACTCGGGGCGCGGCTTGCGCGAGGGCTGGCGCTTGTCGAACCAGCCCGGCACGAGGTGTTCGTAGAAATGCGGGTAGAGCGTAATGCCCGAGTCGCAGGACAGCGGCACGTCAAAGTGGTAGTCCGTAATGCCACCGTCCCGATACGTGCCCGGCCGCGCACCCGGCAACGGCTTGACGCCCGAGAGCACAAACGGAATCGCGCCCGACGCCAGCACCGCGGGTGCGACATTGTCGGCGGACAGGGCAACATGCTCGATCGGCAGGTCGTCCACGTCGTAAAACGGCGCGCGCTCGCGCGGGTCGTGCACGAGCGTGCGCACGAAGAACGCACCCAGTGCCTTGCGCGATAACTTGTTGGCAAGCATCGCGGCCGTGAGCCCTGCCGCCAGGGGCAAGGGGTGTTCGCTGGCGGTCAGGTGGCGCGCGCGATTGACCATGATGTGCGAGCGGAACACCGGGTGATTCACGATTTCCTCGGCACCCGATTCACCGATCACATTCTCGAGAATCGCGCGGCTGACGCGCGTGATTTCTTCGCGGTCCGGCTTCTCGCTGTAGGTCTGCGTGAGGTAGGCGTGCTCGAATCGTTCGAGCGCGGCCATGGGATGGTTCTGCGCATAACAGCTGAACCGCCAGGCGCCGATTGACGAGCCCAGCAGATGAACCGGGGCCGTGTATTTCGGCACGACCTCACGAACGAGTGCGCGATCCAGGCCGGCCAGCACGAGCCACTTGGCCCCGCCCGACGCGCCCACCATCATGCGCACATCGGCCGGGTCAAAGCCGTTCTTCTCGATGTGGGCGCGCGCCGCGGGACCGGCGCGCACAGCAAGCGACTGGGGCAGTGCGCTCACGGGCGACGGGCGCGGCTAGCCCGTAATCGGGTCGCGGCGAACGATCGTCTGTTCGCGTCCCGGGCCCGTGGACACGATATCGATGGGTGTCTCGACGATTGCCTCGATACGGGCCAGGTAGTCACGCGCGGCCTGAGGCAGCGCATCGTAGTCGGTGATGCCGACCGTCGAACTCTGCCAGCCCGGCATGTCTTCATACACGGGCTCGACCTCGGCATAGCGGTCGACGATGACGGGCGGCGTGCTGATGACCTCGTCGTCGATGCGGTAGCCGACACAGATGCGAATGGTCTCCAGTTCGTCGAGCACGTCGAGCTTGGTGACACAGAGGCCCGTGACGCCCGAGTTCACGATCGAGCGCGACAACGCGACAGCGTCGAACCAGCCGCAGCGTCGCGGCCGACCCGTGGTGGCACCGAACTCGGCACCGACTCGCGCGATGTGCGCGCCCATGTCGTCGTGCAACTCGGTCGGGAACGGCCCCGCGCCCACGCGCGTGGTGTAGGCCTTGACGATTCCCAGCACGAAATCGAGCTGATTCGGACCGATACCGGTCCCGGTCGAGGCCGCACCCGCGACCGTGTTGCTCGACGTCACAAACGGGAAGGTGCCGTGATCGATATCGAGCAGCGTGCCCTGGGCGCCTTCGAACAGGATGGCGTCGCCGGCCTCGTGCAAGGCGTGCAGTGTGCCCGTGACGTCGGCCACGAGCGGCGCGACGCGCTCGGCATGACGCATGGCTTCGTCGAGCGTCTCGTTGAAATCGACGATGGGCGCGCGGAAGTAATGCTTGAGCACGAAGTTATGGTAGTCGAGGATCTCGCCCAGCTTGGCCGCGAACTGCTCACGCAGGAACAGATCGGACACGCGCAACGCGCGACGCGCCACCTTGTCCTCGTAGGCGGGGCCAATACCGCGGCCCGTCGTGCCGATCGCGGCCGCGCCGCGCGCACGTTCGCGCGCCTGATCGAGTGCCACGTGCGACGGCAGAATCAGGGGGCAGGCGGGGCTGATGCGCAGCCGATCGAAAACAGGCACGCCCTGCTCGACCAAACCGTCCATCTCCTCCATGAGCGCCGGTAATGACAACACGACGCCGTTGCCGATCAGACACTGCACGCCGTCGCGCAGGATGCCCGAGGGGATCAGGTGCAATACGGTCTTGTGCCCGTCGATAACGAGCGTGTGGCCCGCATTGTGGCCACCCTGGAAGCGGACCACGGCGCTGACCCGCTCGGTCAGCAGGTCGACGATCTTGCCCTTGCCCTCGTCACCCCACTGGGTGCCGACCACGACGACATTTCTGCCCATCTTCTCGTACCGTTATTTGTTGTTGCGTGGCGGGCCTAGCGCGCCCCCGTCACGGTGACGAGGAGTACGACGCCCAGGAACATGATGATGCCACCGACGGTGCGAATGCCACTGTCGGGCATCGACGCGAGCTGGGCCACGGCACGCCGCCAGGCGCGCGGTGCCGCAAACGGCATCATGCCTTCAAAGATCATGAACAGCGCAAGGCCGATGAGAATCAGCGACCACTCCACTGCGCCACCCCGTTATTCGCCGTCGCGGTTCTTGAGGTAGCGGAAGAAGTCGCTTTCCGGGTCGATCACGAGCAGGTCGCCCTCGTTGCCCAGCGACTGCCGGTAGGCCTGCAGGCTGCGGTAGAACGCGTAGAACTCGCGGTCCTCGTTGTAGGCGTCGGCGTAGATCTTTGCGGCGCGCGCGTCGCCCTCACCGCGGATGCGCTCGGCATCCCGGTAGGCCTCGGAGCGAATCACCGTGGCCTCACGATCCGCCTGGGCGCGAAGCTCCTCAGCCTCCTCTCGACCCTCGGCGCGAAGCTGCTGAGCGATACGCAGGCGCTCTTCTTCCATGCGCTGGTAGACGGAGGTCGCCACTTCGGTGGGGAACTCGACCTGTTTCACGCGCACGTCGATGAGCGTGATGCCGAGCTCACTGGCCAGGGCCGAGGCTTCCGTCATCATGTCCTGCATGAGCTCGTTACGCTCGAGCGAGATCACTTCCTGCATCGTACGCTTGGCAAACTCGGTGCGGATTGCCGCGCGAATGATCTCGAGCAGACGCTGTTCCACGACGCTCTCGAGACCGCGCGTCGAGATGTAGTACGTCTCGGGCTCTGCGATGCGGTACTTCACGAAAAAGTCGACGTTGGCCGGCTTTTTCTCGGTCGTCAAGATTTCCTCTGGACGCGGTGCAATGGTCAGGATCTGGTTCGAAAACTTCAGGACCTCGTTGTAGATCGGGAACTTGAAGTGCAGGCCTGCCTCATAGTCGCTCTTGACGATCTCACCAAAGCGCAGCTTGATCGCGTGATCGCGCTCGTCGACGGTGAACGCGGTCAGACCAAGCCCGACGAGGATAAGTCCCAGAACGACCAGGACTGAAGAGACTGTTGAATTCATCGGCGGCTCCTCCGCTCACGCGAGACATCCTGTGGCGTCTCTGTCTGCGGGAAGGCACTGTTCCCGGTCGGCCCCGTCGGTCGCCCGACATTGCTGCCCGACGTCGCGCGATTGCTGCGCCCGGCATTGTCAATGAGCTTGTCCACCGGCAGGTAGAGCAGGTTGCCCCCGCCGTCCGCGTCAAGGAACACCTTGCTCGAATTGGCGTAGACGTATTCGATCGCGTCGATGTAGAGGCGCTCGCGTGTGACCTCAGGGGCCGCGCGGTACTCGGCCAACAGCGCCGTGAATCGGGCCGTGTCACCCTCGGCGTCGTTGATCACGCGCGACTTGTAGGCCTCGGCGTTCTCGACCTGGCGCTTCGCAAAGCCCCGCGCCTCGGGAATAATCTGGTTCTGGTAGGTCTGGGCCTCGAGTTTGGCCTTCTCTTTGTCCTCGCGCGCTTTCACGGCGTCCTGGACGGCCCCCTGCACCTGAGTCGGGAAATCGACCTTCTGCAGGTTTACGGCCGTGACTTCCACGCCAGCCTCATAGGCGTCGAACGCCGTCTGGATGAGGATTTTGGTCTGCTCAGCGACCACCGCGCGGTTGCCCAGCAGCGTGAAGTCAGCCGGGTATTTGCCGACGGCCTCGCGAATGGCGCTTTCGCTCACGTCCGAGACGGTGTCTATCGGGTTGCGAACATTGAACTGATAAGCCTCGGGGTCGCGGCGGCGGTACTGCACGGCCAGGTTGATCACGACGAAGTTCTCATCGGCCGACAGCATCGGGATCTCTTGCTCGAAGGTCTCGATCACGGAGACGTTGACCTTCTCCACGGTCTCGATCGGATAGGGAAAATGCCAGTGCAGCCCGGCGCCCGTCTGGGACGTGTACTCGCCAAAGCGCAGCTCGAGGCCGCGTTCGGCCTGGTCGATGCGGTAGAAGCCCGTCGCAAGCCAGATCGCCACGGCGAGCCCCAGCACCACCAAGATGCCGCCGCTACCGTCGCCGCCTTCGCCCGATACCGAGCGCTTGAGCTTACGTTGCAGGTTGCCGATGAGCTTATCGAGGTCATTTTGCGACTGATTGCCGCGCTGCCTGCCCCACGGATCCTGTCCGTTTCCCGATTCGTTCCAAGCCATGTGTGGTGAAGTCCTGTCAGAAGCCGAAGCCGCAATGGTGAAGAAATGGCGACTTTGGCGAGCCTTTTCAATGGCGGCCGCCAGTCGCTGTCAGCGGCTGGCGCGTTGCGCGCCTTGTGTGTCCTCGCGTTCGAGCCGTTCGGGCGCAAGGCCCGACTGGCTGCAAATCCGCATGAAATCCTTTGCTGTCATATCAATGTCGAGCCAGCAATACCCGTCCTCGTCGTAGCGCTCCTCGGTGACCGCGCCCATCTCGAACAGCCGCGCCCGCACCGCACCCTCGCTGGATTCGAGGCGCAGCGTGCCACGGATGTGGTCCTGACGGAAACGCTGCGTGAGCACAGTGCGCAGCAGCGACAACCCGTCGCCGGTCAGCGCGGAGAGCCACACGGCGGCGGGTCGCGATTCGCTGGCCTCGGCCACCTGGGGCGGCAGTCCGGCCGCGTCGATCTTATTGTACACCCGGATCTGCTCGACATCGCCCGCGCCGATCTCCTCGAGCACGGCGTTGACCTGCTGTTCCCGGAGCGAACGCTCGGGGTCGCTGGCGTCGATGACCTGCAGGATCACGTCGGCCTCCCGGGTCTCCGTCAGAGTCGCCTTGAATGCCGCCACGAGCTCGTGCGGCAGGTCGGATACGAAACCCACCGTGTCTGCGAGCACTGTAACCACGTGGTCGTCGAGCTCGAGCCGGCGCAGCGTCGGGTCCAGCGTGGCGAACAACTGGTCGGCGGCGTAGACATCGGCCTCGGTCAGCGCATTGAACAGCGTCGACTTGCCCGCATTGGTGTAACCGACGAGTGCGACGGTTGGCACCTCGTTGCGCAGGCGATTGCGGCGGCCGAGCTCACGCTGCCGGTCTACTTTCTCAAGCCGCGACGTGAGCTTTCTGATGCGGTCGCGAATGAGCCGCCGGTCTGTCTCGAGCTGGGTCTCACCGGGTCCGCGCAACCCGATGCCGCCCTTCTGGCGCTCCAGGTGGGTCCAGCCGCGTATCAGCCGGGTCGACAGGTGGCGGAGCTGGGCGAGCTCCACCTGCAGCTTGCCCTCGAACGAGCGCGCACGCTGGGCAAAGATGTCGAGGATCAGGCCGCCGCGGTCCAGCACGCGACACTTGAGCTCGCGCTCGAGGTTTCTTTCCTGACTTGGCGTGAGCGCATGGCTTACGAGTACGAGCTCGATGCAATGTCGCGCAACGATTTCGGCCAGCTCGGCCACCTTGCCCGAGCCGATGAGCAGCCTCGCCTCTGGACGGGGCCGATTCACGATCACCGTGTCTTCCACCTCGGCACCCGCAGACAGGGCGAGCTCGATGAACTCGTGCACATCACAGGGCTGGGCGTTGGCGAAAACGGGGTGCACGACAAGCGCGCGCTCGCCACTATCCGGGCGATCGAACATGAATCAGTCCGGCTTTTTCAGGGTTGGTGGGGCAGATTACTCCGCGCCGCCTTCGTCGTCACCCATGGGGAGACGAACGTTACGTGCAGGCACCACCGTGGAAATCGCGTGCTTGTACACCATCTGGTTAACGCTGTTCTTGAGCAGCACGACAAATTGGTCGAACGAATCGATCTGACCCTGCAGCTTGATCCCGTTGACGAGGTAAATCGACACAGGGACTTTTTCCTTGCGCAGGATGTTCAGGAACGGATCCTGTAGTGATTGACCCTTTGCCATAGGATTCTCCTTGTTGTTCTGCACGCTTGCTGCGGCGGCGCAATGGCCCAAGCGCTTTGGCCGCAAACTCGACGTCCCTGGGCGTCGCCGTGCCACGCCACCCGCGTCAGTAAATTCTAGCACAACGATGGTGCATCGCGGCATGCACCGCACTGCCGAATCTTAGTCACTATTTTGACAAAAAGCCGTCGATTTGTGTCGAGATGCGCCGCAACAATGCGGGGTCGTGGGGTGACATGAATGTGAGTCCGGCCATGCTTCGAAGCCAGGTGTATTGACGCTTCGCAAGCCGTCGCGTCGCGGTCTTGGCATCGGCAACGGCCTGCTCGCGGCTGCACTCGCCTTCGAGCCAGGCCGCCACCTGGCGATAGCCCACAGCTCGCAGGCTGGGCAGCGCCCGATGCACTCCCGGCCGAGCCAGCAACGTCCCAACCTCGTTCTCGAAACCCGCCGACATCATGGCGTCGAAGCGATCCCCGATGCGCGCATGCAGGTCGACCCGATCTGGCTCGACGAGCGCCACGTCGATTCGCGGCCAGTCGGGCCCGCCGGACTGACGTTGCAGGGTCGTGATGGGCTGTCCCGTGAGGCGATACACCTCAAGCGCGCGTTGAATGCGCTGCTGGTCGTGGGGCGCGATCCGCCGCGCCGCATCCGGATCGACGCGCTTGAGCCCGGCGTGCAACGCGGGCCAGCCCTCGCGCGCCGCCTCATCCTCGATTGCGGCACGCACGGCCGCATCTGCGGCGGGCAATTCGGCCAGCCCCTCGAACAGCCGCTTGAAGTAGAGCATGGTCCCGCCCACGAGCACGGGCACGCGGCCCAACGCACGACTCTCCGCCACAAGCCGATGCGCGTCGGCGACGAAATCGGCGACGCTGTAGACCGTCTCCGGGTCGCGAATGTCGACGAGCGCGTGCGGGTGTTGTGCCAGCACCGCGGGCTCGGGCTTGGCCGTGCCGATATCCAGGCCGCGGTAGACCATGGCCGAATCGACGCTGATGAGGTCGACGTCGCCGCGGCCGTGCAGCTCGAGTGCAAGTGCCGTCTTGCCGCTGGCCGTCGGGCCCAGCACACAGACAACGGGTGGCGCGGTCACGCGGCTACGGGCCCCGCAGGAACAGGCGGTCGAGCTCGTGGAGGGACAACTGCGTCCAGGTCGGCCGGCCGTGATTGCACTGGTCGGCGCGCTCCGTACGTTCCATATCGCGAAGCAGCGCATTCATCTCAGCAAGCGTCAGCGTGCGGTTGGCGCGTACGGCGCCGTGGCAGGCCATGGTGGCCAGCAGCGTGTCAGCCGCGTCGTCGCCGGCGCGGCTCGAGCCATGCTCGGCCAGATCAGACAACAGGTCGCGCAGCAGCGCCGCCGCATCATCGCCGGCCGTCAGCGCCGGAACCTCGCGCACGACAAGCGTGTCAGGACCGCCCTGTGCGACGCCCAGACCTGCCGCCGCGATGACTTCGGCGTGTTGCTCGGCGAGCGCAATCTCGTCCTGGCTGACCTGCACGCGAACAGGCACGAGCAGTGGCTGGCGCACGACGCTGCGGTTTGCAAAGTCGCGCTTGAGCCGCTCGTAGGTGATGCGCTCATGCGCCGCGTGCATGTCGACGAGCACCAGTCCCGTCTCGTTCTGCGCCAGGATGTAGATGCCCGAGAGCTGCGCGAGCGCATAGCCCAGCGGCGGCGCGGTTTCGGCGTTGGCCACGGGCATCGGCTGCACCGCGGCGCCCGTCAGCGGCTCGGCGACGCCTTGCGACGCTGTCGCATCGAGATTGGCGTAGAGCCGTTCCTGGAGTGCAAACCCGGCCTGCGCGGGCGCGCGGCTTGGCGATTCGGGACGTGCCGCCGCAGGCGACACGGCCCGGGCGGGCAAGGGTGCGGGCGCCGGGCGGTCGGGGTCGGCGCCCGGGCGTGTCTCGGTGAGGATCGTCTCGATCGTACGAAACACGAACTCGTGCACACTGCGCCCGTCACGAAAGCGCACTTCGTGCTTCGCCGGGTGCGCATTGACGTCCACGCGGGCCGGGTCCATCGACAGCATGAGGACGTAGGCCGGATGCCGCCCGTGGAACAGGACGTCGCGGTAGCCGTGGCGCACCGCGTGGGCGAGCGTCTTGTCGCGCACCCAGCGCCCGTTGATAAACGTGTGCTGCATGTCGGGCTGGCTGCGCGAGAACGTCGGCAGCGCGAGCCAGCCCGCAATGGCGATGCCCGAGGCTTCGTGGTCGACACGGATACAGGCGTCGATGAACGCGTCGCCCATGAGCAGCGCGATGCGACGATCCTCGGCCGCGCGGTCCCTGGCCGGGCCCAGGTCGAGCACGCGTCGGCCATTGTGAGTCAGCGACATGGCGACGCCCGGGTGCGCCAGCGCCAGGCGGCGGAAGCCCAGGTCGATGTGGCGAAACTCGGTGGCCTCTGTCTTGAGAAACTTGCGCCGCGCGGGCGTGTTGTAGAACAGGTCGCGGACTTCGATGCGGGTCCCGGGCTGCATGGGCTCCGGACGAGGCGCCGCCATGTCGCCGCCCGTCACCTCGAGGCGAACGCCCGAATCCGCGCCAGCGGGCCGAGAGGCCAGAGACATCCGCGATACCGACGCGATGCTGGGCAAGGCCTCACCACGAAAACCCAGCGACACGACGCAATTGAGGTCGTCGAGCGTCGCAATCTTGCTCGTGGCGTGGCGTGACAGCGCCAGCGGCAGCTCGTCCTCGGGTATCCCGGCGCCGTCGTCGCGAACACGGATCAGTCGCGCACCCCCCGCCTCGATGTCGACGGTAATGGCGCTCGCGCCCGCGTCCAGCGCGTTCTCTGCGAGCTCCTTGACCACGGAAGCCGGGCGCTCGACGACCTCGCCGGCGGCGATCTGGTTGACGAGATGATCTGGAAGCTGACGAATAGGCATGCGAGTCACCTGCAGGTGACCCGCTATTTTCTCACAGCAGCGTTGCGGGCGTCAGCCGCCCGTCGGAATGCGCAGCACCTGCCCCACGCGGATGCGATCGCCGCGGATGCGGTTTTCACTCCGCAAAGCGCGGAGACTCACACGGTGGCGCTCGGCAATCTCGCTGAGCGTATCGCCGGCAGCGATCGTGTAGGTCACCGGCCCGGCCACAATCTGCCCCTGGCTGGCGCGCTGCGCGAACAGCGAGTCAACGGGCGGGTTGACGAGGTAGTAGTCGCGAATGCCCTGGTACACCGCGTCCGCCACGCGATGCTGGTGCGCCGAATCATTGAGCCTGCGCTCTTCGTCGGGGTTCGAGATGTAGGCCGTCTCGACAAGGATTGAGGGCACATCGGGCGACTTGAGCACGATGAACCCGGCCTGCTGCACGGTCCGACGGTGCAGTCGGTTAACGCGGCCCATGCGTTTGAGCACCGCCTCACCAATATCGATGCTGGCGTTGATCGTTGCGTTCTGCGACAAGTCCATGAGGACGGAAGCGAGCACGGGCTCCTTGTCCCGCAGCTGGACGTCGCCAATCAATGCTGCGTTCTCGCGATTTGCCAGGCGCCGAGCGGCTTCGTCACTGGCACCCTTGAGCGACAGGGCGTAAACGGAGGAGCCATAGGCGCGTCGGTCCTCGACGGCGTCGGCGTGCACGGACACGAACAGGTCGGCGTTGGCACGACGCGCGCGCTCCATGCGCTCCCAGTGATCGATCTTGAGGTCACGCTTGCGCACGAGGAACGCGGAAAGACCGGGCTCCGCATTGATCTTGTCGACGAGCTTGCGGCTGATCGCCATCACCACGTCTTTCTCGCGGGTCTTGTTCTTGCCTACAGCACCCGGGTCCACCCCGCCGTGACCGGGGTCAACGGCGATCACGATGTCGCGCCCCTTCGACTGGGTCGAGGCGCGCTTGACGGGGCTGGGACCCGCGCGTTCGCCAAGATCGATGACGAGACGTTCGGCCGTGCCCGCGCCGGGGCCGGCAAAGAAGCTCTTGGCCTGCACCGCCTTATCGAGATCGAGCACGATGCGCAGGGAGCCGTCGGGCTGTTCGGCGGCGCGCACATTGCGCACGACGCCGACGTTGGCGGGCAGGTTCGTGGCGCCCGCATCGAACCGTCCTTTCGCGAGGTCGATGACGACCCGGCTGGGGTTTCGCAGCGTAAACAGGTTGTGGCGCACGGGACCGTCGAGGTCGAGCACGATGCGCGTGTGGTCGGCCTCGGCCCAGGCGCGCACGCCTTCAACGACCGTGCTCGCCGACGCCTGCGCGAAGGGGATCAGAAACGCCGTGACGGCGAAGAAACAGCGGAAAGTCGACATGGTGGGCGCGTACGACATAACTACGCTCGGATACTACCGTCGGCGCGCCCGGCAATACAAGCAATAAAGGTAAATAAAACGGGCGTCTAGAGCATATTGCTCAGGCGCCAGTCGAAGCCTGCGTCAGTCGCCGGCCGCGTCGAGCTGAGCCAGCAGGGTCTGCCCCGCAGCCGAGGCGGCCGCGATCCGGGCACGGCGGCCCACGCCGTCCACTGTGAGTGTGATCTTGAGGTCCGCGTCCCGCATGGCGGTCGGCGCACGCTCGGGCCACTCGACGAGCCGCACGCTGTCCGCCAGGTCGCGCCAGCCGATGAACTCGAGCTCCGCGTCACCCGCGAGCCGGTACAGGTCGAGATGGTGCACGTCGAGGTCTTCGAAGTGATAGGGCTCGACAAGCGTGTAAGTCGGACTGGGCACGGGACCCGTGTGTCCGCAGCCGCGCAGGAAGCCGCGCGCGAATGTGGTCTTGCCTGCGCCAAGGTCGCCCTCGAGCAACACGAGCAACGCACGGCGTTCGCTCGCGAGGATCGCGCGCGCCAACGCTGCGCCCAGTGCGGCCGTTGCCGGGGCATAGGCCAGCGCACGCGCTGTCTCGGTCATCAGTGGCGAGGGTTAAGCCAGTGCCGCAGTTCGGCGAGCAGGTCACCGGCCAGCAAGCCGCGCTCACCGCGGCGTGCGGCGCTGTCGCCGGCCAGCGCGTGCACGAGCACACCTGTGCGCGCGGCGGTTGCGGCATCGAGTCCCTGCGCGAGCAAGGCGGCAATGAGCCCCGTGAGCACATCACCCATGCCTGGCGCCGACATGCCCGGGTTACCGAACGGGCAGATGCTGGGCACGCTGTCGACGTGGCCCACGAGCGTACCGGCGCCCTTGAGCACAGCGGTCGCGCCCGTCATGTCAACGAGGTCGGCGAGCGCCTGCAGGCGATCGCCCTGCACGTCCCCGGGCGATTTACCGAGCAAACGTGCAGCCTCGCCCGGATGCGGTGTGATGATGCAGGGCACCTCGATGCCCGACCACAACGCGCCGTCCTCGGACATGAGGTTGAGCGCATCGGCGTCGAGCACCATAGGCTTGCCCGACGCCAGCACGCGCGACAGCAGCATGCGGCTCCAGTCGGTGACATCGAGGCCGGGGCCGCAGGCGATGACCGTGGCCCGTGCGATCAGGTCGTCGAGCGTCGACTCACTATCGATGCCCGTGACCATGAGTTCGGGGCGCGCCGTGACGATGCTGGCCGCATGCGACGCCGCCGTGGCCACGGTGACCAGGCCCGCGCCGCCACGCAGCGCCGCTTCGGCCGTCAGCCGCGCGGCACCGGGCATGCCCTCGGCGCCGCCCACGCAGAGGACGTGTCCAAACTGGCCCTTGTGCGAATTGAGCGGCCGTGGCGGCAGACGCTCCGAGATCTCGTCGCGGTACTGGCGCCGCAGCACAGGCTGCGCCTCGGTATACACGTCGTGCGGCAACTCGAGGTCGGCGAACATGAGTCGCCCGCAATGCGCGGGCCCGTCGGCCAGGAACAGGCCGCTCTTGAGCCCGACGAAGGTCACCGTCAGGTGCGCGCGCACGGCCACGCCGCGCACGACCCCCGTCTCGCCGTCGAGTCCGGACGGGATGTCGAGCGAGGTCACGGGCGTCGTCGTGTCATTGATGGCGACGATGGCGTCGCGCATCTCCCCGCGCACGTCCTGCTTGAGGCCGCTGCCGATGAGTGCATCGACGATCATGCCGGTGCCCGCCAACAGCTGCGGGTCCCAGGCGCGCGTGATGCCGCCCGACTCAAGGTACTCTTCGTAGGCGCGCGCCGCGTCGCCGCGCAGCTCCTCGGGATTGCCAAATGCCACCACGCGCACGGCAATGCCCGCCGCCCGCGCCAGGCGCGCGAGCACGTAACCGTCGCCGCCGTTGTTGCCGCCACCGCACAGCACCACCATGGATCGCAATCCAGGGTAGCGCTGGTTCATGACAGACAACGCGGCAGCGCCAGCGCGGCGCATCAGCGTGTAACCGGGGATCCCGAAGTCGTCGAGGGCGCGCCGGTCCAGCGCGCGCACGGCTTCGGCCGAATAGATGTCTACGGGCAGGTGTATCACCGTCCCGATTATACTCGCCGCATGGAGTCGGCAGAACCGAATGCGCCGGCCGATCACTCGCAGGCTGCCATGCAAGCCCTGCGAAAGCAGATCGGCACCTGGGTCCGAGACCTCGGCTTCGCGGCGTTCGGGATCACGGGCACCGACCTCGGCGACAGTCCGGAGCGACTCGCGGACTGGATCGCGGCCGGTCGTCACGGCGAGATGGGCTGGTTCGAGACCAATCACGACAAACGCACGCAGCCCGACAATCTGACCCCGGGGACCCGGCGCATCATCTCGGTGCGGCTCGACTATCTGCCCGAAGACCAGGCAACCGCTCGCGCCCTGCTCGACCACCCAAGCCACGCCTACGTGTCGCGCTACGCACTCGGCCGCGACTACCACAAGCTCATTCGCCGGCGGCTGCAAAAGCTCGCCAATCGCATCACAGAGGCCGCCGGCCAGTTCGGCTACCGCGCCTTCGTCGACTCAGCGCCCGTGATGGAGAAACCCATCGCGGCCAAAGCCGGGCTGGGCTGGATCGGCAAACACACCAATGTGATCAACCGCCGCAGTGGCTCCTGGTTTTTTCTGGGCGAGCTGTTCACGGACCTGCCCTTGCCCATCGATGCGCCCGCAACCGACCACTGCGGCAGCTGCGCAGCCTGCATCGAGGTCTGTCCGACGCAGGCCATCACGGCACCCTACGAGCTCGATGCGCGGCGCTGCATCTCCTACCTCACCATCGAGCACGACGGCGACATCCCCGAAGCATTGCGACCGGCTATCGGCAACCGGGTGTTTGGCTGCGATGACTGCCAGCTGTTCTGCCCCTGGAACAAATTTGCACGCCTCACGGCCGAAGGGGATTTTGCGCCACGGCACGGGCTCGACGACATTGCCCTCGCCGATCTGGCACGCTGGAGCGACAGCGAATGGCTTGCGCGAACGGAGGGCAGCGCGATCCGCCGCGCGGGCATCCGGCGCTGGCGGCGCAATCTCGCGGTCGCGCTGGGCAACGCCACGCCGGGCGCGGCCACAACAGGTGCGCTCCGCGAGCTTGCCGACAACGACGACGCCCAGGTCCGCCGCCATGCCGAGTGGGGCCTCGCACAACACCAATACAAGAACGACACGACAAGGCCATCCTCATGACGACACCGTTCCAGGCGCCCGCAAGCGACTACCTCGCCCCGTTCGACGGCAGCTTCCATATTGGCGACTTTCCCTGTCGCGACGACGCAAGCCCCGGCAAAAGCGAAGCCCGCGAGCGGCTTGACGCCGCGCGCGACCGTATCATCGACGCGCAACGCCGCCTCTACGCGCAAGACACCTGGTCCATGCTGCTCGTCTTCCAGGCGATGGATGCCGCAGGCAAGGACTCGACGATTCGGCGCGTGCTGTCGGGCGTCAACCCCGCGGGCTGCCACGTGACGAGCTTCAAGAAACCCTCGACGAAGGAGCTCGGCCACGACTTTCTCTGGCGCCACGCCTGCGCGCTGCCGTCACGCGGACAGATTGGCGTGTTTAATCGCAGCCACTACGAGGAGGTGCTTGTGGTGCGCGTACACCCGAAAATCCTGGGCTACCAGAAGCTGCCGTTCGAAACGGAGCTCGATGCGATCTGGCCGCAGCGTCTCGAGTCGATCATCGAACACGAGCGCCATCTTGCGCGCAACGGCACGGCCATCCTGAAATTCTTCCTCAATGTTTCGCGCGAAGAACAGCGCGAACGCTTCCTGGCACGCCTCGAGACGCCGCACAAACGCTGGAAGTTTGAACCGGGCGACGTGCGCGAGCGCGCCCATTGGGACGACTACCAGAGCGCCTACGACGAGGCGATTCGGGAGACGTCAAAGCCTTGGGCGCCCTGGTACGCGATCCCGGCCGACAGCAAGCCCGCCATGCGCTGCCACGTGGCCGAGATCGTCGCCGACGCGCTCGACGGCCTGCAGCTCGCTTACCCGCAAACGGGTGCCAGCGACCAGGCCGTGCACGACGAGCTGCACCGCGCCCTGTTGGCAGAAGACTGAGCGGTCAGCCCGCGGAGACGTTGTCGATGAGGCGCGCGCGGCCCAGCAGCGCTGCGGCAAGCACGACCCAGCGCGTGTCGTGCTTCTTCGACTTCTTGAGCGTGTCGGGATTGCGGATCGCGACGTAATCGCAGAGAAAGCCCGCTTCCTCAAGTGTGGCCACGGCTTCGGCGCGCAGTGCCTTGTAGTCGCGCGCACCGTTCTCAAGCGCCGCAGCAATACGTGAGATCTCGCGGTAGAGCAATGGCGCCCTCGCGCGGTTGCTCTCGGACAGGTACTGGTTGCGTGAACTCATGGCCAGACCGTCGGCCTCACGAACCGTGGGCGCCGATTGCACGGCGACGGGCAGCGACAGATCGCGCACCATTTGCTCGATCACACAGACCTGCTGGTAGTCCTTGCGGCCGAACACGGCGACATCAGGTGCCACCATGAGAAACAAACGGCACACCACCGTTGCAACGCCATCAAAGTGGCCTGGGCGGTGTTTGCCCTCAAGGCGGTTCGCGATACCCGGCACGCCGACGTGCGTCGCGTTCTCGATCCCCAGCGGGTACATGGTCGCGTCATTGGGCGTAAACACGAGGTCGGCACCGGCCTTGGCGAGCTGCTGACAGTCTCGCTCGAGTGTGCGCGGGTAACTGCCGAAGTCTTCGTTGGCACCGAACTGCGTCGGGTTGACGTAGATGCTCACAACCACACGTTCGGCGAGGCTGCGTGCATGCTCGACAAGCGCCAGATGCCCCGCGTGCAGATTGCCCATCGTGGGCACGAACGCGACGCGCGCGCCTTCGTTACGGAAACCGGCGACGTGTTCGCGCAGCGTGGCCAGTGACTCGACCACCTGCATCGTCAGCACCGCCCCCCGTGCCGCACTCATGAGAAACAGTGCTCCGACGCCGGGTAGCTCTTGTCCTTGACCGACGCCACGAAGTGCTGGACGGCCTCGAGCGGCGAATTCGTGTCCTGGGCGTAGTTGCGCACAAAGCGGGGCACGCGTCCGAGCGTGATGCCCAGCACGTCGTAAAGCACTAGGATCTGGCCGTCGACATCGGGGCCTGCGCCGATGCCGATCACGGGTACGTGCACGGCGTCGGTGATCGCCGCACCCAGTTCATTGGGGACACACTCGAGCAACACGATGTCCGCGCCCACGGCCTCGAGACGCTTCGCCGCCTCGACCATGCGCTGCGCCTGCTCCGGGTCGCGACCCTGCACCTTGAAACCACCGATCTTGTGCACGCTCTGCGGCTTGAGACCGATGTGCGCGCAGACTGGAATGTCATGGCGGGCCAGGTGCTCGACAATTTCGATCTGCCCCTCGCCGCCTTCGAGCTTGATCATCATCGCCCCGCCCTCCTGCATGAGGCGCACGGCATTGTCGAGCGCCTGCCCGGGCGAGGTGTAGCTCATGAACGGCATGTCTGCCATGAGGAAGGCGTGCGTCAGGCCCCGCGCGACGGCTTTCGAGTGGTAGACGATGTCGTCGACGGTCACAGGCACGGTGGTGTCGTGGCCCTGGATGACCATTCCCAGCGAATCACCGACGAGCACCACGTCGATACCGGCGCGGTCCACAACGGCGGCATAGCTCGCGTCGTAGGCCGTGATGCAGGCGATCGGCACGCCCTCGGCTTTCATCTTGGCCAGGCTCGCGACGTTGATGGGCGGCGCGTCCATGCTGCGCTGTTCGAGTTGGGTGTACATGGCGGGCTCGTGTGAATGCGGCCGACAGGATACCGCATCTGCCCGTTCAGGCCTCAGCCGAACGCGGCGATGGGGTTGTAGAAGTGGCGACCGCGGCGGGTGCCCTTGACGCGCTCGAGCAGTGCTGCGAACTCGACATCGTTGTGGATCGGGTCGATGCCGGCCACGTTGACGATGAGCAGCGGCGCGGCGTCGTAGTCGTGGAAGAAGGCCGCGTAGCGCTCGGCGACCTGATCCAGGTATGCGCGCTCGATGTGGCGCTCGTGCTCGATGCCGCGCCGCGCAATGCGCTCGGCCAGCACGTCGACGGGCGCTTGCAGGTAGACGACGAGGTCGGGTTGCGGCGGGTCGATGCCGAGCCGGGCGCGGATCTGCTCGTAGAGTGAGAGCTCCTCGGGGTCCAGGTTGAGCTCGGCGAACAACCGGTCGCGTTCGAGGAGGAAGTCGGCGATGCGCAACGAGGAGAACAGGTCGTCCTGGCGCAGGGCCTCAACCTGACGGGCGCGCTCGAACAGGAAGAACAGCTGCGCGGGCAACGCCGAGCCCTTGCGGTCGCGGTAGAACCGCTCGAGAAAGGGATTGTCGGCCTGCGATTCGAGCACGAGACCCGCACTGAGGTGATCCGCGAGTCGTTCGGCGAGCGCCGTCTTGCCCACACCGATGGGACCTTCGACGGCGATAAAGGCCGGCTCACTGCTCACGCAGCATCCCCGAGGCAGGCAATTCGCTGATCCGAGACGGCTTCCAGCAGCGCGGACACCATGCCGTGACCCGGCACCATGAGCGAGGGCGCGAGCGTTGCCAGCGGGCGCAACACGAACGCGCGCTCCGTCATACGCGGGTGCGGCAGGGTCAGCTGCGGATTGTCGGTGACGACATCGGACAAGAGCAGGAGATCCAGGTCGAGACGACGCGGAGCCCATCGTACACCGTCGCGAACCCGCCCGTGCTCACGCTCCAGCGCGAGCAGCATCTCGAGCAGCGCGTCCGGTGAGCCCGACCAGAGAAAGCCTGCGACGGCATTGATGTAGTCAGGCTGCGGCCCCGTCCCCACGGGCGCGCTGCGCCAGAGTTCGGAGGCGCGAAACGCTCGTGTGTCGACGTGTTCAGCCAGATCCGCGAGCGCCGCCGCGACACGTTCCTGCGGTGCGTCCAGGTTGCTGCCGACGCCGACGTAGGCCGGGCGCCAGCGTTCAGCCGTCACCGTCATTGCGCGGCTTGCGGCGGCGGCGGCGACGCTTGGGCCGGTCACCCTCGCCGCGCCGGCTGCCGACACCGAAGGCCTCGCCGCGCTTGTCGCCCTCGACTTCCTGAACCTCGGTCCAGAATTTCGCGACGTCCTCGCCCACCTCACCGATCCCGGCGCGCAGCAGCATGAAGTCGTAAGCGGCACGGAACCGTCGGTGTTCTAGGAATGCCAGCGCCCGAGTGCCACGCATCTTCTGGAAGCGGGGCTGCAGCGCGATCATCTCTCGCAGCGGCGCCGTGAAACGCCGCGGCATCGAAATCATCTGCTGCTGGCGCCCCAACACTTCGAACGTGGCACGTCCCAGTGCCTGTGACGGCGACGCCGATTCTGTTTCGTAGAGCTCTGCCGCGCGCGCCTTGATGGGCCACCACATGAGCACGGCGAGCAGGAACATGGGTGTGACGGGCCGCCCTTCGGCCACGCGCTGATCCGTGTTGTCGAGCGCGCGCTGAATGAGGGTTTCGAAGTGTTCGCCATCGTGCGCCTGCAGACCTTGCCAGGCCTCGGGGAACAGCTCGCGGAACACGCCGTGTTCGCGCAGCTGGTCGTAGCTGGCACGCGCAAAGCCCGCCTGGAACAACTTCAGGAATTCGTCGAAGAGGCGCGCGGCGGGTACGTTGCTCAGCAGGCTCTTGTGCTCGGCAATGCCCGCGCTCAGGCTCGGGTCCATGTCGAAGCCCAGCTTGGCCGCAAATCGCACGGCACGCAGCACGCGCACGGGATCCTCGCGCAGGCGCCGTTCGGCTTCTCCGATCAGCTCGAGCCTGCGCCGCTCGACGTCGGCGACGCCGCCACAGTAGTCCCAAACCGAGAAGTCTTCGATGTTGTAGTAGAGTGCGTTGCAGGTGAAGTCGCGCCGCCAGACGTCGTCGTCGATGCTGCCGTAGACGTTGTCGCGGATGAGCCGCCCCTCGACGTCCTTCTGCGCATCGGGGTCTTCGGTGGCATCGGTGCTGGCCCGAAACGTCGCCACCTCGATGATCTCGCGACCAAAGCGCACGTGCACGAGCCGAAAGCGTCGGCCGATAATGCGCGAATTGCGAAACAGCGCGTGCACCTCATCGGGTGACGCGTCCGTCGACACATCGAAGTCCTTGGGGTGCCCGCCAAGCAGCAGGTCGCGCACCGCACCGCCAACAAGAAACGCCTGGTAGCCACCCTCGCGAAGGCGGTACAACACCTTGAGCGCGGCCTTGGAGATGTTCTTGCGGGAGATGCAGTGGTCCGCGCGCCCAATGATGCGTGGCGCGCCTTCAGCCTGCTTGTCGGCCTTCTTGTCAGCCTGGGACAATGGCGAGAAGCCTTTGAAAGAGCGTAATCCCGCCACTATATCAGAGGCTCACAGCGTGAATCTCCCCAAGCCCACATGAACGACACCGAGACACCCGCCCTCGTCCACCCGCTGCGTCGTCTGGCCGCCATGGCCTACGACACCGTGTTGCTCGCGGGGACGCTGATCCTGGCCGGCATCCCCTGGGCCGTGTTTGGCGCCAACGACGAAACGGGCTACATCAGCGACGAGCCGCAGAAGACCCTGTTCTTCATCTGGAATGTGGCGCTGATCTTCGGCTACTTCGCCCTGGGATGGCGCCGCGGCGGCCGCACACTGGGCATGCGTTCCTGGCGATTGCAGCTCGTGACCCGCGATGGCGCCCCCGTGACCGTGGGTCACGCGCTGCGCCGTTTCGCGGCTGCGTTTCCTGCCTGGCTGCCCCTGGGTGCCGGTGTGCTCTGGCAGTACGTGGATCGTGATGGCCTGACCTGGCACGACCGGCTCTCCGGTACGCGCCTCGTTCAGCTCAACAAGCCGCAGAAGAAAACCCGCTAACGGACGCGCTGCAGGACGATCATGGTCGCGAGCGCGAGCGCGGCGCTGGGCGCGAGACCGACCAGTGCGGGTTCGAGCGCGAACACCTGCCCCGAATTGGCCAGCGTGCGGCTCGCGAGGAAATAGGCCAGCCCGATAAGAACCCCGAGCGTCAGCCGGGCCCCCGTTCCGGACCGACGCAGCGCGCCGAACACAAAGCCGATCGCCAGCATGGGCATCAGCACCGTGGCCAGCACGTCAGAGACGCGGGACCACAACTCCGTTTCGTAGGCGCGCGCGTCGAGACGGTTCGCGCGCAAATAGTCGAGGTAGGCCAGCAATCCGTGCACGGACAGGCTGTAGGGTCGCAACGCCGCGATGCCGAGCAACTCGGCATCGACATTGAAGTCTCGCAGGATCGTCGGCGCACTCGTGGCCGAGACTTTCATGCCGTCGAAGCGCGTTTCCGTGAAGCTCTGCAGCGCCCACCGCCCGTCGGGATCGAGATCGGCGCGGCTCGCGTAAGCGACCATGGCCAGTTCCTGGTCGGACTCAACCTCGAAGACGTAGACGCCACCAAACTGCAGCTGCTCGTCGACACGCTCCACGTTGAACACGCGGCGACCATCGCGCACCCAGGTGTTGCTCGTGCCTGCCAGGTCGGCCTGATTGCGGGCCGCGCTTCGGTACTTGCGCGCGAACTGGTCAAGCGGCGGCGCAATGTACTCGGCGATCACGGCCCCACCCACGGCCAGCAGCAGCCCAGAGACCGCCACGGCCAGCCCCAGGCGGCGCGCGGAGATGCCCGCCGCACGCATGGCGATGAGTTCGCTGTGCCCGGCGAGGTTGCCGAGCCCGACCAGCGCGCCGAGCAGCGTGGCGACGGGCAACATGTCGACGCCGAGCATCGGCAGTCGCAATGCGGTGTACAGCGCAGCCCCGGCCGTCGTGTAGCTGCCCTCGCCCGTGTCGTCGAGCTGGCCGATGAACTCGATGAAGCCCGCCACCGCCAGCAACACGAGCAGCACAAGTCCCGTGGCGCCGAGCACGGTGCGCAACAGGTAGGCGGCGAGCGTCTTCATGAGGCGAGCCACCGAGACGGGCGGAACCGCCCGAACCAGCCATTCTGCGAGGCCACCATGGCCATCGCGATAAGCGCCATGGCTGCGTGCACAAACCAGATCCCGATGCGCGGGTCGATCTGCTCGCGCTCCACCCAGACTTTGGCGGCGCCGATCAGGTTGAAGTAGATGATGAACACGAGCACACCGATCGCGAGCTTGCCGTAGCGCCCCTGACGCGGCTGGCTCTTGGACAGTGGTACGGCGAGCAATGCCAGCACGAGTGTCGCAAGCGGCACGGACACGCGCCACTGCAACTCCGCAATCTCGAGCGGGTCGCGCGTACCCAGGAGATCGGCCGTCGACTTGGCTTCGGGCTTGAGCTCGCCCACCTCGGCCGCAGGCAGCGCAAAGGGCAGCCCGTACTCTGTGAACTCGACAATCTGGAACTGCGACGCGCCCGGCACACCCAGGTACCGGCGCCCATCGGACAGCACGATGTAGCGCACATCGTCGTCGCCGTTACGCTGCGTGCCGCGCTTGGCCAGCACCACCTCGACCTCATTGTCGAGTCTGCGCTGCAGGAACACGTTGACGAGTGAGCCTTCGCCGTCGATCTGCTCGGCAAAAATCACAGCGCCCTCGTCGCCAGCCTCGACGAAGCGCCCGGCCTCGATTGCCGACAGATCCATACGTCGTTGCGCCTCGGCGCCGATCACCTCGATTTTGGCGAGCGATTGCGGTGCGATCACCAGCGCAAGCCAGGCCACGAGCGCGGCCAGCGGCAGCGCGAGCCACGCCAATGGCCGGTACAGGCCGCCGGGCCCGACGCGGCAGGCCATCATCGCGGGCAGCTCGCTGTCACTGTAGAGCCGCGCCAGCGCCAGCATGATGGCCAGGAACAAGCCGAACGGGATGAGAATGGTCAGGTACTGCAGCGCCGTGAGCCCGATTACGCTGAAGACGGCGTCCTTGGCGATCTTGTCGCGGGCCGCATCGCCGAGCACCCGCGCGAACTGGTTCGACAGCAGGATCGCGAGCAGCACGCCGGTGACGGAAACCCAGGTCTGGGCCGCCTCACGGAGAATGTAGCGATCGAGAATACGGAACATGAAGCTCAACGGGCGCTTAATTTCGGCCGGAGCTTCCAGTATGATCGGGCGCGCTCCGGGGGGGAGATTGCTCGAATAGTAGCAGCGCGGCTCACCGAAAGCCTGCCACGGCTCCGCGGTCGAACGTGCTCGCAGCAGCAATGCGTTGCCCCCGACGGTCGTCGGGCCATCCGGTAATCGCGGAGCACCACGTCAATAACAAGACCAGGCGGCAGGGAAAAACACGGGCCTCGGTCCGGCCGCAGCAGGAGTGCCTCGAATGGAATGCGTTACCACGACGGCCGATGCCGCGAAGAAGGCGACGGATTGTGTCATTGTCGGCATCTACGACAAGAAGCGCTTGAGCGACGCCGCTGAAGCCGTCGACGAAGCCGGCGACGGCCTGATCGCCAAACTCATCGAACAGGGCGACCTGAGCGGCAAGCTCGGTGCGGCCACGCTCATCGCCCGTCCGACGGGTATCAAGGCCAAGCGACTTGTTGTCGTTGGCCTGGGCACCAAAAACACGTTTGGCCGCCGCGAGTACCATCGCGCGACGCGTGCCGCGCTTGCGAGCATTCGCTCGACGAAAGTGCGTGACGTCGTCACTTACCTGTCCGCCGAGCCCGTACGCGACTGCGAGCCCTACTATCGCGGCCGACTCGTGGCACAGGCGCTCGGCGAGCACCTCTACCGGTTTACGAGCACCAAGAACGACAAGACACCGCCGCCGCCGCGCATCCGCAAGCTCACGCTCGCGGCCGCCGAGCGCAGTGACCGCGACGAACTGACGCTTGGCGCGGAACACGGTGCCGGCATCGCGGTCGGCATGAACCTGACCCGCGATCTCGGTAACACGCCGCCGAACATCTGCAACCCGTCCTACCTCGCGGACCAGGCCCGCGAGATGGCCGACAAGTACACGAACCTCGAAGTCCGCGTGCTCGAGGAAGAGGACATGCTGGCACTCGGCATGCACTCGCTGCTGTCCGTGGGCAACGGCTCCGAGCAGCCCTCGAAGCTCATCCAGCTCGACTACCGCAACAACGGTGACGCGTCACCAGCGATTCTTGTCGGCAAGGGCATTACCTTCGATACGGGCGGCATTTCGCTGAAGCCCGGTCCGCAAATGGACGAAATGAAGTTCGACATGGGTGGGGCCGCGGCAGTGATGGGGGCTATGGCCGCCGTTGCAGCCCTGCGTTTGCCGATCAACCTGACCGTCATCGTGCCCAGCGCCGAGAACATGCCGAGCGGCCGCGCGACGCGCCCGGGTGACGTGGTCGAGAGCATGTCGGGCAAGACCATCGAGATCCTCAACACCGACGCCGAGGGCAGGCTCATTCTCTGCGACGCGCTGACTTACGCGCAGCAGTACGGACCCACAATGCTTGTCGACGTCGCAACGCTCACGGGCGCCTGTGTCATCGCGCTGGGCCGTCACCGCTCTGGCGTCATGTCCAATGACGACGCGCTGGCCGGTGAGATCGTGGCGGCCGGTGAGCGCGCCGTTGACCGCGCCTGGCACCTGCCGCTCGACCAGGAATACGCCGACCAGCTCAAGAGCAACTTCGCAGATCTCGCCAACATCGGCGGCCGCGAGGGCGGCGTGATCACGGCCGGGGCATTCCTCTGGCAGTTCACCAAGAAGGCGCGCTGGGCGCATATCGACATCGCGGGCACGGCTTGGCTCAGTGGCGGCAAGAAGGGCGCAACAGGTCGCCCCGTACCGCTGC
This sequence comes from Pseudomonadota bacterium, assembly GCA_039821605.1. Lineage (GTDB taxonomy): Bacteria > Pseudomonadota > Gammaproteobacteria > Steroidobacterales > Woeseiaceae > CALBPI01. Next base: position 581,179 of record JBCBNV010000002.1, on the reverse strand, counting down.
TTATCGACCTGCTGTTGCAGCAGATCGACTAGGCGGTCGTGGCCCGCGCCGACTTCTACCTGCTGCGCGACGCCGGCGACGGCGCGCGCGAGCGTTTTGCCTGTCGGCTTGCGGCCAAGGTTTACGGGCTCGACCACAACGTGCACCTGCGCGTGCCTGACGCCGCCGCGCTCGAAAGGCTCGACGCGCTGCTCTGGACCTTCACCGACGACAGCTTCGTGCCGCACGACGTGGCCCTCGACGGTCACCGCACGGCACCCGTGACGCTGGCAGACGCCGCACGCCCGTTGCCTGATGGCACCGAGGTCTGCATCAACCTCTGCGACGACACCGTGGACACGGACTGCCCGCGCATCGCCGAAATCGTCAGCGGCGACGATGCGGGCCGCGCCAACGGCCGGCGGCGCTACGCCAGCTACCGCGACCGCGGCCTCGATCTCGACATGCACGAGCTCTGAGACCATGAACGACGACGACATTCCGGTCCTCACCAAGGTCGTGCGCCGCGAACGCCGCGCGCACCCGACGCTCACGCCCGATTTGCGGGCTGCTGTCGTCAAGGACGTCACGGCGCATTGCCGCGATGCCATGGCCGACCTCATCCAGGCGGCGGCCGTGGATATCGACGCGCTGCTCACGGATCGCGTCATGGCGGAGCTCATGGAGCGGCTGCCCAACCTCGTCGAAACCGCCCTTGCCGAGTGCATCGCGAAGCAAGAGGCTGAGCACGACGAAGCCGACGGCTAGCCGACCGGGAGCCGACTGGCTACACTCGCCGGCTACCCCTTTTCATAGCCCGCTGCGGGCGGACCAGACACTCATGGACAAGACCTACTCGCCGCATGCGATCGAGGCACGGCACTACGCGCGTTGGGAGGCCGAAGGGCGCTTCCGGGCGCAGGGTGGTGACACCGCGTTCTGCATCGTGATCCCGCCGCCCAACGTCACGGGCACGCTGCACATGGGCCACGCGTTCCAGGACACGATCATGGACGCGCTCACGCGTTACCACCGTTTGCGCGGCGACAACACACTCTGGCAACACGGCACCGACCACGCCGGCATTGCCACGCAGATGGTTGTCGAGCGCCAGCTCAATGCCGCGGGCACCTCGCGCCGCGACATCGGTCGCGATGCCTTCGTCGAGAAGGTCTGGGAGTGGAAAGACACCTCCGGCAATCGCATCAACGATCAGCTGCGTCGCCTGGGCGCCTCCGTGGACTGGGACCGCGAGCGCTTCACGATGGACGAAGGCCTGTCCGACGCCGTTACCGAGGTGTTTGTACGGCTGCATGACGAGGGCCTCATCTACCGCGGCAAGCGCCTCGTCAACTGGGACCCCGTATTGCACACGGCGTTGTCCGACCTCGAAGTCCTGTCGGAAGACGAAAACGGCAGTCTCTGGCATTTCCGCTACCCGCTCGAAGACGGCTCGGGCCACCTCACCGTTGCAACGACTCGCCCCGAAACCATGCTCGGCGACACGGCCGTGGCCGTGCATCCCGACGACGAGCGCTACCGCGACCTCGTTGGCAAGCAGGTGCGCCTGCCGCTCGTCGACCGGCTCATCCCGATCGTTGCCGACGACTACGTCGACCCCGAGTTCGGCACGGGCTGCGTGAAGATCACGCCCGCGCACGACTTCAATGACTACGACATCGGCCAGCGCCACGATCTCGAGATCATCAACATCCTCGATGACAACGCGGCCATCAATGACGACGCACCGGAGCGCTTCCGCGGCATGGACCGCTTCGACGCGCGCAAGGCCGTCGTCGCCGAGTTCGAGTCACTGGGTCTGCTCGAAGGTGTCGAGCCGCACCAGCTCAAGGTGCCGCGGGGCGACCGCAGCGGTGCCGTCGTGGAGCCCTACCTCACAGACCAGTGGTACGTGAAAATCCAGCCGCTGGCCGACCCGGCCATTGCCGCGGTCGAGAACGGCGACATCAGGTTTGTGCCCGAGAACTGGTCCAAGACCTATTTCGATTGGATGCACAAGATTCAGGACTGGTGCATCAGCCGACAGCTCTGGTGGGGACACCGGATCCCGGCCTGGTACGACGACGACGGCGGCATCTATGTCGGTCGCAACGAGGCCGACGTGCGCGCGAAGTATGAGCTGGCGGCAGACCTCACCTTGCGCCAGGACGACGACGTGCTCGACACCTGGTTCAGCTCGGCTCTGTGGCCGTTTTCGACGCTGGGCTGGCCCGACGAGACCCCCGAGCTCAAGACCTTCTACCCGACCAACGTGCTCGTCACGGGCTTCGACATCATCTTCTTCTGGGTCGCGCGCATGATCATGTTCGGGCTCAAGTTCGCGGGCGACGTGCCGTTTCGCGAGGTCTACATCCACGGGCTGATCCGCGATCAGGACGGCCAGAAGATGTCGAAGTCGAAAGGCAATGTGCTCGACCCCATCGACCTCATTGACGGGATCGATCTCGAGACGCTGGTCACGAAGCGCACGACGGGGCTTATGCAGCCACACCTCGCGCCCAAGATCGAGAAGGCGACGCGCCGGCAATTCCCCGACGGCATTCCCGAGTTCGGCACCGATGCGCTGCGCTATACATTCGCATCGCTGGCCACCACGGGTCGCGACATTCGCTTTGACCTCGGCCGCATCGAGGGCTACCGCAACTTCTGCAACAAGCTCTGGAATGCATCGCGCTTCGTACTGAGCGTCACCGAGCCACTCGACGGCGACGACACTGCCACGCCGACGCCCGGTCTTGCCGACCGCTGGATTCGTTCGCGGCTCGCGCACTGCGCGACAGAAGTCGAGCGACAGTTCGCGCGCTACCGCTTCGACCTCGCAGCGCAGGCGCTCTACGAGTTCACCTGGTACGAGTTCTGCGACTGGTACGTCGAGCTCAGCAAGGCCACGCTCTACGCCGACGACGCGGCAGCCGGCGACAAGGCCGCGGCCATGACGACGCTCGTCGAGGTGCTCGAGTCGCTGTTGCGCCTGCTGCACCCGATCATGCCGTTCATCAGCGAAGAGATCTGGCTGCGGGTTGCGCCGCGCGCCAACGTGGCGGGCGAGTCGATCTGCGACATGCGCTGGCCCGAGACGGGCGCCCGCGACGACGATGCCGAGCGTGAGCTCGGTTGGGTCCAGCAATTCGTGCTGGGCGTGCGCCAGATCCGCGGCGAAATGGACATCGCGCCCGGCAAGCCGCTGCCTGTCCTGCTCAAAGCCGCGTCCGCTGACGACCTTGCATTGCTCGACGCCCACCGGCCTTTGCTCGCACGGATGGGCAACATCCAGTCGATCGAGGTCATTGCGGAGGGCGACACGGCACCCGCCAGCGCGACGGCACTGCACGGCGAGATGCGCATACACGTTCCCATGGCCGGGCTCATCGATGTGGGCAAGGAACTCGAGCGTCTGGGCAAACAGCTCGACAAGTCGCGCCAGGACCTGGCCCGCACCCGGGGCAAACTCGACAACCCGAGCTTCGTCGACCGCGCGCCGGCCGAGGTCGTGGCCACGGAGCGGACCCGTGCCGAAGAGCACGAGCAGACCGTGTCGCGGCTCGAAGCACAGATTGAGGAGCTCGAATCGCTCGCTGATTGAGCACCGGGGCACCAATCGGCCGGTAATGGGTCACATTCTGGGTGCGGCGTCCGTGCAAGGTGGCCGCGATTTGGCCATGATGCGTGTTGATACCGCCCCAGAGGGTCTCCCGTGACCGATCCCGTTTCGATTTCGAAAGCCACGCCCGAGCAGGCGCGCGATGCGCTCTTCGCCGCCCGCGACGCGCTCAACGGCATCATCCTGGGCAAGCCGCAGCAGATCGACCTGGCCATCACGTGCCTGCTCGCACGCGGCCACCTGCTCATCGAAGACGTGCCCGGCGTCGGCAAGACGACAATGGCGCGGGCGTTGGCTGTGATCCTGGGCCTCGATTTCGCACGTATCCAGTTCACGAGTGACCTGCTGCCCGCCGACATCACGGGCCTGTCGATCTACCAGAAGGACGATGGCACGTTCCGCTTCCACCCCGGCCCGGTATTCACGCAAATGCTGCTGGCCGACGAGATCAACCGCGCCACGCCCAAGGCGCAGAGCGCACTGCTCGAGGCCATGCAGGAACGCCAGGTCACGATCGATGGCGAGCGCCGGCCGCTGCCCGAGCCGTTCTTCGTCGTGGCGACACAAAACCCCACGGACCAGATTGGCACCTTTGAGTTGCCCGAGTCGCAGCTTGACCGTTTCCTCATGCGCGTCGAAATCGGCTACCCCGACGGCGACGCCGAGCGCCGCCTGCTCGACGGCGAGAATCCCGGCGCCTCGCTCGACACGATGAACCCAGCGCTGAGCGCCGCCGACATCGTCGCGCTACAGAATGAAGTCGCGGGCGTTACGGCCAATGCGCATCTGCTTGACTACCTGCAGGCGCTCGTTGCGCACACGCGCAACGCACCTGAATTCGTCACCGGCCTCTCGCCGCGCGCCTCGATCGCACTCGCCAACGCCGCGCGATCCTACGCGCTGCTTGCGGGGCGCAGTGTGGTCTACCCTGATGACCTGCAGGCCGTGTTCGGTGCCATCGCGGGCCACCGCCTCGTCGTGACCAGCGAGTTCGCACACCTGTCACCCGCCGACCGCGCCGCGCATGTCCTCGACGCCGTGGCCATCCCTTAGGCCGCTTCGCGCCGGGTTCTACCGGCGCGTCGCGCGCTGGGTCCGCAAGCGGCAGGGCGACGACACGCTGCCGCTCACGCTGCGCTCGCGCCGCCTCTACATCCTGCCCACGCCCGTGGGCACGACCTTCGGCATCGTCTGTTTTGCGATGTTGCTCGGCTCGATGAACTACAACAATTCGATGGGCTTCGCGCTCACGTTTCTGCTCGTCGCCACGGGCCTCGTCGCCATGCACCGCTGTCACCGCAACCTGGCCGGGCTCGAGGTGATCGCCGTGCACGCCGCCCCCGTTTATGCCGGTGAGGCCGCGCACTTCGATATCGAGGTGACCAACACGAGCGGCCGTGAACGCGTTGAACTCACGGGCCGGATTGGACGCAACCGCGGCAGCGTCATCGACGTCAAGGCCGGCAATACAGCCCGCATTCGCATCGAAGTGCCGACCAAACGCCGCGGTGCACTGGCCGTCGCACGCATCTCGCTCAACTCACGCTATCCGCTCGCGCTGCTCAATTGCTGGACCTGGCTACACGTCGATACGCGCTGCACGGTGTGGCCGCGGCCCGCGGACGATGCGCCGGCGAGACCCGTTTCGCCGAGCGCCGATGGCGGCCGCGCCGGTGAGCTCGGCGACGAGGACTTTTCGGGGCTGCGTGACTACCGCGAAGGCGACTCACCGCGACTCATTGCCTGGAAGCATCTGGCGCGCAGTGACACCCTCGCGTCGAAACAATTCTCAGGCGCCAGCGTCTCCACACAGTGGATCGATTACGACACGGCACCCGGCACCGACCCGGAACGGCGCCTGTCCGTGCTCGCGAGCTGGATCATCGCAGCCGAAGCAGCCGGCGATCGGTATGGCCTGACCCTGCCCGACGCCACCGTAACGCCCGCGCGTGGCGCGGCACACCGCGACCGGTGCCTCGATACGCTCGCGCGGTTCGGCAGCCCGGAGCCCGACCATGCGGGCTGACGGCCGACTCGCGCACAGCCTGCCGTTCATCGTCGCGGCACTGCTCGCGGCGTTCCTGCCGCAGATTGCGAGCAAGCCACCCTGGATCACGCTGTTTCTCGTGACCTGTGCGGGCTACCGCCTGCTCGCGGAGCGCCGTCGGCTGCGCCTCACGCCCGCGTGGATTCGCACGGTGCTGGGACTCGGCAGCTTCATTGCCGTGCTGCAGGTCTACGGTGGCATCAATGGCGTGGCACCGGGCAGCGCGCTGCTCGCCGTAATGGCCGCACTCAAACTGCTCGAAACGAATTCGCAGCGCGACCAGTTCGTGCTGCTGTTCATCTGCCTGTTCATGATTCTCGCGAGCTTCCTGCAGGGTCAGCACATCTGGTCAGTCGTGTACCTCTTCGGTGCGTTCGGCGTCACGCTCGCGGCCTGGAGTGCCGCGGCGCGTGATGGCGCGCCGCGCAGCGGCCGATGGTATGTGCGCGAGGCCGGCGTTGCGATGAGTCTCGCCCTGCCCCTGCTACTCGCGCTGTGGGTGCTGTTCCCGCGCGTCCCGGGACCCTTCTGGGCCATCCCGACCGAATCGGGTGGTGCGAACACGGGGCTCTCGAGCACCATGAGTCCGGGCGACATCTCAAAGCTCAGCAAGTCCAACGCGCTTTCTTTTCGCGCGAGCTTTGAGGGTCCGACCCCTGAACCGTCGCAGCGCTACTGGCGCGCGATTGTGATGGACCGATTCGATGGTCGCAGCTGGTCCGCCAATGAGAACTGGGCGATGAACGAGCCCAATGCGATCGTGCCCAACGGCTCGGAAGTTCGCTACACCGTGCGCATGGAGCCGACTGACCAGCGCTGGATGTACGCGCTCGATATGCCGGTGTCACGAGGCGGACGCGAGATGCTCATGACGCGCTTCCAAACGCTCGAGAGCCGCAAGCCGATTAACGAGCGCAAGGAGTACACGGTCGTTTCCGTGCTCGACTACACGACCAACACCCGCATGCAGCGCGAGCGCTTCAACTACAACACCTTTCTGCCCGACGGCGTCAATCCACGCGCCCGCGAATTCGCAACGCAACTGCGTGACGATTCGGGGTCCGTCGAGGACTTCGCGAATCGTGTGCTGACGCACTTCCGCACCGAACCGTTCTACTACACGCTGTCGCCACCGCCATTGGGGCGCAACTCCGTCGACGAATTCGTTTTTGGTACGCGTCGTGGTTTCTGCGAACACTACGCCTCGGCCTTTGCCTTCATGATGCGCGCCGCCGGTGTGCCCGCGCGCATTGTCGCGGGCTATCAGGGCGGCGAAATCAATCCGTTGGGCGGCTTCCTCACCGTACGTCAGTCCGACGCACACGCCTGGACCGAGATCTGGATCTCCAATCGCGGCTGGGTGCGGGTTGATCCAACGGCTGCCGTCGCGCCGCAACGCATCGAGCAGAATCTCGACAGCGCGCTGCGCGAATCCGGTGAGCGTGTCCCGGGTGCCTTCGACCTGCCCATCATGGAACGCCTGCAGGTGGCGTGGGACCTCGTCAACGCGCGCTGGGACGAATGGGTACTCGGTTTTGGCCCCGAGACGCAGCGCAATTTTTTCGAATGGCTGGGGATTGAGAATCCCGACTGGCGCGACTACATCGTGCTGCTCACGGCGAGCCTCATCAGCATCATGGCCGTGATCACCGTGCTCTTGTGGTGGCAGCAACGTCCCCCGACGCGCGATGCGGCAAGCCGCGCCTACCGCGCGCTGCAGCGCCGCGCGGGGACCCGTACCATGCGCGGCGAAGCACCGTTGACCTGGGCGCGCCGCGCCGGCGCGGCACGCCCCACGCAGGCGGAACACATCGATGCCGCTGTGCGGCTCTACCTGTCCGCGCGCTACGGGGATGAGCAGGACGCCGTTCCGCGTCTACGGCGCGCCATCAGGGCGCTGCCCAGTCAACGCGCAGAAGCTTAGCGGGCGGGTTCGATGTCGGTGACGTCGACGCGCGTCAGGACAATAAGCCCGAGCACGAACAGCGGAATCAACGCGAGCACCGACACGCGCGGGTCGTCACTCACGAGCGCCAGCAGTCCGATGAGCAGCGGCCCCAGAATGGCGGCAAACTTGCCCAGCATCGAGTAGAAGCCGAAAAATTCAGACGCTTTGTCGGGCGGCACGAGGCGTGCGTACAGCGAGCGGCTCATGGCCTGCACGCCGCCCTGCACCAGCCCCACGCCAATCGCCATGGCGTAGTACTGCCAGACTTCCTCGAGCACGAGTCCCCAGAGCCCGATGAGCAGGTACACGCTCACACCGATGTAGATCGCACGCTTGGGGCCAATGCGGTTACCGAGCCAGCCGAAGCCCAGCGTCGCGGGTACCCCGATGATGTTGGTAATGAGCAGCGCCAGCATGAGGTCGTTCTGCTCGAAGCCGAGGCGCAGACCAAAATTCGTGGCCATGAGAAACAACGTGTGCACGCCGTCGATGTAGAGCCAGTAAGCCAGCAGGAACAGGCCCAGGTTCTTGTACTTGCGCACCTCTCGAAACGTCTCGATGAGTGTGCGGTAGCCATCGACGATGGCGCGTCCCAGCGACGGACCCTTGTTCTTCTGCTCCTTCACGAACAGCACGAGCGGGATCGTGAACACAAGCCACCACACGGCGACCAGCGCAAACGCAATCCGCGTCGCCACCGCGGCGTCGGCTAGCCCGAAGGTCTCGGGCGACTGCACCATCCAGAGGTTGAACAGAAACAGCAGCACGCTGGCACCGTAGCCCATGCTGAAGCCGAGCGCCGACACCTGCTCGAACTCGTCGGGTTTCGCAACGTTGATAATCAGTGAGTCGTAGAACGTGTTGGCGCCGTAGAAGCCGACCAGCGCGATCAGATACAAACCCAGCGCCGTTTGCCACTGGCCCTGGCCGACGAAGTACAGCGCGCCCGTCGACGTCAGTGCCAGGCCCGTGAACACGATCTGAAACCGCTTGCGCGCGCCGCCCGCGTCCGCAATGGCGCCCAGCACAGGGGCCACAAACGCAATGATCAGGCTGGCCGCCGCCGTCGTCAGGCCAAGGCGCGCTGTCACCAGGGAAGCCTCGGTGCCCTCAGCCCAGTAGTTACTCAGAAAGATGGGATAGAGCGTGGCCACGACGGACAACGCAAACGCGGAGTTGGCGCAGTCATAGAGCACCCAGCCCAAAATGGGTCGCTTCTTCAGCAGTTTCAGGGCCATGGCTTCGCTCCGTGTTGGTGGCGTCTAGAGCTCGCGCGTGGCCCGGAACGTAACGTCGGGCCAGCGCTCCTGGGTCAGGTCGAGATTGACCCGCGTGGGGGCAATATAGACGAGCGCCCCGCCATGATCGATGGCGAGGTTGTCGTGCGCCTTGCGCTTGAACTCCTCGAGCATCCTGGCGTCGTCGCACTCGACCCAGCGCGCTGTGTGCACATTGACGGACTCGAAGCGGCACTCGACGTTGTACTCGTCGCGCAGGCGGGCCGCGACCACATCGAACTGCAGCACGCCCACGGCACCCAGGATCAGGTCGTTGTTGCGCATCGGGCGAAACAACTGCGTGGCACCCTCTTCACACAATTGTGCCAGCCCCTTGTGCAGCGCCTTGAGCCGCAGCGGGTCCGCGAGCATGGCGCGGCGGAAAATTTCGGGCGCGAAACTCGGTATGCCCGTGAAATTGACCGTGTCGCCTTCGGAAAAGCTGTCGCCGATGTTGATCGTGCCGTGGTTGTGCAAGCCGATGATGTCGCCGGCCACGGCACTGTCGGCCTTCTGCCGATCCGCGGCCATGAAGGTGATGGCCTCGGGAATCTTGATGTCCTTGCCAAGGCGCATGTGCCGCACCTTCATGCCCGGCCGGAATTGACCCGAACACAAGCGCATGAACGCGATACGGTCGCGGTGGCCGGGATCCATATTCGCCTGGATCTTGAAGACGAAACCCGTGAGCTCTTGCTCGTCGGGGTCCACGAGCCGTTCTTCGGCCGCGCGCGCCTGCGGCGGCGGCGCGCTGTCGACAAAACCAGCGAGCAGCTCGCGCACACCAAAGTTGGAGATGGCAGAACCGAAATACACGGGGGTCTGTTTGGCCGCGAGGTAGGTCTCACGATCGAACTCGGCGTACACGCCGCGCACGAGCTCAATCTCGTCGGCGTAATCCTGCCAGTCGTCGCCGAGCAGTTCGCGGGCCGCATCGCTCTCGAGCCCATCGATGGTCTCGGTCGTCCCGGCGCGCTCCCTGTCGGTCGCGTGGTAGGTGTAGATGCGGTCCTCGAGGAGGTGGTAGACACCCTTGAGGCGGCTGCCCATGCCGATAGGCCAGGTGATGGGCGTGCAGGCGATATCGAGCACGGACTCGATCTCGTCGAGCAGTTCGATGGGCTCGCGGCCTTCGCGGTCGAGCTTGTTGATGAAGGTCACGATGGGCGTGTCGCGCAGACGGCAGACCTCCATGAGCTTGATCGTGCGTTGCTCGACACCCTTGGCGCAGTCGATAACCATCATCGCCGAGTCGACGGCCGTCAGCGTCCGATAAGTGTCCTCGGAGAAGTCTTCGTGGCCCGGGGTGTCCAGCAGATTGACCACGGTGTCGCCGAACGGAAACTGCATGACCGACGAGGTCACGGAGATGCCGCGCTCCTGCTCGAGCTTCATCCAGTCGGAGGTGGCATGGCGGCTGGCCTTGCGGCCCTTGACCGTACCCGCAAGCTGAATGGCGCCGCCGAACAGCAACAGCTTTTCGGTCAGCGTCGTCTTGCCGGCGTCTGGGTGCGAAATAATGGCAAAGGTGCGGCGCCTGCCGACCTCGGCTCCGATAGCGCTCATTGGGGCTCCGCTACAGGGTCAGGGCGAGAACCAGCGCGTCCTCACGCCGGTTGTCTGCCGCGCGGTAGTAGTCGCGGCGGCGGCCGATCGTAGCAAAGCCGATGCCTTTGTACATGTTGATGGCCGCGAGGTTCGATGGGCGCACCTCGAGGAACATGCGTTTTACTCGCGCCGTACGCGCTTCGGCGATCAATTGTTGCAGCATCGCGAGTCCCGAACCGCGACGCCGAAATGCGGGCGCCACACAAACGTTGAGCACATGGGCCTCGCCGGCCGCAACAGAAAGGATGCCGTAACCGCGCAATTCCCCGCCCTGCTCGATCACGAGGCACAGGTATCCGGCCAGCAGGCAGTCCCGAAAGATGCCCGTGGACCAGGGGTAGTCGTAGCTTTGCTGCTCGATGCGCGCCACGGCATCGAGGTCTTCGTGATTCATGGGCCGCACCGACGGGACCAGAATGTCGCTGACCGCGCTCATGCGCCCCCCGAAAGCAATGCGCGCACGCGCTTCAGATCTTCCCACGCGCGTGCCTTCTGCGCAGGTTCGCGCAGCAGGTAAGCCGGGTGATAGGTCACAACAAGTGGCACGTCACGGCCAGGCAAGGCGTGCGTCTTGCCGCGCATGCGGCCCAGCGGCATGTCGACCTGCAGCAGACGTTGCGCAGCGATGCGGCCCACAGCGATCACGACGTCGGGCGCCACGGCGGTGAGCTGTTGTTCGAGGTAGTCATTGCAGGCGGTGACCTCATCGACGCGCGGATCCCGATTACCCGGTGGCCGGCACTTGATCGTGTTGGCGATGAACACAGTGTCACGGTCGCAGCCGATGGCGCGCAACATGGCGTCGAGCATCTGTCCAGCACGGCCCACGAACGGCTCACCGGTGCGGTCTTCCTCAGCGCCCGGCGCCTCGCCGATCACCATGAGTCGCGCAGCGCGAGGCCCTGCGCCGAACACGGACTGGGTGCGCGTTTCGTGCAGGCGGCACTTCGTGCAGCGCGCCACGGCCTGGCGCAGCGCCTGCCAATGCAGGTCGGTGTCCGCCGCTCCCGGATCGGGCGCATCTGCCGGCGCGCGCCCGGCCGCTGCGGGTTCCGCCGTCACCGGCGTCTGGGCCACGGGCGCAGCGGGTTCAGGCGTCACCGGCGCCTCGGCCACGGGCCCTGCAACGGCCTCGCGAGACACGAGCACATCGAAACCCATGGCATCAAGGTAGGCGCGCTGTCGCGCCGAAAGGCCTTGCTCAGCCACGTCCGGAAGACTCCGCATCTGTCTCCGTGGCGGCATCGTGATCCTCGTCCTGCGTCTCCTCCCCTTCGTCGTCGAGTGTCGCAAGACGACTCGGGCGCCGCGCCATCCACCAGGTCAGCGGCCCCGACAAGGCGTACACGAAGAACAACAGGAACAGCACCAGCGGCGGCTCGATAGAGATGAGCGCGATGATGAGTGGCACGAGCAGCAACGACGCAAACGAGACCTTCCTGCCCAGGTTGATCGTCTTGAAGCTGTAGTAATGCAGGTTGCTGACCATCGCCGCACCCGCCGCAGCCGTGATCACGAAACCTGACACGAGCCCGCCCAGGCCGCTCAGGCCGTAGTCGGCGCTCAACCAGACGAACGCCGCGACGAGGGCCGCAGCCGACGGGCTCGGCAAGCCCTGGAACCAGGCCTTGCCCAGTTTCGAGGGCAGCGCGTTGAACCGTGCCAGCCGCAACGCCGCGCACACGGCAAACAGGAATGCGACGAGCCAGCCGATCCGACCCCAGGCGACGGAGTACTCGGCCAGCCTTGCGACACCCCATTGGTAGACCACCACGGCCGGCGCGAGGCCGAAGCTGACCATGTCGGAGAGGCTGTCGTACTCCTTGCCGAAGGTCGACTGCGTGCTCGTCATGCGGGCCACACGACCGTCGGCACCGTCCATCACCATGGCCACGAATACCGCGATCCCCGCGCGGATGAAGTTGCCGTCGATCGCGGCAACGATCGCGTAGAAACCGGCAAACAACGCAAGCGTGGTCAACAGGTTGGGCAACAGGTAAATCCCGCGCCCGCGATGGCGTTCGTTCTGGTCCAGCATGGTCAAAGTGTGCCACGAAGCGCGGCCACGCGGCGAACAGGGCCGCACAGCGCAGGCGACATCAGGACGGGTCTGCGGTCACCTTGATGTCGCGACGCAACTCGGCCAGCTCCGTGACCGAGGCGACCACGGTGTCGCCCACCTCGACACGCACGAGGACGTCGGCGGGCATGTAGAGCTCGCAGCGACGCGCAAGCCGAAGGAAGGCGGCGCGGTGACCGTGGCCGATCCGTTCACCGTAGCGCCGGAATGCGCGCGGCACGCCGAGCCAGCCGCCGCCCGAGAACGCAACCACGACATCGTCGCCACCGTCGCCCCGGATCCAGAGGCCACTGCGCCCCGTCATCTTCGAGCCCTCGCGCGCGTTGTCGCGCGGGTCGAGGATCTTGCCCTCGAGCGGCGCGCGGACCGTGTAGGCGCCCATGGGATCGACGCGGATGATGATGCGCATGGACTCGCGCTCGAGCAGCCCCGAGCGGCAGCGGTTGATGCCGAGCACCTTGCCGTCCACGGGTGCCAGGACGCCCAGCGGCAGCATGGGAATGTCGCGTTGTGGGTCCTGGAACAGCGCGAGCAGCAGGCCCATGGGGATGAGCATCGTGAGCGCCCATACCGGACCTGCGAACTTGATCAGCAACAATGCGATCGTGGCGCAGGCGGTAAAGGGCCAGAACCCCTCGGCAGCAAAAGCGGAATGTCGGCGCATGCGCGGATTCTAACCGCTTCGGGCCATGCGGTGACCCCTGCAGATCGTTACAATGCGCGATCGTTTAACCGCCGGTCAGGCCCGATGAAAGTCAGCGCCCTCAATCTCAAGACGCAGAAGGAAACTCCGGCCGAGGCCGAGGTCGTCAGCCACCAGCTCATGCTGCGCACGGGCATGATCCGGCGGCTCACCTCTGGCATCTTCACCTGGATGCCAATCGGCCTGCGCGTCGTGCGCAAAGTCGAGGCCATCGTACGCGAGGAGATGAACGCGATCGGCGCGCTCGAGCTGCTCATGCCCGCGGTTCAGCCCGCGGAGCTCTGGCGCGAGTCGGGCCGCTGGGACCAGTACGGCCCGCTGCTGTTGCGCATGCGGGACCGTCACGAGCGCGACTACTGTGTCGGCCCGACGCACGAGGAAGTGATCACCGACGTGGCGCGCCGCGAGTTGCGCTCCTACCGCGATCTGCCCATCAGCTACTACCAGATCCAGACCAAATTCCGCGACGAGATTCGCCCGCGCTTCGGCGTGATGCGCTCGCGAGAGTTCATCATGAAGGATGCCTACTCGTTCGGGCGCAATGCCGAAGAACTCGCGGCCAGCTACGACGCCATGGCCGAGGCCTACACGCGTGCGTTCGAACGCATGGGGCTCACGTTCCGCAAGGTAGACGCCGACTCGGGCGAAATCGGCGGCAGCCGCTCACAGGAGTTCCACGTTCTGGCGGACTCGGGTGAGGACGCCATCGCCTTCTGCCCCGCCGATGATTACGCGGCCAATGTCGAGATGACACCGGCGCCGGCGGCTGCCGCGCGCCCCGCGGCCGCGGCCGAGATGGCGCGTGTCGACACACCCGGCGCCAAGACCATCGAGGACGTTTGCAAGGCACTGGGCGTGAGCGCGGACCGCATCGTGAAGACACTGATCGTCGCTGGCGACGGGGGACCGATTGCGTTCGCACTGCGCGGCGACCATGAGCTCAACGCCGTGAAGGCCGCAAAACTGCCCGGTGTCGCCACGCCGCTGACCATGGCCGAGCCTGCCGAGATCGTGAAAGCTACGGGCGCACCGCCGGGATCTGTCGGTCCCGTGGGGCTCGAAATCCCGCTGTTCGTCGATCACGCGGCGGCCGAGCTCGCGGACTTTGTCTGCGGCGCCAATGACAAGGGCGTGCATCTGACGGGCGTGAACTGGGGTCGCGATCTGCCCGCACCCGAATCCGTGGATTTGCGCAACGTCGTCGCGGGCGACCCCTCGCCTACGGGCGCCGGGTCACTCGAGATCGCGCGTGGCATCGAGGTCGGCCACATCTTCCAGCTCGGCACGAAATACTCGGACGCCATGGGCGCGACGGTGCAGGAAGAAGACGGCTCTGCGCTGACGGTTACCATGGGCTGCTACGGCATTGGCATCACGCGCATCGTGGCCGCCGCGATCGAGCAGAACCATGACGATGCGGGCATCATCTGGCCCGAGCCGCTGGCCCCCTGGACGGTGATCCTGGTGCCCATCAATGCGCACAAGAGTGACGCCGTGCGCGAGGCCGCCGATGCGCTCTACGCCGACCTGCTCGCAGCGGGCGTCGAGGTGCTCTACGACGACCGCGACGCGCGGCCCGGCGCCAAGTTCGCCGACGCCGAGCTGCTGGGCATTCCGCACCGCATCACGATTGGTGATCGTGGCCTGGCGACGGGTGATTTCGAGTACCGCTTCCGCAGGGCCGAAAGCGCCGAAATGCTGAAGCGTGACGACGTTCTCAGGCGCGTCGGCGCTGCGTGACATAATCTCGGGGGATGTGTCTCCGAGTCACACTCTTGTGCGTCGCGGTGTTGCTGGCCTCCGCCGCACACAGCGCCAAACCCGCCGAGCCCGATCCGGCCCTGGCGGCGGCGCTGCGTGAGGCCGCGCTGACAGCAGACACCTTCGACGACCGTTTCGACGCTGAAGTCTGGCTCAAGGACATGTCGACGCGGCTGGGCAAACGCGTACCCGATCCCGAAGAGCGCATCCGTATCCTGCGCGGCGTGCACCGTGAGGCCCAGCGCGTGGATCTGCCACCCGAGCTCGTGCTTGCCGTCATCGACATCGAGAGCAACTTCGACCACTACGCCATCTCCTACGCGGGCGCGCGCGGCCTCATGCAGGTGATGCCGTTCTGGCTAGATGAGATCGGGCGGCCCGACGATAGCCTCTTCGACATCGACACCAACCTTCGGATGGGCTGCACGATACTGCGCCACTACTACGATCGGGAGCGCGGCGACCTGCATCGGGCGCTGGCGCGCTACAACGGCAGCCTCGGCAGCCGCAAGTACTCATCGAAGGTCCTGGAACGCCTGCGCACACGCTGGCGCCGGCAGTAGCCGCGCTTAGCGGTGACCCGTCGTGAAGTCGGCGGGCAACTCGGGCAATGTCACTTCTTCGGCGGTGATCGCTTCGACGCGGCTCAGGGGCGAGCCTTGCCAGAGCCAGGACTCCAGCTCGGAGATCTTCTCGGGCTCGCCCACGGCGAGGACCTCGACCCGGCCATCGCGCAGGTTGATGGCGTGGCCGCGTAAGCCCAGAGACCGGGCCACATCGCGCGCACTGGCACGAAAGAACACGCCCTGGACCTTGCCGGCCAGGTGAAAGCGGCGTGCAATGGTGGACACGATGCGCTCAGCGGCCTACTTGATGGGAACCGGTTGTTCCCGGTTGGGCCCGGTGCGCTGGCGCTCGGACGCTTCGCGCGCCTCGGTAGCGAGCTGCTTGGCCAGGCCTGCGTCGCGCCGGGCCGCCGCATAGGCACGGCGCTCGAGATTGCTCTCAGCACTCTTGAGCAGCAGCTTGGCTTCGACGAACTGCGTGGGCGCGTGCTTGGCCGCATCGACTTCCTGCGCAGCCGCTATCGCCAGACGCGCGTCAGACATCTCCTGAACAGGCGGCGACGCGCTCGTGCAGGCGGCGAGAATGCCGGCTGCGCAGAGGCACAGTAAGAGGCGGTGCACACGCATAATCCGCAAACGCTAGCAAGCGCCTGACTGGGCAGTCAAGCCAGAAGGCCGCCTGCCAAGCGCGCGGCGAACTGGCATACTGGCGCGCCCCGATTCAGGCACCGAGACATGCAGGACATTCTCGTTCTTTACTATTCGCTGCACGGTTCCACCGAGGCGCTGGCGCGCGAGATCTGCCGCGGCGTCGACGCGAGCGGCGTTGCCGAGGCGCGCTTGCGCACCGTTCCGGGCGTTTCCGCCAAGAGCGAGGCGTCCGAACCGGCAGTGCCCGAGGATGGTCCGCCCTACGTCAGTCGGGACGATCTTGCGGAGTGCGCAGGCCTCGTGCTCGGCAGTCCGACGCGATTCGGCAACATGGCCGCACCCGTGAAGTACTTCCTCGACGGCACCAGTGGCGAGTGGCTGTCGGGCGCACTGGCCGGCAAACCCTGCGGCGTGTTCACGTCGAGCAACTCGATGCACGGAGGCCAGGAATCCACGCTCATCACCATGGCCATCCCGCTCCTCCACCACGGCATGATCTGGTGTGGTGTGCCCTACAGTGAGAAAGCGCTGTCGACGACAACACGCGGCGGCACGCCATACGGCCCGACCCAGGTGGCGGGTGACGACGGCGCGGGTGTGCTTGACGCGGACGAGGCCAACATCGCACACGCGTTTGGCGCCCGCATCGCCGACATCGCCCACCGCCTCGCCCGCAAATGACGGGGACGCTCGAAGCGCGGCGCCGCATCGGGCTCGGCGGCTGGTTGCTGCTGGCACTCATGACGCTTGTCTGGCTGTGGCAGGCCCGTGCCTCGCTGGCGTGGTGGGCCTGGCCCGTGGTGCTCGCGCCGTTCGCCGCCCTGTTGCCGGGCCTGCTGGCCCCGACGCGCAACGCCTGGCTGCTGGCGCTGCTGGCCACCATAGGCTACGCCTCGGTGGGCTTCATGGACGCCATTGCGAACCCAGGCGCGGCCGGGTTTGCCTATGTGCTGGCGGGCATGAGCCTGGCGGCATTCTTCGCCATCATTCCTGCGGTTCGTACACTGCCCGCGCCACCGCGCGATGACGCTGCTTAGGCGTCACACCCCCTCGGCGCGCAACACATCGCGAACGAACGGCACCGTCAGGCGCCGATTCGCGGCCAGTGAGCGCGCGTCGAGTAGCTGCAGCCATTCGAACAGGACGGCAAGATCGCGCGGCAGGCGCAGCGCGAGATAGCGCGCCGTCTCGTCGGGTAAGCGCAAGCCGCGCGCCTCGGCTCGCATCTTGAGTGCCTCAAGCTGGCCCGCATCGTCGGGCGGCTGCAATCGATACGACGACAACGCACTCAGGCGGCTTTCGAGATCGGCGAGGTCGAAGCCCGCGTCGACGGGTCGCGCGGGGGCGCTGATGATGAGCCGCCCGTTCTGCGCGAGCACGCGCTCATAGAGAACCACCAGTGCGCGTTCCCAGTCCTCGTCACCCGCAATCGTCTCGATGTCGTCGAGACAGATGATCGCCTCAGCGGGCAATCCGTCGACAGCGCTCGCGGGCAGCCGCATACGCAATGGCAGATACAGCGCGTGACCGGCCGGTTGCGCCGCCACAGCGGCCTGCAGCAGATGGCTGCGGCCGCTGCCGCGTGCGCCCGACAGCCAGACACCGGGCGCCACGGGCGCGTTCAACGCAGCCACGGCGGCACCATTGGGTCCATCGTAAAACGTATCGAAGCGGGCTTCGACGTCGAGACCGATGTCGAGCGGCAGCTGGCCCGTGGCTTCAGGCGTCATCGCGCTGCCTGGGCTCGCGCGCCTCAAGAAACGACTCGGCCTCGGGGTGTTCACGCAGATAGCGGTTGTAGGCGAAGCGCACGAACACGGCGATGGCGGCCGCCGCGGGCAGGGCCAGCAAGACACCGAAGAAACCGAACAACAGACCGAACGCCATCACGGCGAAGATGACGAGCACGGGGTGTAAGCCAATGCGGTCGCCCACGAGCTTTGGCGTCAGCACGGAGCCCTCGATGAACTGCGCCACGGAGAATACGACCACAACGAGCCCGAGTTGCAGCAGGCCGCCGCCGTCGGGCGAGTTGATCGCTGTGATGCTCGCCAGTCCGATGCCGAAAATGAAGCCGAGGTAGGGCACAAAACTCACAAGCCCCGCCACGACGCCGATGGCCAGCGCGAACTTGAGCCCGATGAGCATGAGGCCACCCGAGTACATGACGGCCAGCCCGAACATGACGAGCAGCTGTCCCCGCAGAAACGCGCCCAGCGTTTCGTCGGTCTCGCGTGCCAGCGTGAACACGGCCTCGCGATTGCGCGCGGGCACGAGCGCGCCCAGCCGCGCAATGATGAGGTCCCAGTCGCGCAACAGGTAGAACGTCAGCACCGGGATCAGGAACAGGTTGATGATACCCGTGAGCAGCGCGCCGCCCGAGCGGGTCAACTGGCTCAGCAGCGTGCCCCCGAGGCTCGCGGCGTCGGCACCATAGCGCTCGATCAGCGCGGCAAGCCCGATATCGGCGTCGTCGCTGCCGTCACCAAGCAAACCCGCCACGTGCGGCCAAACCTGATTCTCAATCAGCTCGACATAGCGGGGCAACACTTCGAGCAGTGCGCCGATCTGCGAGTTGACGAGCGGGATCAGCAGCAACACGAGTCCGCCCAAAACGACGAACGTGAGCAGGAACACCACGAGCACCGCCAGCGAACGGGGCAGCCGCATTTTCTGCAGACGGTCTGCCAGCGGATCGCCGATGTAGGCGAGGAGCCCCGCCGCCACGAACGGCGTCAGCACGGGCGCGAGCAGATACAGGAGATAGCCTGTAGCGCCCAGAGCACCCAGCGTGAGCAATTTCTGGTCGTTGGTCATGCCTTGTGCTCCCGGGCCCGGCGCGTCCACTCCATCATGTAACCGATCGTACTCACGAGCATCGTCGTGATGAGCGCGAACATAAGTCCCGGCAGCACGAGCGGTGCCAGTGTTTCCGACAAGACACCCGGTAGAAGGCCGGGATAGGCCGCGTCGAGCAGTGCCAGGAAAACATAGGCCAACATGAGCACGGTATTGAGCTTGCTCACGAGGCTGGGCTTGCCCTCGAGATCACCGTAGAGAAAGTGGTAGGCAATCGCGCCGCCCATGATGGTCAGATCACGCAGCACGACCAGCGCCGCCAGCCACCAGGGCGCCACGCCAACGAGTGCCATGACGATGAACGTCCCGATGAGCAACAGCTTGTCGGCAATCGGATCTAGGATGGCCCCGATCTGGGTGCGCCAGTCGAAACGACGCGCCAGCCAGCCATCGATGCCGTCAGAAAAACCTGCAACGAAAAACAGGCTCACGCCGAGCGTAAAGCGCTCGCTCGCGATGGAGGCCACCACCATCGGCACCAGCGCAATGCGCGCCAGCGAAATCAGGTTGGGAATCCAGCGCAGCACGCCTAGTCCCCGACGCCTCCCGCCGGCCTGAGCCGATAGAACAGATCGGCCTCCTCGAAGGCCGGCGGTGGCCGCATGCCAGGTACGGTCACGATGGACTCGGGGGACGCACCGTCGTCTGGCCCCACGGTCACTGTCGGTGGCATGGCATTCGCGATTTCGCCGAGCGTCACGGGCGCCTCCGGACGGCCCAGGACCACGCCACCGGCACGGCCCGCGAACGGCACGGCGCGCAGCGGCGGCTCGATGCGTTCGAGCACCGTGCCCTCGAGCAACCGCGCCAGGCGTTCGCGACCTGCCAGCGCGTCGACGGACAAGAGCACGTGGTCACCGCGCATGGCCAGCACGCGGACGTCCTCCACGAGACTGCGCCCCGACAGGAAGCTCACCAGTCGCGCGTAGTCCGCAAGGCCGTCGACAGCCACGACGGAGATGCGCACGTCGGCCGAGCCTTCGGGGCTCGATGCGAATTGGGACATGAGTCGGCCCCCGACGCGCGCAAACGCGACGTTGACGTCGCCCGCGAATCGGGATTCATTGTCACCGAAAACCCAGGTCCAGCGGATTGACGACGCATTGCGCGCGTTCACGCGACCGATAAGGATGCTCTCGACGTCATAGCGCGCCGACGCGGCAACGATGACATCGCTGAAGCCACCCCAGATGTCGGATGGGGTCACGCTCGCGAGGTCTGACTCGTCATAGCGCGGCAGCATGACCGGGATCCCAAACCGTTGGGCGGCGTCGGCAATGGCCGCGCCGTACGCGGCCGTCGGTGGCAACGCGGGCCCGGACGGTGCCACACCGGCTTCGACGAGCGGCACCTGTGGGGTGTCCGCGACGGGCGCCGGCTCAGGCTCGGGCGGTTCGAAGCTGTCCAGCAGCAAACGGTTGCCGCGCCCGTCCTCAACGGCCAGCCATACCAGGGTGGTCGGTCGCTCCTCGCCCCAGACGGGAATCCGCTGGGCCCGAAGCATGCTGGTCAGCGCGCGGCCGTCGAAGGTCACCACCAGCGAGTTGTTCTCGCCTTCACGCCAGCCCTGCACCCACTGCGCCGGCTGCTCGAACACGGCCTGCGCCTGCGCGCGCGATTCGAACGGCACAATGCGCGCGATCACGGCGTCGAGTGCAGCCGCATAGGCCTGCTCGCGCGCCTCGCCAGGCGTGGACGCGACGTTGCGCAGGAATGGAACTTCGGCTCTAAACAGGTCGACGGGTGCCGCCGCCGACGGCGTTGCCGTCAGCAGAAGGATGGCCGCCAGGCCCGCAAACCAGAATCGCATCGTTAACCCCATCGGCTAATTATATACTTCGCGCATGAGTGAGGCAGAAGGTGAACGCGGCCTGACCTACCGCGACGCCGGCGTCGACATTGACGCAGGCGCAGCGCTGGTCGAGCGCATCGGCCGGCAGGTGGCCCGAACGCGCCGGGATGGCGTACTGACGGGCCTTGGCGGGTTCGGCGGCCTGTTTGCGCTGGATCTGGCCCGCTTCCCCGAGCCTGTGCTCGTGTCGGGCACGGACGGTGTGGGCACCAAGCTCATGCTCGCGCGCGAGCTCGACCGGCACGACAGCATTGGCATCGACCTCGTCGCCATGTGCGTCAATGACATCGTCGTCACGGGTGCAGAACCCCTGTTCTTCCTGGACTACTACGCCACGGGCCAGCTCGATGTCGGCGCCGCGGCCGACGTCATCGGCGGCATTGCCACGGGTTGCGAACAGGCCGGCTGCGCGCTCATCGGCGGTGAAACAGCCGAGATGCCCGGCATGTACGAAGGCGGAGACTACGACCTGGCGGGCTTCGCTGTGGGTGCCGTCTCGCGCCCGGACATCATCGACGGCAGTGGCGTCGGCGCCGGCGACCGCGTGCTCGGGCTTGCCTCGAGCGGGCCACACGCCAATGGCTACTCGCTGATCCGCGCGGTGCGCGATCGCGCCTCGGCCGATCTCGGTCAGCCGCTGGCCGACGGCACCCTGGGCGACGCCCTGCTTGCACCCACACGCATTTACGTCAAGCCGCTGCTCGCGCTGTTCGGGCAGGCCCGGCCGCTGGCGCTGGCCCACATCACGGGCGGCGGACTCACCGAAAACCTGCCGCGCGTGTTGCCTGACGGGCTTGGTGTCGAGCTCGATGCTGCTGCCTGGCCGCGAGCCGAGGTGTTCGACTGGTTGCAGCGGGAAGGCGGGATCGCCGACGACGAGATGTGGCGCACCTTCAATTGCGGCATCGGCATGTGCCTCATCGTACGCACCGAAGACATGGCGGCCGCACGAGCAACGCTGGAAGCGAGTGGCGAAGCGGTCTATGACATCGGCCGCGTGGTGCCGCGGCCCGGCGTCCACATCGCATGAGCGCGGGCCCGCGCTGCGACGTCACGGTTCTGATTTCGGGCGGTGGCACCAACCTGCAGGCGCTCATCGACGGCGCGCGCTCGCCCGTGAACCCCTACCGTGTGTCACACGTCATTTCCGACAAGCCCGAGGCCTACGGACTCACCCGCGCCAGGAACGCCGGCATCGACACCACGGTCGTCGCGCGGAACAAGGGTGAAGACAGGAGCGCGTTCGACGCCCGTCTCGCCGACGCCGTCGACGCCACGGGCGCCGATCTCGTCATCCTCGCGGGTTTCATGCGCATCATCGGCGGCCGGCTCGTCAGCGACTACGCGGGGCGCATGCTCAACATCCACCCTGCGCTGCTGCCCCGCTACAAGGGCCTGCACACCCACCAGCGCTGCCTTGACGCAGGCGACCCCGTCCACGGCACGACGGTACATTTCGTCACGGCGGAGCTCGACGACGGGCCTTCGGTGCTGCAGGCGGAACTCGGCGTTCGCGGCGACGATACGGCCGAGTCCCTGACCGCCCGCGTGCAGGCACTCGAACACCAGATCTATCCCATGGCGGCGCGCTGGTTTGCCGAAGGGCGGCTGCGGCTCGACGGCGACGTGGTCCGCCTTGACGGCGTGCCGCTCTGCAGCCCCGTACGCGTGACCGCCGACAGCCTTGTCGCCTGACGCGCGTCAGGCTCGCGGGACGGTGACGCCCGTCTGCCCCTGATACTTGCCGCCCCGGTCTGCGTAAGACACGGCGCAATCTTCATCTGACTCGAAGAACAGCATTTGCGCGACGCCCTCATTGGCGTAGATGCGTGCGGGCAAGGGCGTGGTGTTCGAGAATTCGAGCGTGACGTGACCCTCCCACTCGGGCTCGAGCGGGGTTACGTTAACGATGATGCCGCAGCGGGCGTAGGTCGACTTGCCCAGACATACGGTCAGCACGTTGCGCGGAATCCTGAAGTACTCAACGGTACGCGCCAGCGCGAACGAGTTGGGCGGGATGATGCAGGTGTCGTCGTTCATGTCGACGAAACTCGCGTCGTCGAACTCCTTGGGGTCGACGATCGTCGAGTGCACGTTGGTGAAGACCTTGAATTCCGGCGCACAGCGCACGTCGTAACCGTAGCTCGACACGCCGTAGGACACGAGACGCCTGCCGTCGGCTTCGCGGACCTGGCCGGCTTCAAACGGCGAGATCATGTCGTGCTCCCGCGCCATGCGCGCGATCCAGCGGTCGGATTTGATGCTCATCAGGTGTCCTCGACGACAATTTCAGGAAAGACGTGACTCGAGTCGCGGCGACCGGCGGCCAGCGCGGCGCCGGCCGCAATGGCAATGGCGCGGTAGGCGTGCGCGGCAGCCCCGTCGGGATCCGACACGACGCTGGGGCGCCCGCTGTCCGCGGCCTTTCGAATATCCAGGGCCAACGGCAACTCACCGAGCAGCCGGGTGCCGGCTTCAACCGCAAGCCGCTCGCCGCCGCCTTCGCCGAACAGCGACGTGCGATCACCGCAGGCCGGACACACGTAAACGCTCATGTTCTCAACGATGCCCAGCACGGGCACCGAAACCTTGCGGAACATCTCGAGACCCTTGCGGGCGTCCGTGAGGGCCAGGTCCTGGGGTGTGGTGACGATGACGGCGCCCGCCACCGGGACCGTCTGCGACAGCGTGAGCTGGATGTCCCCCGTGCCCGGCGGCATGTCCACGACCAGCACGTCGAGATCGCCCCAGCGCGTCTGGCGCAGCAGCTGGTTGAGTGCCGAGGTCACCATCGGGCCTCGCCACACGGTCGGCGCGGTTTCATCGACCAGAAACCCGATCGACATGACCTCGATGCCGTGCGCGACGAGCGGCTTCAGCGTCTTCTCATCGGCGGCCTCGGGCTGGGCGCCCACGAGCCCCATGAGGCGCGGCATCGACGGCCCGTAGATGTCGGCGTCGAGCAGGCCCACGCGCGCACCTTCGGCGGCCAGCGCGAGGGCCACGTTTGCGGCGGTCGTCGACTTGCCCACACCACCCTTGCCCGAGGCCACCGCGATGATGTTGCGCAAGCCAGGCAGTGGCTTGAGTCGCCGCTGTACGCCAAACACGGGCATGTCGAGGGCGACGTCGAGAGACTCGGACAACGTCTCGCCACTGGCGGCGGCTGCATCGCGCAGCGCGCGCTCGAGCTCGGGCCAAAGGCTCCGGCACGGAAACGGTAGCCGGATCTTCAGCGCACCCGCGTCGTCGAACCGAAGTGCGTCGAGTTCGGCAAGCGTCAGATCCGTGCCGGGCACGGCAACGTCACCGAGCGCCGCAGTCAGCGATGGGTCGTATGTGGTCGTCATGAGCAGGTGGGTGCCCCGTCAGGCTGGGCGTGAGTGTATCTGAATTGCGAAGCCCGTCACATTTCCGCCGCACACCCCCGGGGGAGTGTGACGCACCCCCCATTCCCGCTGGGTCACGGGCTGCGTTATGGCATACTGACAGGTGCACTGTAAGGATATGTTCCCGCGGTCCTTCGGGCGGGATTTTGGGCGATCTCGGAGCACTAGAAGACATTGAGTCGCACGGTCCGCAACGGACTGTGCCGCGACACTAAACACGAATGAAGTTTCTGAGCGCCTACAAGGCCGACCGGCTCATTGAGCAGTTGATGTCAGAGGAAGACATCTACTCGCCCAAAGCCGAGAAGGCCGCCGACAAGCTGCGCAAACTCGGTCCCGGCGCCATTCCGCGCATTACCGATGCGCTCGCGGGTGCCGACAAGAAACACACCATGGCGCTCGTTGATATTCTGAGCGAGCTCGCCTCGACCAAGACCCTCATGGAGTTCGTGCCCGGTTTGTCCGATGGCGACCAGCGTGTCGTGTCCGGTACGGCCTGGGCGCTGTCGTCGAGTCAGAAGGTTGAGCCGACGGCGGTGCTCAAACTGCTCGACGAAGACGACGTTTCGCCGGCGGCAGTCCTCGAGATCGTCAATACACACAAGGACCGGCTTTCGGTGCCCGCGCTGCTGTCGCGTGCCTACGAACTCGAGCCCAACGAGCAGGCCGTGCTGTTTCGAATCATTGGCGGCGTCGTCAGGGAAGAGCACGTGCCCGACCTCCTCGCCCGACTGACGGGTAAGGACCCGATGGTGCGTATTCACATCATCGACATGCTGTCGCGCTTCGACCGCCATGATGTGTCCTCGGCTCTCGAGGGCCAGCTCAGAAGCAACCACAAGATGATCCGTCAGTCGGCGCTCACGGCGCTGGCACGCCAGAAGAGCGCGAGCAACATCAGGCTCATTTGCTCGCTGCTGCTCGACGCCGACGTCGACGTCCAGAGCAAGGCCGTGGACGTCATCGTCAAGCTCAACCACAAAGACACGATCAAGCACCTGATTCCTGCGCTCAAGGACGAGAACGAGTACGCGCGCCGCGCGGCCGTTGAGGTGCTCAACGAGATCGGCACGCCCGATTCCATCAAGGACCTGCTCAACGCCGTGCGCGATGACGACTGGTGGGTGCGGGCGCGCGCCGCCGACGCGCTGGCCGACATTGGTGGCCCACGTGTGGTGAAGGCGGTTATGAAGCTCGTGCAGGATCCCGATCAGGAGATCCGGCGCGCGGCCATCGAGATCCTCAACGCCACCAAGGACCCTCAGGCCATCGATCACCTGATCACGGCCACCAAGGATGACGACTGGTGGGTGCGTGAGCGCGCCGTCGACGCCCTCGCCGAAATCGGCGACACGCGCGCAGTACCCGTGCTGTCGGGCATGCTCGGCAAGCACGACAAGTCCGACCCGACTGTGATCCGGGCGCTCGGCAAGCTGGGCGCCACCGACATCGTGCCCAAGCTCAAGCCGATGCTGGCCAAGGGTGGTCGCGAGGTCCGCGTCGAGGCCATGAAAGCCATGGCCATGCTGGTCAGCGAGAAGGAGCTGCCAGCCGTGCGCGACGAACTGCTGCGCATTCAGGACGGCGGTGACAAGGCGCTGGCCGAGGCGGCTGACATCGCACTCGAAACGCTTCAGACCCGGTTCTCGGACGTGGTCCGCGAACAGGACCGCAAGGCCGCCAAGCTGTCCGAGGGCCAGGCCGCCACACTGCTCATCGACGAAGAGGAAGCACGCCAGGTCATCGAACGTGTCGAGGCCGAGACGGCCGCGGCGCAAGGCCCGCTCGACATCTCAACCCTCAACGAGGGCGACATGCTCGAGAATCGCTACCGCTTTGTGAAGCGGATCGGCAAGGGTGCCTTCGGTACCGTGCTGCTCATGGAAGACACCGTGGTCGGCGAAGAGCTGATACTGAAATTCCTGAACCCGAACGTCTCCTCCGACGAGGAGATGATGAAACGCTTCGTGCACGAGCTGAAGTTCTCGCGCCGGATCACGCACCCCAACGTCATCCGCATCTACGACTTTCTGCACATTCAGGGCAACTACGCGATCTCGATGGAGTACTTCGAGTCGCACACGCTGGGCGCGGAGATCGCCGCCGAGAAGCCCATGAGCTTCGAAAAAGCGCTGCGCTTCTCAAAGGACATCGCCACGGGCATGACTGTCGCACACAACGCAGGCGTCATCCACCGCGACTTGAAGCCCGCAAACATCCTCATCGACGACACGGGCCTGCTCAAGATCGTGGACTTCGGTGTCGCGGCCGCAGCCAAGAGCGGCGACACGCAGCTCACGAAGACCGGTTACGTCATCGGCTCGCCCAAGTACATGGCGCCCGAGCAGATCCTTGGCAAGAAGGTCGAGGAAACGGCCGACATTTACAGCCTCGGTGTCATCCTCTACGAAATGATTACGGGCACACCGCCCTACACGCGCGGTGACCACATGTCGGTCATGTACCAGCACGTGCAAGGCAAGGCGGCGGGATGCCAGGAGCTCAACGACAAGATCCCTGACGACCTCGCAGCCCTCGTCGGTCAGCTCATGACCGTCGACAAGGACAAGCGTCCGCAGTCCATGCACGACGTGCGCGAGGCGCTGGAAGCCATCCAGGTCTAGCCACCGGGCCCGAGCCCGGTTCTCATTTTGCGTATCCGGCACTTGCGCAGCGCGCGCAGGTGGCCGATATTCTGGCCGCTATGGCAAGAATCGACGCCTTTTTGAAGCTTGGCCTGGCCCAGGGCTGTTCCGACGTCCACCTGGCCGTGGGCGTGCCGCCCATGTTGCGCATGAACGGCGATCTCATGCCGATCAAGTTCCGCGACCTCGCCGACCACGAGCTCAACAACTACGTGGCCGAGATCCTGACGCAGTCGCAACAGGCGTCGTTTGACGAGGGTAATGACCTCGATTTCTCCTATGTCACCGAGGACGGCGGCCGCTTCCGTGTCAACCTGTTCCGCAAGGACACCGGCGTGGGCGCCGTATTCCGAAGCATCCCGGGCGTGATTCCGACGCTCGAGAGCCTTGACCTGCCGCCTGTCATCGAGTCTTTTCTGGATCACCACCAGGGCATGGTGCTCGTAACCGGCTCGACAGGCACGGGCAAGTCGACAACGCTCGCGGCCATGATCAACCACCTGAACGAGACGCGGAACCTCAACATCATCAGTCTTGAGGATCCGATCGAGTTCGTGCACCCGAGCCGCAAGTCTCAGGTCATCCAGCGCGAGCTCAACACCCATGTGAAGACCTTCGCGGGGGGTGTACGGGCGGCCATGCGTGAAGACCCCGATGTCATCCTCGTCGGCGAGATGCGCGATACGGAAACGATCTCCATGGCCATGACGGCCGCGGAAACGGGTCACCTGGTGCTCGGCACACTGCACACGACCTCGGCTGTCAAGACAATTGACCGCGTCATCGACGCGCTGCCTGGCGAGCTGCGCGAGCAGACCAAGGGCTTCCTGTCGCAAAGCCTCAATGCCGTCATCACCCAGGTGCTGGTCAAGACACCGGGCGGTCAGGGCCGGCGGGGCATTCAGGAAATTCTGGTCAATACCAAGGCAGTGGCCAATCTGATCCTCACGGACCAGACGCACCAGATCAACGCGCAGATCCAGACGGGTATGGACGTTGGCATGCAGACCATGGACCAGGCGCTGCTGGCCGCCATCGAGAAACGCCAGATCGACCCGGACGATGCGTTCCGCTACGCCTCGGACAAGCGCAAGTTCCAGCGCTTCGTCACCGACACCTCGGTGCTGCCGAAACTCGATCTGGCGAGCGGCTGAGTCGATGCCGACCGCAGAAGAACGCGCGCCGCGCCGCATTGACGCATTTCTCGACGAAGTGCTGCGCGCCCAGGGCTCGGACCTGCATTTCATGGCCGGCGACCCGGCGCGCATCCGCGTACACGGGGAGTTGCAGTCGCTGCCCGGTGACGAACTCAACCAGGCGCAGGTCTCCGACGCACTCTACGAAATCATGTCACCGGCAATCCGGCGCGAGTTCGAAGCCAACGACTCGGCCGACTTCGCCTACGAGATTCCTGACAAGGCGCGGTTCCGCGTCAACGTGCTGCGCCAGC
This sequence comes from Pseudomonadota bacterium, assembly GCA_039821605.1. Classification (GTDB taxonomy): domain Bacteria; phylum Pseudomonadota; class Gammaproteobacteria; order Steroidobacterales; family Woeseiaceae; genus CALBPI01. Next base: position 552,742 of record JBCBNV010000002.1, on the reverse strand, counting down.
TCAACGGCATGGGTGCGGTGTTCCGGACCATTCCGACCAAGGTCATGACCATCGAGGACCTGAACCTGCCCGACGCCGTCGAGCGACTGTGCCGACAACCGTCGGGCATGATCCTCGTCACGGGCAAGACGGGCTCGGGCAAGTCGACGACGCTCGCGGCCATGATCGACGAGCTCAACAACCGCATCAAGGGGCATATCTTAACGATCGAGGACCCCATCGAATTTGTCCACCACCGCAAGGGGTGCCTGATCAGCCAGCGCGAGATCGGACGCCACAGCCCGAGTTTTTCCGACTCATTGCACTCAGCCATGCGCGAGGACCCCGATGTCATTCTCGTGGGCGAGATGCGCGACCTCGAGACGATCTCGATCGCCGTCACCGCGGCTGAGATGGGTATCCTCGTGATGGGGACGCTGCACACCAACGGTGCTGCGCCCACGATCGACCGCATCATCAACTCGTTCCCGCACGACAAGCAGGGGCAAATCCGCACCATGCTGTCGACCTCGCTCCGGGGCGTGATCTCGCAGCAACTGATACCGACCAAGGGCAAGTCCGGTCGCGTGGCAGCGCTCGAGATCATGGTCAACACGCCCGCCATCTCCAACCTCATTCGACAGGGCAAGATCGACCAGCTCGAGAACGCCATCCAGTCGGGCGGCGCGCAGGGCATGCGCACCATGGACTCGGCTCTCCTGGACCTGTACGACGGTGCCATGATCACCGGCCAGAACGCCTACGAGGCGGCGATCAACAAACAACGCTTCCTGGCGATCAAGGACAAGCAGTAGCGCACCGCGTGGCATAATGCGCCGAGTTTCCAGACTCGACGCTTTCATGCCTGCCGACACCGCCACCGCGCCCCGCCGCATCCTCGTTTCCTCAGCCCTGCCGTACGCCAACGGCGATATCCACCTGGGCCACCTTGTCGAGTACATCCAGGCCGACATCTGGGTGCGCTTCCAGCGTTTGCGCGGCCACGAGGTGTACTTCGTCTGCGCCAGCGACGCGCACGGCACGCCGATCATGATCCGGGCCCGCAAGGACGGCGTAGAGCCCGAGGCTGTGGTCGCGCACTACCAGCAGGCGCACGTCACCGACTTCGCGGCCTTCGGCGTTGTGTTCGACAACTTCAACACGACGCACGCCGACGAGAACCGCGAGCTCGTCTACGACATCTACGCCAGGCTCACGGACGCCGGACACATCTACACGAAGACCATCAATCAGGCCTATGACGCGGCCGAACAGATGTTCCTGCCCGACCGCTTCGTGCGCGGCACCTGTCCCGTCTGCGGCACCGAAGACCAGTACGGCGATGCCTGCGAGAACTGCGGCAGCACCTACACGCCCGCCGACCTCAAGAATCCTGTCTCGGTGCTCTCGGGCGAGGCCCCCGTGTGGCGTGACAGCGAACACTACTTCTTCAAGCTCGGGGAGTTCGAAGCCTTCCTCAAGGACTGGCTCGACGGCGCCGTGCTCGACGACAGCGTGCGCAAGAAACTCGGCGAGTGGTTCGACGCGGGCCTGCAGGACTGGGACATCTCGCGCGATGCGCCCTACTTCGGCTTTGAGATCCCGGGTGCCGAGGGCAAGTACTTCTATGTCTGGCTCGACGCACCCGTGGGCTACTTCGGCAGCTTCAAGGCGTACTGCGATCGCGAGCGCATGGACTTCGCGCGCTGGCTTGCGCCGGACACGGAGACCGAGCTCTACCACTTCATCGGCAAGGACATCGTCTACTTCCATGCGCTGTTCTGGCCGGCCGTGCTGCAAGGCGCCGGACTGCGCACACCCACGAGCGTGTTTGCGCACGGCTTTCTGACTGTCGACGGCAAGAAGATGTCGAAGTCGCGCGGAACCTTCATCAAGGGCCGCACCTATCTCGATCACCTCGACCCCGAATGCCTGCGCTACTACTACGCCGCGAAGCTCGGCCCCGGCATCGACGACATCGACCTCAACCTCGAAGACTTCGTGAGCCGCGTGAACGCGGATCTCGTCGGCAAGCTCGTCAACATCGCGAGCCGCTGCGCGGGCTTTGTGCACAAGAACAATGACGGCAAGCTGGCCGACGTGTTGCCTGACCCCGCGCTCTACCAGGCCTTCGCCGATGCGGGCGAGACCATTGCGGGCCACTTCGACCGGCGCGAGTACTCGAAGGCGATCCGCGAGATCATGGCGCTCGCCGATCGCGCCAACCAGTACATCGACGCCAACAAACCCTGGCAGATGGTCAAGGACGACGCGCTGCGCGACGCCGTACCCGGCGTCTGCACGCAGGGGCTCAACCTGTTCCGCGCGCTGGCCATCTACCTCGCACCCGTCTTGCCGACGCTGGCCGAAAAGGCACGTGCGCTGTTTGGGGAAGATGGCTGGGGCTGGCACAGTGCGGCGGCGCCACTCATGGGAACGCCCATCGCCAGGTTCAAGCCCATGCTCACACGCATTGACGACAAGCAGGTGGCCAAAATGGTCGAAGCTTCGAAAGAGAGCGACGCGCCGGCGACAGCAGCGACGCGCGATGACGACACGATCGGCATCGACGACTTCATGGCCGTCGACCTGCGCGTCGCGCGCATCGTCAAGGCCGAGCATGTCGACGGCGCCGACAAGCTCATTCGTGTGCAACTTGATGTTGGCGCGCTCGGCCAGCGGCAGGTCTTTGCGGGCATCAAGTCCGCCTACGACCCGGCGACACTGGAGGGCCGACTTACAGTCATGGTCGCCAACCTCGCGCCGCGCAAGATGCGTTTCGGCTTGAGCGAAGGCATGGTGCTTGCGGCCGGCGACGGCAAGGGCATCTTCCTGCTCTCGCCAGACGACGGCGCCGCGCCAGGCATGCGCGTCAAGTAAGCCGGGGCGGCCGCAATGCGCGAGTGGCTGCTCATCCTCATCGGCACCGTGCTGGTGAACAATTTCGTGCTCACGCGCTTCCTGGGCCTCTGCCCATTCTTCGGCGCGACGCGCCAGCTCGACACGGCCACGGGCTTGTCCGTGGCCACAGCATTCGTGCTGACGCTGGCCTCTGCGGCCAGCTACCTGGCCGAGGTGTACCTTCTGGCGCCGCTCGGGCTGACCTATCTGCGCACACTGACCTTCATACTGATCATCGCCTCTCTCGTGCAATTTGCAGAGCTCATGATCCGCAGCATGAGTCCATTGCTCGAGCAGATGCTGGGCATCTATCTGCCGCTGATCACGACCAACTGCGCCGTGCTCGGCGTCGCCCTGCTCAACATCCAGACGGCAGAGAGCTTCTTTGAGTCGGTTTGGTACGGCTTCGGCGCCGCGGCCGGCTTCGGCCTGGTTACCGTGTTGTTCGCCGCACTGCGCGAGCGCATCGAGACACCCGAGGTTCCCGTGGCGCTGCGTGGCTCGGCCATCGCGCTGATTACCGCCGGCATCATGTCGATCGCGTTCCTGGGCTTTTCGGGGCTGGGGCAGACCTGATGGATATCGTTGCCGCCATCGCCGTGCTCGCAGGAATTGCGCTCGTCGTGGGGCTCGCGCTGACGCTGGCCGCGCGCAGCTTGCAGCGCGACGCCGACGATGTCGTGGCGCGCATCAACGCCGAGTTGCCGCAGACGCAGTGTGCGCAGTGCGGCTTCCCGGGTTGCCGACCCTACGCCGAGGCCATTGCGAAGGGCGACGTCGACATCAATCGCTGCCCACCGGGCGGCGACGCCACGATCGCCGCACTCGCCCGGCTGCTCGACCGCGACATCATTGCTCTCGATGCATCGCTGCCGCCGCCCGCGCCGCCGGGCGTCGCCATCATCGACGAAGAACGCTGTATCGGCTGCGCGCGCTGCCTGCCCGCCTGTCCCGTCGATGCGATTGTTGGCGCCCACCAGTTCATGCATACCGTGGTCGAGGACCTCTGCACGGGATGCGAGCTTTGCATCGCGCCCTGCCCCGTCGACTGCATCGAGATGGTGACCATCGACGACGCTGAGCGCGCGGCGTGACGAGCGCGCCGACAGAGAACCTGCACCGCCTGCCCGGCGGCCTGCGGTTGCCCGGCTTCAAGGCGCAATCCGCGACGGGAGAGATTCGCGAGGTGCCCATACCCGCGACGCTGATTCTGCCCGTTCGCCAGCATGCGGGCAGCGCGGCTCAGCCCATCGTGGCCGTCGGCGAGCGCGTGCTGCGCGGGCAGCCGATCGCACGCGCGGAAGGCGACTTCAGTGCCAGCGTGCACGCCTCGAGTTCGGGCACCGTGGTTGCGATCGAATCGCGTCCGATACCGGCGCGCGAGGCCGTCGAGGCGGCCTGTATCATCATCGAGACTGACGGCCAGGACCAGGCCTGGGAGGGTCTCGCGCCCATCGCCAATCCACTCGCGGCCACGCCCGATGCGTTGCTCGAGGCCATTGGCGGGGCGGGCATCGTCGGGCTCGGGGGCGCAGTGTTTCCGACTCTGGCGAAGTTGCGCCACGCCGTCGATGCCGGCGTCGACACGCTGATCCTCAATGGCGTCGAGTGCGAACCCTACATCAGCTGCGACGACGCGCTCATGCGCAATCATGCGGTCGAGATCCTGTTCGGCACGCGCATCATGCTCACGGCACTGGGCCTGCGCCAATGCGCCATCGGCATCGAATCCGACAAGCCCGAAGCCTGGGCCGCCTTCACGGAAGCGGCCAGCATCGAGGGCGACGACCGCGTGCAGCTCGTCGCCATCCCCACGGTCTACCCGTCGGGCGGCGAGGACCAGCTCGTCTACCTGCTCACGGGCCGTGAAGTCCCCAGCGGTGGCTTCCCGAGCGACGTGGGCGCGCTTGTGCACAACGTGGGCACGGCGGCCGCCGTCGCCGACCTCGCGCTCACGGGGACACCGCTCATTTCGCGCATCGTCACGGTCACGGGCGAAGGCATCGCCAAGCCCGGTAACTACCGCGTGCGCCTGGGCACACCCATCGCCGACCTCGCCGCGTTTGCGGGCGGCTACACGGAACATGCCAAGCGCCTGATCATGGGCGGCCCCATGACGGGCGTCGCGCTCACCGACGACGCGCTGCCGGTGACCAAGGCCTGCAACTGTCTCATCGCCACGGGCCCGGCCGTGCGCACCTCATTCGAGCCCGAGCGCCCCTGCATTCGCTGCGGCGAGTGCGCGCGTATCTGCCCCGTGCGCCTGCAGCCCCAGCAGCTGCTGCGCGCACACCGCTACGGCGCGGGCGACACGCTGGACGGGCTCGGGCTCATCGACTGCATCGAGTGCGGGTGTTGTGACCTCGTGTGCCCGAGCCACATCCCGCTGACACAGAGCTTCCGCGACGCCAAACTCGCGCGGCGCATCGACGTCTACGAACGCGAACGCGCCGAACGCGCGCGCGAACGTTTCGAACGGCGGCAGGAACGCGAGCAGGCGCGCGCCGATGCGCAGGCCGCAGAAACCGAACGGCTCAAGCAGGGCGCCAATCCCGACGCCATCGCCGAAATCCTCGCGCGCAAACGCGGCACACCCCGCGGGGACGACGACTGATGCGCTTCGAGCCTGCGCTCTCGCCCTACCTGCGCCCCGAAACGGGCGTGGGCGCCGTGATGCGCGAAGTGTCGCTGGCGCTCGTGCCCGCGGCCGTCATGTATTTCTTCTTCTTCGGCTTTGGCATCCTGTTCAACATCGCGCTGTGCATCGCCGCCTGCGTCGCGTTCGAAGCGCTGGCGCTTCGCCTGCGCGGGCTGCCCGTGGCCGCGACGCTCAGCGACTGCAGCGCCATACTCACGGGCGTGCTGCTCGCCTTCGCGCTACCAACCTACCTGCCCGTGTGGGTCACGATCACAGCCTGCGGCGCGGCCATCCTGCTCGCCAAACACGTCTACGGCGGCATCGGCTTCAACCCGTTCAATCCCGCCATGCTCGGCTACGCGTTCGTGCTCATCGCGTTTCCCGTGGCCATGAGCAGCTGGCTGCCGCCCGTGATCGGCGACCTCGATTACGTCCGGCCCGGTGTCTTCGAGCGACTCACCTATCTGTTCACGGGCAGCTGGCCCGCGGGGCTCGAACTCGACGCCATCACCCGCGCGACGCCGCTCGACCTCGTGCGCACGGCGGCACGCGACCAGCTCATGCTTGAGGAGTTGCGTTCTGCCAGCCCCCTGTTCGGAGACTTCGGCGGCCGCGGCTGGGAGTGGATCGGCAACTTCATCGCGTTGGGCGGCGGCTGGCTGCTCTACCGCGGCATCATCCGCTGGCACATCCCCGTCGCGGTGCTGGCCGGCATGCTCATCCCGGCCACGCTCGACAGTCTCATCACAGGCGGTGCGAGCGGTGGACCCGGATTCCACCTGTTCAGCGGCGCGACGCTGCTGGCCGCATTTTTCATCGCGACCGACCCCGTATCCGCAGCCACGAGTCCGCGCGGCCGGCTCATCTACGGGTTCGGCATCGGCTTGATCGCCTGGGTGATCCGCAAGTGGGGCGGCTACCCCGACGGCATCGCGTTTGCCGTGTTACTTATGAATGCCGCCGTCCCGCTCATCGACCATCTCACGGCACCGAGGATCCTGGGTCATGGGCGCTGATCGCGGCGGGGTCATGAGCGGCACGCTCAAGCTCGGCCTGTTTGCGGCCATCGCGGCGACGATCGTGGCGGGCGGCTGGCGGCTCACGGGCGAACGCATCGCAGCCAACACGCATGCGGCACGACTCGCGCAGTTCGAGAGTGTGCTGGGCGCGACCGTGTTCGACACACTCGACTACGACGCCCCGACCATCGTCGAGCCGCCGCATCGGCTGCCCGGCGACGCACCCGCACGCATCTTCGAAGCGTTTGCAAACGGCGCCCGCGTGGCGCGCGTGTTCGAAGTGCAGGCGGCGGGCTACGGCGGGCCCATCGTGTTGCTCGTGGGTATCGACGCGGCGTTCGTGGTCACGGGCGTACGTGTCGTAAGCCACACCGAAACGCCTGGCCTCGGGACCCACATCGAGCGCGAACGTTCCGACTGGATCACAAGCTTTGACGGACGCAGCCTGGGCCCTGACGACGGCAGCGTGTGGGCGCTCAAGCGCGACGGTGGCGCCTTTGACGCGTTCACAGGTGCCACGATCACGCCGCGCGCGGTGGTGGAGGCCGTCCACGAAACGCTCCTGTACGCGCAAGCCATGGAGGCCCCGCCGTGAACACAGTCTGGCGCGACGGCCTCTGGCACAACAACCCCGGCATCGTGCAGCTGCTCGGTCTGTGCCCGCTGCTGGCCGTAACCAACACAGCCGTCAATGCGCTGGGCCTCGCCGTCGCGACGCTGTTCGTGCTCACGGCCAGCAACACGATCGTTTCGATCACGCGGCGCGCGCTGCAACCGGAGATTCGTATTCCCGCTTACGTGCTCGTCATCGCCGCGCTCGTGACGGCGACGGAGCTTGCCTTCCACGCCTACGCGCCCACGTTACACGCGCGGCTGGGCATCTTCCTGCCGCTCATCGTGACCAACTGCGCCATCGTCGCGCGCGCCGAGGCGTTTGCGTCGCGGCAGCCCGTGGGGCGCGCGTTTGCCGATGGGCTCGCCCACGGTCTGGGATTCGGCTGGGTTCTCGTGATCGTCGGTGCGCTGCGGGAGCTTGTCGGCCACGGCACCCTGTTCCGCGACCTGGGCACCTTGATCCCGGGCGCGGGGAATGGCGGCATCACCGTCGTAGATGGCGGGCTGCTTCTTGCACTGCTGCCGCCCGGCGCCTTTTTCGCACTCGCGGCCGTACTCGTTGCGCGCAACATCATCGCCAGCCGGCAAGGCCAGGACAACCCGGAGCTCGCGCGTGAACAAGGCTAAGCGCACCGCCATGTTCGAAACCTGGCGTGCGGCGAATCCCAAGCCGACCACGGAGCTCGAATACGCCAGTCCCTTCGAACTGCTGATCGCGGTCATCCTCTCGGCTCAGGCCACCGATGTCAGCGTCAACCTTGCGACGCGGAAGCTGTTCCCCGTCGCCAACACACCCGAGGCTATCGCCGCGCTGGGCGTCAAAGGGATCACGCCGTTCATCCGCCACATCGGCCTGTTCAACTCGAAGGCCAAGAACGTCATCAAGGCTTGCGAAATCCTCGTCGCCGAGCACGGCAGCCAGGTGCCCCGCGATCGCGACGCGCTGCAGGCGTTGCCCGGTGTCGGCCGCAAGACGGCCAACGTCGTGCTCAACACGGCCTTCGGCGAGCCCGCTATGGCCGTCGACACGCACATCTTTCGTGTCTCCAACCGGACCGGGATCGCCTGGGGCAAGACCGTGCTCGAAGTCGAGAAGCGCCTTATCCGCCTCGTGCCCGAGGAATTCCTCGTCGACGCGCACCACTGGCTGATCCTGCACGGCCGCTACGTCTGCAAGGCGCGCAAGCCCGAGTGCTGGCGCTGCACCGTGTCCGAGTGGTGCGAATTCCGCAAGAAGACGCCGCGCCCCGAGTAACCCACGCAAACGCCGGTTGCGTCGCCGACCGCAACACCATACTGTATACAGTATGCAGATTGAGACGAAGAACATCAGCGCCGCCGCGGCCGACGCGATCCGCGCGATGATCATCGACGGACGACTCGCCGACGGTGCGCGGATTAACGAGGTGCATTTGGCGAAAGCGCTGGAGATCAGCCGCACGCCGCTGCGCGAAGGCCTCATGCGCCTGGTCGCGGAAGGCGTGGTGACGACCGAGCCGCGACGCGGCTTTTTCGTCACGCCCATGACGCTCGACGACTTTCAACAGCTCTACGCGATCCGTCCGATTCTCGATCCCGCCGCCCTGGCCTTGGCTGGCCTGCCTGACGCGACGTCCATCGACGCGCTCAAGCGCATCAACGACGCCATGCTCGCCGCACGCAGCCCGTCGCGCGCCATCGATCTCGACGACCAATGGCACCGCAAGCTGCTGGCGCACTGCCCCAACACCGTTCTACTCGACCTCATCGACCAGATCATTGGCCGCACGCGCTGCTACGAACACGCGCTGTTTCGGGAGACGGACAACGTCTGGAAGGCGGGCGACGAACACGAGCGCATCATGGCCGCGCTGCGCGAGGGTGACCTCGACGGCGCCTGCGCCGGACTCAAACGCAACATGCAGAGCGGTGCCGAGCCGATCATCGAATGGCTGACACACCGCAATCATCAAGAGGACATCGCATCATGACCCGCATCCGAATCACGTCGACCGCGCTCTCGGTACTCGCCGCCTTCCTCACCCTGAGTGCCTGCGCGAATGAAGCCGAATCGGGCGCGGGCGCCTGGGAAGGTGTGTGGGTCGCGGAAGCCGACTTCGGCCCACGTTTGGACGGACCGGTCTCGCTGCACAGGACGGATGATGGGTGGGTCGCCGACATTCAGGGCGAGCGCGCTCCGGTTGTTCGCGAGCCGCTCGCAGACGACATCACTGGCTGGTCGTTCGCAATCGGCGACCTGGGGCGCTTCGTTGGGGAGCAGGCCGGGGATGGCGGCGAGGTGATCGGTCACTGGATTCAACCGCCCGGACCCATTCAGTTTTACCCGATTGCCACGCCACTGACCTTGTCTCCTGCGGGCACCGACGCGCTCGCTGGCGTGCTGCGACCCTTCCGGCAGTCCGCGTCGCTGAGTATTGCCCTCATGCCAGACCCGGATACAGCGGCGCCGGCCGAAGACCGCTACCGCACGTTCCTCCGGAATCCGGAACGCAACCTGGGGGTCTGGTTCCGCATCGAAACCGCCGTGGCGGAAGGGGACAGCATCACGTTCTTCGATCGCGACGGCGCAGTGCTGGCTACCGCGGGCGGCAACCTCGAGCGCGAACGATTCACGCTGCGCTACCCTCGCTTTGACACGGCGATGGACTTTAGACGGCGCCCGCGCAATGACGCGCCAGGCTTCTACCCGCAACGCACACCAACCGCGGTCGGCAGCCTGTTGCGCCCGCCCGAGCTCGATGACGGCTGGCGAACCGCAGCGCCGGCAGCAACGGGCCTCGACGAAGACCACTTGCTCGCGATGCTCAATGAGATCCGTGCATTTGAGCCCGACCAACTGCGCGCGCCCTACATCCATGGCCTGCTCATCGCACACCGCGGCAAACTGGTTTTCGAGTCGTACTTCCACGGCTACCACCGGGAACGACCCCATGACTCGCGCTCGGCCGGCAAGTCTCTGGCATCGATCCTGCTGGGCGCTGCCATCGAAACCGGCGCCATCGAGAACGTCGACCAGCCGGTCTACGACTTCTTCGGGGGTGTGGACACCTACGCCAACCCCGACCCGAGGAAGGCGCGGATGACGTTGCGCCACCTCGTCACGATGTCGCCGGGTCTCGACTGCAACGACGGTGACTACGACTCGCCGGGCAACGAAGACCGCATGCAGAGCCAGGACGCGCAACCCGACTGGTACCGCTACGCGCTGGACCTGCCGATGCGCAACGAACCTGGCAGCGCCGACATTTACTGCTCGGCGGGCATCAACCTGATCGCCGGTGCCATTAGCAACGCGACGGCGCGGAGCCTGCCCGCGTTCTTTCACCAGCAGCTCGCCGTGCCCTTGCAGATGGGGCACTACCACATGAACCTGTCCCCCGATGAACGGGGCTACATGGGCGGCGGCATTCGCCTGCGACCGCGCGACTTTCTGAAGCTGGGCCAGCTCTACCTCGACGGTGGCATCTGGAATGGCAGCCGTGTCGTGTCAGAAGCCTGGGTGCGCGAATCAGCCGCGGCGCACAGCTCGCTGAATAGCGCAGACGATTACGGCTTCGCCTGGTGGCGGCGGACCTTCACGGCAGACGATCGGACAGTGGCGAGCTACCACGCCGCGGGCAACGGCGGGCAAATGCTCTTCGTGATCCCCGAGCTCGAACTCGTCGTGTTGTTCCAGGCGGGCAACTACAACGACGGCCGTACCCGAGGCGCATTTCGGGACCGCTACATGCAGGGCGCCATCCTGCCCGCAGCGTTCGCTGCGGAATAGCCGGCCGGTCCGGCGCAGAGGCGCCGGGCGCATCCGCGATATGGGATAATCGCGGGATGCTTTTCGGAAACGACCGCAACGAGCTGCGACGCATGTACGTGCAGGCCTGGCGACTCAAGCGCGCGGGCCAGCCCATGTCGGCGCTTGAAGCTCAAATCGCCGAGGTGGTTGGCGAGCACCCCGAGTACCACGCCATGCTCGTGGACGACGCCGTCGAGGCTGACTTCGCCCCCGAGGGCGGCCAGAGCAATCCGTTCCTGCACATGGGCATGCACCTCGCGGTTCGCGAACAGGTGTCAACCAATCGCCCCCTCGGTATCCGCGACGTGCACGCGCAGCTTGCTGGCAAACTCGGGGACGCACACGAGGCCGAGCACGCTATGCTTGAGTGCCTGGGCGAGGCCCTCTGGCGCGCGCAGCGCGACAACACGCTGCCCGACGAGCGGGCCTACCTAGAGAGTCTTAACCGCCTGATTTAGGTTTCTCGTATGCCGGACGCTGTATCACGTATGACCAACGTCCTCGATACCCTCAGCAGCCTGCTGCTGCTCGTTTTTGGCGCCTTTGTTCTGTGGATCGTGGTGCTCTACGTCGTCGACGTCACCCAAACGAAGCACGCGATTCGCCGCAACTTCCCCGTGATCGGGCGCCTGCGTTACCGCTTCGAACACCTCGGGCAGTTCTTCCGGCAATACTTCTACGCGCTCGATCGCGAGGAAATGCCCTTCAACCGCGAGCAGCGCAGCTGGGTCTATCGCGCGGCCAAAGGTGAGGACAACACGGTCGCCTTCGGTTCGACGCTGCACACCGACCGCGTCGGTACGCCCATGCTCGTAAACAGCCCCTACCCCGTACTCGATCAGGACGCCGAGCCCATCGGGGCCGTGACCGTGGGGCCGCAGTGTCGCGAACCGTTCACGACCAGCTCGATTTTCAATGTGTCCGCCATGAGCTACGGCGCCATTTCGAAACCGGCCGTGCGCGCACTCTCAATGGGCGCAGCCGAGGCCGGCATCTGGCTCAATACGGGTGAAGGCGGCCTGTCGCCCTACCACCTCGAAGGCGGCGCCGACATCGTATTCCAGATTGGTACCGCCAAGTATGGCGTACGCGACGCCGACGGCCATTTCAACGCCGACAGGTTTCGCGAGGTCATGGCCAACCCGACCGTGCGCATGTGCGAGATCAAGCTCGCGCAGGGCGCGAAACCTGGCAAGGGCGGCATCCTTCCTGGCGCAAAAGTCACGCGACAGGTCAGCGAGATTCGCGGCATCCCCGTCGGCGAGGACTCGATCAGCCCCAACCGCCATCCCGAGATCAGCAGCGACGACGAATTGCTCGACTTCATCGCCCTGCTCCGCGAAACCGGCGGCAAACCCGTGGGCATAAAAATCGTCGTTGGCAATCCGGGCGCCTTCGAAGCGCTGTTGCGACGCATCTCAGCGCGCGGCGTGGACTCGGCACCGGATTTTGTCACCGTCGACTCGGGCGATGGCGGCACGGGCGCCGCACCGCTGTCACTCATCGACAACATGGGATTGACCATCGAGCAGTCGCTGCCATCCGTCGTCGACCTGCTCGAGAAACACGGGCTTCGCGAGCGCGTCAAAGTGGTCGCGAGCGGCAAGCTCATAAACCCCGTCGATGTCGCCTGGGCGCTCTGCGCGGGTGCCGACTTTGTGCAGTCGGCGCGCGGGTTCATGCTGTCACTGGGCTGCATCCAGGCCATGCAGTGCAACAAGAACACCTGCCCCACGGGCATCACGACGCACGACAAGAAGCTGCAACGCGGCCTTGTCGCGGCCAACAAGGCCAAGCGCGTGGCACGTTACGCCAAGGGTATGCACAAGGAACTCGAGGTGATCGCGCATTCCTGCGGCATTGCTGAGCCGCGCGGCCTCGAACGGCAGCACTGCGCGATCGTGCAGGAAGACGGCGTAGCCGTGGACCTCGAGACGCTTTACGCGCGTTGAGCGTCAGTCGGCGCGCCGCTCGCGCGCGAGATCGATGACGGCCGCATCAACCCAGAACAGGTCCTGGTTGCTCGTGTAGAACAGGAAGCGACCGTCGCGCGTTACGAACGGGCAAAACTCCTTGCCCGAGGTGTTCACGCCATTACCCAACGCGACGGCCTTCGACCATCGACCGTCGTCACCGCGGAACGACACGTAGATATCGCTGCTGCCCGCGCCCGAGCGACGCGTCGAGCTGAACAGCACGTAGCTGCCGTCGGGGGCGATGAATGGGTCGCCCTCATACGCGCGTGTGTTGGCCGCGCCCTCGAGACGCACGGGTGACGCAAAGCCTGCGCCATCCGGTGACGCCGTGTAGATATCAAAATCACCCTCCCAGCGGTTGGAGGAAAACACGAGCGTGCCGTCGTTCGTGAATGACACGAAGTACTCGTCCGCGTCGGTTTGCACGGGTGCCTCGAGGTAGACGGGGTCCGACCAACCGTCTCGCGTGCGCCGCACGTAACCGATGTCGTGCGTCACGTCGTTGGGCCCGCCGTCCTGAAGCCCGGTCGAGATGAAATAGAGGCGTGTGCGGTCGCGCGACAGGAACGGATCGCTGTAGGAATGGACGGGGTGCGTCAGGACGAGCTCGGGATCGGTCCAGCCGTCGCGCGTGTGGCGCATGCCGTAGAACTCGCCGCGCCCCCCCGCCATAGCAACACCAAAGTAAAGCTCCCGGCCATCCGCGGAAAAGGTCTGGCCGTACTCGAAGCGACGCTCAAGCGACACCAATCCGGGCGCAAACTTCCCGGGCGTCACACCGGGCACCGGCTGATCGAGATAGGCACCCGGTGCCAGACCAACAAGACCGCGCTCGACGAGCAACGCGCGCAGCTCGGGCTCGCTTTCATAGGGATGGATGAGGTCGCGATAGGGCACACCCTGAGTGGCGGCGATGGCGGCGACCCGACCCTGCCCCAGCAAGAGTGTGTCCGGAACGACGTCGGCAATCGGGTCGTCGTAAGCCGCAGTTGCGGGCACGATCTCCCAGCCGTCAGCGCGCAGGGCGGTCGCGAGATCGTCAACAAACAACGCCGCCAGGTCGTTCTCGTGCAAGAGGATCACATGGACGGGCGAGCGACCCAGCGTGCGCTGCGCGATGTCGTCGTAGAAATTCACAGCCGCCATGAGCACCTCGACGTAGACCTCGCGCCAGGCGTCGAGATCAACAGTCCGCTTCGCCTTCACGGCCTCGTCAAACAGGTACTGCAGGTAATAGTCGTAGTTGTCCACGGTGACGTAACCGTTCGCGAGCGACAGCCGGTCCAGGCCTGCACGAATGGCGTCGCGACGCTCGCGCGTGTTGCCCTCATGCAGGAACGGAAAACGGAACAGGGGCACCACGTTGTCGAAGCCCGCGAGTCGGCGTTGCGCCTCGGCGATGTCGGCCAAAAACGCTTCAGCGTCGGTGCGATTGGCTGACGCATGGACATGCGAGTGGTTGGCGAGCGCATGACCCGCAGCCGTGTACCGACGCAGCCGCGCCGCGCCGGCTTCTCCGCGCTTCTCGAGATTTCCCGTCGTTGCGAAGAACAGGGCTTCGTCTACGCCACCGGCTGCCAGCGACTCGATGAGCAGCGTCGTACGCTGCTCCGCACTCATGAACGCGCCCGCGGAACGCGGCGCGTCGTCAAAGGAGATGGTGATGCGGCGGGTGGGTTCGGCGGCAAGCGCTGAGGCGCCGATGAGCAGTGATGCCGACGCAAGAACCAGCCGGCGGGCAAGCAATGTCATTAAAAACTCCACGCCAGCGCATCGGCTGTCGCACGCTCGTCGAATACGGGTGCAGGCACGGTGACATCCCGGAATCATTCGCAACGAACGACCCAGTGCCGGGGGGAATTCGGAGCGATCCGGGATGTCGTCGAGCCACTATATTCTGGCACAGGCAGACGTACGCGGTCACGGCGACGTCTGCGTTATGCTGTCCGCGACGCGGGTGGGGACCCGCCACGTGGGGACAGGCTATGGCCACACTCGAACAGCATCACCAGACGATGCTCAACAACATTCCCGAAAAGACGGGCAAGACGCTCGCGCAGTGGCTCAGGATTCTCAAGGCTGAAGGCTTCGAGAAGCACGGTCAGATCGTCAAGTTTCTCAAGACTGAGCACGGGGTCACGCACGGGTTCGCCAACCTCATTGCCTCAGAGGCGCGCGGTGTCACCCCAGGCAAGGTCGGGGACACCGACCTCGTCGCCGCGCAGTACGCGGGCAAGAAGGCGCACCTGAAGCCCATCCACGATGCCGTGGTCAAGTACGCGAAGTCGCTCGGCAAGGACGTCGAGGTGCTGCCTCGAAAAACCAGTGTAAGCCTGCGGCGCAACAAGCAGTTTGCGCTCATCACGCCTGCAACGCAGACGCGCGTCGATCTCGGGCTGGCGCTAAAGGGCGAGCCTGTGACCGGTCGCCTCGAACCCGGCAACGCCATGACGAGCCACAAGGTGCGCCTGGAAGACGCGAAGTCCGTCGACGCCGAGCTCAAGCGCTGGCTCAAGCAGGCGTACGCGGCCGCAGGTTAAGCCGCGTCGCTGGGGTTGCTACGCGCGCTTTTTCTTTTTCGGTATGTAGAGGTCCGTCAGCGTGCCTTCGAAGGCCTCGGCCGCCATGGCCACGGTTTCCGACAGCGTCGGGTGCGCGTGAATCGTCAGGCCGATGTCGGCGGCGTCCGCATCCATCTCGATGGCCATGCCGATCTCCGTTACCAGGTCACCGGCGCTCGTGCCAACGATGCCACCGCCGAGCACACGCCCCGTGTCGGGGTCGAAGAGGATTTTCGTGAAGCCCTCATCGCGGCCCATGGCCAGTGAGCGGCCGCTGGCGGCCCAGGGGAAGCGACCCTTCTCGACCTTGATGCCCTGCGCCTTGGCCTCGGTCTCCGTCAGGCCAACCCATGCGACCTCCGGATCGGTGTACGCCACCGAAGGAATGACGCGCGCATCAAACGCGACCTTGTGTCCGGCGGCAACTTCGGCGGCCACCTTGGCTTCGTGTGTGGCCTTGTGCGCAAGCATGGGCTGGCCCACGATGTCACCGATCGCAAAGATGTGCGGCACATTGGTGCGCATCTGCTTGTCGACGTTGATGAAGCCGCGCTCGTCGACGGCCACACCCGCGGCCTCGGCGTTGATGACCTTGCCGTTGGGTTTGCGACCCACGGCCACGAGCACGCGACCAAACGTGGCCGTGTCGGTGTTGCCGTCGGCCGTCTCGAAACTGACTTCGATACCCGCGTCGCTGGCTGTCATGCCAGCCATCTTCGTATTCAGGCGAATGGCCTCAAAGCGCGCCTCGAGACGCTTTTGCAGCGGCTTGACGAGGTCGAGATCAGCACCCGGCATGAGCTGACCCGTAAGCTCGACCACGGTGACCGGCACACCCATCGTGGCGTAGACCGACCCCAGCTCGAGACCGATGATGCCGCCACCGACGACGAGCAGGCTCTCGGGCAGCGGATCCAGCTCGAGGGCACCCGTCGAATCGACGATGCGCGGATCATCGGGCAAGCCCGGCAACGCAATAGGTTCAGACCCCGCCGCGATGACGCACTGTTTGAACTCGACCTGCTGAGTTTCGCCTTCGTGCTCAATGGCCATCGTATTCGGGCCCGCGAAGCTGCCCGTACCGTGAAGCACCGTGACCTTGCGCTGCTTGGCGAGGCCGGCGATGCCACCCACGAGACGGTCCACAACGCCCTGCTTCCAGCCGTTGACCTTGCCCGCATCGATCTCGGGTTTGCCGAATGTGATGCCGTGATGACCCATGTCTTCGGCCTCATCGATGACCTTGGCCGCGTGCAGCAGGGCCTTCGACGGGATGCAGCCCACGTTGAGGCAAACGCCGCCCAGTGTCGGCCAGCGCTCAACAAGCGCAACGTTGAGTCCGAGGTCGGCAGCGCGAAACGCCGCCGTGTAGCCGCCCGGGCCGGAACCGAGCACGAGAAGGTCGTAAGTCATGAGCGTGTCCTGCGTGAGTCGATTAAGGAATCGCCTGCATGAGCCCGTCGACATCCGACAGGCACTGTCCCAGGTAAGTCGTGAAGCGCACGGCCAGCGCGCCGTCGATGACGCGGTGGTCGTAGGACAACGACAACGGCAGCATCAGGCGCGGCTGGAACTGCTCGCCGTCCCAGACGGGCTGCATGCTGTGACGCGAAACACCGAGGATGGCCACCTCGGGCGCATTGACGATGGGCGTAAACGCCGTGCCGCCGATGCCACCCAGGCTCGAGATGGTGAAGCTCGCGCCCTGCATCTCCTTGGCCGTGAGCTTGCCGTCGCGGGCCTTGGCCGACAGCTCGGCAAGTGCGTCCGCAAGCTCGTAGACGTCTTTCTTGTCGGCGTCATGAATCACGGGTACGACGAGACCATCGTCGGTGTCCGCGGCAAAGCCGATGTGGCAGTACTGCTTCATGACGAGCCCGTCGCCAGCCGCGTTGAGTGACGAATTGAGCTTCGGGTGCTCGGCCAGCGCCTGCACAACGGCGCGCATGACGAAGGCGAGCGGCGTGAGCTTGATGCCGCGCTCGGCCGCCTTGGTCTTGAGCGTCTTGCGACGCGCTTCCATATCCGTGATGTCGGCGAGGTCGTGCTGTGTGACGTGCGGCAGATTGATCCAGCTCGCCTGCAGGCGCGGGCCCGAGATCTTCTGGATGCGCGTGAGCGGCTGCTCTGCGACCTCACCGTAACGCGTGAAGTCGACCTTGGGCGTTGCCGGCAATGCACCCCCGCCGGCCGCCGGCGCCGCACCGCCCTTGAGAGCCTGCTTGACCCAGCCCTTGACGTCGTCAGCGACGATACGGCCTTTGCGACCCGTGCCTTTGACGCGCCCGAGGTCGACGCCGAGCTCGCGCGCGAGACGACGCACCGAGGGGCTGGCGTGCGCTTTCGAGAAGCCGGCCTCGTCGATGGCGCCCGTCGATGCCGCAGCGGGTTTGGCTTCGGGCGCTGGTGCCGGTGCGGGCGCAGGCTTGGGTTCGGGCGCCGCTGCCGGCGCAGGCGTACTGGCAGGTGCCGTCGCCGGTTTGTCCGCGGCGGCTGCAACGGCCGTACCGCCCGCGAGCCGCACGATGGGCGCGCCTTCCTTGACCTGGTCCCCGACGTTGACGAGGACTTCCTCGACCTTGCCGGCGTGCGTCGAGGGCACATCCATCGACGCCTTGTCGGTCTCGAGTGTGATCAGCGGGTCATCCACATCGATGTCGTCGCCAACACTGACCTCGACCTCGATCACATCGACCGCGTCGAAGTCTCCAATGTCAGGCACGACCACAACCACCGGTTCAGAGGCGGCCGCGGCAGCCGCCGGCGATTCGGGCTCAGGTTCGGCCGCTGGCTCCGGCGCGGATTCCGCCGCAGGCTCAGGCTCGGGCGCCACCTCTGCAGCACCGCCGGCCGCGCGCATCGTTGCGATGACGGTGCCTTCGCTGACCTTGTCGCCGACGCCGACCTTGAGCTCGACGATCTCGCCGCCCTGTTCGGCCGGCACATCCATGGACGCCTTGTCGGTCTCCAGTGTGATGATGCCGTCCTCGACCTCGACCGTATCGCCGGCGGCAACGAGCACCTCAATGACTTCGACGTCGTCGAAGTCGCCGATGTCGGGTACGCGAATTTCAATCGTGTCCGTCATGTCCGCGCCCCACCTACAACGTCACCGGATCGGGACGATCCGGGTCGATGCCGTACTTCTCGATGGCCTCGGCCACCGTCGACTGGTCGAGCGCGCCTTCGTCAGCCAGCGCCTTGAGCGTCGTGACCACGATGTAGCGCCGATCGACTTCGAAGAACTCGCGCAACGCCTTGCGCGAGTCACTGCGCCCGAAGCCGTCGGTGCCCAGTGAGATAAAGGAACCCGGAATCCAGCGCTGGATCTGGTCGGGCACGATCTTCATGTAGTCGGTGGCGGCAACGAACGGGCCACTGCGACCGGCCAGGGCCGTGTCGAGGTAGCTCTTGCGCGGCGCCTCGTCGGGATGGAGCTGATTCCAGCGCTCGACCTCCAGACACTCGCGACGCAACTCGTTGTAGCTCGTCACGCTCCAGACATCTGCCGGGATACGGAAGTCAGCCTCGAGCATCTCGGCTGCGGCAAGCACTTCGCGCAGGATTGTGCCGCTGCCGAACAGCTGCGCACGCACCTTGCCATTGACGCCTTTGCGCAGTGGATAGATGCCATTGAGAATGCCTTCGTGCACACCCTCGGGCATCTCGGGCTGCACGTAGTTCTCGTTCATCGTGGTGATGTAGTAGAAGACGTTTTCCTGCTCGGCAAACATGCGCCGCAGACCGTCCTGGATGATCACGGCAAGCTCGTAGGCGTAGGCCGGGTCGTAGGCGCGGCAGTTGGGCACCGTCGACATGAGCACGTGCGAGTGACCATCCTGGTGTTGCAGGCCCTCGCCGGACAGCGTCGTGCGCCCGGCCGTGCCGCCGATCATGAAGCCCCGCGCCTGCATGTCGCCACCGGCCCAGATGAAGTCGCCGATGCGCTGGAACCCGAACATCGAGTAGTAGATGTAGAACGGGATCATGGGCAGGCCGTGGTTCGAGTACGACGTCCCCGCCGCGAGCCACGAGCAGAACGCGCCGCCTTCGTTGATGCCTTCCTCGAGGATCTGACCCTTCTTGTCCTCCTTGTAGAACATGAGCTGGTCAGCGTCCTGGGGCGTGTAGAGCTGGCCCTTCGAGGAGTAGATGCCGATCTGGCGGAACATGCCCTCCATACCGAAGGTGCGCGCCTCGTCCGGCACGATCGGCACGATGTACTTGCCGATCTTCTTGTCCTTGACCAGCGTCGTCAGCATGCGTACGAACGCCATCGTCGTGGACTGCTCGCGTTCGCCCGAGCCCTGTACCTGCGTCTTGAACACAGCCAGCGACGGCACCTCGAGCTTGGGCGCTTCGACACGACGCCGCGGCAGTGAGCCGCCGAGCTTCGCGCGCCGGTCCATGAGGTATTCCATCTCGATGCTGCCCTTTTCGGGACGGCAGTAAGGCACGTCTTCGAGTTCGGCGTCCGACACGGGGATGTTGAAGCGGTCGCGGAACTCCCGCAGCGCCTCGGTATCAAGCTTTTTCTGTTGGTGCGTGATGTTCGCACCCTCGCCGCCCGCCTCGCCCAGGCCGAAGCCCTTGACCGTCTTGGCGAGGATCACGGTGGGCTGACCCTTGTGATTCACGGCCTTCTCGTAAGCCGAGTAAACCTTGATCGGGTCGTGGCCGCCGCGGTTCAGGCGCCAGATGTCTTCGTCGGACATGTTGGCGACGAGCGCCTTGAGTTCTTCGAACTTGCCAAAGAAATTCTCGCGCGTGTAGGCGCCGCCCTTGTTCTTGAAGTTCTGGTATTCGCCGTCGACCGTTTCCTCCATCACGCGGCGCAGCAGGCCCTCCGTGTCGCGCGCGAGCAGCGGATCCCAGCGCGATCCCCAGACGACCTTGAGCACGTTCCAGCCCGCGCCACCGAAGGCCGCCTCCAGTTCCTGAATGATCTTGCCGTTGCCGCGCACGGGACCGTCGAGTCGCTGCAGGTTGCAGTTGATGACGAACACGAGATTATCGAGCCCTTCACGCACCGGCATCGTGATCGCGCCCAGCGATTCGGGTTCGTCGGTTTCACCGTCGCCCAAGAAGCACCACACCTTGCGGTCCGTCGGCGGAATGAGCTCGCGGTTTTCGAGGTAGCGCATGAAGCGCGCCTGGTAGATCGCCATCATCGGGCCGAGGCCCATCGAGACGGTCGGGAACTGCCAGAACTCGGGCATGAGCCACGGGTGCGGGTAGCTGCTCAGACCGCCGCCGCCGACTTCCATCCGGAAGCGGTTCAGTTGGTCTTCGCTCAGACGACCCTCGAGGTAGGCGCGCGCGTAGATACCCGGCGACGAATGACCCTGGATAAACACGAGGTCACCGTCCTGTTCTTCGGTGTTGCCGCGCCAGAAGTGGTTAAAGCCCACTTCGTAGAGCGTGGCCGACGACGCGTACGACGCGATGTGGCCACCGTACTCCGAGTTCTCGCGGTTCGCCTGCACGACCATGGCCATGGCGTTCCAGCGCAGGTAAGACTCCAGTCGCCGTTCAATCGAACGATCCCCGGGGTACTCGGGCTGCTGGCCAACAGAGATCGTATTGAGGTACGCCGTGTTCGGACTGTAGGGCAAATACGCCCCCGAACGCCGCGCAAAGTCGATCATCTTGTCGAGCAGGAAATGGGCCCGCTCCGGGCCTTCCGTCTTGAGCACCGAGTCGATTGACTCGAGCCATTCGCGGGTCTCAATCGGATCCGCGTCATCGAAGCGGCTGTGTTCCGCCATTGTTCTTTTTCCGCCGTCCCAAACGAAGCCGCGATTATACCTGAGCGCGCGCTGCTGCTACGATGACGCGTCACGTTGCGGGAGAAACTAGTGTCCGATACCAAGGCCCTGCTGCCGAAGCTTCCGGACCCCAAACTGACGAGCTCGCGCACCCAGCCTGACGCTCGCCGACTGACCCGCTTCGACGCCGTGATCGTGCTGCACCAGCGACGCGGCAAGCTCACCGATCTCGGGGTGCCCGGCGCCGATGCGCTCGCGGCCGTTGCCGCGCGCACGGGCGACGCCACCCTGGTCGTCGCCGCCGTCCCGGGCGCACCCGCCACCCCGCTCGCGGCCTGTCGTATCGACCGCAATTCGGCGACATTCGAGCGCGACACCGCGTGTCGAAAGACCGTCAAGGCTCTGGCCAGTGCCAGCGCCCGCTCCGTCGCCGTGGTGGTGGACCGCGACTCGCTCCAGGAACACGCGGCCGCCGTCTCGTCGATGGTCACGGCATTGATGCTTGCGGACTTTCGCATGCCCAAGTTCGGCAAGCAGCCCAAGCGCCGCGCGCCGCTGACCATCACGGTGTTCGAGCCCGGAAAGACGAACCTGGCGGCGACGAAAGCCACGGCCCGCGGCAACTGCCTCGCCCGTTGGCTCACGGCGATGCCGCCCAACAAGCTTGACGCGCTGGGCTACCGTGCCGTCGCCGAAGCGCTGGCCAAACAGCATCGCTGGCAGTACCGCTACCACTCGGCCGCCACGCTCAAGCGCCGCGGCGCCGGCGCCTTCACGGCCGTGGCGCAAGGCAATGAGACCGCCGACGCGGGCATCGTCGAGCTGCGCTACCGCCCGAAGGCGGGCGGCAAGAAGCGACCCAAGGTCGCCCTCGTCGGTAAAGGCATCATCTTCGATACGGGCGGCACCAATCTGAAGCCGTTCGAGGGCATGCTGGGCATGCACGTGGACATGGGCGGCAGCGCTGTGGCCATAGCCACACTCGCAACGCTCTCGGAACTGGGCGTGGCCTGGGACATCGACACCTGGCTTGGCATCACCGAGAACCGGACGGGCCCCCAGGCCTACAAGCCTCAGGATGTCGTGACGGCGCTCAACGGCAAGACGATCCAGACCATCCACACCGACGCCGAAGGGCGCATGGTGCTGGCGGACACGCTAACCCTCGCCGGTCGCGCCAAGCCCGACTGCATCCTCGATTTCGCGACGCTGACGGGCGCAGCCATCAATGCCGTGACCACACGCTACGGCGCCATCTTCACCAACCGTCCTGCATTGCACCCCACGCTGAAGTCGGCGGGCGCCGACAGCGGTGAACGCGTGTGGCCGTTCCCGATCGGCGCGGCCTTCATCGAGTCGCTCGACAGCGAGACGGCCGACATCAAGCAGTGCGCACCGGGAGGCGGCGGCGACCACATCCTCGCGGCCACATTCCTGAATGAATTCGTGCCGCCCGACGTTCCCTGGGTGCACCTCGACCTGTCTGCTTGCGAACACAAAGGCGGCCTGGGTGCCGCGCCCACAGACATCACGGGCTTCGGTGTGCGCTACGCCACCGAGCTGCTCAGGCGCCACCTGCGGGAGGTCACGGCCGCGCCCAAAGCTTGAGCGCGTCTTTGACACCCATCGCCATGCGCGACCGCTTCAGGGGCTTCCTGCCCGTCATCGTTGACGTCGAAACGGGCGGCTTCAATGCAGCCACCGACGCGCTGCTCGAGATCGCGGCCGTCAGTGTGCAGTTCGATGACGACGGGCAGCTTACGCGCAACGAGACCTGGCGCTACCACGTCAAGCCCTTTCCGGGTGCCAACCTGGAGCCCGCCTCGCTGGCCGTGAACGGCATTGACCCGGACCACCCGCTGCGGCCCGCCATCGACGAGCGCGATGCGCTGCAGCGCGTCTTTCGGGAAGTCCGCGCGGCCGTCAAGGCACATGAGTGCACGCGCGCCGTGCTCGTCGGGCACAACGCCTTCTTCGACCTGAGCTTTCTCAATGCCGCCGTGGCCCGCGTGGGCATCAAGCGCAACCCGTTTCATCCGTTTTCGTGCTTCGACACCGCCACACTCGGCGGGGTCGCTTACGGGCAGACGGTGCTGTCGCGGGCCGTGCAGATGGCGGCCATCGAATGGGATGAATCGCAGGCACACTCAGCCGCCTACGATGCGGAACGCACCGCAGACCTGTTCTGTGGCATCGTGAATCGGTTCGAGCCCGTATACCGGGCCGTGATCGACCGCGCGCCCGCCGAAGACGGGCGTTAGCGACTAGGCTGGCGCCGTCGCTTCCTCAAGCAGCGGCTTAAGCTCACCACTCTTGTACATCTCGATCACGATATCGGCGCCACCGATGAGCTCACCGTTGACGTAGAGCTGCGGAAACGTGGGCCAGTTCGAGTAAGACTTGAGACCCTGGCGGACCTCCTCGTCGTCGAAGATGTTGAAGTAGGCGAACGCCGTGCCGCAGGCCTTGAGCGCCGCCACCGCCTGCGACGAGAAGCCGCACTGCGGAAAATCGGGTGTGCCCTTGATGTAGATCAGGACGGGGTGGGCGTCGAGCTGACCCTTGATACGTTCGTTGATATCCATGTCGATGTCCTGTCGGGGCTCAGACGAAGAGCTGGGTGCTGTGGGCGCGAATTTCAAGGCCAGCCTTCTCGGGGTCTTTCTTCTTGCCGCCGGTCAGCAAAGCCGTGCAACCGGCGGCGCCAACGGCGATCAGCGCCAGTGCGGCGCAGACGGTGAGCAGTCGGCGCATCATACGGCCTGCTTCTGCTGGGCAGAGCGCTCGGCGACGTTGGCGAGCACGGCGCGCTTCTCGTCGTCGGTCATCATCGTCCAGTCGACAATTTCGTCGAGCGACCGGTAACAGCCCATGCACAGGTCGTGCTCGTCGAGCGTGCAAATCGAGATGCAGGGCGATTGTGGTTTGGCTGCCGTCATGAGAGCGACGATAATGCCGGCCACACTGATGCGCAAGGACCTATAGTGCGAGTTTCCCGATTCAATGCCCACATCACCCCTGAACGACTGGCCAAGGACCGCAACAAGGCGGTCCACCGCGCGCTTAAGGAGGACGTCGGCAAAGGCGATGTGACCGCGGCACTCGTCTCAGCCACGGAGCTCGCGCGCGCGACGGTCGTCGTTCGCGAGGACGCCGTGCTCTGCGGCCGCGACTGGTTTGACGCCGTGTTCGCCGAACTCGACAGCGATGTCACAGTCGACTGGGCCGCCGCCGACGGCGATTTACTGCAGGCCGACCAGGTGGTCTGCCGGCTTTCGGGTCCGGCGCGTGCGCTGCTCACGGGCGAGCGTACGGCGCTCAACTTCCTGCAAACCCTGTCGGGCACGGCCACGGTGGCGCGCCGCTACAGCGACGCGCTGGCGGGTACGAGCTGCCGCGTCCTCGACACGCGCAAGACCATCCCGGGACTGCGACTCGCGCAGAAATACGCAGCCAGAACCGGCGGCGCCGTGAATCACCGCATCGGCCTCTTCGACGCCATCCTCATCAAGGAAAACCACATCGCTTCGGCGGGCTCGATTGCCGATGCGGTGCGCGCCGCGCGCGCCTCGAGCCCCGCGCTGCCCGTGGAGATCGAGGTGGAATCGCTGGCGGAACTCGAGCGGGCTCTGGATGCCGGTGTCGAGCGCGTCTTGCTCGACAATTTCTCGCTGGCCAACCTTGAACAGGCCGTGGCCGTCAACCGCGCCGCCGAGGAACCGGCAGAGCTCGAGGCTTCGGGCGGGGTGGAGATTGATGACCTGGCCGGCATCGCCGCGACCGGGGTGGATTTCATCTCGACGGGGGCGCTGACCAAGCACCTGCGCGCAACCGACTATTCGATGCGCTTCGCGTTCGAGCGCAAAGCCGGTTAGAGACCGACGGCCTCCATGAGCCGCTGCGGCTCGGCGACGCCGTAGCCCTGCGCGTAGTCGATACCCATGCCGCGCAGCATGGTGATGATCTCGGGGTTCTCGGCGAACTCCGCGATCGTCTGCTTGCCCGTGAGATGCCCGATTTCGTTGATCGAACGCACCATCTCGCGGTCGATGGGGTCGTGCAGGATTTCCTTCACGAAGCTGCCGTCGATCTTGAGGAAATCGACCGGGAAGTGTTTCAGGTAGCCGAATGACGACAGGCCCGTGCCGAAGTCGTCGAGCGCAAACTTGCAGCCCAGCTCCTTGAGCGCGTTGATGAAGCGGTTGGCCTGCGAGTAGCTCGCAATGGCGGCCGTCTCGGTAATCTCGAAGCAGATCTTGTCGGGTGAGATGCCGCTTGTCTGCAACTGCTCGATGACAAACGGCAGAAATTTCTCGTCGCCCAGGCTCTGGCCCGAGAGGTTGATGGAGCACAGCGACAGGCGCGCGCGCTCGTCGGCCTCCGACACCAGCCAGCGGAGTGCGTTGCGGATCACCCAGCGGTCGATGTTGGGCGTAATGCCGTAGCGCTCGGCCGCGCCGATGAACAGCTCGGGCGAGACCAGCGCGCCATTCTCGTCGCGCATACGCACGAGCAGCTCGTAGTGTGCGCCCTGGTCGGTGTCCTGCAGCGGCAGGATGGTCTGGCGGAACAGCTCGAAGCGGTCTTCCTCGAGCGCCGTGTTGATGCGCGCGGCCCACTGCATTTCGCGGCGGCGGCGCATCATGTCGATGTCGTTCTCGTGGTAGCCGTGCACGCGGTTGCGGCCACCGTCCTTGGCCGCGGCGCAGGCGCTGTCGGCAGCCGACAGCACACTGGCCACGTCCTCGGACTCGCCCCCCGTGAGCGGTACGATGCCGACACTGGCCGTCAGGCGGAAGCTGCGCTCGTCCCACTGAAAGCGGAACTCGCCGATGGCCTCACGCAGCATGTCGGCTGTGGTCATCGCTTCCTCGATCGTGCAGCTTTCGAGCAGGATGCCGAACTCGTCGCCGCCCAACCGCGCCAGCGTGTCGCGCCAGCGGATCTTGGACTTGAGCAGCTTGCCGAGCTCTTCGAGCAGCTTGTCGCCGGCGCTGTGACCACAGGTGTCGTTGATGATCTTGAACTGGTCGAGGTCGAGGTGGCAGACCACGTAGCTCGTTTCTCTCGACTCTGAACTCTTCAGGGCACGCTCCACGCGGCGCTCGAACTCGCGCCGGTTGACGAGCCCCGTGAGCACATCATGGCTCGCATGGTAGGAGAGCTTGCGATTGAGCTCGCGCGCTTCACTGACGTCGTGGAACACGAGGACGCCGCCCGTAATGACGGAATGGCCATCACGAATCGGTGAGGCTGTACTTTCGATGTAGAGCTCATTGCCGTCGCGGCGGATGAGCAGCGTCGGGCGGTTCGACTTGACCGACTTGTTCCGACGCATGGCCACGGCGAGCGGGTTTTCCAGCGGCTCGCAGGTTTCTTCGTGGAAGGCGCGGAAGATTTCGTCGAGCGGACGACCTGTCGCGTCGTCCACCTTCCAGCCCGTGAGCTCTTCGGCCACGGGGTTGATGTACTCGACGATGTTGCCCTCGTCGGTCGTGATCACGCCATCACCGATCGACTGCAGCGTGATCTGTGCCGATTCCTTCTCGCGGAACAGCGCCTCTTCGTAGAGTTTGCGTTCGTTGATGTCGACCTCGACGCCGACGAGCCGGCGAAGGCGGCCGTTGTCGTCGAGGATCGCCTTGGCCTGGCTCGTCACCCAGTGCCAGTCCCCGCTGCAGTGGCGCATGCGGTGCACGCTGCGGAACAGCGGGCTGCGGCCCTCGAGGTGGTCGCGCATTTTGGACTGCACCGAGGACATGTCCTCGGGGTGCACGAGCCGGTACCAATCCGGCGTGATGTCGTCGACGTCTACGTCGTAGCCCAGCATTTCCTTCCAGCGACGCGAGAAGCGAATCTTCTTCGTGTCGCCGTCGAAGTCCCAGACGCCGTCGTTGGCCGTGTCGCGATAGAGTGCATCCCGCTCGCGCATGTCGGCCAGCAGCGTTTCAACACCTGCGCGACCGAGACCGGCGCCCAGGTTGGCCGCGAGCAGCTTGAGCAACAGGCTCAGGTCCGCGGGCCAGCGTTCGCAGGGGTTTTCATTGACGAGCCCGAGCACGGCCACGAGCGGCGCAGGCTCCGCAGTCGTTTCCGACTGCGTGGTGATGCCCACGAGCAGGCAGCTGCCGAAGTGGATCTCGGAGAGCGCCCGCGCTGGGCTCGCAAGGTTGCCTTTGACAGTCGCCGTGTCGTGGAACTCGACGACACGCAGCTCGCCGAGCCGCGTTGCCATGGCGGGCCATTCGCCGAGCGACCGGCCCTCGAGCACCTGTGGGCGGACCTTGGCGAATCCGGCCGTGGCTGCGGCCACGCGCGCGATGGTGTCGTCTTCGGGATCGATGAGTGCCGCAAAAGCGCCGTCGCAGCCCGTGGCGTCGCGCAACAGCTGGATGGGCAGCTCGAGGCGCGCGGGATCGGCGATGTCGGGGGAAAGGAAAGCAACGGCGATCTGCGTGTACAGCGCATCCACGCCGGGCTGGTGCGCCGCCGTGCGAGATGCCAGAGCAGGCGAAATGCTGCTCGTCGCGTTATCCCCTCGGGTCATGCTTTAGCCGGCCTGAACCGGCGGATTATTCGTCATGGTCTGTGCCCGGCGTTTCGTTCCGTACGGCGCCATGTTGGTCGGTCATTGGCATTGCATTCTGGCACGGTTCTTAAAGAAAACAAGCTAAGCGAATGAATAATCAGGAGTGACGGGATTATGTCTAGTCGAAGGCCCGAAGCACCTCGCGGGTCAGGTCCCAGCGGTTGAATCCCTGCCGCCCATAGTCGAGGCCGCGTCGAACTATGACGAGCTGGTGCGAGGGCACGATGATGACGTACTGGCCGCGGTTGCCCGAAGTGGCGAATGCATCCTTGGGCACGTCGCTGCGACTGTCGGGCACCAGCCAGAACTGTGCGCCGTAGTCACTACCGCGACGGGCCGCCGCGGGCGCGGGTGTCGTCACAAAATCGATCCAGTCCTCGGAGATCAGGCGCTCGCCCTGCCAGACACCGCGCTGCTGGTAGAGCAGCCCGAAGCGCGCGAGGTCACGGGCATTGGTGTAGACCTGGCTCGAGAGCACGAAGTCACCGAAACGGTCCGTCGAGAGCAGCGTTGAGCGCATGCCCAGGCGGTCCAGCAAGGCCCTGCGCGGAAACGTGGCGTAGTCCTCACCCAGCGCGCGCTTCATGGCCGCCACGCCCAGCATCGTGTCGTAGTTCTCGTAGTCCCAGTGTGTCCCCGGCGTGCGGATGAGCCCGCGTCGCCGTGCGCCTGCGCTGGAACTTGCACCCGCCCAGTAGGCGAGCCCAGAGCCCGTCGCGTACTCCATGCGAAAGCTGTCGACGGGGTAGAGGCCGCTGGTCATCTGCAGGACGTGTCGCAACGTAATTGCGTCGCGGGGTTCTTCCTCAGCATCGCCTGTTTCCGGCAACCAGTCGAGGCCCAGCGGCGCGTCAAGTTCGAGCCTTCCGGCATCGACAAGCTGGCCGATCAGCGTGACCGCGATGCTCTTGGCCGTGGACCAGGTGCGGGTTCGGGTCGTGACATCGAAACCGGGCGCGTAGCGTTCGTGGATGATCTGGCCGCGATGAACGATCAGCAGGCTGACGGTGTCCTGCTCGGGTGTTGGCCGGTTGAAGGCCCAATCGCTGGCGGCCCGCAACGCGTCTGCGTCAACCGACTCCGGCAGCGGCTTCGGCTCGACGCGATCCCCCATGGGCCAGGCGGTGCTGGCCGGGTCACCACCGGGGTACGGCAGCGTCAGCTCGGGCAGGTCGGCGATGTCTGCGGGCCCCTGGTCGGGCGCCATGACGACGCAACCAATTCCTTCGCGAAATGCCGCGCGCACCATGGGGCCTGACGATGGACCGCCGACGGCGACCGACATGCGTTCGACATCGACGTCGTATTCGCCACCGCGCGCACTGCCCACGGCGTCCTCGAGGTAGGCCAGTTCCTGCGCAAAGACCTGGTTCAGTGAGCGGCGCGAGGTAAACAGCCCGTTGCACATGAGCACAGCTTGCACGCCGTTACGGATCAGGTGGCGGTTGGCGGAAAAGTAGTCGTAGTCGCCGGCTGCGGCGCTTGCGGTGGTTGCAAGCAGCAGCGTCAGTGCGAGCCTTGGCATCATCGTTATCACCGAAATCTCAGCGTCCGCGAGCATTCTCGATGCATCGGTGACCCATCGCAATCCGCCAGCCGCCTATGGTAGTGGTAATCTGAGCGCTCACAACCGCACCGATCGCACGCGCAGGTGATGTGCAGATTTGCCAGTGTCACGTCATTGCCTCGCGTGGAACCATGTCATCTATGGCGCCAAAGATCATTCCAGTCCCAGACGGCCCCCTTGTTCTCGAGGAGGCGCCTCCCATCACGGGCGACAATGGTGACACGCTCGCGACAGACGGGCGCGGCGCGCTATGTCGCTGCGGCGCCTCGAAGATGAAGCCCTGGTGCGACGGCAGCCACAAGGCAGTCGGATTCTCGAGCGCACCCACCGATGCCACGCTGCGTGACCAGCCACTGCACTACGAGGCGACCACCGAAGAGGCCCGCGTCAGTATTGCCTATACGCCCGTGCTCTGCTCTCACGCGGCTGAGTGCGCCAAACTGGCTGCTGGTGTGTTTGACCCCACTCGTGACCCCTGGATCAAGCCCGACGAGGGCAGCCTCGAGTCGATTAGAGCAGTCATGGCCGCGTGCCCCTCAGGTGCCTTGAGCCTTTCTCTGGATGGCGCGCCACACGAACACACGACAGGCGACGATTGCTCAATCCAGATTGAGGCACACGGGCCGTACCGGGTGACCAATGTGGCGCTCGAAGCGCCCTTTAGCGTCTCCGGGTCGACAGACAAGAAATATGTGCTGTGCCGTTGCGGTCAGTCCAGGAACAAACCGTTTTGCGATGGCACGCACCACGACATCGGTTGGCGGGATGACGCGTGAACCGACCTCGCTGCTCGGCGCAGCCTAGAACTTAAACCCCACCAGGAATCCGAGCACCACCGTATCGTCCTCGCCGTCGGCGATGTCGTACGAGAGCGTCGTTGCGACGGTCAGCGCGTCCAGCTCAAACTCGAAGTAACCGCCAAGGCGAAAGGCGCCAACGTCCTCCGCTTCGCCCCATTCGAAACCGGGGCCAACCTGCAAGACCAGGTGTTCCGACACGTGAATGTCTGCGACGGCGAAGAAAGACGTCGCGTCCACGTCACCATCAGCTCGTTCGATGACGAACCCGAGACCAAGGTCCGGATTCAATGCGTACTCGTAATCGATGCCGTAGGTAAACCCGGACTCGCCCTCGTCCACAAACTCTGTCACGCCGAGCAACAACGACACGTGATTGGCATGTTCCGCGTGCGCGATTCCGCTCAACGCACCGAGTGCCAGAACACAAATGCCCAACACCCCTGGTCCCAATCGTGCGCGCATTATCGGCGCATCGCATTGATCGCATTGCGACGCGCGGACGCCTCTCGTCGCAGCAGGTCGCGGTAGGCACTCATTTGGCTGCGCGACAGAATCCGATCCGCAGCGTCTTCCGACTGCTCCATGACGTCATCCATGTCGTCGTTGAGTTGCTTCGCGTCTCGGTAACTCAGACGAATGTCAGGGCGCTCGTAGTCGGCATTGATGCCGTAGGTCATCAGCAGCCTGCGTTGATTGGCGAGCGTGGTTGCGACCAACTGTTCGAGCTCGACGGCCTCCTCACGATCAAGAGTGACCTTCTTCCTCAGCGCGTACATGATGTCGGTTGTCGTGGGCAGGAATCCCGAGGTCTTGACCGAGCCCCTGGGCGGTGGCGGCGGTGGTGGCGCCTGCGCCATGAGTGCCGGCGACACAGCGGTCACGGCAATACCGAACACTATGGCGTTGAGGACATCGCGACGCGCGCGTCGCGTCGGTAATTGCTTGTCATCACCCTTCACAGATCTGGTGTGCATCGAAGTCTCCGACTGGTTGGTCAAAAGTCAATTCTTGCTACAGCGTTGAGCCGTGTACCGTCGCCCTCCCGGCCATCGAAGGTCTCCTGGGCGGCGTAACCGAACTCGAGACCGAGCGTCACGTCGCGATGCGGCGTCCAAAACACGTTCACGCGGTAGCGCTCGCCACTGTCGAATGCGCTACCCAACGATCCGTCGGGTGCATCGAGGTCGATGGCGCTTGCGACAACCGTGGAGCGCCAGTTCTCCGACCACCAGTGCTGGTACCCGACATAGCCGCCCAGAATCTCGGTTGCATCGACTGCGCCCTCCGAATCGATGACGCCTTCGAGACCGGCGCCCGCAAAGACGGAGTAGTAGTGGGTAAAACCCTCACCGCCCGATAGACCGAAGACGATGTTGTCCCGATCGCCGAACCAGGGCGCATTCACTCGGCCCGTAACGTTCAAGCCGCCGGCGTACGTGTTGTCTTCATCCGAATCCAGTCGCAGCGCTAGCGCCGCGACGCGCAGTCGCCCCCAAGACCTGTTGGTTTCGACAAAGCCCGTAAAGTTTGGCACGGCGTCAGACGCAAACAGGTCCTCTGTATCGGTGAGATCGCCCGCGGGGTTCTCGATGCCGTAGCCATATCGCCAGGTGCCATCGCTTCCGACAGTCTTGACCCAGCGCAAGCCGGGGTTTCTCAGAACGGGCTGCCCCAGCGGAGGGCCGAAGTCGACAGTTTCCGGACTGGCCGCAATATCCGTGAACTGCGACCACCACTGTCCGACGTAGAAGTTTCCGACTTGGGCAGCCACGTGGCGAATGCGCACTTCATAGTTGTTGATGAACTCGTCGCCACTCCCGAAGAAATCGAACTCCAGGAATGCCCTGAGCTCGCCGACTGGGACTGGCCGCCGGTAGTCGATATTGAATCGACTGTTGCGAACGTGGAATCTAGACTGGCGCGCGCCGTCTTCCGGCGTTCCATCGAGCGGGATACGTCGATGATTCACCGCATCCTGAAAGCCGAGGCTATCAAAGTCGAAACTGCCTTCTGCTCGGACGAACCCGCCCAGACGGACTGAAGCCTGCGAGTCCGGAATCTTGATCGCACCTTCAAAATCGCCAGCTGTGATGATGGCGGCATCCGGGAAGCGACCCAGTGGCTGCTGCGAGTCGACGAGCACGATGTCGGTCACATCGCCCTGCGACTCGCTGACAGCGTTGCCGGACTCGGTGGTGGCGGTTAGCCCGGCATTCGATAAGGCCGCCCGAAGCGCCTCGATTTCCGCAGCCTGTTGCGCCACAACCGCTGCGAGCGCGGATACCTGATCTGCCAACTCCGACACCTCGTCGGCGTGCGCGGGCGGATGGAGCGCTGCCAAGACCAGGGCCGTGGCAAGCCATAGCGGCCGGGACACAACGCCAAGCCCCGGCTCGCGCCTGATCCCGCTTGCCCGGACCGACTGTACTCTTGTGCGCATTACGCCGTCCCCTCAGTGGCCGTGTGCGTTGTGGCCGCCGGCACTCAGCGCACTGGGCATGACCACCTCGAGCACCTGCATCATTCCGAAGTCTTCGTGATCGAGAATGTGGCAATGCAGTACGAATGTGCCGATGTACCTGCGGTAGTGGGTTCGAACAGTCACCACGAAGGGCGCACCGAATAGATTGGTCGGCAGAAACACGGTGTCTTTCCACTGTCCCGACAGCCCGGCATACACGGACCCAGAATCAAACTTGCTGACATCGATCCCCGTGTCGGGGTCGACGATACTGACGATTTGCACGGGATTGACGTGCTTGTGGAACGGGTGACCCTCGGTAAACGCGGCCAGCGTCCACTCTTCAATGTTGCCAAGGGTTAGTGTTCTATCAACACGGCCCGCCACGAACTCATCGGCGGCAATGAGTTTCGGCAGTTTCCCTGGTGTCAACTCGAGCTCGCCGACGACGAACTCGTTCTTGGGGGCGTCCTCGACGATAAAGGTATCGAACCCGAGCGTTTGGTGTTTGTCGACGTCCTGATCCAGCAGCGATGCATGCGCGGTAAACGCATCGAGCCCGATGACGTCCCCGCCCAAATCACTGGCGATACGCGCACGAACGGGCGCGGGCATATGGGTCTTCGCGGCCTCCACCAGAAAAGACTGAATGTAGGCTTCTGCGCGCTTACCTTGCAGCGCATTCTTGCTACCACCCACTCTCACAAACCCGAGCAGCTGGCGTTGCTTTTCCTGCATTCGGATGTTTTCGTTCTTGGGTGCGTCGTTGTCCACGATGCAATAGACACCCGGTTCCGGAAACGCCACCAAGACATCGTCGCGGTAACCCGGATGCAGCATCGTTCGTTGCTGCACGTTGACGCGGGAACGTGTCAGACCGTCCAGCGCAATCGACAGCTGATCGACCTCTTCGCCCTCGCACACGTCGCCGACGTAGGCATCGCGTTGCCCTGTGCTGCCCGCGCTATAGTCAAGCTTGTCTTCATCTCCCGTGAATCGTCTGAAACTCACGGAAATCGACCCACTCACGCCCGCCTGAATAAATCGCCATCGTTCGATCTCGCCCGCGGTGACACCGTCAATAGTCGGAATCACGCGACCATTGATCGCAGTGTGGCGACCTGAGACTTCCCATCTGATCCGAACATCGGGAATTCCGGACGGCGTATCGAAGTTCTCGAACATGCCGAACTGGTTGTAGCCCTCCACCATGCCGACATCGTCCTCGTCACAGACCCAGAAGCCTTCTTCATCGGCCTTGATGTCGATGGAACCGTCCGCCCGGCGCGGGCCGCAGGCGTACGCGATCTGAGTCAAGGTCATGATGCGCTCACCGATCGGCGCGCCATCGGTCGTTCGCAACAGCGTGTCGATGTCGCCGGTGTGATCGACTCCCGGCAATCGCTCGCCACGGATGATCAAAGGACCGCCCATGCCACTGCTGACCTGGAGCGCCGTGGAGCCATGAGTATGCGGGTGATACCAGAAGGTGCCCGCCGGGTGGTCGGCTGGAATGTTGTATTCGTGCGTAAAGCTGGCGCCCGGATAGAGACTGAGCAGCACGTTGTCTGAGTTGCCTGCGGGGCTCACCCACAACCCGTGAACATGCATGTTGGTGGTGTTGAAGCAATGCGGAATATTGATGTCGCCGTGGTCGATGCACGACGGATCGTCGACCGGCAGATCGTTCTTGAGATTGAACAAGAAGGTGTCGCCCGGCCGCAGGTAGATCGCTGGCGGCACAAACGGAACCTCAGGGTCAACACCGGCGCCCTGATAGCTGCGCAGCCGGACCTTGTCCATCTGGCCTGTTGCCGGGTTGAAAATCTCACCGTCGGTATAGGCGATGCGCGCGCTCCACGCGACAGTCCCGGCCGGCCGACTCATGAGCGCGCTGCGTGTTTCGAGCTGCTGCTCCGGTGACGCATAGCTCGCGTAGGTGATACCCGCTGTCGGCACGCGTGGGTCTCCTGGCGATTGCGGCGTGTCCGCCGGTAGTGGCGGCGCTGCAAAAAGGAACACTAAGGACGCCAGGGTGCCAAACGATGTTCGCGCCTGCGTGGTTCTTGTTGTGTCGA
Organism: Pseudomonadota bacterium; assembly: GCA_039821605.1. Lineage (GTDB taxonomy): Bacteria > Pseudomonadota > Gammaproteobacteria > Steroidobacterales > Woeseiaceae > CALBPI01. The sequence continues at coordinate 518,000 of JBCBNV010000002.1, read as the reverse complement.
CCATGGGGACCATCTCCGTCTATCGAGCTTGCCAATACAGGGTGACGTCAGGGCGCTTGTGCCTAGTTGACGACGAGCTCCGGATATCCCTCGATCGGCTTGATCATGTTGTGGAACATCTGCGTCCCTTTCTGGTTTTCTGAATACTCGTAGTCCGGAAACGTGTATTCGGAGACAAAATCCGATAGCCGAAAGTAGACACCCTTCATTGAGGAGATCAGGTCAACGTCGCCCGTATCGATGTTGCGGCGCAGCGCCAAAATGAACTGCGCGTCCTGGTCGTCCGCCTGCAGCGTTCCAGCGAATGGCACATGGGTGCCTTCGACACCCAGCGTGTCGCCCAAACCGGCAAATGCCTGTGTCAGGCCGGGTGCCTCCGCCAGGTCTTCCATCCTGATCAGGTTGGCGCTCATTTCCCGATTGATCACCAACACAAAATCCTCGGGCTGTCGCTCCATGTTGTATGCCGTCACGGTGAGCACTTCGACGGGCGTATTGCCGTACCCGAGTTCGGCGATCGTCTTGCCGACGACATGGGCGCCGTTCTCAAGTTCCTGCGCAGGGATCGTTACCAGGGGCGTGCAGGTATAGGCAGCGATGAGTGTCTTCTTGCCCCCAACCGTGGCAATCGTCATGGCGCGGATCGGTGCGCGCGTCTCGTTCTGATTGTGCGCGGTATGAAACATCTCAATGGTCGAAACGCTTGCGTCATCTCCAAACGGATAGCGGACCTGACGCAGGGTCGAGGCGAATTCACCATTGGAGAGGCCAGCGATGTAGAGCACGCCGCTATCGAACTCGAAATCGGTGATGGACAACGTTGCCGCAGGTATCTCTCGCCAGAACGACACCATCTCGTCGGGGGGATCACTCAGTGCGAGGCTCGTGTAGGTGAGTTTTTGAACGTCGACAACCGCAAACTGGCCGTCCGGCGTGACGCGAATGAGCTCCGACCGCACACCCTCTGGGGTGCTGATCGAGGCCGAGATGAACGCCGCCTTCGTGACGGGATGAACAGCGAGATCGTGATAGCTGATGCTCAGCGGGCTCGTGTCAAAAAACGCCGCGAGTTTCGAGCCGAACCCGACCAGGTTGTACGGCGTCGAATCCAGGTTCCGCGTTTGATCGGGAAGGTCGCGCAGCTCGAACGCGTAGACGCGATTCTGCGTCTGATCGGCCGCAAACAACGTGTTCGCGCCACCAAACTCAAGCACCGTCAGTGATTTCGGTGGCACCGACCCCGCTGAGTCTTCTTTGGCCGGGGCTGTCGAGACGCCAACCGCCATTTTTGGTGTGGCGCAGGCCGTATTCGTCAGCAGCGTTGCGCTGACCAATGCAACCAAGCGGAATCCGAGTTTGATCATCGCAAATACCTCTGCAGCGAGACTTCGCGATTAGAAGTACCACCTCCCTGCGGATACCAACAGACGCCTAGATGCGCACCCCTTGCGCGCGGGATCAGCAGTTTGACAGTTCCGACACAACACCTTGGGCTGTCAAGTCGTTGTGCAGTGCCGCCAGCCGCGAAAACATCGACAATGTCGCGCGCGACGCCCCAACCGCCGCCTGCGTGACCAACCGCAACTTCGACAGGCTACGGTTGCCGTTTTGTGTCAATCCTCGCCGTTGCCAAAGCCTGTGCAATCGCCGCGCGACCGGCCGATGCCATGCGCAGACCAAGGCGGTCCGACAGACACGCCCTGCTGCGCATAGTCACCCGGCCTCAGGGGCCCGAGTCTTCAAACAACGCTCTCGCCAGGCTGGCGACCAGCTCGGGTTTCTCCGTGTGAATGAAGTGATTGGCGTCTACGATGATGACCCGGCCGTTCGGCAGCAAACGCGCCGAATGTGCGTATTCCTCGGGGTGCTGACCCGGGTCGTCGTCGCCCTGCACAATCCACACGGGCATCGTCATATTGGGAATCGAATGCTTCAGGCGGAATTCGCGCTCAATGTCGAAACTGGTGCCTCGAAAGGTCCGGGCGGCCGCTTCCGCGGTTCCCTCGAAGCCCCACTCCCATTCAAGTCGCGCGATTTCTTCCTCCGGCAGCGCAACAGACACGTAGTCGCCTGCGTAGAGGCTCCGAATCATCCCGGGTCTGCTTTGCCATTCGACCGTAGCCATGTCGGCGTGTGGTGGTCTTGGCAAGCCATGCGGCTGATCAAATGACTGCTGCATTCTGAGAAAGGACTGCACACGCCGGCTTAGCGCTTTGTCCGCGAGCAAGTGATCCGCGATGACACTGCCCCGGTCGTGGGTGACGAGGTGGAACGTCTTGACGTCGATTGCCGCGAGCAAGCGCGTGAGATCCTTGGCCACAGCGGCATAGCTGACGTCGACTTCGGCGCGCTTGTCGGATTGTCCGTACCCCAGGGTGTCCACGGCGATGACGTAGTAGTCGTCCGCCAGAAGGCGCATGACTTTTGAATAGGCGTACCAGGTATCCGGGTAACCATGAACGAACAGAACCACATCGTCGCTGGGATCGCCTGCGGTGACAAAATGCCAAACGGGCTCACTCGCTCGAACAAACCAGTGCGCGGCAAATACACCGTCTCCGATGTGCTCGAGCTCGCCGTGTCGGTTGACCGTCCCCGCGGGCGCGGGTGCCTGCGGGTATCGATCGCGATCGTCCACGTAGTAGGGAAATGGGTAGGGCTCATAGGAATACGGCGTCCAGCTCGGGGCTGACTCGGCAATAGCCGACTGAGCCAGTAACGCCATAATACCGAGCGTGATTGAGGCGATACGCCCCGGAAGTCGCAGTGCATGTCTCATATTCCCTTCCCTCCATCGTGGTGGGGCCACCAAACGCTTCGGCGCTTGGATCAGACCCGTAAATTTGCCCAATGCCACGTCCGGAGCGACGTTGGGCGTTCGCAGTGTCGTGATGCTTTCACACCTGCGATCGCACAACATAGGGGAGCCGGCGCACAGGCACTGCGCGTTTTCTTGGCTGAAAACGGCGCGCACGAGTGAGATAAACCCGTGGCGTGAACACTGTGTGGGAGCAGCTGTGCCACGGCCTCCAGGCGCCGAGCGCGGGTCCACCTTTTGGATCTGGCGGGCTGGTCGTGGCTGATGCTTGAGGCGCGTCGGCGTTCAGACGGCATCAACAGGCGACCACGAGTAGAAGGGGTTGGCAGCGGGTTGCACCGCTTGCTTCTGAGGATCGCTGGAATCGGGAGGGTGATCGCGATGTCAAACAGCTGGGACTACATTCGGACCGCATACCTGGTCGCAAAGACGGGAACGGTTTCGGCGGCGTCAGAGACGCTGCGCTTGCACAGAGCAACGGTTGTGCGACACATCGATGCGCTGGAGGGTGCGCTGCAGCACAAGCTGTTTATCCGACACGAAAGAGGCTATGCGCTGACGGACATTGGCCGGGACTTGCTCGCGACCGCGCACGACGTCGACAGTCTGGTGTCTAATTTTCTGAAGAGAACTCGAGCCAAGTTAAACGCCGAGAATCGCCTGGTCATTTCGGGCTCAAGCCTGGTGATCTCGCTCTTTCTCCCCATCATCGAGAAGTTTCGCGAGTCGCATCCCCATGTGCAGTGCAGACAGGAGGTAAAGGCCTGTCGAACGCTCGACCTCGCGGACCTACGCAATGGTGAAACTCACGTCGCCGCGACGCTGGGACCAAAGCCGACGTACCCCAATTTTATTGTGCGCAACCTATTCAATTTTCGCCTCGGCATGTATGCGTCCGCCGCTTACGTGAAGGCCAATGGCATCCCGCAATCCACCCAGGCGTTCTCAGAGCACTGGTTTGTGGGGCACGAGGACCCAAATGGGATCGCACCCTTCGCGCCCTGGCGGGACAAGCACATCCCTGCTGACCGCTGGGCATTGGAAACCGACAGTTACTCCTGTGTTCAAGAGCACATTGCGTCCGGCCTGGGAATTGGCTTTTCGCCCGAGCATGAGGCGATACGACGCGGGCTCATCGAAGTCGTCGCACCGAAAGAAGAGTGGGTTCAGCCCTGCTGGCTCGTGACGCATCGCGACACCCGCAAGACGCTCAGCGTCGAACGGTTCCTCGAGACGATTCGCAAGCACGCGGCAACCGAGAGAGGCTTCGAACTGGCGCCAGCGGACGCGTCTAAGCCAGCTCGACCAGGTCGCCAAAACGGCTACGAGCGCAAGCCGCAACAGCAGTAATAACGCGACTGCCCGCGCCGTGGTCACCACTGAGGTGGCGCGGCATCGAGTGAATGGTGCCGATGCGCAGACTCGAACTGCGGACCTACGCATTACGAATGCGTTGCTCTACCAACTGAGCTACATCGGCATCGATGCGGGCGAAGGATTATAGGGATTCCGGTCGGCGGCGACAATGCGCAATCGCGCCGTTTTTTCGGCTGCGCCGGGCTCTCTGGCGGCCAGAATCGATGGATCTTGAGGCCATTCGCGGCCCGCAGCGGGCTGCAAGGGCTGCGAGTCTGTGGCCATGCCCTTCACCCGCCCCGCATCCACCGGCGTGACGCTGCTCGAACTTCTTGTCGTGCTGGCCGTGGTGTCCGTCGTGGCCGCCATCGGCGCCCCACCCCTGGAACGGTGGCTGGCCGGGCATCGGGTGGCCGCCCCGCTTCAGGCCCTGCACACAGACCTGTTCCGGGCGCGGCACGAAGCCGTCATGCGTAATCTCGCGGTTGTGGTCTGCGCCTCGGATGACGCACAAGCGTGTTCTTCGGGCGACTGGTCCGCGGGCTGGATTACCTTCGTCAACACCGACGACGATCGACCGGCCCAGCGCGACGCATCCGAGCCCCTGTTGTCCGTGCACCAGGCCGCCCCTGGCGTGCACATGGCGAGCAATCGGGCCCGCTATGCATTCCGCGGCGACCTGCGGCGCGCCACCAACGGCCGCGTGGTGTCCTGCGATGCGGCCGGTCGTGTGCCGCCCCGCGTGCTGGTCGTGAGCTTCACCGGCCGCGCGCGGCTGACGCCCGCGGGCACGAGCGCCGGGGCACTCTCATGTCCCTAGTCATTCGCCCGGGCAGCCTGCGCAACCGGGGCTTCACGCTCGTTGAGGTGCTCGTCGCCACGGCGGTCATCGCAATGGCCCTGGGCGCCAACTACCTGCTCTTCGCACGGAGCTGGCAGCATCACCAGCACGGGGTCCATGCCGCTCGCGCCGTGACGCTAGCGCGGGGTGTGGCCGAGGCGCTTGCCGCGGCGCGCGTGGCCGATCTCGCCGCGCCCGAGGCCTGTGCTGCGGGCGATGCGCAGGCCTGCACCGCGCTCGATGCAGGTGACACGATTACCGAGACCTGGCGGCAGCGCGCCACCGCGCAGCTGCCCGGCGCGCAACTCGGTGTCCGCCGCGCCGCGAACGGCAGCCTGCGCATTGATGTCATGTGGCAGGAGCCGCTCTGGCCGTCGGCATCGCAGTACCGCTTGTCCGTCGCTACACCATGAGTGCCTCTTACCGACAACAGGGTCTGACGCTTGTTGAGCTGCTCGTGGCTGCCGTGATGGGCAGCGTCGTGCTGGGCGCCGTGGCCCAATTGCTCGTCGTATCAAGCCGCCACTACGCGCGCACTGAGACGCTCGCGCAAATGCAGGAACAGGCCGACGTGGCGATTCGATTCCTGCGTGACGACCTGCGTATGGCCGGCCACTGGGGCGCACTGCGTGACGCCGCAGCCATCGGGGGCAGCGCGCGTAGCGACGATCCCAACCCGTCCGGTCTGGCACTGCCCGCGCGCTGCGCGCCACGCTTCACGACAGACTTGGTGATTGCGGTTGCGCTGCACACGACGCCCGATGCATGGGGATGCCGCATTGCGGCGCGAGACGACAGTCACGCGCTGTCATTGCGATACGCGAGCGCCGAGGCCTTCGCACCCCAGACCAACCGACTGCAGATCGTGGGGGACACCGAAACGGCGCAGCTCACGACCCGTGCGCAGACACCGGACGCGCCGACGCCCGGTGCCGGCATCCGTGATCTCGCCGTGCGCGGCTACTACGTCGCACCGGCGTCGACCCTGTTTCCAGACCAGCCCGTGCTGCGCCGAATGACGCTCAACGCGCTGACCAGCGGCCCGCGCTACATCGATGAGGAGATCACACCGGGCGTTGAGGCGTTTCGCGTTGCCGCCCACGTCGACTTCGACGGCGATGGCGCCGCCGACACGCTCATTCCCGCCAATCACCCGGCACTCGCGCGCCGCGATGCGACAGGCGCGGCCGATCATCCGCCGCTTGCCGTGACCGTTGCTGTCGTCGTGCGCAGCGAGACGGCGCGCTGGCGTGGCGCCGGCGCGCACACTTTCGAGGTCCCCGGTGCGTCTCTGCACTTCCCCGACGATGGCTTCCTTCGCATCGCAGCCATCACGACCGTACGCGTGCGCAACCTGCGGGTCGGCTTGTGATGCGTCAACGCGGCATGGTGCTGGCCACGGGGCTGTTTCTCGTTGTGTTGCTGACCGTGTTTCTGACAGGCGTCGGGCGACAGGCCGCAGCGTCCCTCGTTCTCGCCGACCTGGCGCGAGACCACGACCGCACGTTCCAGCTCGCCGAAGATGCACTTGCTGACGCACGTCGGGCGCCCGTCTTTCGTCGTGAGACCAGCTCGCGGGTGACACACCCCTTGCCGGGGGCCCAGGTCACGACCACCATCGAGTACCTGGGACACACGCGGACGATTCCCCATCCTGCCTGGTTGCCCGAGCGCGATGCGCGGCTCGTGGCCCATCACTTTCGGCTGCGCGCGAGTGCCGGGCGTCGCGGCGTGCATCACACACTCGAGCGCGACGTCGCCGTGATCGCGCCGGACGACATCGCCGACACCGCAGCACTGACAACAGCGAATACGCCCGACACGGCGCCCTTTGGCGGCGCAGTCGTTCCGGGCCCCTGGCGGGTCATCCCGCCATGAGGCACCGCGGCTTCACGCTTGTCGAACTGCTGCTTGTCATCGGCATCGTCGCATTGCTGGCCGCCGCAGCCGTGCCCGGCTGGCAGGCGCAGCGCGACCGGTCGCAACGAAGCGATGCGCGCGCGTGGCTCATCCGGTTGAGTAACGACCAGCAGGCGTACTTCGTGCGCCATGGGCGCTACGCCGACGATCTGCGCGGCCTGGGCTTCGGTTCGGCGACCGCGACCACGCCCGGCGGCCACTATCGGTTGTCGGTCTCTTCGACGACAGCCACAGGATTTACGGTTCGCGCCACGCGAACCGCCAGTGACCGCGAGGCCAGTCGCTGCGCCTGGTACACACTCGACCAGTCGCAGCGCCGCGCATCGGGCCCCGCAGCGGTTTCCGAGTGCTGGTGGCGTTAGCTAGGTGTCTTCGGCGGGCTCGGCTTTGGCGCCGTCACTGCGACCCGAGCCGAAGAAGCTGTCGAAGACGAGCAGGACCGCACCGACCGAGATGGCCATGTCGGCGACGTTGAAGGTCGGGAAGTAGGCCTCGCCCCAGTGCACCTGAATGAAGTCGACGACGTAGTGCAGGTGCACGCGATCGATGACGTTGCCCAACGCACCGCCCAGCACTAGTGCCAGTGCGAGCGCGAGCCAGCCTTGCCCGCGCGGTGGCAGGCGCCGCAGCCAGACCATGATCACGACACTGATGACACAGGCCAGTGCCACAAACAGCCAGCGCTGCCAGCCGCCCGCGTCGGCGAGAAAACTGAACGCGGCACCCGTGTTGTGGTGGCGCGTGATGTTGAGCAGCGCGTTGACTTCGATGCGCTCGTAGAGCTCGAAGCGCTCCACGATGAGCCACTTCGTGAGCTGGTCGAGCGCGATGACGAGCGCCGACAACCACAGCCAGGCGCTGGCGCCTGCGCGCCCGGGTTCCACATCGCTCTCGGTCATAGCGTAATGGTAGCAGCAAGCGCCGCGCGAGCGGCCACCGCGTCGGCGTTCATCTGCTCGACCAGCGCGTCGAGATTCTCGAAGCGCTCCTCGTCGCGAAGCTTCTCGACGAGTTCGACCTCGAGACGGCGGCCGTACAGGTCACCGGAGAAATCGAACACGTGGACCTCAAGCAACACACCGACGCCATCGACCGTGGGTCGCGTGCCGATGCTCGCAACGCCGTCGCGCCAGCCGTCGCCAATGCCCGCAACCCGCACGGCGAAAATGCCCGACACCGGGCTGGTGCGCCGGTGCAGGCGCAGGTTGGCCGTCGGATAACCCAGTGTGCGGCCAAGCTGCTGGCCCTCGATCACCTTGCCCGTGAGGCGGTAGGGCCTGTTTAGTGCCCGCCGCACCCAATCCATGTCGCCGCTGGCCAGCGCCTCGCGCACGCGGGTACTGCTCACCCGTACCTCGTCGAGAAACACGCTGCCCACCTGCTCGAGCTCGAAACCGTTCTGCGCGCCCGCGCGACGCAGGTCGTCGACACCGCCGGCGGCGCGATGCCCGAAACGAAAGTCGTCGCCGATGACCAGGTGGCGCACGCCGAGCGCCCCAAGCAGCAGATCGTCGATGAATTGCTGCACAGGAATCGCCGCCAGATTCCGATCAAAACGCGGGCAGAAAAAAGCATCGACGCCCAGATCATCGAGCACCACAAAACGCTCACGAAACCGGGTCAGCCGTGCGGGCGCGGCGCCCCGGGAGAAGTACTCCTTGGGCAGCGGCTCAAAGCTCATGACGACGGCAGGCACACCGAGCTGATCTGCGGCTTCGCGCACGCGCGCGATAAGCGCCTGGTGGCCAATGTGGATGCCGTCATAGCCGCCGATCGTCACCGCGGCGCCCGCAGGCCCCAGGTACGCGCGCATGGCGTTGGCGTTGCGGGCGCAGAACACGCTAGTGCCCCGCCCCATTGACGACTCGAGCCGTGGCCGCATCGAGGCGCAAGTGCGCGGGCCGCAGGCCGCTCACGAACAACGCCGCGAAGTACAACACGGCCGCGCCCCCGATGAGCAACAACAGACGCATTACCCGGTCGAACACGCTGGCCTCGAGCCACCAATTCAGCGACGGTGACAGCCAGATGAGGAACGCGGCCATGAGCACGCCCGCAACGGCGACACGGAGCAGGAAGCCCAGCCAACCGGGCAGGCGTGCGAGCTGGCCGCTGCGACGCAGACCGCGGTACAAGAGCCCAGCGTTCACGAATGCCGCGACGGTCGTCGCAAGTGCCAAGCCTGCGTGCGTGGCTTCGACCTCGAGCTGCATCAGTGCGTAGACGAACCCGAGGTTGCACACAAGGTTCACGCCCAGCGCCACGAGGCCCACTTTCACAGGTGTCTTCATGTCCTGCCGCGCGAAATATCCCGGCGACAGGATCTTGATCGCGATGAAGGCGAGCAAGCCACCCGAAAAGGCCCAGAGGCTGGCACGCGCCATGACGACATCAAAGGCATCGAAAGCACCGCCGTAGAAGATCGTGGTCACTAGCGGGCCGGCCAGTAGCGCCAGCCCCAGCGAGGCGGGCAACGCCACAAGAACGACAAGACGCAGCGACCAGTCGAGCGTGGCCGTGAAGCTGTCACTGTCCTTGTTCGCAAAGTTGCGCGACAGACTGGGCAGGATGGCTGTCGCCAACGCGATGCCAAACACACCGAGCGGAAATTCCATAAGCCGGTCGGAGAAGTACAACCAGGCGGGCCGGCCCTCACCGAGCAACGACGCGAGAATGTTGTCGATGAGCAAGTTGATCTGCACCACGGATGAGCCAAAGATCGCGGGCAACATCAGTCTTGCAATCTTGCGCACGCCGCTGTCGCGCCAGGCCCAGCGCGGCCGCGGCAGCTGGCCGATCGCCTTGAGAAACGGCAATTGAAAAGCGAGCTGCACGACACCCGCGACGAAGACACCGAAGGCCAGCGCCAGCGTCGGCTGCTCGAGCTTCGGCGAGACGAACACGGCGAAGCCAATCAGTGACACGTTGAGCAATACGGGTGTGAACGCGGGCACAGCGAATCGACCGTAGGTATTGAGCAAGCCCGCGGCCAGCGCCGTCAGCGAAATAAACAGCAGATAGGGAAACGTGAACCGCAGCATGAGCACGGTCAGGTCAAACGTGGCCTCGTCGGCCAGAAAGCCCGGCGCGATGGCCATGACAAGCAATGGCGCCGCGATGACCCCGATAAACGTTATGACGAACAGCGCGACACCGAGCGTGCCAGCCACGGCGTCGGTGAGCTGGCGCACCGAACGGTCGTCGCCCCGCTCACGCACCTCATTGAGCACGGGCACGAACGCCTGCGAGAACGCACCCTCGGCGAAGAACCGCCGCAGCATGTTGGGGATCCGGTTCGCGATGATGAACGCGTCCATGGCGTAGCCGGCGCCAAACAGGCGGGTAAACACCATGTCGCGAACGAGCCCGAGAATCCGCGACAGCACGGTCATGGCCCCGATCACGCCCGTGGAGCGCAGCAGGCCGCGCCCCGTCACCGCGGTCCGCGCGTTCTCATTGTTGTCGGATGTCGTGGAAATGGCTTCGGTCCGGTACCGGGCACGTCCGCCGTGGGCGCGGCTGGGCGAAGTGTACCGGATGCGCGGGGCGTTGACTTGGGCTGAGGCCCCAACCATAATAGTCGGCTTCTCAGGCTACCGGCACCTTGCCCGGCCGGCCCCCAGTTTCCGGAGACAACCCGTGGCAAACATCAAGTCTGCTCAAAAACGCGCGCGCACGTCGGAAAAGCGCCGACTCGCCAACCAGGCACAGCGTTCGCGCATGCGCACTTACATCAAGGCGGTCATCGCCAACGTCGAGAAAGGTGACAAGGACGCGGCACAGGCCAGCTTCGTCGCTGCCGTACCCGTCATCGACACTATGGCGGGCAAAGGCCTCGTCCACAAGAACAAGGCCGCTCGCCACAAGAGCCGCCTGACCAAGATGATTCGCGCGATGTGAATCGGCGAGCGTAACGCCGCGGCGTTACTGCAAGGGGCACAGCCCCAACGAAAAAAGCCGGCGTCTAGCCGGCTTTTTTGTTGCCTGCGCGGCTTGGCTCAGGCCTCTGGATCCGCCTCGGCAGCCCGCGCCGCCTCGCGCTCTGCCGATTCACGCTCGGCGGCCTGCTCGTCGAGCCAGGCCATGATGTCCCCAGCCAGGGCGTCGGTGCCGGCACCGGTTGCGGCGCTGACCTCGTACACGGGCCCCTGCCACTGCAATGCCGCAAGCAACGCGTCCCTGGCCGCACCCAGATCCGTCTCAGGCAGCAAATCGCTCTTATTGATGACGAGCCAGCGCGGCCGCGTCGCGAGTTCGGCATCAAACTCGGCGAGCTCGTTGGCAATGCCGGTCACGGCCTCGGCCGGTGCCGCGCTGCCTTCGGGCGGTGCGATATCCACGACGTGCAGAAGCAGCCGGGTGCGCTGCACGTGGCGCAGGAATCGAATCCCCAGACCGGCGCCGCTGGCTGCGCCAGGAATCAATCCCGGAATGTCGGCCATGACAAAGCTCTTGCCGAGGCCCAGCGACACGACACCCAGGTTCGGGTGCAGCGTCGTAAACGGGTAGTCGGCCACTTTGGGCCGCGCGGCACTCATGGCGCGAATCAACGTCGACTTGCCCGCATTGGGCATGCCGAGCAAACCGACGTCGGCCAGCAGCTTGAGCTCGAGATGCAGGTGGCGCGCCTCGCCGGCCGTGCCCGGTATCGTCTTGCGCGGCGCCCGGTTAACGCTCGATTTGAAGCGCGCGTTGCCGAGACCACCCTGCCCGCCCGCGGCAACACGAAGCGCCTGCCCGTCGGCGGTCAGATCACCAATGCGTTCGCGCGTGTCGATGTCCGTAACCACGGTTCCCACAGGCACGCGGATCTCGAGTGTGTCGCCCGAAGCACCTGTCATGTTCTTGCCCGCACCGGGCTGACCATTGGCCGCGCGGTACTTGCGGCGCACGGCGAAGTCGACGAGCGTGTTCATGGACTTGTCCGCCACGAGCACGACATCGCCGCCGCGCCCGCCATCGCCGCCGTCGGGGCCACCGCGGGGGATGTACTTCTCGCGGCGGAAACTGAGCGCGCCGTTACCTCCGTTGCCGGCGGCGACGCGCATCGTGGCTTCATCGACGAATTTCATGAGGGGAGTATAAGCCGCACACAAAAAACCCCGCGCTGGGCGGGGTTTTCGCGACCCGGGCGACCCTGAGGCGGACCCCAGGTCAGGTCTTAGCCCGTGACGATGTCAACGTGCTTGCGGCCACGCGGGCCGCGCGTGCTGAACTCGACCTTGCCGTCTGCTTTGGCGAACAGCGTGTAGTCGCGGCCCATGCCGACGTTCACGCCGGGATGGAAGTGCGAGCCACGCTGACGCACGAGGATGTTGCCCGCAATGACGGACTCACCACCGTAGCGCTTGACGCCCAGTCGTTTACTTTCTGAATCGCGACCGTTCTTGGTAGAGCCGCCGGCTTTCTTATGTGCCATTGCCTGATACCTCTTTGATTACTCTTCTTCGCCGCTCGTGTCGGCTGCCTTCTTCGCGCGCGGCGCACCCGTAATGCCCGTGACTTCCACTTCCGTGAACCACTGGCGGTGTCCTTTGTTTCGCAAGTAGTTCTTGCGGCGCTTGAACTTGATCACCGAGATCTTATTGCCCTTAGCCGTCTGAACGACCTTGGCCTTGACCTTGGCACTCTTGACGAGCGGCGAACCGACTTTAACGTTGGCGCCGTCACCGACGAGCAGCACCTGGTCGAACTCGACCGTGGCGCCGTCTTCAGCCGGGAGCTTCTCGACGCGCAGTCGGTCACCCTTGCTGGCGCGGTACTGCTTACCGCCACTACGAAAAACCGCGTACATATCCTGAATTCCTTGCTTGTGGTTCCGTTTGGAACCCCCCGAGCCGCTGGGCCGGGAAAACAGCGAGCGCAGCAGGTCTCACCACGATGCCTGCATTTCAGGGCACCGCGCAGCTGACCGACTGCGGAAAAGCCCGTTATTCTAGGCCGGGGTCACCCCCGGGTCAATACGAATACCCGGGATCTCTCGGGCGTCCGCCAACCGTCGAGTGTCGCCAAAGGCCCGCGAATCGGGCATTATTTGCGTATGCAGCCCGCCACAACGCCTGTGCCGGTGAGATCACTGGACGATGTCCGTGAACTCGTCGCCGGCGAGCTTACCCAGCTAGACCAACTCATCGAAACCAGCCTCCAGACGGACGTCGCGCTGGTTTCAGACGTGTCCCGCTACATCGTGGCCGCTGGGGGCAAACGTTTGCGCCCGCTCATCGTGCTGCTCGTGGCCCGCGCGCTGGGCCACAGCACCGAATCCGACAGCCGCCAGTTGCAGGCGGCCGCGATTATCGAGTTCATCCACACCGCCACGCTGCTGCACGACGACGTCGTGGACGGTTCCGAGCTGCGTCGAGGCCGCGACACGGCCAATGCCGTGTTCGGAAACCAGGCCAGCGTCCTCGTGGGCGACTTCCTCTACTCCCGCGCCTTCCAGATGATGGTGTCGATCGACGACATGCGCGTCATGCGCATTCTGGCCGACGCCACGAACACGATCGCGGCCGGGGAAGTCATGCAGCTCATGAATGTGCATGAGCCCGACACGACAGAAGACGCCTACCGCCAGGTGATCTACCGCAAGACGGCCAAGCTGTTCGAGGCCGGAGCCGAAATCGCGGGCCTCATTGCGGGTCGCGGCGAGGAGACCCGGGCGGCGCTGGGCCAATACGGTCGGGAGCTCGGGATGGCGTTCCAGCTCATCGACGACGCGCTCGACTACAGCGCCAGCGCCGACGAGCTTGGCAAGAACCTGGGCGACGACCTGGCCGAGGGCAAGCCGACGCTGCCGCTGATCCACGCCATGCGCGAGGGCTCGGAGGCACAACGTGCACTGATCCGGGGCGCCATCGAGTCGGGCGGCATCGACCGCCTGCCCGAGATCGTCGCAACGATTGAATCGACGGGTGCGCTTGAGTACACTCGCGCCCGCGCTCAGGAGGCCGCCGATGCGGCGACTGTGGCCATCGGCGATCTTCCGCCCTCGGTTCACCGTGACGCCCTCATCGCTTTGGCCGAGTTTTCCGTCACCAGACGCTTCTGACGCCGGCCGCCGTGTCCCTCTCGGCGGTTGATCAAAAATCGGGGTGTAGCTCAGCCTGGTAGAGCACTGTCTTCGGGAGGCAGGGGCCGGAGGTTCAAATCCTCTCACCCCGACCAATTTTGCGACGCCGACGGCGGCGCAAAAAAAAGCCGCCTTTTAGGCGGCTTTTTTGTTTGGCGTTGTCGTGATGCGCCTGGGACACCTACCGCCTTCGAGCCCATCCTGCGGCGCACAAGCCCAGCCCCATGAGCCAGAGCGTCGCCGGCGCGGGCACGGCCGTCGTCGGCGCTTCAGCGGCGATGTTGTAGTCCCAAAGTCCAGTCGCAAACGAAACCGTGTCGCCGGGGCCGGCGCCCAACAAGGCACCGATCGTCGGACCGTTGAGCTGACCCAGCGCAAAGACCCAGACCTCGAGATCAAAGAGATTGGCTTCCCCCGACAGACCCGAGATGCCAGCCAGGAACGGCGTGCCCGCAACGGTCCCCGACGCCACTGTCGCTGACTGCCCCGGCATGAATAACGATGTAAATGAGAAGCCCGAGAAGGCGACCACTTCGTTGACCTGGACGACGCCGTCGCCTGACGTGTCGTCAAATAGAATCTGGAATTCGGTCGGCGTGAGTAGCGATGGCTGTTGCACGGGCGTCGCGTTGATCTCGATAAGGCTTGCGGATGCGGTTGCCGGAAGCACCAGAAGTACTGCCAGCAGTTTTGTCATAAGTTGTCGCACGATACGCGCTCCTGTCTGCGTTTGGAGACAGTTAGCAAAGCGCGTGCCACCACGCGCTTCGTGAGACGGATCAGTGGCTTAGTGAACGCGCGCACCAAGGCGGCGTAAGCGACTGTAATATCTCCTGACATTTAACACCGCATTACTTGATTGCCGCGCCCGCTTTGCGATGATGTTGGCGCGACATAACCCAGGAGCGCACGCATGACGGTCAACTCCCGATTCGTTAACTACGAACACAACGGCACCGAGCTGCTCGCCGAGTTCGCCTATGACGACGCTGGCGGCGGGCCGCGCCCGGGCATCATGGTGTGCCACAACTGGGCAGGACGTGGCGAGAACGACGGCCGCAATGCACGCCGACTCGCCGAGCTGGGCTACACGGGCTTCGCCGTCGACCTCTACGGCAAGGGTGTGCTGGGCAGTGGGCCCGACGAAAACGCCAAACTCATGCAGCCGTTTGTCGACGACCGGGCGTTTCTCCAGTCACGACTCGCCGCAGCCCACGCCGCGATGTGCGAGCAACTCGAGGTCGACGCCGCGCGAACGGCGGTCATCGGTTTCTGCTTTGGCGGACTTTGCGCACTCGACATGGCCCGCGCGGCACTGCCCGTGCGGGCGGCCGTGAGCTTCCACGGCCTGTTCATGCCCGCGGCTAACCTGCCGTCACCGAAGATCGATGCGAAGGTACTCATCCTGCACGGCTGGGATGACCCCATGGCCACGCCCGACGACGTGCTGGCGGTCTCAAAAGAAATGACCGGCGCGGGCGCCGACTGGCAGCTCCACGCCTACGGCGGGACCGCGCACGCGTTCACAACGCCCGGCGCCAACAATCCCGAGGCGGGCACCGTCTATCACGCGGACGCGGACCGGCGCAGCTGGCAGGCGATGCGGGAGCTACTAACAGAGGTTTTCAGCTAAGAACGCAAGAGCGCGATGGACACCCGACGAATTGGCTCGATGGTCGGGTCCGGTAAGCATTCATGCTGAGTCTCTTTCATCGATCCAGCGACAAGATCGCTAGCCCTGTCTTTCTATGTGTGCTGGAGACTGACCATTGTCATGCAAGACTCGGGTGGCATCGGACTCCCACGGATAATAATGCGTCGCGAGCCACAGAACGATAGAACAGCGGTCTCCCGGGTGCATTTCCCCAAGATCGACCCTAAATTGCCCAGGATTCTCTAGGTAGACAATTGATCCATCTGGGCGAGACACTTTTGCATAGACAAAATCTGGAGCTGCGAATCTTGCATTTCTAACGATCGCGTCCCCTTGATGAACGACATCGACCGTCATAATCCATTCGATACTCCGAGTTGCCCACCGGCTCGGAAACCCATCAGGGAGCCTCTCTTGAAGAAAAGTGTGAATCTGATTTGCTACCAATCCAGCTATCGGATTAGCGAGTCCGCCGAAAGCGCCCGCGGAGTGCTCCTCCAAAACTCGAAGGACCACTTGCTTGAACTCTTCGGTTCCTGCGTGAGGCGACAGGTATCTGTCCGTAAATGCTAACCAGCAATCAGGATATAGGGCACGAAAGACTTGGCCTGTCACGCTCAGCGAGTAGTCCGCTGCTTGCTCCTCTCTTAGGTTTGGTACCGACTTTGGACGAAAGTGACGGTAGAGCTGGATAACAGTCCAAATGGCGCCCAATGATGCGGCCACCACAAGTACCCACGTGTGCCATTCAAGATTCATGAACCTGCCGCTTGGGATGTGACTGCCAGATCGTAACGCAGCAGCTCCAACGACGTCAGTCTGCAGCGCGCTTCGCTAGTGTCTCAGGACGCGAGTACAGAATTGGATTTAGGTCACAGCCCCCCGCCGAGCCGTCTAGCTGGCAAGCGATGATGAACCTGCTCACGGAGACCTTCGCCTAGGCAAAAAAAAGAGTCACCCGACCGGGCGCGGGTAAGCCCCGGCCGGGTGACTCGATATCCCGAAGGATTTCAGGGGATCAGAAACGGACGCGTACGGTTCCCGTGACCGTGAGCGGTGCACCGTAGAACGCAGACACGTTGCCCTCGAGGCCCAGCGTCGGGAAGTTGTAGGCCGCGACGCGGTATTCCTCGTCCGTCAGGTTCTTGCCGTGAATACCAGCCTGAATGCGATCGTCATAGGACGTCCACACCAGGCTCACGTCGACGAGCGTGAATGCGTCCTGGTCGACGAGCGGCACAGGGATTTCGAACTGCGTATTGTCCGAGCGGTAGCTGGCGGCACCGATGAGCGCCAGCCCGCCTTCGACACCGCGAATGGTGATCGGCCACTCGTTGCGCAGTGTCAGGTTCGCCGTCGTGTCGGGCGTGTTCTGAAACTCGCGTTCGCCGCTCACATCGACGCCGTCGACGATCCAGCGTTTGAAGTCCGCGTCGATGAGACCCAGCGCAAAGGTGCCCGAGAAGCTCTCTGTGAATTGCGCCGCGGCCTCGATCTCGAGACCCGATATCTCGGCTTCGGCAGCGTTGGTCGTCGTGCCGGCAAAGCTGTCGTCAATGCCATCGTTGTTGGTGTCGATTCCGATCGAACCCGGCACCTGCACGTTCTCGTAGTCGGAGAAGAACACGGCGATATTGGTCGAGAACTTGCCGCCCGCCCAGAGCGACTTGGCGCCCAACTCGAAGGAGTCGACGGTCTCAGGCTCGAAGCCCGCCTCGACCCCGGGGACGTTGTAGGCGCCGCGCGGGTCGAAGCCGCCGCCCTTGAAGCCCTGGCTGAAGGTACCGTAGAGATTTTGCTCGTCATTGGGCGCGAAGCTCAGGCTCACACGCGGATTGAAGTCCGTGTCCGTGCGGTTGCCCGTAAACGTGGGCACGAGCCCGGGCGCAGGCACCGTGAGTGAGACCGCCGTGTCGTTGCCGAAGTACGGTGAGCCCAGCCCCAGGAACAGCTCGCGCGTGATGAGCACGGAGCGCTTGTCACTGTTGTAGCGACCGCCGACCGAGAGGCGCCACTGGTCGTTGATGTCGTAAGTGACATCGCCAAATACGGCCCAGTTCTCCGTGTCGACATCGCCCAGCGTGAACGAGGTCACGCCCAGCTGACCAAGCACGACGTCAAACGCGTTGAACGCATTCGCGTCGAGCCAGAAGGCCCCGAAGACACCAGAGATGCGATCGGTGTTCCAGAGGAACTGGAATTCCTGGCTGAACTGTTCGTTCTCGTAGATGACAGGTGCGTCGAAGTCATCAACGGGCAGCGCATCGAAATCGATGAGCGTCTCCGTATCGTCGGCACGCGACGAGGTGATCGACTTGAAGGTCCACTTGTCGTTGATGTCCCACTCGACGGTCAGCGCGGCACCCCCCTGGGTGGCTTCATTGCGCAGGCCCGCGTTGGACGTGGCAATCGTCTCCACGCCCGCACGCGTGTCGAAGACGTCGCCCAGCACGGGCTCACCGTTGGTAGTGCCCGGCAGCAGGCGGTGGCCTGATTTGGGATTCGAGTCGTCATCGCTGTAGTCCGCGGCGAAGCGGACGAAGACCGAGTCGCTGGGCTCCCACTCCATGCTGAAGCGGCCCGCGATGATGGCCTTGTCGTAGTGCTCGTCGTTGGTGAACAGGTTTTCACCGAAACCGTCGCGATTGAACGAGGCAATCGTGCCGCCGATGCGAAACGTGTCCGTAACGGGCGTCGATGCCGTCACGATGGTATCGAGCTGGTTGAACGTACCGACGTTGACCTGCACGCTCGCCTGGGTTTCATCCGAGAGCCGCTTCGTGACGTACTTGATGGCGCCACCAATCGTGTTGCGGCCGTAGAGCGTGCCCTGCGGCCCGCGCAGCACTTCGATGCGCTCCACGTCGTAAACGTCGAACACCGTGGCCTGCGGGCGCGCGAGGTAGACGTCATCGAGGTAGAGACCAACGCCGCCCTCGAAACCCGCGACAGGATCCTGCTGACCGACGCCGCGAATGAAGGCCGTGAGCGTCGTGTTCGTGGCGCGAGATACCTCGAGCGTCACGTTGGGCGTCGCCTGCGCAAGCGCCACGATGTCGACGGTACCCGCCTCGACGAGTGCCTCGCCCGAGAACGCGGTTACCGAGACAGGCACTTCCTGCAAGGTTTGTTCGCGGCGCTGCGCCGTGACGATGACTTCATCGAGCACAGCTTCGTCTTGCGCATAGAGCGGTTGTGGTGCGCCAGCACCGTACAACGCCGTTGCAACGGCGCCGGCCAGAACCATCGATCGGTTGGCGGTTCGCATGGTGGATTTCCCCCCTTGACCCCTGTGCGAAAGCTCGTCTTTCAACGAACGCTGAATTAATCCTATTTCAACGTTGGTTGAACTACAAGCCGAAACTGAGACCCAACCATGCTGCACCGCAGCAGGTATTCGAGGAATCAGTCTTTAGTCGAAGGGGCGCAGAGCCGCTCGAATCCCGCGGCCAGGAAGGCCGGCATGCGCTCGGCGATGCTGGCCATGTCGGAGGAACGGCAGACGCCGTCCGAGAGATTGTCGAGCCGACCCGTCTCCGCGAAGGTCAACGTCAGCGCGCCTGAGAGGAAGTGGTAGCTCCAGAAGATCTCGGCCTCGTCGCAGTGCGGCAGTGCCTTGCGCAGGGCCTCGATAAAGCGCCGTACCAGCGGGTCGAAGTAACGCGTCATGAGCTCCCCACCCCATTCGGGCGAGTTGTTCACCTGCGCAATGAGCGCCATGTAGTGGTGCCAGGCTTCGTGGTCTTCGGCCAGCAGGTCGAGCAGCGGATTCGTGAACGCCGCGATGATCTCTTCAACAGTCGGCGCATCGTCGGGATGGCGGCCTTCCACGTCATCGAGCGCCTCGAGACGGACCGCATTCAGGTGCTCGGCGCGGCGCATGAGGACGGCATCGAACAAATCGCGCTTGGAATCGAAATGGTAGTAGGCGAGCGCCACATCGGCGCGCGCGCGCTTCATGATCTGCCGCACGGTCACTGCGGCGTAACCCTCTGCCGCGAACAACGCTTCTGCGGCGTCGAGAATGCGCTCGCGGGTCGCCTGTGCCTTGGTTGCCATCCGTGCATGGTAGCAGCGGTCGCTTGTCTTTCAACCAACGTTGAAATAGGCTTCAACGGGCGTTGAATTCGGGATGGGGGACATGGCCTGGTTCACACCGCGGCAGCCGACGCTGCCGGAGCTCATCGAAAACAACGGCCAGTGGCTGGCCGACAAGCCCGCGCTTGAGGTCGGCGAGGCGCGCTGGACCTGGCGCGACTTTGCAGCCGAGACCGCGCGCGTCGCCCACGCCCTGGCACGTGACGGCGTGCGGCCCGGCCAACGCGTCGCCGTGCTCATGGACAACAGCGCGCAGATGATGCTCGCAATGTTCGGCACGATCCGCGCCGGCGCTGTGGCCGTGCCGCTCAATGTCTCCATCAGCGACGCGGCGGTCGCCACCATGATCGCCGACAGCGACGCGCGGGCCGTATTCGCCTCGGCGCATCATTTATCCCGCGTGGATGCCCTGCGCAATGAGCTGTCCGAAGGCACCGAAGACCGACTCATAGCCGCCGACGGCGCCACCGAAGGCTGGCAAGCGTTTGGGCAGTGGCTCGAAGGCACCAGCACCGAGCCCCCCGCGGTCCGCATCACGCCTGAGGACGAGTGCAACATTATCTACAGCTCGGGCACGACGGGCCTGCCCAAGGGCATCGTGCATGATCACCGCGCACGCAGCGCCTGGGCCTATGACATGGCCATCGGACTGCGCTATCACGCGGGCGCGCGCACGCTGTGTTCGCTGGGGCTGTACTCGAACATCAGCTGGGTCGCGATGCTTGCAACCATGCTGGCCGGCGGCACCATCGTGGTCATGCCGCGCTTCGACGCGCGACGCTGCCTCGAGCTGATTGCGCAGGCGCGCATCACGCACACGACGGTCGTACCCGTGCAGCTGCAGCGCATGCTCGAGGTGCCGAATTTCGAAGGGCATGACCTGTCGAGTCTTTACAGCGTCATGTGTTGCGGCTCGCCACTGCCTCTACCCTACAAGCGGCGCATCGTCGACGCACTTGGTCCCGCATTCATGGAGCTCTACGGCCTGACCGAGGGGCTTGTGACGATCCTCACCCCTGAGGACATGACCCGCAAGACCGAGTCCGTGGGACTGCCCTGCCCGGGACAGCAGCTGCGCATTCTCGACGACAACGATGGGGAATGCGCAACGGGTGAAGCCGGCGAAATCGTTGGCCGGGGCCCGTTGCTTATGGCGGGGTATCACAAACGCCCCGAAGCCAATGCCGAGGCAACCTGGACCGATGCACATGGTGCGCGCTGGCTGCGCACGGGTGATATCGGCAAACTCGACGACGAGGGGTTTCTCTACCTCGTCGACCGCAAGAAAGACATGATTATCTCGGGCGGCCAGAACATCTACCCGGCCGACATTGAGTCGGTCATCGCAGGCCACGACGCGGTTCGCGAAGTGGCAGTTATCGGCGCACCGAGCACACGCTGGGGCGAGACTCCCCTGGCCGTCGTCGCGACGCGCGGCAACGTGGACGGCGAAGGCCTGCAGGCCTGGGTCAACAGCCGGGTTGGCAAGCAACAACGGATCGCGGGTGTGCGCTTTGTGGACGCGCTGCCCCGCAATCCCAACGGCAAGGTGCTCAAGCGCGAGTTGCGCAAGGTCTACGACGAGGTGCTGCCGTGACGGCAACGACCAACCACTACCAGTCCCGGGACGACCTGACGTTGTTCTACCGCGACTTTGCCGGCGACGCCGCGCGTTGCCCGGTCATCTGCCTGCCGGGCCTGACCCGCAACAGCCGCGACTTCGAAGACCTGGCACCGCACATTGCACCGGCGCGTCGCGTGATCACGCCCGACCTGCGCGGCCGCGGTTTCTCGGCGCGCGACCCGGTTTGGCGCAATTACCACCCGGACACCTATGTGCGCGACATCTGGACCCTCATGGACACGCTCGCCGTCGATCGCGCCGTGCTCATCGGCACATCATTGGGCGGCCTCATGTCGATGACCATGGGTGCGCAAGAGCCCGAGCGGGTTGCCGGCATCATACTGAACGATGTCGGCTGCGAGATTGCGCCCGAGGGCCTCGCGCGCATCATGGGCTACACGGGCCAGCTCGAACCCGTAACGGACTGGGTCAGCGCCGCCGAACAGGCGCGCAACGTTTACGGCGAGTCGATGCGCGATCTCGACGATGCCATGTGGCTGCGGCTGGCACGACGCGGTTTTCGTGAGAACGATGACGGCGTGCCCGTCATCGATGCCGATCCCAACATCGGTGTCGCCCTGCGCGAAGTCGGCGCCACGGAGCAAGACCCCTGGGCGTCGTTCGCCGCGTTGTCGCGCATTCCCGTGCTCATGCTGCGTGGCGAACACTCGGACATCCTGTCGCGTGCCACGATCGAGCGCATGCGCGACATGAAGCCCGACCTCGAAACCCTGGAGATCGCGAACCGCGGGCACGTGCCGTTGCTCGACGAACCTGAGAGCCTCGCAGCCATTGATCGGTTTCTGGAGCGACTGCCATGAGGCGGGCCTGTTTTCTCGCGCTTGCCGTAATCGTGTCGGGATGCGTGACGTCAGCGGAAAGGGACACCGGGGTTCGAATCTTCCGCGATGGCCTGAGCGTCTCGGGCATCTCGTCCGGGGGCTACGCAGCGGGGCTCGTGCACCTGGCGCACTCGGATCGCATCGACGGCGTCGGCATCATCGCGGCCGGTCCGTGGAACTGTGCTTTGGGCAGTCTCGGGCGCGCCCTGGGACCGTGCATCAAGGGCGACGGGCTCGACCTGGCCGAGCTGGTCGCAGCGGCTCGCGACGCCGCAGCGGCAGGCGACATTGCACCACTGGATCAGCTCGCCGGTGATGGCGTGTGGCTGTTCCACGGCGAGCGCGACACGACAGTCGCCCCCGAGGTCGTCGTGGCAGCCCTGGACTTCTACAACGCCTTTGGCGCGGGCGGCAGTTTCAGCCGCGGCGTGCCGGCGGCACATGGCTTTCCCACCCGGGATACTGGCGTGGCCTGCAGCGAGTTTCGCGAACCGTACCTGCAGGCCTGCCGCTATGACGCCGCCGAGCAGATCCTGAGCAATACGGTCGGCAGCGTGATGAACTCGCCGGCCGAGAAGCCGGCCGGTGAATACGTCGAGCTCAGGCAATCGGCGGCGGCCGGTCTGGCTGAAACGGGGGTTGCCTACATCCCGCCGATTTGCCGCGAGCGCGCCTGCCGCGTCCACATCACGTTTCACGGCTGCCGCCAGGGCCGAGAGTTTATCGGCGATGCGTTCATCGAAGGCGCGGGCTTCAATCGCTGGGCCGACGCCAATGAACTCATTATCGTCTACCCGCAAGTCGCGTCGAGCCCGCTCAACCCGCTCGGTTGCTGGGACTGGTGGGGCTACACGGGGGCCGACTACGCCACACGCAACGGCAAGCAGATCCAGGCCGTGATGGCGCTCGTCGATCAGTTGGAAACGCTCAAGTGATCATGGCCTGGGCGCTGTTCGCGCTCTACCTCGTCGGCACGGCATGGCTGGGTTGGGTCGGCTTCCGCAAGACGCGGGGCTTTGGCAGTTTCGCCATCGGTGGCGGCGATATGTCACCGCTCGTTGTCGGCATCACGCTGGCCGCGAGCACGGCCTCTGCCGCGACCTTCATCATCAACCCGGGTTTCGTCTACGTCGACGGGCTTGGCGCCTGGTTCCACATGGTCGTGGGACTTGGCATCGGCTTCTGCGCGATGCTCTACTTCCTGTCGTTTCGTTTCCGAAGGATCGGCGCCGAGTCGGGTGCACTGACCATTCCCGACTGGATCGGCAAGCGCTACGGCTCACCCGGATTCGCGCTGTTCTTCTCGGTGCTCACGCTGTTGTCTTTCGCGTTCGTCGTGCTGCTCGTGGGTGGTATTTCGATTGTCATGCAGCCGCTGCTGGGCGTCTCCAATGCAGTCGCGCTGGCCATCACGCTCGTTTTCGTGACGGGCTATGTGTTTATCGGCGGCACCTACGCGCATGTGCTCACCAACATGTTGCAGGGCACCCTCATGATCGGCGTGACAATTCTTGTGCTTGGCTCCATCTCGCTCATCGCCACCGCCGACGGGCCAGGTTTTCTGGAGCGGCTGCGAGATGCCGAGCCCACGCTCCTCATGGCGGTGAACCCCGACGGCGCCTTGTTCAACAACGTGTTTTCAAACTACGTCGCGGGTTTCGTCATCGGCGCCGTCGTCGTTTGTCAGCCGCACATCCTGACCAAGGCGCTCTACGTACGCGACGATCGCGCCGTGCGCCAGTACCTCACCGTTTTCACGGTCGTATTCGCGCTGTTCCTGCTGCTCGTAACCGTCGGTTTCGCGGCCCCCCTCGTGGTGCCCGACAGTGCCCTCATCGATCCGGCAACTGGCGCGTTCCGCCAGGACCTCGTCATGACCGCCTACCTGCAGACGATGTTCCCCGAATGGATGTTCACGATCATCGCCGTGGTGCTGCTCGCCGCAGCGATGTCGACACTCGACGGACTGCTTGTCTCACTGTCGACGATTACGGCCAACGATCTCGTGCTCAACGTGCTGCCGGAGCATTTGCGTGCAGGTCTCGATGAAGCCGGACGCATGAAGCTCGCGATGCGCGCGAGCCATGTTGTACTCGTTGTGATTGCCGTGGCGGCCTACCTGATCAACCTGAACCCGCCCCGACTGCTAGGCGTGTTCGGACAGGTGGGTGTTTACGGTCTTGCGGTTGCGGCGACGCCGCCGCTCATCGCCGGCGTGCTGTCACGGCGCCCATCCGTGGTGGCGGCATTCGCAGCGTCGCTTGGCGCGCTGCTGATCCACTTCGGCCTGTACGCCTATGGCGCGGCCTGGTTCCCGAACAGCGGTCTCGCGTTCGCCAATCCGGGCGTAACCGCGGCTATCGCAGCACTCATCGTGGTGCCGCCGCTGCTGCTCGCCACCACGTTCGGGAAACGCGCGGCGGCCTGAGCCGCCGCGCAACCTGAGAGTCGCCCTAGCGGCGTGCGCCGCGGCCCGCCGGCTGCAGCGTGGACCGCCACCGCGAGAGCGTCGAGATCTCGCAGCCAAAGTCACGCTGGTCGCTGCTGTCACCCAGCGCATCCAGGATCTGGCTGCAGGAACAGCCACCCAGGTCCGATGCGCGCAACGGCACGGTGCCAAACGGGTTCGGTTCGCCGATATCAAAAATGTCATCGCCATCGACAAGCGCAAACCGGCCCGCGCCGAGCTCGATCGCGGGCACCGATTCGGGGATCACGGTGGCCGGGCACAGGTCGCTCGAGTTCTCGACGCCGTCGCCGTCAAGGTCACCCATCAGCTCGAGCCCCACGATGACTGCGTCGTGGTCCGAGGCACGCGCCGGCGACGTCCCATCATAGATATTCGGGTTGCGACCGAAATCGAGGTTGTAGTCGACGGCGTCCGCTTCATCGGTGTTGCTGTGCCAAATCGCCGTGTCGACGATCTGCGTCGCCAGCGACGGCGAGGCCACCGCGTGATCGAGCGCACCGAGCTGGCGGTCGAAGATAAAGGTGTAGGCATCAGGGCCAACGAATACCTCGAGCAGATTACTCCAGCCCGCATCCCGGAACGCCTCGAGCGGATCCTCACGCAGGTAAGCGTTGAAGTCACCGATCACTATGGCGTTGTCGCTGCCGCTTCCCGTCGGGTCAGTCGCGAGCCAGTCGAGCGTTGCCAGTGACGCGCTCGTGCGCGTCAGATTGCAGTTGCCCTGACCGTCGCCCGTATTCGGGTCGCCGATGTCGTCGCAGGCCGAGCCCTTGGACTTCAAGTGCGTCACGGCAATCGTGACCAGGCCCGCGGTCTCGACGTCACGAAACGTCTGCGCGAGCACGGGCCGGTTGCGCGTGTCGATGAAACGCGCGTCAACACTCGAATCGAGCACCGCGAAATCCCCCACGGGCGTGGCCTCGGCCGACTTGAACAGCAGGCCGACCTTGATCGCGTCGCCACCGATGGTACCGGTGGCGATGTAGTCCCAGTCCTCGGCGCCCGCGGCGTCGTTGAGCGCGCCCGCGAGTACCGCAAGCGACGCCTCGGCATTGTTCTCAATCTCGATGAGCCCGATTACGTCGGCGTCAATCGCGGTCACGGCCAACACGAGCTTCGCGAGCTGACGCTCAAACTCAAGCGCGTTGTCCGCGCCCCGGCAACCGATGGCCGACGGACCGCAGCTCGAGCCGGGCTCATCGATCGTCGTGAAGAAATTGAGCGCATTGAGTGCGGCGACGCGCAGCGCACCCGCAACCGCGGGCACTTCGGGCCGCGGATTGTCGGGCGAAAACTGCGGCTCCCCAGTGGGCATGAGCCGGTACAGAGCGTCCCCAGAGCCGCCGCTGCCGCGGCTGAAACGCAGGTTGCCGACAAGACCCGTTACCGTGTCACCGCTGCGCACGACGGCACCCGTCGTATTGGGCAGGCCCGGCGGCGGGTAGCGGATCGGGTCGGGATTTTGTACCGACTGACCGTCGTCGAGCATGACGCTGCGACTACCCAGGTCTTGAAGATACGCGTCGAGCGCCACCGCGTCGGGCGCATTGATGTTCGTAAACTGCTGCGGGCGGCCACCGGCGACGAGGTGCATCTCGCCAAAACGGTCGAGGTTGAACAGATCCGTAACCACGAGTGGCCCGGCAATCTCGACCAGCATCCCTTCGAAAGCCTCGAGGTCGGGAATGTACTCGCCATCCTCACCCAGGAGCACGGCTGCGCTCGGCAGCGTGATCAGCGCGGGCGCCGGCAACGAAGCTGTTCCGAGCAGCTCCACGCCGGACGCCGCGATCTGCGTCTCACCAAAGAACTCGACGGCATTACCGGTGACAGCAACGCGGTCACCGACGGCCACATCGAGCCCCGGGTTGCTGCCATCGAATACGAAGACGCCATCCGACGTGGCGGCATTGCCATCGGCAACGAGGTCCTGCAGGTAGAATCCGCGCAGGTTGCGCGTGTTGTCTGGATCACCGTCCTGGAAGTCGCCCGTGACGACACCCTCGACTCGCACGGTCTGGCCCGCAAGCGGGGTTGCCGGGCCATCGCCCTGCACTTGCGCGACCGTCACCGTGGGCACTGCCGGCGCACATCCCGCAAACGGCGTGCCGTCAAGCGTCGTGCCCGGAGAGAATCGTGCATCGGCGACGGACAGGTGCTGTACGAAGTCACCCGTGAGGTCTGGCGCGCGGGTCAACGATTGGTTGGCACCGCCGGCACTGCCGTAGCTTTCGCTGGCCGCGACGACGCCCGAAGGCGTCGACACTGTGACTGTGTCCCCGCCATTGTTGAGGCCCAGCGAGCCGCCACTGGCGACCTGCGCCTGGGCGCCACCGAAGCTGCCCGTAGGGGTGCCGCCGCCGAACACGACGATCGCGCACTGGTCTTCGATGACTGTGCCTGCAGGGAACACGTGGCGTGTGGTGAAGCCATCCGCAAGACCCCAGCCCGACACGTCGAGCGCGGCGCCGGTAGTGTTCACGATTTCGACAAACTCGTCCTGCGAGAACTGCGGCGTGCCATCGCCGTTGGCATCGCCCTGGCCAGAATCAGGATCGGCGTGAATTTCATTGATGATGACGCCGCTGATGCCGGCTTGCGCCACGGTGAATGTGACGCTGGTATCGCCGGCCGGATTGTCGGGCGGATCGTCGGCATCGATATCGGTCACGGCGGCGGCCGAGACCAGGAGTGTGCAGGACTCGCCGTCGGCCAGCTCGCCGGCAATCGAGAGCGTAAAGAGCGTGCTGTCGGCGCTGGACGGTGACAGGCTGCGTGCGCCCGTGTCCGTGCAGGTCAGTGCAAATGCGGATGCGGACACGAGCACGGGCTCGCTGAACTGAACCGTGATCGCTGTGTCCGCCGCAACGCCCGTTTCGCCGTTGCTCGGGCTCGTCGCGATGACGGCGGGCGCGGCGTCGCCGCCCGCATTACTGTAGGTCGCGATCGGGAATGGCGTTGCGGCCGTATCATTCGTGGTCTCGCCGTCGAGCGCGTCCGGCCCACTAAAGGTCCAGTTCGCGAGCACAAACGTGGTGCCATCGGGTCCTGTCTCCGCGATGCGGTAGGCCCAGCCGTCGCGGTACTCCCAGGGCTGACCACTGCCGTCCACGGTCACCTCACCGAAGACATCGACGACGAGTCCGTTCTGAAACAACTCGATGGCGTCGTCACCGTTAATCGACGCCGCGTTGCTCACGTAGTCGGGGGCGAAACCGAAGAACGCCTCGAAGTTGCTGCTTTCCGACGCCAGATAGACAAAACTGCCCGCCGACACGGCGACCGCGGGGAACACAAACTCGGGCGCACCGGTGGCACCGTTACCGTTGTTGGCTGAGCTCACACCCCAGGCGGACAGATCCGCAATGTCATTGACCGCATAGAGCTCCACGGCCTTGGGCACACCGCCCGGCAGCGGGCCGTCAACGACACCCGAGATCACGAGGTCCTGTGCCTGTGCACGGCCGGCGGTCAGTGCGATGCATAACAGTAGAGCTGCCGCGATGCGGCGCGAAAAGGTGGCGTACATGGTCTCTCCCGGAACCTGTCGTCTTTGTTCTTGTTCACGCCGCGCAAGCGACGTTACTGATCTAGAGTATGACAAATCGCTGTGACAGTTAGATGATTCGCGGCCACGTAAAACGAGACCGGCGTCACGGCACCGCAACAGGAAGCCGGCAGTATCGCAGCCATGGTCGGCATCTACGCCGCACCAACAAGGAGTTAGGCAATGAACATCAAGCGACATCTGCGAATTGCGGGCGCCGGGCTGGCCTGCCTGCTGGTCCCCGGCTTGGCCGCCGCAGACTCGGGTTTCTACATCGGCGCGGGCGCCGGTGGCGCAACCATCGAAGCAGAACTCGGCGACACGGGTATACCCGGCGTCCCGTCGAGCTTCGACGAAGACGACACGGCAACCAAGATCTTCGCGGGCTACACCTTCGACCTGCCCTTCTTCGACATCGCGCTCGAAGCGGGTTACGTCGATTTCGGACAACCAGAAATCGATATACTAGGAGACGATCTAACCGTCGACACGACAGGCATCAACGCCTGGGGCATCGCGACCTTCAACGCCGGGCTCATCGACCTCTACGGCAAGCTGGGTGTGATCGCCTGGGAAGCTGAGGCCGCTCTCGCGGGCTTCGACGCCGATGACGACGGTACCGATCTGGGCTACGGCATCGGCGCCGCGTTCGGCCTTGGTCCGCTCGAGGTGCGCGGCGAGTACGAGGTCTACGATCTCGATGACACCGACGTCTCAATGCTCTCGGTCGGGGTGCTCTACCGGTTCTGAGCACAAGGCAGTGTCTGCTAAGCTCGTGCGATGAAAAAATTCATCCTCGGGCTTGGCGCGCTGCCCGTCATTGCGAGCCTTGCCCTGCTGCTGTCCGGGCACGGCTACATCTTTACGGCACTCGCCCGCACGTATCTGGCCGGCCACGCGACGGCCAACATCGACGATCACACGGTATTCGACACCCGCAATATTGACGCAGGTGACGCGCAGCCCTGGCCGCTGCATCCCGACTACCGCGACGCGCTGCCCGACGCATTCGCGACGTCACTCGTCGACGGAGATGCGGTCGCATTCCTCGTGGTTCACCAGGGCAAGCTGCTCGCGGAGCAGTACTTCCAGGGCTACGCGGCCAACAGCCGCACCAATTCGTTTTCGATGGCGAAAACCGTGCTGACGCTGCTCGTCGGTCGGGCTTTGGAAGACGGCATCATCGGCGACCTTGAGCAACCGCTGACGGCACTGTTGCCCGAGTTTTCCGATGACCCGATGGGGCAGAAGGCTACGCTCGGCTCCCTGTCGACGATGACCTCGGGTTACGACTGGGACGAGCACTACTACAGCCCCTTCAGTCCGACCGTCGAATTGCTCTACGGTGACGACGTCGAGTCGTTTGTACTTGGGGGCCGCTTCTCGCACGAACCCGAAACCCACTTCTATTACTCGAGCGCGTCCACGCAGCTGCTCGCGGTGTCGTTGTCGCGTGCACTCGAGCGCGCACGACCCGGCACCACGCTGTCGGACTACCTGTCCGAGACCTTGTGGCAGCCGTTGGGCATGAACGATGACGCGGTCTGGCACATCGACGGCGAAGGCATGGAGCTCGCCTATTGCTGCATCAACACCAATGCGCGCAATTACGCGAAGCTCGGCCAACTCCTGTTGCAGGACGGCAACTGGGACGGCCGACAGCTCATCGACGCGGGCTTCATCGAGCGCATGCGGACCCCGCGCGCCACGGACTACTACGGTTACTCGACCTGGATGAACTACAAGGCGGACCCAGCCTTCTACTACTTCTCGGGCCACCTCGGTCAGTTCATAATCGTCGCCCCCGAACACGACCTCGTCGTCGTCCGATTGGGGCGCACGAGTGAGGGCGGTTGGAAGAAGCTGGAAGACTACGTCGCGGGCGCCCTCGCGCTGCTGCCAGACGCAGCACCCGACGCAACATGAGTACGGCGCTGGTCGTGGGTGCAAGTCGCGGCATCGGCCGCGAGCTCCTGCGCCAACTCGTGGAGCGCGGCGACCGGGTGATCGGCACCGTGCGCACTTCGGACCCGGCACTGGCGCAGATCGGCGCACGGATCATTGACGATGTCGATGTCACCGATGACATTGCGGCAAACCACCTTGCAGACGTCATTGCCGACACGCCACCCGACCTTGTGATCCACAACGCCGGGATTCTCGAGAGCGATCACTTCGAAAGTCTCTCGCTCGACGCGATGCGGCGCCAGTTCGAGGTCAACACGCTGGGGCCGCTGCGTATCATCCGCGCATTGGTGCCCGTCCTGTCTCCGGGCGCACGTGTTGGCATCGTCTCGAGCCGCGTCGGCTCTATTGACGACAATGGTTCGGGCAACAATTACGGCTACCGCGTGTCGAAAGCGGCCGTGAACATGGTCGGCAAGAATCTCTCCCACGACCTGCGCGGTCGCGGGATCGCCGTCGCACTCCTGCACCCCGGACTCGTCGCCACGCGCATGACCGGCGGCCGCGGCATCGACGCAGCGGATGCCGCGCGCGGGCTTATCGAACGCATGGATGCCCTTGACCTCACCACGACGGGCAGCTTCTGGCACGCAGAGGGCTACCCCCTGCCCTGGTGAGCGTTCGCGTTAGAGCTGGGACGCGATCCAGTCGTCGACGATGATCTCGAGCACGTCGAGCGGCACGGCACCACTGCCGACAACCACATCGTGGAATGCGGCCAGATTGAAGTCGCCACCGAGCTCTGTCTGCGCGCGTTCGCGCAGCTCGAGAATTTTCAGAAGACCAACGTAATACGCCGTGGCTTGTCCGGGCCACACGCTGTAGCGAGCCGCAGCACCCTGTGCACCGCCCAGCGTCGAGCCGACGTTCTCGACACCGAAGTCGGTCGCTTCGTCGAAACTCCACCCGAAGGCGTGGATGCCCGTGTCGATGACCAGCCGGGCCGCACGAAGCGCCTCGAAATGCAGGCGACCCACATCGCCATAGATGTCGCCGGCATACCAGTCAAGATCGGAAGCCACGCGCTCGGCGTAAAGACCCCAGCCCTCAATGTACGACGTCGCGCCCACGACCTTGCGGAACAGGGGTACGTCTTGCTCCATGGCAAGCGCGATCTGGTAGTGATGCCCGGGCAACGCCTCGTGATAGGTCAACGTCGGCATCGTGAACGCGGGCACGTCATTGACAGTGCTCGCGTAAAACGCGCCGGGCCGCGACCCGTCGAGCGAGGGACGGATGTAGAAGCCGCCCGTTGGCCCGCCAATAACCACCACGTCGGCTGTGGGAAACACATTGAACGAACCCACCATGTCGTCGCGCGCCGCGTCGATGAGCGCCTCGTACACGGCAACTGCATCGGCTGCGGCCACGACACCGCCGTCCGTGGACACGCGTTCGATCGATTCGGCCAAAGGTTCCGCAGCCGGATAGCCGAGCGTCGCAAACCGGTCCGCCAGCGCCGCACCAATTCCGACGAGCGCATCGAGGCCAAGCTGATGCACCTCGGCCGGCGTCAGCGAGCTCGACGTGAAGTAAGCCAGGCGCTCGGCGTAGAACGCCTCTCCCTGCGGGTACTGCCCCACACCGATTTCAGCCGGCGCCGAGGTCACGAGCGTGGCCAGCGTGCTTCGCAGGTTCTGATAGGCGGGAATTACGCTGCCGCCGACGGCGTTGAGTGCCTCGTCCCGGAGCTCGTTCTTACGCAGGCTCGTCACCCCCGCCAGCGCACCGATCTTGGCATTGAAGGTCGTGAAGTACGGGTTGCCCGTGAGCGAGAATGCGAGAGTCTCATCGAGACCCTGAATCGCAACGTTCATCGTCAACGCCGGTTCCACGATGCCCGCATCGCGCGACGCCGTCAGCCGCTGCGTGAGCTGGAAGAACTTGTCATCGACGCGGCGCAGTCGTGCGAGATAAGCCTCGGCGTCGGCCTCATTTTCGAACGGCTGGATATCGGCAAAGAACCGCTGCGTCTGGTTCTGTTCGCCAATCAGCGAATAGGTCGCGAGGAAGTGGTAGTCGATGAACGGCTCATCGTCGATGACGCTGTCGAGGTACCAGGCGTACACGTCCCAGGTGATCTGGTCGGCAGGTGCCAGTGCGGACCGGTCGTAGCCGTTGAGCGCGTCGCGCACGACACCGTGCATCGCGATCGTCTCAAGCGCGTAGTCGCGAGACAGATTGTTGAGCTGACCGGCGACGTCGATGTCATCCTCGAGACCGAGCGAGACCACCTGTTCCGGGTCGCGTGCCAGCAGCGCCTTGTACGACACATCGTAGAACGCGCTTAGTGACAAACCCTCGAGGCTATCGCGCAAGGTGTCGACAGGACTCGGCGCCGGGGGTGCGCCACCACCGCCCCCCGTTGGCGGCGGCGTGCTGCCGCCACCGCCACCGCCGCCGCCACCGCAGGACGCGAGCAGCAACAACGCAGCCGAAATCGTGATGTAACGTAATGCCGTCATGAAAAAGCTCCCACTGCGGTCAGCATACCGCAGCCCGTGCTGGATGATGATCGGGGTGTCAGTCCTTGCGGACTTGTTCGAATGCGAACGCGAACTCGACGATTTCGCGATCATGCCACTCGAGGCCGATGAACGACAGACCAAGCGGCAGGCCGGCGGCGGCGCCGGCGGGCACGGTGATCGACGGGTAGCCCGAGACCGCGGCCAGCGACGACGAGCCGACGCTAAAGCCATCGCCGTTCTCGTAGTCCGTGGGCCAGGCCGGTCCGTTGGACGGCGCGACAATCGCATCGAGTTCATGCGTGTCGAAGGCACCGTCGAGGCCGCCGCGCGAGATCGATTTCGAACGGGCCAAAGCCTCGGCATACTCGGGCGCGGCGCGCCCACCCGTGGCCTCCGCGGCCAGGAAGATCTCCTGCCCGAAGTGCGGCATCACGGCATCGGCGTTGGCCTCATTGAAAGCGATGAGCTCTGCCAGTGAATCGGGAATCATAAGCCGCGCCTCGAGGTAGGCGTCGAGGTCGTCGCGAAACTCGTGCAACAGCACGGCGTACTCCGCCGCGCCCATGCCCGTCGTGTCGATCTCAATGGGATCAACGAGCACGGCTCCCGCCGCCTCGAGCCGGGCCAGCGATCGTGTGTAGGCGGCCTCCACGGCGGGGACATTGCCCGCGCCACCGTAGCTGCGCAGCACACCGATACGCTTTCCAGCCAGGGCGTCGTCGCGAAAGTCGGGGGTTAGCGGCAGCAGGCCCTCGGGGATGCGTTGTGTCGCCGCGTCATCGGGGTCGGTGCCCGCCATGGCGGCCAGCAGCAAGGCCGCGCTCTTCACATCGCGCGCCATGGGCCCGGCCGTGTCCTGCGACAACGACAGCGGGACGATGCCCGAGCGACTGACGAGACCCAACGTGGGCTTGATGCCGACGATGCCATTAATTGACGCGGGGCAGATAATCGAGCCGTCGGTCTCGGTACCCACGGCCAGCGGCACGATGCCCGTGGCAACGGCGACCGCCGAGCCACTCGATGAGCCACAGGGGTTGCGCGCGGGGTCAAGCGCGTGGCGAGTCTGCCCGCCCACGCTACTCCAGCCGCTGACAGATTGCGTGGAACGAAAGTTTGCCCACTCGCTGAGGTTCGTCTTGCCGACGATGACGACGCCCGCATCGCGCAGGCGCGTAACGAGATGTGCGTCCCTTGCAGCGCGGTGGTTAATGAGCGCCAGCGAACCCGCCGTCGTTCGCATCCAGTCGCCCGTTTCGATGTTGTCTTTGAGCGCGACGGGCACGCCGTGCAGCGGCCCCAGTGACGGCGTGGCGTCGAGCCGGTCGGCGATGATGTCGGCATTAGAGTTGACCTCGATCATCGCGTTGCGCGCGACCGAGGATGGCGCCGGGTACGTGCACTCGAGTCCCGCGACAGGACCATCGATGGCGCAAATCGCACCCAGTGTTCGTTCCAGCGTGACCCGCGCGGGTCCCGGCACCTTGGGCTCGGCAACGTGGTCTGCGACGGGCGTCGCACACGCCGCAATCATCACCGTGCCAAGCAAGACAGACGCGCCGCGCATCATCATGCGGCCTCGCGTTCGCGCTGTCGCGCGCCCGGGTTAAGCGCGTGCCACACAGCAGCAGCCGACACAGGCATGTCGATGTGGTCAACACCCGAGTCGAAAAGTGCATCGACGACGGCATTGACGAGCGCGGGCGGCGCGCCAATGGTGCCGGCCTCACCCGCACCCTTGAGACCCAGCGGGTTGCGCGGCGACGGCACAGGACTGTGCGCGAAGTCGAGATTGGGCATGTCCTCGGCGCTGGGCATGGCGTAGCCCATGAACGAGTCACTGAGCAGCAAGC
Source organism: Pseudomonadota bacterium (assembly GCA_039821605.1). Lineage (GTDB taxonomy): Bacteria > Pseudomonadota > Gammaproteobacteria > Steroidobacterales > Woeseiaceae > CALBPI01. Next base: position 483,475 of record JBCBNV010000002.1, on the reverse strand, counting down.
CGTCGTCGGTCGAGTACAGGGCGCGTTCCATGAGCGCCTGGCCCAGGCCCTGCGCGACACCGCCAACCACCTGCCCCTCGAGCAACAGCGGGTTGATCACGTTGCCGAAATCGTCCTGCACCGTGTAGCGCTGGATATCGACATGACCCGTTTCGGGATCGATCTCGACCTCGCAGATGTGGCAGCCGTTCGGGAACGTGCCTGCCTCTGGCTCAAACTCGGCCGTCACGGCCAGACCGGGTGCAACGGCTTCGGCCCGCGTCGCGTCGTCGTACGAGGCCTGCGCGACATCGGCAAGCGACAGGGCGGTCCCGCCCGCGTCGAGCATGCCGTCGGCGAAGACAACCGTGGTCGCATCAACATCCGCCATGGCCGCCGCCTGAGCACAGGCCGCGTGACGCAAGTGCGCACAGGCACGGATGAGCGCAGAACCACCGATGGCCATCGTGCGTGACCCGCCCGTGCCCACCCCCGAGCGAATGAGACGCGTGTCGCCCTGCAACACCCGTACGGCATCGACGCCGATCCCCAGCTCACGCGCGGCCAGTTGCGCGTAAGCCGTTTCATGGCCCTGCCCCGTCGACTGTGTGCCGACGCGCACGGTGAGCTGACCGTCGGTGCCGAAGTGGAGATCGACTTCCTCATTGCCGTAACCCGCGCAGATCTCGACGTAATAGGACAACCCGATGCCGCGCAACAGGCCGCGCTCCGCGGAAGCATCGCGTCGTGATGCGAAACCCTGCCAGTCACTGCGCGACAGCGCGAGATCCATCTGACGCTCGTACTCGCCGGAGTCATAGACTTGGCCCGTCGGCACGCGGTAAGGAAACGCGTCCGGCTGAATGAAGTTCCGCCGTCGAATCTCGTCGGGTGCGAGGCCGACCTCACGAGCCGCCTTGTCGACCAAGCGCTCGATGAGATAGGCCGCCTCGGGGCGCCCCGCGCCCCGGTAAGCGTCGACGGGCACGGTGTTGGTCATGATCACCCGGACGCGCGCGTGCGCCGCCGGGATCGTGTAGCAGCCCGTCGTCATGTAGGCACCGATCCAGGCGATCATCGCGCCGGCCTGCGATTGGTAGGCACCCACGTTGGAATCGATGTGCACGCGCAGCGCCTGGAATGTGCCGTCGTTATCGAGCGCTAGCTCGGCGCGCGTCTCATGATCGCGGCCATGCAGGTCCGAGAGAAAGCTCTCGCGACGATCGGCCACCCATTTCACGGGTCGCCCTGTCGTACGCGCGGCGTGCAGGACGCTCAGCGTTTCACACTGCAAGAACATCTTGAGCCCGAAGCCGCCACCGACGTCGGGGCACACGACGCGGAGTCGCTCCGGTTCGATGGGCGTGGCCTCAAGAACACGGGCCTTGAGCGAATGTACGCCCTGGCAGCCCTGGTAAAGCACGTAGTCGCCGGTTTCGGCATCGAACGTCGCTGCAGCACCGCGCGGCTCGATCGCGCAGGGCGCCAATCGATTGTTGACGAGGTCGAGCGTCACCACACGCGCCGCTGACTCAAACGCGGCATCCGTGGCCGCTGAGTCGCCCTGCCCGAGTACACCGAGCACGTTGGCGGGCACGTCTCGGTGCACGAGCGGCGCGCCATCGGCTAGCGCCTGCGTCATGGACGCCACGGGCGCCGACTCGTCGAGCACGAGCTCGATGGCCTCGAGCGCCGCATCAGCTGCGGCCCGCGACTCGGCCACGACGGCCGCGATCGGTTCACCCTCGTAGCGTACATAGTCGCGCGCCAGCGGCGGCTGACCCACGGCCTCATGCCCGGCATGCCAGGGCGTTGCAGAAACCTCCGACGCGGGCACATCGCGCACCCCCGCGGCATCGAGGTCGGCGATAGTGAACACACCCAGCACACTCGGCATGTCGGCTGCGACGGTGGTGTCGAGCCTACGAATATGCGCCGCGGCCGCGGGCGATCGCAAGAAACGAAGGCAGGCGGGATTATCGAGCGCCACATCGTCGAGATAGGCGCCTTGTCCTGTGATCAGCCGGGCGTCTTCCGTGCGTGTGCGGGACTCGCCCTGTTCGATTGTCGTCATGCCTCCGAGACCTCTTCGTGATCCGACTCGTCGACGCGGAAGCTCCCACTGTCGAGTGTATTGACCTCTTCGACCACGCGGTTGCGCAGCACCCCGACGCCTGAAACGTCAACCTCGACGACATCACCGGCCTTCATATAGACGGGCGGCTTGCGTACGTAGCCCACACCACCCGGCGTACCCGTGACGATCACGTCACCCGGCGTCAGCTCGGCGAACGATGAGATGTAGGCGATCAGCGCAGGAATGTCGAACACGAGGTCGTCCACCGAGGCCGACTGCATGACGTCGCCGTTGAGTCGGGTCTCAAGTGTGAGCGAAGCGGGGTCGCCGACCTCATCCGCGGTGGTCAGCCAGGGTCCGAAGCTGCCGCTGGCCTGAAAGTTCTTGCCGGGCGTGAACTGGGACGTGTGGCGCTGGTAATCACGAACACTGCCGTCATTGACGCAGGCGTAGCCCGCGACATGACGCAGGGCACCCCGTGCCGGAATGTGTCGGCCCGCACGACCGATGACAACGGCCAGCTCGCCCTCGTAGTCGAGCCGGTGTGACAGCGACGGCACCACGAGCGCTTCATTGTGTCCCGTCAGGCTGCCCGGGAAGCGGACGAACAGAAGTGGGTGCGCGGGCGGCTCGCGACCCGTCTCTTCGATGTGCGGCCGGTAGTTGATGCCGACGCAAATAATCTTCTCGGGTGCGGGAACGGGTGGCAGGAACGTGATGTCCTCGAGCGAGTAATCGGCTGTGTAGTCCTGCGACATGTCGCGCAGCGTGTCGAGGGCGTCGGCCGCGATGACATCGCGCAACGTGCCGTACCGCGCAGCGAGGCGAGCGCCCGTGTCAATCACGCCCGCGGCCGTGACAACGCCGAAGCTGTCCACATCACCGTGACGAAAGCTCATGACGCGCATTGAAATCTCCCCTGCCCAAGCCAGCACGAGGGTAAGCCACGCCAGCGGCTAATCAAAGAGATCACGCTGATTGTCGTCTTCATTGGGCGCATCGAACCGCGGCGCATCGCTGCCGCCGGTGCGCCGCTTGCGGTAGGTCCCGTTCGACATGCGGTCCCGGGAGCTCTTGCGGCTGCCGTGTTGCTCGAATACGCGCTCAGCCTCACCGCGGTGCTCGGCGGACCGGCGCACGGCACCGATGCGCTGCCGCGCTTCGCGCACCGACGCCGCATGATCAACCACTCGCTCGGGGTAGTCGACGCCCAGTGCGAGGCCCGCCGCCTCGGCCTCCATCGGCGTCAACTTCCAGGGCTCGTGCACAAAAGGTGCCGGCACATTGGCCAATTCGGGCACCCATCGACGAATAAAGTCGCCGTTGGCGTCGTGGTCCCAACCCTGCTTGATGGGGTTGTACATGCGCGGTGTGTTGATACCCGTCGTGCCACTCTGCATCTGGATCTGAGAGATATGTATGCCCGGTTCATAGTCGATGAACTGGCGCGCGAGGACGTCGCGAAACAGCCGCCAGTCGAGCCAAAGGTCGTAAGCCGCGAACGACACGAGCATCGCGCGCATGCGGAAGTTGATCCAGCCTGTGGCTTGCAGGGACCGCATGCAGGCGTCGACAAATGGAAAGCCCGTGCGCCCCGTGCACCAGGCCTCGTACAAAGACTCGGCATTGCCGCCATTGCGCAAGCCCTCGTAGGCGGCATTGAAGCAGCGGTGTTCGATCGACGGCTGCGACTCGAGTTTCTGCATGAAGTGGCAGTGCCAGTGGAGTCGGCTCATAAAGGCGCTGGCCGCGCGGCGCGGCAGGCGTTCATCGGCACGCGCCCGCTGCACGACTTCGCGCATCGAAATGGCGCCTGTCGCGAGATAGGCGCTTAGCCGCGAGCAGGACCGCCACGCCGTGCCCGGCGCACTCATTTCGCGGTGGTAGCGTTGACCGCGTTCAGCGAGAAAGCTCTGAAGCGTCGCGTGCGCCTCGGCTGCCCCGCCGCGCTGCCTCTGTTGGCGGGCCGAAACTGCCGGGTGGAGGTCCTGCAGCCCCAACGCCTGTGCGTCGGGAATCGTCCCAGCGTCAACGTCAGACGGTCCCGCGAGCACATCGGGCGCATTGAGCACCGGCAACTTCATGCGTTTGCCCCAGATCGCCGACCAGCCATTGCGCGATCCAAGCCGGCGCACGACGCCGGTTTGCGGCGTCTCGCACACCCTGACGTTCACAGCGCGCGCCCAATCGAGCACGGCGAGATCGCGGGCGTAGGTCAGCGCATTGCCCGTCTCCTCGTGCGTGTGAATCACCTCGAACCGCGTCTGTTCGTGAAGCGCACGTAACACCTCGACGGCCTCGCCGACGCGCACGACGAGCGGTTGCCCCAGTTCGGCAAGCGCGGCGCGCAGCTCCACGAGGCCGTCGCGCACAAAGCGGTAGTGCATTGCGTCGTGATCGGCGGCGCCGATGATGTCGGGTTCAACGACGTAGAGTGGCAGCACCCGACCTGCGAGCGCCGCGGCCACGAGCGGCGCGTGGTCCGTGATTCGGAGGTCGCGTTTGAACCAGACGAGCTGTACAGGAGTCGACATGCGCCAGCAGTAGTTCGACAAAGAACGTAGAATAACGCGAGAAAGGACTGAGACGCCTTCTTTGTCGACGTTTTGCAGAGTAATTCTGGATTATTCTCACCTTTTGTCTAATTTTTTGTTCATGTATGACTGAGACCAACCTGCCGACCACCCTGCCCGCGGAGCTCCGCGAGCGCGCACGTGTGCTGCATGCGGCCCCGCCCGCCGAAGGCGACTACGTGCTGTATTGGATGCACCACGCCATGCGCGCGCACGACAACCCCGCGCTCGACACGGCGCTTGCGCTGTCCGCGCAACTGGGCAAACCCGTACTCGTCTACCAGGGGCTGGGCGGCACGCACCGCTACGACAGCGATCGCCACCACCTTTTCATCCTGCAAGGCGCGCGCGACGTCTGTCGGGCACTCGCCGAGCGGGGTATCGACTACCGGTTCTTCCTGCCACGCGACGGCGCGCGTTCGCCGCTGCCGGACCTCGTTCGCCACGCCGCAGCAGTTGTGGTCGAGATGATGCCTGTCGCGCCCTTCAATCGTTGGCAGCCACGCCTTTCCGAGACGGCCGCCTGTCCCGTGGTTCAGGTCGACGCGCGCTGCATCGTACCCATGCCGTTTCTGGGAAAGGCCATCGACCGTGCCTTCAAGTTTCGCGACCAACTCAAGCACGAATACCCGAAGCGCATTGCCGAGGGTTGGCGTGACGCCGCCGTGGCGGACACGGCGGCACTTGGCGACCCCGACTGGCCCACCTTCGACGTGGCGGGCGCCGACGACGCCGACTTGCTGACGGCCATCGCCGCGCTGCCGATCAATCACGCCATCGGCCCCGTCGCCGATACACCCGGCGGCACCGACGCGGGTTACGCGCGCTGGACGACGTTTCGCGAACGCGGCCTGCGTGGCTACCATCGGCGCCGCAACGATGCGGCCGAGCAGTGGCCGCAGGGCGTCAGCCGCATGTCGGCCTACCTGCACTACGGCATGGTGTCGCCTTTCCGCCTGGCCGCCGACGCGGTTGAGACCGGCGGCGCCGGTGCAGACAAGTTCATCGAAGAGCTCACGGTCTGGCGCGAAATCGCGCACAACTTCTGCTTGCACTGCAGCGACCCCGACGACTGGTCGGCGATCCCAGCCTGGGCCCGCGAGACGCTGGAGCAGCATGCGGGCGATCGCCGGGAACGCGACCTTTCGTTGTACGCCCTGCAGCATGCGCAAAGCGACGAGCCACTCTGGGATCTGGCCCAGCGGTCGTTGCTCGCGCACGGCGAGCTGCACAACAACCTGCGCATGACCTGGGCCAAGGTGCTGCCGGGCTGGACGCGCACCCCGCTTGACGCACACGCGGCGCTCATCGATCTCAACCATCGCTACGCACTCGACGGCAATGACCCGTCGTCCTACGGCGGCCTGCTCTGGGCGCTGGGGCTGTTCGATCGCCCGTTCACGCCCGCGCAGCCCGTGCTCGGGACCGTGCGCGGACGCTCGCTGCACCAGCACGCTGACCGACTCGACCTCGGGGCGTACGCCGACCGCGTCGATCGCGCGCAGGGCCGCCGACTCCGCGTAGCCGTCATCGGGGCGGGCATTGCCGGAATCGCTGCCGCACGCACGCTGGTCGATCACAACCACGAGGTCGTGGTCATCGAGAAAAGCCGTGGGCCAGGCGGGCGCGCCGCCACGCGGCGCCGCGACACGGCGCGTTTCGATCATGGCGCCCAATTCTTCACGGCGCGCGACCCGCGCTTTGCGCAACACCTCGCGTCCTGGGAGCAGGAAGGCGTCATCGAGCGCTGGCCGTTGGCCGTGGGCGCGCCCGACGGCGCCAACGTGGCGGCCCGCGATGTGCGTTGGCGCGGTGTCGGCGGCATGAACGCGCTCGCGCGTCGCATGGCACACGGCATCGAGATCATCACCGAAACCCGCGTCACGGCGTTGCGTCGCGAGGACGGCGTCTGGGCGCTCGACTGCGAGACCACGGGCCCGCGCCGGCCAGTGGGGCCCTTCGACGTCGTGCTGGTCACGGCGCCCGCGCCGCAAGCGGCCCAATTGCTTCACCCCGTGCACGCAGACTTTGCCGCTCGCGCGCGCTCGGTCCCGTTCCTGCCCTGCTGGGCCGCCATGTTCACGGGCCCCGCCATGCCTGCTGACCATTGGCAGGCGGCCTTCCTCAACGACGAGATGCTGGCCTGGATTGGCGGCCGCGCCGTGGACGGCGAGCAACGCTGGGTGGTACACGCCACGAGCGACTGGTCACAGGCCCACCTCGAGGATGATGCCGAGGCCTGTGCACAGGCGCTGGCTGAGTCGTTTGTGCGCATCACCGGCATGACGATCGATTCGGAGACCGCCGTGGCACACCGCTGGCGATTCGCACGCACCGAGCAGGGCCTCAATGCCGGCTGCCTGTTCGATGCGCAGACCTGGGTCGGCGCCTGCGGCGACTGGTGTCTCGGCAACTCGCGCGTGGAATCCGCGTGGTTGAGCGGAAAGGCCGCGGCCGGCAGGGTGTTGGCCGCCGCAGCAATCACCCGGCAGTCTGCACCCGTGCAGCACGCGTTGCTCTAAACATGGCGGGCCGCCCCGGCGACGAGAAGCCCTGCAGCGTGTGCGGGCGCGCGATGACCTGGCGGCGCAAATGGGCGCGCAACTGGGACGACGTGAAGTACTGCTCGGACGCCTGCCGCAAACGCGGCAAGTCAAGCGTCGATACGGCGCTCGAGCGTGCGATTCTCGATGTGCTCGCCGCACGTGCACGCGGGGCATCCATCTGCCCCAGCGAGGCCGCGCGGCGCGTGGCGCCCGATGACTGGCGCCCCCTCATGGAGCGCACGCGGTCGGCGGCGCGACGACTCGTGGCGTCGGGCGAGCTCGAAATGATTCAGCGCGGCCAGGCGGTCGATCCCTCGACCGCGCGCGGCCCGGTGAGGCTGCGCCTGTTACCGAATCGCTGACCCGGTCCGCGGCGTCAGCACGCGCTCGAGGACATCGCCGCGTTCGCAGCGCGGCGCGCCGGATGTTGAGACCACGGCAATGTGACGCGCTCCGCAAGCGCCCGCGAGCATCGGAATGTTGTCGGCCGCACGACGATCGTTAAGCCATTCGCGCTGCTCCACGGCAGACCAGTCGCCCGTGCGTCCGGCCTCTCGCACAAGCTCATCCAGCGATGTCGCGCAGCCCGAGAGCACCAGTGTCGCTACCAGTAACAGTGGGGTTTTCATCGTTGCGTCTCCCGTCATGAGTCGAGTCCACGATTACGCCCCCACGTAGTTCTGTGATGCCGCAGCCTTCACCATGGTTGCGGCTGCGGCAAGAAAAAATAAAAAAGGCCAGGTCACGTTGCCGTGACCTGGCCCCCCGATTTCCGGATGCAGCGGCGGCTCAGCCGGCGCGCTGTACCCAAGTGGCACACCAGCCTTTCGCGCTGACGGCCTTGCCGGCAAAGATCGAGCACGGGCCCCACTCGGCGTCGCCGCCCGTGTAGAGCTGGCAGTTCGCGCAGTTTTGACCTTCCCCGGCGGCTTCAGCGTCGGCGGCATTGTGCTTATAGCTCAGTGCCTGCGCCTGCGGATCGTCTTCCGACAATTTGGGCAGGTCGCTGGCAATGGCATCACGGCCACGCAGGACGGCGGCGACAGGTACCGTGGCGACGACGCCGAGCGCACCTTTGACAAAAGTTCGTCGCGACGTAGTGCGATCAGTGACTTTCTTTGACATTCCGGACTCCTTGGCAAGTTCGGTATTCGGAAAAAAAAGGCCGGCTTCCGATTGAGAGGCCGGCCTAGGCGTCTCTTCCAATGCGAGGAGAAGAGACTATTGGGGACAACGAAGTTAGTCAACCAGCGAAGCTGTGGGGACGATGACTAACTCGCGGGATGAACAATGCCGCAGCTCAGACCTCTTGTCAAACATTTTTTGGTCAAATAGTTCTACAAGAGTTGATAAGTCGGCATTTGACGATCGTTAAAAGCTCGACGCTGCGGTTTTGTCTATCGAAACGTCCGCATTTCCGGGCCCAAATGTGCCACATCATTGAAGCTGTCTAAGGAAATACGGGCCCCAGAGCCCGAAAATGTGAGTCGTGTGACCGACGCATTGTGGACACGCCAGTTGAGCTCGGCAGCCTTGAGTTGCGGTGATTCCAGCACGGTTTGCACGGTCACGCCCACGGGGCCGCCCGATGTGAACACGGCGATATCGGCGCTGCGGGGCGCCTCGCTCATGATGGTTCGGAGCGCCTGGCGCACGCCGCCACTAAATTCTGTCCATGTTGGAAGTGAGACACTGTCGAGTGGATAGTCTCCGGAAACCCAGGCGCGCATGACGGCTTCCAGCAGCCGGTGCACGGGCCGGTAGCGCGCTGCATCGTCCGTCGCCGACTCAAACTCCGACGCGGCGCGATCGACGGCGGGGTCGTCGCGACGCAGTCGCGGTACAAGCTCGGCAATGAGCTCATCGGCGGGATACTCATCCAGACCTGCGACCACTTCCGTATCCGGAAACGCAACACTGGCCGCGCCGAATACCGCGGCGACACCGGCGGCCGTATCGCGCTGGCGCAGCAGCGTGCCCGCATAGGCGCGCACCGGTCGAATGGATTCCTGGACCCAAGCCTGACCCAATGCCTCGGACTGTTGTTGGCCGAGGTCAGACAGCCGGTCGTAGTCGTCGGTCAGGAAACGCGCCTGCCCATGTCTCACCACGAACAAGCGACTCATCGGCGACCCGAACCCTCGGTGATCGCTTGTGTCACGCCAAAGACTCCGTGTTGATGCAGCGCGCATGATATCGCAGCGCGCATCTTCTCTGTGAACGGGCTGCGGTATAGTTCCGGCACAGGTTTATCCCTCCCCCGGAGTTGCCGAATGCGAGCATTGCGTCCCCTTGCTGTTCTTTTTTTTCTGATTGCCGCGCCCGTCGTGGCCAACGACGATCGCGACACGCTCGCAACAATGCTTGACGCGTTCCTGGCCGGCGCATCGGTCGGCGACCCCTCCGTACACGAACGCTTCTGGGCCGACGACCTCGTGTACACCTCGTCGGCCGGCGCACGCACAAACAAGGCCGCCATCCTCGAGAGTGTGCGCGGTGCCGCCGACGCCCAACCTGACGCGCCCGCGATCGTGTACACCGCTGAGGATGTGGACATCCGGCTCTACTCGGATATAGCCATTGTCGCGTTCCGACTCGTGGCGACACCCTCGGACGGCACCGAAGTCCTCTACTACTTCAACACGGGCACCTTCGTTGCGCGTGACGGCGAATGGCGTGCTGTCGCCTGGCAGGCCACAAAGATTCCGAGCCCCTGAGAACACCCATGCCGATCCAATCCCGCTACCCGCGCCGCCTGGGCGTCGCGCTGTCAATTCTGATTCTGGCTGCCTGCGGCGGTCGCGATGACGTCGAATCCGCGGCGGACACCCCTGCGAGCCTCGCCGTGACAGGCGCCAACGGTTACACGATGGCCGACGGCGCACTTGTGCAATTCGACGCCATGGTGATCACGGATGGCCGAATCGTTGCCATTGGCGGCGAGGAGATCCTCGACGGCTATGCCGCCGAGCGGGTCATTGACGTCAAGGGCAAGACCATCCTGCCGGGTCTTATCGACGCCCATGGACACGTGTCGAGTCTCGGCCAACTTCGCGCCAACCTCGACCTGGCCGGCATCGACAGCCTCGACGCCACACTGGGCCGCATCTCGGCCTACGTGCGCGCGCAGCCCGAGAGCACGGGCTGGGTGCTCGGGCGCGGCTGGAACCAGGTGCTGTGGACTGAGAACCGCTTCCCGACGGCGGCCGATCTCGACAGCATTGTGCCCGATCGCCCCGTGTTCCTGAATCGCATCGACGGACATGCCGCGTGGGCCAACACGGCGGCGCTTGAAGTGGCCGGTATCACGCGCGATACGCCCGACCCACTGGGCGGCGAAATCGTGCGCGACGAGAATGGCGATGCCACGGGCGTGCTCATCGACACGGCCATGCCGCTCGTCGCCCGGGCCATTCCGGCCCCGGGTCGCGACGATATCCGTAACTACCTCAAGACCGCGATGTATGAGCTCGCGAGCCTGGGTGTCACGGGTGTCCACGATGCGGGCGCGAGCGCAACTGAAGTGGCGTTGTACCAGGAGCTCGCCGACGCCGGCGAGATGCCCATTCGGGTCAGCGCCATGCTGGCCGGAATGCCCACGCTTCAGCAGTTCCAGGGGCCCATCGAGGGTTACGCCGACGACCTGTTCGAGGTCACGAGCGTGAAACTCTACGCCGACGGCGCACTGGGCAGCCGGGGTGCCGCGATGCTCGAGCCCTACAGCGATGACCCGGGCAACGAAGGCCTCATGCGTGGCGACGTCGACACCTTTACAGCTCAAATCAAGGCCGCGCACGCCAAGGGGCTGGCCGCCAACGTGCACGCCATCGGCGACCGCGCCAACCGTATCGTGCTCGACGCATTCGCTGCCGCCAGCGACGGCAAACCCTCGGGCTTCAACGACCGCATCGAACACGCACAAATCGTGTCGCTCGAAGATATCCCGCGCTTTGCTGAACTCAACATCGTCGCCTCGATGCAGCCCACGCACGCAACGAGCGACAAGAACATGGCCGAAGACCGCGTTGGCCCGGAACGCATCCTGGGCGGCTACGCCTGGCGGCGCATGCTCGACGCCGGCGTGCGCGTCGCGGCGGGCTCAGACTTCCCCGTCGAGAAGCCCGAGATGTTCGATGGCCTCTACGCTGCTGTCTCGCGCATGGGCAAGGACGGTGAGCCGGTCGGCGGCTGGTACCCCGACCAGGCACTGACGCGCGAAGAGACGCTGGCCGCCTTCACGATCTGGGCGGCGGACTCTGTTGGGCAGGCCGATCGCATCGGCAGCCTCGAACCCGGCAAGTGGGCCGACTTTATCGTCATTGACCGCGACTACTTCGAAATCCCCGTCGAGGAGATCTGGCAGATCAGTGTCCTGCAGACCTGGGTGGCGGGTCGCGAAATCGCGGCCGTGAAATAGGCGCGCGCCGTGATCGTCGAACGCGTCTGGGTCGGCAACAGCTACCGCAATTTCAATTACCTGATTGCGTGCGCTGAGTCAGGCGAGGCTCTGGCCATTGATCCGCTCGACTTCCGCCAGTGCCTCGATATCGCCAAAGATCGGGGCTGGGACATCACCCAGGTGCTCAACACCCACGAGCACCCCGACCACACGGGTGGCAACAAGGGGCTCATCGACGCGACGGGCGCCACGCTGATCGCACACGAGAATGCAGGTGGCCGTATCAAGGGCGTGGACCTCGGCGTTGGCGCGGGCGATGTCATCAAGGTGGGCAAGACCATTGAGCTCGAGTGTCTGGACACACCGGGTCACACGATGTGTCACATCTGTCTGCTCGCGCACGCGCCCGAGGCCGCACTCTTCTCGGGTGACACGCTATTCAACGCGGGCGCCGGCAACTGCCACAACGGCGGCCACCCAGAGGCGCTCTACACGACCTTCGCAGAACAACTCGGCCGCATCGACGGGTCCGCGAAGCTCTACCCCGGACACGACTACCTGGCCGGCAACCTGCGCTTCACACTCGACCGCGAGCCGGGCAATGCGGACGCTGCGGCGCTACTGGCCGAGATCGAAGGCCACGACGGCGCCGACGCACCCGTCACGACACTGGCGCAGGAAAAAACCATCAATACATTCTTCCGGCTCGGTGAACCCGGCGTCATCGACGCATTGCGCGAGGCGTTCCCGGACCTGCCCGCCGACCTCGACGAGAAGACGGTGTTCCTCAAGCTGCGCGAACTCAGGAACCGCTGGTAGCGGGCGCCAGCTCCCAGAGCTGACACAACGCCCGGAATGCCTGCGCATTGCGCGCGAGGCGCTCGCGCTCGGCCTCAGTGGGCGCGCGACCCAGATACGCATTGAGCATCACATCGTGCTGCACGCGATCGAACTGGTTCCAGACGGCAAGGCTCGCAAGATCAAACCAGCGCTCGCCAGGGCTCGCAAACTCCCAGTCGATGAACTGAACGGGTTCGCTGGCGAGGATGTTCGCGTGCAGCAAGTCGCGGTGGCAGAGCACGCAATCGGCCGGGTCTGCATGGGCTTCGACCGAGGCCACAATGTCCGCCAGTGCGTCAGTGTCGGCGTGTCCCGCAACGCCCGCGCGCTCGATGTAGCGTTCGGCCGCTTCCGCGAGACCGTAGCCGACTATCGACTCGGGCACCTCGAGTGCGTGCAGCGCAGCGATGCGCTCGGCCACACGCGCGATCGTCGACACGTCAGCGAACGCGTCTTCGGCGTACGCGCCCGCATACTCAAAATCCGTGACAATGACGCCCGCACGGGCGCTTGAGAAGACGATGCCCGGGGCAAAGCCATTTGCAGCCGCAAAACCGTGAATCGCAAACTCGCGCGCGTGGTTGGTCACCGGCGCGCCAAAATCGAGCGTGTGCGTGCGCAGTACCGCCTCGCCATCACGCAAAGCCACACGCCAGGCGGCATTACTCATCGAGTCGAGCGCACCCACGACTCTGGGCCGCTCGCCCAGTGCCGCTTCGAATGCGTCCAGTGCGGTGTCGAGCCTTGCGTCGTTCATGCTAACTCCGTGGGCCGCAGGTCGCGCCGCCAAGCGAAAAATCCGATGGGAATGAGTGCCACGTAGAGCACGAACAGCAGTGCCGTGAGTGGCAATCCGCGCTCGACGTAGAGCCAGATCGAAACGATATCGATGACGAGCCAGTAGAACCAGTTCTCGAGCGCCTTCTGCGCCGTGAGCCAGGTCGCGAAAACCGCTGACCAGGTTGTAAACGCATCTAGGTATGGCAGGGCCTGCGTCGTATTTCGCGCCAGCCAGGTGCCGCTGGTGACTACGAGTACCGCGATGCCTGCCAGCGCCGCGGCGTGCAACACCCAGGGTTTGACATGTACCGCGCGCGGTGTGTCGCGCGGGCCGCCTCGCGTCCAGACCCAGAATCCGTATACGGCCATGGCCAGATAGAACGCGTTGAGCGCGCTCTCCATAAACAAGGCCACTTCATGAAACAACACGATGTAGATGCCGGTGCTGACAAACGCGCAGGGCCAGCACCACACGGACTGCCGTATCGCGAGCACCAGATAGGCGACGGCCAACACGACGGCCACGAATTCGGCCGCACGCATGCCGCCCAGTTGTTCGAGGACTGCGCCCAATCGAGTACTGCGACTACGACAAGTGCAGGAGCTTCATGACGAACACGCACTTGCCGTGCTGCTCGAAACTCATACGCACTTCCCGAGTGAGGGCTGGCATGAGCACATCGTAGTCGCCGACCACCTGCGTGGACATCGCGTTGGTGACGACCTCGAGACCGTCGATGGCGTTGAGCCGCGCGATCACGTCGCGGATCGGGGTCAGGTAGTCATCTGCCAACGGGTAGAGGCTGAGTTCTGCTGCGGCGCGCATGTTCGTTCTCCTCAGTAACGCAAGTCGATGCTGACACCAACCTGGCGCGGATCGCCCAGGCGCAGGTACAGGGTATCGTCGAAATTGGGCGGTTCGTTGCCAAAGAAGAAGCCCCGCACCGCGTAGTCTTCGTCCGTCAGGTTGCGCCCCCAGGCGCTGAACTGCCACTGGCCCATTCGGTAGCCCGCGCGGGCGTGCACGAGCGTGTAGGCCTCGCTTTTCTCGTCGTGACTGTTTGAGAAGAAAAACTCGTCGCGACCCTGGACATCAAGCCTTGCGAACCAACCGTCCGGGCGCTCCCAGACGAGACCCGCGGCAAAGCTGTAGCGTGGCGCATGCGCCTGCTCGCGGCCGGACAGGTCTACCTCGGGCGTCACAAAGTCATCGAAGGTGACGTCGAGCAAACCGACGTTGGCGTAGGCGCTCCAGTTCGTGTCGAGCTGCCAGCGCGACTCGAGCTCGGCGCCCAGGTTCTTGCCACTGGCCGCGTTGTCCTGGAAGAAGACGAATGTTGACGGGTCATTGGGCACGAGCTGGAACGAGGTCGAGACCTGCTGATCACGACGCTCGGCGTAGAACACCGCCAGGCTCAGGCTGCCGCGCGCGTGCTGCCAGCGCAGGCCGGTCTCGAGGTTCCAGAGGTACTCGGCGTCGAACTCGCGCCGACCGTCGGGCACCGTGCCCAAATTGAAGCCCCCCATCTTGTAGCCACGTGCCAGCGACACGTAACCGGTCGCGGCACCGTTGAACGCGTGCGTCAGCGAGATGTGTCCTCCGACCGCGGTTTCGGAAGGATCCAGACTCAGGCCGAAGTCGTCCTCGTATTCGGCGTCGCGCCGCTCGACGCGCAGGCCCAGCGACAGGTCCGTGCGCTCGCCCGTCGCGATATCGAGCTGCCCGAACAAAGCCAGCTTGAGGGACTCATAGGCGCTGTCGCTGGCCGCAGCGAAAGCCGAGCCCGGGAACGTGCCGTCACTAAACACGCCCGAGTCGAACACGGTCAGGTCTTCCGTGAGACGCAGTGCGTACACCCCGACGAGCCAGTTGGTGGTGTCATCGAACAGCCGCCCCTCCGGGCCCGACTGCAGCCGAAACTCCTGGTTGATGGTGTCGCGCTCCCTGTCGCGGCGGGAGAAAAAGTCATACTCGGGCGTGAACGGCGTGCTGCCCGGTGGGGCAAAAAACGGAATCCAGTAATCAGGATTGCCCCAGTCCGCGTCAAAACTGAACTCGACCTCGGACTGCGCGACGCCTGTAATGCTCGTGAACGACCATGCTGTGCCCGGTGCGTGATCGGCGCGGATGCCGAGCCCCAGCGACCGCTGAGCGTCGCGGCCCGGGTCGTCACTGAATGTCGTGAAGTCGTTTTCGAGCGTGAAGGCGTCGTAGCCATTGTCCTGGTCGACGAACAGCAGCGTCGTATCCACGCGCGTCGCGTCGCTCGGGTCCCAGCGCAGTCGCGTGCGCAGCGTCAGCTCATCGCGTTCGTTCGTGTCATCTCGGCCCAGGAAGGCGTTGTCACGAAACCCGTCGGACTGAAACTGCTGCAGAGCGACGCGATAGCCCAGGGTCTCGCTGACGGGACCCCCGAATGCCAGGGCAGCACTTGCCAGGCCGTCATCACCTGATGTGACCTGCGCACGCGCATCGAACTCGGGCGTGGGCGCGACACTCTGCACGAATACGAGCCCGGCCAGTGCGTTGGCGCCGTAGCGCGTGGCCTGCGGGCCGCGCAATACCTCGACGCGCTCGATATCCCAGGTTGTAGCGATACCGCCAATCCCTGAGAAGTCGATGTCATCGAGAACGAAGCCCACCGACGGGTTGGGCGCGCCTTCGTACTGGCTGCGCTCGCCGATGCCGCGCAGCTGGAAATAGCGCGCACGATTGCTGCCGCCTGCAAAGTTGAGGTTGGGTACGAGGAACGAGAGCTCCTCGAAGTGCTGCACGGCGGCGTCTTCGACCGTGCTGCGGTCGAGCACGGCGATGCTGGCGGGAATCTCCACGAGCGTGCGGCCACGCAGGTCTGCGGTGACCACGATTTCATCGATGGCCGCGTCCTGCGCGCGCGCATCGACGACGAATAGCGAGAGTGCCGCGAAGGCGGCAACGGCGGGTTTGTGCATGATGTGCTCCCTACGCCGGCATTACCCGGATCAGGTTCCAAGGGTTCCCGCCCCGCAGGCGAATCTCAGGCCGTAGCCACCCCGAATGACGTCGCGGATGATACCCGACGTCCCGTACGATTTCAGACCGCGTCAATTAGATGTCGCGTTTCGTACTGCCCAGAGTCGCCGTGCACGGGCCTGCACGGCCTTAGACGTACAGATAGACTGCGGTACTGATCAGTGACGCTGCGCGAATGGGCTGCTAGACGCCCAGCGCGACGGCGATGGCGAGCGTCGCGGCGCCTACGAGCAGCAGCTGGCCGATGAGCGGCGCGATGAACCTGAGCCAGCGGCCATAGGGAATGCCCGCAATACCCAGGATGGCCATGAGGATGGCATTGGTCGGCACGACCATGTTCATGAAGCCATCGCCCATCTGGTAGGCCAGTACGGCGACCTGGCGGGACACCCCGACGATGTCGGCCAGTGGCGCCATGATGGGCATCGTGACGTAAGCCTGGCCCGAGCCAGACGGGATGAAGAAGTTGAGCGCGCTCTGCAGCAGCAACATGCCCGCGGCCGACAGCGCGCCACCCATTTGTTCGAGCGGGCCTGACAACGCGCTGACGATTGTGTGCAGGACCTGGCCGTCGGTGAGCATGACCTCGATACCGCGCGCGAAGCCGATCAGCAGCGCGGTGCCCGTGAGCTCGCTGGCCCCGTGGACAAACCGGTTGGCCATATCGTCGAGCGACTGGCGCGAGGCGAAGCCAATGGCAATCGCCATGGCTGTGAAAGCTGCGCCCAGCTCGACGAGGTACCACCCTTTCTGCTTGATGCCCCAGATCACGACAACGAGCGTGGCGAGCGCAATGAGCAGCACGAATTTTCGGTTGCCCGTCATGGGCACGTCGTCACCGGGCGGTGGTGGCGTCGCCTCGGGTACATCGGCGACGAGTGATGCCGACGCGTCGGCACGTACCATCTGTGCGTAGCGCCATACGTGCCAGAAACCGAGCACGAAGAACGGCACGAACATGGCCAGACGGAAGCCCAGGCCCGATGCGGGTTCGAGCCCCGCCACCTCTTGTGCCACCAATACCGTGAACGGGTTTATGGATGCAGCCCCGAAACCCACGCCGTAGCCGACGACCATGATGCCAATGGCGGCCACGGCGTCCATACGCATCGCGTTGCAGAGCAACAGCAGCACGGCCGCGAACGGAATGAACTCCTCGGCCATGCCGATCGTCGACGAGCCCGCGGCGAAGGCGAACATGCCGATCAGAATCAACAGCGCCGGCCGACTGCCGTACCGCCGCAGCAGTGAGCCCAGCGCGGCGTCGACGGCGCCCGTAGAGCGCAGAACCGCGAGCGCGCCGCCGATGAGAAACACGAAGAAGATAATGCCCTGCGCTGCGCCCAGACCGCGCGGGATCACCGTGAGGATCGAGTAGACAGGCGGCGGCTTGGCGTCCTCGAGGTAGGCGAAGGTCCCGGGCAAAACCACCTCACGACCGTGGTCATTGGTGGTCGTCTCGAAGGCGCCGGGCGGCAGGATCAGCGTCAGCACCCAGGCAAACACGATCATGCCAAACAGCAGCACGAGCGTGTGCGGCACCTTGATGTGCTTGGCCATACGAACCGTCTCCGGGCTCAGAGACCGACGAGCATCAAGGCCGCGCAGAGACTGATCGCCGCACCCGCGAATGCGTGCGCGTGCTGATCGAGAAACGCACCGGCGCGGCTGTCATGCCCGGCGCGCGCGAGCGTCCAGCGCCCCGCGAGTACGAGCACGAGCATGGTCGTCAGCGTGGCGAGCGCAAACACAGCCGTCACGAGCAAGAGGCCCGCCGTATTGGCCGCCGCGGCCGGATACATGAGGACGGGAATGAGTGCTTCGCAAGGCCCGAACGCGAAGATCAGGAATAGCGCCCAGGGTGTGATACCCGCGCCCTTGCGCTCGGCATGTACGTGCGCGTGCGCGTCGGCGTGGTCGTGCGTGTGCTCGTGGGCGGTGCCGTCAGCGTGCGTGTGCCAGTGGCTGTGGGTGTGACCCCGACGCGCCTTGCGCAGGCCCCAGACCAGATACATGAGCCCGAAGGCCAGAAGGGACCAGGCGGCGAGATCACCGCGAAACGACTCGATGATCTCGAGCCGGCGCAGGGCAAGACCGGCAGCCACGCCGACAAGACCCAGCAACACCGAACCCAGGACATGGATGAGCCCGCAGGCCAGCGTGACGGCCGCGGTCCAGCGCGCGCTCCACTGGCGCGCCCGTGACAGCATCACGAACGGCAAGTAATGATCGGGCCCGATGGCCGTGTGCACGACACCGATTGTGGCCGCGGTCACCGCCAGCGCCGCAATTTCAGCCGTCAACCATTCCAAGCCGAAACCCCTACCCTGAGTGTTGGCACGAGCATACGCTAATCGGTCCCGTTGTCACGGTCGAAGCGCGTGACCAGACTCGAGGTGTCCCAGCGCGCGCCGCCGGCCGCGACGACGTCGGCATAGAAGCCGTCGACGAGCTCGGTCACGGGCACCGCCGCGCCGATTCGCTCGGCCTCGGCGATGGCGTAACCCAGGTCCTTGCGCATCCACTCGACGGCAAAACCGTAGTCGAAGTGCCGCTCGGCCATCGTCGCAGCACGATTGTCCATCTGCCAGGACTGCGCCGCGCCGCCACCGATGACATCGAACACGGCGGCCGGGTCCAGCCCGGCGCGCTCGGCAAAGTTGAGGCCCTCGGACAGACCCTGCACGAGCCCCGCGATGCAGATCTGATTGACCATCTTAGTGAGCTGACCCGCACCGGCCTCGCCCAGCCGGCGCCAGCGCTTGGCGAAACAGGTCGCCACAGGTTCGACGCGGGCACAATCGGCCTCCGTCCCGCCGCACATGACGGTGAGCACGCCCTGCTCCGCGCCCGACTGACCGCCCGAGACGGGCGCGTCGACGAAACCAACACCGCGCTCCCGCGCCACAGCATCAAGCCGGCGCGCCATGTCCGCCGACGTCGTGGTGTGGTCCACAAAGATTGCCCCGGCCTGCATCGCGGGAAGCGCGGCACTCGCGACTTCGAGGATGTCGTCGTCGTTTCCCACGCACGCGAAGACGATTTCAGCACCCGACGACGCGTCCGCGGGCGTGTCCGCAACCCGCCCGGCGTGCTGCGCCGACCAGTCGTCCGCCGTGCTGCGCGTGCGGTTGTAGACCGTCACCTCGTGGCCCGAGGCCGCAAGATGGCCCGCCATGGGGAAGCCCATGACGCCGAGGCCGAGAAACGCGACCTTCACTTCAGGTCCGCCGCGCTGAACGGCTCCGACAGGATGCGCTCAAAGCGCTGCCAGCGCGTCGCGGCGTCCGCATCGTCACGCTCGATGTACTCGGCGACGAGGTCCTTGCCGAGGTTGTAGTTGATGACGTAGCTGCGGTAGGTCTCGATGAAACGAATCCGTTGTGCCGCGCGCTCGGGCGAGCTCAGCGCATACTTCACAAGCCAGGCCTCGGCTTCTTCACGCGTCGCGTCGCCATTAAGGTAGTCGCGAGCCGCCTCGTTGCCCGCGTAGTTGAGCCGCCCGAGCAGCCGCTGCAACGCGTAATAGGTGTCGGCTTCGGACGCGTCGAGCCCCGCCAGCGGGAACAGCACATCACGTTCGAAGGCGATGCGTTCCTCACCGGGAAAGGCGAGCTCGATGCCGTAGTTGGCCGAACCCTCGGCAATCAGCGACTGCGGGCTGAACAATGGGTACAGCGTGTACTCGACCCAGCCCTTGCCCTGGGCCAGTTCGCGCTCGAGCAACGCGTTAAACGTGTGGTGCCCCGGATAGCCCTCGTGGCAGCCGAGATCCACAGCGCGGTCGATCGCCGTCGGCAGGTCGGTGTTGACCTGGATCAGGCTCACCGCGTCGCCCTGATACCAGTTGTAGCCCGACCAGGGCTTATCGCTTACATATTCGATTGTGAACGACTCTTCCTCGGGCAGTTCGATCTTGGCGCGGGTGCGTTCACGACAGGCGTCCATGGCGGCCGTGAACACGGCGTCGAGCTTGTCGGCGGGGATGTTGAACTGATCCTTGAAGGTGTTCACGCGTTCGGCCAAGGGCGCATCGCCGGGCAACAAGGCATCAATCTCGGCCAGGATGGCCTCGAAATGCGCGTCGTCGTAGTCGGGTGCGACGGCGCCGAAGAGGTTGCGCGCTTCGTCATCGAAGCTCGGTGGCGCGCCCTTGAGAATCTCAATGCGCGTGCGCAGCGCCGTCAGGCGTTCGAGCAGGCCCGCGATCCGCCTGGCGCTGTCCTGATCGTCATGCGCCGCGAGCTCGCCGGCCAGTGCCGCGGCGCGCGCGTCGATGTCGTCGGGCGTCCAGCCGCTGGCCTCGGCCGTCTCGCGCAAGTCTTCGGGCCCGAAATAGGCGTCAACGTGCGCGGCGTCGCGCGTGCCCATCGCCAGTTCCAGGACGACGTAGTCGCGGGCCATGTCGCTGGTCGTGCGAACCGGCAATTCCGCGGGCGCCGCATCGGGCGCGTCCGATCCGCCGCAGCCGGCCAACAAGGCGGCAACGAGTGGCAACACGAGTCTGTTCATGGCATTCCCCTTCAAAGCAGGACGCGAGTATACGGCACGAAGCGGCGTCGACTGAGGCCGCCGCGCATGCTTAGATGGCGGCTCGCGCCAACTCGGGGACCCCACGCATGTTCAAATACGTCGCCAGTCTCACCGCCCTGTTCCTCGCAACCAGCAGCGTCCAGGCGCAGCCGGCCATCGCGCCGTTCGAGGACCGCCCCGGCATCGAGAATGCACTCATCGAAGAACGGCTCGAGACGCTGTTGCCTGCGCTCATGCGTGAGACCGGCATCGACCTGTGGCTCGTCATCGCACGCGAGTACAACGATGACCCCGTGTTCCTGTCGCTGGTGCCCAAGCCGCGCTTCACGGCACGCCGCACCACGATCCTCATGTTCCACGACAGAGGCGACGACGCGGGTGTGGAACGCCTTACAATCAGCCGCTACCCGCTGGGCTCGCTCTACGAGGCAGCTTGGGAAGGCGGCGACCTGGCCGCGCAGTGGGCGCGGCTCGCAGAAATCGTCGCGGAACGCGATCCCGAGTCGATTGCCGTCAACGTCAGCGACACCTGGCCCGTGGCGGACGGGCTGAGCCACGGCCTGCACACGAAACTGACTGAAGCGCTGGGCGAAACGCTGAGTGCGCGCATCGTGTCGTCGGAAGACCTCGTGGTGCGCTGGCTCGAGACGCGCACGGCGGCCGAAGTCGAGGTCTGGCAGCGCGCTGTGGCCATCGCGCGCGCCACGATCGCCGAGGCCTTCAGCGACACGTTCATCACGCCCGGCGTCACGACGCTCGGTGATGTCGCCTGGTTCATGCGCGGGCGCTTCGAGGAAGCCGGTCTCGCGCCCTGGTTTCAGCCCTACGTCAACAGCCAGCGCAAAGGCCTCATCTTCGACGACGATGCACCGTTCTTTGGTGAAACCGACCCCGCCACGATCATCCGCCGCGGCGACCTGCTGCACACCGACGTCGGCATCTGCTATCTCGGCCTGTGCACGGATACGCAGGAAATGGCCTACGTCCTCGAGCTTGGCGAAGACGCGCCGCCCAAAGGCCTCGTCGACGCCATGCGGGTGGGCAACCGCTGGCAGGACACGCTGACCGACGCGTTCGAGACAGGTCGCACGGGCAACGAAATCCTCGCGACCGCACAGCGCCGACTCAAGCG
The DNA here is from genome assembly GCA_039821605.1 of Pseudomonadota bacterium. Lineage (GTDB taxonomy): Bacteria > Pseudomonadota > Gammaproteobacteria > Steroidobacterales > Woeseiaceae > CALBPI01. The sequence goes on along the minus strand of JBCBNV010000002.1, from coordinate 461,603 downwards.
CATGGGCATCACGAACTCGATCTATACGCACCCGCTGGGTGTGTTCGGCCACGCCCCGGGACCGACCATTGGTATGTGGGACAACCAGGGCCCGACGCCGGGTCAGGGTGACTGGCCGCTCTACCCCATGACGGGCTACGCCATCGAAGGCAACGTCACCGTCGCAGTGCCCGAATGGGACGGCCAGAAGGTACAGATGAAGCTGGAGCAGAGCGCAGTCTACGACGGCGAACGCGTGCACTACCTCGCGGGCCGCCAGACGACGCTGCACGTCGTTCGCTAGGCGCAGTCTTCCCGGTCAGTTGGACTCAAGCCAATCGGCAATGGCTTGCGCAAAACGCGCCGGCGCGCCCGGGTCCTTGCGCAGGTAGAGCGAAGGCTCAATCAGCTCGAGTTCGATGAGCCAGTAGCCGCCCGCGCCATCATCGACGAGATCCACGCGCGCGTAGAGCGTGTCCTCATCGAGGTTGGCCATCACCCGATCCGCTGCGCCACGCATGGCCTCAGGCGCGTCCATGACCCGGATGTCACCGCCGAACTCTTCCTGAACGCGGAAATCCCCGGACTTGGGCGTCTTGATGATGGCGTGGCTGAACACGCCATTGAAGTAGAACACCGAGTATTCGCCGGGGTCGACAATCTGCGGCAGAAACGGCTGCCACATCCAGACGCTGTTGGCGTGGCCCCCGACAATCTCCGCGCGCCGCTCGGCCGACGCGTCAGGCGTTACCCGGTAGGTGCGCTCGGCACCGGCACTTACGGCCGGCTTGATGACGCACTCGCCCGAGGCGCCGATCAGGCGTGCGTCAAGCGCCTCGGCCGACATGCCCTCACCGAACTCGGTCGGCACGATGGGCACGCCGCGCTCCTGGAGTTCGGCCAAGTAGCGCTTGTCGAGATTCCATCGCATGAGTTCGCGCGAGTTCGCGAGCCGCGTCGCCGACTCAATGCGCGACAGCGCGTCAAGGAATGCTTCGGCGTGGCGCTGGTAGTCCCAGGTCGAACGCACGATGACCGCGTCGTAGTCCGACCAGTCCACAGCGGCGCGCCAGCTTAGTGTATCGACGTCGATGCCAAGGTCGGCGCAGGTGGGAACGGCCACATCGTCGTCACAAACGTAGCCTTCCATCGAGTCCTGGCTCAGGAATACCACGCGTGCCATGTCAGAGTTTTTCCATGCCGCCGTAGCCCTCGAGCAGCGAGTCGAGCAACGCCCCGAGCTGGACTGCCATGACCGCAAAGTCCTGATCGAAGCTGCCCGCCACGTCGTCGGCCTCACCGTCACCGTGGTCGGTGATCTTGGCGTCGAATCGCAAACGACGCAGCACGAAATCCTCGGACAGCACAAACCGGATCGCTTCGCGCCAGGTCAACGCCAGGCGCGTCACACGCTTACCGGCCTCGATGTGTCCCAGTACTTCCCGGCTGTCGATGTCCTGGTAGCGGCAGCGCACGACGTTGCGCGCCTCCCGGCTGTTCGTGAGCTCCACTTCCTGGTCAAGCTCGAAGCCCGCCTCTGGGCGGTTCGTAACCCAGCGCGTCATGATTGACGCCGTGTCGCCGTGGCAGTCGAGCGGCACGACGGGCAGCGTCCCGAGTGCGGCGCGCAGGTGTTCGAGCACGAGCTCGGCTTTGCGTTCGCTGGCCGAGTCGATGAGCAGAAATTTCCGCTGAAAGTCGATGTAGGCGTAGATGCGCTCGGAGCGCGTCAGTGCGCGCGGCAACAGGTCGAGTGTGACCTCGTCCTTGAGCGCCGTGCGCTCGCGTCGCTGCGCGGGGCGCCCCTCCCGCGCCTCGAGCGCGGCCACACGTTCGGACACCTGCTCGGCGATGGCCGCGGGCGGCAGCACCTTTTCCTGACGCCGCAGGCAGAGCATCGTGGTCTGGGCGACCGTGTGCGTGAGCATCGTGCCCGCGTCACCGAGCGGTGCGACGAAACCTGCGCGCGCCAGATCGACCTTGCCGCAGGGCGAAAATACGGCATCAGCAAGCGCGCTCTCGAGCGCGTCGGGCGTCAGGCCCGTGTCATAGGTGAGGCGGTAAGCGCGGAGATTCTTGAACCACATGGCGAGCTGTGAGCGACGGCGGGTGCGCGATTCTCAGCGCTGCACCGCCCGAAAGCAAGGCGTCGATCAGCGCGGCTGCGCGGATATCGCAACCAGCATGGATTCGGCCGCTTCAAACCACGCCGAGTCGCGCGGCGCGAGGCTGCGCGCCTTGAGGGCCAGGTTTTCGGCCTGCGAGAAATCGCCGCCGTCTAGCCGCAGTCGTGCGAGCTCGAGCCAGGGTTCGGGGTGGCGCGGATCGATCCGAATCGCGCGTTCCATCGAGGCCGCGGCGCGCGGCGCGTTGTTGAGCTTGCGCCAGTTGCGTGCATCGGCCAGGAACTGCGCTGCGGCGGGGTGTACGGCCCCCAACTCCGGCTCCAGCGTCCCGGACGCTGCCGGCTCAGCCGGAACTTCTGTGGCCCGGGGCTCGGGCGCGCCCTCGACGGGTGGCTGTGTCAGCGAGCATCCCGCGCACACAGCCAGCACCAGGGCCAGCGCCAGCATTCGGTACAGCTTCGTCGTCATAGTCGGTCTCGGAGCCAATCCAGTGCCCGTACGGCAACACCGCGTCCGCCGCAGCCGCGCGCGGCGTCAAGCCGAATGTCTTCGGGCAGGCCGAGTGTAACCGCGTTGTCGCAGCGCGCCGCGACCTGTCGACCCGTGGCGTAGTCCACGGAAGCGGCGACCATGCCCTCGGGCACGCTCAGGCGCAGCGGCTCGCCCGATAATTCGCCGATGACCGCCGACCAGACGGGCAAGGCACCGCGCGACCCCGTGAGCCCCGTCGGCGAATTGTCGTCGGTACCCACCCACACCACGCCCAGCCGGTCGCCTGTGTAGCCCGCGAACCAGGCGTCGCGAAAATCATTGGTTGTGCCCGTTTTGCCCGCCGCCACGAGGCCCTGGGGCAGCACCGCGGCGCGACCCGTACCGCGCGACATCGTCGCCACGAGTGCCGTGTTCAACGCGTATAGCGCAGCACCATCGGCCACGGTGTCGATGGTCAGCGGATAGCGCTGCACGGTGTTGCCATCGCCGCCCACGACTTCACGCACGGCGCGCAGCGGCGGCCGCAATCCGCCCGAACCCAGGGACAGGTAAACGTTGGCGACCTCGACGGGCGACATCTCTACGGCGCCCAGTGTCAGCGACCCGTAGGGCTGCTCGATCTCCGGGCCACCCAACTGGCGCAGCGTCGCCGCGATACGCTTGAGCCCTGTCGCCATGCCGACGCGTACCGAGGCCACGTTGACGGATTCGGCAAGGGCCCGCACGAGCGGCATCTCGCCTTCATGGTTGCCGGAGAAGTTTTGCGGCGACCAGAGGCTGCCGTTCTCCTGCGCAATCTCGACGGGCGCGTCCTCGATGCTCGAGGCCATGTGCCAGTCGCCCGATTCGAGCGCAGCCAGATAGACGATGGGCTTGATCAGTGAGCCGACCTGCCGCCGGGCGTCGAGTGCCCGGTTGAAGCCACCGCGACCGCGGCCACCCACGAGCGCCTGCAATTCACCGACACGCGGATCGGCCACAACGACCGCACCCTGCAACGCCGGCGCGCCTGCCGCCTCGAGCCGTGCCAGGTGCGCGTCGAGCTCTGTCAGCGCGAGCGCCTGCGCCAACGGGTCCAGCGTCGTGTGGATCGCGAGACCCTCGCGGCGCAGGTCGGCGTCATCGTAGTCGCGTTCGAGCTGGCGGCGAACGACGTCAACGAAGGCCGGAAAATAGGCGGCCTCGGAGGCACTGCGGTCGGCCACGGCAAGCGGCGTTGCCATTGCCCGATCGCGGGCCACCGCGTCGATGACACCCGTCTCCGCCATGGACGTGAGAATACGGTCCCGGCGTTCGCGCAGCCGGTCCGCAAACCGAATGGGGTCGTAAAACGACGGGCCACGAACGAGCGCCACGAGCGTGGCGACCTGCGCAGGGTCGAGTTCGGCCAGGGGCCGTGCGAAGTAAAACTGACTCGCCAACCCGAAGCCGTGTACGGCCCGCGCGCCGTCCTGTCCCAGATAGACCTCGTTCACGTAGGCCGTCAGGATCTCGCGCTTGTCGTAGCGCAGCTCGAGCAACACGGCCATGACGGCCTCGCGAACCTTGCGGCGGAAGGTGCGCTCATTGGTCAGGAAGTAGCTCTTGACGAGTTGTTGGGTGAGCGTACTGCCGCCCTGGCGAATGCCGCCCGCGCGCAGGTTGGCCAGTGCGGCGCGCATGATGGCGCGCATATCAAGGCCGTGGTGTTGCTCGAATCGGCGGTCCTCGACGAGCCGCAACGTGTCGGCCAGCAATGCGGGCACCGTGTCGGGCCCGAGCACGATGCGGTCTTCGCCGTGTGCCGGGAACAGGCTGCCGATCACGAGCGGGTCGAGTCGCACCACAGCGGCGTCGCGACCCGCGACAGTGAGTGCGGCGACGCGGTCGTCGGCAAGGCGCACCGTGAGCCGGCGCGCAGTTTCTGTGCCGTCCCAGAACTCGGCCGCACGGCGGAAGATGTCGAAGCGCGCGCCATCGCGTCGGTACGAACCGGGCCCACTCAGGCTCGCGTCAACCGTATAGCCCAACTGCTGCAAGTGCAGAACCAGCTGGTCCGGCGCGAGGCGCCGACCGGCATAGAGTTCGAGCGGCTGGGCATACACGCGCGCGGGCAGGTCCCAGCGCCGCGTCTCGAAGCGCGCTGTGATCTGGTAGTCGAGCCACAACGCCCAAACGGCAAAGGCGATCGTCGCAACGCCCAGCGACGAGAGGATCCAGTGTCGCCGCCACCACGCTCGGGCGGGACGTCGCTTGCGCGTTTTGCGCGCGGTCGCACGACGCGCCGGCTTGCGCTTGGCCGCCTTCTTCTTGCTGGTCTTTCGTTTCTTGCTCATGTGATCAATCGCCGTTGTCGCCAACCCGGCGCGCCGCGCATTATAGAGCCCTCGTCGACGGAAGCAGGGGGCCCCGTGAAGACACGCATGGACCAGGCGCTCATGGCGCGAGCACTGCGCGAGCTGGCCGCGCGCGACAAAAGCCTCGCCCGACTCATCAAGGCGCATCCCCGTTGTCCCATGGACCGCGGCCGGCGCACGGCGTTCGAATGCCTGGGCGGATCGATCATCAGCCAGCAACTGTCCACGGCTGCCGCGCGCACGATCGGCAATCGCGTGGCTGCACTTGCCGGCGGGCGTCTCGATGCGGCGGCGATTGCGTCGCTGCCTACGCCCGATTTGCGCGCGGCCGGGCTCTCCGCGAGCAAGGCGCGCTACCTGCAGGGACTCGCCCGGGCGGCGATCGCCGGCGACATCAACTTCCGCGCCCTGGCCCAGATGTCTGACGACGCGGTCATCGAAGCGCTCACCCAGCACGCGGGCGTCGGCGTCTGGACGGCGCAGATGTTTCTCATGTTCGGTCTTCGACGCCCAGATGTGGCGGCACCGGGTGATCTGGGCCTTCAGCGCGGCCTTCAGCGGCTGCACGATCTTGACGAGCGCCCACAAGACACTGATTTCATTGAGCTCATGGCGCCCTGGCGGCCCTGGCGCAGTGTCGCGAGCTGGTATCTCTGGCGGCTGGCCGAGTGATCCGACCACCCCGAAAATGAATTAGACGTATACTCGACAAACGGGAAGCGCGTCTTTCGCCCGGCGCAGGCGTCGGGCTTTCTCACGATTGGGGGAATCGAGATGAAGACGAGCACACTACTTGGCACGGTTGCAGCCGCACTGTGCCTGGCGCTGTCAGCACCGGCATTTGCACAAGATGCCGGCGACGAGCGCAAACCATTGAGCGATGTGTGGCTCATGGTGCCCAAGGCGGGCATGGAAATGCAGTTCGAGGAGAGCCTGAAGACGCACATGGCAATGCGTGCGACACAAGGCGATCCACGCGAATGGCGGGTCTACGTGCCGGTGATGGGCAACGATATGGACGTCTACCAATTCCGTTCCTGCTGCCACGAGTTTGCAGACCAGGATCGTTACGTGGCGTTTACGACGGACAAGGGTTTCTCCGACCACTGGAACGAGACCGTCCACCAGTACGTTGCGAGCTATGAACATTACATGGAGCGCAACGACTGGGAACACAGCCACATGCCGCAGGACTCGGGGCCGCACAAGTACTACGGCGTCACGGCCTGGAAGCTCAAGGAGGGGGCCGGCATGGCCTCGGAAAACGCGCGCACGAAGATGAGCAAGATCGCTCTGGAGAACGGTTGGGCCGAGCAGTCAGACTGGCTGTGGCTCAAGCGCATCGGGGGCAAGCCCATGCTCATGGTCGTCAGCCCTTACGCTGACTTCGCTGACATGGCGCCGCCCGAGCAGAGCTTCTACGAGTTCGTCGCGGAGCACATAGGCTCCGCCGAGAAAGCGGAGAAACTGTTCAACAAATTTGGCTCCGGCATGGCCGCCTCGACGTTCACTGTGTGGACCGAGCGCAGCGACTTGTCGATGCCAACCACAGCTCAGGGGGACGACTGAGGGACTAGCTGATGCAATCGCGGTGTCGCCCAAACACACCGCGTGACCCGTGGGCGACGCCGCGCTTGCTGACGCTTGCGAATCAGTACTGTGTGCCCAGCGCCTGCTGGGATTCGTCGAGCATCTGCACGAGAATGACGTTGCCCCGCGCATCGACGCGAAACGCACCGAAACGCGCCGCGTCGAACACGTCGGCCGTGCCCTCTTCGAAAAAGAACGCGTCTGTGAGCATGCTCACCCGACGTCCGTCCCAGCTATAGCGCAGTGCAAAGCTGTCCGGAGCCGGGACCGGCTTCGTTGACGCCAGCCGCACGAAGCGCGAAACGCCATCGTCATCGGTTCGGAGCACAACCCAGCCGCGCTGCGCGGGCACACGGCGCAACTGCTGCCGCACGGTGCGTTGCACAGCGAAATCGAGCCGCATGTAATCACCCTGCATCAACGAACGCGGATCCACGGGTGCGAGCTCGAGCACCATGACCTCGCCGCGTGTCAGCACGCCCTCGTTGCGAACCACACCAAGACCCGCAAGACCCAGGCACACAATGACGCTCGCAATCGGCCCGACAGCGATGCCCGGCGACCAGGTCCCGGGCCCGCCTTCCGCCGACGCCGTGCGCCAGAGGCGGCGCGCCACGGCGTACAACACGAGCAACACGGTCCCGGCTGCAATCAGCCACAGCGATTTGGCCAGCAAGCTGAGCTCGAGGGTGTAGTAGCGGTGCGAAATGAGCACCAGTAGCGCCAGCATCGCGGCCACCGTGAGGAACTCGCGTTGCGCGCGCATGGCGGCGACGAACACCAACAGCGCCGTGGCGGCATTGGCCACACCGAGTTCAACGGCCAGCGCCGCGGCAAGTGCGACGCCCCAGGTGGGCCAGCGACGGGATCCATGAAGCCCACTGTCTTCCAGCACACCCAGCAAGACGTAGCCAAGCGCGGCCAGCACCACGATGACGCGGATGACCTGTGCCGCGACGGATTCGGGCAAACCGTGCGTTCCCAGTCGCAGCGCAAACATGGCGCCCGCGAGCAGACCGAAGCCCAGGCCGAGCGCAACGGGCTCGAGCAATCCGCGGCGCGCGCCCCAGCGTGACTCCGTCGCCCACATGACCGCAAAAGGCACGGCAAGGAGGGGGACCGCGAGGCGCTCGAGATTGAGGTCGACGGCCGCGACGAACACCGCGCCCGTCAGAACCAGCGTGGCAATGAGTCGATGGGCAAAATCGTTCATCGCAAAGATCAGCGCGGCCGCCACACCGCCCGCAATGAGCGCGGCGGCCAACGTGTCCGACGCCTGGCCTGCAGCCAACGAGATACACAGTTGCCCGGAAAGGCTGAGCGCGATGCTGGCCTGGTAGACAAAGTCGCCGCCGTCGCTGCGCAACAGAGCGAAGGCACCGGCCAGCGACAACACGCCGATGACCGTGAGCCCGGCCTCCTCGATGCCGTTGAACATCAACAGCAGGCCCGCGACGACGAACAGCGATGCCACCCAGGCGCCGAAACCCTGCAGCGCACGCACGTACCAGGGCGCCATTAACGGGGTCTCGGGCGGCTCCGCCATGAGGCCCGCGTCGACCAGCAACTGCCAGCATCGTTTGCGACGGCTCACGATTCGGCCTCACGTTGCAGGCCCAACAACCAACGACCGGCCACCGTGGCGAGCCCGAGAATGATCAGCGCCATGAGCAAACCGTGACCCAGCGAGAAGCCGTCCGAGGCTTCGGCCACGAGTCGCAGCACGATGGCGAACACGACGATGCAGAGGGACAGCGCGAAACCCGCCATGAGCGGCAGGTCGATCTGTACGCGCCGGTAGTGATACCAAAGCACGGCAAGGAACGCGATCCAGCCCGCGAACGAAGCGGCGATGTACTCGTTGTCACTGAACACGGCCGCGACCGCGATCACGGTCAGGCAGGCGCCCGCCCCAACCAAGGCGAGGCGCGCCAGCACGGAAGCCCAGGAATCGCGCTCACAAACCAGCAGACCGCGCGCGGCGAGCAAACCCGCGACACCGTTGATGGCGGCCAGCAACCAATAGGGCGCGAGGCTGTCGGTCCAGAGAAAGGTCAGCCCAAGTGGGCGCGTATCGGCCCAGAGCATCGCCGCCATGTTGACGAGGCCGAGCCAGGGCAACCAGCCAAAGAACGAACGCTCGCTTGCGACGAGCGGCAAAGCGATCACCGCCCAGAGCGCGAACAGCTCCCAGCGGTCCGCGCCACTCTGGTAGATCTGGCCCGTGAGCGCGAGCAGCACACCAATGAGTAACAGCTGCACGGGCACAAGGGCCGTGGCCAACACACTGCCGCGCCGCGCACACAGGCGCGCGCCCAAGGTGAGCACCAAACACCCAGCAACCAGGCCGAGTTTTGCAAAGCGGTGCAGATCGGCCCAGTTCCAGGCCACGAAGAACGCGAGCCCCAGCGCGAGCGCGAGCAGACCGGCTCCCAACAAAAACGCCCGCCCGAAGCGGCGCCATTCATCGGCCGTGATGATGCCGCCGACGTGCGCCAACGCACGTCCTGCATCGCCGGCCGACATCCAGCCACGCGCCACAGCTTCGAACACGCTTGCGCGCGCGCTCATACGGCCCGCCAGGGCCGCGCCCGAGATACCGCCATGCGGTTTCTCCTTGTTCCCCCGGCCTGCCAGTCTGCCACACTGCGCCGCAGCGTGGCATCCGCCGAGCATGGCGCGCCGAATGAAGACCTGAGACGACCGAGGAGACTCAATATGGCGGCACCACCACACAACGCGGCGCGACAGACGCGCTGGCTATTCGCGCTCGTCACGCTGCTGCTGGCCGCGTGCTCGAGCACGCTGCCCAACCGCGACCCCGTGGGCGAGCCGTTTCCCCGTGTCGCCGGCGAATCGCTCGAGGGCGAATCCGTCGTCCTGCCCGACGCACTGCGCGGTCAGCCGGCAGTGCTGCTCATCGGCTACAAGCAGCAAACCCAGTTCGATATCGATCGCTGGTTGCTGGGCATGGCCCAGGCCGGGCTCAAAGCGCCGCTGCTTGAAGTGCCCACAATTCCGGGCCTCGTGCCGTCGCTGGCGTCAGGCTTCATCGACGATGGTATGCGCTCGGGCATTCCGCGCGAAGACTGGAGCGTCGTCGTTACACTCTACGGCAGTGCCGCCAAGCCTGTTGCCGAGCTGACAGGCACTGAAAACGGCAACAACGCTCGTGTATTGGTCCTCGATGCGTCAGGCACCATCGTCTGGTTTCACGACCGCGGCTACAGCGCGAGCAAGGTGCTCGAGCTCGTGCAACGCACGAACGCGTTGCAGACACCATAAGTAAAGGCGGCGCCCGGTTTCCCGGACGCCGCCTTTTTTTCTCGGCCAGCAAGCTCAGAGGATGTCGATCTCACCCTCGAACTGCAGCTCATCCGCCACCGTGGTGTTCACACCGCGGTAAAAGCCATCCGTCGTGTCTGGATCGCCGTCGTCGGCCTCGATCTGCAGGTCATCACCCACGAACGAGTCGATGAGCGTGACACCCACGATACCGCCGTCCTCTTCCTCAAACTCGAGGTCGCCGTCATCGGTGATGTTGCGAATGCGCACGATGTTGTCGCCCTCGCCCTCTTCCGACGTCTTCACCGTTTCGTCTTCGTTGCCTTCGCCAAAGATGTTGGCGAGCACGATATCGATGCCGTCACCGTCTTCTTCGTCGAAGTCGAGACCTTCGTCAAAGTTGTCGACGATGATGAGGTTGCGGCCCGTGCCGTAGAGGCCACCCGGGCCCGCTTCGTCGATGTCGAAGGCATCGTCGACGTCGGGCTCGCCGTCGTCGTCACAGTCGTCGCCGGGAACGAATTCACCGACGACGCAGTACTCGCCGTTGAACTCGAAGCGCGAGCGCGCGACGTTGAAGATCACATCGCCTTCGTTGCCCTCGTCGAGCTCGACGCCATCAGCGCCGTTGTCGAAGAAGACCGAGCGGCGTGCGTAGAAGTAGATGTCGCCCGGGCCACGGTCATCGACGCGAAAGCCATCAGCGTCCTGCTTGCCGTTACCCGAGTCTTCGATGGTGACACGCGTCAGGTACACCTCGACGCCCGCCGACGAGCCGTCGCCGCCACCACCGCTGCCGCCGCCGCAATCGTCGTCGAGGGTGCAGTCGGAAATATGGACACCATGGTTGCCCGTACCGCGTACCGTGAAGTCGCGCAGCGTGACTTTCACGTTACCCGTGCGGTCCAGCGGCACATCGACGAACAGGCCTTTGCCGCCGCCCGGGTTCAGACGGTTGTAGGGACCGTTCTCATTGCCGCCGCCCGCGTCGAGCGTCAGCTTGCTGATGTACACGTCGGCGCCCTGGCTGACTTCGAGGACGGGCGACAGATTGTTTTCGAGATTGGCGCCATCGACAGTCTGGCGGGTGCCGATAATCGTCAGCGGCGCGTGACCGTCGTAGATCAGCGTGCTGGAGGCCGGAATCGTGCCGACCCAGGGCAGGATGACGATGGTGTTTGCGCTGTCGAGCGCCTGGCGCAGCGAACCGCGGCCATCGTCGTTGGCGTTCCAGACGACACCAAAGCCGCCGGCGGCGGCCGGCGCACTGAGCGTCAATGCGAACAGGAGCGAGGCGAGAGCTTTCTTCATTGTTATCACCGTTCTTGCAGGGTGGAGTTAGCCCTACGACGCTATGACGGCCGTCTTACGGTTCGATGACCGCTTTATGTCAACAATGTGAACGCCTCCCCGGGGGCTACCACCAGGTCGCGTAGAGCGCGGCCAGCATGACCAGGATCGCGAGCGCGCCGACGTTGAAACCCGCCGTGGTCCCGGTATCGACCGTCTCGTAGTCGATGGCGTCTGGATGTGACTCGGCCCCCTGCATCGCCGACACACCCATACCCACGAGAATGCAGAGCACAAACACGAGCCCGACGCGATCAATGAACGGCAGCTCGGGCCACACGAGTTTGAAGGTGAGCGACAAGACCGCGGATCCCAGCGCCGTCGCGAGTGCGCCGTTTGACGTCGTCCGCGGCCAGAAGAAGCCCAGCAGAAACAGCGCGCACACGCCGGGCGTAAAGAAGCCCGTGAACTCCTGGATGTACTGGAACGCTTCCTTGAAGTTGCCGAGCAGTGGCTTGGCGACAAGCATGGCAATGACAATCGCCGTGAAGCTGACAATACGTCCCGTGCGCACAAGCGCCGACCCCTCAACCGGTCGCATGTGTCGGTAGAGGTCCATCGTGAATATGGTCGCAATTGAATTCATCATCGACGCCAGCGACGACACAATGGCCGCAATGAGCGCCGCAAACACGAGCCCCAGTATCCCCGTGGGCAACAGGTTCATCACGGTCGGATAGGCGCGATCGGGCGCCTCGAGATCGGGCGCGAGTATGGCCGCCGCGACGCCGGGCAACACGATGATGATGGGCATCAGCATCTTGAGAAACGCCGCGAACAGGATGCCTTTCTGCGCCTCCCGCGTGTCCTTGGCCGCCAGCGCGCGCTGGATGATGTACTGATTGAAGCCCCAGTAAGAGAGATTCATGATCCACATGCCGCCGATGAGCACCGAAAGGCCGGGCAGGCTCATGTAGTGCGGCGAGTCTTTCGTGAAGATCAGGTCGAAGCGTTCGGGCGTCCGCTCAACGAGTGTCTGAAACCCGGCAACCGCACCCTGCCCCTCGGACACGGCATCGAGTGAGATCCAAGCGATGAGCATGCCGCCGAACACAAGCAGCGTGACCTGGATGATATCGGTCAGCGCGACGGCCTTGAGACCGCCATAGAGCGAGTACGCCGCCGCGAACAGGCCCAACGCCGCCAGCCCAACGGTGAGATCGACACCCGCGACGGTGTTCAGTGCCAGCGCGCCGAGCCAGAGAATCGAAGTCAGATTCACGAACACGTAAATGCCGAGCCAGAAGCAGGCCATGACACTGCGCACGCGGTGGTCGTAGCGCTCCTCGAGAAACTGCGGCATCGTGTAGATGTCGTGCTTGAGGAAGACGGGCAGCAACCACTTGGCCACGACCACGAGCGTGAGTGCGGCCATCCACTCGTACGCGCCAATGGCGATGCCCATGACCCAGGCCGAGCCCGACATGCCGATGATCTGCTCGGCCGAGATGTTGGCCGCGATCAGCGACGCTCCGATCGCCCACCAGGGCAGTGCCCGGCCAGCCAGGAAGTAATCGGTCGCGTCCTTCTTGTGGCCCGCCTTCTCGCGCGACACCCACTGCGCGATGACGAGCAGAAGGATGGCGTAGGCGGCAACGACACCCAGATCCAGCGCTTCGAGATGCATGAGCCCCCCGGCTCTTCGAGCTTTGTTCCTATCCCCAGCGCGGGAGCTTAACGCATTGCCGCCTCAGTGCAGGGTTGGCAGGACGATTTCGACACGCAGACCGTGCGGGTCTCGGTTGGTCGCGCGAATCACACCCGCGTGCAAGCGCACGCTTCGTTGTGCGATGGCGAGCCCGATACCGCCGGAGGCATAGCGACCGGGTTGCGCACTGTCAACGCGAACGAACGGCTCGAAGATTTCCGTCAATAACGACTCGGGAACCCCGGGCCCGTCGTCTTCGACGGTGACGCGTACACGGGCGCCATTGCCGTCCACGCTGACGCGCACGGCAGTCGCCGCCGGCGTGTGCCGCAGTGCGTTGCGCACCACATTGTCGATGGCGCTGTGCACGAGGCCGCTGTCCACCTCGATGACGGGCGTCTCCTGGGCCTCGAACAGGACCTGCTTGTGCTCGACCTGAGCTTCAATGGCGGCGTCATCGCACACAGTCTGCACAAGATCGACAATGTCGGTCGGGTGGCGCTCGACTTCCGCGCGCGCCTGAAGCCGCGCGAAAGTCAGGATGTCGCCAATCAGTGCGTCAAGGCGTTCGAGCTCGCCCTCCATGCGGTCGAGCCGCTCGAGGTCCGCGTCGGAACCCGATTGGCGCGCGATGGAAATGAGCGCCTGCAACCGTGCCAGCGGTGAGCGCAGCTCGTGAGACACATCGCGCATGAGCCGCTGTTGCGAGGACAGCAGCGTGTCGATTCGCGCCGTCATCGCATCGAAGTCGTGCGCCAGCTGGGCGATATCGTCTGTTCGCGCGCCAACACTGTGTGCGACGCGAACGCTGAGGTCACCGGCTGCCACCCGGCGACCCGCCTGCTGCAAAGCCCGCACGGGACGCACGACGAACCGGGCCAGCAGGACGGCCGCCAGCGCACTGGCGACCGCCAGCAAGGCGACTTGCACCAGGCGGACGTCGCGCCGCGCCAAGGTGCGGCTGATAGGCGCGACGGGCTCCACGGCGACAACGGTATAGCCGGATAGATCCGCGTCCTCGAAGACAACGCGCGGCGCCCGCGGCGCACCAGCGCCTTTCCGGCTTTCGGCGCCCGCCCGCAACGCACCGCGAACGTCATCCGAGACGTCTCGGCCCAGTACGTCGCGACCATCAGGCGCCAGGATGAACACGTCGAACATGGGCGCCAGATCCAGCGCAGCGTCACGTGCCGCGCCCAGATGGTCATCGGCCATCAGACCCGATTGCGCGGCGCGCAAATCACGCGCCACGAGCGCGACGAGCCGATCCATCCGGTGCCCGGATGCGATCGTGGTGTCCGAAACCGGAATAAGCGTGGCCACCCAGAGCGTCACCGCTGTGGTCCCAGCCACGGCCAGCCAGGTCGAGAGCAGGATGCGCCAGAAGAACCGGCTCATGCCGTCGACACATACAGATAGCCCCGGCCGCGTACGGTCTTGATCCGCTGACCACCCTCGGGCAGGGGCCCCAGTTTCTTGCGCAGGTTGGCGATGTGCGCATCAACACTGCGGTCGTAAGGCAGGATGCGACGGCCCAACGCGTGTCGGGCGATCGCGTCCTTAGACACGACCGTTCCCGCGTCGCGAACCAGCGCTTCGAGCACGAGGTACTCCGCGCCCGTCAGCGCAACAGCCGTGTCACCCAGTACCACGGACTGTGCACCAGGCTCCAGGCGCAGGTCGCCCACCTGCAGCACGTCCGACGCCAGCTCCGCGCTCTCCACGCGCGCCTGTCGACGCAGGATGGCGCGGATTCTCGCGACAAGCTCGCGCAGATTGCAGGGTTTTGGGACGTAGTCATCGGCGCCGATTTCGAGCCCGAGAATGCGGTCAATGTCGTCGCCGCGCGCGGTTAGCATCACCACCGGCGTATCAACCTCGCTCCGAATGCGGCGCAGGGCCTCGAAGCCGTTGAGCTCGGGCAAGCCCACGTCGAGCACGATCACGTCGAAGGTGCCCGCCGCGGCCGCGGACACACCCGCCGCACCATCGTGGCGGCGAGTCACGGCGAACCCGCCTTCGGCGTCCAGGAACTCCGCCACGAGATCCGTGAAGGCGACATCGTCGTCGACGAGCAATACGTTGATGTTCGAATCGGCCATAGTGTCAATCTGTGCTGCCATCCTCAGGGAATCGTCGGTGCGTCCAAAGACTTGCGAACGTGGCGCTCGCGCCGCCACCGCCCGCGTACAAACTGCCAGAGTGGACGGAACTGCACAACGAACGGGTTGTGCCCGGCGAAGCCCGTGGTCACACCGTATCGGACGGGCGCGATCTCCGGCATATAGGTGCCGAACAGACGATCCCAGACAATGAACACGCCCGCGTAGTTACGATCAATGTACTCGGCGTTGGCGCCGTGGTGTACGCGGTGCGCCGACGGCGTGTTGAGCAACACACCCTCGAAGGCACCGAACTTGCCTACGGCTTCCGTGTGCAGGAAGAACTGGTAGAGCAGGCCGAGCGCCAACGACGCGGATACATAAGTGGGCGAGAACCCAACGAGCACGAGCGGCAGGAAGAACACGGGGCTCACAAATTTGGCCACCCAATTGAGGCGCAACGCCGTGGTCAGGTTCATCCAGGGGCTCGAGTGGTGCGTGTAGTGCATCGTCCAAAGCGCCGCAATCTCGTGCGAGGCCCGGTGATACCAGTAGTACGCCAGGTCGACCACCACGAAGGTGACAATGAAGCTGCCGAGCCCTTCGGGCATCCGCCAGAGCTGCCAGCCCTCAACGCGCGACATGAGGAACAAGCCCCAGGCCAGCGTCAGCGGCTTGATGAGGCCGTTGACGACAGCCATGGAGAGATTGCTCAGTGTCTCGCGCAGGTTATAGACCTCGCGGGACTGGCGTCGGGCCCATCGGTACTCCGAGAACACCGACACCAGCAACACGACAAGGAACAGGCTCTGCAGCGCTTGCATCAGAACCTCCCGCGCATCCGGTCGCGAATTTCAGCGCGCTGCGCCGCCTGCCGTTCCGCTTCGAGCTCCGAGAAGGTCTCGAGCTGCTCTTCACTGAGCACATCGGACAGTGCATCTGTCGTCTCACGGCGCAGCGCGTCGAGCGCCTTGCGCAGCTCGCGGCGATCACCACGCCCCAACTCGGCCAGACCCTCAGCCGCATCTGTGGGGTCGATGCCATAGCTGACCAGCAGGTCGCGCTGCGCGAGCAGTTGCGTCTCGAGCACCGCCGCGAAGGACTCGCGCTGAGAATCTGTGAGCTCCAGAGCCTCTGCCGTTTGGGAAAGGCGTTCGGCAATCGCAGCCTGTGCCTCGGGCGTGGGTTCGGCGTGAGCTGCGGTAAACATGAGAATGATGGCAAGCGTTGCCATCGCGGCGGGGAGAATCTGCATGGGGGTGCCTCCAGGTGTGCGTATTCAACGCCCCAAAGGCTAGATCGTTGACCGTCAGCTAGCGGCAGCCAGTGTAAAGAAGTGTCATTGGCGTCCGCATCTCGCTGGCGGCGCGCTACGCCGCGCCGCGCAGATAGCTGAGCCCGCCACGCTTCACGTACAGCGTGCAGCCATCAATGCTGCGCGGCGTATGGCGCCGGCCTGCGGGCAGGCGCAGCCACGCGCCGGCCTCATACGCGCCGTCCTCGTCCTGGAACGCACCGGAGATCACGAAGTATTCGATACCGCCGGCATCGTGTTGCGGGCCGGGTTCGGCGCCAGCGTCCCAGCGCTCGAGCGCCATGCGGTCGCTGAAACCACGCTGGGCGTACAGCGACTTGCGCAAGATGCCCGTACGGTCGCCCGGCTGCCACGTGAGCGCCGTCGTGTCGATGACATGGTGTTCACGATCACGCCCTGGAAACTGGCGCAGCTTCACAAGCAGCGTGCAGCCTGGTTTTGAGAATGGCGTGTGCCGAAAGCCTTCGGGGTTAAGCAGGTAGGTGCCTGCAGGCCAGTCACCATGCTCGTCGGAGAAAACCCCGTCGAGCACAAGGATCTCCTCGCCTTCGGGATGATCGTGGCTTGGAAACGACGCGTCCGGCTGGTAGCGCACAACCGAGGTCACCTGCCCCGACTCGGGCGGCCCTACGAGGTGCACACGCTTGCGCCACACCGTGCCGCTCGGACTCGCCGACCAGTCCATGGCTGCCGTGTCGACGGCAACACGCGCCGCAAGGTCACCATTGAGGGCCTGGTGGCCCGCACTCACGACTTGAGTTCCTGTTCGCGCAGCGCCTGACGCAGGACGGCATCCGCAAGCGCCCGCGGGGTCTGCGGCGCAAGCGCACTGGAGCGATGGACTAAATAGCCGTTCATGAACGGTATCTTTATCTGCCGGATCACGCTCGAGCAAGCTGCGTATCGATTACGCACCGCCGTCACGGTAGAAGCCGCCGTACTCAGCCACGGGTGACCAGGCCGGTTCGATCGCCGGCAATTCCGGGGCCCGCGACGCGAAATCGCCGCTTGCATGCACGATGCGACCGCCCGTCACGGTGAGTTCGCTCTCGATCCTGCGCAGGTCTTCATCGTCGACCTCGAGGTAGGCTGCGTTGAGCACCGCGAGGTCGGCGAACTGGCCCGGCTTGAGGCGCCCTTTGAGCACCTCTTCCTGGCTGAGCCAGGCCGATCCCACGGTGTGTTGGAACAGTGCCTGGCGCCGGCTCAGCTGCTGCTCGGGACCGTGCAGCAGCGTGCCGCCGATGCTGCGGCCCGTTGTTGCCCAGTACAGCGTGAGCCAGGGGTTGTAGCTCGCAACACGCGTCGCATCGGAGCCGAGCCCCAGCGGCAGGCCGGCATCGACGACATCACGCAAGGGCGGCGCGCGGCGCGTCGCGGCTTCGCCGTAGCGTTCAAGGAAGTACTCTCCGGCATAGGCCATGCGCGCCTGCATCGCCATACCGCCACCAAGTGCTTTGATGCGCGCCAACGTCGGGCGCTGCAGCGTTTCGCCGTGGTCGATGGCAAATCGAATGCCCCCGAATCCAAGCCGGCCTTCGGAGACCTCCTGCGCGTGCGCGACTTCGAATACGTCGAGAATGTGGTTGATGCTCTCGTCGTAGGTCGCGTGGATCCGCAAGGGCCAACGGTTCGCCAACAAGTGCCGGGTAACGCCCAGCAGCTGTTCGCGCCAGCGGGGTCGCGTTGTAATGTCCGGCCGGTCGTCGAGGAAGTTCTCGTAGTCGCCGGCAGCCCAGGCGAGAAACTCGCCGCCGCCGCGCACGACGTAGGCATTCATGAGCGCTTCGGCACGATTGACGTTTACCTGCCAGTCGGCCGTCCACCGCTGAAACTCCTCGAGCTCGCGGCCCTTGGACTGCGGGAACAAGTACTTCGAAATGCGCACAGGCAGTTCGCCCGCCAGTGCCAACGCCTCGGAACCGCGGTAGTCCTCGGGGAAGTGGTGACCACCACCCCCCGCATCGATGACGCTCGTCAGGCCGAAGCGGTTGAGCTCGGCGTAGAAGTGCTTCGTCGACACCGCCTGTTGCGCCGCGGTCATGGGCGGCAACGCGCCAATGGTGCCGTACAGCAGGTCCGGATTCGGCTTCGCGTGAATGATGGCGCCGCCATCCGCCGTGAACTCATAGGCCGTGCCCGGCGGCGTCTGCATGCCGGGCGAAAGACCCAGCGCATCGACGGCCGCCTTATTCAGGAAGCCCTGACTGTAGAGAAACAGCACGTAAACGGGCGTGTCCGGTGCGGCCTTCGTGAGTTCGGCCGGCGTGGGCATGCGGCGTTCCGCGAACTGGAACGGCGACCAGCCGCCGATGACACGCACCCACTGCCCGTCGGGTGTGTTCTTCGCCTGCTCGCGAATCCGGTTAAGCCCGGCCTCGAGCGTGGGCAGGCCATCCCAGCGCAACTCGAGCGCGTAGAACCGCCCAGCGCGCGTTGGGTGCATGTGGCTGTCATTGAGACCCGGGATTACTGTGCGCCCGCCCACCGAGATGACCTCGGTGTCGCGACCGATGTAGGCGCGCACCTGGCGTTCGCTGCCCACGGCCTGAACGACGCCGTTGCGCAACGCGATGGCGCTTGCCTCGGGTTGTGTCGGGTCCTGCGTGATGATGTTGGCGTCCGTGAGAACGAGCGTGGCGTCTTCGGCGGCCGCGGCGGTACCCAACACAGAGGCACCGGCAAGCGCACTCGCCGCAGCCATGAACTGCCGGCGGGAAAGACTGGTTGCCGAGGTGTCGTTGCTTTGCATATCAGGCTCCCGTCGTCGAACGCGGCCTCAGGCCGCGACCGGGTCGATCGTCGGGCCGTGCTCGACGCGCTCGTCGGCTTTGTGGACCATCGTGTAGGCGTAATCGACGCCCATGCCGTAGGCACCCATGTGCTCACGGACGATGTCCATGACGCCGTCATAGGTGTCACGCTTGGCCCAGTCGCGCTGGAGCTCGAGGATCGTCTGCAATGTCGTCATCGGGACAACACCGGCCTGCGCCATGCGTGTCATCGACGCATCGTGGGCCGCGAGTGTCGTATCGCCCGACGCATCGGCGACCATGTAGATCTCGTAGCCGGCGTCGGCCATGGCAGAGAACGCGAACATGTTGTTGCAGATGCCCGTCCAGAGACCCGAGACGATGACTTTCTTGCGAGCATTGGCGGCCAATGCGTCCCGCACCTTCTGGTCGTCCCACGAGTTCATCGACGTGCGCTCGAGGATGTCGTTCTCCGGGAACACGCCCAGCAGTTCGGGGTAGGTGTAGCCCGAGAACGACGTGGTCTCGACAGTCGTGATCGTGGTCGGGATGTTGAACAGCTTCGCGGCCTTCGCCAGTGCGACGACATTGTTCTTGAGCGTCTGCCGGTCGATCGATGCGACACCGAAGGCCATCTGCGGCTGGTGGTCGATGAAGATGATCTGCGCGTTGTCTGGCGTCAGCAGTTCGGGTTTGTTGGTCATCGGGGTCTCCTTGGGTGCGGCCTGGCCGCGTACGGTTAGGTGAAGCGAAGCGGTGGTCAGGCCACCATGTCGAACAACAGGATCTCGGCATCGTCGACGCCGTCGATCGTGATCCGGCTGGCGTCCTTGAGTGCGACGCCATCGCCCGCGGTGAGCACGTTGCCGTCGAGGC
This sequence comes from Pseudomonadota bacterium, assembly GCA_039821605.1. GTDB lineage: Bacteria > Pseudomonadota > Gammaproteobacteria > Steroidobacterales > Woeseiaceae > CALBPI01. The sequence continues at coordinate 441,751 of JBCBNV010000002.1, read as the reverse complement.
GCACGCTGCCGCGCGCCACCTGCAGCCAACCGAAGCGGCCCTCTGCAAACTCGTGGCTCACGGACTCACCATCGGCGAGCAGCGAGGCGTACAGGTCGACGTCCTGGTGGATCGTCACCGAACCCTCGCGACCATCACGCGAACCGACAAGGCGCAGCTGGCCGCGCTTGTCTTCCGCCGTGAAGGCCTTCTGTTCGTAGCTGGGCGCAAGCCCGTTCTTCTCGGGCAGGATCCAGATCTGAAGGAAGTGCACAGGGTCTTCCTCCGAGGCATTGAACTCGCTGTGGCGCACTCCCGTGCCCGCCGTCATGCGTTGCATGTCACCGGGGCGGATAATCGAGCCCGTACCCAGGCTGTCCTTGTGCTCCAGCGCGCCGTCAAGCACGTAGGAGATGATCTCCATGTCGCTGTGCCCGTGCGTACCGAATCCCTGCGACGGCTTGACGCGGTCTTCGTTGATCACGCGCAGCGGACCGAAGCCCATGAAGCGCGGGTCGTGGTATTGGCCGAATGAGAATGTGTGGCGGCTATCGAGCCAACCGAAATTGGCTACGCCGCGTTCTTCTGCGGGTCGAATGGCAAGCATGGTGCTGTCCTCCGTCTCCAAATGAGTGATGGCGCAATTATCCTTATCGTACGATTGGTAGACAATTAGTCCCGTAGAGGACATATTGTCTCTGTATTTGCGACAATCATTGGGAAGGAGTGCGCCGTGGACCGATTTGCGAGCATGCAGGCCTTCAACAAGGTGGTGGAGCATTCGGGCTTCGCCGCGGCGGCTCGCGCGATGGGATTGTCGCGCTCTGTCGTGAACAAGGCCGTCATCAACCTGGAGAACGAGCTGGGTGTGCAGTTGCTCACCCGCAGCACGCGCAAGGTCACACCGACGGAGACCGGCCTCGCCTTCTACGAGCGCAGCCGCCAGTTGCTCGACGACCTCGACGAGGCAACGGCCGCTGTTCGAGAGTTGCAGCAACGCCCGATGGGCAAATTGCGAATGAACGCACCCATGAGTTTTGGCACCCAACACCTGGCGCCGCTCGTCGGGGCATTTATGACCGCACATCCCGACGTGCACGTGGAGCTCGTGCTCAGCGACCGGTTCATCGATCCCATCGAGGAAGGATTCGACCTCACCTTGCGTATCGCCGAGCCCACGTACTCGACGAGCCTTGTCGAGCAGCACATCGTGTCGGCCAAGCGCGTGCTGGTGGCATCACCGGCCTACCTCGATCAGGCCGGGGAGCCCGAGTCACCCGCAGAACTCAGGCAACACCGCTGCCTGCAGTACGGCTACTCGGGCGTGCAGAGCCAGTGGCGGCTTATGGGGCCCCAAGGTGCACAATCCTGGCCCATCGACTGCAGACTTTGGTCCAACAACGGTGAGGTGCTGAAGTCGGCAGCACTGGCGTCCCAGGGCATCACCCTGTTGCCCACATTTATTGTCGGTGACGCGCTGCAGGCGGGCACGCTGCGCAGCATCCTGTGCGACCATGAACCGGCACCACTCACCGTGTCAGCGCTGTACCCACGACACCGACATCTCTCGGCCAAGGTCCGCTTGTTCGTCGACTTGCTCAGCGAGCGGTTTGGCGATCGCCCCTACTGGGACCTCGTGACCTAAAAACAAAACGCGGCGCCCCGGTTTCCCGAGGCGCCGCGAATCAGCTCAAGCGCTTTGGACTTAGTCCAGTCGCGCCACCTGGCGCGCTTCCGGCGCGCCGTCGAGGTCAAACCGGTCCAGCGTCATGACCTTGGTCCAGGCATCGACGAAGTCACCCACGAACTGCAGGTCACCGTCCGTGGCCGCGTAAACCTCAGCGATTGAACGCAGCTCCGCGTGCGAGCCGAACACAAGATCCACAGGCGTGGCCGTGAACCTGAGGTCGCCCGTCGTGCGGTCGCGGCCTTCGTACAGACCCGGCGTTTCGGACCTGACCCACTTCGTGCTCATGTCGAGCAGGTTGGCGTAGAAGTCCGTGTTGAGCGTGCCTTCGCGGTCCGTGAACACCCCGCTCTTGCTGCCGTTGGCGTTGGCGCCCAGCGACCGCAGGCCACCGACCAGTGCCGTCATTTCGGGCACCGTCAGCGTCAGCAAGTCAGCCTTCTCGACGAGCATCGCCGTCGGCGAGCGGTAGTTGTTCTCACCGTAATAGTTGCGGAATGCATCGGCCGTCGGCTTGAGCACCTCGAACGACTCGACGTCGGTCTGTGCCTGACTGGCGTCGGTGCGACCCGGTGTGAATGGCACGTCAACATCGTAGCCCGCGTCGGCTGCGGCCTTTTCGATCGCAGCGGCACCACCGAGCACGATGATGTCCGCCATCGAGATCTTGCTGTCGCCGCTTTCCCGGTTGAAGCGCGACTGGATACGCTCGAGCCGGTTTAACACGCGGTAGAGTGCATCGGGATCGTTGACGCTCCAGCTGCGCTGCGGCTCGAGGCGAATGCGCGCGCCGTTCGCGCCACCGCGCATGTCCGTGCCGCGGAACGTCGAGGCCGACGCCCAGGCCGTGCTGACGAGCTGCTGCACCGACAGACCTGAGTCGAGAATCCGCGCCTTGAGTTTGGCGATGTCATCGGCATCGACCAGCTCGTGGTTGACCGCCGGCACGGGGTCCTGCCAGAGCAGTTCTTCGTCGGGCAAATCAACGGCGATGTAACGCGAGCGCGGGCCCATGTCACGGTGCGTGAGCTTGAACCAGGCGCGCGCGAACGCGTCTTCGAAGGCTTTCGGGTCTTCACGGAAGCGCATCGAGATCTCGCGGTAGCTCGGATCGAACTTCAGTGACAGGTCCGTCGTGAACATGATCGGCGCGCTACGCTTGCCGTCAATGTGCGCGTCGGGCACCAGGTTGGAAGCCGCACCGTCCTTGGGAATCCACTGAATGGCGCCCGCAGGGCTCTTCGTCTGTACCCACTCGAACGCGTAGAGGTTATCGAGGTACTGCGACGTCCAGCGCGTGGGCGCGGCGGACCAGGCGCCTTCGAAACCACTGGTGATGGTGTCGGCACCGTTGCCGGTGCCGCAGCGGTTGTTCCAGCCCATGCCCTGGTCTTCGAGCGGGCCACCAGCCGGCTCGACACCAATGCAGTCGCCGGGCTTGGCCGCACCATGCGCCTTGCCAAAGGTGTGACCGCCGGCGATTAGCGCCACCGTCTCTTCGTCGTTCATGGCCATGCGGCCAAAGGTCTCACGGATATCCTGTGCCGCGAGCAGCGGGTCCGGATTGCCGTTGGGGCCTTCCGGGTTCACGTAGATGAGGCCCATCTGAACGGCGGCAAGCGGCTTGGCAAGCTTGCGGTCACCGCTGTAGCGTTCGTCCGCGAGGAATTCGTTCTCGGGACCCCAGTAGACGAGATCGGCTTCCCAGTCGTCTTCGCGGCCACCCGCGAAACCGTAGGTGTTGAAGCCCATGTTTTCGAGCGAGACGTTGCCCGTCAGCACCATGAGGTCGGCCCAGGACAGGGCGCGTCCGTACTTCTGCTTTACCGGCCAGAGCAGGCGCCGTGCCTTGTCGAGGTTGGCGTTGTCGGGCCAGCTGTTGAGCGGCTCAAAACGCAGCTGACCGCCCGCGGCGCCACCGCGCCCGTCAGCGACGCGGTAGGTGCCGGCGCTGTGCCAGGCCATGCGAATGAAGAAGGGACCGTAGTTGCCCCAGTCCGCGGGCCACCAGTCCTGCGAGTCTGTGAGGACCGCGTTGATGTCTGCCTTCACGGCCGCGATGTCGAGCGTCCGGAATTCCTCAGCGTAATCAAAGTCGGCGCCGTAGGCGTTCGATGTCGTGTCGTGGTCGCGAAGCGGACTCAAGTCGACGCGTTCGGGCCACCAGAATTGATTGGATTTTGGCTCGCCTTCGGCGATCGCCGTGCCACTCATGACGAGCGGCGCGGCGGCAACCGCGGCAGCCACAAATTTCAGTGCCTTGCTACCCATACGAAACACCCCCGGTGTTGGGAAACGGATGAAAACTGAACCTCACCATTAGAACGCATGCGCGACGACGTGCTGATTAAAAAACTGAATGGGCCCATCGACGTCTTCGATGCGGCGGTGCAGCAATGTTGACGCCCCAGGGTAAGGGAGCGCGCTTCGGGGTCGGGTGGATTTGCGCCCCCAGAGACCACTACCCTATCAGCGGGACGTCTGACGGCTGACGTCGCGATCCCGGCAATCACGCGATGCGCCAACACGGGGACCATACGCATGACCAAGACGATTCTGCTCACGGGCGCCACCGACGGCATCGGGTTTGAGGCCGCGAAACAACTCATTGCGCAGGGTCACACCGTGCTGGCGCATGGCCGCAGCGCGTCCAGACTCGACAGCACTTTGGCGGCACTCGCCGCAATCGACGGTTCTGGCCAGGCCATTGCCTACCGGGCCGACCTGTCGGATCTCTCGGCCGTCAACGCGCTGACTGACGCCGTTAAAGCCGACCACGAGCGCATCGATGTCGTTATCAACAACGCCGGTGTCTTCAAGACGCCAACACCACGGCTCGAGAATGGCTTCGATGTGCGCTTCGTCGTCAACACGCTCGCGCCCTGGTTGCTGACGCAACGCCTGCTGCCCCTGTTGCCGCGCGAAGGACGCGTGGTGAATCTGTCTTCGGCAGCGCAAGCACCTGTCGATCTCAATGCGCTCGCGGGTAAACGCGCGCTCGACGACAGTAGCGCTTACGCACAAAGCAAGCTCGCCATCACGATGTGGTCCCGCCACCTCGCCAAGGAGCTTGGCACGCGCAAGCCCGTCATCGTTGCCGCAAACCCCGGCTCGTTTATCGGCAGCAAAATGGTCAAGGACGCCTACGGGATGGACGGCAAGGACCTCAGTATCGGCGCCGACATCCTTGTCGAGGCCGCTCTGGGTGATCAGTTTGCCGATGCGTCGGGTCAGTACTTCGACAATGACAGTGGTCGCTTTGCATCGCCGCATCCCGACGCGCTCGATGACAAGAAAAATGCGGCGCTTGTCGACCTGGTCGAGCGTCTCGTGGGTGAGCTCGGCGCCTAGCTGTCTTGCAGGCGCCCGTCGACGGCGGCCTTGAACACCTCGAGCGCGGCTTCGAAGCGACCGCGCGACTCAGCGCTGCGGGAAGCCACTGACACTTCCTTGCACTTCACTGCGACTTCTCCACACGCCGCGAGCGAGACTCGGCCCAGCGCTTCTGGAGACCCTCATCATGCACCCATGGCCTCGTTTTGTGTCCGTCGTCGCGATCGCGCTGGGTAGCTTCGACCTCGTCCGTGGCATTGTCCACACCGTACTCTTCGGCAGCGTCGCGGCGGGCCTTGCGGGGCTCGACCTGACGGGTCCGACGGGGCGCGACCAGCTCGTGCTCATGGCGGCGTTCGGTTCGTCGAATCTTGTCACGGGTGCCGCACTGATCTACCTGGGATTCACCGATCGCGCCGGTGCGCTGGTGCTGATGTTGGTGATCCCCGTGGCCTTGATGACTGCCGGCGCCAGCATTGCGTACTGGGGTGGCGAGTTGACTGGCCAGGCCGTGTTCCCCGGCACGCGGAATATGGAGATCTACCTGGTCGTCTGCCTGACGACCGTTGCCGCATCACTTTGGCTGCGATTCCGTCGTCCGCGCGCTAGCGGACCGCAGGCCCAGTCGTGACCTCGTCGCGTAGCACGCATCGAAACTAGTCTGAGAACTTGACGGTCGATTGACGAGTTCGATTGACCGTCAAAGCGGTCACGTCGGGCCGCGAATAGTGCCCCACCACGTCGAGACTGTGCCGTGCCTCGAGCACCTCACGATGATCGAGCACAGCAACGCGCAGCGACTCCACATCGGTCTCGGGCGCAAGCAACCACTCCCCGCTCGGCGCAGCGATGCAGGAGCCGCCATTGGCCATCACGTCATCGGCCGCCTCGCGCAACTCATCAGCGTGCGGCAGGTCATCGGCAATATCGGACCGGCGCATGAGCCCGGATACCGACACGACAAAAGACCGCCCCTCCCTGGCAATAAACCGCGTGATGTCTTCGGTGTTGCGAACGCTGCCGGGCCAGATGGCGACATGCAGGTCCTCGCCGGCCGCGTACAGCGCCGCACGCGGCAGCGGCAACCAGTTTTCCCAGCAGTTGAGACCGCCGACGGTGAACGCACCCAGGCTATGCGTCCGAAGGCCATGCCCGTCACCGGGTGACCATACGAGGCGCTCTTCGTAGGTCGGCATGAGCTTGCGGTGGATCGAACCGATCGCACCCTGCTTGTCGATGTACACCATCGAGCAGTACAGACTGTGGCCGCCACGATCTGCGGCGCGCTCGATGGTGCCAAGATACAAAGCGCAACCATTGCGCCGCGCCGCCTCACGGATGGGGTCGAGATCGCCGCGCTCAGGAACAACGGCCTGTTCGGCATAGTGCGCGTACAGCGCCTTCTGCAGCGAAGACTCGAAACGCGCACCGTTTGTGCGCTCCACCCAGAACGGATACCCGGGCAACAGGGCTTCGCCGAATACGACGAGGTCGCAGGATGCCCCACCGGCCCGGTCGATCCAGTCGATGATCTTCTCAGTGCCGGCGGCGCGGTCAAGCCAGGCGGGCGCGATCTGCGCGAGGCCAACGGTTACGGTTCGGTTACTCATTGAGCGCGACCTGGACCGTCTGCAGGGCATTGGCCGGAATCGTGATGGCGGCGTGTTGATCGCCGATCTGCAGACTGTAGTCAATCGCTCGCGACGTCGTGTTCAAGACCTGCACACTGACGAGACCTGCGTCATTGACTGTCGCGCTCGCGTGCAGGTCGTCATCACCGAGCCCGGCGCGCGAGGTTGACGTGCGGATCGCATGGTCGCCGGGCCGAATCGTGCGGCTGAACTGTGCGAGCACGTAGTAGATGGGCGTGTAGTAGATCTCACCCGTTGCCGTGTCGATCATGACAGGCGCACCGCAGTAGTTGCCGACGTGGTTGGGGCCACCTTCCCGGTCGAGCACGACGTTCCAGTCGATCCAACCACTGACCCAGTGGTCGAGACTGACGATGATGTTGCGTGCATAGCGGTGCACGGGCGTGTAGAGGGGGTGGTCCGCTGCGTTGGGCGCCCACTCTGCGGCATAGGCCCAGTCGCTGGCATTCGGCTGCCACCAGAAGGCGTCGTTCTGGAACCAGCCCGACTCCTCGTAGCCCTCCGGATCCCGCACGCCCGCGGGGGCTGCCAGACCCAGGTTGTCGATCGTGCCCTCGGTGTGAATGATGCTGAAGGCCGGAAAGCGCTCATGCACGGTATCCAGTTCGTCCTCGAATACGCGGAACGTGCTCGCATACCAGTGGATCGCCGTCCCGTAGACGTACTGCGCGGCATCGGTGTCACCGAGCACGACGTCGGCCCAGTGCACCATGTCGTCTCGGTTCTGATCGTAGATGAGCAGTCGGAGGTCACCGTGGCCACCGGCGCGCAAGGCGGGCCCCAGGTGCTCGGAAACAAAGTCGCGCTGCGTTTCGGGCGTGAAGTGCATGCTCTCCCACTGGCCGCTGTTGCCGTGCGGTTCATTGACGGGCGTCAGGCCCCAGATGTCGACGCCGCGCGCTGCGTAGGCATCGAGGTAGCGCACGAGATAGTCCGCATAGGTGGCCTCATGCTCAGGCTTCACTTGCCCGCCCGTGCCCTGCCAGTTGTTCTCCTCCGAGAGCCCGATGTACCAGTCCTCGATATCCTTCATCCAGGGCGGCGCCGTCCAGGCCGAGGCAACGATGCTGAATGCGCGGTCCTCCTGGTCGCGTTTGATTGCCAGCGCTTCCTGAATCATGGGCAGCACGTCGAAAGCCTCATCCCGGATACCCGGGTGCACGGCGCGCTCGAAACCATCAAGGTCCATAGCAACAGAGAATGTCGCGAGTGGCGTCTCGCCCGGGAAATCCGCGTAAGACTGCTTGCCGTTCACGGAAAAATCGGTGGACCCGATGACGGTCCGGGCCAGGGAGAAATTCGCGCCTGCGTCACTGTAAAGGTCGCGCATGAGCGCGCTCCGGCGCTCGGGCTCGAGGTGCGCGAGCACGTACGCCGACGATTCTGTGAATGAGGAGCCGATGCCGTCGATCGTTTGCTTGGTTTGCTCCGGCCACACCTCGATCAGGGGCCCCGTGCCGCGCCCGTCGACGAACGACGCGCCTGGTGCAGACGCAAGCTTCTGGCCAGCTTCGCTCGTAACGATGATGGCCGAAGTCTCTAGGTTCGCGTGTGGTTCCTTGCCCGCGCACGCCGCGAACATGACGGACCACACGATCGCAATCATTGCCCTGCGCAACAGCCTGTCCTCCCTTTCGTCAGTCAGGTGGGCAGCCTAGCAGAGCCTGCGACTGCAGTTCACGGGCGTCGCCCACGGCCCTGTAGTATCGACGCATGAGCAGTCGGGGCGGACCAGTGACGATCAGGGAGGCGACAGCCAGCGACTTCGAGGGCATCTGGCCCGTATTCGAGGACATCGTGTCGCGTGGTGACACCTACGCGTACCCGACAGACACGCCACGAGTCGAAGCCGAGCGGCTTTGGATGACGAGTCCCAGAGCCACCTTCGTGGCCGAGGATGCTGGCGCCATCGTCGGCACCTATTTCCTCAAGACTAACCAGGACGGACCGGGCGACCACGTCTGCAACTGCGGCTACATGGTCGCAGCGAACGCGCGGGGCAAGGGTGTGGCGAGCACACTGTGCACGCACTCGCAGAAGATCGCTCTTGAACTCGGGTATGCGGCCATGCAGTTCAACTTCGTTGCCTCGACGAACACGGGCGCCGTTCGGCTCTGGCAAAGACTCGGCTTTGATATTGTGGGCACGCTCCCCGGCGCCTTCCGTCATCCCGAACAGGGCTTCGTTGACGCCTTCGTCATGTACAAGCGGCTGCGTGATGACTGACCTGGGACCATTCGTCGAGGCGTTGATGGACATCCCTGTCGGCTACAGCCAGGGCGAGTTCGAAGGCGGTCGCTGGGGCACGACGCTCGCGCAAGCCGCGGACGGTCGCCGCTACAAGTTGTTCGCGGAACGACTGGGCAGCAACGAACACGTCAGCTTCAACCTGTACCTGACCGGCGATGGCGTACCGCGACTCAAGCCCTGCGAGATGCCGGCCTCGCGCGTCATCGACTTCGTGCTGGGCTATGCACCCATCGGCGCATGACCCGGTGAATCGTGCTGCGCCTCGCTCCGACATCCGCCAGGTCGTCGCGCGGCGAATTCAATAGCGCTAGGATTGGGCAGCGCTGCTATCGTGTTCGTGGTCGCCGGATGCGCGCTTCGAGCATCTGCCAAGACAAGGCATTGAGAGGATTCGAATGAGCACGCTTAGCACCGTCGACATGCTGGCCCGGCTCGTGGGGTTCCCGACCGTGTCGCGCGATTCCAACTTGCCATTGATCGACTGGGCCGAGGCGTACCTGGAGCGCTTCGGCGCACGTTCCCGGCGTACCTGGAATGACGATCGCACCAAGGCCAATCTGTTCGCCGCGATTGGACCGGACGCACCCGGCGGTGTGGTGCTGTCCGGCCACACAGACGTCGTGCCTGTCGACGGTCAGGACTGGCACACCGACCCCTTTGTGCTCACCGAACGCGACGGTCTGCTCTACGGCCGCGGGACGACCGACATGAAGGGCTTCTCGGCCGTGTTTTTGTCGCGCCTCGCGTCATTGGACGTGGCAGCAATGACCAAGCCGCTGTACCTCGCGCTCTCCTACGACGAGGAGGTCGGCTGCCTGGGCGTGGGGCGCATGCTCGAGGACGCGCTGGCCCACTTTGCGCGGCCCGACTTCGCCATCATCGGCGAACCGACCACGATGCACGTGGTTCGCGCACACAAGGCGATCAACTCCTTCCGCACGGTGGTCACAGGCAAAGCCGCGCATTCGAGCCAGCCGCACCTTGGCGCCGGCGCCATCCTGGCCGCAGGGCGCATCATCGAACACCTCGATGCGATCGGACGCGCGCGTCGCGCAGCACCGGCCGACTCGGGCTGCGAGCCGCCCTGGACCACGGTCCAGGTCGGGACGATTCAGGGCGGCACGGCGGTCAACATCCTGCCTGCGCACTGCGAGTTCGTCTGGGAATACCGCAGCATGCCCGGCGAAGACCCCAATCTCGTACTCGACGCCTTGCAGACGTTCATTGACGAACAGGTGTTGCCCGACCTCAAGGCGTTTGCGCCCGACGCCTCGGTGGAGACCGCACACATTGCCCGCGTACCCCCGCTGCTTGCCGACCCGGAAGCCAAAGCCGAGCGCTGGGTCCGGGGGCTGAAGGGCGTGCGCGAAGGCGGCACCGGCGAGGTGTCATTTGCCACCGAAGGCGGCAGCTTCCAGAACGCCGGTATCAGTACCGTCGTTTGCGGTCCGGGCTGCATCGATCAGGCGCATCAGCCGAACGAGTTTGTCGATCCCGCTGAGCTCGAACGCTGCGAAGCCATGGTCGACAGTGTGTTCGCCTACCTCTGCGCGGACTAGCGAGGCCGGTGCCGCGACGCTTGCGCGCTAGGGCTGTTCGAGCGCCGCCGCGAGCTTTTCGGCCACAAACGGATCGTGGCTCGGGACCACGATCAAGTCGGGTAGCGCATCTTCCAACGCACGGACTTTTGCGAACGAGGCTTTGAGCTGCTCGGGATTACCGATGCCAGGCACCTGGTCGTTGTGCAGCGGTTCGAGTTCGTAAGTCAGATCGCCCACGAACAACATTGGCGGCATCCCGTTGCTTCGAACGAGCATGGACATCGATCCGGGTGAGTGTCCCGGCGTCGGCAACAGCATCATTGATCCATCGCCCATGCAGTCGTGGCAAACGCCGAACGGCGCCAACAGGGGATCGCGGGTCGGCTCGAACTCAATGGGTTGCCATTTTGCCGCGGGCAGCTCGATGTGCTCGCGCAAAATCCAGTCTCTCTCGGGGTTTGGCTCGTCGAGTCGTCGCCACTCATCCCCGCTGACCAGCAGATCTGCCTGAGGCACGTGCGCGATGCCGCCGATGTGATCGAAGTGCAAGTGCGAAACGACGACCTTCCTGACATCGGCTGCTGCGAGGTTGATCGCCTCGAGTTGCTTATCGAGTGCATCTTCCGGCCCGATATGAAACCGAAAGACCCGGTTCAAAATGAAACGACCTATGGGCGACGAGATGTAGTGCGGATCAGAAACGAGGGCGCGGTCTACGCCGGTGTCGAACAAGACCAGTCCGTCGCGGTGCTCAAGTGCATAGGCCGTTATCGGCGCCTTGACCCAGCTTCTGGAGGTCAGCACCCACCACATGAGCGGCTTGGACGAGCCATAGCGATGCTCCTTGTGCTGCTCCACGTATCCCGTCGTGATGGGATGCACCGCCTTGATCGCGGGGGCCAGCGAATTCGAATGCGCGACCATGACACGCTCCGTGCAACGAAGTGGACATCACTTACACCAGTATTTGGCTGTGGCCAGGACGCATCAATCCGTATTTGCCGCTAAACCGCACGGGACACCGGAGCATGGCGACGCCTTATGACGTTGTGAGTTGGATCAAGCGGTCCGCCAAGACGTCGAAATCGGCTTGGGTGGACCGCCCGTTCGTCATGCAGACGCGAACGACAGACTTGCCTTCGAATTTTGTCTCCGAAACCCAGGCCGCACCCGACCGCACGACGTCATCCACGATGACGCTCACGGTCGGACTTCCCCCTGGCGGGGTCAGGCAGGCGACGGCCATTTTCGAATCGTTCTCGAGGCGCCATCCGGCGTTCTGAAGTCGCGCTGCGAACCACTCGATGAGCGCGACGCCGCGTTCGACGTGCGCGGCGTAACCACGCCAACCCGCAACACCCAACGACAGGAATAGTCGCAGTCCGATAAACCTGCGCGACCACTGGATGGAGTTCACGTAGTAGTCCAAGGACGAATCGTTGGAGGGCATGTAGTCGGTGGAAACCGCAAACGCCTCGTTGAGGCGCGCCTTGTGCCGGGTCAGAAAGATGCCGGCGCCCATGGTGGTGGCGAACCACTTGTGCGCATCGATCGTGACGGAGTCGGCGCGCTCGATACCATCCAGCACACCTTTGTATTGCTGCGAACAGATCAGCGCACCGCCCCAGGCGGCGTCCACGTGAAACCAAAGGGCATGCTGCTCGGCGATGTCCGCGCAGGCGTGCAGCGGATCGACGACGCCGGCATTCGTGGTCCCGGCCGTCGCGGCGATCATCACCGGGGCACCCCCGGCCGCGAGATCGGCGACCATCGTCTCCTTCAGGACGGTTGGATCCATACGCCCCTGGCCATCGGTATCGATGAGCCTGATCGCATCGCGCCCGATGCCCAGCTGGTGCGCAATCTTGAGCCACGCCAGATGGCTCTCACGGGACACGTAGACCAACGGCTGCCCGCTGAATGCACGTGCGCCCATCCGTGCGAAATCCGGCGTCGCACGTGTCAGCGCACAAATCAACGCCGTGTTGTTCGCTTCCGACCCGCCGCTCGTAAAGTGGCCGCCCGACGATTCAGGCAGGCCTGCCTTGCGGGCGAGTTGATCGATCATGTGTTGTTCAATCTCGACGGCCGCCGGGGCGTGCGACCAGACGCAGATCTGGGGATTGAAGTGCGCCGCGATGGTATCGGCGCACACCGAGGGAAAACTCGGGGCCGGATTGAACAGACCGAAGTAGCGCGGGTGAGTCATTTGGACGAGGCCTTGCTGCAAGGCGCCAACGACCCATTCGATGAGGCTTGTGAGCGGCTCGGGTTCGTCGAAGTTCCGGCTCGCTAGCTGATCCCGGAAGCTCGACAGGTCGAGCGTTGGCGAAACATGACCGTTTTCCACTTTGCCAATCGCGTTAGCCAGCAGGGTCGACAGGTCACGCTCTATTGCCTGCTGAAACTCGCGGCTGGGAAAGAGTGCGGCGTCGCGGCCTGGTTCGTCATGCGGTTGCACGTGATGGACCTGCTTTATCGATCAGTTGAAGTGCGGCAGATGATGCGGACGCGACATTCTTCTGCTTTCCGGCACATGTCGCTCGCGAGTCTTGGTGTCTTGCTCATGATGCTCCGTCAATTGCCTGCTGAAACCGACACGCGCGTCAGCGGGTTCAGGTCGTCTCGCGGATCCGTGACGTATCCGTCCTCAAAAACGACCTCCAGCGGTGCGCCGCGGACGTCGAGACACAGTTCGTGGTTGTTGTCGCCGTCACCGAGGTCGCCCAGCGCAAAAGGAACCACGCTGCGGATGTCGCCGTTGACGTCGCGAAGCGTCACGCGGTAACGCAGGCGTTCGTTGTCGTCGACCTCATCATTGCCGGGCTTGGTGATGCCGCCGGCCCAGACCGCCCGAATGACTTGCGCTGTGCCCTTTGGGCAGCCGCTGCCACCACCCAGTGGCGCGCGCGTTGCCCGCTTGCCGAGCGCCCATTCCTGCTCTGGCACGTCCTCGGCGAGCACCAGCGTAGGACCGGCCTCCAGTTCGATAACGTCGACGACGGCGCCCCGGAAATTGAGCTGCCCGTCCTTCGACAACACGTTGCCGATGACCTCGACGCTGACAGGCTGGTCTTCGGCGCTGCCATAAGCCCCGACGAGCAACGCGGTTCGGGCCTCTCCGGGGTCATCGGCAGGCGCCAGCGTCACGCAGGTGATCTCGCCGACCGCGCCCGATTCTGTTACGACCTTGAGGTCCCCGGCCTGCAGCGTCGACACATCGACCTCCTGCGAAAAAATGACGGGCATGCCGTCCTTGCCCCCCGCGCCATCGCAAACGGCGCGGTCTGCCATCTGGGGCAAGGCATCGTCGAGGCCGAAGAAAGCTGACAGCAGGCCGGCGCGCCTGCCCGCAGCGTCGACCGAGTTCGTGATGCCCGTGACCGTCGTATCGACCGGGCTGTCATCGGCCATGTTTGAGCTGCCCGGGCAGCCGACGAGCACCAACGCGGCCAGCGGCAGCCAGAGCAGGCGGGGTCTGTTCATCGCTTGGCCTCTTCAACACGCAGGCTGTGCCGCTCGCGCACAGGTCAGAATCCCTGCGGCTGCTCAGCCATCTTGAAGCCGATGCTGCGCTCGAACTCGGCTCGGGCCTCGGGCGACAACTGGTCGCGCATCGCGTACATCGTGAACCCGCCGTAGAGCACACCGTCGACAACCGCCATCCAGTCGGAAACCGTCTCAACCCGCAAGGTGTATTGCTCCCCGAAGGAGAGCTCCGGCGAGATCGGCTCGTTGGCAAACCGACCCACGAAATTGCCATCCTCGTGGACTACGGGGTCGAGCCAGATGTGCTCGGTCTCGCCTCGCGTCGGGACGGGCGCCTTTACCGCGAAATACGCGGTCTCATCCGCCTGCAGCTCGGGTAGCGCCTCAACGAAGCCAGCCACCGTGCCGCGCGCATCGGCGATAGCCTGCTTCATGGCGTCGTCGTGCGATGGGTAGATGACGACAGCGGGCTCACCATCGCGCTCGACGATCTCGGGCGACGGCTCGGTGGCGCTCGATGGGCCGCAACCCGCCAGCGCGAGCGCGGCAGCAAGCCACGACAGTGCGCCCAACCGGCGCCGAGATTGAAGATGGGCGGTCATGATGGCTCGATACTATCGAATACCCCGTTGCGAATCCCGGCCTTGTCGAGCGCGCACTGGACATGGACGACCGTCGACGCGGGCGTGTCCTTGCGCGCGACGACCGCGAAGCGGATTTGGCTTCGGCCCCTGTACAATTCCGTGTATTCGCCTCGCCTCCGCGCGATAGCGGTGCGATCACCATGATCACGAACACAAACCGACTCCTGATTCGCAAGCTCACCGAAGACGGGCGCGATACAGTGGTCTGGTGCCCGCGCTGAACCCCCGGATGCGATGCCATGCCGCTACCAAACACACAGGCCTCACTGGCTCACGACCTGGCAGCGATTGGCCTGCAACCGGGCATGACGGTCATGGTGCATTCCTCACTGGGCAATATCGGCTGGACCGTCGGTGGCCCGGTTACCGTAATCCGGGCGCTACTCGAGGTGCTGGGCCCTGCTGGCACACTGGTCATGCCGGCGGAGACCCCGCAAATCTCGGACCCGCGTGAGTGGGACGATCACCGAGTGCGTGACGACTGGCACGACACGATTCGTGCCCACCTCCCCGTCTTCGACCCAGTGACCACGCCGACGACGATGGGCGCCATACCCGAGGCGTTCCGCACCTACCCGGGAACCACACGAAGCAACCACCCGCTCGTTTCTGTCTGTGCCAATGGGCGGCTCAGTGCTGACATCACCAAAGAACACGCGCTCGCCTTTTGCGAGGGGCCGGGCACGCCGTTCGAGAAACTCTACGACGTCGATGCCTATACCCTGCTGCTGGGTGTCGGCTTTAACCGATGCACATCGCTGCACTACGCCGAGTCGCTCACCGAAAACCGCCGCACCACGACGCATCGCTATCCCATGAATGTCGACGGGGAACGCGTGTGGATTGAAAACCCCGATTTGGCAAACGACGATGGCGTGCATTTCCCGATTGTCGGCGAGCAGTTTGCAGCCGCCGCGTCACTCCACCTGGGCAAAGTTGGTGAGGCCGATGCCATGCTGTTTCCGACCCGGCAACTCGTCGACTTCGCGAAGTCCTATTTCGACCGGGTACTGAGCTAGAGGGTGGCAGCTCGCAGCGCGAACCGCCTGACTCCGAACACATGAAAGCACTGATTTTCAAAAAGTATGGGTCGCCGGATTTCCTGGCAGTACAAGATGTCGAGAAACCCAAACCAGCAGCCGACCAGGTGCTGATCAACGTCAAGGCGGTCTCGGTCAACGACTGGGATTACGGGTTGCTGCATGGCTCGCCATTCCTACCCAATCGCTTCATGGCGGGACTGTTCCGTCCGCACATCATCCTAGGCTGCGATATCGCAGGCGTGGTTGAGGCAGTTGGTAGCGCGGTCCGTGCATACCAACCCGGCGACGACGTGTACGGGGATCTCTCGGGTTGCGGATTCGGCGGATTCGCCGAGTACGTGTGCCCGCCGGAACGGGCCGTGAGGCCAAAGTCTCCTAGCATGAGTTTTGAACAAGCGGCCGCCATCCCGCAAGCGGGTATGCTGGCGCTGCAAGGCGTGCAGGCCGGTGGTGACCTTGAGTCAAGACACACCGTCCTGGTAAACGGCGCCGGGGGCGGTGTCGGCAGCATCGCCATCCAGCTACTGAGGGGCCACGACCTCGAGGTGACGGGTGTCGACAGCGCCGCCAAACTGGATGCGATGCGCTCGTGGGGTTTCGACCATGTGATCGACTATGCGAACGCCGATTTCACGCGCGATGGTCAGCGTTACGATCTGATTGTCGATGCCCATAGCGATCGGGTGCCAGCGGATTATGAGCGCGCCCTGAATCCTGACGGCGTTTACGCAACGGTCGGTGGGGATTCGATGAAGCTACTGAGAATCGCACTCTCAGGCGTGCGTCTACGCCGCGCGCGAGACAAGACGCTGCGGGTGATCGCATTGCAGGCCAATCGAGATCTGGCCTATTTCAACGAGCTATTCGAGGCGCGCCGTTTCAAGCCCGTCATTGATTCGGAGTTTGAGTTCACGGACAACGATGTCCGACAGGCATTCCATCGCTTCGGTGCGTCCGCCCACAAAGGGAAGATCGTTGTCCGCTTGTAGCCGGTGATTGCGCGCGGCCGGTCTCGCTGGCGCGTCACAACATGCGATTCGCAAGCAGCGTGTGATCGTTGCTGTTCCGGTCGTATCGCGAAACATCTGGTTCAGATTGGGATGCGTCGACGAGCCGCGAGTCAACGCGCGGCAAGGGTTTGCCGGTCGGCGGCAAACCCTTGCCATAGGGTGAGCAACGCTATTCTTCTGGCTCCGATACCGCCAGCAGCGTTTGCAGCAGGTCCATCCCGCCGGGATTCAGCGTCGTGTTGGCGTCGATACCGCCTAGTCTCGCCTTCAACGCCTGGAGCGATTGCAGGCGGTCTTCCAAGCCCTCGAATGCCTCCGCAAGCGAGACGCCGCTTTCGGCCGCGTGACGTTGCATGAATTCAGGGGCCTTGCCCGCCATCTCGGCCGCATCGAATGTTCCTGAGGTCAGGGCCGCGCGCATTTCATCGCGAAAGCCAAGCAGCTCCTCCTGCTGGTCGGTGCTCAATTCAGGCATGCTGCTGATCAGACTGCCCAAGGGGCTGATACGTGCCATCGTCGATCCGGTTCGCGGGGATTCCGATGAACCCGTTGCCGGTGCATCGGGATCACCGTAGCGCTCCGACACCGGTTGAATCGAACCGGGCACAAAGTTCGGGTTGATTTCCATTTCTCTATCTCCGTCAGATTTTCGACACAAGCGCTGAAAAAGAACTCAGCAACCCGTGTTGAGCAAGAAACGTACCCTTCCCCCTTACTCGTTTGTAAGGAAGTGTAAAGACCGGGGATCAGAGATTCTGCAAGGGACCTTGGTACGAGTCCTCGTGGTCGAGCCGAAGCACGCTGGCGGTTCGTCCTACCCAGGCGCGCGACCTGCAGTGACTCGCGATCAAAGGGCTGTTGTCACCCTGCGGGCTTCGCCGCTGAGCGGCTCGTCGCCAATCGCTCGCGCGATTGCTCGAACCTGAGGAGGTGCTCTTCAACCTCCAGACTCGTCAGAAACCAAAAACGGGGTCCCGCTGGGACCCCGTTTCCGGTTTTTTGGCGCGCCCGGAAGGATTCGAACCTCCGACCGCCTGGTTCGTAGCCAGGTACTCTATCCAACTGAGCTACGGGCGCTTTTTCTGTTTTGTCGCCCCACGATATCGCGGGGCGCGCAATTATACGAACCGCCGGTGGTGAATACCAGCGGTTCGAGAGGTGAAAACTGGCGGAGAGAGAGGGATTCGAACCCTCGATGGGCTATTAACCCATACTCCCTTAGCAGGGGAGCGCTTTCGACCACTCAGCCATCTCTCCGCGAGACATTCAGGGTCGAGGCCGCAAGCGGCGTCGGGCCGCGAAGTTTAAGTCAGAACTTACTTGGGCGTAAAGGATTCAGACGGCCGCAGGAAAGGATAGCCCTGCGGCATTACACCGCAGGGCCCCAGGGTGGTCAGTCCTCGCTACTGCCGCCATCAGTGCTGCCATTCGACTCGTTTTGAATACGGTCGAAGATCTCCTGGCGGTGTACTGCGACGTCTTTCGGGGCATTGATGCCCAGACGGATCTGATTGCCCTTTACGCCCAGCACAGTGACTGAAATGTCCTCCCCGATCACGACGGTCTCTCCCACCCGTCGGGTCAGAATCAACATTTAATTTTTGCTCCATAACCCCCTGCCAGCACCGTTCACTCGGGTCCGGCAGATAAAGGTGGCTCTCTCCTAAACTCAGGCCTCCGATCCTGCTTCAGGAGCGCCACAGGCTGCGTGGTTAGATTTCGAGTGCGTCTCGCACACCTTTGTTCTTCTACATTCCGCAGGCTCGTTGCACACGCCTTGGCTGACGCCGAGGTGCAATAATTACAACGTATCTGGTCTGTAGACGCAATGTGACAAAACGTCTAATTGCTTGTATTACATGGGAAATAATTCCCCACCACGGCAATTGAATCATTTGAAACCGTATATGGTCGAATCACCCTGAACGAGCCGCGACCCAGTCTGAAACGGCCTCGAGGGCCGAGTCCAGATTCTCGGGCTGGCTGCCGCCGGCCTGCGCGAAATCCGCACGACCACCGCCCTTGCCGCCCACAGCCTCAGCCACGTGGCGCACGAGATCGCCCGCGGGCATTTGGCCGGTCAGGGCTTTGGAAACGCCGGCCGCCAATCGCACCTTGCCGTCCTCCACCGCACCGAGCACCACGACACTGCGACTGCCCAGCTTGTCGCGGAAGCGATCGATGGCGTCGCGCAGCGATTTGGCATCAATGCCGTCGAGGCGCGCTGAAAGCACGCGAACGTCGCCCACATCGCGGGCCTGTTCGCTGAGGTCATTGCCCCCGCCCTGCGCCAGCCGGGCCTTGAGGGCCGCGAGCTCTTTCTCGAGCGTCTTGTTGCGGGCCAGCACCTGGCCCACTTTCTGGACGGCCTCGTCGCGCGAGGCCCGCACGAGCCCCGCGACCTCGGCCAGCGACTGCTGTGTGCGTCGGACTTCTGCCAGCGCACCCTCGCCAGTAACGGCCTCAATGCGCCGGACGCCGGCGGCGACGCCGGATTCCGAGGTGATCTTGAACAGGCCAATGTCGCCCGTTCGTGCGACGTGCGTGCCGCCGCACAGCTCCATGGAAAACGCGCCGAGCTTTAGGACGCGCACGTCCTGCTCGTATTTCTCGCCGAACAGCGCCAGCGCGCCGGCCTCGACGGCATCGTCGTAGGGCATCTCGCGTGTCTCGGCCGCGTGGTTGGCGCGGATCTCGTCATTGACGAGGTCCTCGATACGCTGCAGCTCGTCGGCCGACACAGGCTCGTAATGCGAGAAGTCGAAACGCAGTTTGTCGGGATCGACGAGCGAACCCTTCTGCGTGACGTGCTCGCCCAGCACGTCGCGGAGCGCGGCGTGCATCAAGTGCGTCGCCGAGTGATTGAGCCGAATGGCCTGGCGGCGCGCCGCGTCGACATGCGCCTGAACCGCGTCGCCCACCTTGAGCGCGCCCGATTCGAGCGTACCCAGATGCAGGTGCGCTTTGCCGTTCTTCTGCGTGTCGGCGACCGCGAATGTCGCGGACTCGGTCCGCAGCGTGCCGGTGTCGCCCACCTGACCACCGCTCTCGGCGTAGAACGGGGTCGACTCGAGCACCACGACCCCAGACTGCCCTGCCTCGAGCGCGTCGACCGCCGCGCCATCTGCGTACAGCGCCGCGATGGTGAGCCCGGCGTCGGCGACCCGCTCGTAGCCCGAGAATGCCGTCTCGCCACCGACTTCGAGCCCATCGGCCGACACGGCCCCAAACTTGCTCGCGGCCTGCGCGCGCTCGCGCTGCGCCGCCATCTCCCGGTCGAAGCCGGAATCGTCGACGGTCAGACCGCGCTCGCGTGCGATGTCGGCGGTGAGGTCGCGGGGGAAGCCGTAAGTGTCGTAGAGCCGGAACACGAGCGCACCCGGCAACTCTGTGCCCTCAAGATCGGCAATGGCGCCATCGAGCAGGCTCATACCCTGCTCGATGGTCTGCGCAAAGCGCAGTTCTTCCTGCTCAAGCACACGCGAGACGTGATCGGCGGCCTTCGCCAACTCGGGGTACGCCGACCCCATCTCGTCAACAAGTGCTGGCACGAGCTTGTGAAAGAACGGGTCGCGCTGACCCAGCATGTAGCCGTGACGCACGGCGCGGCGGATGATCCGGCGCAGCACATAGCCGCGGCCTTCATTGCTGGGCAGCACCCCATCTGTGATCAGGAAGGCGCAGGCGCGGATGTGATCGGCGATGACCCGCAGCGACGCGTTGTCCGAGACGGGTACGCCGACGGCCGCCGCAACGGCCTCGATGAGGCGCACGAACATGTCCGTGTCGTAAATCGTGTGCACGCCCTGCATGACGGCCGACACTCGCTCGAGCCCCATGCCCGTGTCGACGGACGGCTTGGGCAACGGCGTCAGCGTCCCGCCCGCGTCGCGGTCGAACTGCATAAACACGAGGTTCCAGATCTCGACGTAGCGGTCCCCGTCCTCGTCGGGCGAGCCTGGCGGGCCACCTGCGACCTCGGGGCCGTGATCGTAGAAGATCTCGCTGCAGGGCCCACAGGGGCCCGTGTCGCCCATCTGCCAGAAGTTGTCCTTCTCACCCAGGCGCGACAGTCGATCGGCCGGAACACCGACTTCATTGATCCAGATGTTGGCCGCCTCGTCGTCGTCTTTGTAGACCGTGACCCAGAGCTTCTCGGCCGGGATCTCGAGCACCTCGGTGACGAACTGCCAGGCGAAGCGGATGGCGTCCTCTTTGAAGTAGTCACCAAAGCTGAAGTTGCCGAGCATCTCGAAGAAGGTCAGGTGGCGCGCCGTGTAGCCGACGTTCTCTAGGTCGTTGTGCTTGCCACCCGCACGCACGCAGCGCTGCGAGCTGGCCGCGCGAACGTAGTCGCGGTGTTCCTTGCCCAGGAACAAGTCCTTGAACTGGACCATGCCCGCGTTCGTGAACAGCAGGGTCGGATCGTTGCCGGGGACCAGCGGCGAGCTCGGCACGACCTCGTGCTGCTCGCGCGCAAAGTAGTCGAGAAACGCCTCGCGAAGCTGGCGAGAAGTCAGTGTCTTCATGTCGGATTCCGGTGGCCGCAACGGGGCACGGCGCCTACCTGCTAACTGGTGACGCGAAATTATTTCACAAGTTAGCCCGCGGGCGCGCGCTGGCGGCGCCCGCGACCTTCAGGCGTCCGGCACGGCCGCTTGCGCCTGCTCAGAATCGAAACCCCGGTAGGCCAGGAATTGGAGCTGTCGGGCCCGGGCCTTGAAGTCCTCGGGCGGCGTATCACCAAAGCGCTGTTGGCGCACCGCGACGGCCAGCGCGAACCAGTCATAGCCCGACTGCTCGAGGGCCCCGGCAATGGCGGAACGGTCAAAGCCGCGCTTCGATAGCTCGGCCCGGATGCGCACGGGGCCCTTGCCCTGGCGGTAGCGGCTCGAGATGAAGGCTTCCGCAAAGCGCGCATCGCTCTGCAGGCCCTCGGCGGCGAGCGCGTCGAGGGTGTCGGCGACAGTCTCTGGCGCAAAGCCCACCCGAGACAGGCGACGCTCAAGCTCGGTGCGGGTTTGCTCGCGGCGCGCGAGTGCGTCCATGGCGCGCTTGCGGCAGCGCGCCGGCGTGAGCGCCGGGTCGACGGCATCCGCCGACCCGGGCAAAGCGTCCTCGCTCAAGTCCTCGTCGACGTCCTTGTCTGCGTCGCTCGGCCCCACGCAGCCTGCGTCAGGCCTTCTCGGCCTCGACGTCTTCAGCGTCGTCTTCGGTAATGACCGCCTCAGGCGACGGCATCAGGAGCGCACGCAGTCGCGCCTCGATGTCGGCCGCCACCTCGGGGTTGTCCTGCAGGAAGGCACGGACGTTTTCCTTGCCCTGTCCGATGCGGTCGCCGTTGTAGCTGTACCAGGACCCCGCCTTGTCGACGATGCTGTTGGCCACGCCCAGGTCGATGAGTTCGCCTTCCTTGCTGATGCCCTCGCCGTAGAGAATCTCGAACTCGGCTGTACGGAACGGCGGCGAGACCTTGTTCTTCACCACCTTGACGCGGGTCTGGTTGCCCACGACCTCGTCGCCCTTCTTGATGGCACCGATGCGGCGAATGTCGAGACGAACCGACGAATAGAACTTGAGCGCGTTGCCGCCCGTGGTCGTTTCGGGGCTGCCGAACATGACGCCAATCTTCATGCGGATCTGGTTGATGAAGATGACCATGGCGTTGGAACGCTTGATGTTGCCCGTGAGCTTGCGCAGCGCCTGCGACATGAGGCGCGCCTGCAGACCCACGTGCGAGTCGCCCATCTCGCCCTCGATTTCGGCCTTGGGCGTCAGCGCCGCCACCGAGTCGACAACGATGACGTCAACCGCGCCCGAGCGCACGAGCATGTCAGTGATCTCCAGTGCCTGTTCGCCCGTGTCGGGCTGCGACACGAGCAGGTCGTCGACGTTGACGCCCAGCTTCTGCGCGTACTGCGGGTCGAGCGCGTGCTCGGCGTCGACGAAGGCCGCCGTGCCGCCAATCTTCTGAGCCTCGGCAATGACCTGCAGGGTCAGCGTGGTCTTGCCCGATGATTCCGGGCCGTAAATCTCGACGACACGCCCTTTGGGCAGGCCGCCGATACCGAGCGCGGTATCCAGCGTGATCGAGCCCGTCGATACCGCCTCGATGTTCTTCGCAGTGCTGCCGTCGCCCAGCCGCATGACCGAACCCTTGCCAAACTGCTTCTCGATCTGGCCCAAGGCGGCCGCGAGGGCCTTTTTTCTGTTGTCGTCCATCGTGATGTGACCCCTGAATGGTGCTCAAATGGTGTCTATTGCGCTCAAACGGCGTCGTACGGCTGCGAACGGGCGAAAACACGAACTCACGTTGTGTGCCGCCGCCGCGACCTGTATGACTACTGTATGGATAAACAGATGATGCCATAATCCACGGCAAAGTACAGCCATGGATTTCGAAGGCTTTGGCGGTGATTTCGCGCCCCGCGCAGCGTCCGCCTTTGGGCGGCTTCAGACCGTTTGCAAGCTTTGCGCGCTAAGCCCATGAGCCGGGCCACAAACTGGGCGCCGGCTCAGAAGGTGCCGTCCCCGATCTTGTCGGCCAGCCCCTCGAGCGCCCAAAGCACCGTGCGCTCGCGCACCTCGTTGCGGTCGCCGCCGAAGCGCTGCATTTGCGCAAAGGAGCGGTCGGCCGAGGCCCAGGCACACCAGACGGTGCCGACAGGTTTCTCCGCCGTGCCGCCGCCGGGCCCCGCGATGCCGCTGACGGCGATCGCATAGTCGGCGCCCGAGAGCGCCCGCACGCCATCGGCCATCTCGCGCACCACGGCCTCGCTCACGGCACCGTCACGGTCGAGCGTGGACTGGCGCACCTTGAGCAGCTGCACCTTGGCCTGATTGGAGTAGGACACAACGCCGAAACCGAACCAGGCGGAGCTACCCGCCACATCGGTCAGCGACTTCGCGATCCAGCCGCCCGTGCAAGACTCGGCAACCGCCACGCTGCGGCCCGATTCCGAGAGCTGGCGCGCGAGCCGCGACACCTCGTGGTCCGTGCGCGCGACCACGGGCAGTCCAATGAGCGAATAGGTTCCTGTCATTCGATTTCCCCCGCCAGCACATCGTACAAAGCGGCATAGCGCTTCACCATGACTTCTATGGAGAACTCGGCCTCGACACGACGCCGTGCGTTCTCTCCCATGCGGGCACGCAACTCATGGTCGCCGAGCAGCCGACCGATCGCTGCGCCCAGCGCAATGGCGTCTCCGGACTCGACGAGCAAGCCCGAGTGTTCGTCGGCAACAGCTTCCATCACGCCGCCGGCCGCGAAGCCGACCACCGGCACGCCGGCCGCGGCGGCCTCGAGCAGGCTCACGCCCAGGCCCTCCTTGAGCGCGGGGTGCACCACGAGATCAAGCGCAGGGAGCAACCCGGCCAGCTCCTCCCGGAAGCCCGCGAAGTGCACGCAGTCCGACAAACCGGCAGCCGCCGCCTCGGCCTCGAGCGACTCGCGCAGCGCACCGCGGCCCAGCAAGACGACAGCAAGGTTGGGGAAAGCCTCACGCAGGCCCGGCAGGGCGCGCAGCAGAAAGCGGTGGCCCTTGCGGTCGATGAGCTGAGCGATGACCCCGATGAGCGGGCCGCGGTGATCCCGGCCAAGCAGCTGCCGCCGCGCGTCGTCCTGCGCAGGCTGGGCGAAGCGCACGGCGTCGACGGCGCTTGTGATCGTCAGCAGGTTGTCGCGCGACACGCCCGCCGACTCGAGCACGGCCTGGATGGCCTGCGAGATACACACGACCCGCCGGTAGCGGTGGCGCATGAGCCAGCGCAGCCAGAAGCGCGGCCGGTTGTCGATGCGGCGCGAGATGATCGCCGGTAGGCCCGCGCGCGCAGCGGCCAGCGGCCCGACCCAGTCGGCGCCACGCCGGCTGTGTACATGGACGAGGTCAACGCCCGCTTCGCGCAGGATCCGCGCCAGGCGAAATACGACGCGCAGATCATGTTCACCCGCGAATTCCAGAGCCACGTGAGGCCGGTCCGCCGCTTCGGCCCAGCGCGCGAGATCGCCACCGGCGGCGGCCACGAGCAGGTGCTCGTGGTGATCGTCGCGCAAGCCCTCGAGCAGGTACTTGAGCTGCTCGGCCCCGCCGTAGGCGTGGCGGCCGAATTCGAGGTGGGCGATCTTCAACCCGCGTGTCCTTGCAACATGGCGCGCGCATTGTTTCACGTTCGACTTGGCGTGCACACACCGCTAGCATCGCGGGTCCGCCTGACCACCGCGAACGCCGTCCCGACGATGCCCGACCTGTCCGACCACACACCGATGATGCGCCAGTACCTGGCCATAAAGTCGGAGTATCCGGACACGCTCCTGTTCTACCGCATGGGCGACTTCTACGAGCTGTTTTTCGACGACGCCAAGCGCGCGGCCGACCTCATCGAGATCACGCTCACGGCGCGCGGCAAGAGCGCGGGTGCGCCCATTCCCATGGCCGGGGTCCCCTATCACGCCGCCGACAACTATCTGGCGCGCCTCATCGAGCGCGGCGAGTCGGTGGCCATCTGTGAGCAAATTGGCGACACGGCCACGAGCAAGGGGCCCGTCGAGCGCCAGGTGGTGCGCGTGGTCACGCCAGGTACCTTGACCGACGAATCGCTGCTCGACGCTCGTGCCGAGAGCTTCACGGCTGCCGTGTTCCGCGGGCGTCGCGATCTGGGCCTGGCCTGGATCGATCTTGCGGGCGGCCGCTTCGAGATCACCACCTGTGCGCGCGACGTCGACGCGCTTGCCGCTGAGATCGAACGCCTGCGGCCCGCCGAGCTGCTGTTCGACGAACACGACGAGGCGTTCTTCGCACCGATTCTCGCCCGCTGGCCTGCGGTGCACTGGCGCGGTCGCGGCAGCTGGCACTTCGACGGCGACACGGCGCAACGCCTGCTCTGCGAACAGTTCGGCACCCAGGACCTCGCGGGCTTCGGCATCGAGGACGCGGCCAGCGCCGTGGCCGCCGCCGGCGCGTTGCTCGAGTACGTGCAGGGCACCCAGAAGCGCGCGCTCACCCACATCCGCGGCATCGCGCAGCAGTCCCAGGACACGGCCGTGCTCCTCGACGCCGCAACGCGCCGCAACCTCGAGATCGAACACGGCCTGTCGGGCAACGACGCACTGACGCTCGCGGGCGTCATGGACCACTGCCAGACGCCCATGGGCAGCCGCATGCTGCGCCGCTGGCTGCAACGCCCGCTGCGCGAGGATGCCGTGGTCGGCGCACGCCACGATGCGGTCGAGGCCGTGCTCGTGGGTGAACGGCTCGCTGCACTGACGCGCGCGCTTGCCGACGTCGGCGACGTCGAACGCATCCTCGCGCGCGTGGCACTGCGCTCGGCGCGCCCGCGCGACCTCGACCGCCTGGGCACCTCGCTCGCGCAGATCCCGGCCATTGCGGCCGTGCTCGATGACTGCGGCGTGCAGCGCTGCACAGATCTCATCGCGGCGATGGGCGATCACAGCGACACTGTCGACCACCTGGCACGCGCCATCATCGAATCGCCGCCTGTCCTCATTCGCGACGGTGGCGTGATTCGCGACGGCTACGACGCCGAGCTCGACGAGCTGCGCGGGCTGGCCGCCAATGCGAATGCCTGGCTTGGCGAACTCGAACTGCGCGAACGGGAAAGAACGGGCGTGCCCAACCTCAAGGTCGGCTACAACCGCGTCCACGGCTACTACATCGAGATCAGCAAAGGCCAGGCTGACAAGGCGCCAGACGACTACACGCGGCGGCAAACCCTCAAGGGGGCGGAGCGCTACATCACGGCCGAGCTCAAGGCTTTCGAAGACAAGGTGCTGTCGGCCAACGAGCGCGCGCTGGCGCGTGAGAAGGCGCTCTACGCGGCGCTCGTCGAAACGCTGGCCGAGCTGCTCGAGCCGCTGCAGCGCGCAGCCGGCGCCCTGGCCGAGGCCGACGTACTCGCCAACCTTGCGCGCCGCGCGGTGGCACTGAACCTCCATCGGCCGCAGCTCACGGCTGACCGGCGCATCGAGATTCAGGCGGGACGGCACCCCGTCGTTGAGCAGGTGCTCGACGGTGAATTCATCCCCAACGATCTGGCCCTCGACGCGCGCCGCGAAATGCTCGTGATCACGGGCCCGAACATGGGCGGCAAGTCGACCTACATGCGCCAGGCCGCCCTGGCCGTGATCCTGGCGCGCGCGGGCAGCTTCGTACCCGCGTCGAGCATGACCGTGGGGCCCATCGATCGCGTGTTCACGCGCATCGGCGCCAGCGACGATCTTGCGGGCGGGCGCTCGACGTTCATGGTCGAGATGACGGAAACGGCCAACATCCTGAATAACGCCACCGAGAACAGCCTCGTGCTCATGGACGAGATCGGCCGCGGCACGAGCACCTTCGACGGCCTGTCGCTGGCCTGGGCCGCCGCGCACCACGTGGCGTCGCGCTGCCACGCATTCACGCTGTTCGCGACGCACTACTTCGAACTCACGGCGCTGCCACAGGAGTTGCCCGCGACGGCCAACGTCCATCTGGACGCGACCGAGCACGGCGACCGGCTCGTGTTCCTGCACGCCGTCAAGGCGGGCCCGGCCGACAAGAGCTACGGCCTGCAGGTCGCAGGCCTGGCGGGCGTGCCGCGTACCGTGATCCGGCGCGCGCGTCGTTACCTCGCGGCGCTCGAAGCGCAGCGCGGCAACACGGACGGAGGCCAGGCGGCGCTCGACTTCAGCGTCGAGGACGAGGACGACACCGCGCCGATCAGCGAGTCGGATCAGGCCGCGCTCGATGCACTCGCCGCGCTCGAGCCGGACAACCTCTCACCGCGCGAGGCGCTCGACCGGCTCTACGCGCTCAAGGCCCTGCTCAAGCCGTAGGCGCACCATCGTCGCCGCGCTTGCGGCTGCGGTCGAAGCGGCCGTGACCGATGAAGTGTGCGACCTGGTCGGCGACTTCGCGCGAGGTCACGAGCGTCGTGTGCGAGGCCGCGAGCTCGAGGTGGTCGGTGGCGTGCTGCCAGCGCGTCTCGTCCACGGTCACGGTGCCGTCGTTGGGTTCCGAGAGCTTGCCGAGCAGCCGTCCCATGCCCACGGGCCAGGTACCGGCCACCACGCCCACATCGCGACCTTTGAAGCGTTGCGCCCATTCCGACGCGGGCGCCTCGAGCACACCCTCGGCGATGGAACGACCCAGCAGGGATTCACCGCCGGGCAGCTTGGCGACGCGCAAGGCCGATTCACTGCCGTTGAGCGGCGTGCCCAGGCACACGACGCGACCCGGCGGCGCCTCGGGCCAGTCGAGCAACATCTTGAGGATGACAAGACCACCCAGGCTGTGGCCGACCAGATGGCAGGGCGTGTCCATGCGGTCGTGCAGGCGCTCGGCCATGAAGTCTCGCAGTACGCGGGCATTCTGCGACAGCGAGGCGCGCACGGTGCGGTAGTGCAGCGCGTGCACGTTGTAGCCGTGGCGATCGCGCAGACGGCGGCGCAGGCGCGTGGCCTCCGCGCCGGTGAGCCAGAGGCCGTGCAGCGTGATGACGTGTGCGGGCCCGGCCCGGTCGGTCATTCGGCCCCAGGCTTGGCGCGCAGGCGAATGCCCGTTTCGCGAAGCTGCTCGGGTGAAACGGTACCCGGCGCATCGGTGAGCGGATCATGCGCCGACTGCGTCTTGGGAAACGCGATGACGTCGCGGATGCTGCTGGCGCCGGCCATGAGCATGACCATGCGGTCGAGACCAAACGCGATGCCGCCGTGCGGTGGGCAGCCGTATTGCAGCGCGCGCAACAGGAAGCCGAACTTCTCTTCGGCCTCTTCCTTGCTGATGTCGAGCAGGTCGAACACGGCGGCCTGCATGGCCTGGTCGTGGATTCGGATCGAGCCGCCGCCGATTTCCGAACCGTTGAGCACCATATCGTAGGCGCGTGACGGCGCCGCGCCCGGATTCTCGGCCAGCGCTTCGGGGCTGTCGGCACGCGGTGCCGTAAACGGGTGGTGCAGCGAGTGCCAGCGACCGCTGTCGCCGTCACGCTCGAACATCGGGAAGTCAACGACCCAGAGCGGCGCCCAGCCTTCGGCAACAAGACCGCGGTCGTGACCCAGGCGTTCGCGCAGGGCGCCAAGAGCGTCGTTGACGACACGCGCCTTGTCGGCGCCAAAGAACACGATGTCACCGTCGGCGGCACCCGTGCGCTCGAGGATGCCCGTGACCGCCGCATCCGGCAGGAACTTCAGGATCGGCGACTGCAGGCCATCGCGACCGGCGGCGATGTCGTTGACCTTGATGTAAGCCAGACCGCGCGCACCGTAGCGGCCGACAAAGCTTGTGTACTCGTCAATTTCCTTACGGCTCAGCGTGCCGCCAGCGGGCAGCCGCAGCGCTGCGACGCGTCCCTCTGGGTCCGCGGCGGGGCCGGCAAATACCTTGAACTCCACGCCGTCCATGAGATCGGCCACTTCGACGAGCTCAAGCGAGATACGCAGGTCAGGCTTGTCCGAACCGAAGCGCTGCATGGCCTCA
Source organism: Pseudomonadota bacterium (assembly GCA_039821605.1). GTDB lineage: Bacteria > Pseudomonadota > Gammaproteobacteria > Steroidobacterales > Woeseiaceae > CALBPI01. The sequence continues at coordinate 412,647 of JBCBNV010000002.1, read as the reverse complement.
GCGTAAGGCATGCGCGGAAACGGGTCTGGCAGCTCGATGTCCATGACCTCCTTGAAGAGCTGGCGCACCATGCCCTCCATGAGGCCCGTGACCGTCTCCTCGTCGACGAAGCTCATCTCGATATCGAGCTGCGTGAACTCGGGCTGGCGGTCGGCGCGCAGGTCCTCGTCACGGAAGCAGCGCACGATCTGGTAGTAGCGATCGAGCCCGCTCATCATGAGCAGCTGCTTGAAGATCTGCGGCGACTGCGGCAGCGCGAAAAACTTGCCGGGGTGCGTGCGGCTCGGAACGATGTAGTCGCGGGCGCCCTCGGGCGTCGCGCGCGTGAGCATCGGCGTTTCCACATCGACGAAACCCGCGTCGTCGAGGTAGCGGCGCATGGACTGCGTCACGCGGTGGCGCAGACGCAGGTTGCCCATCATGTGCGCCTTGCGCAGGTCGAGGTAGCGGTAGGTCAGCCGCAGCTCCTCGTTGGTCTGCTCGTCGTGATGGAACGGCGGCGTTTCGCTCGTGTTGAGGATCTCGAGCTCGCGCACGACCAGTTCGACCTGGCCCGAAGCCATGCCCGGGTTCTGCATACCCTCGGGGCGGCGGCGCACGCTGCCCGTGGCCTTGAGCACGAACTCGCTGCGCAGGCGCTCGGCGTCCGCGAACATGGCGTCGTCACCGGGGTTGAAGACGATCTGGAGCAGGCCTTCTCGGTCGCGAAGGTCGACGAAGATGACGCCGCCGTGGTCACGCCGGCGGTGCACCCAGCCCGTGACGGTGATGGTCTCGTCAACGAGACGCTCGTCAACCTGGCCGCAGTAGTGTGTGCGCATAGTGCTCTGGAGTCTGGGCCCGGCACCGAATGGGCGCTTCGCGGGCGAAAAAGAGCGCGGATGTTAAGTGTTGTCCGCGGTGGTCGCAACCTCGGGCAGGGGCTTGCCGGGATTCCATTCGGGCACCACAACGCCCAGCGAAATGATCATTTTGAGCGCCTCCTCGACCGGCATGTCGAGCATGATGGCGTCTTCCTTGGGCACCATGATGATGAAGCCCGAGGTGGGGTTCGGCGTGGTCGGCACGAAGGTGCAGATCACGTCCGTGCCCGTTCGGTGCTGCACCTCGCCAAGCTGATTCGAGGTCATGAAGGCCAGGCTCCAGACACCCTTGCGCGGGTATTCGATGAGCAACACCTTCTTGAACGACTCGCCACTGTCGGAAAACACGACTTCGGCGAAGTTCTTCGAGGCCGAGTAGACAGCCCGGATCAGCGGAATGCGGTGCAGCAGCTTTTCGGACCAGCCGACCAGCGTACGTCCGAAGATATTGGCCGTGAGCAGGCCCGTCACGAGCAGCAGCAGGAACGTGAGGATGACGCCCAGGTAGGGGATCTCGAACACGAAAGACGGCACGTGCTCGCGCGGCAGCAGGCCCAGGCTCTTGTTCATCTGGCCCAGCAGGAAACGGAACACGACGATGGTGATGCCGATCGGGATCCAGATCAGCAGGCCGGCGATGAGATAACGGCGAACGCGTCCCATGGCGAATCTCTTCAGGCCGCCTTGCCGTCGCCGTCCGAGGACGTTTTCGCGGGCTTGGATTCAGTCTTCTTGGCGCCGTCGCCGGAAGCGGCGTCGCTTTTGCCAGCCGCCGGCTTGTCGCCGCCATCGGCGAGATTGCGGCGCTTGTCCTTGTCCGACTTGAAGTCGGTCTCATACCAGCCCTGGCCCTTGAGGCGGAAGCTCGGGGCGGAGATCTTGCGCTTGAGCGCAGGCTGCCCGCAGGCCTCACAGTCGGTCAGCGGGTCATCGGCGATTTTCTGCAAGGCGTCCAGCTCGTGGCCGCAGTGCTGGCAGACATACTCGTATATCGGCATGGTCGGCGGGCTCCATGGGTGGACCGGCGCAGGGCCGGCGGCGGCAGTATAGCGCAGCGCGCGCCCGGCCTCTGCGGCCGGGCGCACGGGTTGGCTTAGGCGGCCTCGAATACCAGCGCATCGGCGCCTGTCGGCGACTGGCCCGTGCCGATTGCGATCGTGTCGCCGGGCGCGAAGTCACCGCGCAGGATGCGTTCTGCCAGCGGGTTCTCGACCTCAACCTGTATCGCGCGTTTGAGCGGACGCGCACCGTAGACGGGGTCGAAGCCCGCGTCGGCCAGGCGTTCGAGTGCCGCATCGGAGATGTCGAGCACGAGCTCGCGCTCGGCCAGGCGCCGACGCAGGTCCTCGAGCTGTATGCCGACAATCTTCCTGATGTGCTCGCGGCCCAGCGCGTGGAACACCACGGCGTCGTCGATGCGGTTGATGAACTCGGGCCGGAAGTGCGTGGCCACGACCTCCATCACGGCCGACTTCATGACCTCGTAGTCGCCCTCGCCGGCCAGCATCTGGATGCGGTCCGAGCCCAGGTTGGACGTCATGATCACGACAGCATTGCGAAAGTCGACGGTGCGGCCCTGCCCGTCCGTGAGCCGGCCGTCATCGAGCACCTGCAGCAGTACGTTAAAGACGTCGGGGTGCGCCTTCTCGACCTCATCGAGCAGAATCACAGAGTACGGACGTCGACGCACGGCCTCGGTCAGGTAACCGCCGGACTCGTAGCCGACGTAGCCCGGCGGCGCGCCGATGAGTCGCGCCACGGAGTGCTTCTCCATGAACTCCGACATGTCGATGCGCACCATCGCGTCGTCGGCGTCGAACAGGAACTGCGCCAGCGCCTTCGAGAGTTCCGTCTTGCCCACGCCCGTCGGGCCCAGGAACAGGAAGGATCCAATCGGGCGACTCGGGTCGGACAGACCGGCGCGCGAGCGGCGGATGGCATTGGACACGGCCACCACGGCCTCGTCCTGCCCCACGACGCGCAGCTTGAGCGCCTCTTCCATGCGCAACAGCTTGTCGCGCTCGCCCTCGAGCATCTTCGACACGGGAATGCCCGTCCAGCGCGATACGATCTCGGCGACCTCTTCATCGGTCACCTTGTTGCGCACGAGCGTCGGTTTCTCGGTCGTCTCGGTCGAAAGCGCAGACTCTAGCTGCTTCTCGAGCTCCGGCAGCTGCCCGTACTGGATCTCGGACATGCGCGCGAGATCGCCGGCGCGGCGTGCATTCTCGAGCTCAAGGCGCGCGCGTTCGATGGCTTCCTTGATGTGCGTGGCGCCTTGCATGGCGGCCTTCTCGGCCTTCCAGATCTCCTCGAGATCGGCGTACTCGCGCTCGAGCTCGCCAAGCTGGCTCTCGAGGTCCTCGAGCCGCTTCTTCGAAGCGTCGTCGGACTCCTTCTTGAGCGCCTCGCGCTCGATCTTGAGCTGCACGATGCGCCGGTCGAGGCGGTCCATGGCCTCGGGCTTGGAGTCGATCTCGATGCGAATGCGCGACGCGGCCTCATCGACCAGGTCGATGGCCTTGTCGGGCAGCTGGCGGTCCGAGATGTAGCGGTGCGACAAGGTCGCCGCGGCGACGATCGCCGGGTCCGTGATCTCGACGCCGTGGTGCACCTCGTAGCGTTCCTTGAGGCCGCGCAGGATGCCGACGGTGTCTTCGACGGTCGGTTCCTCGACGAGCACTTTCTGGAAGCGACGCTCGAGCGCCGCATCCTTCTCGACGTACTGCCGGTACTCGTCGAGCGTCGTGGCGCCCACGCAGTGCAGCTCGCCGCGCGCGAGCGCGGGCTTGAGCATGTTGCCCGCGTCCATGGCGCCCTCGGCCTTACCCGCGCCCACCATCGTGTGCAGCTCGTCGATGAACAGGATGATCTGGCCTTCCTGTTTCGCCAGGTCGTTGAGCACGCCCTTGAGCCGCTCCTCGAACTCGCCGCGGAACTTGGCGCCCGCGATGAGTGCGCCCATGTCGAGCGAGAGCAGGCGCTTGTTGCGCATGCCCTCGGGCACGGCGTCATCGACGATGCGCTGCGCGAGGCCCTCGACGATGGCCGTCTTGCCGACGCCGGGCTCGCCGATGAGCACGGGGTTGTTCTTGGTGCGCCGCTGCAGGATCTGGATCGTGCGGCGGATTTCCTCGTCGCGACCGATGATCGGGTCAATCTTGCCCTGCAGCGCACGCTCCGTGAGGTCGATCGTGTACTTCTCGAGCGCCTGGCGCTGCTCTTCGGCGTTGGGGTCGTTCACGGCCTCACCGCCGCGCAGCTCGTCGATGGCATTGGCCACGGCCTTGGCGTTGAAGCCCGCACCGGCCAGCACCTGACCCAGTGCGCCCTTGTCCTGCATGGCCGCGAGCACAAACAGCTCCGACGAGATGAACTGGTCCTTGCGGTCCTGCGCGAGCTTGTCTGTGACATTGAGCAACTTGCCAAGCTCATTACCCAGGTGCACGTCTCCGGCCGCGCCCTGAACCTGGGGCAGGCTATCGAGCGCATTGCCCAGGCTCGAGCGCAACTGATTGACGTTGCCGCCCGCCTTGGTCAGCAGGCCACGAACGGTGCCGCCCTGCTGGTCCAGCAGCGCGAGCATGAGATGTACGGGCTCGATGAACTGGTGGTCGCGGCCAACGGCGAGCGACTGCGCATCGGCCAGCGCCATCTGGAGTTTCGAGGTGAGCTTGTCCATGCGCATGGCGTGCCCTCCGGGAAAGTTGGTAATGGCCTAGACATGGCGGCGCAACGCCGCGCTTTCAAGCGTTTGGTCGTGTTGCTAGCGGCGCCAGATCAGCGTCGCCGTGCGGCCGCAGGGGGCCGAGCGGCGGTGCGAGTAGAACACGTCGGGCTCGCCGAACGTACAGCGCTCGGCATCGGCAACGCGCCAGACGCCGGCGCGACGCAGCGTGATGGCTGCCAGTTGCTTGAGATCGGCCTGCCAGCGCCCGTTTGCGTTGGCGTGGAAGCAGTGCCCGCAGAGCTCGTCCTGGTCGACGAACGCCGCGCGCACCTCGCCGCCGACCTCATAGTGCGGTTGCGAAATCGCCGGGCCGATCCAGGCCAGAATGTCGCCCGGGGGCACATCCATCGCCTTGACGGTGTGTGCCAGCACGCCCGCCGCCAGCCCACGCCAGCCTGCATGGGCGGCCGCCACGACGCTGCCGTCCTCGGCCGCGAACAATACCGGCAGGCAGTCTGCGGTGAGGATGGCCGCACACTGGCCCTGCTCCCGCACCACGATCGCGTCAGCTTCGACACCGGGCTGCCAGTCAGCAGCCTCGATGACGTCGGCACTGTGCACCTGCGACAGCCAGAGCGGCGACGCGGGCAGGTCGAGTTGCGATTCGAGCTCGGCACGGTTTCGTGCCACGGTGTCGGCGTCATCGCCCACGTGGTCGCCCAGATTGAGCCCGGCGTAGTCACCCAGGCTCGCGCCGCCGGCACGCGTGGTCGACAGCGCGCCGACCTGACCCTCAAGCGGGCCGCCGGGTCCGATCCAGGGCGGAAACGGGAAATCACTCATGACGCCTCCCGGATCGCATGTGCGCGGAGCACGTCGACAAGATGCGCAAAGTCGGCGGGGTCATCGGCGAGTACGGACACGGTTTCGCCCGTGCCCGGGTGCGCAAACTCGAGCCGCGCGGCGTGCAGCGCCTGGCGCTGAAACGCCTCGAGCGCCTCGATGAGCGCCGCGTCGTTGCCGGGCGGTCGCCGGCGGCGGCCGCCGTAAGCCGGATCACCCACGAGCGGATGGCGCAGGTGGGCAAAGTGCACGCGCACCTGGTGCGTGCGGCCCGTCTCGAGCATGACCTGCACGAGCGTGTGGTGGGCGAAGCGCTCAATGAGCCGGTAATGCGTGACAGCCTCGCGGCCGCCGTCACGCACAGCCATGCGCAGGCGGTCCGTCGGATGCCTTCCAATGGGCGCATTCACACTGCCGCCGCCCGTGAGCACGCCGTGGCAGACGGCGCGGTACTCGCGCGATATCTCGTGCTCGGCGAGCTGGCGCACGAGTGCCGTGTGCGCCGTGAGTGTGCGCGCCACGAGCAACAGCCCGCTCGTGTCCTTGTCGATGCGATGCACGAGCCCCGCGCGGGGCAACTCAGCGAGTTCGGGGTAGCGGAACAGCAGCCCGTTTTGCAGTGTGCCGTCGGCATTGCCCGCACCCGGATGCACCACGAGGCCCGCGGGTTTGTTGACCACGATGACCGCGTCGTCCTGCCAGGCCACCTCGAAATCGACATCCTGGGGCTCGACGCGGGGGTCGGGGGCCTGCTCGGCCAACACCTCGATGCGCTCGCCGCCCGTGACACGCGTGCGGGGCTTGCAGGCCACGCCGTCCATGGTCACATCACCCCGTTTGAGCCATTCCGTGAGGCGGCTCCTGGAGAATTCGGGGAACATTTGCGCGAGCGCCTGGTCCAGTCGATAACCGGCCAGCGTTTCGGGCACCACCTCGGAGCGCGTGTGGGTACTCACGGTGGGGTTGCAACCGCTCGGGCGTCCATAAGCGGATACGGTATACTCCGCGCCCTCGATTTCCCAGCGCGACGCGCGTCGCGCCCGACAAGCCACACGCCTATGCGACACGCCAAGATCCTCTGCCTCTTGCTCACCGTCAGCCTGATTGCAGCCTGTGGCAGCGACAGGAACGAGCGCCGCCAACAGCGATTTGGCTCCGCCGACTCGATTTATGAGCAGGCCCAGCGCTCGATGAACAATGGCAACTTCCGCGAGGCCATCTTCATTTTCGAGCAGCTCGAGACGCGCTACCCGTTCAGCGCCGTGGGCAAACAGTCGCAGATCGATCTCATCTACTGCTATTACAAGAGTGGCAGCAAGGAGCAGGCGATCGACGCTGCGGATCAGTTCGTCCGCGAGAATCCGACGCACCCGCGCGTCGACTACGCGCTCTACGTCAAGGGTCTGACTTACTTCGACAAGCCGCCCGGGCCGCTCGACAACCTGTTCAACGTGGACCGCGCGCAGCGCCCGCCCAATGACGCGCGCAGGGCGTTCAGTGTGTTCCGCCAGCTCGTGGAGCGTTACCCGGCCAGCGACTACGCCGAGGACGCCGTGCAGCGCATGCGCTTCATCAAGAACAACCTGGCCGCCTACGAAAATACGGTGGCGGAGTACTACCTGCGCATGGGTGCCTGGATTGCGGCGCTGAACCGCGCCAAGGGCTCACTCGAGGCCTACGACGGCACGCCCGCCAACAAGCGGTCACTCGAGATCATGATCACGGCTTACGAAGAGCTGGGCCTCGAAGAGCTCGAGGCCTCGACGCGCGAGATCCTGCGCGTCAACTACCCGGGCAGCTAGTTTCCGGCGGGGAAGCGGTACCCCGACGTGATCGGGTAGCGCCAGTCGCGGCCGAATGCGCGGCGCGAGATACGCACGCCAGGTGGCGCCTGACGCCGTTTGTATTCATTGCGGCGCACCATCGTGAGCACCTCGACAACCGTATCGCGATTGAAGCCCAGCGCCGCGATCTCGGCCACTGAGAGGTCTCGCTCCATGAACGCCTCGAGGATCGGGTCCAGCACCTCGTAGGGCGGCAATGAATCCTCGTCCTTCTGGTCGGGCGCGAGCTCGGCCGACGGCGGTCGGGTAATCACACGCTCGGGAATCGGCGGCGCCTCAGGCGTCAGGCTGTTGCGGTAACGCGCCAGTTCGTAGACCAGCGTCTTGGGGCAGTCCTTGATCGGCGCGAAGCCGCCCGCCATATCGCCGTACAACGTGGCGTAGCCCACGGCCATCTCGCTCTTGTTGCCGGTCGTGAGCAGCATGCGGCCTGTCTTGTTCGAGAGCGCCATAAGCACGATGCAACGGCAGCGTGACTGGATGTTCTCCTCGGTCGTATCGCGGGCCAGGTCGCCGAATACTGGTGCGAGCTGTCCCATGGCCGCCTCGACCATGGGCTCGATGGACACGATGTCGTAGTTGACCCCCATGGCCGCGGCCTGCAGCGCAGCGTCCTCGCGGCTCATGTCGGACGTGTAGCGGTAGGGCATCATCACCGCGCGCACGGCATCGGCACCCAGCGCGTCGACGGCAACAGCCAGTGTCAGCGCGGAATCAATGCCACCCGACAGGCCCAGGATGATCCCCGGGAAACCATTCTTGCGCACGTAGTCGCGCGTCCCCTGCACGAGCGCGTCGTAGACGCTCTCGCAGCGTTCCTGCAGCGGGGCGACGTCGCCGGCTGCGATGTCGACCTTGCCCGCGGCATCGCGCTGCACGTCGACCGACACAAGCGACTCTTCGAATGCAGGACCGCGCACGCGCGTCTCGCCGTCGGGCGTCATCGCGAAGGAACCGCCGTCGAACACGAGCTCGTCCTGACCACCCACCATGTTCACGTACACGAGCGGTACACCCGTTTCGCGCACGCGATCGGCCACCACGCCTTCGCGTCGCGCCTGCGCGCCCACGGCGTAAGGTGAGCCGTTAATCGTCAGAATCAGCTCGGCACCGGCGGCGGCACTGGACGCAGCCGGCTCTGGCTGCCAGACGTCTTCGCAAATCGTGAGGCCGACGGTCGTGCCTTCGATGTCGAACGTACACGGCGTGTCGCCCGTCTCGAAGTAGCGCTTCTCGTCGAACACCGCGTAGTTGGGCAGCAGCCACTTGCGATAGCGCGCCAGCTCGCGGCCGCCGTCGAACACGGCTGCGGCGTTCCAGATCCGGTCGCCGTCGTACTCGGGGAAGCCAACGACGAAGCCGATCCCATCGGCGAGTTCGGGCAACGCGGCAAGCGCCCGTTCGATACGGCGGCGCAGACCCGAGTGAAACAGCAGGTCCTCGGGCGGGTAGCCCGCGAGCACCATTTCGGGCAGCACGACGAGCCTCGCGCCCGCGTCGCGCGCGCGGCTCACGGCCTCGCGGACGCGCTCGAGGTTGCCTTCGACGTCGCCGACGAGTGGGTCGACCTGCGCAAGCGCGATGCGCCAGCCGCCACTCATGCCGCTATCAACAGCCGTCAGGCGCCCAGCGCCGAGACCATGGCCTCACCGAGCTCGGCCGGTGAGCGCACGGTGGTGACACCGGCCGCTTCGAGTGCCGCGAACTTGGCCGCGGCCGTGCCCTGGCCGCCGGCAACGATCGCGCCGGCGTGGCCCATACGTTTGCCCGGCGGTGCCGTGACGCCCGCGATGTAGGACACCACGGGTTTGGAGACGTGGTCTGCGATGTAGGCCGCAGCGGCCTCCTCGTCCGAACCGCCGATCTCGCCGACCATGATGATGCCGGTGGTATCGTCGTCGGCCTCGAACAGCTCGAGGCAGTCAATGAAGTTCATGCCGCGGATCGGGTCGCCGCCGATACCGACACAGGTGCTCTGGCCGAGCTTCGCCTGCGTGGTCTGGTAGACGGCTTCGTAGGTCAGCGTGCCCGAGCGTGACACCACACCGATCTTGCCCGGCGAGTGAATGAAGCCCGGCATGATGCCGATCTTGGCCTCGCCCGGCGTGATGATGCCCGGGCAGTTGGGGCCGATGAGTCTGCAATCGAGGTCGTCGAGTGCCGCGCGCACCTTGACCATGTCGAGCACCGGAATGCCCTCGGTAATGCAGACGATGAGCTCGATGCCGGCGCCCGCCGCTTCGAGGATGGCGTCGGCCGCGAACGGCGGCGGCACGTAGATCATGCTGACGTCTGCGCCCGTCTCTGCGACCGCGTCCTTGACCGTGTTGAATACGGGCACGCCCAGATGGTCCGTGCCGGCGCGGCCCGGCGTGACACCGCCAACGACCTGCGTGCCGTACTCGATGCACTGTTCGGTGTGGAAGCTGCCCTGGTTACCCGTGATGCCCTGGCAGATGATCTTGGAGTTCTTGTTAACAAGGATGCTCATGATGGATTCCGTCAGGCAGCGGCCGCGACTGCTTTCTTCGCGGCGTCGGTAAGGTCAGTGGCAGAGATGATGTCGAGACCCGAGTCAGACAGCCGCGCGCGGCCCTGCTCGACGTTGGTGCCCTCGAGGCGCACCACAACAGGTACCTCGACACCGACTTCCTTGACGGCCGTGATGATGCCGTCGGCGATGAGGTCGCAGCGCACGATACCGCCAAAGATGTTGACGAGGATCGCCTTGACCTTGTCGTTGGAGAGGATGAGCTTGAAGGCCTCCGACACGCGTTCGGCCGTCGCGCCGCCACCCACGTCGAGGAAGTTGGCCGGCTCACCGCCGTAGACATTGATGACGTCCATCGTGGCCATGGCCAGGCCCGCGCCGTTGACCATGCAGGCGATGTCGCCGTCGAGCGAGACGTAGTTGAGGTCGTGCTCGGCAGCGCGCGCCTCGGCTTCGTCTTCCTGGCTCAGGTCGCGCAGTGTGGCGATATCGCGCTGGCGGAAGAGTGCGTTGTCCTCGATGTTGATCTTCGCGTCGAGTGCCTTGATCTCGCCGTCGCCCGTCGTGATCAGCGGGTTGATCTCGACCTGGCTCGCGTCAATGTCGACGAACATCTTGTAGAGCGCGCGTGCGACCTTGGCGAAGGCTTTCTGCTGCGCCTTGTCGAGCTCGAGCCCGTAGGCCATCTCGCGGATCTGGTAGTCGGCAAGACCAACCTCAGGCGCGATGTCGATTGTCGTGATGCGCTCGGGCGTTTTGTGGGCGACTTCTTCGATGTCCATGCCGCCGTCGGCCGACACGATAAACGCGATGCGTCGCGAATCGCGGTTCACGACCATGCTCAGGTAGAGCTCGCGGTCGATGTTGGAGCCGCTTTCGACGTAGACCTGGTTGATGGGCAGGCCTGCTGCGTCCGTCTGCGGTGTCACGAGCTGCTGGCCGAGCATGCCGGCTGCTGCTTCGCGCACGGCGTCGAGCGACTTGGCGAGCTTGACGCCGCCCGCCTTGCCGCGGCCACCCGCGTGCACCTGGGCCTTGACGACCCAGAGTTCGCCGCCCAGTTCTTCGGCGGCGGCGACGGCCGCATCAGCGGTGTCTGCGACGATGCCTTGCGGCACCGGAATGCCGTAATCGGCAAAAAGCTTCTTCGATTGGTATTCGTGGAGGTTCATGTCCTGTCCCGACAGTGTCCCCGGCGCGCCGGACGGCCGCCGCTGCGTGGCGCGTATTGTGGAGGAAAGGGGCACCCCGCGCAAAAGCGCGCATCGCGTCACGGTCATCGGGCCGGGCCCGGTTACAATGGCCAGCCATGAATGACGGCGGCATCATCCGGCTCGGCAGCGACTCGCTGGCAGCCGCGGCACCCGAGCCGGCGAATCCGGGCGACTTTTCATGGCGCGTGCAGAGCGGTCTGGCCGTGTTTCGGCTGCTCATCGCCGTACTGCTCATGGCCACCTTCGCCGCGTCGAGCGCACCGCGATTCTTCGGCCAGGTCTACCCCCAGCTGTTCCTCATCGCACTGCTCACCTGGTTCGTCGCCGGCGTGATCATCGCGATCGCCTGCGTGCGCCAGTCGGTCACGCTGTCGTTGCTGACGCAGGGTCAGCTCATCATCGACATCACCGCCATCGCGGCGCTCTCGCTGGCCAGTGGCGGCGTCGACAGTGGCATCGCAGGCCTTCTTATTATCTTTCTCGGCGCCGCGGCCTTCGTGCTCCGCGGCTTGCTGGCACTGTTCTTTGCCGCCTTGGCGACGTTGTCCGTGCTGGGCGTCCAGGCCTGGCTGGACATCAACGGCCAGGGTGGCGGGCAGTACCCGGCCTCGGGCCTGCTCTCGGCCGTGTTGTTCGTCGTGGTGCTCGCCATCCGGCCGCTCGTGCGACGCCTGGCCCAGAGCGAGGCGCTGGCGCGCCAGCAGGTCATCGACATCGCCAATCTGGCCGAGCTCAACCGCTACGTCGTGCAGCACCTGCGCGAGGCGATCCTCGTCATCGACGGTGAGGCCCGCGTGCGACTCATGAACGATGCGGCCAGCAACCAGCTGGGCATTCCAACAACGGCCATTGGCGAGTCGCTGATCACGCTTGCGCCCGATCTCGCGGCCTATGTCGAAACCTGGCGCCGGCAGCAACAGCGTGCGGGGCTTGCGGAAATGACGTTGCTCCCGGGCCAGGACGGAGCGCGCCTGCAGGTGCACGTCGCGCCGTTCGGTGAGAACGAGCAGGACACGGCGCCGCTGCTGTTATTCCTCGAAGACGTCAGCGTGCTCGCCGAGCGCGTGCAGCAGAGCAAGCTGGCTTCGCTGGGCCGCCTCTCGGCCAGTATCGCGCACGAGATCCGAAACCCGATCGGCGCCATGAGCCACGCGGCCCAGCTGCTCGGCGAGCAGCAAGGCGGACCGACCATCGACAAATTGTCGGAGATCATCCACCGCAACGCCGAACGCGTCTCGAGCATCGTCGAGGACATCATGAGCATGTCGCGGCGTGACGGCAGCCGACCCAAACGCATCGTGCTCGCCGAGTGGCTCGCCGACTTCTGCCAGGAGTACAACGAGACCAACGAGCTCGCGCCTGGCACGGTGATCCTGCGGGGCGAGGAGGCGATCAGCGAAGTCTTGTTCGACGCCGCGCACCTGCGCCAGGTGATTCGCAATCTCCTCGACAACGCACGCATGCACGCCAATGCGGCGCCCGCACAGCCCGTGGAGATCAACTGGGGGCGCGTCGCGAGCTCGCGTCGACCGTTCCTCGAGATCGCCGACCGCGGCCCGGGCATCTCCGAAGCGGACCGCGACCGCGTCTTCGAACCGTTCTTCACGCAGCACGATGACGGCACAGGCCTGGGGCTCTACCTGTGCCAGGAACTGTGTGAACTGAATCGCGCGTCACTAAGCGCCCGCGAGCGCGACGGCGGCGGCAGCGTGCTCAGCATTGTGTTCGCCGACCCCGCACGCTGGGGCGGCGCGAGCTGAGACCCACGTCCGTGAGCCGATGTGCCTGAACTGCTAGCATTCGCGCACCCCACGGCACAGATTTCCCATGAGCAGCAACGAAGGCCAGCGCAAGAAAAGACTCCTGATCGTCGATGACGAGCCGGACCTGCGCGAGCTGCTCTCGATGACCGCCAATGCGATGGGCCTCGAGGCCACCCTCGTGCCCGACCTCTCAGGTGCCCGCGAGGCGCTCGGCAACGACCGCTTCGACCTGTGCCTCACGGACATGCGCCTGCCCGATGGCGACGGCCTGGAACTCGTGAGCCTGATCCAGGGACACTACCCGGGCTTGCCCGTCGCCGTCATCACGGCCCACGGCAGCGTCGAGTCGGCTGTCATGGCGCTCAAGAACGGCGCGTTCGACTTTCTGTCCAAACCGCTCGACCTCAATAATCTGCGCAGCATCATCGCCACGGCACTGCAGCTCGATGGCGCGGCACCCGCGGCGCAGGACGGCCTGCTCGGAGAGTCGGCGCCCATGGACACCGTGCGCGACATCATTTCGCGTGTGGCCCGCAGCCAGGCACCCGTACACATCCGTGGCGAGTCGGGCACGGGCAAAGAGCTCGTGGCGCGCATGATCCATGAGGCCAGCGGCCGCCGCGGCGGCGCCTTCGTGCCCGTGAACTGCGGCGCCATTCCGCCGGAGCTCATGGAAAGCGAGTTCTTCGGCCACCGCAGAGGCAGCTTCACAGGTGCCGTGAGTGACAAGGAAGGTCTGTTCCAGGCCGCCGATGGCGGCACGCTGTTTCTCGACGAGATCGCCGACCTGCCGCTGCCCATGCAGGTCAAGCTGCTCCGCGTGATCCAGGAAAAGAAGGTGCGCCCCGTGGGCGCGTCGGGCGAGACAGCCGTTGACGTGCGTATTCTGAGTGCCACGCACCAGGACCTGGCCGCACTCTCCAAGGCACACAAGTTCCGCGAAGACCTCTATTACCGCGTCAACGTCATCGAGTTGCCCGTACCCCCGCTGCGCGAGCGCGGCGATGACATCCTGCTGTTGGCGCGGGCGTTTCTGGCCAAGTACGCCAGCCGATACGACGCGCCCGCCAAGTCATTGAGCGATGCCGCCGCCGACACGCTGCGCCACTACAGTTTTCCGGGCAATGTGCGTGAGCTCGAGAACATCGTCGAGCGCGCCGTAACCCTGTGCCCCAACGCCGTGCTCGATGCGAAAGATCTGCGCCTCGAAACCGCGGAACCGCTGCGCAACGACGGGGACACAGACCCCGCGCGTACCGCCATGGCCAACGTCAAGGCCGGTCCGCTCACGCCGCAGCTCCAGGACGTCGAGCGCCAGGCCATCGTCGAGGCGCTCGAGCAGACGCGCTATAACAAGACGGCTGCGGCAAAACTGCTGGGCCTGACATTCCGTCAGCTTCGCTACCGCATCAAGAAGCTCAATATCGAGTGATGGGCCCGTGCCTGTCGCCAGTCACTAACGCTCATTGGCAGAAGCTGACAAAAATTGTCAGCCTGTGACAAGAGAATCGCGCGAAGTCGCCGTTTTGAGCCGGTTTGAAACTGTGAAACGGCGCACATTTGCATTTGTTTCGATATATTTTTCAGTACTTTAGAGCAAGCTTCAAATTTCTGGCACAAGCCTTGCTACCTCTCCTGCGACGGGCGGAAACGCCGCGGAAACACCGAAAACCACGTCTACTTGTCAGGAGACAGTAATGAAGACTATCCAAAAGGGTTTTACCCTGATCGAACTGATGATCGTTGTCGCGATCATCGGCATTCTCGCGGCCATCGCGATTCCCGCCTACCAGGATTACACGATCCGTTCGCAGGTTTCGGAAGGCCTTAGCCTCTCGGCCGCTGCCAAGACGGCTATCTCTGAGACCTACCTGAACACGGGTGTTGCTCCCGCCAACCGTCAGGTTGCCGGCATGTCGCAGAACGCGACGGACACGAGCGGCAAGTACGTCACGCAGGTCGGGGTCGCTGACGGCACGATCACCGTCACCTACGGTAACGACGCCAACGCGCGTATCACCAACGACACGCTGGCCATCCAGCCGTACGTCACGGGTGACGACTCGATCACCTGGCTGTGCGGTGAAGCTACTGCCAACTTCAACGCTGGCGTTGCTGTTCTGAGCACGGCGGCCACGACGGCTGCGGCCGGCACGTCGGTGGAACCGAAGTACCTGCCGTCAGCTTGCCGTTAATCGAACGGTTGCTGATCACCATGCCCGTGCCGGCTCGCCGGCTCAGGCTTGGATTCAGGACGAAGGCGGTCACTGCGTTCGCGTAGTGGCTGCCCCGAGAGGGGCCCTGCGGGGCCCCTTTTGGTTCGCGCCAACCTGTCGCCAAACAGCGACAGTGGCGATGAAACCGGGCAGACTGCCCGACATAAAACGGAATGCGCGTCATCGTGGGAAGTCTCGGGGAACGCGCCGTCATATCGCTAGAGAGAGGAGTGCGCATCGCATGCATGCCAAGGCAAACAACCAGAAGCGGGCCGAAGAGGGCTTCACGTTGATCGAACTCATGATCGTGGTTGCGATCATTGGCATCTTGTCATCACTGGCGATCACTGCCTTCCAGACCTACACCATCCGCGCGCAGGTCGCCGAAGGGCTTCAGGTCGCCACCAATGCCAAAGCCGGCATCTCGGAGGTCTTCATTGACCGCGGCGAAGCACCCAATAACCGCGCGGCAGCGGGTCTGACGCAGAACGCCGTCGACACCAGCGGCAACTACGTCACGGCCGTGGAAATTGAAAACGGCCGTATCGGCGTGACGTTCGGCAACGACGCGAACGCCTCAATAGCCGGCCAAACGCTCTACCTCACGCCTTACGAGACCAACGATCTGGGCGTCGTCTGGCGCTGCGGCAACTCACCGGCACTCACTGGCTTGCAGCCTATGGGTACCTCGGGCGGCGGTAACACAGCCGTGTTTACAGCCACTACGGTCGACAACCGCTACCTGCCCTCGACCTGCCGTTAGCCGGAACGCCGGTAGCAGGCCACAGTTTTTGGTCGACACGTCGCAAATTGTGACGGGGTACACAGTCTCAAGTTGATCGCTCACCGCTTATCGGTGAGACTAGTCGTTGGACATATTGCCGCTTATCGGGCGCAGGTCTAAATGGCTGTTACTGCTTCACAATCCGTGCTTTCCGGACTGCCTCGACGGCTGGTCCAGGACGGCATCATTGCCGAAGAAGCAGTGCAGGAAGCGATCGAGTCCTCCCGCAAGGCATCGAAGCCGCTCGTCACGTTCCTCGTTCAGGAATCGCTGGCTGATCCGCGCTCCATCGCGGTCGCCGCCGCCCACGAATTTGGGGTGCCGCTGCTCGACCTCGACGCCATGGACGTCGACCTCGACGTGATCCGCTCGGTCGACCAGAAACTCATCAGCAAGCACTCGGTGCTGCCGCTTTCGCTGCGCGGCAAGCGCATGTTCCTGGCCGTGTCGGATCCAACCGATCTGGCCGCCATCGACGAGATCAAGTTCCAGTCGCAGCTGCGCATCGAACCCGTCGTCGTCGAACAGGACAAACTCGAAGAGCGCGTGCAGCGCACACTCGAAGCCATCGACACGACGATGTCGTCGTTCGACGATGACGACTTCGATCTCGAGAATCTCGATGTCTCGTCGGGCGAGGACCAGCTCGACGAAGTCACGCGTGACGATGTTGACGATGCGCCCGTTGTGCGCTTCGTCAACAAGGTACTGATCGACGCAATCAAGCGTGGCGCCTCCGACGTTCACTTCGAGCCCTACGAGAAGTACTTCCGTGTGCGCACGCGTCTCGACGGTGTGCTCAACGAAATCGCGCAGCCGCCCGCTGCACTGGCCGGCAAGGTATCGGCGCGCCTCAAAGTCATGTCCCGTCTCGACATCGCCGAGCGGCGCATCCCGCAGGATGGCCGCATCAAGATGCGCCTGTCGAAAAACCGTGCCATCGATTTTCGTGTCAACACCTGCCCGACGCTGTTTGGCGAGAAGATCGTACTGCGTATCCTCGACCCGTCGAGCGCCAAGCTCGGTATCGACGCACTCGGTTACGAGGAGCAGCAGAAGAACCTCTACCTGAAACACCTCAACAAGCCCTACGGCATGATCCTTGTCACAGGCCCGACGGGTTCGGGTAAGACGGTGTCGCTCTACACGGGCCTCAACATTCTCAACACGGCTGACCGCAACATCTCGACGGCCGAAGACCCCGCGGAAATCAACCTGCCCGGGATCAACCAGGTCAATGTGAATCCGAAAGTCGGGCTCACCTTTGCGTCCGCACTCAAGGCCTTCCTGCGCCAGGATCCCGACATCATCATGGTCGGTGAGATTCGTGACCTCGAGACGGCCGAAATTGCGATCAAGGCCGCCCAGACCGGTCACCTCGTCCTCTCGACCCTGCACACCAACGATGCCCCGAAAACGCTCACGCGTCTGGTTGACATGGGCGTCAAGCCCTATGCAATCGCGACCTCGGTGAGCCTCATCATCGCGCAGCGTCTCGCGCGCCGCTTGTGTGACAAGTGCAAGGAGCCCAAGGACATTCCTGCCGAGGCCTTGCAGAAGGAGGGCTTCAGCGAAGAACAGATCAAGTCGGGCCTGACCATCTTCGGGCCTGTCGGCTGCAAGGTTTGCAACGAAGGCTACAAAGGCCGTGTCGGCATCTTCCAGGTCATGGAGGTCAGTGAAGACATGGGCCGCATCATCATGGAAGGCGGCAACGCGATGCAGATCGCAGAACGGGCGACCAGCGAAGGCGTCTGGGATCTGCGCCGGGCCGGCCTGCAGAAGGTCATTGACGGCCACACCAGTCTCGAAGAAATCAACCGGGTGACCGTCGACTAATCACCAGTCGGTCACGGCTTGCGTGCCTTGTGCGACGCAGGGGAACTACTCATGGCGACAGCAGCAAAAGAAATTCCGTTTACCTGGGAAGGCGTCGACCGCCGCGGGCAACGCGTCAAGGGCAAGGTACTGGCCTCCTCCGAGGCCGAAGTGCGCGCCGATCTGCGTCGTCAGGGCGTGGTGCCAAATCGCATTCGCAAGCAGTCTCAGCTGTTTTCGACCACGCAAAAAATCACGACGGGCGACATCGCCATCTTCTCGCGCCAGCTCGCGACCATGATGGCCGCCGGTATCCCGCTCGTGCAGGCCTTCGAGATCGTCGGTAACGGTCACGAAAACCAGGCCATGCAGAAGCTCATCCTCGACATCAAAGCCAACGTCGAGGGCGGCAGCTCGCTTCATGAAGCACTCGCCAAGCATCCGCTGCACTTCGATGATCTGTTCGTCAACCTCGTCGAGGCGGGTGAGCAGGCCGGTGCGCTCGAGACACTGCTCGACAAGATCGCCACCTACAAGGAAAAGACCGAGGCGATCAAGAAGAAGATCAAGAAGGCACTGACCTACCCTATTGCGGTATTCGTCGTTGCCATCATCGTCACGATCATCCTGCTGATCTTCGTGATCCCGGCTTTTGAAGACCTGTTCACGGGCTTCGGCGCCGACCTGCCGGCCTTTACGCGCATGGTTGTCGACTTGTCAGTATTTGTGAGGACTCAGGGCTGGATCCTGGCCGTCGGTGTCGGTGGTGCCATATTCGCATTCCTTTATTTCAAGAAGCGCTCCAAGAAAATGCGCGAGACGCTGGACCGCATCTCGCTCAAGCTGCCCATCATCGGCCCCATCCTCGAGAAGTCGGCCATCGCACGCTACGCACGCACGCTGTCGACGATGTTCGCTGCGGGTGTGCCGCTCGTGGAGGCGCTGGAATCGGTGTCGGGTGCCACGGGCAACATCGTCTACGAAAACGCGGTGCTCGAGATGCGCGACGAGGTCGCCACGGGCCAGCGTCTGCAGCAGTCGATGGAGAACACCGAACTCTTCCCCAACATGGTCATCCAGATGATTGCGGTGGGTGAGGAATCGGGTCAGCTCGACGAGATGTCGGGCAAGGTCGCCGACTTCTTCGAGGAAGACGTCGACAATGCGGTGGATAACATGTCGAGCCTCATCGAGCCGCTCATCATGGCGATCCTCGGTGTCCTCGTCGGTGGCCTCGTGATCGCCATGTACCTGCCCATCTTCAAGATGGGTTCGGTGGTCTGACCAAAACGAGACCTGCGCCGGCGCGCCCGGTCAGGGTGCGCACGCGATGATCGAAACGTTTCAGTTGTTGCCCTGGCTCTGGTGGCTGACCGCCGCCGTGTTCGGGCTTGTGGTCGGCAGCTTCCTGAATGTCGTCATATATCGACTGCCCGTCATGCTCGAGCGAGACTGGGACGCGCAGCTCGAGGACTGGCAAGCCGAGCGTGCGGGCGGGCCGGACCCGGAACCTGAAGAAGAACTCGCCACGACGGCCGAGGTGCTCATCCAGACCGCCACGGCTGAAACACTGGCCGAAGCCAACGCGACTGCGGCGGCGCCCAAGACGTTCAACCTCGCCACGCCGAGATCCGCGTGCCCGCATTGCGGCCACCAGATTACGGCGCTCGAGAACATACCCGTGCTGTCATGGCTCGCTTTGCGTGGCCGCTGCAGCAACTGCGGGACGCCGATCAGCGCGCGCTACCCCGCCGTCGAATTGCTCACCGGGCTGCTTACGGTCGCGGTGGCGCTGCGCTTCGGTCCGGGTGTCGAGGCCGTCGCGGCCGCGGTGCTGACCTGGTTCCTGATCGGTCTCTCCGGGATCGACGTCGATCACCAGTTGTTGCCCGACGCCATGACGCTGCCGCTGATCTGGATCGGGCTCGCGCTGTCGGTGTTCGACCCGGCCGGCAGCCAGACGCTGTTTATCGCACCCACGGATGCCATCGTGGGCGCCATTGCGGGCTACCTGTGTCTCTGGCTCGTGTTTCACGGCTTCCGCCTCGTTACGGGCAAGGAAGGCATGGGCTATGGCGACTTCAAGCTCCTGGCCGCACTCGGCGCCTGGCTCGGCTGGCAGGCCTTGCCCATGGTCGTGCTCGTGTCTGCGTTCGTCGGCTCGATCTTCGGGCTCGCCATGATTGCCGCGAACCGAAGTGAGCGTGGTAAGCCCATGCCCTTCGGCCCCTGGCTCGCCATGGCTGGCTGGTTGGTTCTCATGTACGGTGACACGATGAACCAGTGGTACTTCGAAATACTGGGCCTCTAGCCCAGGCGACGCGCATGCTGGCCGCGGAGCGACTGCGTATTGCCCTGACCGGTGGCATCGCGTCGGGCAAAACCGCCGTTTCCGATCAGCTGGGCCAACTGGGCGCCGCCATTATCGACACCGATGTCGTGGCGCGCGAGGTGGTGGCGCCCGGCTCCGACGGTCTTGCAGCCATCGGCGACACCTTCGGCGCCGACGTCATCGGCGAGGATGGCAGCCTGGACCGGGCACGCATGCGTGAACTCGTCTTCAACGACCCCGCGGCCCGCCAAAAGCTCGAGGCCATTACGCACCCGCGGATTCGCGCGGCCTGCACCGCGCAGGCCGCCGAGGCCCGTGGCGACTACCTCGTCTTCGTCGTGCCACTGCTCGTGGGCTCCGACTTTGTCGCCATGGTCGACCGCGTACTCGTCGTCGACTGCCCCAGAGAATTACAGTTCGACCGGCTCATGGCCCGGGATGGCGAGACGGCCGAGGGCGCGCGCCGCATCCTCGATGCCCAGGCCACGCGTGAGGCGCGGCTCGCGATTGCCGACGATGTGATCGTCAACGACGCCGACCTCGGCGCGCTGTCGCGCAAGGTGGCCGACATGCACGCGTTTTATGTCGCCAGCGCCCGACACGCTGCATTTGCGAAGGATCGGGCATCGGCGCAGAATTGATCGGCGCAGCAGGCTTTACCCATGGTTTTTGTCGTCGAAAATGCTCGCGAGCCCCACAGTGAGGCCGCGGACGCGATCTACGAGCAACCGCTCAACGAGCGGATGCGCACCTTTCTGCGGCTCGAATTTCTCTACCGCCAAACCGAACACCACGTCGCCCAGGAGTCGCAAATCGACACCCGTGAAGCCATCACGGGCATGCTCGAGATTGCAGCCATCCTCGGCCGTGGCGACGTCCGTAGCGACGTGCTCAAGGAGCTCGAGCGTCAACTCGGTGAGCTCGAGGGCTTTGCCGCCAATCCCAGTGTCGATCGCACGCGCGTCGACAGCTTGCTGACAGAGCTGCGCGCCTCGCGCCAATCGCTCAATGCCATCGGTCCGCACTACCTGCAGACCATCAAGGACTCAGAATTCCTGAGCGCCATCAAGCACCGCAGCGCCATCCCGGGTGGCACCTGCGAGTTTGATCTGCCGCTGTTCAGTCACTGGCTGCGCCAGCCTTACGACGCGCGCCTGCAGCACCTCGACCTTTGGCTGGGTTCGCTGCGACCGCTCTGTGATGCCGTGCAACAGGTCATGTGGCTGATCCGACAGAGTGCAACGCCCGTCGACTACACGGCGCAGGCGGGCATGTACCAGTACTCGATCTCACGCGAGACGAGCTGTCGCATGCTGCGTGTTCGACTGGCCGGCGGCGCCGGTCTGTTTCCGGAGATTTCCGGCAGCCCGCAACGCTTCACGATCCGATTCCTGAGCTGGAACGATGTTGACGCCCGTCCCGCACAGACGAGCCAGGACGTGAACTTTCAGCTCAGCATCTGCTAGCGCGCCAGCGCCGCAATGATCGGCGCGTTGGCCTCGAGCAACCGAACGCGTTCGAGCGCGGACACGGCACACCACTGCACAGCCTGCCCTTCCCTGCCCGCGGGCTCGCCGCGCCAGGCATGCACCTCAAACACATGCAGCCGGACCTGGCGTTGCGGATAGTCGTGGCTCAGCGTGATCAGTGGCTCGGGGCCGTCAATGCGCACACCGATCTCTTCCTCGAGCTCGCGCGCGAGCGCCTGTGCCGGCGACTCACCGGGTTCGATCTTGCCGCCCGGAAACTCCCAGTAGCCCTCACCGTGGCCGCCGCGGACGCGTTCGGCAAGCAGGACTGAATCGCCGCGGCGCAGGACGCCGGCGGCGACATCAATACGGGTGTCGGGCACCCGTTAGCTCAGCTTGCCGTGGCACTGCTTGTACTTCTTGCCCGAGCCACAGGGACAGGGTTGGTTGCGTCCCACTTTGGGCGTCTCACGGCGGAAGGTCTCCGCCAGAGGCCGACCTCCGGCCGTGGGCGGTCCGCCTGCACCAGCCGCCGCCGCAGCAGGTGCGGCACCCGCGCCACCGCCGGCAGCAGCGGCGCCCAGGACCTGCGCATCGGCGTGCTGGAACTTGAGCGCGCGTTCGGCGCGGCGGCGCGCCTCGAGCTCCGCGATCTCCTCTTCACTGCGCACGCGGATCCTTGCGAGCTTCATGATCGCCTCGCGCTTCACCGTGTCGAGCATGCTGCCGAACATTTCGAAGGCTTCGCGCTTGTATTCCTGCTTCGGATTGCGCTGCGCGTAACTGCGCAGCCCGATTCCCTGGCGCAGGTAGTCGAGCGCCGCCAGGTGTTCCTTCCAGTCCGAGTCGAGCTGCATGAGCATGATCTGCTTCTCAACCTGGCGCATCGTGTCGGCGCCGATCTGCTCGACCTTCTCACCGTACATGGCATCAACGGCGGCCTGCACGCGCTCGCGCACACCGTCGGCATTGAGCTTGCTGTCCTCGGCCAGCCAGCCCGGCACGTCGAGCTGCAGGCCGAACTCGCCTTCGAGTGCGGCCGCGAGCCCCGCAGGCTCCCACTGCTCGTCGATACTGTTGGGCGGGAAGTATTCCTCCACAAGCGCATCGACCACTTCGGCCCGGATCTCGCCGATTGAGTCAGCAATGTCGTCGGCGCCCATGAGCTCCGTGCGCTGGTGGTACACCACCTTGCGCTGCTCATTGGCCACATCGTCGTACTCGAGCAGGTTCTTGCGCATATCGAAGTTGTGCGCCTCGACCTTGCGCTGGGCCTTCTCGATCTGGCGCGTGAGCAGCCCGGACTCGATGGCCTCGCCCTCGCGCATGCCGACGCGCTGCATCAGCGCCTTCATGCGGTCGGGGTCGCCGAAGATCCGCATGAGAGTGTCTTCCATGGACAGGAAGAAGCGACTCGAACCCGGGTCGCCCTGACGTCCCGAACGGCCGCGGAGCTGGTTGTCGATACGCCGTGATTCGTGACGTTCCGTGCCGACAATGTGCAGGCCGCCCGACTCGAGCACCGCCGCGTGGCGTTTCTGCCAGTCCTCTCGCACCTTGTCGCGCTCGGACTCGGGCGCCTCGTCACCGAGCTCGCGCAGTTCCGCTTCGAGGTTGCCGCCCAGCACGATGTCGGTGCCTCGGCCGGCCATGTTGGTCGCAATCGTGATGGCGCCCGGACGCCCGGCCTGCTCGACGATGCGCGCCTCGCGCTCGTGCTGCTTGGCGTTGAGCACCTCGTGCGACACGTTGCGCTGCTTGAGTGCCTTCGACAGAAGCTCCGAGGTCTCGATCGACGTCGTGCCGACGAGCACGGGCTGCATCTTCTCGCGGCATTCGGCGATCTCGTCGACGATGGCGTCGAATTTGTCTTTCTGGGTCAGGAACACGAGGTCCGAGCGGTCGTCACGCACCATGGGTCGGTGGGTCGGGATGACGACGACTTCGAGACCGTAAATCTGCTGGAACTCGAAAGCTTCGGTGTCGGCCGTACCCGTCATGCCCGAGAGCTTGTCGTAGAGCCGGAAGAAGTTCTGGAACGTGATCGAGGCGACCGTCTGGTTCTCTTCCTTGACCAGCACGTTTTCCTTGGCCTCAACCGCCTGGTGCAGTCCGTCGGACCAGCGGCGGCCCGGCATGGTGCGGCCTGTGAACTCATCGACGATGACGACTTCACCGTCCTGCACGATGTACTCGTTGTCCCGTGTGTACAGGTGGTGTGCGCGCAGCGCTGCCGTCAGGTGGTGCAGCAGCTTGATGTTGCCCGGATCGTAGAGCGAGGTGCCCGCCTCGATGAGGCCGCTCTTCATCATGAGCCGCTCAGCGTTCTCGTGGCCCTGCTCGGTGAGGTGGACCTGCTTGGCCTTCCGGTCGAGCGTGAAGTCGCCGCGTTCCTCGTCACTGAGCTCCTCGACGGGGCCGCGCAGGTTCATGGGATCGGGCGCTTCCTCCTCGACCTCCTGCAGCGTCAGCGACGGCACGAGCTTGTTGATGCGCACGTAGAGGTCTGTGCGCTGCTCCGACGGTCCCGAGATAATCAGCGGCGTACGCGCCTCGTCGATGAGGATCGAGTCGACCTCGTCGACGATCGCGAACGAGAGCTCGCGCTGGACGCGGTCTTCGAGCCGGAACGCCAGGTTGTCGCGCAGGTAGTCGAAGCCAAGCTCGTTGTTCGTGGCGTAGGTGATGTCGCACTCGTAGGCCGCGCGCTTGTCTTCAGTGCTCATGCCACTGCGTACGACGCCCACGGTAAGACCCAGCAGTTCGTAGACCGGGCGCATCCACTCGGCGTCGCGGCTGGCGAGGTACTCGTTGACCGTGACGATGTGCACGCCCTTGCCGTCCAGCGCGTTGAGGTAGGCCGCCGAAGTGGCCATGAGGGTCTTGCCCTCACCGGTGCGCATTTCCGAGATGTCGCCGTTGTGCAGCACCATCGCACCGATGTGCTGCACGTCGTAGTGACGCATGCCGAGCGTGCGCTGGGCGGCCTCGCGAACCAGCGCGAAAGCCTCAACGAGCAGGTCGTCGAGCGTCTCGCCCTTGTCGTGGCGCTCGCGCAGTGTCCTGGAGCGCTCCGTGAAGCGCTCGTCGCTGAGCGACTTGAGATCGTCCTCGAGCGCGCTGATGCGCTGCGCGGCCTTGTTGTACCGGCCGATGATCCGCTGGTTGCGGCTGCCGAAAATACGAGAGAAAACGGCCAAAACTGGCTCCCTGTGATGTAGCGGGCGCTTTGAATCGGTGGCGCGCCGTGATCCTCACGGCCGCACCGTGGCAGCCCGTCATTTTAAGCGTTGCCGGGCGGCTTGGGTATCACCGAAACGTACCTACAGGGATGGCGCGCGATGCGGGAATTTCAAGGGCGAGCCGAAGCTCAGTTGCCGATGGCGTCGCGAATGTAGTTGACGGGGTTCTGGGGCGCCCCGTCCTTGAGCACTTCAAAGTGCATATTCGGGCCCGTCGCGCGGCCGGTCGAGCCCATGTAGCCGATGAGCTGGCCCTTCTGGACTTCTTGCCCGACCACCACCGTGTTCTCGGCGTTGTGCGCGTAGCGGGTCACGAAGCCGTCACCATGATCGATTTCGACCATGAGGCCGTAGCCATAGCGGTTGCCCGAGTAGGTGACGACGCCAGAGCCAACCGCGTGAATATTGGCGCCAGCCTTGCCCGCGAAGTCGATGCCCTTGTGACGCGCTTTCTTGCCCGTGAAGGGGTCGGTGCGCATCCCGAAGTACGAGGAGATCCAGCCGCCATCGACGGGGCGGCCCCGCGGACGCGTGCGCTCGCCCAGGTTGCGCGAGAGCATGACGCTTTCGAGCACACCGAGCTGCCGCGCGCGGTCTTCAATCTGCAGGTCGAGGTTGTCGAGCTGGGTGCTCAGGCCCGCTTCATCCATATCCAGGAAGAGCTCGGTCTCTTCGGGACCACCGATTGGCGGCTGCGACTGGAAATCGAATTCGCCGTCTTCGAGATCGGCCATCTCGGTCAGGCGCTGACCCAGGGCGTCGAGCCGGACGATGTGAGCATTCATGCGCCCAATGCGGATGGCCAGGGCGTCGAGCGTGTCCTGAGCGCGGCGTTTGGCCGCTTCGAGCGCGACCCGCTGGGCCTCGAGGTCGTCAGCCATGGCGCGCATCTCATTGGTATCCGCGACGTCGTTCTTCTGCAGTGCGAGCGTGTAACCCGCCCCGAAAACGAGCGCCGTGACGGCTGCGAGCGCGGCGACTGCCGCCGTAATGAAACCCGGCGACGTCAGGCTGAATTGGCGCGGTCCGTGGCTACCGTTGCGGAAGATGACAACATTCATGCAGAGAGTATTCGCGTGCGGTGGATCGGGCCAGCCCGTTCTTTTACCAGAAAGTGCGGGGCACTACAGCCCCCTCGTCATAATGTGCCGTTGCCGGCGCGGCATTTCCATCGACGGGTTCTCACTAGTGCTAGCATCACAGCCGATATTGAGAACCGCGTCACGGATTCACACCGAAACGGGCCAGATATGGACTCCAAAAAGGACTCCAAGTCCCTGAAAAACCTGTTGACCGACGCCGATTCACCGCTGGGTGCACTGGCCGGCCGTGCCGCCTCGATGGTGGCACTGCGCGACCAGCTCGCGGCCGGCCTGCCCGATGGGCTCGGCGGCCACATCACGGGCGCTGCGGTCGATTCGGACCGCGTCCTCGTCGTCGTTTGTGCCAGCGCCGCCTGGGCGGCGCGGCTGCGCTTCCATGCTGATGATCTCTTGGCCTGTGCCCGCCGAAACGGCGTCCAGGCCGCGCGTTGTCGCGTTCGGGCGCGCCCCGTCAGGCAGTAACGGGCGCCGGGTACTGTACGGGCGCCGTCGTACCCTCGTCATAACTGACGATGTCGTGGCAGCTCGCGTCTTCGAGGACGGCGCGGACCAGCTTGTTATTCAGGTCGTGCCCGGACTTATAGGCCGTGTATTCGCCGATGAGCCCGTAGCCCAGCAGGAACAGGTCGCCCACCGCATCAAGCACCTTGTGGCGCACAAACTCGTCCTCGTAACGCAGGCCGTCCTCGTTGAGGATGCGGTAGTCGTCAAGCACGATGGCATTGTCCATGCTGCCGCCCAGCGTCAGGCCGCGCTCTCGCAGCGCCTCAATGTCACGCATGAAACCAAAGGTGCGGGCGCGGCTGACCTCGCGCAGAAACGCGCTCGACGACAGGTCGAGTGACAGCTGCTGGCGCTGGTCGGCGAAGACCGGGTGATTGAAATTGATTGCGAAGTTGATGCGAAAGCCGTCGTGGGGCGCGAGCTCCGCCCACTTGTCGCCGTCCTCGACGCGAATCTTGCGGCGGATGCGCAGCAGCTTCTTGGCCACGTCCTGCTCTTCGATGCCCGCAGACTGGAGCAGGAAGACGAAGGGTGCGGCGCTGCCGTCCATGATCGGCACCTCGGGCGCCGAAATGTCGACGAAGAGGTTGTCAATGCCCAGTGCCGACACGGCTGAGAGCAGGTGCTCCACGGTGCCGACCTTGTGCTCGCCCTCGAACAGGTTGGTGCCGAGCATGGTCTCGCGCACGCGGCGGCCGTCCGCCGGAATATCGACCGGTGTCTCGAGGTCGATCCGCCTGAATACGACGCCCGTGTTCGGGGCAGCCGGACGCAGCGTCATGTAGACCTTTTCGCCCGTGTGCAGGCCCACGCCCGTGGCGCGGATCGTCGTCTTGAGTGTTCTTTGTCGCAGCATTACAACAATCTCATGGCCGCACTCAACGCTGGCTGCGCGCCACTGAGGGCTGCGCTGCAGAGTCTCTAACGTTTTGTGTCGCCTTAATAAAACTGCACTCGACGGTGCAGATCCCCGTTTTGCGTTCGTGGTCGTGCCGGCTCCCGCGGAATCCTCCGCGAGCGCATGTTGCGTCCATGCCAGCGTTTTTCAGGCCAATACGGCTGCCGAAATACGCAAAATCAATAACTTGGGCACGGATAGTAACCGAAAGTTCACAAATCGCAAAGGAATTGTCACACAGCTGACGGGCGCCAGCCGGGCACCGTGCGTTGCACACGATACCGCGCAAGACGGACGCACGACGCGCGCCGGGTGAGTGGCGGCGCGCGTCGTGCGGGTCGCGGTCCGCGTCAGTCGGCCTGGCGGCGCAGGAACGCGGGGATGTCCAGCAGCTCCTCCTGCAACATGCCGTCACCGAGACCATCGCCCACCGCGCGCTTGCGCGCGATCGTCGGCTTCTCGAGATCCTGGTAGTTGGGCTCGTTGGTCGAGGCCGCCTTGCTCGGCGCCACGGTCACGGGCTCCTCGCGTTGCTGCTGCTGGCGCACCACGCGCATGGGCGGCTGCTGCGCCTGGCGCGCGGGCTGACCGAGGCCCGTGGCGACGACCGTCACGCGAATCGTGTTGCTGAGGTCCGGATCGATCACCGTGCCGACCACGACCGTCGCGTCGTCCGATGCGAATTCGCGAATCGTCTCGCCGACTTCCTGGAACTCGCCGATCGACAGGTCCATGCCCGCCGTGACGTTGACGAGGATGCCGTTGGCACCGGCGAGGTTGATGTCCTCGAGCAGCGGGCTCGAAGCGGCGGCCTCAGCGGCCTCGCGTGCACGGTCTTCACCCGACGCAACACCCGAACCCATCATCGCCATGCCCATTTCGGCCATGACCGTGCGAACGTCGGCGAAGTCGACGTTGATGAGACCCGGACGCGTGATGAGCTCGGCGATCCCCTGCACGGCACCCTGCAGCACCTGGTTGGCAGACCCGAAGGCGTCAAGCAGCGTCGTCTCTGCACCCAGCACGCTCAGGAGCTTTTCGTTGGGAATCGTGATCAGCGAATCCACGTACTTGCCCAGTTCGGCGATTCCCTGATCGGCGATTGAGGCGCGCTTGGCGCCTTCCATCATGAACGGGCGCGTGACGACGGCTACGGTCAGGATCCCCATCTCTTTGGCGACCTGGGCCACGATGGGTGCGGCACCCGTGCCCGTACCACCGCCCATGCCGGCTGTGATGAACAGCATGTCGGCGCCTTCGATGACCTCCTGGATCCGGTCGCGATCTTCCATCGCGGCCTGGCGACCGACGTCGGGGTTGGCGCCCGCGCCCAGACCCTTCGTAATGTTGCAGCCGATCTGCAGGCTCGTACGAACCTCGATGTTCTTGAGCGCCTGCGCATCGGTGTTGGCGCAGATGAAATCGACGCCTTCGATTCCGGACTCGACCATGTAGGACACGGCGTTGCCGCCGCCGCCGCCGACCCCGATGACCTTGATGACAGCCGTCTGGCTGTGTGCATCCATCAGTTCAAACATTGTGACTCACCTCGTCAGTTGGACTTTTCATTTCTCTCGATGGCCGTTCGGTCAAACCGACCGGCCGAACCCATCCAGGTCACGTCTCAGAAGTGCCCCTGGAACCATTTCTTCATTTGCTCGAGCACGCCCGGGCCGCGTCGCTTGTCGCGGTGCAACGGATCGCCCTGCTCGAGACTCTTCTGTCCGTACAACAACAGGCCAACGCCGGTCGCGTGAATCGGATTGCGCACGACGTCGGACAGCCCCGTCACGTGCTGCGGCACGCCGAGCCGCACGGGCAGGTGGAACACCTCCTCGGCAAGCTCGACGGCGCCTTCCATCTTCGAGCTGCCACCCGTGATCACGAGGCCCGCCGCGATAAGCTCCTCGAAGCCCGAACGGCGCAGCTCGTCGCGGATGAGCGTGAACAGCTCCTCGTAGCGTGGCTCGACGATCTCGGCCAGCGTCTGCCGCGCCAGGCGGCGGGGCGGCCGGTCGCCGACGCTGGGCACTTCGATCGTCTCGTCGGGATTGGCCAGCTGCGACAGAGCGCAGGCGTACTTGATCTTGATGTCTTCGGCGTACTGCGTTGGCGTGCGCATCGACACGGCGATATCGTTCGTGACCTGATCGCCCGCGATGGGGATCACGGCCGTGTGCTGGATCGCTCCGCCCAGGAACACGGCGATGTCGGTGGTGCCACCGCCGATGTCGACGAGGCAGGAACCGAGCTCCTTTTCGTCTTCCGTCAGCACGGCGAAACTCGATGCGAGCTGTTCGAGCACGATGCCGTCGACCTCGAGCCCACAGCGCTGCACGCACTTGACGATGTTCTGCGCGGCGCTCTCGGCGCCCGTGACCATGTGCACCTTGGCCTCGAGGCGCACCCCTGACATCCCGACTGGCACCCGAATGCCTTCCTGGTTATCGATGATGAATTCCTGGGGCAGGATGTGCAGGATCTTCTGGTCGGCCGGGATCGCCACGGCGCGCGCCGCGTCGATGACGCGGTCGACGTCGCTCTGGCTCACTTCCTTGTCGCCAATCGCCACGATGCCGTGCGAATTGAGGCTGCGGATGTGGCTGCCCGCGATGCCCGTGTAGACGGCCTCGATATCGCAGCCGGCCATGAGCTCCGCCTCTTCGACGGCGCGCTGGATCGAATGCACGGTCGACTCGATGTTGACGACGACGCCCTTCTTGAGGCCGCGTGACGGGTGCGAGCCGATGCCGATGACCTCAATGCCGCCGTCCTCGGCGAGCTCACCGACGATGGCGACCACCTTGGAGGTGCCGATATCGAGGCCGACGATCAGGTTCTGGTCCGGTCTGCGAGACATCTAGCGATTCCCCTGCAACGCAGCTGCACGCGCCGTAGCTTCGGCGTGCACATCGCGTCGGTATTCGGGCTTTTTCCAGCCGATTGAAAACCCATTGCTGTAACGCATGTCGACGTAGCGAATGCGCGACTCGTGGCGTGCGACGACAGGCGCCGCCACCGAAAGAAATCGATCGACACGGTCGTCGGTCTGCTGTCGGCCCAGGCGCACTTCGATGCCGTTGCCGAGCACGACCTTCCAGGCACCGCGATCGCTGAGCGTCACGGCGCTGAGGCCCAGGCCGGCCTCGATGAGCGGGCCACGCAGCGCCAGGTACTGCGCCGCCACGGTGTGCACTTCGTTGGCCGGACCTGCCAGGCGGGGCAACTCTTCAAGCTGGTGGCTTGCTGACTCGACGAACAGCTCGCCGCGCGTGTTGAGCAGGCCGCTATCGCCCCATCGGGCGGCGGGCTTCTGTTCGATCACGACGATGTGCAGCTGGTCAGGCCACACGCGACGTACGCTGACCGTGTCAACCCACTCGAGCGCCTCAACAGACTCTCGGACCCGGTCCAGCCGCACGGTCAGGAAGCCGCCGTGAATGGCGCCCCGCACCGCTTCCGTGAGCTGCAGCGAACTCACGCGCTGGTACTCGGCATCGATGGTCAACGCCGTGATGGGGGCGTCGAATGCCGCACGCGTCAGGGCGCCGGCAGCAAACAGCGTGACCGCGGCGACGACCGCCGTGGTCACGACGCGAACGGCACGGCGCGGCAATTGCAGCACCACGTTCGGTGTCTTGCGCCGCGGCTTGCGACGGCGGGCTTGCTTAGCCGCCATGCGTCACCTCCTGGGCAAGACTGGTTTCGAGCACACGCCAGCAGAGCTCTGGGAAGTCGATGCCGGCCGCTGCGGCCGCACAGGGCACGAGGCTGTGGCTGGTCATGCCGGGCACGGTGTTGACCTCGAG
Organism: Pseudomonadota bacterium; assembly: GCA_039821605.1. Lineage (GTDB taxonomy): Bacteria > Pseudomonadota > Gammaproteobacteria > Steroidobacterales > Woeseiaceae > CALBPI01. The sequence continues at coordinate 381,784 of JBCBNV010000002.1, read as the reverse complement.
CACCTGCGGCACGCCCGCGGAATCGAGCATGAGGTCGGCACGCCCCCAGCCACTGCAACCCAACACTTCGAAACTGCGCAGCGCGGCCGTGGCCAGTGCCGCGGCCAACGGATCGCCGTCAGCGAGCGCCGGGCATTCGAAACGCGTGTCATCGTCGACGTACTTGGCGTCATAGTCGTAGAACCGACCTGCGGCCTCGATGCGGATCGCCGGCAATGCGCGGCCCGCGAGCACACCCACGGTGTACTCCGGGCCTGGCAACAGCGGTTCGATGAGTGCCGTGTCGTCCTGCGCCCACGCCTTCTCGAGTGCCGACTCGAGCTCACGGGCTTCGTGCACGGGGGCGGCACCCAGGCTCGACCCGCCCGACACCGGCTTGACGAACACGGGAAAGGTCACCGCACCGGGAATGGGCTCGCCGCGTCGCAACGCGAGGCTCGTGGGGACGGCCACACCGCTGGCCGCCAGCAGCTGCTTGCTGCGAATCTTGTCCATCGCCAATGCGCTGCCGAGCACGCCGCTGCCCGTGTAGGGCACACCCAGTATCGACAGCGCACCCTGCAGGCGGCCGTCCTCGCCGGCACCACCGTGCAGTGCGTTCCAGGCGCGGTCGAAACCAGCGCTCGCGAGCTCGGCCAGCGCTCGCTCGGCCGGGTCGAACAACTCGGCATCGACACCACGCGACACGAGTGCGGCGTGAACGGCCGCGCCGCTGTCGAGCGACACGTCGCGTTCGGGGGACACCCCGCCGTACAACACGGCTACGCGGCCAAAGGCCTGTGCGTGCTCGACGCGCATCAGCCAGCCTCCCCCAGGAAACGCACTTCGTGACGCAAGGTCACGCCATGCTCGCGGGCGACGGTCTCGGCCACGTGGCTGATGAGCTGCTCGATGTCGGCAGCGCTCGCATCGCCCGTGTTGATGATGAAGTTGGCGTGCTTCGTCGACACTTCGGCGCCGCCAATTCGCGTGCCCTTGAGGCCCGCCGCTTCGATGAGTCGCGCGGAATGGTCACCCTCGGGGTTCGCGAAAACGGAACCGCAGCTCGGCAAACCCAAAGGCTGGGTGTCGCGACGCTTGTCCTGCAGCGCCTGCATACGCTCGCGGCTCGGCGCGTAGTCCTCGGGGAAGCGCAGCGTGGCCGCGATGAACCAGGCACCGCCCTGCCCCGTGACGCGCCGGTAGCCGACGTCGAACGCATCGGCGTCGCGAGTCTCGATGCTGCCGTCGCGGTGCATGAGGCGAACCGACACCACGGCATCCCAGGTCTCACTGCCGTGCGCACCCGCATTCATCGTCAGGGCGCCGCCCAGAGAACCCGGGATCCCGGCAAAGAACTCGCTGGGTCCGAGTCCCCAGCGCACGAGCTGGCGGGCCAGCGCCGTGCAGGGGATACCGGCCGTTGCACTCACAGTCTGCTCGTCGAGACGGGCCAGATCATTGGGCAGTTTCTTGCTCGAAATCACGGCGCCCGGGACGCCTGCGTCGCGCACGAGCAGGTTGCTGCCGAGCCCGACCCAGTGCACAGGCACGTCGACAGGCAGAGCGCGCAGGAACGCGGACAACGACTCGAAGTCACGCGGCTGGAACAGCACCGCGGCCGGTCCGCCCACGCGCCAGGAGGTGTGCTTTGCCATGGGCTCGTCGAACCGCAGGTCGTCACCAAAGCGCGACGCCAACGCCGTCCTGAGCACGTTCGGCAGGCTCATGTCGTGCGCGACCGTCATGCCGACGCCTCCTGGAGCGCCGCAACGGCTTCGGCCAGTGCATCGGGCAGGCCCTTTGCGATCGCACCCACGTCGCCAGCGCCCATCGTCAACACGAGATCGTGGTCTTCAAGCACGCGCGCCAGCGTTTCGGGCAGGGCCACCGTGTCCTCGATGAACACAGGCTCCACCGCCCCACGCTGACGCACGGCGCGCGCCAGTGCCCGGCCGTCGGCGCCCGCGATGGGCGCTTCGCCAGCGGCGTAAACGTCGAGCAGCACGAGAACGTCGACTTCGGACAACACGGCCGCGAAGTCGTCGAGCAACTCGTGCGTGCGCGTGTAGCGGTGTGGCTGGAACACCAATACCAGTCGGCGCTCGGGCCAGCCCCGCCGCGCCGCGGCAACCGTCGCCGCGATCTCGGTCGGGTGGTGGCCGTAGTCATCGACGAGCGTGGCCTCGCCATCTGCCACGGTGACCGAACCCAGTGCCTGGAAGCGGCGATCAATGCCGCCGAAGTTGGCCAGCGCTGCCTGGACCGCCGCGTCGGGAACGTCGAAGTCCGTGGCCACCGCGATGGCGCCCAGCGCATTGCGTACATTGTGTTCGCCCGGCAGACCCAGCGTCACATCCATGGGTTCGCGGCCCTCGCGCTGCACCGTGAAGCGACTGGCATCGCGCTCGAAAGACACGTCGGTCGCCTGCACGTCGGCGCCCGGCTCGAGGCCGTAGGTGACTGTTGAACGTCCGAGCTCCGGCAGCACGGCGCGCACGCCCGCGTCGTCGGTGCACACCACGGCCAGCCCGTAGAACGGCAGGTTGTGCAGGAACTCGAGAAACGCATGGCGCAGTCTGCCGATGTCGTTGCCGTAGGTACTCAGGTGGTCGGCGTCGATATTGGTCACGACGGCGACGAGCGGCTGCAGGTGGTGGAACGAAGCGTCGCTCTCGTCAGCCTCGGCCACGAGGTAATCGCCGGCACCCAGCCGCGCATTACTGTCGGCGCCCTTGAGCCGGCCGCCGATGATAAAGGTCGGGTCGAGGCCGGCCTCGGCCAGAATCGCGGCGACGAGGCTTGTCGTCGTGGTCTTGCCGTGCGTCCCGGCGACCGCAACGGCACGGCGCGAAAAGCGCATGAGTTCGCCGAGCATTTCGGCACGCGCCACAATGGGCATGCGCGCGGCTTGAGCCGCCTGCAGTTCGACGTTGTCGGCGTCGATGGCACTCGACGCCACGAGCACATCGGCGTCCGCAACGTTGCTGGCCTTGTGACCGATGCGAATGTCCACGCCCAGCCCCGCGAGTCGCTCCGTGGCCGGCGACGGTTTCAGGTCCGAGCCCTGCACGTCGTAGCCCTGGTTGGCGAGCACTTCGGCGATGCCGCACATGCCCGAGCCACCAATGCCGACAAAGTGAATGCGGTGGATGCGTCGCATGCGCAGGTTCATGAGGCGTCCTCCGCGAGCGCGGGCTCACCGAGCACGTCCGCACACTGTGCGAGGACTGCATCGATGGCGTCGCCGCGACGCAGCGCGCGGGCGCGCCGGGCGCGCTCGAGCAACGCTGCGCGATCGGCGCCCAGCGTCACCATGGCCTCAGCCAGACTTTCCGCGGTCAGCGTGTCCTGCTTCAGCAACAAAGCCGCACCCGCCGCAACCAGCGCCTGCGCGTTGGCTGTCTGGTGGTCGTCTACCGCGGCCGGGTACGGCACGAAAATGGCGCCCACGCCGGCGTGAATGACTTCGGCCACGGTCAACGCACCCGCACGGCAAATGATGAGGTCCGCCCAGCCCAGTGCTTCGGCCATGTCCTCGATGAACGGCGTGACCTCACCCAGCACGCCCGCGACGGCGTAGGCGTCCTGGGCGGCCTCCAGCGTTCCGGAACCCGCCTGGTGGCGCACCGTGGGACGCGCCGACGCCTCGAGCGTGGCCAGCGCCGCAGGCACACCGCGATTGAGCGCCAGTGCGCCCTGGCTGCCACCGATGACGAGCAGCCGCATTGGCCCCTCACGGCCTTGGAAACGCTGCTCGGGTTCGGGCAGGTCACGGATGTCGGCGCGCACGGGATTACCCACCGTGACGGGCTTGAGCCGCGCCGGGAACGCCCCGTCGAATGCCTGCATGACGCGGGTGGCGACACGCGCGAGCATACGGTTAGTGAGACCCGCCACCGCATTTTGTTCGTGGATCAGCAACGGCCGACCCGACAGGCGCGCGGCGACGCCGCCCGGGCCACTGACGAAGCCGCCCATGCCGATCACGAGTCGCGGCCGGTTGCGCCGCAGGATCATGAACGCCTGGAACAACGCATAGGCGAGGCGGAACGGCGCCAGCAACCATGAGGCGGCGCCTTTGCGTCGCAGCCCCGCGACCGACAGCCACTCAATGGGGATGCTCGCCGCCACGACAACGCGTGCCTCGAGCCCGCGTTCGGTGCCGAGCCAGATCACGGGTTGACCGCGGTCCTCGAGCGCGTTGGCAATCGCCAGCGCGGGGTACACGTGGCCGCCCGTGCCACCAGCCATGATCATAACGGGCGCGCGCGTCATCGCCGCGCCCCCTTGGCCTGCCCGTCGGCCTGTTCCGTTTCATGGTGGATACGCAACGCGAGTCCGATGGCCGCGAGCACGATGATGATGCTGCTGCGCCCGTAGCTCACGAGCGGCAAGGTCAGCCCCTTCGTCGGCAACGCGCCGTTGTTCACACCAATGTTGATGAAGCCCTGCATGGCCAGCCACGCGGCGATGCCCACGGCGACGTACGCCTGGAACCAGAGACCGCGGTCCGCGGCCCGGCGCGCAATGCTGCCGATGCGCCAGACCAGCGCCAGCAAGAGGCCAATGAGCACCGTGGCGCCCAGCAGACCGAATTCCTCGGAGAACACGGCGAACACGAAATCGGTGTGCGCCTCGGGCAGATAGAAGAGCTTCTGAACACTGTCGCCAAGACCCACGCCAAGCCACTCGCCGCGGCCCACCGCGATCAGCGACTGGATGAGCTGCAGGTCCGAGCCGTAGGGGTCATCGAAAGGGTCGAGGAAAGACAGGAAACGCTGGAGCCGGTATTTGGCCGTGACGAGCAGCACGACGAACGCAACGGCGCCGAGCGCAACCCAGACGGCAAAATCACGCAGCCGCGCGCCTGCCGTGAAGAGAATCACGAAGCCCGTGGCGACGAGCACGACCGCGCCCCCGAAGTCGGGCTCCGCAAGCAGCAGCGCAGCCGCAATCGAAAGCACGAGGATGGGACGTGCGAGGCCAGAGAAACCGCTCTGCAGCGCTTCCTGCTGGCGCACGGCGTAGCCGGCAACATAGAAAATGAGCGCCAGCCGCGCGGGCTCCGACACCTGCACCGTGATCCCGGCGAGGAGCACCCAGCGCTGTGCACCGTTGACCTCATGGCCAACGCCGGGAACGAGTACGAGCACAAGCAGGGTCAGCGCAAACAGCAACAGCAGCGGGCTCAGGTGCTGCCAGGCGCTCGTCGGCAGGTACATGAGCACACCCGCGGCCACGAGGCCCAGGGCGATGGCCTGCAATTGCCGGAACACATAGAAGAACGGTGCATCGTGACGCGCCTCGGCGATGCCCAACGACGCCGAGGCCAGCACCGCGATGCCGCAGCAGAGCAGTGCCACGGCCAGCAGCAGCAATACGTGATCGATCTTGAGCGACGGCGCCGCGCGCAACGGCAACCGAATCTGCATCATGCGATCCACTGCGCTATTCATGTGTCGAGCTCCGCAACTGCGGCGGCAAACGCGCGGCCGCGTTCGCGGTAGTCCGCGAACTGGTCCTGGCTGGCGGCAGCGGGCGCCAGCAACACGGTGTCGCCGGGCCCAGCGAGCGTCGCCGCGATCGCTACGGCCTCGACGAGCGTCTCGGTAACGGTGCAGGACAGTCCGGCATCACGCAGCGCCTGCGCAAGCGTCTCGCGGTTCTCGCCGTACGCCACGCAGGCCGTCACGTGTCGCGGCAACGCGCGGGCGAACGCGGCCAGGTCTTCGCCCTTGCCGCGACCACCGGCAAGCAGAACGACGGGGCCGTCAACGGCCCCGACCGAAGCTAGCGCCGAGGCGCTGTTGGTCGCCTTGGAGTCATCGATCCAGTCGACATCGTGGCGGCGCGCCACACGCTGGTGCCGGTGTGGCAGCCCCGCAAAGTCACGCAGGCCGTCGAGCATCGCCGACATGGGCAGGTCCATGGCACTGCCGATCGCGAGCGCGGCCAACGCGTTGACCTGGTTGTGACGACCCGCAAGCCGGCACTCCGACACCGGCATGAGGTCACGCTCACCAAACGCGAGCCACGCTTCGCCGCCGCGGCCGCGCAGCCCAAACTGACGTTGACCAGGCTCGCCGGCCGTGACCGAAAGCAAGGTGGCGCGGTTGTCGATGAGCCCGCGCGGTGGCGGCGCATCGGCATTGATGACCGCGTACTCGCAGCGCGCGTAAATGCGGTACTTGGCGGCGGCGTAAGCCTCGAAGTCACCGTGCCAGTCGAGGTGGTCGGGCGTGATGTTGAGCACGCTCGCGCAGTACGCGTCGAGCGTCGAGGTGCGCTGCAACTGAAAACTCGACAGCTCAAGCACGTAGAACGCCGGAACGGGTCTATCGATGAGGTCGAGCGCTGGCGTACCCAGATTGCCACCGGCGGCTGCCGAGATGCCCGCGTGTTCGCAGAGCGCCGCGACGAGACTCACCACCGTGCTCTTTCCGTTCGAACCGGTCACGGCCACGATCGGCGCTTGCGCCGCATCACAGAACAGGTCGATGTCGCTGACGATGGGCACGCCCGCCGCTTCGGCGCGTGCCAGGAACGGCTCGTGCGGTGCGATGCCCGGCGACGCGACGATGCGGCCGACAGTCTCGAGATCGACGCGCGTCAAATCGCCCAGGTGCGTGACCGAACCCGGCAAGGCCTTGAGCACGGCACGCGTGTCCGCATCGGCACGCGTGTCCGCAAACACGGCCTCGCGGCCTTGCCTGGCGAGATGGCGCGCCACGGACGCACCCGTGGAACCGACGCCCAATACAAGCGTATCGCCCGCCATGTCCCTGGCCAGTTGGTCGCGCATGTCGTCCTCGGCCACCATCATCGGATCTTCAGGCTCGCGAGGCCGACGAGGACCAGGATCACGGTGATGATCCAGAACCGCACGATGACCTTGGGCTCGGGCCAGCCCTTGAGCTCGTAGTGGTGGTGCAGCGGGGCCATGCGGAACACGCGCTTGCCCGTGAGCTTGAACGAGGCGACCTGGATCATGACCGAGAGCGTCTCGACCACGAACACGCCTCCCATGATCACGAGCACGAGTTCCTGGCGCACGATGACCGACACGACGCCGAGCGCGGCGCCCAGCGCCAGCGCACCGACGTCGCCCATGAAGACCTGCGCGGGATAGGTGTTGAACCAGAGAAAGCCCAGGCCGGCCCCCGCGATGGCGGCGCAGAACACGAGTACTTCGCCCGCGCCCGCGACATAGGGCACACCGAGGTAGCCCGAGAAATTGATGTTGCCTGCAACGTAGGCAAACACACCCAGCGCGCCGCCGACGAGCACGGTCGGCATGATGGCGAGCCCGTCGAGGCCATCCGTCAGATTCACGGCGTTGGAGAAGCCGACGACGATGAAGGTCGTGAACAGCACCTGGGCCATGCCGAGCGGCAGGAAGACGTCCTTGAAGAACGGGATCAACAGCTGCGACTCGATGGGTGAGGTTGCCGTGCGGTAGAGCGCGATGGCCGCGATGAGTCCGAACAGCGTCTGCCACGTGAGCTTCCAGCGGCCCGCCAGACCCGCGCTGTCGCGCAGCACGAGCTTCTTCCAGTCGTCATAGAAGCCGATGGCGCCGAAGCTCAGCAGCACCCCGACGACGACCCAGGTGAAGCGACTGCCGAGGTCGGCCCAGAGCAGCGTCGATACCGCGACGGCCGTGAGAATCAGCGCACCACCCATGGTCGGCGTACCCGCCTTCTCCAGGTGCGACTCCGGGCCGTCGTCGCGCACGGTCTGACCGATCTGCCGCAAGGCCAGGCGATTGATCATCATCGGTCCGATCACGAACGAGATGACGAGCGCCGTCAGCGCACCCAGGATGGCGCGCATCGTCAGGTAGCTGAAGACGTTGAAGCCGCTTTCAAAGCGGGTCAGGTATTCGGCGAGCCAGAGCAACATGGTCAGGCGGTCTCCTCGACAGGGCGGAGGCGCTCGACGATTTGCTCCATGCGCATCGAACGCGACCCTTTAACGAGCACGCGCACATCCGGTGCCAGCCCCGCCGCGACGCGCTCGGCAAGTGCGTCGTGGTCTTCGAAGTGTTCTGCGGTGTCGCCGAAGGCCCGCGCCGTTGCGGCCGACAACGGACCCAAGGCGAACAGCCGCTCGACCCCCGCGGTGGCCAGGTCGCGACCCAGTGCTGCGTGCAGCGACTCGGCGTCTTCACCGAGCTCACCCATGTCACCAACCACCATCCAGGCGCGCCCACCCGCGGCGACGAGGCTCGCGGCACCCGCGCGCATCGATGCCGGGTTCGCGTTGTAGCTGTCATCAATGAGCTGCGCGCCCGCGCGACCGGCAACCACGCGCTGGCGCCCGGGCTCGGCCTTGACCGTGGCGAGTCGCGCCACGATCTGTGCCAGTGGCACGCCTGCGGCCATTGCCGCCGCCGCCGCGCCTGCGGCATTCATGGCGTTGTGACGACCGTCGAGCCCAAGCGTTACTTCGGCCGACTCGCCGGCCACGTTGAGCCGGAAATCAAGCCCGCCACCCTCGCGAATGCGGACGTCATCGAACCAGACATCGGCGTCGGGCGTGCTGCCGAACGTGCGCACCGTGGCCGGCTCCGCGAACTCGCGCCAGAGCGGCGCGTAGACGTCGTCAGCGTTGATCACGGCGACGTCGCCGCGACCCAGGGCCTTGAACAACTCGCCCTTGCCCTGCGCCACGCCATCGATGCCGCCGAAGCCTTCGAGGTGCGCGGGCCCGGCATTGGTGACGATGCCAATCGACGGTTCGGCAATCGCTGCCAGTGCGGCGATTTCGCCCTGATGGTTGGCGCCCATTTCAATGACAGCGCGCCGATGTGACGCGTCGAGCCGAAACAGCGTCAGCGGCACACCGATGTCGTTGTTGAGGTTGCCCACAGTCGCCAGCGTGTCGGCGCCGCAGCAGGCTGCGATCAGCGAGCGCGTCGTCGTCTTGCCGTTGCTGCCCGTGATGCCGATCACCTGCGGCGAGAAACGACGGCGCCAGTCGCGCGCCAGCGCGCCGATGGCGTCGCGGGTGTTGTCGACCACGAGCTGCGGCAGCGCGTCATCCACCTGCCGATCCGTAATCGCCGCAGCCGCGCCCGCCTCACGCGCCGCGGTGACGAAGTCCGCGCCCGTGAAGTTGGGCCCGTTAAGTGCGACGAACAGGTTGTCATGCGCCAGCGTACGCGTGTCCGTCGATACACCGCGAAACGGCACGTCGGTCGCAGGCACCGACACGCCGAGCACACGCGCGCTTTCTGCCAGTCTACCGTGCATCACCGAACGACCTCCTCGCGCCGCGCCAGCGCGATGCGGGCCTCAGCGACGTCATCAAACGGCAATGCGCTGGCGCCGATGCGCTGCGTCGTTTCATGACCCTTGCCCGCGATGAGCACCGTGTCACCGTCGGCCGCACGGGCCACGGCGTGCGCGATGGCGTCGCGACGATCGACAAAGACCTCGTGCGGCTGGCCACCGAAGCCCGCAACGATGTCAGCAATGATGGCTTCGGGCGCCTCGCCGCGCGGGTTGTCACTGGTGACAACGATGTGGTCCGCACCCGTTGCGGCCGCGCGGGCCATGGGCGCGCGCTTGCCTCGATCGCGATCACCGCCGCAGCCAAACACGCACCAGAGCGCGCCGCGGCTGTGCGGGCGCAGCGCAGCCAGCGCCGCGGCCAGCGCATCCGGCGTGTGCGCATAATCGACGTACACGGCCGGCGATTGCGCGCCCGCACGTTGCAACCGCCCGGGCGGCGCTGCGACCTGCGACAAGGCGTCGGCGGCGCGGTCGAGCTCGATGCCCAGCGCGTGCAGCGTGGCCAGCGCCAACATGAGGTTTTGCGCGTTGAAGCGACCGATGAGCGCAGAGGTGAGCTGACCCTTGTGATCGCCACTGCGCCAGGCAATCGACAGACCCGAAGCCTGCGCCTGCACGTCCGTCGCAAACAGGTGCGGCCGACCGGGCTCGCCACGGGCATCACCGGCCGCAACCCAGATGGCATCCGACGCATGGCGTTCGTAGAGCTTCCGGCCAGCCGCGTCGTCGATGCAGATGACACGCGCACGCAGTTCGTCGCGCGCGAACAGCGCGGCCTTCGCCTCGAAGTAATGGTGCATGTCGCCGTGATAGTCGAGGTGGTCGCGCGACAGGTTGCTGAACACGGCGACATCGATGTCCGCGCCCGCAATGCGCGCCTGGTCAATGGCGTGCGACGAGGCCTCCATCGCCAGTGCCGTGACGCCCTCGTCGATCAGACGCGCGGCGAAGTCGTGCAGGCTCACGAGGTCCGGGGTCGTCAGCGCCTGCTGAATGCGCCGCTGCGGGCGGCCGCCACCCAAGGTGCCGAGCACCGCCGCATCCCGGCCAAGCTGCTCGAGCGCGCTCGCGACGAGCCAGCTTACGCTCGACTTGCCGTTGGTGCCGGTCACAGCGACGACCTCCAGGGCTTTGGTTGGCGCACCGAAAAACCGCGCCGCAATCGCGCCAACGGTCTCGCGGTCGCTGCCGATGTGCACTAACGCTGCGGTCTCAGGCACGACCTCGAGTCGCGCGTCACCGGGCGCGAGATCCGTGAGCACCGCGACCGCACCGTTGGCCACCGCGTCGGCCGCGAATGCGATGCCGTGTTGCGCCACGCCTTGTACGGCGAAAAACGCATCGCCCGGGCGTGTGCGACGGCTATCGAGCGCCAGGCCCGTGATCGTGAGCGACGGCGCCTCTGCGGCGTCACCCACGAGTGTTGCCAGGTCCCAGGCTGCGCGGTGTGGAGAAGCCATCATCAACGCGCCGCCTGCATCGCACCGGCGCTGATCGCCGGCGAGTCATCGGGCGCAACCGCAAACAGGCGCAGCGCCTCGCGCATCACAACCGAGAACACGGGCGCCGCGACATCGCCGCCGTAGTAGACGTCGCCGGAAGGCTCGTCGAGCACCACCACGGCCGCGAAACGCGGCTCGGAAACAGGGACGAGGCCTGCAAACACAGACAGGTAACGATCGTCGGCGTAGCCGCCCGCCGCCGACTTCTTTGACGTCCCCGTCTTGCCCGCGACGCGGTAGCCGGGAATCGCGGCCTTGCGGGCTGTGCCGCCGGGACCCACGACCTGCTCCATCATGCCCAGCACGGCCTCGGCCACATCGGCATCGATGACGCGCACCCCTGCCTCGCGCGGCGGGTTGGCCAGCAGCGAGATCTGGGGCAGCACGCCATTGGCGCCGATCGCCGCGTAGGCGCGCGCGAGCTGCAGGGGCGTCACGGTGAGGCCATAGCCATAGCTGATCGTGGCCTGGCTGATGTCGCGCCAATAGGAATGGTGGCTGAGCAGGCCCGACGATTCCGCGAGGAAGCCGCCGCCCGTGGGCTGCCCGAAGCCGAAGCGGTCGAGCACGCGCCACATTTGCTCAGGCTCCATGCGCAGCGCCACCTTGGTCATGCCCACGTTGCTCGAGCGCGACAGAATCGTGGCCAGATTGATGGGGCCCAGGTTGTTCTCGTCCTCGATGGACTTGGCGCCAACCTGGATCTTGCCTGGTGACGTGTCGATGATCGCGTTCGTATCGGCCACGCCCGTCGAGAGCGCGGCGGCCACAATCAGCGGCTTGATGGCCGATCCCGGCTCGTGGTTATCCAGCACCGCCCGGTTCTTGATCTCATCGAGCTTGAGCGCAGCGCGGTTGTTGGGGTTGGTCGCCGGCCAGTTGACCATGGCCAGCACCTCGCCCGTCTTGACGTCGAGCACGACGACTGAACCAGACCGCGCGCGGTGCGCGAGTGCGGCGCGCTTGAGTTCGCGGTGCGCAAAGTACTGCAGCCGCAGATCGATGCTGCTGACGAGCGTCTGGCCGTGGCGCACCGGCCGAATGCTCTCGACCTCCTCGATGACGTGGCCTTTGCGGTCGCGCAGCACACGCTTGGCACCGGGCTCACCCGCCAGCACGGCGTTGAAGGCCTTCTCGAGGCCCTCCTGCCCGATGTCTTCGATATCGGTGATGCCCACGAGGTGCACGGCCACTTCGCCCGCCGGGTAGTAGCGCTTGTACTCACGCCGGACGTCGATGCCCGGCAACTGCAGTGCGTTGACAGCCTCGACCTGGCTGGGCCGCAGGCGCCGCGCGAGGAATACAAACTCCTTGTCCATGTTGCGCGACACGCGGCGCATGAGCTGTTCGGCGTTCGCGCCGAGCGCCTCGGCGAGCGGCTGAAACTCGTCGATGGCGGGCGCAAGCGTCTTCGGATTGGCGCCGATGCTGTCGACGGGCGTGGATACGGCCATGGGCTCGCCATTCCGATCCGCGATGCTGCCACGGCTGGGGTTGATCGTTATCGTGCGCAGGTGACGCGCCTCGGCGAGAAGCTTGATGTTGTCTCGATCGACGACAACCACCCAGATGCTGCGACTCAGGAGGCCTGCGGCCGCCACGGCGAACGCGCACAGCATGAGCGCGCTGCGAATGCGGAACCGGCGCAACGCCTGCGCCTTGCGTTCGGCGGCGCGCTTCATGGTGTCGCCCCAGTCTCGTCGTCGACCACAGCCCGCGTGTCGTCGCCCACGGCAGGTTCAAGAACGAAGAACCGGTAGTCACCGTCATCGCCAATGAGCAGCAGGTCCCCCGACTCGGGACGCTTCAGTGACAGCTGGCCCGCGGCCTTCTCTTCGATGAGCGTGTGCGCGGCGTACGCGGCCTGCTCGATCTGCAGCCGCGTCCACTCGATGTTGATCGCATCGCGCTCACGCGACAGTCGCTGCAGCTCGATGAAGTTCTTGCGCGACTCGTGCTTGGTAAAGGCCAGCGCGACGGCGGCGGCCGTCGCCGCGAACAGCGCCACGATGGCCAGCGTCGGGCTCTCATACCAGGCAGTTTGAGTTTCAGGCAACACGCTCATCGCAGTCGCTCCCCGACGCGCAGCCGCGCGCTGCGTGCGCGCGGGTTGGCATCGATTTCCGCGGGCCCCGCCTTGCGGTCGCGGCCAACGATGCGCATGCGCGCCTGTGCGTGCTCGGGCATGTCGGGCAAGCCGCGCCACGCCGGGTCCTCGGCGGCCATCGCACGCAGGAAGCGCTTCACGGGCCGGTCCTCGAGGGAGTGAAAGGTCAGGAAGGCCACGCGACCGCCGACGGCGAGCACATCGGGCACGGCGTCCAGCGCGGCCTCGAGCTCACCGAGCTCGTCGTTGACGCGCATACGGATGGCCTGGAACACGCGCGTCGCCGGGTGGCGGTTCGAGCGCCGGCGGGTGCGGGCCGGTGTAACGGATTCAATAAGATCGGCGAGCTGCAGCGTGCGCGTAATGGGCGCCTTGGCCCGCGCGGCGACGATGGCGCGCGCGTAGTTGCGGGCCAGCGGTTCCTCGCCGAGCTGCTTCAGGTCGCGCGCCAGCGTCTGCTCGTCAACCTCGGCGAGGTAGTCGGAAGCCGTGAGCGCCTGGCGCCGGTCCATGCGCATGTCGAGCGGGCCGTCATTGAGGAAGCTGAATCCGCGCGCACCCTCATCGAGCTGCGGCGACGAGACGCCGAAATCGAACAGCAGCCCGTCGACGCGGCCCAGGATATCGTGCGCTTCGCACACTTCCCTGAGCGCCGCGAACGGCCGATGCGCGATCGCAAAGCGTGAATCGCCTTCAAACTTCGCCCGTGCTTGCGTCACTGCTGTGTCATCCCGATCCAGAGCGACGAGCCTGCCCGCGGCCGACAATCGCTGGAGAATGGCCGCGCTGTGCCCCCCGCGGCCGAAAGTTGCATCGACGTACACACCGTCGTCGTGAAGCGCGAGACCCTCGAGGACCTCGGTAAGCAGAACCGGAACGTGCGCCATGGCTTACAGCGACAACGTTTCGAGTTCTGCCGGTAGCTCCAGGCCGGCCTCGTCTTCGGCCAGCCAGTCTTCTCGCTTCTCGGTCCAGCGCGTCTCATCCCAGAGTTCGAACTTGCGGCCCTGCCCCACGAGAACCGCGTACTTCTCAATGCCTGCGAACTCCCGCAATGCGCCTTGCAACAGCACGCGCCCGTGGCCGTCGAGCTCCATCTCGCTGGCGTGGCCGAGCATGAGGCGCTGCAGCCGCCGGGTTTGCGGATTGAAACTGGGCAGACGTTCGAGCTTGCGTTCGATATCCTCCCAGTCAGGCATCGGATAAATGAGGAGGCAGTGATCCCGGTCAACGGTGGCGACGAGCTGGTTCGCGCAGCGCTGTGAAATGCGCTCACGAACGCGCGTCGGGAACGCAAAGCGCCCCTTCGCATCGACCGTTACCTTGTTGAGACCCCGAAACATGTGTCAAAAAGACGGGAAACCCCATCAATCCCCACTAATACCCACTTTTCGCCACTATAGAAACGGGCCCCGGGAGCGTCAACCGAAAACAGCAAAACTGTGAGCTTGCACAGTCACTTAGGTGCGATTTAAGCGAACTTGTCGGGGGTTAGGCCCAACGACAAGAAACGGTAATTCAGCGCCTTACGTCGTTTTCTTACATAAGCGGACAGATTGCGGTCGCCACAAGGCGACAGCGTGTTGCGGGTGGGATGCCGCGCCCGGTTTGCGCAAACGCCTTTCCGACCCTGCCGTTCAGATCGCAGGCTAACGGGGAAATCGGGCAAAAAAATGCCGCGCCCGGGGCACAACCGGGCACGGCGGGATGAGGCGGAGCCGGCCTGTAAGCCGGGTTCTGTCGAGGGTGACCATTCATCTGCGCGTCACGTCGCCGTGACGCTGTAGCGACCTACCCGGGAGCGCGCTCGGAACCGGCGCTGCAGCCCGAGGGCCGCTGCTCCCCTATTTGGTCTTGCTCCAGGCGGGGTTTACCTTGCCGCCACTGTTACCAGCGACGCGGTGCGCTCTTACCGCACCATTTCACCCTTACCACGCGAACGTGGCGGTATTCTTTCTGTTGCACTTTCCGTGGGCTCGCGCCCCCCAGGCGTTACCTGGCGCCCTGTCCGAAGGAGCCCGGACTTTCCTCCACGCACGCGGCGCAGCGGTCACCCGGCCGGCTCCGCGGGCAACGATAGGTCAGCGCGTCAGGCGCGGCAAGCGCCGCGTCAGTCGTCGACGGTGGCCGCGTAGAGATGGTTGCGCGACAGGCCCGAGACGCCGGCGACGAGACGGGCGGCGTCACCGCGCGACAGGCCCGCAGTCAGCAGACGGCGCATGAGCTCGCTGGCGCCCACCTGCACGCGCTCGGGTTCACCCGCGCTCGGACTGCCAGCGATTGCGAGCACAAATTCGCCTTTGACGGGGACCCGCC
Organism: Pseudomonadota bacterium; assembly: GCA_039821605.1. Taxonomy (GTDB): domain Bacteria; phylum Pseudomonadota; class Gammaproteobacteria; order Steroidobacterales; family Woeseiaceae; genus CALBPI01. The sequence continues at coordinate 366,581 of JBCBNV010000002.1, read as the reverse complement.
CCGTCGCCACAGCCTCGAGCAAGCCCGCCAACGGAGCGCTCACGCACTGCTCGTGCATCTTGGTGAGTTCGCGCGCGAGGAAGGCGGGACGTTCGGCGCCAAACGCAGCGACCGCGTCGCGCAGGCTCGCCTCGATGCGGTGGACGGCTTCATAGAACACGAGTGTGCGCGGCTCATCGGCCAGCGCCTGGAACGACGTGAGCCGCGCCTTGGCTTTGGCAGGCGGAAAACCCTCAAAGGCGAAGCGGTCTGTGGGCAGGCCCGACACCGACAGGGCCGCCACGAGCGCGACGGGACCCGGCACCGGGCTCACACGCAGGCCCTCGGCCAGCGCGGCACGAACGAGCCGGAACCCCGGATCGCTGATGGCGGGCGTGCCCGCGTCCGAGACCAGCGCCAGGCGCGCACCGGCTCGCATGCGCGCGACGAGTCCCGGAACCACCTCGGCCTCGTTGTGGTCATGTAATGCAAATAGGGGACGATCGACGCCAAACTGCGTGAGCAAACGCCCCGTTCGCCGCGTATCTTCAGCGACGACCAGATCTGCGTTGGCCAGCGCCTCGCGCATGCGGGTGCTGGCGTCACCGAGGTTACCGATCGGCGTGGCCACCACCTCAAGCCGGCCTTCGGCTGTGTTCTCGACGTCCAGGCTCACGGCGCGGGTCCGCGGCGCGCGGTATCATTGACTGTCAGCATGACCTTAACCGGTCCCCTGCGGGAGAACCCCCATCATGACCCAACGGTCGTTCATTCGCACTCGCCTCTCGGCCCTCACACTGCTGCTCGCATTGGTCGCGGGCTGCACCAACCTGCCCGGCAGCGCGGTCAGTGAATCGCGCGCACAACGCTTGCTCGAAGCGGGTGAGCCCGAGCGCGCCGCGACCGTTTACCTCGAGCTCGCGGGCCTGGCCGAGGGCGGCGAACGCGATCGCCTGCTGCTGCGCGCTGCGCGCGCATTTACGGCCGCGGGCGACGCCGCGCGTGCGGGCGTTGCCATCGGCCGTGTCGCCGAGCCCAGGGCCGCCGCGCGTGTAACCGACTGGCTCGTCGCCCGCGCAGCTTTGGCCAACCTCCAGGACAACGGCGTCGAGTCGCTGGCCCTGCTCGACGAGGTCAACATGGGCGGGGTCACGCTCAACCAGCGCATCGACCTCGAGGGGGAACGCGGCACCGCCTTGTTCCTCACGGGCCAACCGTTCGAGGCCGTGACCACGCTCAATCGTCGCGAACTCTGGCTCAGCACGGCGGAAGAAATTGAAGCCAACCACACGCGCATCTGGGACGGTCTGCTGCGCGCGGACCCGGCACGATTGCGCGAGGCCGCGACGCGTGCCGGCGACCGTGTCGTTGCGGGCTGGATCGCGCTGGGTCTGCTTGTCGACGGCACCGCAGAGGCCGGCCCTCGAGCGGGCATCGCGGGCTGGCGGCGCCGCTACCCCGCGCACCCGGCGCTCGCGACCATCGTTCCGGGTCTTGGCGGCGACAGCGACGGCCCGCTGCAACTCGAACCTCGGCAAGTCGCACTGCTCGCAACCCTGTCCGGCCGCGCCGCGCCGATCGGAGAGGCGGTTCGCGACGGCTTCCTGGGCCACTACGCCGCCGCGCAACAGGGCCGCGTCGATGCGCCTGTGGTGCGCGTCTATGACATCGCGGAAACGGGCGCCACGCTCGCCTGGCAGCAGGCGGTCGCAGACGGCGCGGAGCTTATCGTGGGCCCCATCCTGCCTGCGGCCGTCGAGGAGCTCGCCATGAACAGCGAGCTCACGGTGCCGACACTCACGCTCAACTACCTGCGCGAACCCACGGGCCAGCCGCTGCTGTTTCAGTTCGGGCTTGCGCCCGAGGACGAGGCCGCCGCTGCCGCGCTGCGCGCGATTGGCGATGGTCACCGCCGTGCCGTTGCCTTCGTGCCCGCATCGAACTGGGGCGAACGCGTACTGCAAGCCTTCACGGACACCTTCTCCGCGTACGGCGGTGTCGTGCTCGACTACGCCACCTACATCGCCGAGGACACCGACTACTCGAGCGAGATCCAGACTGCGATGCTGCTCGACGACAGCGTCACGCGCTACCGCCGCATGCGCGCGCTCGTGGGACAGCCGCTGCAGTTCGAACCGCGTCGCCGGGACGATGTCGATTTCATCTTCATGGCCGCGGCGTCGGCCAGCGCCGAGCGCCTGCGCCCGCAGTTCCGGTTCCACTACTCGGGCGACCTGCCCGTCTACGCAACGAGCGCCGTGAACACGCCGGGCCGCGAGGTCCGTGCCCGCGATCTTGAAGGTGTGCGCTTCACTGAGATTCCCTGGCTCACGGCCGACATGCGGGGCGAGCAAACGCCCCTAACGGTGGCCAGCGCCGCGCTCGCCTCGGCGCGGCGCCAGCCGCGCCTGTTTGCACTGGGCTACGACGCCTACGGTGCTGTTTCGCAGGTGGCCGCGGCCCTGAGTGGCGCTTTGCCACCGCAGCGCTGGCAGGGCGCCACAGGCGGGCTCGAGCTTCGCGCGACCGGTCACATTCGCCGCAGCACCGAATGGGCCGTCTTCCAACGCGGTCAAACCGTGGCACTTCCCCCCCTCGACCCGCGCGTGGACCCGATGGCGCCGAGCGACATCGAGGGCCCTGACGACGCGCTTGATGACGAACTCGAGTCGGGCGGCGGCGAATCGCGGCAGCCCACGATCATCACGCTGGACTAGTGCCATGGGCCGGCGTGCCGCCGGCGCGCTCTGGGAAGCGCGTGCGGCGAGCCATCTTTGCGACCACGGCCTCGAGCCCGTCGCCCGCAATTTCCACAGCCGCTTCGGCGAGATCGATCTCATCATGCGCGACGGCGCGACACTCGTGTTCATCGAGGTCCGCTACCGCGGCGCTGGTTCACGAGTCGACGCGGCCGCTTCCGTGACGAACAGTAAGCAGCGACGGCTCGTGCAAGCCGCGCAGTTCTTCCTGCTGCGCCAGCCACAGTGGGCGCATGCCCACATGCGTTTCGACGTCGTGGCGATCGACGCGCGTGGCGATGGCGGCGCAGATGTGGCCTGGCACCGGGACGCGTTCCGCGCCGGTTAGCCCGCCCGGACTGGGGTTAAGCCACGGAATCCGCTAGAATTTCGGGCTCACCGAATACGGAGCGAATGCCACCGTGGCATACCTGGAACGCGTTCAGAAACAGTTTGAGGAGAGCCTGGCCGTGAAGCGGGCCGCAGCCGACGTGCTGCCCGAGCCGCTCGTCGCTGCAGCCGACCTCATGAGCCGCAGCATCCTGAATGGCGGCAAGATTCTCTCCTGCGGCAACGGCGGTTCCGCCGGCGACGCGCAGCACTTCTCGTCGGAGCTGCTCAACCGGTTTGAAATGGAACGGCCGGGCCTGCCGGCAATGGCGCTGACGACGGACTCGTCGACGCTGACCTCAATCGCCAATGACTACGCCTACGAAGAGGTGTTTTCGAAGCAGGTTCGCGCCTTGCTAAACACGGGCGACGTGCTGCTCGCGATTTCAACGTCGGGCAATTCGGAAAACGTCTGCCGAGCCATGACGGCCTGCCACGAACGTGGCGGTCGCATCGTGGCGCTTACGGGTCGGGATGGGGGCCGGATGGCCGACATGCTGCGCGAAGGCGATATCGAGATTCGGGTGCCGTCGCCGCGGACGGCGCGAATTCAGGAGATTCACCTGGTCGCCATCCATTGCCTCTGTGACCTCATCGACCAGCAGGTCATTGTTGCCGCAGGCTGAGCCGTCGCACGCCCCGCGCGTTACTTGACGACCTTGAGGTGCGACGGACGAGCGTTTTCGTCGCCGTTGTCGTCGGGCTCAGGCTCGGGTTTCTCGGGCCCGCCGTGTGAGAACACCATGCCCTGCCCCGTCTCGCGCGCGTAGATTCCCAGGATGCTTCGCACGGGCACACGCACATCGAAGGGACTGCCGCCGAAGCGGGCCCGAAACGACACGGCGTCGTTGTCGAGCTGCAACGCGTGCGCGGCCGAATAGCTGATGTTGAGTACGATGCGCCCGTCCTGGATGTGCTCCGCCGGCACCACGACGCCGGGCATCTCGGCGTCGACGACGAGATGCGGGGTGTGGCCGTTGTCGCTCATCCACTCGTGCATGGCCCGAATCAGGTAGGGCCGTTTTGAGGAGATGCGCCGCTCGTCTTCACTCACGGTCGGCACTGGGGCGGCCTACAGCCGCATCTCCTGCTCGAGCTCTGTCAGGCTGGCACGGAAAGAAGGCCGCGCGAACATGCGTTCCATGTAGGCCTCGATGGGCGCGCCGCCCTTACCCAGATCGATGTTGTAGCTCGACAGCCGCCACAGCAGCGGCGCGACGCTGGCGTCGACGAGGGAAAACTCATCGCCCAGGAAGAATTCTTTGGCAGCAAACACCTCTGCACTGGCCAGCACGCTCTCCTTGAGGATCTTGCGTGCCCGCGTGTTGGCCTTCTTCTCGGCCGCGTCCTCGATCTCCTCAGCGAGCTTGTACCAGTCGTTCTCGATGCGGAACAGCGCCAGGCGGAACTGGGCCCGCGTCACGGGATCGACGGGCATGAGTGGCGGATGCGGGAAGCGTTCATCGAGGTACTCGATGATGACGCGGGAGTCGTAGAGCACGAGATCGCGGTCTACGAGCGTCGGCACCGTGTGGTAGGGATTCAGGTCCAGCAAGTCCTCGGGCAGGTCGTCCCCTTCGACCGTCACGATATCGATGTTGATGCTCTTTTCGGCCAGCACGAGGCGCGTGCGGTGGCTGTGAATGCATGTGGGCCGTGAAAACAGGCTCATGATCGAGCGCCGGTTGGCGATTGCTCCCATTTGGAGTCTCCGTATCTATCTTGTTGTGTAATCGGCGGCGACGATCGGTGGTGTACCGGGGCGTCGCCGGCGACGTGTCCCCACACGTCGCCGCGCGAACCGGTGCTTACTTCACGTCCTTCCAGATTTCCTTCTTGAGGAACAGGGACAGGAAGAAGAAGATCACGAGAAAGGCCATGACCCAGACACCAATCTGGGTGCGCTCAAGCTGCATGGGCTCTGAGATGAAGTCCAGGAAGTTGACGATGTCGCGGACGGCTTCGTCATACTCATCAGCCGACATCGAGCCCGCTGCCAGGACGTCGAACACAGGCGAGTCGGAAGCGCCGTGGCCGTCCACTTGAGCGGCGGCCTCATCGCTGTGCGACTCTGCCTTGGCCTTGACCCCTTCGAGCTCCCAGAGCACGTGCGGCATGCTGACGTTCTTGACCACGGTGTTGTTCCAGCCCGTCGCGGACTTGTCGTCGCGGTAGTAGCCGCGCAGGAACGAGTAGATGTGGTCGACGCCCTTGGAGCGCGCGATCAGTGACATGTCAGGCGGCACCTGGCCCAGCCAGGCCGTCGCGTCTTCGGACCGCATCGAGATGTTAATCGTCTCGAAGGTGCGCTGGGCGTTGAACATGAGGTTCTGCTCGAGCTCTGCGTCACTGATCTGCAGAGCTGCGCCGATCGTGTTGTAACGCACGTACTCGGCACTGTGGCAACCCGAGCAGTAGTTCATGAAGTACTTGAAGCCACGCTGCAGCGACTTGGTGTTACCCACGTCGTTGTTGGCCGCGTCGAGTGCCGCGCCGCCACCCGCGGCGAGCGAAACACCCGCGGCCGACAGCGCCAGGCAGACGGCCGCGGCCCGCACGAGAGTGGTTGCACTACGCATGATCAGCCCCCTTCATCGTGACGCGCTCGGGGACCGGTTTCGTCTGGTCCATCTTGCTGTACCAGGGCATCAGCGCGAAGAACGCGAAGTAGATGACCGTGAACACGCGCGCCAGGTTCGTGTAGAGATCGGTCGCGGGCTGCAGACCGAGCCAGCCCAGCAACAGGAAGGCCACGACGAAGAGGCCAAGCGCCGACTTCGTGATGATCCCCTTGTAACGGATCGACTTGACCGGCGAGCGGTCAAGCCACGGCAGGAACATCGGGATGATGACGGCTGCGCCCATGAGGATGACGCCCAGCAGCTTGTCGGGTACGGCGCGCAAGATCGCGTAGAACGGCGTGAAGTACCAGACCGGCGCGATGTGCTCCGGTGTCTTCAGACGGTTGGCCGGCTCGAAGTTGGCGTGCTCGAGGAAGTAACCACCCATTTCAGGCGCAAAGAAGACGACCGCAAAGAACGCCGCCATGAATATGACGATCGCAACGAGGTCCTTCGACGTGTGGTAGGGGTGGAACGCGATGCCGTCGAGCGGGACGCCATTCGCGTCCTTCTTTTTCTTGATCTCGATACCGTCGGGGTTGTTCGAGCCGACTTCGTGCAGCGCGAGAATGTGCACCACAACGAGCATGACAAGTGCCAGCGGCAGCGCGATCACGTGCAGCGCGAAGAAGCGGTTGAGCGTGATGTCCGAGATCGAGTAGTCACCGCGGATCACGTCGACGAGGCTCTCACCGATCCCGGGGATCGCCCCGAACAGCGACACGATCACCTGCGCACCCCAGTAGGACATCTGGCCCCAGGGCAGGAGGTAGCCCATGAACGCTTCAGCCATGAGCACGATGAAGATGATCATGCCGATCAGCCAGATGAGCTCGCGTGGCTTTCTGTAGCTGCCGTAGAGCATGGCGCGGAACATGTGCAGGTAGACGACGATGAAGAAGGCCGACGCGCCCGTTGAGTGCATGTAGCGGATGATGTAGCCGTACTTCACGTCACGCATGATGTACTCAACCGAGGCAAAGGCCTCAGCCGCGCTGGGCTTGTAGTTCATGGTCAGGAAGATACCCGTGAGCAGCTGGATCACGAGCACGACCATCGACAGCACGCCGAAGACGTACCAGAGGTTCAGGTTCTTGGAGGCGTAATACTCGGTTACGTGCTCCTTCATCATCTTGTCCCAGGGGAAGCGATCGTTGATCCACTTCATGAACCCTGAGCTCTTCTGACCGATCTGCAGTTCCGATTCTGCGCGTGCCATCAGGCTACTCCCGTTTCCGTGCCGATTTCGATGATGTCCTCACCAATGAAACGGTAAGGCGGTACCGGTAAGTTCAGGGGCGCCGGAACCCCCTTGAAGACGCGGCCGGCCATATCGAACTTGGAGCCGTGGCAGGCGCAGAAAAAACCGCCCAGCCAGTTCTGGCCGAGGTCTGGGGGGCCCACCTCAAAGCGCTGTGACGGCGCGCAGCCCAGGTGCGTGCACTGGCCGAATACCACGAGGAACTCCGGCTTCAGCGAGCGGAAACCGTTGCTGGCGTAGTCAGGCTGCTCCGACTTTGCAGACTCAGGGTCGTCGACCTGCGGCGTCGTGTCCTCGATCCGCTTGAGCATGTCCTGGTCGCGGCGCACGACGTACACGGTGCGGCCGCGCCACTGCTTGCGCGCCATCTGGCCGGCTTCGAGGTTGCCGATGTTGATTTCCACGGGTGCGCCCAGCGCCTGTGCGCGCTTGCTCGGGACCAGCGATCCCAGGAAGGGCACCACGAACATCGCACCCGCGACAGCGCCCGTTGCGCCCGTTGCGATGCCGAGGAACCGGCGTCTGCTGTCGTCGAGGTTGTCAGAATTGTCAGCCATGAGGTCGGCTCCGAATCACGTCGATTGTCACTAAATTCTCTTGGATGCGCGGCCGGGCCGGCGCGTCACTAATGTTGTCGGCGGTCGCGGTCGCCCTGCTGCTGCACCGGACCCCTACGTTTTCGGCAGGTGCGTCGGTTCAGACGCGTGAGGCCTGCCTTGTCGAGGCGCTGTCGATGCACCGATTCACGCGGCGTTAAACCTGGGCTTCCAACGGGTACCGCGGGCCGTGTCGGCATGCCGCAGTCAAGGTCATGCGCACCGAGCTTTGGCCTCTGAAAGGCCTCGAGTGCACTGGTTTTCTGTCGTGGGTTTTCAGTCTTGGAAGCTGGCTAGAGTGTCGTCGGGCTGCAGCAGAGCGCGCTGGTCTCAGCCCGCCATTATACAGGGCTCGGAGCAGACTTGCCTACCGCTATGCACTGGCCTGCGTCACAATAGCGGCAACTGTAGAGCTGATGCGGGGCGATGTCTCCGCCATGTCGATGTCTGGATTGAGCCAAACCCTCCAATTCCTGTTTCGCTGCGTCGTGGGCGGCCTTGCGCTGGCCTGCGTGGTCATCCTGATGCGGCCCGACCTGCTGGGGCCGCGCGAGCAGGCCCGGGGCAGCTACGCCGATGCCGTGGCCGCCAGTGCCGATGCCGTCGTCAACATCTATACGACGCGGCTGGTGCCCAGCGACGACCCCGCCGCCGAGTCGACTGTCGCCGTGCAGACCAACCTCGGGTCGGGCGTGATCATCGACGCCGAGGGCTACATCGTCACCAATTTCCACGTGATCCGGGGCGCGCGTTCGGGTCGCGTGCAGCTGGCCGACGGGCGCGAGGCCATCCCCACCGTCGTCGGCACCGACGCCGATACAGATCTGGCGCTGCTCAAAATCGAGCTCGACGGCCTGACCCCGATCCGCGTCGGCCGGTCCGACACGATGCAGATCGGCGACGTCGTGCTGGCCATCGGCAACCCCTACGGCCTGAGCCAGACCGTGACGCAGGGCATCGTCAGTGCCACCGGCCGCGGACTGCTCGGACTGACGACGTTCGAGAACTACATTCAGACCGACGCGGCCATCAACTCGGGCAATTCAGGCGGCGCGCTGATCAATGTGCGCGGCGAGCTCATCGGCATCAACACAGCCGTCGTGTCGCGCGAAGTCGACATTGAAGGCATCAGCTTTGCCATCCCCGCCAATCTCGTCAGTGGCGTGGTGCGCGCGCTGCGCGAGGACGGTCGTGTTCGCCGCGGTTGGCTCGGGCTCGAAATGCAGCAACTCACGGCCGACGACTGGGCGCGCATTGGCCTCGAGCCGGGTTCCGGCATCGTGCTGACGGCCGTGCTGCGTGACGGCCCGGCCTGGGAAGCGGGCATTCGCAGCGGCGACGTGCTGCTCTCGATCAACGGTGAGCCGATGCGCGAGAACCAGCAGGCGCTGCTGACCGTGGCCGGCTACGCGCCCGGGACGCGATTGCGCCTTGAATACCTGCGCAACGGCGAACGACAGAGCACCGAAGCTGTGGCCGGCGACCGCACGCTCGCCACCACGCGGCCCTAGCTCTCAGGTCTGGCGTTCGACGACTGCGCCCAGCCGGCGCAGCTTGTCCTCGATCTGCTCATAACCGCGATCCAGGTGGTAGATGCGATCGACAGTCGTCGTGCCCTCAGCCACGAGCGCGGCCAGCACGAGCCCCGCCGAAGCACGCAGATCCGTGGCCATGACAGGCGCTGCCGTCAGTCGGTCGACACCGCGCGTCATCACCGTGCGGCCGCGAATCCGAAAATCCGCACCCATGCGCTGCAGCTCGGGGATGTGCATGAAACGGTTCTCGAAAATGGTCTCGGTGACCGCCCCGGAGCCCTCGGCTATGGCATTGAGCGCACAGAACTGCGCCTGCATGTCCGTCGGGAACCCGGGGTAAGGCGTGGTCCGCACGTCCACGGCGCGCGGACGACGGCCGCGCATGTCGATCTCGATCCAGTCCTCGCCCGTGGAGATATCGGCACCCGCCTCAACGAGCTTTGACAGCACAGCCTCGAGATGCTCGGGCCGCACGCCGCGCAGCGTGACGTGACCGCGTGTCATGGCCGCGGCAGTCAGGTAGGTGCCCGTTTCGATACGGTCGGGCAGGACGCGGTAGCGCGCGCTCGATAGCGACGACACACCCTGGATGCGGATCGTGGGGCTGCCCGCACCTTCGATCTGCGCACCCAGCGCGATCAGGTACTGAGCGAGGTCCACGACCTCGGGCTCACGCGCCGCGTTCTCGAGCACCGTCTCCCCATCGGCAAGCGCCGCCGCCATCATGAGATTTTCGGTGCCCGTCACGGACACCGTGTCGAATACGAAGTGACCGCCACGCAATCGGTCGGCGCGCGCGCGGATGTAGCCGTTCTCGACCCGCACATCGGCGCCCAGCGCCTGCAGTCCCGACACATGCAGATCGACGGGTCGCGCGCCGATTGCGCAACCGCCGGGCAGCGACACGTCGGCTCGGCCAAACCGCGCCACGAGCGGCCCCAGCACCAGCACCGAGGCGCGCATCGTCTTGACCAGTTCATAAGGCGCGACGGGATCAATCTCGCCGCCCGTGTCCACGGTGACGGACATGCGCTCGTCGATCGTGGTCACAGCGCCCATGCGCTGCAGCAGCGCGATCATCGTGGTGACGTCGCGCAGGTGCGGCACGTTGTCAATGGTGACAGGCTCGCTGGCCAGCAGCGTACCCGCGAGGATTGGCAGCGCCGCGTTCTTGGCGCCAGACATGTGCACGCTGCCCTCGAGCGGCGTGCCACCGGTAATCAGCAGCTTGTCCAAGACTTAAGCCTGAGCCGCGAGCTCTTCGGGCGTCAACGCGCGAATCGACAGCGCGTGGATGTCGGCGCGCATGTGGTCGCCGAGTGCTGCGTAGACCATCTGGTGGCGGGCCACGGCCCGCTTGCCCGCAAACGCGCTCGAGACGATCTGCGCCTCAAAGTGCACGTTGTCGTCGCTCTGCACGACGATCTCAGAGACGTCGAGTGCCTCTCGGATCAGGGTTTCAATCTCATTGGGGGTCACGGGATTCGGTCTCCGGGCGGCCTGTTCGCGGGTCGAAGAGTCTAGTACAAAGCGCCCGGTGCGGCACCGTGCCGGAGCCAAGTCCGACATGGGTAAATGGCCGATTTGTGTATTATTGAGAGCTGGCCACGAGCCCTGCGGGCATTGTGGCCTCGTCTTATGTTGCTGCCGCTTCGGGTGCCCGAGCCCCGGATCAGCTTGCGCAGGCGGTGCAAACGCACCGCGGAGATCGCTGCTTGGAGTCAATGCTCGTCAACGTGGTCATGGTGATCGTGGGCCTGCTTGCCCTGATCTGGGGGGCCGACCGCTTCGTCATCGGTGCTGGCGCCATGGCGCGCAACCTGGGCGTACCGACGCTGCTCATCGGCCTGACCGTCGTCGGTATCGCGACGTCTGCGCCCGAGATTCTCGTGTCCATCGTGGCCGCGATGAAGGGCCAGCCCGACCTGGCCATCGGAAATGCCGTCGGCTCCAACATCGCCAATATTGCGCTCGTGCTGGGCGCCACGGCGCTGCTCCGGCCGATCCAGGTGCTCTCGCGGACCCTGCAGCAGGAGATGCCCGCGCTGTTGGCCGTCACGCTGCTCGCCGTCGCACTTTGCCTCGATCTGAACCTGTCGCGCATCGACGGCCTCGTCATGCTGACGGCACTCGTGGTCGTCATGTACTGGATCGTGCGGTTGGGCTACCGAAGCAACGTCAACGATCCCATCGAGGCCGAGTACGAAGCCGAGATCCCCAAGGACATGGCCATGAATGTGGCCGCGGGCTGGTTCCTGCTGGGCTTGCTCGTGCTGCTGGCCGGCGCCCAGCTGCTGGTCAACGGCGCCACCACGATCGCCGTAGGCCTGGGCATCAGTCAGCTCGTGATCGGCGTCACGCTCGTCGCTATCGGCACGAGCCTGCCCGAGCTGGCCGTGTCCATCATGTCGGCGCTCAAAGGCGAACAAGGGCTCGCCATCGGTAACATCATCGGCTCGAACATGTTCAACCTGCTGGCCGTCATCGGCGCCGCGGTGGTGATCGAGCCCACGGGCCTCAGCGCTGAGGTCCTGTCGCTGCACTTCTTCGTGATGATCGCGTTGACGCTCGTGTTGTTTGCAATGGCTTACAATTATTCGGGCGCCGGGCGCATTAACCGCGTGGAGGGCTCCGCTTTGCTGATCGCGTTCTTCTCCTACCACGTCTACGTGCTGACTCAGAGCATGTCGAATGGGGTCTGACGCGACACGGCGCCTCGAGCAGGCGCAACGCGTCCTGCGCATCGAAGCGGATGCCGTTCAGGCGCTCGCAGCGCGCATTGACGCCGACTTTGAAGCCGCCTGTCAGCTTTGCCTGTCGTGCCGGGGCCGCATCGTGGTCACGGGCATGGGCAAGTCCGGGCACGTCGCGAGCAAGATCGCGGCCACACTGGCCAGCACCGGCAGTCCCGCATTCTTCCTGCACCCAGGTGAGGCCAGCCACGGCGACCTGGGCATGATCACGCCCGACGACGTGGTGCTCGCTATTTCCTACTCGGGCGAAACCGAGGAAGTGCTGACCATCCTGCCCCTGATCAAGCGACTCGGTGCACCGCTCATCAGCATGACGGGTAACACCAAATCGACGCTGGCGCGGCAGGCCGATGTGCACCTCGACGTCGGTGTCGCCGAAGAGGCCTGCCCGCTCAATCTCGCTCCGACAGCGAGCACCACGGCGACGCTCGCGTTTGGCGACGCGCTGGCCGTGGCGTTGCTCGACAGCCGCGAGTTCACGGCCGAGGACTTCGCGCGTTCGCACCCGGGCGGCAGCCTGGGCAAGCGCCTGCTGCTCACCGTGGCCGACATCATGCATGCGGGGGACGCGGTGCCCGTCGTCGACATCGGCGCCACACTCAGCGACGCACTCATTGAAATGACGCGCAAGGGCCTGGGCTTCGCCGCGGTCACCGACGGCGCACGTCTGGCGGGCGTGTTCACGGACGGCGACCTGCGCCGGCTGCTCGACGAACAGCTCGACCTCACGGGGCTCAACGTGCGCGATGCGATGACACTTGGCGGGCACCGCATTCGCTCGAACGCACTCGCAGCGGAAGCCGTACGCATGCTCGAAACGTATGCGATCACGGCCTTGCCCGTCGTCGACAGCGAAGAACAGCTGATCGGCGCCTTCAATATCCACGACCTGTTCCGCGCGGGCGTCATGTAGTGGCCGTACTCATCGAAATGGCACCGCCCGAACTCGTGTCGGCCGCGGCAGACATCGCGCTCATCGTGTTTGACGTCGACGGTGTCATGACCGACGGCAAGTTCACGCTCGACGAGGCCGGCAACGAAAGCAAGACCTTCAATACCCAGGACGGCTTCGGAATCCGCCGCCTTATCGAGGCCGGTATCAATGTCGCGGTAATCACGGGGCGCTCGAGCGGTGCCGTGACGGCACGCACGGCAGAGTTGGGCATCGAGCAGGTGTTCCAGGGTTGCCGGGACAAACACGCGGCGATTACGGGCCTGCTCTCGACACTGGGCGTGGAACACGCGCGCGCGGCGGCAGTCGGAGACGATATGCCCGATCTCCCCATGTTTGAGGCAACGGGGGTCGCATTCGCTCCGGCCAATGCCGTCACCGCCGTTGCCAGCCGCGCCGACCTCATCACCCGCCGCCCGGGTGGTGACGGTGCCGTACGCGAGATCGCTGACTTCATCATCGCGGCGCGCGAGGCACGACCGGCGTGAACTCGCGCGGCTGGATCGCGCTCGTCGCACTGGCCGCCATCGCTATGGCGACCTGGCTGCTGCGTGGCGACCGCGACAACGACGATGAGACCCGGGTTGCAGGTACGCCCGTCGAGCGCGGGTACTACATGATCGATGCACACATCTTCGGCACCGACGCCGAGGGTGAACTGCTCTACGAGCTCATGGCGGAGCGCGCCCTGCAGACGGCCAGCCGCGAGCCCATCGAGTTGTCGGGCATTCGCGTCGACTACGCAGCAGGCGACGGACGCTGGCAGATCGAGGCCAACACAGCCACGCTCGAATACGGCGGCTCGAAGCTCGCGTTGTCGGGCGAGGTGGTGGCGCGACGTGCAGACGATGGCGATGTAGGTGCGGTCACCGTGCGCACTGAAACGCTGGCGTTCAATCCCGAGGCACGCACCGTCGAAACCGACGACACGGTCCGGTTTGAAATTGGCGAGGGCACACTCGTGGCAACGGGTATGCTGGCACTACTCGACGAAGACCGGATCGAATTGAGGTCAAATATCCGTGGCCAGTTCACACCCTGATCCCAGGCGATGGATCGCAGCCGCGCTGCTGTCCCTGCTCGCGGCCGGTGCATCAGCCCAGCTCGCCGTCGAGCCGGGTCTGCCCATCGTCATGGATGCGGACAACTCCGAGCTCAATCTTGCCGACAACACGACGGTGTTCTACGGACTGCGCATCACGCAGGGCGCCACACGTATCGAGGCCCGCCGCGCCGAAACGACTGCGGGCACCAACTTCGCGGACTCAAGCTGGCGCTTCTCGGGCAACGTCGAGATTGACGTGGACGGTGCCAGCATTCGCGCGGACAACGCCGAGCTCCGATTCATGTCACACCGGCTCGTAAGCGCGCGTGTGACGGGCGAGCCCGCACGCTTCATCGACCAACGTACGGGCGTTGCCGCGATCACCGAGGGCCAGGCCGAGCGCTTCGACTACGACCTCGACGCCGGTGTCGTTCGTTTCGAGGGCAATGCACGGATTTCGGACCAGACCAACGAAGTCACGGGCGCCCTGCTCGTCTACGACGTCAAGGGACAGCAGGTCGCCTTCGAAGGCGACGCCGACACGGGCGAGCGCGTAAAGATCGTCGTGCAACCCCCCGAGAATGCGGCTGAAGCCGCGCAAAACGCCGCAGAGGATGCCGCCGCCGAGGCCATCGACGAGGAACGCGACGAGCCGTGAGCATCCTGAGCGTCCAGGACATCGCCAAGCGTTACAAGTTTCGCGAAGTGGTGCGCGGCATCTCGCTCGAGATCAAGAGCGGCGAAGTCGTAGGCCTGCTCGGGCCCAACGGCGCGGGCAAGACGACAGCGTTCTACATGATCGTGGGCCTCGTACGCTGCGATCGCGGCCGGATCCTGCTCGACGGCCATGACCTCACGCACGACCCCATGCACCGGCGCTCCGCCATGGGGCTCGGCTACCTGCCTCAGGAAGCCTCGATCTTTCGCAAGCTATCTGTCGAACAGAACATCATGGCCATCCTCGAGGCGCGGCGTGATCTGAACCGCACGGAACGCGACGCACGGCTTGAGCAACTGCTCGACGAGCTGCACATCGGCCACGTCCGCACGAGCCTGGGCATGAGCCTGTCCGGGGGCGAGCGCCGCCGTGTCGAGATTGCTCGCGCACTGGCCGCCGAGCCGCGCTTCATCCTGCTCGACGAGCCGTTTGCGGGTGTCGACCCCATTTCCGTCATCGACATTCAGCGCACGATTCGCCACCTCACGGAGCGCGGTATTGGTGTGCTCATCACCGACCACAACGTGCGCGAAACGCTGGGCATATGCGGCCACGCCTACATCCTGAGCGACGGCGGCCTGATCGCCAGCGGAACGCCCGAGGAGATCGTCACGGACCGCCACGTGCGCGAGGTCTACCTGGGCGACGACTTCCAACTCTAACGCCCCATCGACACCGCCGTGACCGCGGTCACGGCGAATCGGCGGGCGTTTGTTACGGTATCATTCAGCATTCGAAGGGACACGCTTTGCTGAAACCATCCCTACAACTCAAGCTCGGTCAGACACTGACCATGACGCCCCAGCTGCAGCAGGCGATCAAACTGCTGCAACTCCCCGTCATGGACCTCAATCAGCAGATCGCCGAGGCGCTCGAATCCAATGTCATGCTCGACATGGAGGACCTGCCTGACGCGCCCAAAGTGGATGCCGCGTCGACGGCCGAGGTCCGCGCGCTGACGCCGGAGCCGGCGGCACCGCCCGTCGAGGACTCCTGGCGCGATGTGGGTCGCGGCGGCGACACATCATTCTCGGGCAACGATGGTCGGTCCATGGCCGACTTCGCAGACGACCGCGAAGAGACCCTGCGCGAGCACCTGCTGCACCAGCTCGAGACCGAGAACTTCACCGATGAGGATCGCATCATCGGCGAGGCGATCGTCGACGCCATCGACGACGACGGTTACCTCTTCGAAAGCCTCGAGGAAATCCGTGAGGTGCTTGACGAGCCCTCTCTGAGCGAGAGCCGCATCGAGCGCGTGCTCGTCAAAATCCAGCGGTTTGACCCGCTCGGTGTGGGTGCTCGCTCGCTCGGCGAGTGCCTCTCGTTGCAGCTCGCGCCCTACCCAGAGGGCACCCCGGGGCTGACCACGGCGCGGCGCATTGTCGAGAATTTCCTGCCGCTCGTAGCCGAACAGAACTACACCCAGCTGCGGCGCCGACTCGCCGTGGACAATGACGACCTCGAGCACGCGCTATCGCTCGTGCGCAGTTGCCACCCGAAGCCTGGCCAGGCCGTTAGCGGCGGGCGCACCGAGTACGTCATCCCCGACGTCTTCGTACGCAAGGTCGACGGGCAGTGGATCGTGGAAATCAGCCCATCGGGCGTGCCCAGGCTCAAGGTCAACCAGCAGTACGCGGCATTGCTGCGGGGCAATGGCGAACACACGGTCCTGCGGGCCCAGCTCCAGGAAGCGCGCTGGCTCGTGCGCAGCCTCGAGATTCGCAATGAGACGCTCTACAAGGTGGCCAGCACGATTGTCGAGCGCCAGGTCGAGTTCTTCGAGCACGGTGAAGAGGCCATGAAACCGATGATCCTGAAGGACATCGCGGAGGCCATCGACATGCACGAGTCGACGGTTTCACGTGTGACGAGCCACAAGTACATGCACACGCCGCGCGGCGTGCTGGAGTTTCGCTACTTCTTCTCGTCGCACGTGTCGACCACGGACGGCGACGAGCAAAGCTCGGTGGCCGTGCGCGCCAAGATCAAGAAGCTTATTGGTGCCGAAGACCCCGCCAAACCCCTGTCCGACAGCAAGATCACAGCCTTGCTCAAGGAAGACGGCGTTCAGGTCGCCCGACGCACCGTCGCCAAGTACCGCGAGGCCATGAACATCGCCTCGTCCAGCGAACGCCGGGTCCGCGCACCCCGCTAATCCCACGGGCTTGCAGCCCACCCCCGATCGGCGCATGATCAAGTGTCGTAGTGCCTTTGCGCTGCGTCGGCGCCGTAAGGCTGAGATTTGGCCAAGCGGCTGTTTTGAAAGACTTTTCTGCCGGTGACTAGGAGGAACGCCGACACACAATCAAACACATGCCATGACACAGATAGGAGCCAGATATGCAGCTGAATGTTACCGGCCATCACGTCGACGTCACTGACGCCCTTCGAGACTACGTCAGTGCCAAGATGCAACGGATCGAAAAGCACTACGATCACGTGACCGACGTGCACTGCATCCTCACGGTGGAGAAACTCCGCCATCGTGCCGAGGCGACCGCGAATCTGCGCGGCAAACGCCTGCACGTCGAGGCGACCGAAGAGAACATGTACGCTGCGATCGACGGCCTGGCCGACAAGCTCGACCGTCGCATCCTGAAGCACAAGGAAAAACAGTGCGACCACCACGCCCGGGAAGTGCAAAAGCACGCCTGAGCCCGCTTAAGGCCCGCACCTGACCCGATTCAGGTGGCATAATCGCACTCTTAACGCGCCGACCGGGTGCATCCCCAGAGGAGCCACCCGGCCGGCGCGTTCGACTCAAGAACCGCCGAAACAAAAATAATACGATGCCGTTCACGATCGAATCGCTTCTGACCCGGAACCGAGTTCACCTCGATATCGAGGCTACGAGCAAGAAGCAGGTGTTGCAGTTGCTGAGCCACCACCTCGCCCAAAGCGCCGATGACGCCAGTGCCGATGAGATCTTCGAGGCACTGTTCGAACGCGAGCGCCTGGGTTGCACGGCCGCAGACTGCGGCCTCGCCATTCCACACGCGCGGATGCCCGAGGTGCGCACCGTACGTGGCGTCTTGCTGCGGCTCGCCAAACCGATCGATTTCGATTCCAGAGACAACCGCGACGTCGACCTGATTTTCGGTTTCGTCATCCCCGCCGCTGATGACGAAGCCCGAGCTGATGCGCTGCGCCGTCTCATGCAACACCTCGTCGACCCGGCTCTGGCGCGGCGGCTTCGCCATGCACGCGACGAGGACGAGGTTCTCGCCGCTTTCACGGGCATCGAGACCCCCGCGACCGTGGCGGCCGGTCAGGACTAAGGCCGTGCGCATCATCATCGTCAGTGGCCTCTCCGGTTCGGGTAAGTCAGTGGCGTTGCACGTGCTCGAGGACCTGGGCTACTACTCCGTCGACAACATCCCGGTTGCCCTGCTGCCACAACTCACGGATTACCTGCTCGCCGACGAAGCGGGCGGCGACCGCGTGGCGATCGGCATTGACGCCCGCAACCGTGCCGACGACCTGCAGATGCTGGACCGGCAGGTCGCGCGCTTGCGCAACCAGAGCGCCCAGGTCGAGGTGCTGTTTCTGCAGGCTGAGGAAGCCATGCTCATCAAGCGCTTCGGCGAGACGCGCCGCCGTCATCCACTGGCGCAGTCGGGCGAGGGTCTGCGTGAGGCCATCGCCACCGAACGGAGCATCCTGACGCCCGTAGTCAACGTGGCCGACCTCATCATCGATACGACGCGTACGAGCGTCTACGAACTTCGCGACCTCGTGCGCGAACGCATCGCCTCGCGCGATGTCCACAAGCTCTCGATCCTTGTCCAGAGCTTCGGCTTCAAGCACGGCATCCCCGCCGATGCCGACTACGTGTTCGATCTGCGCTGCCTGCCCAACCCATACTGGCAGCCCGAGCTGCGCCAGGAAACGGGACTCGACAAGCCCGTCATTGACTACCTCGACTCCCAGCCTCTGGCTGACGACATGCATGACGCGATCATCGCCTTTCTGCGTGACTGGCTGCCGCGATACGAGAATTTCAGCCGCAGCTACCTGACCATCGCCGTGGGTTGCACGGGCGGGCAACACCGCTCTGTCTACATGGCAGAACGCATCGCGCGGACGCTGCGCGGCGACGGCCGCGACATCAGCGTGCGCCACCACGAACTCGTGCGCGGCGCCGTCGGCCACTGAGCCGCGCAGCTTTCGACGCCAACACCGCGCTCCGCTACACTCCCCGGCGACAGCCGCCCGGCTGTCGTTGCGTCAGCGGTGTGTCATGGACCAGCCGGTAAGCGAACAAAGCGTACTCGGCGCGTTGCGAGAAGCGCTCGACTCGGGAACCATGCGCGCGGCGCGGCGCATGGTCGCGGGCCTGCGCCCGGGTGAAATCGCCCGCCTGCTTGAATCACTGCCATACACCGAACGCCGCGTCGTCTGGGAACTCGTCGACCGCGACTTCGAGGGCGAGGTTCTCGTCGAACTCGCGGATGACGTTCGCGACAGCCTCATCCGCGAGATGGATGTCGACCAGGTTGTGGCCGCGACCGAGGGCATGGCCGTCGACGATCTCGCCGACCTCGTCGTCGATCTGCCCGAAGCGATCACCCAGCAGGTGCTGCGCTCGCTCGACCGCGAGGACCGTGAAGAGCTGCGCGAAGTCCTGGCCTACCCCGAGGACAGCGCGGGCGGTCTCATGGACACCGACACCATGTCGGTGCGCCCCGATGTTTCGGTCGAAGTGGTGTTGCGCTACCTGCGCGCCCACGATGAATTACCCGACCGCACCGACCTCCTGTTCGTGGTCGATCGCGACAATCACTTTCTGGGCACCGTGGCGCTCACGAGCCTGCTCGTAGCCGACCCAGATGCGATCATCGAGGACCTCGTTGAACCTGATGCCGTGAGCGTCAATGCGCTCACCGGGGCGCTCGATGTCGCGCGTGTGTTCGAGGATCGCGACCTGCTCTCGATCGCGGTGGTCGACGACGACAACCTGCTCGTGGGCCGTATCACCGTCGACGACGTTATCGACGTCATCCGCGAAGAGGCAGAGCACTCGCTTATGGGTGCGGCCGGTCTCGATGAAGACCACGACCTGTTCGCGCCCGTGTTCCAGAGCTCGCGTCGCCGCGCATTCTGGCTGGGCATCAACCTGCTGACGGCCTTCGTCGCGGCGAGTGTCGTCGACCTGTTCCAGACGGCGATCGACAAGGTTGTGCTGCTCGCGGTGCTCATGCCCATCGTGCCCAGCATGGGCGGCGTGGCGGGCACACAGACGCTCACGATCATCACGCGCGCCATCGCGCTGGGCCAGATCGAGGCCGCGAACGCCCTCTACGTGTTGCGCCGCGAGGTGCTCGTCGGCGTCATCAATGGCTTCTTCTGGGCCGCGCTCGTGGCCGTGGTGACGGCCGTGTGGTTCGGCACCTGGGACATCGGGCTGCTCATCGCCGTGGCGCTCGCGGCCAATCTCGTTGTCGCGGCCCTGTGCGGCTACGCCATCCCGCTCATCCTGGGACGACTGCGTGTCGACCCGGCACTTGCGGGCGGCGTGATCCTGACGACGATCACTGACGTCGTCGGCTACGGCGTCTTCCTGGGGCTCGGCGCGGCGTTTCTGCTCTAGAGTCCGGGCATGGCGCCCAGGTCGAGCGCGTGGAAGCGCCCGGAGAGATCGTCGACAACGGGTTCCGGACCCGACAACGGCGGCACGTCCTCGCCCATGACAAAAGCGCGCAGGCGATCGGCCTGGCGCATGGCATCGGCATAGCCCAGATCGATGAGCGCGCGCGTGTAGCCAGCCTCGAACAACAGGAAACTGAGCAGGCGACCCTCGCTGCCGCCGACGCCGCGCAGCAGGAGCCGGATCGGCAGAGGCAACTCGCGCAGGTATTCCACGGCGAGCACGCGCAGGTCCACGCTGGGCAAGACGACCATCGTGTCGATGGGTCTCATCTGCGCCGCAAAGCCCGTGCGGCGCTCGGGCGGCACGGACTCGAGCATGCGGTTGATGCGCGCGAGACGCTCGAGGTCAGAATACAAACCGTCGAGAAACAAAGTGTCGAGCATGTAGCCCGCAATGCGTCCAAAGCCCGGATACTCGGGCTCTCGGCTGTCGTCGTCGCGCACGGGGTCCGCGAGCTCATCGCGCACACCGACCACAAGGATGCGGCTGGCCCCCAGGTGCACCGCGGGCGACAGCGGCGTCGCCTGGCGCATGGCGCCGTCGCCGAAATACTCGCCGTGCATGGCGACGGGCGGGAAGATCATCGGCACGGCGATGCTCGCCATGAGGTGATCGAGATTGAGGTCCTCGGCCTTGCCGACCCGGCGCGTACGCCGCCAGGGCTTGAGGCTGTCGACGCCCTCGTAAAAGGTCACTGAGCGCGCCGAGTTGTAACCCGCGGCCGTCACGGCCACGGCATCGACGAAGCCACGCTCAACGTTTGCGCGAATCCGCTGGAAGCGGATATTGCGCGCCAGCAGCGCACGCAGGGGCGCATTGTCGAGCAGCGACCTGGGATTGCGCACGCCGAGCCCGCCGAACACAATCGCGGCCAACCAGTGCATGCTCGTCTTGAGCATGGTCATGGCATCGGCGCGGTAGACCATTTCCGTCTCAAAGTTGCCCCACACGCGCTCGAGCTCCCGCACGGCGAAGTGGAAGCGCTGGGCCTTGCTCGCCAGCACGACAGAGTTGATGGCGCCCGCCGAGGTCCCGCTCAGAATGCGAAACGGGTTTCGGGCGCGCGGTGGCAACAGCTCCGAGACGGCCTTGAGTACGCCAACCTGGAAGGCGCATCGCGCGCCACCGCCGGGCAGCACGAGCGCCAGCTGTTGCGGTGCTTCCGAGGCGTTTGCCATGACTCCCGGACCGCGGCGCTCAGCGCAGCCGCTTGATCCCCTCATCGAGGCCGCGCACGGTCAACGGAAACATGCGTTCCTCCATGATCTCGCGCGTGATCTTCACCGACGGCGTGTGCGGCCAGCGTTGCTCGGGCTCGGGGTTGAGCCAGATCGATTTCGGGAAATGGTTGAGCAACCGCTGGATCCAGGCCGCACCGGGTTCCTCGTTCCAGTGCTCAACGCTGCCACCGGGGTAGACAATCTCATAAGGGCTCATCGTCGCATCACCGACAAACACGAGTTTGTAGTCGGGCCCGTACTTGTGAACGATCTCCTGCACCGGGATGCGCTCGGAGTGCCGGCGGCGGTTGTCCTTCCATAATGACTCGTAGACAAAGTTGTGGAAGTAGAAGTACTCGAGGTGCTTGAACTCGCTGCTGGCCGCGGAGAACAGCTCTTCGCAGACGCGCACGTGGTCGTCCATCGAGCCGCCGACGTCGAGGCACAGCAGCACCTTGATGGCGTTGTGGCGCTCGGGAACCATTTTGATGTCGAGGTATCCCGCATTGCGGGCCGTGCTGCGGATCGTGTCGGGCAGGTCGAGCTGGTCCGCGGCACCCTCGCGCGCGAAGCGCCGCAGCTTGCGCAGCGCGAGCTTGATATTGCGTGTGCCGAGCTCGACGGAATCGTCGAGATTGCGGTACTCGCGCTGTTCCCAGACCTTGACGCCACGCCGGCTGCCACCACCCTGCTGCTTGCCGATGCGCACACCTTCGGGGTTGAAGCCGCCGACACCGAACGGGGACGTGCCCGCGGTGCCGATCCACTTGTTGCCACCCTCGTGGCGCTCGTCCTGTTCTGCGAGACGCTCCTCGAGCGCCTTCATGATTTCGTCAAAACCACCCAGTGATTCGATTTCCGCGCGCTCCTCGTCGGTCAGGTCGAGCGTGCCGAGCTGCCGGATCCAGTCCTCTGGCACGTCCGCGATCAGGCTGCGGAAAGCGTCCTCAATGCCGCGGAAGTGCGCGGCGAAGATCTTGTCGTAACGGTCGAACTGGGTCTCGTCCTTAACGAGGCAGGACCGTGACAGGTAGTAGAAGTCGTCGACGCTCGTGCCCGCAAGCCCCTGCTTCATGGCGCCAAGCAGCGTGAGCAGCTCGGTGACCGAAGTCCTCATGCCGCCCTCGCGCAGCATGTAGAAGAAGCGCGTCAGCATGGTGGCCCCGCGTTACTGGCGCCCGCCGCGGTTCATGAACACGAGCTGTTCGAACAGGTGTACGTCCTGTTCGTTCTTGAGCAGGGCACCGTAGAGCGGCGGAATCGCCTTGCGGTTGTCCTCTGCACGCAGCGCCTCGGGCGGAATGTCTTCAGCGAGCAGCAGCTTGATCCAGTCGAGAAGTTCCGATGTCGAGGGCTTCTTCTTGAGGCCAGGCATCTCGCGGACCTTGAAGAATGCGGCAAGCGCTTCGCGCAGCAGGTTCTTCTTGAGGCCCGGGTAGTGCACGTCGACGATGCGCTGCATCGTGTCTTCGTCGGGGAAGCGGATGTAGTGGAAGAAGCAGCGGCGCAGGAACGCGTCGGGCAGCTCCTTCTCGTTGTTCGAGGTGATGATGATCACGGGACGGTGTCGCGCGTGAATGGTCTCGCCCGTTTCGAACACTGTGAATTCCATACGATCGAGTTCGCGCAACAGGTCATTGGGAAACTCGATGTCGGCCTTGTCGATTTCGTCAATGAGCAACACGGGCTGCTGTTCCGATTCGAACGCCTGCCAGAGGCTGCCCTTGAGGATGTAGTTGGCGATGTCGTGCACGCGGTCCTCGCCAAGCTGCGAATCCCTGAGCCGCGCCACGGCGTCGTACTCGTAGAGGCCCTGCTGCGCCTTTGTCGTCGACTTGATGTGCCACTCGAACAGCGGCATACCCAGTGCGGCCGCGACCTCCTCGGCCAGCATCGTCTTGCCCGTGCCGGGCTCGCCCTTGACGAGGATGGGCCGTTCGAGCGTGACACCCGCATTGACCGCCATCATGAGGTCTTCGGTGGCGATGTAGGTGTCGGTGCCTTTGAAGCGGTTGTCGGTCATACCTGTGCTGTCCTGCTGGTTCAATCGGCGGCGCGTGCGCCCTGCATGATTTCGGCGTCGGGCACGCTGATGATCTTCATCGCGTTGGTGCCGCCCGCCACACCACTCAGGTCGCCCTTTGTGAAGATGACCCGGTCGCCCGGATCAACGAGACCGAGCTCGAAGAGCAAGGCGCAAACGTCGTTGTAGACGCGCACCGAATTGGTCTGCGTGATGTCGAAAGCGACGGGATACACGCCGCGGTACAAGGTAACACGACGGCTCGTGCGCTCGTTGCGCGTGAACGCAAAGATCGGGATGTCGGAGCGAATGCGCGACATCCACTGTGTGGTCGTGCCCGACTCCGTGAGCGCAATGATGGCGCGCACATCGAGGTGGTTGGCCGTGTACATCGTGGCCATGGCGATGGCTTCGTCGACGTGCTGGAACGTGTCGTCCATGCGGTGCGACGCGCGGTAGCGGTGGGTCTGGTATTTTTCGGCGCCCAGGCACACCTCGGCCATGGCCTCGATGACCGTCGCCGGGTGCTTGCCGACGGCCGTCTCGGCCGACAGCATGACCGCGTCGGTGCCGTCCATGACGGCGTTGGCGACGTCCGATACCTCGGCGCGCGTGGGCAATGGGCTCGCAATCATCGACTCCATCATCTGCGTCGCCGTGATCGCGATCTTGTTGCCGTAGCGCGTGCTGCGAATGATGCGTTTTTGCAGCCCGGTCAGGCCCGCGTAGCCCATCTCGACGCCCAGATCGCCGCGCGCCACCATGATGGCGTCCGAGGCTTCGATAATGCTCTCGATGTTATCGATCGCCTCAGTACGTTCGATTTTGGCCACGATGCGGCCGTGGCCGCCCGCGGACTCGAACAGCGCGCGCGCCTGGCGAATGTCGGTCGCGCTGCGCACGAAGCTCACGGCCAGGTAGTCGAAGTTGAGGTCCGCGGCAGTCTGGATGTCGGCCTCGTCCTTGCGCGTCAGCGCCGGTGCCGACAAGCCGCCACCCTTGAGGTTGATGCCCTTCTTGTTCGAGAGCACGCCGCCCGTCAGGACCGTGGTCGAGACCCGCTTGCCATCAATGCCGGCAACGGTCAGCGCAATCTGGCCGTCGTCGAGCAGCAAGATGTCGCCAGGCTCGACGTCTTCGGCCAGCGTCTTGTAGGCGATCGACACGCCTTCGGCCGTGCCCGCCTTCTTGTCCATGTCGGGGTCGAGCAGAAAGCTGTCCCCTTCCTGGAGCGTGACCTTGCCGTCGGTGAAGCCGCCGATACGAATCTTGGGGCCCTGCAGGTCACCGAGAATGGCCACCGTGCGCCCCAGCTCGGCCGCGAGGCGCGCCACCTGCCCGCTGCGTTGCTCGAGAATCTCGCCACTGCCGTGGGAAAAATTGAGACGCGCCACGTCAAGCCCGTTTTCGATCATGCGCCGCAGCACGGCGTCATCGTCGGTAGCGGGGCCCAGCGTTGCGATGATCTTGGTGCGTCGAAGCGCTACCTTGCCAGCCATTACAGCTTACCTCCCGCGCGGTGCGCGGCATTCAGGGTGTTCCGGCGCCGGCGGCGCCGGTCTCAGCCGTGACGCGCGAGCGCCGCGACCGCGGGCAGTGTCTTGCCCTCAACAAATTCCAGGAAGGCGCCACCGCCCGTCGAAATGTAGCTGATCCCGTCAGCCACTGCGTACTTCTCGATGGCGGCCAGCGTGTCCCCGCCGCCCGCAACCGAAAACGCTGCGCTGTCGGCAATGGCGCGCGCCATGGCCGCCGTTCCGGCACCGAACTGGTCGAACTCGAAAACGCCCACGGGACCGTTCCAGATCACCGTGCCCGCGTCTGCGATGAGGTCTGCGTAGCGCGCCGCTGTTTCGGGCCCGATATCGAGGATCAGGTCGTCTTCACCGACGGCATCCGCGGCAATGACACGCGCCTCGGCGTCGGCCGAAAACGCACTGCCGACAGTGACGTCCGTGGGTAACGGGATCTGAGCCCGATCCATGAGCCGACGCGCCGTGTCCAGCATGTCGTGCTCGGCCAGCGACTTGCCGATGGGCAGGCCCGCGGCCGCGAGACAGGTATTGGCGATGCCGCCACCCACGATGAGCTGATCGACCTTGTCGCTGAGTGCTTCGAGCACAGACAGCTTCGTCGATACCTTGGAGCCACCGATGATGGCCACGAATGGTCTCGCGGGATCCTGCATAACGCGACCCAGCGCATCGAGTTCGCGCGCGAGCAACGGGCCGGCACAAGCGACGGGTGCGAATGCCGCCACACCGCTCGTACTGGCCTGAGCGCGGTGCGCCGTGCCGAAGGCGTCCATGACAAACACGTCGGCCAGTGCAGCCATGCGCTTGGATAGCGCTGCATCGCCAGCCTTCTCGCCCACATTAAAGCGGACATTCTCGGCAAGCACGATCTCGCCGGTGGCCACGTCGACGCCGTCGAGCCAGTCGGTGACCAACGGCACCGGCCGACCCAGCAGTTCCGCCAGACGCGCCGCTACGGGCGCCAGCGATGCGGCCGGGTCGTATTCGCCCTCAGTGGGCCGTCCCAGGTGCGACATGACGATGACGGCAGCGCCGCGCTCGAGCGCCTGCTCAAGTGTCGGCACTGCGGCGCGGATCCGCGTATCGGATGTGATCCGCCCGTTCTCGAGCGGCACATTGAGATCCTCGCGGACAAGCACGCGCTTGCCCGCGATATCGACCGCGTCGAGGCTCAGAAAGTCAGCCATGCCATTCGCCCCGGGGTACGCCGACCCACTCGGGCACTTAGCCCGCGGCCCGGATCAGCGCCTGCGCCGTGTCCAGCATGCGGTTTGAGAAGCCCCACTCGTTGTCGTACCAGGCGCAGACTTTCACAAGCGTGCCTTCCATGACCTTCGTGAGCGTCGCGTCGTAGGTCGACGACGCCGGGTCATGGTTGAAATCGATCGATACGAGGGGGCCGTCGCTGTAGGCCAGGATGCCCTTGAGCGGGCCTTCGCTGGCTGCGCGCAGAACGTCGTTGATCTCGTCGATGTTCGTTTCACGCTTGGCGACGAATGACAGGTCCACCATGGAGACGTTGATCGTCGGCACCCGCACCGCGAAGCCGTCGAGCTTGCCCGCAAGCTCGGGCAGGACGAGGCCCACGGCCGCAGCCGCGCCCGTCTTTGTCGGGATCATCGACATCGTGGCCGAACGCGCGCGACGCAGGTCCGAATGGTAGACGTCAGTGAGCACCTGGTCGTTGGTATAGGCGTGGATCGTCGTCATGATGCCGTGCTCGACACCGATCGCGTCGTTGAGCGGCTTGACCAGCGGTGCCAGGCAGTTGGTCGTGCAAGAGGCATTGGAAATCACCATGTCATCGGCACTCAGCGTGTCGTGGTTGACGCCGTAGACGATCGTTGCGTCCACGTTCGTGCCTGACGGTGCCGAGACGACAACCTTCTTCGCGCCCGCCTCGATGTGACCCATCGCCTTTTCCTTGGTCCGGAAAATGCCTGTGCACTCCATGACCACGTCGACGCCCAGCTCGCCCCAGGGCAGCTTGGCCGGGTCGCGTTCGGCCATGACACGGATGCGGTCACCATTGACGACCATGTGGTTGCCATCAACCGACACGTCGCCCGGGAACTTGCCGTGGGCCGTATCGAAGCGGGTCAGGTAAGCATTGGTCTCAGCGTCGCCCAGGTCGTTGACGCCCACCACCTGCAGTTCGCTGCGGCGGTTGCTCTCGTAGATCGCTCTGAGCACGTTGCGGCCGATGCGGCCATAGCCATTGATGCCGACTTTAATGGTCATCGATTGTTTACTCCGTCCAGATGTTTTCGTTGTCCCAGTGGGCGCGCTCAGTCGTCCAGCAGCGCGCGCGCCCGGGCCGCCACGGCGTCCGCCGTGAAGCCGTATTTTTCGAACAGCTTACCCGCCGGCGCGGACTCGCCAAAGCGGTCGAGGCCAACGACCCCGCCGCGATCGCCCACGTAGCGCCACCAACCGCCCGTCGCGCCGGCCTCGACGGCCAGTCGCGGGGTTCCAGCCGGGCCCAGCACGCCACGCCGATAGGCGTCGGTTTGCGCATCAAATGCTTCCGTGCACGGGATCGACACAACCCGGACAGCAACACCCGAAGCCGCCAGCGCGTCCGCGGCACCCTGCACAACGGCAAGCTCGGATCCCGTACCGATGAGCACGATGTCGGGCGCACCCTCCGTCTCGCGCAGCACGTAGCCGCCGCGCCGAATGGCTGCAACCTGTTCGGGCGAACGCTCGACGAACGGCAGACCCTGACGGGTCAGCACGAGCGCCGTGGGTCCAGTGCGACGCTCGATAGCGTCCACCCAGGCCACGAGCGTTTCCACGGTGTCCGCGGGGCGCCACAACGTCAAATTGGGCATGAGCCGGAGGCTTGCCGTGTGCTCCACGGGCTGGTGCGTCGGGCCGTCTTCACCCAGACCGATCGAGTCATGCGTGTAGACGAGGATATTCTGCGCTCGCATGAGTGCCGCGAGTCGCACGGCGTTGCGTGCGTAATCGGAGAACACGAGAAAGGTGCCCGAGTAAGGCACGACGCCGCCGTGCAGCGCGAGGCCGTTGCCAATGGCGGTCATCGCAAACTCGCGCACGCCATAGTTCACATAGTTGCCCGCCGGATCCCCGGCGCTGAACACCGTCGAGCCCGAGTGCAGCGTGCAGTTCGAGCCCGTGAGGTCAGCCGAGCCGCCGATAAGCTCGGGCAAGGCACTGGCCAGGTGCTCGAGGGCGCCCAGCGACGCCTTGCGCGTGGCCATGGTCTCGCCGGCCTCCACGGTCTGGGCGATCGCCGCATCCACGGTCCGGTTCCAGCCGTCAGGCAACTCACCGTTCATGCGGCGCGTGAGCTCGGCCGCGAGTTCGGGGTGCGCCTTGGCGTAGGACGCGAACCGCTGCTTCCAGTCAGACTCGGCGCTGCCACCACGCGGGCGCGCGTCCCAGTCCGCATAGATGTCGTCGGGAATCTCGAACGGCGCGTGCGACCAACCCAGGGCGTTGCGCGTCGCCGCAATTTCGTCGTCCCCGAGCGGCGCACCATGCGTGGCCGCCGTGCCCTGCTTGTTCGGGGCGCCGAAGCCAATCACCGTGCGACAGGCGATGAGCGTGGGCTTGCCAGTCTCGGCCTTGGCAGACTTGATGGCCTTGGCGATGGCGACGGCATCGTGACCATCGACGCCTTCGATGACCTGCCAGCCGTAGGCGCGGAATCGCGCGGCCGTGTCGTCCGTAAACCAGCCTTTGACGTCGCCGTCGATGGAGATGCCGTTGTCATCGTAGACGGCGATGAGCTTGCCCAACTTGAGCGTCCCCGCCAGCGAGCAGGCCTCGTGCGAGATGCCTTCCATGAGGCAACCGTCACCCGTGAACACCCACGTGTGGTGGTCGATGATGTCGAAACCCGGGCGGTTGAAGGTGGCGGCGAGATGTCGCTCCGCGATGGCCATGCCCACGGCATTGGTGATGCCCTGGCCCAGCGGGCCCGTCGTGGTCTCGATACCGATGTCGAGATCGCGCTCAGGATGGCCCGCGGTGTGCGCACCGAGCTGTCGGAAATCGCGCAGGTCGTCGATCGTGAGCGGGTAGCCCGACAGGTGCAGCAGCGAATAAAGCAGCATCGAGCCGTGGCCGTTCGAGAGCACGAAGCGGTCGCGGTCCCACCAGGCCGGGTTGGCGGGATTGTGCTTCAGGTGGTCGTTCCAGAGCACCTCGGCGATGTCCGCCATGCCCATGGGCGCGCCCGGATGGCCGGAATTGGCGGCCTGCACGGCGTCCATGGACAGTGCGCGTATCGCATTCGCCAGCCGGCGGCGCTTGGCGGCCGCTTCGGTCTTGTTGCTCGTGGGCATCCGGTCATTCCGCAATTCGGGGCGCGCATTGTCGCGCGAGAGCCCCCTGACGGGCAAGCAACGCCAGGCCGCGCAGGCCGGCCCCGCCGTCTATCCGTTGGCGTGGCCAACCGCTATAATGCCGGGCCGTTTGGCCGCCACCCGCAGACGTTGCCGCGCACAGGCACTGGCTGGCCCGCCGCAACACTCTAAAGAACAGGCAACCCAGCGGGCACATCGCCTGCGGCTGCAACACACCCTCAAGGTTCCATGCTATGAGCGACGCATACCTGTTTACCTCGGAGTCCGTGTCCGAGGGCCATCCCGACAAGATGGCGGACCAAATCTCCGATGCCATCCTGGATGCCATCCTCGAGGAGGACGCCAGCGCCCGTGTGGCCTGCGAGACCCTGGTCAAGACGGGGCTTGTGATCGTCGCCGGCGAGATCACGACCAACGCCTGGGTCGACATCGAGGACCTCGTGCGTGACGTGGTCGTGGACATTGGCTACACGGGCTCGGACGTTGGCTTCGACGGCCGCACCTGCGCCGTGCTCAACGCCATCGGCAAGCAGTCCGTGGATATCGCCCAGGGCGTGGACCGCGAAGCACCCGAGCGTCAGGGCGCCGGCGACCAGGGTCTCATGTTCGGCTACGCCACGAACGAAACCGACGTGCTCATGCCTGCCCCCATCACCTACGCACACCGCCTCGTGCAGCGCCAGGCCGAGCTGCGCAAGGCGGGTGGCGAGTTCTCGTGGCTGCGTCCCGATGCCAAGAGCCAGGTCACGTTCCGCTACGAAGACGACAAGCCGGCCGGCATCGACGCCGTGGTCCTGTCGACACAGCACGACCCCGACATCGAGCTGCCCGAGCTCCAGGCCGCCGTGCGCGAGCACATCATTGAGGACGTGCTGCCCGGCGAGTGGCTCACCGACGACACGACCTACCACATCAACCCGACAGGACAGTTCATCATTGGCGGTCCCGTGGGCGACGCGGGCCTCACAGGCCGCAAGATCATCGTCGACACCTACGGCGGCGCGGCACGCCATGGCGGCGGCGCGTTCTCGGGCAAGGACCCGTCGAAGGTCGACCGCTCGGCAGCGTACGCCGCGCGCTACGTCGCCAAGAACATCGTCGCGGCCGGGCTCGCCGACCGTTGCGAAGTGCAGATCTCCTACGCCATCGGCGTTGCCGAGCCCACCTCCATCACGGTGCAGACCTTCGGCACGGGCAAGATCAGCGAATCGGCGCTCACACGACTCGTGCGGGACCATTTCGACCTGACGCCGCACGGCATCCTCACCATGCTGGACCTCGTGCGTCCCATTTACCGGGCAACGGCGGCCTACGGACACTTCGGCCGCACCGACGCCGACTTCACCTGGGAGCGCACCGATCGCGCCGAGGCGCTGCGCGCCGACGGCGAACGCGCGGCCTGAGCCCGCGCTGCACCCCACCCCCCTAAAGAATTTCTTCAAGGAACTTCCGACATGAGCAGCACCGCTGACCAACTGCACACGACCGATTACAAGGTCGCCGACATCACACTGGCCGAATGGGGCCGCAAGGAAATCGCGATCGCCGAATCCGAGATGCCGGGCCTCATGGCGCTGCGCGCCGAGTACGGCAGCGAACAGCCGCTGGCTGGTGCACGCATTGCGGGCTGCCTGCACATGACGATCCAGACGGCCGTACTCATCGAGACGCTGACGGCATTGGGCGCCGAAGTGCGTTGGTCGTCGTGCAACATCTTCTCAACCCAGGACCAGGCCGCGGCGGCCATCGCGGCCACGGGTGTGCCCGTCTTCGCCTGGCGTGGCGAGACCGAAGAAGAGTACTGGTGGTGTGTCGAGCAGACGATCCATGGCCCCGACGGCTGGACGCCCAACATGATCCTCGACGACGGCGGCGACCTGACCGTGCTCATGCATGACAAGTACCCCGAGGTGCTCGAGCAGGTACGCGGCATCTCCGAAGAGACGACGACGGGCGTCAAGCGCCTGTACGAAATGGCGGCCAATGGTCGACTGGCCTGCCCGGCCATCAACGTCAACGACTCGGTAACCAAGTCGAAATTCGACAACCTCTACGGCTGCCGTGAGTCTCTCGTAGACGGCATCAAGCGCGCCACGGACGTCATGATCGCGGGCAAGATTGCCATCGTGTGCGGCTATGGCGACGTCGGCAAAGGCAGCGCGCAGAGTCTGCGTGGCCTGGGTGCCACGGTCTGGATTACCGAAATCGACCCGATCTGCGCGTTGCAGGCGGCGATGGAGGGCTACCGAGTGGTCCGACTCGAGGAGGTCATCGATCAGGCCGACATCGTCGTCACGGCCACGGGCAACTACAACATCCTGAACGGCTCGATGCTCGATAAGCTCAAGAACGAGGCGATCGTCTGCAACATCGGCCACTTCGATAACGAGATCGACGTCGCCTACCTGCGCAAGTACGAATGGGAGAACATCAAGCCGCAGGTCGACCACGTGATCTACCCTGACGGGCGCAAGATCATCCTGCTCGCCGAGGGCCGCCTCGTGAACCTGGGCTGCGCGACGGGGCACCCGAGTTTCGTCATGTCGGCGTCATTCACGAACCAGGTGCTCGCGCAGATCGATCTCTGGAATCACCCGGGCAAATACGAGAAGCAGGTCTATGTGCTGCCCAAGAATCTGGACGAGAAAGTGGCCGAGCTGCACCTCGAGCGCATCGGCGCCAAGCTCACCAAGCTGACCCAGGAACAGGCCGAGTACTTCGGCGTTTCTGTCGACGGCCCATTCAAGCCCGACACCTACCGCTATTGATCGGCGCCCGGCGCTCTGGCACAAAAGGTCCCGTTCGGGGCCTTTTTTGTTTGTGCGCGCCTGTCGCCGGGAGGGAAACAGGATGTTTCGCCTGCTGCACCTGACGGATACCCATCTCTACGCGGACGCCACGGGAAACCAGCGGGGCGTGGTGACGCGGGCCAGCCTCGAGCGTGTGCTCGAGGCCGCGCTGCGCGAGCAACCCGATGCCGTGCTCGTCTCGGGAGACTTGTGCCAGGACGAGTCCCGCGAGGGCTACCGGCAGCTGAGCGGGCTGTTCGACCGCATCGACGCGCCCGTCATCTGCCTGCCCGGCAACCACGATGATCTCGGACTCATGCAGGCCGAGATGACCGGCGACCACATTGCGGTGCTGGGGGATCATTCGCTGGGGCACTGGCGGCTGCTGGCCACGGACTGCACCATTCCGGGCGCCGTGCATGGCGAGTACGG
Source organism: Pseudomonadota bacterium (assembly GCA_039821605.1). Lineage (GTDB taxonomy): Bacteria > Pseudomonadota > Gammaproteobacteria > Steroidobacterales > Woeseiaceae > CALBPI01. Next base: position 334,004 of record JBCBNV010000002.1, on the reverse strand, counting down.
CGAGGCGCGCATTGCTGCGCTGGACCGGGCGCTGGGCGAGCTGCCCACCCAGCCGACGCTCGTGGCGCTGCACCACCCACCTGTGCCCTGCGGGTCACGCTGGCTCGATCAGAGCCGACTGCAGGACGGAGATTTGTTTATGAGTATGCTCGCGCGCCACGCCCAGGTTCGCGCCGTACTCTGCGGCCACATCCACCAGCCGCTGGACGAAACCGTCGGGCACATTCGGGTCTTGGCCACGCCGTCGACATGCCGCCAGTTTGCGAGTGACAGCGAGGGCTATGCTGTGGATGAATTGGCGCCGGGCTGGCGCTGGCTTGAACTCGGGGACCACGCGCTCGACACGCACATCGATCGTCTGGACGCCGCGGCATTTGCGGCCGTGCGGGTCTGAGTCGCGCTCAGACCTCGACCATCTCGAAGTCTTCCTTGCCCGCCCCACAGTCGGGGCATCGCCACGACAACGGCACGTCGTCCCAACGCGTGCCAGGCGAAATGCCCGCTTCGGGGTCGCCCGTCTCTTCGTCGTAGACGTAGCCGCAAATCAGGCACATGTAAGTCTTCATGGGTTCTCTATTGCTCCAGGGCCTGTCGCGCCCTTGACCATGATACCAGCGGCCCCCTCGCGGCGTTACAATTGCAACGGTCAAGAACGCAGCAGGCAGAGCAGTCGTGGGACTTTTCGCAGAAGCACAGAAGTACATTCCCGGTGGCGTGAATTCGCCCGTCCGCGCCTTCAACGGCGTCGGCGGTGAGCCGCTGTTTTTCAAGCGGGCCAAGGGCGCGCACGTCTGGACCGAGGACGGTCGCGAGCTCATCGACTACATCGGCTCCTGGGGGCCCATGATCCTTGGCCACGCCCACCCAGATGTGATCGAGGCCGTACAGAAAACGGCTGCCGACGGGCTGAGCTTCGGGGCGCCGTGTGCCCTCGAGACGGCCATCGCGAAGAAGATCTGCGCCATGGTGCCCTCGATCGAGAAGGTGCGCATGGTGAGCTCGGGCACGGAGTCGACGATGAGCGCACTGCGCCTCGCGCGCGGCTTCACAGGCCGCGACGCAATCGTCAAGTTCGAAGGCTGCTACCACGGGCACTCGGACTCACTGCTCATCAAGGCGGGCTCGGGCGCGTTGACCATGGGTGTACCCAGCTCGCCGGGCGTGCCTGCGGCGCTGGCCGAGCACACGATCACGCTGGATTTCAACGCCGCTGATCAGGTGCGCGAGCTGTTCGCGGAACGCGGCGAGGACATCGCCTGCATCATCGTCGAGCCTATCGCGGGCAACATGAACTTCATCCGCCCTGAACCCGGCTTCCTCGAGACGCTTCGCGAGGTCTGCACCGAGTATGGCAGCGTCCTCATTTTCGACGAGGTCATGACGGGCTTCCGCGTGGCGCGCGGCGGCGCCCAGGAGCTGTTCGGCGTGCGGCCCGACCTCACGACACTGGGCAAGGTCATCGGCGGCGGCATGCCGGCGGCCGCGTTCGGCGGGCGTGAAGACATCATGGCGCACATCGCGCCCGTCGGCCCCGTCTACCAGGCCGGCACGCTGTCGGGTAACCCCGTTGCCATGGCGGCCGGTCTCGCAACGCTTGAGCGCGTTGACGTCGACGGGTTCCACGACGCGTTGGGCGCGTCCAGCCAGCAGCTGCTCGACGGCTTCCGCAACGCCGCGGCCGACGCGGGCGTGGCCCTGCACACCGACCACGCGGGCGGCATGTTCGGCTTCGTGTTCTCGGATGCCGAACGCGTCAACACGTTCCAGGACATCTGCAACGCCGACATCGAGTATTTCAAGCGCTTCTTCCACGCGATGTTGTCGCGCGATGTGTACCTGGCGCCCTCGGCCTTCGAAGCGGGCTTCATCTCTGCAGCACACTCGACCGCGGACATCGACGCCACGATTGACCGCGCCCGCGACGCCATGCGCGAACTCGCCGGAACGGCGGCGGCCTGAGGGCTTACTTACTGGCTGCGGTTGCTGGGCACCCGGCTCAGCACCGAGGCGATGAGCTCAAGCCGCGCCAGCGCGTCCTCGATCTCCAGGCACTGCTGCTTCTGCGGCAGACGGATGGGCAGAATCTCGCAGTAGCGGTAGCCAACCCAGCTCGCATCATCGAGTTTGCGGGGCCGGTCCTCATAGAGCTTGCCCAGGTCGTCGAGCACGTTGTCGAGCATCTCCGACAAGGCCGCGTAGGCCTCGGGCAGCGCGACGGCCGGTTCATCAGGCAGCAGCTCGATCTCGCCGATGCGCAGGCCGTCACCGGCCGTGTGTTCCGATACGAGCCTGAAGCGCTCGTGACCGATGGCCGTGATTCCCAGCAAGCCGTCGCTGCCCTGGTAGAAGTCGGTGATGCGCGCCAGCGTGCCCTGTTCGTAGATCACGGACGGCCCAACCTCACGGCCCTCGCGAATGGCCACGACGCCGAACGGCGACTGCTCGCGCATGCATTGGCTGACCATGTCGATATAGCGCGCCTCGAACAACCGCAACGGCAGGGGGCCATTGGGGTAGAGCACGGTACCCAGCGGGAACAGTGGCACCGTCATCGTCGTCATGCGGCTGCCGCTCCGATACTCGCGACGAGCCGCTCACGCAACCCACCGAACCCGCCGTTGCTCATGAGCACGAGCCGATCGCCGGGACGCAGTGCCGACATGATGGACTCGTGCAGCGCGGCGACGTCGTCCTGAATGTTGACATCATCGGCGCCGCCCTCAAGGGCGGCCGCGAGGTCCCAGTCGAGCGCCGCAGGCGCCAGCACGAATAACGCATCGACACCCGTAAACGCGGGGCCGAGCGCGTCGCGATGCACCCCCAATTTCATCGTGTTCGAGCGCGGCTCGAACGCCACGAGCAGGCGACCGCCGTCATCCGCCTCGCGTATCGCGTCCACGGTGAGCCGAATCGCCGTTGGATGATGGGCGAAGTCATCGAAGACCGTGACCTGCCCGCCCGTCGCAACGACCTCGAGCCGGCGCTTGACGCCCCGGAATGTTGCGAGACCCTCGAGCACCGTGTCGGCCGGCACACCCAGTGCCAGGCAGGCGGCGACGGTCGCGGCCGCGTTCTGCAGGTTGTGCACACCTGGCATGTGCCACGACGCGTCGTGGTAGACGCCGTCGATTGTCGCCGTAATCCGGCCCGCGCCGGCGTGACCCAGTGCGACGTCGGCGTCTCGGCCACCCGCGCCGTCGAAGCTCATGGTGGGCGTCCAGCAGCCACGCGCGAGCACCCGCATGAGGTTGTCGTCGCGCGCATTGAATACGACACGCCCTTTGCCCGGAACGATGCGCAGCAACTGGTGGAACTGCCACTCGATGGCGGCCAGGTCAGCGTAGATGTCGGCGTGGTCGAATTCGAGATTGTTGAGCACGGCAACCTCGGGCGCGTAATGCACGAACTTGGCCCGCTTGTCGAAGAACGCCGTGTCGTATTCGTCAGCCTCGACCACAAACGGCGCGCCCGCGCCCAGGCGCGCGCTGACACCGAAGTCGGCGGGCACACCGCCCACGAGAAATCCGGGCTCCTGGCCCGCGTGATTCAGCAGGTGTGCGACGAGGCTCGTTGTCGTGGTCTTGCCGTGCGTACCCGCAACCGCCACGACACGACGGCCGCGCAGTACGTGCGCCGCCAGCCACTGGGGACCCGACGTGTAGGTCAGGCCCGCATCGAGGATCGCTTCCATGAGTGCGTTACCGCGACTGACGACATTGCCAACCACGAAGATGTCGGGCGCGAGCTCAATCTGCTCGGCGCCAAAGCCCTCGATGGGCGTGATCCCCATCGCCGCCAACTGGTCGGACATGGGCGGATACACGTTCCGGTCGCAGCCCGTCACCTCGTGGCCGTGCGCCTTGGCCAGCGCAGCGATGCCACCCATGAAGGTGCCGCAAATGCCCAGGATGTGGATGTGCATCAGGCACCACCTCCGCCGCCGATGGCCGTGACCAACGCCACCTGCGGCAACAGGATCGAGAACGACAACAGGCAGCCCAGCGGCAGGCTGATGTTGAGCGCACCACTGATGATGAAGCCGTCAACGAGAATGGCCCAGAGCTGCAAGGCCAGTGCGGCGACGGCAATGAAGCCTTCATCGACGCCGGCGCCCGCCATAAACAACAAGAACAGCTCAACGACGCCGAAAACGGCGCCGACGCCGAATGCGGCCGTCAACGTTTGCAGCGCGCGATTGCGAACGCCGTACAGTGTGAGCAGAAAGAAGATGGCGCCCGCGTAGAACGTCGCCACGGCCGCGAACGTCAGCACCGCCATGCTGACGGGACGCTCTGCCAGGGATGCCGCAATGAATGTGAGCAAGGTGCAGAGCGCAATGCCCATGACGAGCAGTGACTGCGAGTACGGGACGCGTTCGGGACCTCGACGCAACAACGTCACGGGCACCATGAGTCGAAAAAAATCCAGCACCGTCGTCACCTCTGCTACATTGTTCCACACTCCCCGACACCTGTCTTGAACCGCGCGCCACCCGCCATCGAATACATCGACTCACAATCGACACTGGACGCCGTTACGGCCCGAGTCGCCGCGGCATCACACGCCGGTTTCGACTCCGAGTTTCTGCGCGAAAAGACCTACTACCCGGAACTGTGCCTGCTGCAACTCGCCGTGGACGGCGAGATCTTTGTGGTGGATCCGCTCGCGCGCATGCAGTTCGATGCGTTCTGGCAGGCCATGCTCGACACACCGTTGACACTGCATTCGGGGCGACAGGATCTCGAAGTGCTGCGCGTCACAATGGACGCGTTGCCAGGCGCGCTCATGGACACACAAGTGATGGCCGGCATCGCAGGCTGGTCGCCGCAGGTGGGCTACGCGAAGCTCGTGCAAGAGATCGTCGGTGTCACGCTCGACAAGGCGCACACACGCACCAACTGGAAACGCAGGCCGCTCTCCGTCGCCGTGCTCGAGTACGCCGCCGATGATGTGCGTCACCTGGCGGAGATCACGGCACACCTTGAAGACAAGCTCGAGTCGCTGGGTCGGCTCGACTGGGCGCGTGCCGACAGTGCGGCGCTGCTCGACCCCGCGCTCTACGAAAACCCACCGCGTGACGCCTGGCAACGCGTGAAAGGCATCGGCCGCCTGCCCACCCGCGTGCAGCAACGCATCGTCTCGCTCGCGGCCTGGCGCGAAGCGCTGGCCCAGCAACGCGACCTGCCGCGCCAATGGCTTGTCCGCGACGACGCGCTCATCGCCATCGCCTTCGATAACCCCGAGCACGCCGACGACGTTGTCGACATTCAAGGCGTCCCTGCCAAGTTCGCGGCGCGCCACGGCAAGGCCGTGGTTCAGGCGCTCAGAGAGCCGCTGCCGCCGGCACCCGTAACGGGCGGCCCTCCCGACGATGAGGAAAAGCGCCGCGCCAAGGCCATGGCCGCGGCGCTGCGCGCCCTGGCCCAGGACATGGAACTGGAAGCCGAAGTCCTGGCGCCGCAACGTGAAGTCAGGCGGCTGGCCGCAGGCGACCGCGACGTCAGAGCATTGACGGGCTGGAGAAAAGACGTGGTCGGCCCGGCGATCGCCGACCTGATGCCCTGACAGCACCAGTCGTTGCGAGGAACGCAGACCCGATCGTCATGGCGAGGAACGCGGACCAATTCGTCATTGCGAGGAACGCAGTGACGAAGCAATCTCCAACCGACTTCGTACCGCTCGACCGCGCGTCAGCGTCACGAGATTGCCGCGCCCGCTGCGCGGGCTCGCAATGACGGGTATCCGCTACGCGGGCACGCGCCTGACGCGGCAATCAGGCCCCAACGGCCTCCAACAACCGCTGCTGTACTTCCTCCATCGACCCAACGGCGTCGACGGTGACGAGCTTGCCACGCTCCCGATAGAAATCGATGAGCGGCGCCGTCTGCTCGCGGTACACATCGAGGCGGTTGGCGATCGTGTCTTCGTTGTCATCGGCGCGACGCGTGAGCTCGCCACCGTTAGCGACGATGTCGTCGATGTCTTCCTTGGCCGAGAAGTAGATGTTGACGATCTTGCCCGTCTTCGAGCAGGTACGTCGGCCAGTCAGGCGCTTCATGAGGATGTCGTTGTCGACGTCCATGAGTACGGCGGTGTCGAGCGGCTTCTCGATACCCGTGAGCAGGTCTTCGAGTGCCTGCGCCTGCACGACGTTACGCGGAAAGCCGTCCAGCACGAAGCTCGTCTCCGTGTCGGGCTCGGCAAGCCGGTGGTGGATCATCCCGAGCACGATGTCATCCGACACAAGTTCGCCGGCGTCCATGGCCGCCTTGGCGCGTTTACCGAGCTCTGTGCCGTCCTTGACGGCGGCACGCAGCAGATCGCCCGTGGAAATTTGAGGTGCGCCGTGTTCGGCCTGAAGGCGCTGTGCCTGCGTGCCCTTACCGGACCCGGGCGCGCCAAGAAGTACGATCCGCATGTCGCTGCCTGCGTTGATTTAAAAGGGATTTCGGGGGCCATCGCCCCGAGACAAGGGCCGAAACCCTAACCGTCGCACCGCGCGCCGTCAACGCCGCCCGGCCCCGTCACCGCTTTGGCACCCGAATCGGCTAAGCTAAGCGCCGCCGCGAAGGCGTCACACCGGCCACGATCAGGAGTAGTCCGCAATGAGCCCCAGAAACGCTTTTTACGCCCAATCGGGCGGTGTCACCTCGGTCATCAACGCCTCGGCCTGCGGCGTGATCGAAACCGCACGCAAGCACAAGAACAAGATTGCCAATGTCTACGCAGGACGTAACGGCATCATCGGGGCGCTCATCGAGGACATGATTGACACCAACCGCGAGTCGGCCCGCAACATCGCCGCGCTGCGCAACCGCCCAGGCGGCGCGTTCGGCTCGGCGCGCTACAAACTCAAGGCCATCGAGGACAACCTGGCCGAGTACGAGCGGCTCATCGAGGTATTCCGCGCCCACGACATCGGCTACTTCTTCTACAACGGCGGCAACGACTCCATGGACACGGCGCACAAGGTGGCGCAGATGGCCAGGCGCAAGAAGCTGCCACTGCAGTGCATCGGTATTCCCAAGACTGTCGACAACGACCTGCCCGTGACGGATTGCTGCCCGGGCTTCGGCTCCGTCGCCAAGTACATCGCCGTCTCAACCATGGAAGCGGCGCTCGACGTGCGTTCGATGGCTTCGACCTCGACCAAGGTCTTCATCCTCGAAGTGATGGGCCGGCACGCGGGCTGGATCGCGGCTGCGGGCGGGCTCGCGGGCCAGGGTCGTGATGAGCCGCCGCACGTCATTCTGTTCCCCGAGGTGCCCTTCGACCAGAAGCGCTTCCTCAAGCGGGTGGACGAGTGCGTCCGTGACTACGGCTACTGCGTGGTCGTGGTCAGTGAAGGCGCGAGCTACGCCAACGGCAAGTTCCTGGCCGACGCGGGCACGGTCGATGCCTTTGGCCACGCCCAGCTCGGGGGTGTGGCGTCTGTCGTCGCCAACATGGTGCGTGACACGCTCGGCCACAAATTCCACTACGCGGTCGCCGACTACCTGCAGCGCTCGGCACGCCACCTGGCCTCGAAGACCGACGTGGAGCAGGCCTACGCGGTCGGCAAGCACGCCGTGAAGCTTGCGGTGGCCGGCGAGACGGCCGTGATGCCCGTCATCAAGCGCGTCTCCGACAAGCCCTACAAATGGAAGATCGAGTCGGCGCCGCTGTCCCGCGTGGCCAACAAGGAGAAGTTCGTCCCGAAGAGCTACATCACCAAGGACGGCTTCGGCATCACGGCCCGCGCCCGGGCCTACCTGGAGCCCCTGATTCGGGGTGAGGACTACCCGCCCTACAAGAACGGCCTGCCTGTCTATGTTGAGCTCAAGAACCACCCCGTGAAGCCCAAACTGAACGACGGCTTTGTGGTATGATCCGCGCGCTTTGTGGGGACGCCTAGAGCGCGTTTTCCGCTAATTTTTCCGACAAAAATTGATCGCACGCGTCTTTGCCGCGGCCATTCTGTGGGCGGAAGGCGATGTGACCGTGCGGTCGGCAAGCATCAACAAGACAGATGTCAATCTGTGGGGGACTCCAAACGCGTTTTACATAGGTACGGGTGCAGCACATCGCACCTCGTAGACCCGTGTGCCACGCCGACTCCCTCCGGGCGACAATGACGGAGTAACAATCAGCATGTCAGTTGCGATTATCCTGGCCCTGTCCCTTTTCGGACTCGCTGTGGCCTTTTTCTACTCGCGCTCGGTCAGCCGCGTTGCGGTCGATATGGGTGTCGAAGACGCCGAGACACGCGGCAAGCTGCGCAAGATTCACGCAGCGATCGCCGACGGTGCGATGGCATTCCTCAAGCAGGAATACAAGTTCATGGCCATCTTCATGGTCCTGTTCGGTATCGTCATCGCGCTGTTGATCGATGATCACCACACCGAGAACGTCAATGAAGGCATCTACACGGCCGTAGCGTTCATTTTCGGCTCGATCATTTCGATTGCCAGTGGCTACATCGGCATGAAGATCGCAACCGCGGGCAACGCTCGCACGACGGTCTCGGCCAACCAGTCGCTCTCGAGCGCGTTCAACATCGCGCTGCACTCGGGCGCCGTCATGGGCTTTGCGCTGGTCAGCCTGGCCTCACTCGGCATGCTGCTGATCTACCTTGGCCTCAAGTACGTGCTGCCTGACGACCTGCCTTCGCACATCCTCATGGAAGTCATCGCGGGCTTCGGCCTCGGCGGCTCCGCAATCGCGCTGTTCGCGCGCGTGGGCGGCGGCATCTTCACGAAAGCGGCCGATGTGGGCGCCGATCTCGTGGGCAAGGTCGAAGCGGGCATTCCCGAAGACGATCCGCGTAACCCGGCCGTCATCGCCGACAACGTTGGCGACAACGTGGGCGACGTCGCCGGCATGGGCGCCGACCTCTTCGGCTCCTGCGCCGAAAGCACCTGTGCCGCAATGGTCATCTCGGCGATCGCCTTTGCGGGCAACGTCGACGCGCTGCTGTACCCGATTGTCATCTCGGCCATCGGCATTCCGGTCAGCCTGGTCACGATCCTGCTGATCCGCGTGACCACCGAAGCCCAGGTCGGCCCGGCGCTGAAGCGAATGCTGATTATCTCGAGCACGATCATGGCCGTCGTCATGTACTTCGTGACCGACATGCTCGTGCCCGCCGATTTCGAAATCGCCGGCATCGCGTATACCTCGCTCGGCGTGTATCTCTGTTTCCTGACCGGACTGATCGCGGGCCTCGTCGTGGGCCTGCTCACCGAGTACTACACGTCGGATGCCTACCGCCCCGTTCGCGAAGTGGCGGAGTCCACCCAGACCGGTACCGCGACCAACATCATTTTCGGCCTGGCGCTGGGCTACAAGAGTGCCGTCGGTCCCTACCTCGCCATTGGCCTGGCCATCTATATTCCGTGGATGCTGGCCGGCATGTACGGCGTGGCCATTGCCTCACTCGGCATGCTGGGTACGCTGGTCATCGCGCTGACGATCGACGCCTACGGCCCCGTGGCCGACAACGCCGGCGGCATCGCTGAAATGGCCGGCATGCCGGAGCACGTGCGCGAGCGCACGGACGTGCTGGACTCGGCCGGTAACACCACGGCCGCCATCGGCAAGGGCTTTGCAATCGGTGCGGCTATCCTGACGTCGCTGGCGCTATTCGCCGCGTTCCTGACACGTGCCGACCTGCTGCTCAAGGAACAGGATCCGACGTCGGATCTCCTGGGCTCGATCAACCTGCTCGACCCGATGGTCTTCAGCGGCCTGTTTATCGGCGCCGTTCTGCCCGCACTGTTCACGGCCATGACGATGAAGTCGGTCGGCGCGGCCGCCTTCAAGATGATTGAGGAAGTTCGGCGTCAGTTCAAAGCGATCCCGGGCATCATGGAGGGCACGGGCGATCCCGACTACGCCCAGTGCGTCTCGATTTCAACGCAGGCCGCCATACGTGAGATGGTCGCGCCTGGCATCCTCATCATGGGTGCACCGCTCGTAACCGGGTTCCTGTTCGGCATCCAGGCCACGGCCGGCCTGCTGGCGGGCTCGCTCGTATCAGGCGGCGTCCTGGCGATCTCGGCATCGAACTCGGGCGGCGCCTGGGACAACGCCAAGAAGTACATCGAAGCCGGCAACCTTGGCGGTAAGGGTACGGAGAATCACAAGGCAGCCGTTGTCGGCGATACCGTCGGTGATCCGCTCAAGGACACCTCGGGTCCGTCGCTGAACATCCTGATCAAGCTGTCGGCGATCCTGTCGCTCGTCTTCGTACCGTTCTTCGTGCAGTACGGCGGCATCCTGCTGAAGTTCCTCTAGGAACGCGCAGCAAGAAACGAAAAAAGCCCGGCCCTGTGCCGGGCTTTTTTTGTGCTCGTGTTGCGGCGCCTACGCGGTTTCGCCAAGCAGGTCCGGCTGTCGAATAAAGAAGCCTTGCGCGAAGTCGACGCCAAGATCGCGCAACGTATCAAAGTCCTCCTGGCCCTCGACCTGCTCTGCCACCGTGCGGAATTTCATGGTGACAGCCAGGCGGATCATCGACGCGACGAGCTCCTGGTTGACGCTGTCCTCGGCGAGATTGCGAGTCAGCTTGCCGTCGATCTTGAGGTAGTCGAGCGGCAGGTCGCGAAGCCGCGTGAACGCACCCGGCGCGCTGCCGTAGTTGTCGAGCGCAAAGCGGCTGCCCATGCCATGCAGCACCTCAATGAAGCGGCGCGCATTGGCGAAGTGCTCGTAGACTGATTCTTCGGTGACTTCGAAGCAGAACAGCTCAGCAGCGAGCCCCGCCGTGTCGAGCGCATCGACCACGTACTCGAGGAAGCCGTCGTCAGACAGCGTCTGGCCCGACAGATTGATGGCGCAGCTGCGTCCCGCGGGCAGTTTGAGCTCATGGTTGGCGACGGCCGCAAAGGTCGTGCGCACAACCCAGCGATCGATGTCAGGCATGAGCTGGTAGCGCTCCGCGGCATCGAGGAACTCGCTCGGGTTCACGACCTCGCCATGGCGCCCGTGCAGGCGCAACAGCACCTCGCAGGCTGGACCGTTGGGCTGGCCGTTGGAACCGCGTGAAAGCGAAATGATGGGCTGCACGGCCAGGCCAAACCGCCCTTCGCGCAGCGCCGTCTGCAAACGCTGCAGCCAGCGGATTTCGCCGCGCTCGCGAGCGATGATCTCGTCGGTCTCGGAGTAGATGTGTACCTTGCCGCGACCCGCGCGTTTGGCCATGTAGCACGCCGAGTCGGCGGCAGCGAGTACATCCTGCACGCTGCCGGCCTGCTCCGTGACCTCGAGCAGACCGATGCTCACACCAATCGTGAAGATGCGATCGCGCCAGACGAAGCGGTAATCCGCGATGGCCTTGCAGGTCTCGTCGGCGATCTCGCTGGCCTTGTCGATCGGGCAACCCGGCAACAGCATGGCGAACTCATCGCCACCGATACGTGCCACGGAATCACTGTCGCGCACCTGGTCGCGCAGGATCGAGGCCACCTTGCGTAACAGCTCGTCGCCGGCCTGGTGACCGCAGGAATCGTTGACCGTCTTGAACCGATCGAGGTCCAGGTAGGCCACGATGTGGCGCGTGCCTTTGCCACGCGCCGACTTCACCGCCGCAGATACGCGCCCCTCGAACTCGCGTCGGTTGATGAGTCCCGTGAGCGCATCGTGACTGGCCTGGTAGGTGATCTGGCGCGCGTGGCCGCGGATCTCGGACACGTCGTGGAACACGACGATGCAACCTTCGAGCTCGCCGTCGCGGCGCTCGATGGGTGACGCCGTCAGCTCGACCGAGCAGCTCTCGCCGCCGCTCGAGCGCAGCAGCAGCGCGCGCCGCCCCATGTTGATGCGCTGGCGCTGCGCGAGACAGCGCTCGACGGGATTGCCGAGCGCCTTGAAATCGATCTCGTCGACGAGCGTGGCGATCTGGCCAAACGGCATACCGACGGCGTCGCTGCGCAACACGCCCAGTGTCTGTTCGGCGGCGCTGTTCATCCAACGCACGACGCCCTGCTTGTCCGTGGTCACGATGCACTCGGCGATGCCTTCAAGCGCCATTGGCAACACGCCATTGCCCGCGTCCGGGTCGCCGCCCGACTTGCGGTAGCCGATGTCGCGCGCCACCGTGAGCACGGCCGGTTGCCCGCGGTAGGTCGTCAGAACACCACTGGCCTCGACCCACTGCGCCCCGTGCTCGGCACTGATGAGCTGCAGCTCCTGACGCTCGGGCACCTGCTCGCCCGCGAGCCGCCTTGCTGTGGTCTCACGCACGAGCGCGCGGTACGGTGGTTTGACGAGATCTGTGACGGGTTTGTCAACGAGTTGCCGGGCCTCAACGCCCAGCAATGCCGCGGCTGTTTCGTTGGCGAACAGAATGCGTTCGTTGTGGATCAGCGTGACTTCGGGCAGCGCACCCGCAAAGCGCGTGAACCAGACGTCGCGGTCGGCCAGCTCGCGTTCTTTTTCGCCGAGCGCATCAAACAGCTGGTTGATGGTCTGGTTGATCGGCGCCAAGCTGTCATCGGCATCGGTGTCGAGCCGGCGACCCACAAAAGAATCCGAGGCTGCATCACGGACCTCGCCCGACAACCGCGCGAGCCGCGCGCGCAGTGCCCGCTGCCTACGCCAGTACACGAGCACGAGTACGCCGAGTACAAGCACCGCAGATGCGAGCGCTATCGTGAGCGTGTCCAGGCGAGTCAACAAGATGGCCTAACCTCTGCGGCTGCACGCGCCGTACCGCGCGACGTATGGCACGTCGTCGCGTCGCGCCTGACCTGGGCCATCACGCGCCACCGCCGACCGCGGTCCCTGCGGGCCGTTGCACGGCGATGCATACGGTGTCTTGTGTGCTGCACCGCTTGTTCTGTTATTCGAAGTCGAGCGTAGCCCATTTACCCCCGCATTATTGTCCGTTTTGACCATAACGTGAGGCGGCTGGGAGTTTCGTCCCGGCTACCGGGGCAACAGGGCCTGTGGGATAATCGCGCCGTTTCCAAGGGGACGGAATAGAACATGAATTTTGAGCATGCGCGGCACCAGATGGTGACGCAGCAAGTCCGCAGTTTTGACGTACTCGACGATGCCGTTCTCGAGGTCATGATCCGGCTGCCGCGAGAGCACTTCGTGCCCGACGCGTGGCGCGACGCGGCTTACGCCGACGCCGGGGTGCCGATCGGCTACGGGCAACGCACGTTCTCGCCGCGTATCGACGGCCGCATCCTGCAAGCCGTAGCCGTCCAGCCCGGCGACCGTGTGCTCGAGATCGGCACAGGCAGTGGCTATCTCGCAGCCTGCATGGCCTTGCTCGGCGGTCACGTCACCACGCTGGAGCGCGTCGGTGAGCTCGCCGAAGCCGCACGCAACAACCTGCGCCAGGCGGGCGTCGACCGCGTGACCGTGCACGAAGCCGAAGCACCCGCGGGCCTGCCCGAAGAACGCTTTGACGTGATTGTCGTGGGAGGCGCCATCGCCCGGGGTTCCAACGTTCTGGAGCACATGCTCGACCTTGAGGGCCGGCTGTTCGTCGTCGAGGGTGCCGCCCCCGCCATGACCGCACGACTGGTACAACGTGCGGCCGAGGATCGCTGGTACGCCGAGGACCTGCTGGAGACACAGCTGCCGTATTTGGTCGGTTTTGCGCCGCAGCCGAGCTTCGAGTTTTGAGCCTGCCGGAAATCAAGCCCACCGAACTCGCACCCGAGCTGGGCAAACGCGACTGGTGTCTGCTCGATGTGCGCGAAGACTGGGAGCGTGACATCGTGCAGATCGAGGGCAGCCTCAACATTCCTCTGGGCACGCTGCAGTCCCGAGTCGAAGAGGTCCCGTCGGACCGCCCCGTCGCCGTCCTGTGCCACGGTGGCATGCGAAGTGCCCAGGCGGCGGCCTTTCTCATCCATTTGGGCCGCAGCGGCATCTATAACGTAACGGGCGGCATAGACCGCTGGTCGACTGACGTTGACCCCGAGCTACCGCGCTATTGACCACGCCTTAGAGGCGCTATAGTGTATTACCGTACTATAACACCAGCACGAAGCCAGAAAACCATGACTAATCCCCGCTTCCGCGCGGCGCTCGCGGGCGCTGCCATGACCGTGTTCGCGTGCACCGCAGCCCCACAAGCCAGCGCCGAGGACCTGCTCGACGTCTACCAACGCGCATTGCAGTCCGACCCCCAGATCCGCGAGGCGGAAGCTAACCTGCTGGCCAACAGCGAGCTGCGCCCCCAGGCCCGCGGCGTGCTGTTCCCGCAGATCACCGCAACCGGCAGCGAGACGCGCTCGGAAAGCGGCGGTGTGCAGGCCTTCCCCCAGACGCTGCCCAGCGGCGACGTTGTGCAGGTCGTGACTCCCTTCGAATCGAAAAACGTCGAGTCGACGTTCTGGCAGCTGCAGCTGCGCCAGACCGTGTTCCGCTGGGACCAGTTCATCGGTCTGCAGCAAGCGGACAAGCGTGTTGCCGAAGCCGAGGCCAACTACGAAGGCGCACAGCAGGGCCTCATGCTGCGCGTCGCTGAACGTTACTTCGACGTGCTGGCGGCTGAAGACTCGCTTGAGGCCAGCGAAGCCAACAAGACCGCCATTGCCAAGCAGCTCGACCAGGCGCAGAAGCGTTTTGAGGTGGGCCTGATCGCCATCACGGACGTCCAGGAATCGCAGGCCGCGTTCGACCAGGCTGTCGCCGACGAGATCGCCGCCAAGCGCGCGCTGGCCAATGCCAAGAACCTGCTTGCAGAGTTTATCGGTGGCAGCGCGGGCGACCTCGCCAAGCCGGGCCAAAGCGTACCGCTGACGCCGCCGACGCCCGCCGACGAGGAGCAGTGGGTACAACAGGCGCTCGAGCAGAACCTTGACCTCATCGCGAGCCGCATCTCGGCTGATATCGCGAGCAAGGAGGTCAGTTCCCGACGTTCGTCGCACATGCCGACGCTGGATCTCGTCGTCTCGCGGTCAAGCAATGAGAACGAGCAGGAACAGTCGAACAACGGCGCGCCGTTCCAGGACTTCTTCTCGAGCAGCGACCAGGACTCGATCTCGCTGCAGGTCAACGTACCGATCTTTGCGGGCGGCACCAACTCGTCGCGTGTTCGTGAAGCCGTCTATCTGCACCGCGCCGCGCGCGAACGCGCCCAGCGCATCGCGCGTGAGACAGAACGCCTGGCGCGGGACTCCTACCTCGGCGTGTTGGCGGAAATCTCGCGTACCAAGGCGCTCGAACAGGCGCTGAAGTCGAGCGAGGTGGCGCTGGAAGCCACGCAGGCAGGCTTTGAAGTCGGCACGCGCACGACGGTAGATGTGCTTGATGCGCAGCGACAGCTCTTCAATGCACGCACGCAGTACCTGCGCGCCCGCTACGACTACCTGCTCAACGTTCTGCGTCTCAAGCAGGCCTCAGGTTCGTTGCAGATTCAGGATCTCGAGCGCATCAACAGCCTGCTCGAAGGCTGATTCGGTCACGCCGCCCTTTGCCGCAGCCGTCAGGCGGTGCGCGGTGCGCTCTCTTCGAGTAGTGGCTCGAGCCGCTCCAGCAGCCGGTCGACCGCACCACGGTTGTCGCTGACCAGCGCGCGAGCCTTTCCGCCCATCGTCTCGCGCAGGTGTTCGCGGCGAAACAGGCTGTCCACAGCGTTCACGATCTCGCCTGCGTCGGTCACAACCTCGGCCGCACCGCACTCCGTGAACATGCCCGCGATGTCCTCGCTGTTGAACAGGTGCGGTCCCACCAGGATCGGTAGCGACAGCGCCGCCGGCTCGAGCAGATTGTGCCCGCCGACGGGCACGAGGCTGCCGCCCACGAACGCGACATCGCCAGCCGCGTAAAACAGATTGACCTCGCCCATCGTGTCACCGAGCAACACGGCAGCCTCAGCGGGTACCGGCACGGCATCCGTTCGGCGCACATAGCTCACATGCCGCTCGTCGAGCAGGCCGGCGGCGTCATCGAAGCGCCCCGGGTGGCGCGGAATCAGCACCAGCAGCGCATCGGGCCAACGCTGGCGCAGGCGAAGGTGGGCGTCAACGAGCACCTCCTCTTCGCCGGCGTGCGTACTCGCGGCGACCCAAACGGGGCGCCCCGGAAAGCTCGAAGCACGGAGTTCGGCGCCCGCCTGTGTCACGCCCTCATCGAGCCGGTGGTCGAACTTGATGTTGCCGCTGACGAACGTGCGCGATTCGGGCGCCCCCAGCTCGACGAATCGCTGTCGATCCACTTCACTCTGCGCGGCAATGATGATGCCGTTCGACAAGGCGTCGCGGAACAGCCCGACCAGTCGGCGGTAGCGCGGCATCGAACGTGGTGAGATGCGCGCACTCGCAAGCACGAGCGGAATCCCGCGCACGCCGGCGGCGTGATAGAGATTCGGCCAGAGTTCCGTCTCAATGATGATCGCGAGGTCGGGTCGCACCAGGTCGTAGAACCGTCGGACCGCCGGCCGAATGTCATAGGGTGCGTAGGCGTGATCGACACCGTCCTTAAACAACAGGCGTACCCGATCGCCGCCCGTCGGCGTCACGGTCGTGATCAGCACGCGCGCATCGGGTACTGCCTCCTGCAAGGCGCGCACGAGCGGCGCTGCAGCCTGGACTTCGCCCACGGACACGGCGTGGATCCAGATCTGGCGCGCAGAGGCATCGCGCTTCGGGTAGCCGAAGCCGAAACGCTGATACCAGCGGCCGCGAAACCGCGAATCCAGCAGCGCACGCCAGCCCCAGTACACGGCCGCCAGCGGTAAGCCGAGAAAGACGAGCACGTTGTAGAACAAGCGCATCATGCGCGCTCAGTTGCCCTCGGCCGCACGCATGCGCTCGATAATGTTGGTCGAAGAGCGCCCCGGGCGAAACGCCAGCACGCGCACCTCACCACCGTTGGCGATCACGGCCTCGCCACCCGCGATGTCGGCGACGGCGTAGTCGCCACCTTTGACGAGCACGTCGGGCAGCACGTGGCCGATGAGTGCTGCGGGCGTGTCTTCGGAGAACGGGACAACCCAGTCCACGGCCGCCAGGCCAGACAACACGAGCATACGGTCTTCAAGCGAATTGATCGGGCGCCCCGCCCCCTTGAGCCGCGTCACCGATGCATCGTCGTTGACGGCGACAATGAGGCGATCGCCCAGTGACTTCGCCTCCTCAAGATAGGCGACATGGCCCGCGTGCAGCACATCGAAACAGCCGTTGGTCATGACCACACGCTCGCCCGCCAGCTGTGCTTCCGCGACGAGCGCCGCGAGGGCGTCGGCGTCGACGGGCTCGCGTCCGCCCTTGCCACGACGGTGCAGCGCCACGCGCAGTTCCGAGGGCGTGACCCCGGCCACACCAATCTTGCCGACGACGCGCCCTGCGGCCAGGTTGGCCAGCGCCACAGCGTCAGTCATGTCCTGGCCGGCCGCGAGCCCTGCGGCCAGTGTGGCGATCACGGTGTCGCCGGCGCCCGTGACGTCGTAGACCTCGCGCGCCTCGGTCGAGAGGAAGAAGGGTTCCGCGTCGGCGCGCACGAGCAGCATGCCGCGCTCGCTGCGTGTGATGAGCAGCGCGCCCAGATGGAGTGCGTCGATCATCTGCTCGGCCCGGGAGACGAGCCCCGCATCGTCGCGCCAGTCACCGGCCGCGGCGCGAAATTCTGACTCGTTCGGGGTGATCACCGTGGCCCCCGCGTAGCGCGCAAAGTCGTGGCCCTTGGGGTCGACGAGCACGGGCAATCCCGCATCGCGACAGGCCGAGATCAGGGCGGGTACATCGCGCAAGGCGCCCTTGCCGTAGTCCGAGAGGATCACCACGTCGGCGTCGTCAAGTCGTGCCGACAACGCAGGCCCCAGTGACACAGCCGTCGCGGGCGTCTCTTCGCGGTCGAGCCGGATGAGCTGCTGGTTGCGCGAGAGCACTCGAAGCTTGGTGGTCGTGGGACGGCCGGGGTCACGGGTGAGCGCCGTGTCGATGCCGCGCTCACTGAGCGTGGCAGACAGCCGCTCTGCAGCGGCGTCCTCACCGGCGATGCCCACAAGCCCGGTCCCACAACCGAGCATGGCCAGGTTCACGGCAACGTTGGCGGCGCCACCCGGGCGCTCTTCGTCGCGATCGACATGAACAACGGGTACGGGTGCTTCGGGCGAGATTCGCCCCGTTGCACCGAACCAGTACTGGTCCAGCATGACGTCGCCTGCGACAAGCACACGCGCGCTCGAAAAGTCGGGGATGGTCAGGGTCATTGACAGGTACGGCAAGTGATTTTGACTAATGTACCGCAACGGCGCTCGAAACTGGATCAACGGTGGCCAAACGCCGCGCGCAAGGTGCACGCATGACGGTGACGATAGGGGTGTCCGACACCGCGACCGTGGGACGACGGCCACGCAGCCGACAGTAGGCTAGTGGCGGCATCGGGTTTGTCGGTGTGAAGGGGCTCGTAACGAATCGCAACACCAACAAGCAGGGATGAACCACTCATGAAGCCAAGTGACAACACCGTCGACCAGACCGCCAGCACGGATAACCCGCACTGCAATGACTCAGGCACTGCAACCTCACGCCGCAATTTCCTGAAGATGGGGGCCGCCGTGGCCGGTGCCGCCACGGGTGGTCTCGCAGCCGGCGCCGCGCAGGCCGACGATTTCCGCCCCCTCGACATCGACCCGTCCGTCGACGTCCCCAATGGTCCCGATCGTCGTGTGCGTGCCGCGCGCGACCTGCGCATCCAAGCCGCCCAGCAGCACTTCCTCGAAACGCTCACTGGCGGCGTGCAGCGCGACAACAATGACGAGCAGCGCTACTCGGATCAGCGCTTCTACGCGAGTTTCACCAAGACGCTGCCCAGCAATCAGTACGGTGAGGTGCAGCCGTCGGCATTCCGCGCGTTGCGCCGCGCCATGCGCCGCGGCAGAAAGGCCGACTTCGACGCCATCCCCCTCGACCCCGGTGCCGCGCGGCGACTGGCCAACCCGCAGGGCGCATTTCGCTACGAAGTCGCGGGCCTCGACAGCCACGCCACGCGCATGCCGCCGTCGCACCGCTTCCGCAGCGCCAGGCTCGCGGGCGAACAAGGCGAAGTCTATTGGCAGGCGCTGACGCGCGATGTCCCGTTCAGCCGCTACGACAGCGACCCGACCATCGCTGCGGCCGTCGCCGACCTCAACAACTTCTCCGCCACACCGGGCCCGAGTATCGGCGGCGCGTTGACTGCGGGCACGCTGTTTCGCGGCGAAACGCCCGGCGACCTCATCGGGCCCTACATCAGCCAGTTTCTCTGGCAAGACTTCAGCTTTGGTCCCGTCGACGTGGTGCAGCGCTACGAGGCCGGATTGCCCGGCGTCGACTTCATGACGGACGCGGCCAACTGGCTTAACGTGCAACGCGGCGGTGCACCGGCCGAGACGCTCGTGTTCGGTCCGAAACGCTACATCAATGACAACCGCGCACTGTCGGAATACGTGCACCGCGACGTGCTCTACCAGGCCTATTTGAACGCGGCACTCATTCTGCTCGGTTACGGCGGCACCGCTATTGACCCGGGCAACCCGTACACGAGCTCGATCGGCAATCAGGGATCCTTTACGAGCCTGGGTGGCCCGTTCGTCATCGATCTCGTGAGCACCGCCGGCAACCTCGCGCTCAGCGGCGCCTGGTTCCAGAAGTGGCGTGTGCACCGCCTGCTGCGGCCCGAAGCCTACGGCGGTCGCGTGCACTTCCACATGACAGGCCAGCGCCACTACGAGCTCAACGACGACATCCTGAACTGCGCAGCCGTCAACCTCGCCCGCAGCCGCAACGGCACCTACTTCCTGCCGCAGGCTTACACCGAGGGTTCACCGACGCACCCGTCCTACCCGGCCGGACACGCAACCGTCGCGGGCGCCTGCGTCACCGTGCTCAAGGCGTTCTTCAACGAGGACTACGTGATTCCGAATCCCGTCGTCTGCAATGACGACGGGACGTCCCTGCTGCCCTACACGGGGCCGGATCTCACGGTGGGTGGCGAGCTCAACAAGGTGGCCAACAACGTGGCCATCGGTCGCGATGCCGCTGGCGTGCACTACCGCCAGGACGGCGTCGAGGGACTCGTGGTGGGCGAACAGCAAGCCATCGCGCTGCTCCAGGACAAGTCACGCACCCTCAATGAGGCGGACTTCGAAGGGTTCACACTGACGCGCTTCGACGGTACGCGGATTCGCATTCGCAATGGTCACGTCACGCCGACTTAGTACCGCAGTGCCGGCAGTCGTTTGCCGACAAGCCAGACCAGGCAACCCCGCTGCGGCGGGGTTGCCTGCGTCAGGCCTCATTCGTTGTCTTCGACCTCAGCCTGGGCGGCAGTGGCATCGACCTCCAGCAGCTTGTCGACGATACCTGCTGCCGTCTCGGCTGCAGTTTCCTGCGACTCGGGCGCAGCCGCCACAAATGTCTCACGCAGCAGCGTCAGCTTGAACGACTCGCTGAAGAAGAATTTGCTCGACTCACCGGCCACCTGGAACGCCGTTGTCGTTTCACTCAGGAAATTGGACACGAACGCGAAAAAGCCGTTGAGTGCGTCCGTGTTGACGGGCGCCTTCTCGACGGCCGGCTCGGGTGCGGCTTCAACAACCGGTGCCGCCTCGGCCACGTTATCGACCACGGGCTCGGCCTTGATCGGTTGGATGTCAGCGGACTCGGGCTGAGCCGGGACAAACGGAATCGCGGGACCCACAGGCGCCGGACGATTGATGATGGGACCCAGATCGGCGATCGACGGCACCGGGATCTTCACGGGACCTGGGGCCGTGTCATCGAGGCGCTCCGCGGGGCTCGTGACGACCTCCTCGGCGAAGCGCACGCTGCGCTCCTCCTGGACACGGAAGCGCAGGTTCACGCGCTGCAGCTGCTCGCTGTCGAACTCGAACTCGGCCGCGTTCTCGAATGCCGCCGCGAGGTCACCGCCAAAAAACTCGTCGGCTATCTCGGAGGCCTGCGCCAGAACGTCCTCGATGGCAGCGCGCTCGTCGCTGTTGATGTCGCCTTCAACGCTAAAGCTCACGCGACGCGACTGGGACGCATCGACACGCGTGCTCGTCGCCGTGCCGTCGGGGCCCGATCGGCTCGTATCCGTGGCCGAAAACTGTTCGACGTTGCGCAGGCGAATCTTGACGGTATCGCCCTCCTGCGTGCGGATGCGGATCGTCGAGGCCTCGCGCACCTTTGAGTCGACCTCGAGTACACGCGTTGCAGACTCGGTCTGGTCGGCGGTATCGCGGGTCAGACCCTGGATACCGCGGTTGACCACCTGCTCGACGGCATCGATGTCACCCACGTCTTCGCGACCCGCGAAATTCTGGCGGACGGCCTCGAAGGCGCGCGCCACGGTGGCGCGAAAGGCGACGAGGAACGTCTCGGCGCGGCCCGGCGCACTCTCTGCGACCTGCTTGGCGGCGGCGACCGTTTCGTCGCCGACGGTGTCGACGCCGACTTCGGGCGCGAACGCCGAGAAGGCGGATGCGGGTGCGCCGTAGCCTGTCGAAAAGCGGGCCTGCAAGGCACCACGCAGCTCGGTGCGCAGCGCATCGAGTGCACGGATGGTGTTTTCGGCAACGGGGGCTTCGTTCTTGGGCGAGGCCAAGACGCTCGAGCTCGAAAGCTGGGCGCGACGGGCCGTCTTGACGGAGACGGACTGTGAAATATCTGCGATTTCCATGACTTGCGCTCCTGGAAGGTATTTGTAGGCGCGTTATGTCATGCGCCGCTACCCCTCATAGCGGCGGCTCGGCGATCAGGTTTAGCCTTTTTTTGTAGGCTCAAACGTCATTCGAGCAGTGTGTTCACGAGCATCTCGATGAGCGCCGCGCCAGCCCAGGTCAGCGGTACGATCACGGCGTAGCTCACGAATCGCGTCACAGCACCGACATCGAAGGGCCACACGGGCAGGCGCGACACCTCGCGACGCAGTGACAAGGCCTGGGCAAGCTGGCCGCCTTCCTCTTCAGTCGCCGTGCAATGCGCCTGCACCTGCGCCTGCGCCGCAGCCACGGCTTCCATGCGTTGTCGCAACAACTCCCGGTGCAATGGCCAAACGGGCAGCAGCAACAGCAGCACGAGCAGCGGCGCGAAGATCAGCAGCCCGGGCAGCGTAGTCCACAAGTTGGTCGGGCCGTCGATCCACATGATCGACAACGAGGCCATCGCACCGACCACCACGAGCGTCGATGTCACGGCCATGCGACCTATTGGCATGAAGCTCTTTGGTTCAAAAATGTTGGTCGCAAGCTTTGGCATCAGCCCTCGAAACGTCAGCGCATTCTGTACGAGCGCGCTCATCGCCGTATTCATTGTCAACCACACCGGCAAGGACCCGAAGTCCATGACGATCGCGACGTAGCCTTCGCCCGCACGCTGCCACATGTAGTCCCAACTACCGGCCAGCAGTCGGCTTTGGATCAGCCAGAGCGCAATGGAGAACAGAGCGACACGGACAAACCAGAACACCGACCGCTGATCGATACTCGCGTGCGCAGCGGCCAGCGCATCGCGGCTGCGAAAATAGGGCGCGAGCTGATCGAGCGCGCGGTGCGTGCGGCCCGTGATGTAGTGAAACGTCGGCACGATGTAGGCAACGGCGCAAACAAAAAACAGCGCCGGCGCCCAGGCGAAGTAGTTTCGCCAGCGCACGGGATCCTCGGCGACCATCGAGACGGCCGGAGCGTAGATGGCGAGCCCGACGAGCAGGATGATGGCGGCTGCGAACCAGCGGCCCCAGCGTCCGCCGGGTACGAGCCTTAGCATCCAGATTGGATAAGTCTTGGTCGCTGTCATGCCGGCAACCTACAGCGGGTGCGCGCGGCAATACAACCGGCGGGTGCACCAGCCGGTGCAACCGCCCCGCTGTCTATGAGCTGACGAGCCTCGGCGTGAGCATGACGATGAGCTCCTTACGGGCCTCGATCGTGTAGTTCGAGCGGAACAGTCCACCCAGCAGCGGGATCTTCGAGAGGAAGGGCACGGCACGGCGCGCCTCTGTCTGCTGACTCTGGATGAGGCCGCCGATCACCACCGTCTCGCCGCTACGTGCGCGCACGAGCGACGAGGTCTGGCTGATATCGAGGTTGGGTGCCGCCGACTGCACGTTGCCGTTGTCATCGAGTACTTCACTCACGCTCGACACGCGCGTGATAACGGGCGACACGTCCAGCGTGATCCAGCCCGACTCCGACACCTGCGGCGTGATCGACAACACGATGCCTTCGGTCACGACCTGCGGAATGTCCGTGGCAAACGTCTGCGCGCCGGCGGTGGTCGTAGCCGTCGACTGCTCCTTGCGGAAGAAGGTTCTGTCCGTACCCACCTTGATGAGTGCCGCCTGGTTGTTGAGCGTGCGGATGTGCGGCTGCGACACGATGTCGACCTTGCCCTGTTCCTGCAGCGCTTCCACAACCGCCGTGATGCGATTGAGGCCACCGTCGATGTCCGTGAAGCTGACGCGACCGGATGCGGGCAACGCGTCCAGACCCCCGGCAGGGCTCAGGATGATCGTCGACAAATTGCCGTTAACGAACTCGCCATCACCGTTGGTCACGAGTCGCGACCAGTCGACGCCGAGCGCTTCGTCTTCGTTGAGCGTGACCTCGACGATCTTCACTTCGATATCGACCTGGCGGTAGATCGCCTTGTTGAGTTCATCGATAAAGCTGCCAATCTCGCGCACACGACGGTGCTGATCAGTGACCTGTACCGTGCCCGACAGGCGATTGACGACCAGACGGCCTTCCTCGGAGACGAGCTTTTCGAGCTGCTCCTCGAGTTCGAGCCAGAAATCGACGGTATCGGACTGCTGGATTGAGATGGCACCGGCCGCACCGCCGTCACCGCCGGCGCCACCGCCGCCCGCGCCACCGACACCGCCAACCCCACCCAGGCCGCCGCTACCGCCGACCTGCGCGCTGGAGCTGACCTGGGCCTGGCTCGAGCCTGCGCCCGTTCGCACGAGACGGATGTAGTCAATCGTGAAGACACGCGTCTGACGCGAACGCACGTAAACGATGTTGCCGCGGCGCTCCCAGAAGTAGCCGTTGGCGCCCAACATCGACTCCATCACCTCGGCGAACGGCAGGTTCGTGAGGTCGACGCTGACCGATCCCGTCACGTCGGGCTCGATCACCATGTTGAGGTCGTAAGCCTTGCCAAACAGGCGACAGGCCTGCGCAATGGGCAGGTCGTCAGCCACGAAACTGTACAGCGGCTCGGGGTCGGGATCGGCGACCGGCTCAACAACAGGCACGACGGGCGCTGGCGCCGGTGCGGGCGGTCTCGACCACAGTTCATCGCGAACCGCGCGTTCCGCGTTGTAGTCCCGGGTTTCGGGCGGTGCCGTGGCGCAGCCATTAATTCCTACAGCCAGTACCAGCCACAGCCAGGGGCGTGCCGTTGTCGTTGTTGCCTTCATTGTGCATCTACCTTCAGGTGCCGCGACTGCTGGCTGGCGGCGTGCACGACGTGCACCCCACGCTCACCGACTTCGGCAAGCCGAAATCCGCCAAAGCGTTCGCCAGGTTTGCGGATGACGCCGTCCACGACGGCGTACTGGTGTTTGCGCGAATCGACGACCGCAGTCACTGCAGGCCAACGAATCGCGCTGGGAGTCATCACTGGTTTCGAAACGTCCGCGCGCACTGCGTCGAGCACGGCCTCGGTCACGCGCGGCGCGGGAGAATACGGGTCGCGACCCGGGCGCTCCTGCCACTGCAGCGACGCGACATCGATACTGCGGATATCGCGCTGCGCCGAGTCGAACTGCAGACCCTGAAGCGGCGTGTCGATACCGGTTCCCGTGAGTTCGCTGTCGATGTCTAGCGCGTAGTAGTCAGGATCGTCAGGAATAAACGGCGCCTCGCGGTCCGCCAGCAGCGGCTTGACCACACGCAAGCCAACCATCGCCAGGGCGGCGACGGAGAGCGCGATGACAAACCAGCGGTTATTGAGCATCGTTCGAAACGGCCTTGACCGAGCTGTGAACCCAGACCCGCAGCGTCGCCTGCAATTGGCGTGCGCCGCGGCCCTCTCCGGTCAGCGCCGTCTCCGTGATTTCCACGTAGAACGGCGTGCTGACCACGCGCTTCAGAAACTCCAGCGTGCGCAGATAGGCTTCGCCGTTCTCTGCGTTGCTGCTCAGCGTGACGAGCACGGGCACCTCGTACATGTCCTCGATCTGCGAGGCTTCGCTGCCACCGAGGCTGTAGCCGAACTCCAGTCCGAGCTGCTCAGCGAATGCGGCCTTTTCCCGCAGCCAGATCGCAAGGCTGCGGTAGTCGAGAAACACGCGTCGCGTGTCCGCGCTGGCCACGCTCTGCTCCAGCGCCTTCATCTCTTCTAGCGACCATTTGCGGCTGATACTTAACAGTTGCGTATCGAGCTCACCGAGTTCGGCCAGCAGCAGGATGTTGTCGTCGATATGATCGACTCGCGTCGTGAGCGAGTAGGTCATGAGCGCCAGGCAGGCGACGATGACCGCGGCCCAGGCCAGCTGCAGCGGGCGGCTGCGGTAGATGCGGTAGACGATCCGGTTGAGTGCACGCTGCACCTGCACGCGGGGCGACACAACGAAACTGGCGGTTGGCTCGGGCGCGAGCTCGAGGGAATCGGCGTTGACGGCCGGGCCTTCGGCGGACGCCATGTCGTCTTCGATGGCCAGGTCGAAACCGCTCGTGTCGATTTTCATGATCGCCGAGGAGTTCAACGGTACATCGGTCGGATCGTAGTCGTCGCGCAGGCTGCTCATCGGAACTGTCCTTCGATTTCAAAGCCGACATCGCCGCGACCTGCGGCCATGCCTTGCTCGAGTTGCTGCATCCAGGCGGCCTCCCAGGACCGCACGATGTTGCCGTTCCAGGGCGGGCCGCTGAGGCGCGCCTCGAGTGATGACAACAGCGGCGCGATGTCGCCCAGCGACACCGTCGAGTGCCCCCGAATCGCGAGGTCCCAGCCCCGCTCCGCTTTCCCAATGCGCACCTCCGTGACGACGAGCCCCTCGGGCACGATGTCAGAGAGCTGGCTCAGGAAGAGACCCGGCAGGTTGAACGCATCGAGGTTGAGGATGTCGAGCTTGCGGGCCTCAGCATCCATGCGCGCAACGTCGTTCTCGAGCACCTCGATCTGCTCGCGCCGCTCCTCGATGCGTTGCATGAGCTCGACCACATCGGTGCGGTCGCGCCAGATCGCGCCCTCGACGGCACCGACGACGCCAAGCGTCGCGGCGATGACGACACCCGTCATGAGCAGGCCCGCGCGCACCATCGTCTTGCCCGTGATCGAGCGACGCGCGAGGCGCGGAATGAAGTTGCTGTGAAGGCTCAGGGGCAGTACGGCAACCTGGCGCATCCAGAACTCGCGTTCGACGGAGCGCTTGTCGAAGCGCACCGAGGCATCGATGCGACCCGCCAGTGACTGGCACACGGCCTCGGCTTCGGTGCCCAGCACCCAGGCCTGATTGATGCCGCCACCGATGCGCTGCTTGGCGTAGCCGATGGTGCGATTGATATCGACGACGAGGCGCCCGTGCGTCTCCGCCGTCCAGGGATAGCTCAGCTCGCGGACGAACAGAATCTCCCCCGCTTCGTTCGCGATGAGCATCTGCGTGCGGCTGTCGAAAAGGGCTATGAGCAGGTGCGCGCCGTCTTGCTCCGACTCAAGCATCGGCACGAAGCGCGACATGATCTCCGTGAGCGGCACCATGAGTTTTGGCACGAGATAGAAGTCGCTGCACACGCGCATGAGCGCCTCGATGATCGAGTGCGGCATGAGGTGCAGCAGTGCGCCGTTGATCTTGTTGCGCTTGACGGGATGCGCGCGCCACGCCGCGCGCGAGTCGAACGGCTTGTTGTTGTCGACGTAGCGCTGCAGGAAGCGAATGCGGTCGCGCCGCGACATCGATGGCAGCTCGAGAAACTCGTGTGTGTGAAGGTCGTCTTCGTAGGCGATGGCGACCGAACCACCACGGCCCAGCTCAACGACACCTGCGGCGGCTGTCATGGCGGCCTGCAGTTCGGACAGGTCCGTGACCGGCGTGGGCGATTTCCAGCTCGCCTCGACCTCGCCGCCCTTGAGGCGCGCGATGTGGAAATCACCATAGGCCCATTCGATGGCGAACTCGATGCTCATGGCAGCACCCAGGATGGTGTGCCGCCCGCGTCCTCATAGCGCAGCCCGAGGTCTTCCTTGACCTTGTACACGCTCTGCAGACCACCCACGGGGAACGGATCGCCGAGCAGCGACAGGCGTGTGTCTTCGAGCACATAGAGCAGCAGCAGGCCGTCGACGGTGCCCACCGCGGCGGGGACGGCGATCGCGGGTGCACCGTTGAGCGACACGCCCGGCGCATTCAGCGAGTTGGTGCTGATGAGCACTTCCTTGAACAGGTGCCCCAGGTTGATGCGTCGAATCTTGACGGTGTCGCTTTCGACGATGCGGGCGCCGGGATTCTGGTTCCAGATGTCCTCGAAGCGGCCCGCGTTGTTGCCCTGCCCCGCCACGTTGCCGCGCAGGTCCGAGATGATCATGACGCGCGGCGATGCGGGCGGCACGGTCAAGCCGCCGGCCTGGACGTAGCCGCCAAAGCCGCCGCCGCCGAAGAAGTTGGGATCGAAGTAGAGCAAACGCTGGTAGCCGCGGCGATTCGCCGAGAGCTGCGTCGCCGGTGCGCTGCTCAGCGTGGCCAGCGCATTGCTCCAGTCTCCGACATTGCCCGACGGGATCGCCCCGTTGCGGCGGATGTAGCGCTCGAGATCGTCGGCAATCTGATCGAGATTCGCGTCTTCGGCCTTGGCGTAGGCGTCGTTGACCGTGTCAACGATGCTCGGCGCGATAATCGCGGACAGGACGGCAAGAATCGCCATCACCGCGATCATCTCCATGAGTGTGAAACCGCGTTGCCGGTTCATGCGTTGAGCCCCGAGATGAGTGCGAACATGGGCAGGAACAGCGAGCCTGCAATCAGCCCGACGACCGCGACGAGCACGAGTGTGATCATGGGCTCAACGATGGCGAACACGCGCTTGATCTGCCGCGGGATCTCCTCGTCATAGCGATCAGCGACCTGCTGCAACGTCGTATCGATGCGGCCCGAGTCCTCGCCCACGACGATCATGCGCAGCGTGAGCGACGAGATGACGGGCTGGTCACGGAGTGCCGTGCTGATGCGCCCGCCGCTCTCGACAGTCGTGACGGCTTCGTCGATGACCTGGTCCATGACGAGGTTGTTGCTCACGCCGCGTGAGAGCTTGAGTGCGTCGAGAATCGGCACACCGGCCTTGAGCATGAGCGCAAGGTTGTGCACGAACTGCGACTGCACGAGCATTTTTCGCACGCCGCCGAACACCGGCATGTTGAGCTTGGCATTATCGAGCTGGTAGGCCAGCGACGGGTGCGCCGCGCGGATGACGCGCAGCGCGACAATGGCGGCGATGATCGCAGCAACGCCCACCCACCAGTAACTCTGCGCAATCTCGCCCACGCGCACGACGCCACGTGTCAGCGCTGGCAGCGCGATGTCGAGCTCGCCGAACAGCGCCGCGAATCGTGGCACCACGAAGACGAACATCAGGGCCACGAGCCCCGCTACGGCCGAGAGAATCATGGACGGATAAATCGTCGCCTGACGTACGTCGGCCATGATGCGGTCGACCCATTCGAGGTGTTCGGCGATGTCCTTGAAGACCTGCGTCAGGCTGCCGCTCTGCTCGCCCGCGCGAACGAGGTTGCAGACCTGCTCCGAGAACACACCGGAGTAGCTTCGCAGGCTGGCGGATACTTCGTTACCCGCCTGTACGTTGAGACTGATGTCCTTGAGTACGGTCTTGAGCGCCGGGTGTTCGGTCTCCTCGGCCATCGCCGAGATGGTCGTCGCGATGGGAATTCCCGCGATGAGCAGAGACGTCGCGCCTGTGAAGAAGTCGATGAGCTCGCGTCTCGGCACCTTGCCCTTGTTGCGGCTCTGGCGCGACGACTGCTCGCGCGCGTCAATGAGCCAATAGCCAATGTCGCGCAGCTTGGCGTCCAGCACACGCTCGTTCTCGGCCACCATGGTGCCGTCGTACTTGCGACCGAACCGATCCACACTGTGATAGGCGAACTGCGGCATGGCGCACTCAGCGGACGACCCGCAGCACCTCGTCGAGCGATGTCAGACCTGCGACGGCCTTGGCGATACCGTCCTTGAGCATCGGCACCATGCCGGCATCGGCTGCCAGCGCCTTGAGCTCGCCGGCACTGGCCCCCGTGATGATCGGGCCGTGGAAGCGCTCGTCAATCGTCAGGATCTCGTAGATCGCCGAGCGACCCCGGAATCCCGTGCCATTGCAGTTCGGGCAGCCTGATGCCTCCCAGAGCTCCGCGTCGGCGGGCACGTCCTCGGTCAGCTCGAGCTGCTCGATGAGACCCTGCGGGTCATCCATGGGACGACGGCAGTGGTCGCAGAGCACACGAACGAGGCGCTGAGCGATGATCGAAGACAAGGCTGCGGGCAGCATGTAGCGGTCGACGCCCATATCGACGAGACGCGGTATCACGCCCACAGCGTCGTTGGTGTGCAGTGTCGAGAGCACGAGGTGCCCCGTTAGCGCGGCACGCGTTGCGAGCTGCGCGGTCTCTAGGTCACGAATCTCACCGACGAGAATCACGTCGGGGTCCTGGCGCAGCAGTGCGCGCAGGCCGGCCGCGAAGTCCATGCCGATGTCGGGCCGAACCTGGGTCTGGCGCACGGCCTCGAGCGAATACTCGACAGGGTCTTCGAGCGTGAAGACGCTGCGCTCCTCGGACTCCACGAGCTTGAGCGACGCATACAGCGTCGTCGTCTTACCGCTACCCGTCGGACCCGTGACGAGCACCATCCCGTAGGGCATGCCCACAAGGCCCTCCATGTGGGTCTTGTGCGCCGGCGTAAACCCGAGGTCATTGAGCGAGAGCGACGAGGCGCTGCGATCGAGGATACGCAGCACGACACTCTCGCCCGCATTGGTCGGCAGCGTCGACACGCGGAGGTCGACAAAGTGCTGGCCGTAATCAAAGCGAATACGCCCATCCTGCGGCGTCCGCTTCTCGGTGATGTTGAGATCGGCGATGAGTTTCAGGCGCGCTGTGAGCGCCGACTGGATCGGCTTCGGGATCAGCACTTCCTGGCGCAGGACGCCGTCGATGCGCATGCGAACGCGCACGATCTTCTCAGCGGGCTCAATGTGGATGTCGGTCGCGCCCTTCTTGATGCCCAGCGAAATGAGCTGGTCCACGAGACGCACGAGCGGCGACTCGTTGGCGGCCTCGTCTTCGGAAGCCGCCGTGCCGTCGAGCATGATCTGGTCGATCGTGTCGGCCAGCGAACGGTCACGTGTGTAGTGCCGCGCAATCGCATCGAGGATGTGGCCTTCAGGTGCCGTGACGACATTGACGGTCTGTCCGGACTCGCGTTCGACGTGATCGATGGCGACGACGTTGAACGCATCGGAAAGGACCACGGTGAGCATGCCGTCCGCCTGATTGAACGGCATGAGCTTGAAACGCTTGGCGGTCTCATACGAGACAAGGCGCAAAACCGAGTCGGGGACTTCCGCCTTGCGGATGTCCACAACCTCGGTCTGCGCCTCATTGGCCAGCGTCTGCGTGACGATCTCGGCAGAGACAAAGCCGAGTTCGATCAATACCTCGCCGAGCAGTCGCCCGTTGCGCTTTTGCTCACGCAGTGCGAGGTCCAGCTGCGCATCGGTGATGTAACCGGCTGCGCGCAGTCGGCTGCCGAGCGTCATCTTGGTCCGCTCGGTTGCCGCGATCTGTGTGGTCAGCTTACTCCAGTAAGCCGATGTCTCGTCCATGCGCGCAGTCATTGCACCGCTTCTCCTGTGGCGATGGGTTGCAGCGAAATGTCGCTGCGATCACTCGCGAGACAGGAAGATCAACAGGCGGCGGTCGTTCTGGCGTGCGCCGAACTTCTTGACGCGGCCCGATGCGTACCAGGCCCCGTTCCCTGTTGTCGTATCGGCGTCACCGTCGAGGATGTCGCTGATCTTGCGTGCCTGCGCTTCGCTGACGTTGTCGATACGCATTACCGCAACCGTAGTGGTATCGATTGTGCCGTCACCGTCGAGGTCAAACTGGTAGTTGGCGTTGCCGCTCGTCAGGATCGCCCGGTAGCCGCCTTCGTCAAACGGGTTGGAAATATCCGTTTCAAGGTAGGGACCATTCCAGCCACCGATGGGGTTGGAAGCCGAGTTGCTGATGAGCGTGCGGCGGCCGTCGCGAGTGTCCGTCGGGATGTGGGTCGGAAACTGACCCGTATCCTCGTAATAGCGCGCGACAGCGGTGCGTGCCACATTGACGTCTTCTACGAATGCCGTAACACGAGCGTTACGAATCGCATCGAAAATCATGGGGGTGGCCATGGAGGCCAGGATGGCGATGACGGCAACAACGCCGATCATTTCCATCAAAGTGAAGCCTGCTTGTCGCTGGCGCATGACAATGTCTCCCGCTGGTTTGTCGTGGGTAAGACAAACAGCGGCCAGCGCCCAGCGAACTTAAGGTTTTCGCCGCATTTACCCCCAATTAATCGATCAATGTCACGGGTTCGCGACGGTCAGAACGGTGACGCGTCGATCGGGACAGGCCAAATTGGCGTCGTCGAGTCTTCGTTCATGCCGACAAGGCGCCTCTGCATCGCCGGTCACTACACCTTGATTTGACTTAATGCGGTACTCGAGACGCGAAAATGGTGAGTTCCGAGATCAGGGCTTGTCCTTCTTGGGGTCAAAAAGCTTGTAGTTGATACCCAGTCTCGCCGAGACCTCCGTACCCACTTCGCCGCGATACTCAGGCTTGTTGGCATACACGAGAGAAAACGACAGCGCCGCCTCATCAGTAATCTGCTGCGAGAACGTCGTCGTCGCAAACAGACGATCCTGGCGCATGGTGTCGCCGTCCACGTCCTCGTAGCTTGCGCTGAACTCGACACGCGTCGCCGCGCGCTCGTTGTCGCCAAACCGCACGTAGCGCCCGTAGCTCAATGACGCCAGCAGGCTTTCCTCACTAGGCAACTCGAAGGCCGCCATTGCGGGATCAAACGTCCGGCTGTATGCCTGCCGCCGACTGAACGCGGCACTGAATGCCAGGCGGTCACCGCGCTGCATCGCCGATCGGCGTTCCTCGGTCATGTAGGCGCCCAGACAGTCGTTCATGCCGATGCCGTCGCACGAGGCCTCCTCGAACGAGCGCAGGCCATTGATGTTGATAAAGCCTTTTTCGTAAGTGAGCTTGAACGAGAATTCGTCCTGCCCGACCAACGTGTCCCGATCCCTGTAGTCGATCGTGAGATTGAGCTGTGGCTGATTGTTGATGAGGTCGGGTATCACGAAGAACCCCGCGTCCTCGAGTTGCGCGACGTGCTGCTGCAGCTCAACGTAGGCGCCACGGATCAAGGCCGCGTAAGCGTCCAGGTAGCCCTGAACCAGTGCCTGCGCTTCCGCGTTCCTGGCCGCCATCTCGGACCCAGAAACCGGGCTCAGGTCGGCGCTCCGACCAGTCTCCTGGCGGCTCGCTGCCAACAGACACACGAGGTCGTGGCCCGTAACCGCATCGAGATCGCGTGCCAGCGCGGCATCGAGCGCGCCGGACGCGGCGACCTGCTGCCTGCAGCCGCCTTCCGATGCCGCAAGACGTGCACCGACCCTGCCAAGGTGCGCATCCACGGTATTGTCGTCGTCGCCAACGAAGAGTTCTGCTGTTAATGCATTGAGCGCCTGGGCGTAGCCGAGGTTCGCCGCGAGCATCGCGTCGCGAAAGGACGTATCTGTGTCCTCAAGCACCGCATCGAAGATGTCTCCGGCGAACTGATGATCGGAGCGGCCCCACTTCGGCGTCATGGGGCTGTAGACGAACGAGAATTGCACGTCATCGAAGTCGCTGAGTTGATCTTCGAATTCGTCCCGAAGATTGGCGCGCTGCGCCTCGGGAATCGCCATGAGCAGCGGATCAAACACCTCCGCCTGAAGCAGCTTCACCGAGAGCTTGTAACCGTCGTCCGTCGGCAAGCCGAGAAACTGGTTCACCTCAAAGACCACGGCGTCGGCCTCCTCCCCGCCACCCAATGCAAAGAAGTTGAGTTTGGGCAGAAAGTCCTCGAGGTTGGTGAGCTCGCCATTGGCCAGCGCTGAACTCAGGCCCGTGTTGAAGCGATTGAGGACGTCGGGGGCGCCATTGATCACCACCGTCTTGGTGTCTTCGATACTTGGCTGCGGCGAGATGATGTCCACGCCCGCTTTCGCGAGCTCGGCCTCGACGGCCGCCTCACAACCACTGAGCGCCATCGAAAGGTCACAGGCCGCGTGGGCCGCGGCGGACGACAGCGAGAGCCCGAGCACTAGCGCGAGTCGTGCCACCGACATCAGGCGATAACCTGCACGAGAATCAGCACCATCGCGGCGTCCTTCTTCTTTTTCGCGGTGAGTGTTGCCGATTTGCTCCTGGGGCGCTTGGTGCCATCCGGCTTCTCGATGTTGGCCGTCACCTCGACCTCATTGTTGTCATCGCCGGTCGCGGTCATGTACACGGGCAAGGTGTAGTTGCCCACCTTGGTGAGCGCGTAGCGAATCGTCTTGTCCTTGAGCTCGCTGTGACTCCACGAGTCCTTCTGGACGCTGTCCAGGTAGGCCGTCGCACTGAGCCGGTACTTGGAGCCCAACTGGTGGTCGACGGTCACGAGCAACCTGGACCCCTTGCGGACCTGAATAAAATTGAGTGGTCGAACCTTGTTTGCCATGACTTCCAACTCCTTTTGAGTGGTGATTAGGCGCTGTCACGCCTCGCGGATCATCGGCCTGGTCGTTCTCGACGCTTGCTGGATCCAAGAACGCACCTGACTGGCTTTCGGCGCCTCGGCCGACACCGACCGCGCATAGATGGCGAGTCGCTTGGTCAGCGGCACCCAACCCTGAGCGGCCAGGTCCGTCAGCGACTGCACACCCGCCAATCGCAGCAGATTCACGTCTGCGATCTCCAGCCCCAGAATTCTCGAAAGATCCGCGGAGCGTGCCCAGTCCAGAACAACCGCCGGGTCCACGGCCAAGGACTCCGTTAACACCGCGCGCTGATCCCCGCGCTCGGCTTTGAACAACAGCTGCGCTACGGTTTCGATTTCGAGCTCGGCGAGCTTCTCGGCGTGCGTGTCGCCTATCGCGGTAAACGCAGCGAGTTCTCTTTCGACCGCGGGTGTCGGCGCTGGCGCGTCGTCGACAAACTCAAAGCGCCTGAGAAACGCGTCGAGTTCATCCTTTCGCTGTTTTCGGACGATTTCGAACAAGGGTTCTTCCTCGAAATCCTTTCGATAAACGCCCGACAACTGAAACGTGGTCTTGAGCAAGGAAAGCGCCTTGTTGAGGCAATGCTCCCGGGCCTCGTCGTTGCCTGAAATGTCCGCGATGCGCGCGAGAATGGTGTAGCTCGCCGCCATGTTGTAGACGTCGAGCGGTGCGTCGGACGTCTCCTGCTTGCACTGGGCGAGCAATTCCAGACCGTGATTGAAGTCGCTGACGCCGATCATCGTCGCGCGAATGGGTGCCCCGGCGTTGTTAAGCGCTGTCATGGCCGCCTTGACCCGCCTATCGCCCTGGAGCGGGATTGCTCGTTCCTGAAGTTTGCGATTGGCCTGCAGGACGCTGTTACTGACTTCGTCGATCAGTTCAATGGCGCGCAACGCGTGCCCGTGTCTTGAACGTTGCGTCATGGGACGACCATCCGTCGACTTCCTGACCGCAGCATGGGCCGACGTCGCCGCGAGGTTGTAGGCCGCATGGTAGTAGGTCAAATCCAGCACATAGTTGTTGTTGGCCCTTGCTTCGGTGTAGGCCCGTTCGAGGTAAGCGATCGCCAGGTCGATGTCGACGGCCGCCAGCCGATTGCCGACATTGATGCGTGCCACCCGAAACGCCGGGTCCTTATTGACGGCGCGCTGGAACAGGATTCGGCTGGCGAGCTTTCTCTCCTGCCCGGTCGCCTCTCGCGCGCTCATATCGAAGCACAGCGCCTGCCAGACTGCGGTGCCACCAACCGGTTGGACGCTGCCTGTGTGACTCATGATGCGAAACGCCATCCATGCGGCGACGTACCTGGCGAGCAGCATGATTTGATCTGGGGGCGCGGCATTGCTTGGGTCGCGTTTGGCGTCGAAGTCGTCGAACCAGATGACCTGAGCCCCGATCACCGCGCCCTCCTCGATCAGCCGCACCGTTGCCCCGAGCCCCTTGCCCGGCGTGTCGTGCAACTCACCCTCAAGCGTGATGCCAACGGGTTTGATGACATCAGCCAGGAACGTCGTGAGCGCCTTTACCCAGGCAACCGGCGAGTACCATGCGTCCGACGGGCCGGGTATCGCCGCGGTGACGTCGTCGGGAATCGCGGACACCGCAGTCGAGTCGTCCAGAAGGTCGAAGCGGTTCGCGGCAGCGGCCCTGATACCCGACAGCCCGTTAACGACCGCCTTCGAGAAATGCGCACCTTTGAACTTGTCGTCCAGATTGCGGACCTCGAACGCCTCAACAGCGACGCGCGGCTTGTGGCGCGTCGATGCGGTCAGACGCAGATACAGCACCCAAAAGACGAGCCCGACGGCGATAATCTCGAGCAGGGGAATACCGAAGGTTGAGAACCCGGCCTTGAGGTGACGCCACCAGGCGATCCCGCCCCCCGACAAGTATTGAAGATCGTCCGGGATCGCCGCGCGGTATCCTGCGCTTGGGGGTTGGTTGACCGTCTCGAGCAGCAGCTCTTCGGCAGCCGCCACATTACCCACGGCTGCCAGGTCACGAACGCGATCCATGGCCGCATCGAAAGCGCTGGCAGCAAGGCCTTCGAGCAAGGCGGTATGGCAGCGCAGGTACTGACCGGTGGCGTCCGCCTCGATCGCGGACTCAAGCTTCGCCTTGGCCTCATCGAAATAACCGGAATCCGCAAAGACCACGGCCGCCGCGACGTCAGGCTGCTTCGTGCAGTCCGAAAACTGGGCGTGAGTCGCCGTCGCCAGGAACAGGCTGACGGCCGTCAGCAACATTCGATACTCCATACGCACCCCACCGTATTGCGCAGCAC
Organism: Pseudomonadota bacterium; assembly: GCA_039821605.1. Taxonomy (GTDB): domain Bacteria; phylum Pseudomonadota; class Gammaproteobacteria; order Steroidobacterales; family Woeseiaceae; genus CALBPI01. The sequence continues at coordinate 297,981 of JBCBNV010000002.1, read as the reverse complement.
CCCAGCCAACGGCGCAACAAGCCATTTGCAGCGTCGCTGTTGCCCTGTCGCACCGGCTCCCAATCTAATGCGTGTCACGACGACGCAAGACATCCCAGCACGATCCAGCCAACTCATCACAGGAGTCCGCTTATGAGAGGCATCATGGCATACCTGCAGGTCGCGAACTCGGCGGACGCCATCGCCTGGTATACACAGGTTTTCGACGCGACCGAATCCCGCGCGCGCCTTGTCGGACCGGACGGCACCTGCATGAATGCTGAAATCGAGATTGAGGGCACGCGCATCATGCTCGCAGACGGCATGCCCAGTATTGGCTCGGTGAGCCCCGAGAACCTCTCGGGCACGTCGGTTGTGCTGAATCCGCACGTCGCCGACGCCGACGCGAGCTTTACACGCGCCATCGAGGCGGGCGCCACGGAAATCTTCCCGATTGCCGATCAGTTCTACGGCAACCGCGCCGGGCGCGTGCGCGATCCGTTCGGGCACCACTGGATCATCGCGCAGCACCTGCGCGATGTGCCGGAGGACGAAATGGTCGCCGCGTTCGAGGCAATGTTCGCCGGCTAGACGTCGTCGTGCGCACAACTCTTGAGGCAGGGGTTGCCCAGTCGATCCGTAGCGAGGTCCGGGCGCGGAGTCGATGTCGTTTCGAACCCGAGAGCGGGTCGATTTCGCCTTCGGCGACTTCGCAGACGCGCTGTGCGGAATCACCCCGCGCCCGCTAGAACCCGAGCGGAATCCCAAACATAAAGAACACGACGAGCAACACGGTCCACACCAGCAGGAACGCGATCGAGTACGGCAACATGATCAGCAGTATGGAAGCCGAGCTGGCCGCGCTCAAGCGCGAAACCTGACGCTCACGCAGCGTCGCGAAACCGGCGCCGATACGCACTGGGCGAGAGTCCGCACTCCCGAGAAAACGCACGCGAGAAGGCTGCCACGCTGTCATAGCCCACGGCATGTGCCACGCGTTCTACGGCCTCGTCCGAAGTCACAAGCTGCTCGCAGGCGAGGTCCATGCGGCGACGGTTGACGTAGCCCATGGCGGGCGCGCCCATGACCTCGCGGAACCGTGCCGCGAACCGCGACGGTGACATGTTCACGCCGGCCGCAAGACTTGCCACCGAATGCGGCGCACCCGGTGACGCGTGAACTGTATTGAGTGCCTCACCAATTTTGGGGTCACGAATCGCGCGCAACCAGCCCGGCGTTTCGTGCGCCGCAGAATCCACGTGCTGACGTATCGCCTCAGCGCAAAACAGCTCCACGAATCGCGACGCCATGTAGCGCCTGCCGGCACGCTGTTGCTCCAGCTCACCGGTGAGTAACGCCGTCAGCAGCGCGAGGGTGTTACCCCCCGTGCGCCCGGACACGTCCAGGTGCAATACCGGCGGCAAGGCATCGATCAGTGGATTGCGGGTCAGGCTGCGCAGCATGAAGACGCCACACACGAGCTCTGTGGCGCCGGGTGTCGAGGTCGACAGCGACGCCGTGCCCCCGAGCAGCGCATCGAAGGGCACACACTCCTTAGATGCGCCCTCAACCATGATGTGCGGTTGCCCGCCGATACAAATCACGGCCTCGCCTGCTCGAACGACGTGTGACTCAAGCCCGTCGGATTTCAGCTCAAAGGCACCCCGTCGCACGATGTGGAACGGCACGATCCGAGTGTGCCGCGGCGCATCAAGCAGCGGGCCGAGATCGGCGCCTGCGGGAATCGCGATCCCCCAGGGCGGCGCGTAAGCCTCCACGAGCAACACCTGGCCGGCGACGCGCAAAGCCGCCATGGCCGCATCCATCGCTGTCGTGTGTTGGGTCATAAATCAGGCTCGCCGTGCTGCAGGCCCCAAGACTGACCGAAGAATCAGCGATCCTCAAGGTTTTGATCGATTCTGCAAACAAGATGAATATGACAGTCATCGTTTTGACCATTCAGCAGCTCTAGTCTGAGCGCTCCAATCAACCAGGAGTGTTCACAATGACATCATTTTTTGGAACCCCCGCGATGCTCGCGCTCGACGGGCTCATGATCGCCTGGACCTGGTGGGTCCTGTCCCGCAACCCCGCGACGCGCACCATACGAAGCACCGTCGTGGTCGCGCTAACCGCCTGGCTCGGTGTGCTCTACATCATCTTCGCCATTGTGCAGCCGCTGCCCGCTGCGCTGACGGGCATCGCGTTCTACGGCATCGTGCTTACGGGTGTCGCCGCCATTGGCGCGCTTCTGCTGGGTCCGGGCGCCGTCCGTCGCCGCGTCCTCGCACTGGACCAACGTCAGCTCATGTTGTTTCAGGGCATCCGGATCTACTTCGGTGCTGCGTTTCTGATCCAGGGTGGTCTGGGCTTGCTGCCCGCGACATTCGGCGTCATCGATGGGCTTTCGCACATCACTGCGGGCTTTCTTGGACTCATTGCAGCAATGGCCGTTAGCACATCGGCCATCAGTACCCGACGTGTGTGGCTCGCCAACCTGTTTGGCCTGGCCGATATTCTGGTGGTCGCCACAACGCTCGCCTTCATCCTGCTGCCGCAAATCGGACCGCACCACCCCATGATGTACGCCGTGTTTCTGCCTGCGCCGCTCTGGCTATGGGCGCATATTGTGTCAATCGCCAGACCGCTCAATCCCGGCACCGCTCACAGCGAGTCAATTGCCGGCACGGCTAGGACATGATCCAAGGCGAAGCCGAAGCCATGCGTGCGACCCAGCAGGCGTAGTTTATCCAGGGCTTCTCGCTGATCGGTGCCGCGCTGCTCATCACGCTGATGGGCTGCGGGCACCGTCAGCCGCCCGCCAGCTAAAACCCCAGTGGAATCCCAAACATAAAGAACACGACGAGCAGCACGGTCCACACCAGCAGGAACGCAATCGAGTACGGCAGCATGATCAGCAGCATATCGCCGAAGCCCATGTTGGGGCGGAACTTGCGCATGAAGGCCAGGATGACCCCGGCGTAAGCCATCATGGGCGTGATGATGTTCGTCGAGGAGTCGGCCACGCGGAATGCCGCTGCCACGAAGTCGGGCGTCATCGCCGGGTTTACGAAGTAGAGCATCGGCACAAAGATCGGACCCAGCAGCATCCACTTGGACGTGAGCCCGCCGATGAATATGTTGATCACGGCCGTCGTGATCACAAATCCGATGAGCAATAGCACCGGGAATTTCTGCAGACCCAGCCACTGCAGGAACTCAGCGCCCAGGAACGTGATCCAGGTGCCGAGACCGCTGTAGGCGAGCAGGCCGAGGAAATTGTAGGTAAAGAAGGTGAGCACGAGGATGTAGCCCATCGTGTTCATCTGCTTGACCATGGCCTCGACGATGTCCCAGAGCTTCTCGAACTTGCCAGAGGCCGTGCCGAAGAACACGCCCGTCACGGCGAAGAACAATGAGATCAAGAGGATGATGTTATTCATCCAGGGCGAGACCTCGTTGCCCGCCGCATCCGTGAACGTCGCCAGCGGGCCGAGCGCAAGCCCCACAATGAGGATCATGGCCACGAGGGTGCCGATGAGCGTGGCGTTCAGGCCACGTTGCTCCTCGGGTGTGAGCGCAAAATCACCGGGCTTGATGTCATCGGGTACGACGAACTCGCCGCCTTCGAGCCTCGGCTCGACGAATCGGCGCGTGACCCAGAAACCCGTCAGCGCCAGCACGAAAGTCGACGCCACGATAAAGTAGTAGTGCATCGTCACGGGTTTGAGCGCCACGCCCGCGGCGTTCGCAAACGGGACGCCCTGCGACTCGGCAAAGATCTGTGCGTTCAGGCCGATGATGGCGTCGACGGGCCCGGGCACGACATTGGCACTGAACCCCGCCGAAACGCCCGCGAAGGCGGCCGCCATGCCGATGAGCGGGTTGCGACCCAGGCCTGCGTAGAGCAAGCCGGCCAGCGGGATGAGCACGAGGTAGCCCGCGTCGGTGGCGATCGAGCTCAGAATTCCGATCAGCACGAGCAGCAGCGGCAGCAGCTTCTGCGGGATGTGGCTGCCCGCGCGCTTGATGAGTGCGCCGAACAGGCCCGAGTGTTCGGCAATGCCCACGGCGAGCATCACCACAAGAATAACGCCCAGAACGCCGTTGCCGAACGCCAGCCAGTTGGCCACGAGCGCGTTGTCAAAGACCCAGCGCATGTGCTCGGCCTGGTGCATGCCGCGGATGCTGTGCTGCACCGCATCGCCACCCGCGCCCACGGTTTCGAAGGTGTGGCCGGACATGAACACGGTCAGCAGGAACGCCGCCGGGTAGAAGGCCATGAAGATGATGACCGGGTCGGGAATCCGACGGCCGGCGCGTTCGACGAATCTGGCAAAGGTCTGGCCAACAGCAGGCATAGCGGCAATCCGAATAGAACCAGCGGGCGATTGTAGCGGCACGGAGCCAGAATCTGGACTCAAGCCGCCGGGAACGTGGACGCTACCCCAATACGGGCAACAGAACGTTCGAATGAAGAAACCAGCGACTCCCATCGATGAGGCGGCGCGGATCAGCAGCCTGCGCACGTTGCCGATCCTCGATACCTATCCCGAAGACCGCTTCGACCGGGTGACCCGGCTCGCAAAGCGGATCTTTGATGTCGATATTTGCCTGATCAGCCTCGTCGACAGCCACCGACAGTGGTTCAAGTCCCGGCAGGGCCTGGACGCCTGCGAAACCCGACGCGAGATCTCGTTCTGCGGGCACGCGATCCTCGATGACGCTGTGTTTTTCGTGGAGAACGCAGCCGAGGACGAACGCTTTCATGACAACCCGCTTGTCACCGGCGAACCCGACATCCGCTTCTACGCCGGGCGGCCGATCAAGTCCCCCGAAGGACATCGTATCGGCACGCTGTGCCTCATCGATCGCAAGCCGAGGACACTCACCGACACGGAGTTCAAGATGCTCGACGACCTCGCCCGTATGGTCGAGGAAGAGTTTGTCCTGCTGGCCCAGTCCTCCGTCGACGAGCTGACCCAGCTCATTAACCGACGCGGCCTCTATGCCGTCACGAGCCATGTGCTGCCGCTCTGCGAGCGACTGGGCACGATTGCCGAGCTGATCTACTTCGATCTCAATGATTTCAAGCGTATCAATGACAGCCACGGCCACCGGGCGGGAGACGCCGCGCTGATCGAATTCTCTCGGCTGCTTACGCGCTGCTTTCGCTCCGCGGACGTGATCGCGCGTATCGGCGGCGACGAGTTCGTCGTGCTGATGACTGCGACGACGAATCAGGCGGGCGCGGCGCTCCAACGTCTGGCGCAAATGCGGGACGAGCTTGCGCCCGAGATGCGGGAACGAATCCACTGGAGCGCCGGCATCGCGGCGTTCGATGCCGAACGTCACACGTCAGTCGACGCGCTGATCTCTGATGCTGACGCCGCGATGTACAGCCACAAGATCGCCTCGAAGCCGCTCGGAGACGCTGCGGGCTAGATCCGCCGCCGGCGTTTGATCGCTGATCGGAACTGCCTGCCAGCCTAGTCGCTTGCGACAAATGCCCGCTGCATCATCGCGTCGAGCTCGCGTGAAATCTTTCGGCGGCGCGCGGGCGTTGGCCGCGCCATCCAGGCGCGCATGGCACCGTCGACCATGGCATGCGCAACATGCGACTGAATGTCAGCGGGTATGGGTCGATACGCTCCGCCCCACTCGTCCCAAAGCGCAACCGTCCGTCCCGGAACGCCCGCGACTCGTCACTCTGCGGCCACACCAACGGGCATCTCAGTAGAATCCAGCCCATGAATGCACGCCCGGACTCACTTCCGACCCAGCGCCGCCACGACCTCGACTGGCTGCGTGTCATCGCATTCGGCATCCTGATTGGCTACCACATCGGCATGCTCTACGTGGCGCGCTGGGGGTTCCACTACAAGAGCGCGTACACGTCGACGTTCCTCGAGAACATCATGCTGTTTGCGAACCCCTGGCGCATGGCCCTGCTCTGGATGATCTCGGGCATCGCGACGTCGTACCTGCTGGACAAACTTCGGTGGTGGGACTTCCTCGGTTCCAGAACGGTCCGGCTGCTGCTGCCACTGGCGTTCGGCGTCTGGGTGATCGTGCCTCCGCAGCTTTTTGTGGAAATGAGCGGAAAAGGCGACTTCGCGGGCACATACCTCGAGTTCTACCGAGCGTTTTTCGACTTCCAGTCGCCCGTGTTCGCGGAGTATCAGTCGGGGATCTGGCCGCACGTCGACGTCAACCACCTTTGGTACCTGCGTGAGCTTTGGACCTTTACGTTGCTCTTGCTCATTGCCCTGCCACTGCTGAACTGGCTTCGAGAGAGCCCGTGGCTCCTGCGGCTGCTGACGCCGTTCGGCACCGCCTCGGTCCTGTTCGCCGCGCCCCTGATTCTCGTCGGCATCGAGCTGGCCGTATTTCCCGAGTTCGGCTCCGAGGGCCGCCGCAAGGCGCTCGGCCTGAGTTTCTTTTTGCTCGGCTACCTTGTCACCAAGCAGGAGCCGCTCTGGGAGGCGTTGAGGCGCGTTCGGTGGGCAGCTGCGGCGCTCGGACTAGCGGCCTACGGACTCACGCTGGCGGCCTACCATCTCGTCTGGCTGCCGGCGACCAGCGACCCGGCTGGGATGCAGCTCAGCGGCCTCGTTGCGCTCAATCACGCCATGCGCTGGTGGTGTCTCTGTGCGCTGTTCGGCTTTGCCCTGCAGCATCTGAACCGGCCGTCACGCTTGCTGAGCTATCTCTCGCCCGGCGTCTATCCGTTCTACATCGTGCACCAGACGCTAATCCTGTTGCTCGCGTTCTACCTGGCGCCCCTGTCGCTGGGACCGGTGCTTGAGCCAGGCATCGTAGTATTCGGCACCATCGGTGGCTGTCTGTTGATCTATGAGGTCGCGCGGCGAATCGCGTTATTGCGGCCCTTGCTCGGTCTGAAGTGGTGGTCGTCAGCCGAAGCCGCACAAAACGCGTCGGCCTGGCAACGCAGAGTCCTTGCCGGATTGGCTGCCGTAATCGTGGTGCCGCTTGGCCTGGAGATCTTGCTCTAGAGGACGTCTTCGTTACGGCGTCTGCACGAGCGTCAGTACAGAAAGTACTCGGGCGCGCAGCAGCGCCTTAGCGTCCAGCGTTTCTGGCGGCAGGCCATCCACGTAGCGCAGAACAAATGATGCACAGGACGTGTCTGCACCAGACAAGCAGCCCCGAGCTAGCCCTCTGTCGGCGCGCTTAACGGGGTCCTGTCTCGCTAGCAGCAGAGCACTACGCGCAGACTAGTCGTGCGACTTCTCCAGCGCGTAGAACGTCACCTGGTCGAAGTCGTCCCCATCACCGGTGTTGTTCTGCGAGTAAGCGCCGGCTTTGAAGTACATCCATTCCTGCGGCACATCGTAGCCGCTGCCCTGCTCGACCATGTCCACAAAGTTGTGGCCGATGATCGGGCCATTCAGGTCGCCGCGCCTCAAGATGACATCGATTCGAGCGCCACGCTGAACGACCTCATAAGAAAACAGGTCGCCGAGTCCGATGCCATTCACGACCTCCGAGTCATCATTGGGGGCACTGTCCGGATCGCTGTTGGCGGGGCCGAACACCGGGAAGTAGAGATCGTCGGCGTCGCGAATCTCGTGCGCCAAGTAGACGAAACCGCGATCGTTCTCCGGGAATTTCCGGTAGTAAAGTCGCAGCGGCTCGTCGTTCTCCGCATGGATCTGACCGATGATGACACGCCCCACCTGGTTCCCGCTGCCGGTTTCGGTGACATGATCAACGGCCAGTGTGGCGCGTAAGACGCCGTTGCGCCCGCCCACCGCCACGCCAGGGTCGGGCTGATACCCCAGCAACCAGTTATTCCGATTCACGCCCCGGGTGCTGATTCCTGTGTTGCCCTCACGCAGCATCTCGCGCAGCTCCGACCGCGTGTAGTTGGTGTTCGCAGACGTCTTGGCGCCATCGATCGTGGACCGGAACACCATGCCGCCGTCTGGTCCCGTGAAGAAGAACCCGTCTTCGAAGCCAGTGTTCAGATCGGTTTCGCTCGCCGTGTCTGAAATCCCGTTGCCATCGAGGTCGGCGGGCGTATTGAGCTTCCAGCTGATCAACTCGAAATTCGACCCCGGTGGCTGCGTCGAGTCCAGCGCGAAATCTGCCGGGGCGGCGTTGGCCGCCTCGAACGCGGGCGCGGCTGTATCGAGCGTGCAGCCGAACGCCGTGGCTTCCAGGATGGCATTGTCCGAGTTCTGCGAGTTCCCGAAATTCTCGATCTGCAGATACCGCGCCGGCGTATCGGGCGTGTCATATCGCTCGAAGCTGCTGGTCGTGCCAGAAGACGATTGAGCCGACAGGAGTGGCTCGAAGTCCACGCCATCCTCGGACGACGACACTGCGAAAGACGCCGTACGCTGCGCACCCTGATACCACGCGACGCCGATTTCGCGCACCAGATGACGCGCGCCAAGATCCAGCGTGATCGTTCGGGCATTGCCTGGCGCTTCCCAGCGCGAGGTGATGTCGAAGTTGTCGTCGATAGCCAGTCCGGGACCATTGCCCGACAGGCTCTGACCATCATCCGAAGCTGCGATGACGTTGATGAGCTGGTTGCCCTCGCACGAGGTTGCGACGGGCGGCGGCGTTGGCGGCGGCGTCACCGTGTTGACCGGCGTATCCGAGCCGCCGCCACCACATCCGGCGACGAACAACACAGGGAACACCAGGGGGGCGGCGCGATTCATGTTGCGAAGACTCGCGCTCAGCGCCGCTTGGGATTGACGGAACCGGTGACCTGAATGCGGCGGAACGCCACCGCGGTGTAGTCGCCATTCGCCTTGTCCGCTTCCCAGTCGCCTGTTCCCGCACACGCGGCGTACCACATGCCGGCATCGTCCCGGGTGCTGCATTGGTTGTAGGCGCCCGCTTTGAAGTACAAGGCATCCCCCGAATAGCCTTTGGGGTTGTCCTTGTCATCGACACGGCCGTAGGCGTCGACGTTGTTTGAGAGATCAATCTCGTAGGTGACCGTCTTGGTCGGGTCCGTTGTCCTGAACGTCAGGTACATCGTGTTTCGATGCACGTTGATGTTGTAGTTGAACCATTGCCCCAACGCGATGCCCGCCTCACCCGGATCTTCGGGGTTTTCCCAGGTGTTCCCCCAGACTGGGTAGGCGATATCGGTTCGATCCGGATCGTCTTTCGCCAGGTTTCTTTCGTAGGTCCAGAACACCGAACCCGTGTCATGACCGGGCCACTTTTTGTAGTAGATCTTGATGGGCTCGTTGCCCCACCCAAAACCCTTCCCGCTGTTGATGACGTCCTGGTCCTTGTCAGCGTGGATCTGCCCGACAACCACAGAGAACGCCGGCTTTTTGTTCTTGTTCTTCGCATTCTTTGCGACGTGCAGAACTTTCAGGGTCGCCTCTAACTGCCCACCCACGTCGGCGAAGTTTCTCGAACCGCGGTGCGCCTTCAGCGAGAAGTTGTTCTTTGGGTCATGGGTGCCGATCTTCTTGTTCTTGCCGCGCAGCATCTGGCGCAACTCACTGCGCGTGTTGCTGGAGCCTGCTGTGGTCTGGGCCTTGTTGGGCGCGACAAAGACGAGGAACCCGTTCTGATCGAGATAGAAAAAGTCCGGGTGCATGTACTCCTGCAAGGCACGCACGCCGACCTCGTCGGCCTTGCCGTCCTGATTGGCGTCCAGGGGTAGCGTGAGCTTCCAGAATCGGAGGTCGAAACGTTCGGCCGGATACTCAGCGCGCGATGCCGCTGAGAGCAGCAGCGCCAACGCCAGGTACGCGATCGCAGAGCGTCTCAAGACACGCCTCCCCCTCGAGTCCCGCAGACCTAGAACTTGGCGGTGACGCCAAGGAACAGGCGAGGACCGTAGCTCAGCGCCTGCAAGGTATTGCCATCAACGGCGCGCGAGTCTATCCGTTCCTCATCAAGAATGTTCTTGGCTTCTAAGCTGAACCGGAGGTTGTCTGTCCACTTGTAGCGCAGACGCAGATCAAGCCGCTTGTTGGCCTGGGTGTAGCGAACGCGGCCAGCGACGTCGCGCGTGAACTGCTGGAAGTAGTCCGAGCGCGTGTTGTAGATCGCCTGGACATACCAGCGGTTGTTGCTCCAGTAGAGTTGCGTCGAGGTGACGTGCTCCGACAGCCCAAAGAGATTGGCGGGCGGAATGATGCCCACCAATGGCGTCTCGGTCACTGCTCCCGTCGTCTCATCAATTGAGATCCCAATGCCATCGCCGCCGTTCTGATCTTCAAAGTCGAAGTCAGAGTTGGCGTAGTTGTAGCTGAACTTGCCGCCAAAGCCACTCCAAAAGCCGGGCAGATAATCGAACGAGTGAATGACGGTGACCTCAAAGCCCGAGATCGTGCTCTTGTCGCTGCTGATCTGGGTCGTCTCAACGAAGCCCTGCACCTGGTTGCCGTCGAGGTTGAACGTCTCGAGCTGGGCAACGGTCTCGAAGGCACCGTTAAATTCTTTCCAGTAGGCCAGGCCGGCGATCACCGTGCTTTCGTTGGGGTACCACTCGAGGCCCAGGTCAACGTTGTTCGACAGGATAGGCCTCAACTGGGGGTTACCCGTGGCGCTGATGCCGTTGACCGCTTCGGAAAGCGACGAATAGGCGTTGCCGACATCGTTGTCCTGGACTGCGCGGCCATTGCCGTAGGCATTCGGGTCGGGTCGAGACATGCCTCGGAATACACCGGCTCGCAGAATGAGCTCATCCGACAGATCGGCCACCACGGTCATACTCGGCAGGATCTCCTGGTAGCTGTTCTTTTGCGTGTCGGTCTCAAACCCAAGCGCTCCCGGATCACCTTCGGTCACAACGAAACCCACACCATCGATTTCCTCAACGGTGATCGGACCACGGTAGCCCACGGACGTGATTTCAGTGTCAACGACACGGACGCCGAAGTTACCGCGCACCGGGATGTCGCCCCAATTGCTGTCAAAGTCGGCCTGCACGTAGAAGGCCAGCGTGTCCTCGGTGACATCTTCTGATCCCGAGTTGATGCCGTTCTGGAACTGGATGGCGGAGAGACCGCCGTAGTTGGCCAGCCAGGCGTTTGCCGCGCACTCAAAATTGAAGGTCGCGAACGCGTTCACCGAAGTGCCACTGCTGGCGTTCGTGATCAGGTTGCCGTCGCGGACATTCGAAAGGAATGAGGACTCGGGAAAGCTCTGGTCGGCGCAGGCCAGTACATTGGCCAGAATCGCATCCGTCACCGCGTTGTCGGCGCCGCCGTTGGGGGTCGTGAGGTCTTCGTCTTCGAACAGGCTCTGCCCGGGCGCATTGCGCAGGCCACCCAGCTCGAGATATTCCATGCTGGAGAATCGCGCGCCGGCCTTTACGGCACGAATCAGGTCCGACTCGGGGGTCCAGGTCAGGTCTGCGCGCAATGCGTCGAGCGTGTTGTCGCGAATGATCTGACGTGCACGAATTCGTGCCCGGTCCCGCGCGTTGAAGTAGCTGGGGTCGGTTACTTCGAAGCCGTTACCCCCATCGTCGAGAATGGTCGCGATCGCAGGACCGCCCGTCCCGCCATTGGTGTCGAGTTGCACCGTAAAGTCATCGCGGTTGCCTCCGACCAGGTTGTTGTCGGTGGCCCCCAGCCGAAGTTCCACATCAGTCTCGGTTCTCGTGGTCTCTGATACCGCGTAGTCGAGATTCAACGTCAGCGAATCCGTCAGGCTGAAGTCCAGATTGATGCCATAGCCCCAGTACTCTTCGAGCCTCTGGAAATCTGTCGAATAGGCCTGAATCGTCGTTTCGGAAATCGAAGAGAATACGACGCCCGTGTTCGGGTTGGAGGTCAGCGCCGTCAGGTCTTCCTGCGTGCTGCCCCATTGCAGGTCCTTGCGAAGCTCACGCTGATCGCGCTCCGAATACTGGAAATCGAAGGTGATATCCAGACGGTCGTTTGGCTGGAACTGCACCACACCGAACAGGGCCTCACGTTCATCGCTCGTCGTGTTCTGCCGGTAGCGGTGATCACGCGGAATGTATGCGAAGGGAATATCTTCAACCGAGTCATAATCCGGGTTGGAATCGATCAGGTCCTGAACAGCGTCGTTGCTGACGTCCGAGATGCCGTCATCGCAACGCCCGGTCGTATCGGCGGGCAGGGCGCTGGGGCTGAACGACGTCAGCTCGCAGGCCTCGAGTCGACCGGCACCTGAGGTCGTTTGGTACTCCTGCTCCGGGTTCGATTCGTCACGAACCTGCGCACCCACAGAAACACCCAGTCGCGAGCCGTTGTCGAAGTCAAACTGGTCGATATAAGCCAGCGTCGCCCGCGAGCCAAAGTCCTGACCGCCCGTAATGTTGGACTCGTCCGGACTGTGCGCCGCCTTGACATCCAGTTGCAGGAATCGCTTCCCGAAGACCAGGGGCTTCTTCGTGTCCAGGTGCACCTGCCCGCTCACGGCGCCCTCGATGTACTCGGCCGACTGCGACTTGTGAATCGCAATCTTGTTGAACATCTCCGAGGGGAAGATGCTGAAGTTCACGGCGCGGTTGCCGCCGCCATTCGTCGCCTCTCGGCCGTTAACTACTGTCGTGCCCAGAAACGGCCCCAGCCCCCTGATGGAAAGCTCGGTCGCGCCCCCGTTCTCCTGGTGCGAGGTGGCACCCGTGATCGTCTCGAGGGCATCGCCGACGGACAACGCTGGGATGTCACCGATCTGATCGGACGACAAGCCATCGACGATCTGCACCGAATTGCGCTTGATGTCGATCGTGCTTTGCACGGTTTGCCGGATCCCGGTGACCACGATTTCCTCGATCTCGCCGCCAGACGCCTCAGGCTGATCGTCTTCCTGAGCCAATGCCGCCGGGCTAGCGAACAAGGCCATACTGGTGACAAGCAGCGCGCTCGCGGCTGGAAACCCCGACGACGCCAGGGCGCTATTGATCTGCGTGGTGTTGAACATACCGAGTCTCACACTGGTTTCTTTGCTCTGGATGACGTTCTCGTACCGATTCTTGTGCCGCATCCTAGTTCTCCACTCCAACCGTTGCCTCGGACGTACTCGAGTTGTAGGGCGACGCTGCGTTGTCCGTGTCCAGTGAGTCGCCTTCCAGATAGGTCTCGAAATCGTCCGTGAATACAGCCGTGGTGCCCGCGGTGTCCGAGTAGATCTCGATCTCATCGACGCTGAAGATTCCCGTCGCCGCACGGACCCCGCTGTTGTCGCCGAATCGGAAGGCCACGTGTGTGACCCCGCCGAAGGGACTGTTGTCGGGCACGAACGGCGCCAGGCTGACACCGTCGACGGATAGGTTCACGGTGGGCGCCATGGTGGTGTCGCCACCCGGGTACTCCCAGGTGACCTCGACGTTCATGAAGGTATCCAGCTGATGCGGCAGCGATGACGTATCCGTTGCGCTCGGATTCCGCACCGCAAAACTGTCGTCGCGGATACGGAAGTCCAGAATCGCGCCGGAGTTGTTGGTGTTCTCGTTGAACAAGGTGATGAAGGCATCACCGTCGCCGAGCATGTCATCCAGTCGCTTCACGGCTACGTTCAGACGCCCCGCCGCCAATGGACCATCACTGTCGAGCGCATAGCGCAGCTCGCCCGTGTCGCCGGCGTCGGTGTCGACAATCTCGGCGATCTTGTTGCCCGGCGTACCAGGCCCGCCTGCACCGGCCTCCGCGCCGACCGTGGCCTCAGAGGTACTCGAGTTGTACGGAGAGGCTCCGTTGTCGGTGTCCAGCGAATCACCCACCAGATACGACTCAAAGTCATCGGCGAAGACGAGCATCATGCCGTCTGTATCCGCGTAGACACCGAGATCGTCGACGCTGAAGATCCCCGTCGCCTCGCGCACACCGCTGTTGTCACCAAAGCGGAATGCGACATGCGTGACGCCACCGAACGATGAGTTATCGGGCGTGAATGGCGGGAGCGCGACGCCGTCCACCGAGATCGTGACCTCAGGTAGCAGCATGGTATCTCCGCCCGGGTACTCCCAGGTGATCAGCACATCCATGAACGCATCGAGCGTCAGTGGCAGGGTGGAGGTATCCGTCGCACTCGGGCTTCTGACGGCGAAGCTGTCATCGCGGATTCGGAAGTCCAGGATGGCGCCGGCGTTATTGGTATCGGCGTTGAACAGCGTGATGAAGGCATCGCCGTTGCCGAGGTCGTCATCCAGGCGCTTCACGGAAACTTCCAGGCGGCCGGCCGCCAGCGGGCCGTCATCGCCCAGGGCATACCTGAGCTCACCCGTGTCAGTCGCGCTGGTGTCGATAATCTCCGCGAGCTGGTTACCCGGGGTGCCCGCACCGCCGAGGCCAGGGATCGTCTCCACGGTCGCTTCAGACGTGCTCGAATTGTACGGCGACGCCGCATTGTCCGTGTCGAGCGAGTCACCCTCGAGATAGGACTCGAAGTCGTCGGAGAACACTTCCACGAAACCCGCGGTGTCGGAGTAGATGGCCAGGTCATCCACGCTGACCTTGCCCGTGGCCTCTCGAACACCACTGTTGTCGCCAAACCGCACAGCCACGTGGGTGACACCACCCACGGAGTCGTTGTCGGGTGTGAAAGGCGGCAAGCTGACGCCGTCGACCGAAAGCGTCACGACTGGATTCACCGAGGTCGAGCCACCGGGGTACTCCCAGGTGATTCGCACATCCATGAACTCATCGAGTGTCAGCGGCAGCGATGACGTGTCGATGTTGTTCGGGCTCCTGACCGCGAAACTGTCATCACGAATGCGCAGATCGAGAATCGCACCGTTGTTGTTCGTCGCGGAGTTGAACAGCGTGATGAAGGCGTCGCCGTTGCCCAGATCGTCATCGAGCCGCTTGATCTTCAGCTCCACACGACCCGCCGCCAGCGGACCGTCGCCACCAAGCGCATACCGGAGCTCGCCTGTGTCGCTGGCATCCGTATCAATGATGACCGCAACGTTGGTGCTGCCACCGCTCGGCGCCCCACCAACACCATTGATGTCGATCAACAGGTCCGCGAGCGTGCCGTCGACCGATGAGATCTGAATGGTATCCGTCAGACGATCGCCCTGCACCAGCGCCGCAACCTCGGCGTTCATCGTGTCCAGCGTGTACTCCCAGGTGCCCGACGGCAGGATCGAGAACACCCCGTACGTCGTCATGGTGTTGGACTGTTCGATGATCATGGCTTCGCCAGGATCCGGGTCGATCACGGTCACAGTGTCGGTCACGAATTCGGTGTTATCACTCGTCGTGGCACCCACCAGGTTGAAGAACGCAGCCGGCGTGGAGTCGCTGTCGTTGCTCCGATCAAAGAGCGAAACGGTCGCGTCGACGGAGTCGGGGTAATCCATCGAACCCGTGAAAGAATCACCGACCGTGTAACTCTCGAAGTCGTCCATGAACACCAGCGTCGTACCGGCGGTGTCGGAGAAGATTTCAACGTTGTCGATGAAGTAGGAACCGAAGGGGATCACCGTACCGTTGTCGCCGAAGCGCCATTGCACGCGCTCCACGCCTTCGCTGAACCACTGGTCCAGGTCGGTGAAATCGGGATCGACCACGGCGGCCGTCGAGAACGGCCCGCCGCCCAGCGCCTCGCCGTCAATCAGGATCGTGATCTGATTCTCTTCGGCCATGTCCCAGATGATTTCGATGTCGTACCACTCGTTCGGCGTGAACGGCGCTTCGATAATGCCGCCCGGGTACGCCGGGTTGTCCGTGTTACGAACCAGGAATCTCGGATCCCGGATGCTGCCGTCTTCGTTGGTTGCCGTACCCTGAATGCGCAGATCCACGAGCGATTCCGAAGAGCTGCCCGATGAGCCGTACAGCGTGATGTAGGCGTCCTTCTGATTGCCGTCATCGGCAAGTGCTTCGGTCTTCAGGAACTGGAACCGGAGCCGACCCTGCAATTGATGCGGGTCGAGATTGAGCCGGAGCTCGCCCGTGTCGCCATTAATCATGTTCTGGATTTCGGCGACCTGGGTCAGCGCGGTCACGCGGATCACCAGGTTCGCTGCGGTGCCGTCGACCGAGGCCACTGGAATGACATCATTCACCGACTCGCCGACGTCTAGGCCAGACACGGCAGGGTCGGTCGTGTCGAGCACGTAGGTCCAGTCACCGTTCGCGAAAAGATTGAACACACCATAAGCGGTTTGAACATCCGTCTGTGCGACGAGCTGGTCTTCACCAAAGTTCACATCGGTCACGATGATCGTGCCGTTCAGCAGCGCGACCTGATCGTTGGGAATCGACGCGTTCAAGGCATCGAACTCGGCCGGTTCCGGCAAGTTGTTGATAGCACCTTCAACCGTCGTCAGCGCGTCGTTGTCGAGGTTGCCCGCAACCGGAGACATGGCGATGTCGACAATCGCCTGCGCAAACGCGTCCAACGTGGCCTGGGCAAACGTGCCATCGGCGATATCGGCGCTCAGACTGGCGATGATCTGGGCCGCCGTGGCGCCGGCGTCGTTGGCGTCCAGCTGGGAGATCAATGCCAGCGACGTGGCGTATCGGCCCGCGTCTTCGTTGCTGGCCGCGGTCGTCGCCAAGTCCGTCGGCGCGACCTCAGTAATGTCGCCCGCAACGGCGAAGTTGATGCCCACCGATTCGTTGAACGTGGACAGCGCGGCATTGAGATCGCCCGCGATCTCGGCGAGCTGCGTGGCAATCTCGGTCAGCGGCGACACCGTGAACACAGTGTCCGCTTGCACATCAACGACGGCTCGCGTGTCGGGTGCATCGAGCGTGGCGCCCGTCGCCTCGTCGACATAGGTGCCAGCGGTGCACGAAATCAGCGCTGCGCCATCAACGGGGATCAGACCATCAAAGTTCACCAGGCCGCTGCTTGTCGTGCCCGACCCGAGTGCCGTGCCCACGACGCCCATGGCGTCGATGGCCGCGATGTCACAGGTCGCGCCGTCGACCAAGCCATGGACGTAACGCGCGCCCAGCGTAAATGCGGCCTGCACGTCGAGTGGCGGTGATTCGATCGTCTCCCGAAGACCCGGCGAGTCCGTGTAGCGTACGACCACCGTCAGCGCTTCGCCGCCTTCGTCTGCTGTCAGCGTGTAAGAGGAACTGGTGGCACCCGAAATGAGCTCACCGTTCGAGTACCACTGGTAGCTCTCGGTGCCGGACTGCACACCGTCCGGGTCGGACACCGACGCCGACACGGTGCCGCCGACGACGGCCTCACCACTGATGCTCGCGGAACCGTTGGAGCTTTGGACCAGGGGAACGCTGTCTCTATCGCTGCCGCAGCCCACAACAAGCGTAAGCAGGCCTGCAACCAGAATTGTCTTAAGACGCATCACTTGGAACTCCCCTTCACAACCAGCGCTGACTTCCGCAACGAAGCGGCCATGGTGATTATTTGAATTTGGATCGCGTCCACGGACGGAACGCGAGTCAGGGTCTGACTGTTACGCATCTGGCCCCCCGTGTGCGTATTTGAGACCACCGATTGAATCGGCTTCGTGCTTACCTGTGCCGCGCGTAATTGGTATTACCAATTTGAATATTATTCTGGCGCAGCTGGTAAGACCAGTGAGTCATTATGAGTTCAACACAGATAAAAACGCAACCCCGAAATCAGCACTTGATTGGCGCTCAGACTTGGGGATTCGGGCTAGAAACCGCCAGAACACTGATTTAACTCGACTTGTTTCGGACCAATTCGCACCCGAATTGGTAAGTTATGTTCGCTTATCAAAACGGCGGCGTCTCGCTTAGCGTCCCCAAAAAATTGCTGCGGCCAACCGCCGTGGCGTAGTCTCATGGGCTACACCTTCGCAAGGGAGTCACCGACGGGGCGGCGTCATCATGTTGGGGTATCGACTCGCAGCCGACGCGCTCTTGCTCCTTCACGTCGGGTTCGTGCTGTTCGTCGTCGCGGGGCTCGCTTTGATCTGGCTCGGCGCCTGGCGCGGCTGGCGCTGGGTTCGTCAGCCTTACTTTCGGATCGCCCACCTGCTGTGCATCGGCGTCGTCGCGCTGCAGGCATGGCTCGGGCGTATCTGCCCCCTGACGATCTGGGAAATGGCGTTACGTGAACGCGCGGGCGACGCGACCTACGACGGCGCGTTCATCGCGCACTGGTTAGAAGCGCTGCTCTACTACAACGCGCCTATTTGGGTGTTTGCGGTCGCCTACACGGCGTTTGCGGCGCTTGTGATTGCGAGCTGGGTTTGGGTTCCACCGCGGCGGTGGTGACTGCCCTCGCCCCCTCATGACACCGGCACAGGAAGCGACAGCGAACGCGAGCGCAATCAGCGCACCTGAATTGAGAGTGACCTGGAGCTCCCGAAACGTTCGCAGTATCCCGGCAGCAACAAAGAGGGCCCCAGGCGTCGGGGCCTTCTCATGAAGCGGATCGCAACACTCAGGTGATGCGTCTCGGTGTCGGGTCTATTCCATTGCGGCGACGCTGCTATGCGGCCTGGGTTGCGCGTTCCGGTCGCATTGCTGCGCGCTGCGCCGGCATGCGCCAACCCCACAAGGCAGCCGCGCCTGACGAGACCAGCGCGAAGAGTGCGATGCGCCAGGCAGGCAGCGCTGCGAACCAGGCGGATAGGTCGGCGTAGGTCTCGGTGTAGCCAATGCCGTAGTAGCCGGCAATCATGCAGACGGTTGCTATGAGCGCGGCGAAAAACGGCGCCAGCGGCTTACGGTTTCGGTAGTCACGGATGATCAGGGCCAGGCAGAACGCGCTCGCCAAAACGAAGCTCGCGTCGAGTGCGTTGCCAAACTTCGGCAGTGTCTCCGCGCTTCGCACCAGAAACCCGGGCACGTAGTTTACGAAGAACCGTGACAGCACGGGCCCTGCCAGCAGGATCACCGTCGACAGCATGTAACGCGCGTGCAGATCCGGTGTGCGTCGGTGCCGGAGCGCCAGTGTGTAGAAGGCCACAAACGCTGCGGACACGACGAAATCGGCGACCGAGAGCGCCTGTCCGAACAGCGTCTTGAACACCGAGTCTGACAGCAGCGTGCGCTGGGTGACCAGCAAGCCACCGACAGTGAGCAGGGGCAGAAGCGCGAGGCTGGCCATACCAGACCAGGCATGTATGCCCCACCGCCGTCGGTGCGCACTCCAGTTCTGCGTCATGACCAGCACGATCCAGAGCGTCGCCGTCACACCATGCAGATGATGCATCCAGGGCGCTTCCGGCAAGACGGCGAAGTACGACGGCATAAAGGCCGCGAAGGTAAACAGCAGAAATCCGGCGACGTACCAGTGGGCTCTAGGAAAAGGCAGCATGATCAGGTCCTTGTGCGGGCTGGATTGCCATTGATACCGATGTTGGCGGTGCCGGCAATGGCGGCGGCGGCCGTGACCGGACATGGCCGCACGTGGCCGTACTTGGCCGGCATCCCGGAATCGTCTAGCCTGTCGAGCAAGTTGCTGCCGCGGGGATATCGCGCGGTCATCGGAGGCGAATGTGGAACAGGGGCACGCATCTCGTCTCGTCGGCTGGAAGCGGATTGCCGCGCATCTCGGCTGCAGTGAGCGGACCGCGCGGCGCTGGGAGCGCGAGGAAGATCTGCCCGTCCACCGCCAGCAGCATGAGAAGCGCAGCACCGTCTACGCAGTAGCCACGGAGCTCGACGCCTGGTTCACCTCGCGATCGCAGCAGTCGGGCACGGCCGAGCTTGCGCAATCGCCGGGTCGGTCTCCGGGTGCTCTGGTTGCGGCCGCACTCATCCTCGTCCTATTGGTGGTCGCGGCAGTGGTCCTGCTACCCCGTTCGGAGTCGCCCGGCAATGCCGGCGTAGCCACGATGAGTGCCGACCCCATCGCCGTGGACCTCTATGAGCGTGGACGTGAACTCTGGCGCCAGCGCGGCGAGGTCCCGAACGGCCGCGCCATCAAGTTGTTGACCGAAGCGGTCGAGCGTGATGACCGCTTTGCGGAAGCCTGGGCGGCGCTGGCATCGGCCTGGTTGACCTACCCCACCTACGCCGATGACATGCCGCTCGACCGCGCAGTTGATGAAGCGCTGCTGGCCGCCGACCGTGCTGTGCAGCTCAACCCCGGGCTTGCCGAACCGCGTTCGGTGATGGCCTCAATCGCGCAGCGACAGGGTGACTGGCTCAGGTCTGAGCGTATCTATCGCGATGCCCTTGTCGCGGACCCGGACAACACGAGCCTGATGCTCTGGTTTGCCGGGCACTATCGCGAGCTCGGAATGATCCAGAAGACGCAGCAACTAACGCGCAGTGCGCTGGACCTCGATCCGAATTCACCACCCATCCTCACGGAGATCGCAATGAACCAGAATGCCTTGGGCGATCTTGAGGACAGCATGCGCCGGCTGGATTACCTGTGGTTCGACCTGGGCGTAGAGACTCCGGTCGTCTGGATTGGGCGCTGGTTCGGGTTAACCGAACTTGGGGACTTTGACGCCGCGTTGGCGTGGATCGAGCGCAGCCCATTCTCGAGCTTCAAGCCCGAATTGCGACGCTATGTCGAACGCCAGCGTGATGCCGGGCCCAACAACCCGGACGCCTTCGCCGGCAGCATCGTCGCGGCATACGAGGCTGGCTTGCCGGCGTGGCTGGCCTACCACTTGCTCGATCAGAGTGGTGAACCGAGCGCGGCGCTGGGCGTCCTGGACCAGGAATCGGCCAACGGTACGTTTGATACCTCGGTCGTACTGTTCTATCCGAGGGGTGGCTCGGCACGATCGAGCGAGCGATTCGTCGAGCTTGTCGATCGCCTTGGTTATATGGAGTACTGGCGCGCGAACGGCGCGCCGGATATCTGCCGCGATGAGCCTGCGACGCCATTATGTGCCGCGCTGTCTAGCGACCCGTGAGAGGAAGCTGCGTAGCCGATCAGTTGTCCACAGATTCGTATGAGGGGACCCCATTCTTCGGTTCAAGCAGTGTCTCGATCTGCGCATACTGCCCGAGCGCGCTGTGCGGTCGGATATATGCTGGCCATCAGGAGAATCAGGCAACCGTGAGACACAAAAAAGGCCCCGAACATCGGGGCCTTTTTTCTCTAATCGCCTGAGACGCTAGCACATTACCCGCACTTCGAATCCCCACACGCCAGACAGGTCATACACCCGTCCATCATAACGACGGCCGCAGTAGAGCACTTCGAGCAAAGCTGCGCGCCCTCGGGGTAGCCGCCGTCTTCGGCGAAGGCGTCCTGCTGCGCCTTGGCTGCTTCGAACTCGGCGCGCTTTGCATCGATCAGCGCCTGCTGGTGCTCGTCGGGACCGGTGTCCTTGAGCAGGCCGATCGACTGCAGGTGCTTCTCAACGATGTAGCCCAGCTCCGCGATGATCGAGGGCATGAACTTGCCGCCCGGCTGCCAGTAGCCGCCGCGCGGGTCGAATACGGCCTTGAGCTCGTCGACGAGGAAGGTCACGTCGCCGCCCTTCCTGAACACCGCCGAGATGATGCGCGTGAGCGCCACGATCCACTGGTAGTGGTCGAGGTTTTTCGAGTTGATGAAGATCTCAAACGGGCGGCGCTGCTCGTGCTCGGTGCCCTCGTTGAGCAGGATGTCATTGATGGTCACGTACATCGCGTGATCCGAGACCGGCGTCTTCACCTTGTAGGTGGAGCCGATGAGCATCTCGGGGCGCTCGAGCTTCTCGTGCATGCGAATGACATTCGCACCCTCGCTCTCCGACTTGATCGGTGTCGGGCGGGCCTTGTCTTCCTTGTCTTCCGGCTTCTTGACCGAGTAGCCGACGATTTTCGTGTCGATCTTCATATCAGAACTTTCCGTAGTAGCCTTCTTTCAAGGCATCAAAGAGGTTGGCGGCCGTGTGGGTTTCGCCGTCGTACTCGATCTCCTCGTCGCCCGCGACCTCAACCGTCTTGCCGTCTTCGAGCTCGAACACGTAAGTGGTGTTCTTGAGGTCGTCTTCCTTCACGAGCACGCCCTGGAACGCTTCGGGGTTGAAGCGGAACGTGGTGCAGCCCTTCAGGCCGTTGTCGTAGGCGTAGAGGTAGATGTCCTTGAAGTCCTCGTAGGGATAGTCGGTCGGCACGTTGGCCGTCTTCGAAATCGACGAGTCGACCCAGCGCTGCGCCGCGGCCTGGATGTCCACGTGCTGCTTCGGCGAGATATCGTCGGCCGTGACGAAGTACTCCGGCAGCGCCTCGTCGGCGTTTTCGGTGTACGGCATGGCCGCCTCGTTCACGAGCGCGCGGTAAGCCAGCAGCTCGAACGAAAACACGTCCACTTTCTCTTTCGACTTCTTGCCTTCGCGGATCACGTTTCTGAAGTAGTGGTGCGCGAAGCTCGGCTCGATGCCGTTCGAGGCGTTGTTGGCCAGCGACAGCGAGATCGTGCCCGTGGGCGCAATCGAGCTGTGGTGCGTGAAGCGGGCACCCGTTTCCTCGAGTTCCTTGACGAGCTCGGGTGCGACTTCGGCAACGCGCTGCATGTAGCGGCTGTAGCGCGCGTGCAGCAGGCGGCCGGGCACCTTGTCACCCACCTGGTAGCCGTCCTTGAGCATCTCCGGGCGCTTTCTGAGCATCTCGGCCGTGACTTCGAAGTCCTCGTTCATGATCGGGGCGGCACCCTTCTCTTTCGCGAGATCGAGCCCTGCCTCCCAGCCCGCCAGCGCCATTTCGCGGGCGATTTTCTCGGTGAACTCAATCGAGCCGCCGTCGCCGTACTTCATGCCCAGCATCGTGATCGTCGAGCCCAGGCCCAGGAAGCCCATGCCGTGGCGGCGCTTGCGCGTGATCTCGTTGCGCTGCTGCGGCAGCGGCAGGCCGTTGATCTCGACGACGTTGTCGAGCATGCGCGTGAACACCTTGACCACTTCTGCGTAGCCGTCCCAGTCGAAGCGCGCGTCTTCGGTGAACGGATCGACGACGAAACGCGTCAGGTTGACCGAGCCCAGCAGGCAGGAGCCGTAGGGCGGCAACGGCTGCTCGCCGCAGGGGTTGGTCGCGCGGATGTTTTCGCACCACCAGTTGTTGTTCATCTCGTTGACGGCGTCGATGAGCACGAAGCCCGGCTCGGCGAAGTCGTAGGTCGAGGACATGATCATGTCCCACATGCGACGCGCCTTGAGCGTCTTGTAGACCTTGCAGGCCACGAGGCCTTCGCCGTCCGTAATGAAGTCGCCCTCGCCCGGCCACTCACGCCAGACGTAGTCGTCGTCGCCGCCCTCGCCACGCGCTTCGATGAACGCCGCGACGTCGACGCCGTCCTGCTCGAGTTCACGACGGATGACGGGGAACGCCAGGTTCCAGTCGTCGTCGTTCTTGACGGCCTTCATGAAGTCGTCGGTGATCAGCAGCGACAGGTTGAACTGGCGCAGGCGACCGTCTTCACGCTTCGCCTTAATAAAGTCTTCGGCGTCGGGATGGCCGATGTCGAACGTGCCCATCTGCGCGCCGCGGCGGCCACCGGCCGAGGACACCGTAAAGCACATCTTGTCGTAGATATCCATGAAGGACAGCGGGCCCGAGGTGTAGGCGCCCGCGCCCGAGACGTAGGCGCCCCGCGGGCGCAGCGTCGAGAATTCGTAGCCGATGCCGCAGCCGGCCTTGAGCGTCAGGCCCGCTTCGTGGACCTTGCCCAGGATGTTGTCCATCGAGTCGGCGATGGTGCCCGACACGGTGCAGTTAATCGTCGAGGTGGCGGGCTTGTGTGCCTGCGCGCCTGCGTTCGACGTGATGCGACCGGCGGGAATGGCGCCCGAACGCAATGCCCAAAGGAAACGGTCATACCAGGCCTCGGGGTCGATCTCGACGTTGGCCAGGGCGCGTGCGACGCGCTTGTGAGTGTCGTCGACGGTCCTGTCGATGACGTCACCCGATTTCGAAGTGAGGCGATACTTCGTTTCCCAAATGTCGTGCGATGTCGACTGCAGCGGAATGTCAGTGACATCGTTGATGACCGCCATCTCATTAGACCCTGAATCAGTGGCTACGCTCATGCCGTGGCTTACCCCCAAACTGTGGCTGTTTAGTGTCGTGTCTTCTTTTTTTGCCGCACAGCGCGGCAGCGGCCGCACAAGGCGACCTGGTGGTTGGCGCAACATTCCCTGCAGGTGATTCGGCGCCCCGGAACTGGCCGGCGCGATCCCTTCCGAACACACTCGCTGCTACACGCGCCCGCGCTTTTCGCGGGCAAAAGCTCCCCGGGGTCAATCAGTTGGGTACTCCCTGACCGACCGCTAACCCGGTTGTCGTTATTAGCCAGCGACACAAGATATTGTGCGCTGGAGGACGTAGGTTATGCCTCGCCCGTGTTGCTGTCAAGAGAAAATCCGCACTTCTTGCTATAGCTATAATTTTTAAATATCAATGACTTACGAAAATCATGTAATTTAAACGCTGAAGAAAACGTTAAATATTTGCTACATGCGACATAAGTACCTGACCACTATATCTTGTGTCTCGCTAAAGTGATGTCCAAGTTATTGACCACAAAGCCGAATTCGTTGAATCGGGCGATACTTGATTTGATTTCCGGAAACCGTCCGCATCTTTGTACCGAATGACGTCTATAAGGAACCGGAGCGGCGCCGCACCGGTCCCAGTTGGGGTACGCTGACCCACTTGGGCCCGCCTACGTCACCGCAGGAACTTAACCCCCCTCAGGATTCGCAAGATGAAGACACTGACGCTCGCTTTGACCCTCATTGCCGCTGCTATTGCCGCCCCGGCGCCAGCCGCGCTGCCCGCCGCTGTGGATGGCCAGGCGTTGCCCAGCCTCGCGCCGCTGGTTGAGGAGGTTTCACCCGCCGTCGTCAACATTCAAGTTTCCGGATCATCGTCTCGCAGTCGCAATGGCAGCCCGTTCGGAGGGCTTCTAGATCGCGCGCCAAATCCGCGCCCGATGCGTTCCGCGGGTTCGGGCGTCATCATCGACGCAGACAACGGTTACATCCTGACCAATCACCACGTCATCGCCAACGCCGAAGAAATTCTCGTGACGCTCGTCGACGAACGCAGAATCAACGCGACCGTGGTGGGCTCCGATGAAGGCACGGATGTCGCGGTACTCAAGGTCGTCGACGAAGACCTCAACGGTCTCACGGACATCACGTTTGGTGATTCCGACGCGACGCGCGTGGGCGACTTCGTGATCGCCATCGGCAACCCGTTTGGCCTGAGCCACACCGTGACCTCGGGCATCGTCAGCGCACTGGGCCGCAGCGGCATCAGCCGCGACGGCTACGAAGACTTCATCCAGACCGACGCCTCGATCAACCCCGGCAACTCGGGCGGCGCGCTCGTCAACCTCAACGGTGAGCTCGTCGGCATCAACTCGGCCATCATCTCGAGTAACGGCGGCAACGTTGGCATCGGCTTCGCCATCCCCTCAAACATGGCGCGCAGCATCATGCGCCAGCTGCTCGAGTACGGCGAAGTGCGCCGCGGCCTGCTGGGCGTCGTCATCGACACCGTCAACCCGACCAACGCTGACGCGCTGGGCCTGAAGAACATCACGGGCGCGCTCGTGCAATCGGTCAACCCGGGCTCGGCCGCGGAGCGTGCCGGCATCGAGATCAACGACATCATCACGGCCGTCAACGGCGACAAGGTCGACTCGGCAGCTGAGCTGCGCAACTCGATCGGCCTCATGCGCAGCGGCGACGCGGTGACGATCACGGCGCTGCGTGAAGGCAAGGTGCAGACCTTCAACGCCACGCTTGATGAGCTCAGCAGCGGCCGCATCGCCAACGCCGGCGAGATCCGTCCCGGTCTGCGCGGCGCAACGTTCGCCGACGCCGACGACGGCGCGGGCGTCATCGTCACAGACGTAGTTGGCGAATCGCCGGCCGCACAGGCCGACGGATCTGGTGGTTTGCGTGAGGGCGATCTCATTACGCACGTGAATCGCGAGGCCATCTCGGGTGTCGAGGACCTGCGCCGCGAAGTCGGCGACGCGGGCAGCCGCCCGATGTACCTCGAGATCCGTCGCAACGGCCGCCGCCTGCTGCTCAAGTTCTCGCGCTGATGCCGCGCGCGCGCCGCTCACAGCGACGCGCCGCCTGGGCTGCGCTCGTGGTCGTTGTGGCCACGGGTGCATTCCCCAACCGCGCCGACGCTGACGTCGCCCCACCGGGCCGCGCCATCTTCGAACGCGCCTGGCCTGAGGCGCTCGACGGGCGCTGGCCGCTCACTGCCGACGAAGAACGCACGCTCAAAACCTACCCGCTAGCGGCCGACCTGCGCGCCGCCTGGTTTTCCGCGCGGCTCGACCAAACCACGCCCGAGGCGCTGGAACAGTTTATGGCCGCGCACGAGGGCTTGCCGCCCATTCGCCGTTTGCGCTACCGCTACGCGATCCATCTCGCCACGACGAAGCAATGGGCGGCCTACCGGCGACTCTACGCACAGCACTACGCGGCAGCCGGTGTCGCGGCGCTCGACTGCCTCGAGCTCAAGGCGCTGCTCGCCGGACAGGGCAGCCGGCGCGACCGTGCGACGCTCGCGCTCGCCGAGAAGCTCTGGCGCGTGCCGTCGAGCCAGCACCGCTACTGCGACGCGCCATTTGAAGCGTTGCTCGACGACGGCACGCTGGGCGCGCGTGCGCGCCGTGACCGACTCGAGCTCGCCATCGACGCGCGCAATTTCTCGCTGGCCGCCTACGTGGCGGACCTGCTCGGCCCCGGCCCGCAGGGCGCCGTGGCCCGCTGGCGCCGCATGCAGCGCGACCCGGCCGGCGTGCTCGGCGCCCGCGCAAAAAACTACTCGGCGGAGCAGATCGACTACGGCCTGCGGCGCCTCGCGTTGCGCGACCCCTTACTTGCGGGCGAACTCTGGCAACAGCTGCGCGCGGACAGCGGGCTCGATGACGAGGCAGCAGCCCAACTCGAGCGTCACATCGCGTTGGCCACGGCGCAGGACTACCACGTCGAGGCACGCGACCTGCTCGCGAACCTGCCCGATAGCGCCGCCGACACGCGGGCACTCGAGTGGCGCGCGCGGGCCGCGATGCGCGCCGGCGACTGGGCCGATGTCGTGCGCACGGTCGCGCGCATGACGTCCGAAGACCAGGCCAGCGAACGCTGGCGCTACTGGGAGGCCGTTGCGCTCATCGAGATCGGCCAGGTGGACGCCGGCCGCGGCCTGCTCGAACCGCTGGCGCAGGAACGCTCCTACCACGGCTTCCTGGCCGCTGACCGTCTGGGGCAGGCCTACGCACTGCGACCGCAGGCGCTCGACATCAGCGCTGAGGCATTGGCCGCCATCGGCGCGCGTTTCGAAGTGCAGCGTGCCGTCGAACTCGATGCCGTGAAGCAGCGGGCACGTGCGCAAAGCGAATGGCAACGTGCCGTTCGCAGTATGGACGTTGCCGACTACCCTGCTGCGGCCGCGTTTGCGCACGAGCAGGCGTGGCACGCCGCCGCCATTCGCCAGCTCGCCGAGCTCGAAGCCTGGGATGACCTGGACCGGCGCTACCCGCTGCCGCACGCCGCCGAAATCGCTGCGGGCGCGCAAGGCGCCGGCATCGACACAAGCTGGGCGCTGGCGATCGCGCGCAGCGAGAGCCTGTTCGACCCCAATGCGCGCTCGGGCGCCGGCGCCATCGGGCTCATGCAGCTCTTGCCGGGAACGGCCAAGCGCGTGTCCAGGCGCCTGTCGCGACGCTGGCGCGGCCAGCAGTCGCTGCGTGAGCCCGCCGAGAACATCGCATTGGGCACGCACTATCTTGGTGAGCTCGCTGAGAACTTCGATCATCCGGCGCTCGCGACGGCCGCCTACAACGCGGGCCCCGAACGCATTCCAGGCTGGTTGCCCGGCGAAGACCCGATGGCGGCCGACCTCTGGATCGAGACGATCGCCTACGATGAGACGCGGGCCTATGTGCAGCGTGTGCTTGCCGCCGAGGTGATCTACCGCGACCGACTTGGGCTCGCCCCCGTGCGGCTCAGCGAGCGCTTGCCGCCTGTCGCACCTGAAAACAACCCGTGCGTCGCCAAACGACTATAATGCCGAGCCGTTCCAGGCACGCACCGACTTCATGACTCGAAACAGAACCTGCGTCATCTTTGGCGGCTCCGGATTTGTGGGCCGCGCCATCATCGGCCAGCTGCGCGAGATGGGCTTTCGCATCGTCGTGCCCACACGCAACCGCGAACTCGTTCGCGGTCTGACCGTGGTGCCCGAGGTGCGTGTCGTCACGGCCGACATCTACGACCCGGCCACGCTGCGCAGGCTGCTTGAGGACGCCGATGTCACGATCAATCTCGTGGGCATCCTCAATGAGAAGGGTCACCACCGTGGCCGCGGGTTCTACACCGCGCACCGTGACCTCACGGGCGCAATTGTCGCCGCCTGCGCAGACGCAGGCGTGCCCCGCTTCCTGCAGATGTCCGCGCTCAAGGCCAACGCCAAGGACGGGCCGTCGGACTACCTGAAGAGCAAGGGCGAAGCCGAGGCATTGGTACGCAAAGCGCCCGACGGCGTCGCCTGGACCATCTTTCAGCCGTCCGTGGTGTTCGGCGCGGAAGACTCGTTCATCAACCGCTTCGCGCAGCTGCTCAAGATTGCACCCGTGATGCCGCTTGCGCGCCCCAACGCGCGCTTCGCGCCCGTCTACGTGGGCGACGTCGCGGACGCGTTCTGCGGCGCCATCGACAACGCGGCCACACACGGCAAGACCTACCAGCTCTGCGGGCCGCGCGTGTACTCGCTGCGTGAGCTCGTGACTTACGTGCGCGACCAGCTGGGCCTCAAGCGGCTCATCGTCGGCCTGCCCGACCCGCTGGCCCGAATGCAGGCACGCATCTTCGACTTCGTGCCCGGCAAGCCGCTGTCCACAGACAACCTGCGCTCGCTCATGGTGCACAGCATCTGTGACAGCGACGGGCTCGGCGAGTTGGGCATCGACGCCACGCCCATGGAAGGCATCGTGCCCGCGTACCTGTCGCGCGAAGGACGCGCGGCCGGTTACGACCGCATGCGCCGCTCGGCGCGACTCGGCGACTAGACGCTAGTCGGCCGCCAGCGCGTCGAGGCGCGCGTTCCGCTCGGCTTTGTCGAGCTCGCCCAGCGACTTCACGGCCGTGTAGAAGCGCGCGAGATCACCGCCCTGCTCCTTGAGCAGCCCCGCGAAACCCGCGGTGCGATCTGCGTACAGCGCGATGGGTGCCAGCGCCGCATTGTTGTGCGGTGCGGGCAGGCGCCCGCCCAGTGCTGTCCATTCCGTCGCGAACGCTTCGAACAGCGCCGCCTTCCGCGTTCGTTTCTCGTCGGCGCCCAATTCGCCGTCATATACGGCCGTGAGCGCCTCGCGCAACCGCGCGATGGCCACGCGCAGCGCCGCGCGGCGCTGCGCGAGCGACTCGGGCGCGGCTCGCCCCGACTGCGCGCGCCAGCGACGGAGGCCCTCGCTGGCGACGAAGGTGGCGAAGGACTCGTTGAAGGCCGTATCACCGCGGACGTAGATGACCTGGTGCGCCAGCTCGTGGAACACGAGCGACACCGTGGCGTCCTCGCTGCCCGCGATCATGGTGCTCAGAACCGGATCCCGGAATCGGCCCAGCGTGGAATACGCGCGCACCTTGCTCGTCGTCGTGTCCCAACCCTCGCGCGCCAGACGCGCGGCGTAGTCGTTGGCATCATCGGCCGCGTAGTAACCCCGGTAGGCCATGCAGCCCACAAAGGGGTGGCACCAGCGCTTGGGCGCCAGCGAAAACTCAGGCGCGGCGAACACGTTGACGACAACGTAGTCGCGCCCGAGATCGACGTAGCTCGTGTAGCTGCCGTTGTCGGGCAGGCCCAGTTCATCGACGGCAAACTGGCGCGCCTCGGTCACCACGTTGAGCCGGTCGCGCACGGCATCGGGGGTCGCGGCGTCGGCCACGACCGTCTCGATGGGCTCGCGCGCATTCATGAGTCTCAAGTGCCCCTGCGCCGCCTGAACGTAGTAGCAGCCTTGCAGCGGCAGCAGGAACGCAAGCAGCGCGACCACGCGCTTGGGTACACTGCGCCCCATGGACGCGGCAACAGACAAGCTCGAGGTGTACCTGGTTGGCGGCGCCGTGCGCGACGCGCTGCTGGGGCTCGAGGTGCACGAGCGCGACTGGGTGGTCGTGGGCGCGACGCCCGACGAGCTCACCGCACGCGGCTTTCGCCAGGTGGGCAATGATTTCCCAGTGTTTTTGCACCCCGACACGAACGAAGAGTACGCACTGGCGAGAACCGAGCGCAAGACGGCGCCCGGTCACGGCGGCTTCGAGTTCGACACCGAAGCCCGCGTCACACTCGAAGAAGACCTGGAACGCCGCGACCTGACGATCAACGCCATCGCGCAACGCCCCGACGGCACCCTCGTCGACCCCTACGGCGGCAGCAACGACCTCGAGCAGCGCGTGCTTCGGCACGTCAGTGACGCGTTCACCGAGGACCCGCTGCGCGTGCTGCGCGTTGCACGGTTTGCCACGCGGCTGGCGCCGCTAGGCTTCGATATCGATGTCGACACCATGCGGCTCATGGCCGAGATTTCCGCCGCGGGCGAGCTCGAGACACTATCGCCCGAGCGCGTGCTCAGCGAAACCGAGCGCGCACTGGGTCACGATCGGCCTTCCGTGTACGTGCGCATCCTGCGCGCCTGCGGCGCGCTGGGCGTGCTGTTCCCCGAGGTCGACGCGCTGTTCGGTGTCCCGCAGCCCACGCAGTGGCACCCCGAGGTGGATACGGGTCTGCACACGCTCATGGTGATCGATGCCGCGGCCACCATTGGCGCGGGCACCGACGTGCGCTTTGCCGCGCTCGTGCACGACCTCGGTAAGGCGCTGACACCCGAATCGGAATGGCCGAAGCACCACGGCCACGAGGCGCGCAGCGTGCCGCTGGTCAAGGCGCTTTGCGAACGGCTGCGCGTGCCCAAGCGCTGGCAGCGTCTTGCCGAGCACGTGGCCGAGTACCACACGCACTGCCACCGGGCGCTCGAGCTGCGTCCCAAGACCGTGGTGAAGGTGCTCGAGGCCGTCGGCGCATTCCGCGACCGCGAGCACTTCGAGCGCGTGCTGCAAACCTGCGAGGCCGATGCGCGCGGGCGCGACGGCCTCGAGGATCGCCCCTACCCGCAGGTGGACTACTTGCGCGGCGCCTGCGACGCGGCCGCAGCCGTCGACACGGCCGCCATCGCGGCACAGGGCCATGAGGGCAAAGCGTTCGGTGAAGCGCTACGCCGCGAACGCGTCACAGCCGTCGCGGACTACAGGCGCCGCTACACCGAGAGCAGCAGCAAGTAGACGATCACGGCCGCGAGCGCGAGCCGGTAGAGCATGAACGGCAGCATGCCGATGCGCGCGATGAAGCGCAGGAAGAACGCGATCGTCAGGTACGCCACGATGGCCGACAGCGCCGTGCCCACCACAAGCGCCTGCCAGTCGACGGCACCGGGCGTCTGCAGCAGGTCGAGCGTGGTCAGCCCACCCGCGAGCACGATCACGGGGATCGAGAGCAGGAACGAAAACCGCGCCGCCGCCTGCGGCTTGAAGTTGAGCGCAAAGCCGGCCGTCATCGTGATGCCACTGCGCGAGGTGCCGGGCACCAGCGCAAGAATCTGGGCGACGCCGATGATGATCGCGTCGCGCAGGTTCATGCCGTCGAGCGCGCGCGTTCGCTTGTTGAGCGCGTAAGCGAGCCAGAGCAACACGCCGAAGAACCCGGTGGCCAAGGCAATGATCAGTGGATCGCGCAGGCTGCCCTCGATGAAGTCCTTGCCCACCAGACCCGCGATGCCCACGGGGATCGTGCCGATGATGATGTACCAGGCGATGCGCGCGTCGTGGCGCTGCGCATCGGGCGCCCCCGGCGACCACTGCTTGAAGAACGCGAGGCTCATGCGCAGCAGGTCGTCGCGGAAGTACCAGACAACCGCGATGAGCGTGCCCACGTGAACCGCGACGTCGAACGCCAGCCCCTGGTCTTCCCAACCCAGCAGCGAGGGCGCGAGCACGAGGTGGCCACTCGAGGAGATCGGCAGAAATTCGGTCATGCCCTGCACGATGGCCAGCACGATAATCTGCAGCAACGTCACAGGCGCCCCCCGAAATCACGACCCGAAAAGCCCGTCAGCTTGGTCCCCAGGCCGCGCGCGAATCCCAGCACACGGAAGCGCTCGCCCATGCCACCCGGCAACGTCAGCTCACGGGCCTCGGCGGCGATGCGCCGGTCCCGCCCCCGTTCCTCGAGCAGCTCGACGAGCCCGCCGCCCAGCAGAAACTGCGACTGCGTGGTGAAGCCTGTGTAGTCGAGCCCCGCGGCATCGAGCGCCTCGGCCGTGCGGCTGAAGTCGACCCAGGCCGTGATGTCCTGGATGCCAACATTGATAAACGCGTCGTCGTGGACGTGGTGGCGAAAATGACAGGTTAGCGTGCCGCGGGTGCGCTCGGCGCTGTAGTAGTCGTCGCGACCGTAGCCATAGTCTGAGAACAGCACCGCACCGCGCTTGAGCCGCCCCGCGGCGGCACGCAGCCAGGCTTCGAGCATCATGCAGTATTCGCTTTCGTAGCCTTCGGGCAGGCGCCGGCCGAGCTTGCTTTGCAGGCGTTCGACGTTGTCTGCCAACGCAGCGCTCGCAGGTGCCCAGCGCGGCTTCATGGCAAGGTCTTCGCTTGCGACGACGAGCTGCTGAACGCCGTCTTCCACGATGCGGAAACGCTCGACGGGCAAGGCGTCGAGCACCTCGTTGCCAATCGCGACGCCGGCCCAGGAAGACTTCGGCGGCGTGTCGTCCCAGCGCACACGCGCCACAAGCTCGGGTACGCGCCGTTCGAGCAGTGAGCGTTGCCGGTCGCGAAGGTCCGCGGAGACCTCGACGATGCAGTAGGTCTCGGGCAGCGCGTCACGCTTCTCGAGTGCGGCCAGCACACCGGCCGCGAGCCGTCCGCTGCCGGCGCCAAACTCGACAATGTCACCACCGGTTTCGCTGAGCACGGCATCGCACTGACGCGCGAGCACCTTGGCAAACAGGTTGCCGCGCTCGGGTGCCGTGATGAAATCCCCCACGGCGCCGAACTTGGTGCTGCCCGCGGTGTAGTAGCCGATACCTGGCGCGTACAACGCCAGGGCCATGTACTCGGAGAACGGCACATTGCCGCCCGAGGCCATGATCTTCTCGGCGATGTGCTCACGCACGACGTCCTCGTGCGCGGCGCTGAGCGCGTCCGGCTCAGGCAGGCTGTGGCGGGCAGATTCGGGCACGTACGACAGGCCCCCGGAGGGCGGGTTTAACGGGGCCCGGATTGTCGCACAGCCACCGCGCGACTGCTGCCGCGCGGTGGCCTGCAATCAGTAGGCGTAGGCGTTGGCCTGGGCAGAGTTGCGCGCCGCGGGCGGGCGGAATTCGGAGGCCGTGCGGTTCGGTTTGTTGATGTCCTGCGCGCTGACGACAGGACAGGCGCCCGTGGACAGCAACGTCAGGGCCGCGGCCGTCGACGGGTCGGCCTGGCTGCCGACTTCGGTTGTGAAGTCGTCGTCGGCCTGGCAGTCGACGGGCAGACCGTCGAAGTAGCCACCCTCACCCAGACCATTAACGGTCTCGAAGGCCGTCGGGCGCAGAATCTTGGTGTCGTCACAGAACGTCGCACCGATCTGGCCCACGGGCTTGCCGAACGTGTCGGAGCCCACGAGATCAACAGACGCCACGGGCTCGAGGCTGTTGATGACGAGCTCGC
The DNA here is from genome assembly GCA_039821605.1 of Pseudomonadota bacterium. GTDB lineage: Bacteria > Pseudomonadota > Gammaproteobacteria > Steroidobacterales > Woeseiaceae > CALBPI01. Next base: position 264,431 of record JBCBNV010000002.1, on the reverse strand, counting down.
TGGCCGAAGCCGAGCCGCCCGTCGTGATGAACACGAGGCGCGAAGTGCTCAATGAGTTTGCGCGCTGCTCGAACAGCTCCGTGCGATTGCTGATCTCATTGTCCTGGTTGAACAGCGTCTCCGAGAACACCTGGCCGTTGGCGATGAAGCCACCCAGCAAGTCGCCGAAGAACTCTGCGGTGTCAACGCGACCACCACCGTTGTAGCGCAGGTCGATGATGACGTCCGTGATGCCGGCCGTGTTGAAGTCGGCAAATGCGGCGTCGAGCTGATCGTTCGCCGTGCTGATGAACGTCGAGAATTCGACGTAGCCGTAGGTGGTGTTGCCGATCGTGTAGGTGCGCGTTTGCGGCACCGGGTCGATTGTGAAGGTCGTCTTGGTCAGTACTACATCGAACTCGCTGTCATCGAGATTGCGGATCCGCAGTGTGCGCTGGATGCCTTCTTCCGAGGGACCGAACGCCGCACTCAGGCCGTCGCCTGCGATCAGTGTCGCGACATCGACGCCGTCCACCTGCAAGAGGCGCTGACCGCGCGACAGGCCACCGGCCGCCGCGGGGCTGCCCGAGAAGACGCGCAGGAAGCGGACGTCGCTGGTCGCCTCATCGACGATCGACGTCGTGAAACCGAAGCCGACAAATTCGCCTTCGTTGAAGAAGGCCGCATCGGCGGCCGCGTCATCAATGAAGCTGAAGCGGTCGAGCGGTTGCACTGAGGTCAGGTCGACGAGCAGTTCCTCAGCAGTCGCAAATGCCGACAGGTCCACATCCGCGGGCAACAGCGTGTTCCAGAACCAGATGTCGCGCATGGTGTTGAGGACAAAAGTCTTCTCGTCGTCGACGGTGCAGCTGCCGCCGCCAACGCCGCCCCCGGCAAAGCCACCGCTGCTTCCGCCACCGCAGCCCACGGCCAGCGCCGCGAGAGTTACCACCAGTACTTGTCGATAGTTCATGGACACGCCCCGAAATACGTTCATAGCCAAATTCTAGCGTCATTTGCCCCGGCACCGGCCCGGGCGGTGTGACACCAATCACATAATGAGACCGCCGATGCCCTGATTTATTGCGCCTGGCGCTCGATTTCGATGGCCACGGTTCTCGCCCCGCGCACAGCGCCTGGCTTGGCCACGCGCACGGAAACGCGCGAAACACCGAATTCCGACAGCACGAGCTGCGCGATGCCCTCGGCCAGACGCTCGATGAGCACGGCCCGGGATTCGACGACATAAGCCTCGACGCGTTCCGCGACCGCCGCGTAATTGACGGCGTCCGTCAGCGCATCGCTGGCTGCCGCGGCCGTGATATCGGTTTCCATGGCGAGGTCCACCACGAGCTTCTGCGTGATGTGACGTTCCCACTCCCAGGCGCCAATGACGCAGGTGATTTCCAGCCCTTCGATGACGACACGGTCCATCATGCGACTCGCTTGCGACGTTCGGGCAGAGGCGTGCCCAGCGGCCAGCGCGGTGCGGCACCGATGGGCAGGCCCCTGCCGCCGGATTCCGCGCGCAACACGCCCGCCAGCGCGATCATCGCGCCGTTGTCCGTGCAGTACTCGGGCCGCGGGTAGTAGACGCGCGCACCGCGTCGGTCACAGGCTTGGGCCAGCGCCGCCCGCAGTGCGCTGTTGGCACCCACACCGCCGGCCACCACAAGTCGCTCGCGGCCCGTTTGCTCGAGCGCGCGCTCGCACTTTCTCGTGAGCGTCTCGACGATGGCCGCCTGGAACGACGCGGCCACGTCGGCGCGGTCCTGGTCCGACAGCGTGGCACCGGGCCTGGGCGGCTGATCGCCCGCCACACCCTGCAGCTCGCGAACGACCATGAGCACGGCCGTCTTGAGCCCCGAGAAACTGAAGTCGAGCCCGGGGCGGTTGAGCATGGGCCGCGGCAACGCGAACCGTGTGGCGGTCCCCTGCTCGGCCAGCGCCGACAGCGCGGGGCCACCCGGGTAAGGCAGCCCCAGTAGTTTGGCAGTCTTGTCGAAGGCTTCCCCCGCGGCGTCATCGAGCGTGGTACCGATAACCTCATAACGACCCACGGCGGCGACATCGACGAGCATCGAGTGTCCGCCCGAGACGAGCAGCGCGACGAACGGGTAGTCGGGCGCATCCGCCTCAAGCATGGGCGCCAGCAGGTGCGCCTCCATGTGGTGCACCGGGATCGCGGGCTTGTCCAACGCGCGCGCCAGGCCCGTGGCGTAGCAGGCGCCCACGAGCAGGGCGCCGACAAGACCGGGCCCGGCGGTGTAGGCGATGGCGTCGAGTGCCTCAGCGCGCGTGTCAGCAGCCTTGAGAACCTGTTCGACCATGGGCGCGAGCTTGGCCAGGTGGTCGCGCGAGGCAAGCTCCGGCACGACGCCCCCGTATTCCGCGTGGCGCGCCACCTGGCTGTGCAGCGCCTGCGCCAGCAGCCCCTGCTCGCTGTCATAGACGGCAACCCCGGTTTCGTCGCAGCTCGTTTCGATTCCCAATACCCGCATCTGGCGCTCTTTTTAGCCGTTCGAGGCGCTTTACAGGCCCCGTCCGGCGTTTGTATACTTGTCGGTCTTTGCCCCCGCATGCGGGTGGCCGCCCTGCGCGCGGCTCCAAGTTTGGACGCCGCCAGGGTCAACCGAATACCACTGACCGAGCCCTGCGGGGCCCGTCACCGACTACGAAGGATAGGCGATCACATGCCGAGCGTTAAAGTCAGAGACAACGAGTACTTCGATGCCGCCCTGCGGCGCTTCAAGCGTGCCTGCGAAAAAGCGGGTGTGCTGACGGAGCTGCGCCGTCGCGAGTACTACGAGAAGCCGACCCAGGAGCGCAAGCGCAAGAAAGCGGCTGCGGTCAAGCGCCACGCCAAGAAGGTGCAGCGCGAGAACAACCGCCGCGTCCGCCTCTACTGAGTGCACGCCAGGGCCTTCGGGCCTGCGTTCCGAAGACGGTCGCCGCTGGCGGCCGTTTTTGTTTGTGACCCGGTAACCGCGTCGAGTGCGGTTACCATAGACAGGACTGGGCCCCTGCCCGGAACACGACCATGTTGAAAAACACACTCACCGATGACATGAAGACCGCCATGCGGGCCGGCGACAAGCCGCGCCTGGCCGTCATTCGCATGGCGCTGGCCGCGATCAAGCAGCGCGAGGTCGACGAGCGCATCGAGCTCGACGACGCGGCGACGCTCGCGGTCATCGAGAAAATGGTCAAGCAGCGCCGCGAGTCGATTACCCAGTATGAAAAGGGCGGTCGTCCCGAGCTCGCTGAAGCCGAGGCCGCCGAGATCGAGGTGCTCAAGGTCTACCTGCCTGAGCCGCTCGACGACGCCGCGCTGGCAGAGATTATCGACAACGCCATCTCAGCAACGGGCGCCGAGTCCATGCGCGACATGGGCAAGGTGATGGGCAACGTCAAAGCCGCCGCGGCCGGTCGCGCCGATATGTCGAAGGTCAGCGCGATCATCAAGGCGCGACTCGCAGGCTGAATGGCCGGGCGCATCCCGCAGAGCTTTATCGACGACCTCGTCGCACGAGCCGACATCGTCGAGGTATTGGGCAGCCGCATCGAGCTGCGCAAAGCCGGGCGCGAGTACAAGGCGCTGTGCCCGTTCCACAACGAGAAGTCACCGTCGTTCACGGTGAGCCCCGACAAGGGCTTCTACCACTGTTTCGGCTGCGGCGCGCACGGCACCGCGCTCGGCTTCCTCATGGAACACGACCACCTGTCGTTCCCCGAAGCCGTCGAGGAGCTCGCGGGCATGATGGCCATGGAGGTGCCACGCGAGGCCGGTGCCGCACCTCGTGACAACCGCATCGACCAGCTGCACACGCTCATGGACGCTGTGGCCGAGGCCTATGCCGACCTGCTTCGCGACACGCCGCATGCCGTCGAGTACCTGAAGCAGCGTGGCATCGACGGGCAGACCGCCCGCGAGTTTCGAATCGGCTGGGCGCCCGACGCCTGGGACACGGTGCTCAAGCGTTTCGGCGGTGACCACGAACGCGTCGAGCTGCTCGCCGCCGCGGGACTCGTTATCCCGCGCGACACGGGTGGGCACTACGACCGTTTTCGCGGCCGGGTAATGTTCCCGATTCGTGATGCGCGCGGGCGGACCGTGGGGTTTGGCGGCCGCGTCATCGGCGACGGCGAGCCCAAGTACCTGAACTCGCCCGAGACCGTGTTGTTTCACAAGGGACGCGAGCTTTACGGGCTTTACGAGGCGCGCCAGAAACTGCGCGACATCGACCGGCTCGTCGTCGTCGAGGGCTACATGGACGTGGTCGGACTGGCTCGCAACGGTATCCGCTTTGCGGTCGCCACGCTCGGCACCGCCACGACAGGTGACCACCTGGACCGCCTGTTCCGACTCACCAACGAGGTCGTGTTCAGCTTCGACGGCGACCGCGCAGGCCGCAAAGCCGCCTGGCGCGCACTCGAGAACGCGCTGCCAAAGATCACCGACGGCCGCGCGTTGCGCTTTGCCTTCATGCCGGACGGCCAGGACCCGGACTCGCTCGTGGCCGAAGAAGGGCCAGGTGCGTTCGAGCGCGTGCTTGATGCCGCTCTGCCCCTCTCGGACTTCTTGATCGGCGAGCTCACCGCACAGGTGGACGCCGAGTCGGCCGAGGGCCGCGCGCAACTCGCGGAGCTCGCGCGGCCGCTTGTGGCCCAGTTGCCCGACGGTGTCTACCGAGAGCTCGTCATTGACGCGCTGGCCGAGGCGGTGTCGCTGGGCCCCGCCAAGCTGCGCAGCATGCTCGGCGACGCGCCCACGCTGCGGCGGCGCGGCGAGCGTCAGGCGCGACGCAGCACGGGCCAGCGCGCGACACCCATGCGCCGCGCCATCACCCTGCTGCTGCACGAGCCCGCAGCCGCGCTCGAATTTGACCTCGAATCGCTGGCCGGGCTGGAACGACCGGGCGCGGACATACTCAAAAGGATTGTGGCTGACGTGCAGGCGCGACCCGGCGTGAGCCCGGCCGTCTTGCTGGAACAGTGGCGCGGCGACCCCAATTTCGGGCATTTGCAGAAGCTGGCCGCCGCCGTGTTGCCCGAGGACGTACAGATCGACACGGCCGCAGAATTGCGGGGTGTGCACGGCCAACTCGTTGAAATGGCTAGGGCTGACCGGGTCGAGCAACTGCGAGACCTGGCCGTGGAGCGGCGTCTGACGGCCGCCGAAGGCGACGAGCTGCGACAGCTGCTCGCGGCCAAGGCGCAGCGGGATAAACCTGCCGGCGGCCCTTGACACCGTTGGATTTGGCCTTACCTCTTGATATCATCGGCCGATTGCCCGCAGAGCGGACCCGCCAGCGCGGCACCTGCCATAGAAATGGCATCGACGAGGCGCACGGCCTTGCGCCAACAAGAGTGGCTTGTGACCACTACCAAAACGCAATCGCAGCGCGGCGGTGACGCCTGCGCGCGCAACTGTTTTTGAGGAAGTCGACTTGAGCGAGAAACGCGCACTAGCAACTGACCAGCAGTCCCAGTTGAAGAGTCTTATTGCCCGCGGCAAGGAACAGGGCTACCTGACCTATGCCGAGGTCAACGATCACCTGCCCAACGGGATCGTCGACCCGGAGCAGATCGAAGACATCGTCAACATGATCAACGACATGGGCATCACGGTGTATGAGAAAGCACCCGATGCCGAGTCGCTGCTGCTGACCGACAACGCCGTCTCCGACGATGACGACACCGAGGAAGCCGAAGCCGCGCTGGCCTCGGTCGACGCCGAGTTTGGCCGCACCACGGACCCCGTGCGCATGTACATGCGCGAGATGGGCTCCGTCGAGCTGCTCACGCGTGAAGGCGAGATCGAAATTGCCAAGCGCATCGAAGAAGGCCTCAACGATGTGAAGGCGGCATTGGCCGGCTTCCCGCCCGCTGTCGACCAGGTACTGGAGACTTTCCGCTCCTGGACCGAAGGCACGACGCGCATGCAGGATTTCGTGGTCGGCTTCATCGACCCGAACGAGCCCGACGAGATCCCGACGCCGGGCAACCGCGCCTCGGACAACGACGAGGAAGAAGTCGACACGGGCCCGGATCCCGACGAGATCACGCGCCGCCTCAAGGCGGTCGCGCGCCTGCACAAGCGTTACCTGACGCACATCGAGAAGCACGGCGCCCCGGCGTCGGCCACGCGCAAGATCAAGAAGCAGCTCACCGACGAGCTCATGGAGATCAAGCTCTCGCCCAAGGTGTTTGACGCCATGGTCATCGAGCTGCGCATGACCGTGCAGCTGATCCGCCAGAGCGAGCGCGCGATCATGAACCTCTGCGTGCGCCAGGCCGGCATGCCGCGCAAGGACTTCCTCGCGAGCTTCCCCAAGAACGAAACCAACCTCGAGTGGATCGACAAGCACATTCGTGCGAAGCGCAAACACTCGTCGGTGCTCTCGAAGCTCAAGGACGACATTCTGCGTTCGCAGCGCAAGCTCGTCCTCATGGAAGAGCGCACGGGTCTCACGATCGCTCAGATCAAAGAGATCAACCGCGCCATGTCGATCGGCGAGGCCAAGGCCCGTCGCGCCAAGAAAGAGATGGTCGAGGCCAACCTGCGCCTCGTGATCTCGATCGCGAAGAAGTACACGAACCGTGGCCTGCAGTTCCTGGACCTCATCCAGGAAGGCAACATCGGCCTCATGAAGGCCGTCGACAAGTTCGAATACCGCCGCGGTTACAAGTTCTCGACGTACGCCACCTGGTGGATTCGCCAGGCCATCACGCGCTCGATCGCCGACCAGGCGCGCACGATTCGTATTCCCGTGCACATGATCGAGACCATCAACAAGCTGAACCGCATTTCGCGGCAGATGCTGCAGGAGATGGGCCGCGAGCCGCACCCCGAGGAACTGGCCGAGCGCATGGAAATGCCCGAGGACAAGGTCCGCAAGGTGCTCAAGATCGCGAAAGAGCCGATCTCGATGGAAACGCCCATCGGCGACGACGAAGACTCGCACCTGGGCGACTTCATCGAGGACACGACGGTGCACTCGCCCATCGACTCGGCGACGTCCGAGGGTCTCAAGGAAACCACGCACGGTGTGCTGGCTGGCCTGACGCCGCGCGAAGCCAAGGTGCTGCGCATGCGCTTCGGTATCGACATGAATACCGATCACACGCTCGAAGAAGTCGGCAAGCAGTTCGACGTCACGCGTGAGCGGATTCGTCAGATAGAGGCCAAGGCGCTCAGGAAGCTGCGTCACCCGAGCCGCTCGGACCAGCTCCGGAGCTTCCTGCTCGAAGACTAGGCACACGCCGCAGACGCAAAAAGGCCGCACCCGACTCGGGCGCGGCCTTTTTTTTGCTCGGAATCAGTTGCCGGCCGCCGCCGGGTCGCTGCCGTTCACGACGATCTCGTCGAAGGTCTTGATCAGGAACAGGAGCTGGTCGGACTCGTAGTCCGTGTTCTTGAGCACTTCCTCGGCGTAGGTGTGCACGTCACTTTGCGCCGGCATGTCGCGCTCGTGCTCGACGACTTCCTGCACGCGCGGCAGGAACACCCACTGCATCCACTGGGCGAAACCCAGGGTGTCAAAACAAAACGGTTCCTGGCTTTGCAGCGCATTGGCGCTGGGTGCTTCGTCGTCCCAAATCTCGAGACGTCTGAGTTCGTGTTCGATGCTTTCGGTGATGGAACGCAACGCATCACGCGTGTCGGCCATGCTCGGCTCCGGGTGGGGGTCCTGAGCCGAGCATAACCGGCCACGCACCGGCCCGCGACCCAATACGCGGGACGGCCCTGCTACTCAGTAAACGAGGTCGGTGAGCACGCTGCGTGCGGCGATGGTGGTCTCGGCCGTGCACTCGGTACCCGTGTCGCGCTCGAACAAGGCGCCGACAGTTTCCACGGCGTAAACCATGCCGCTGGCTGCTACAAACATGACGGCGAACATGAGCAGTACGGGCGTGCCATCGAGAATGAGGCGCTGGTCACGAATGCTCGGGCGCGCGATGGCGACACCCGCCGTGACGAGCAGGAGGATCATCGCGCCGAAATACAGGCCCGTCTGCCAGAGGACGACGGCCAGCGCCGAGATGGCGGCAAGCGAGAGGTTCCGTACTGAAAAAATCTGCGAATTCATGGCGACGGTGCTCCGTGGGGGGTTGTGCCGCTGGCTGTTAAAAGAGCTCAATTTTGTTCGCGTTGTGTATAGGTAGATGCCGGGGGCGGCCAAAAGGTTGCAAGAAATTTCGTGACAATTTTTTGAAGCGTCTAGGACCGCTCGCCGCCGATGAGCTGTTCGCTCGTGAGCGGCGCAAACGGTTTCATCGAAAACAATGCGTCGAGCGAGACACCCAGTGCCTCACAGATCCGTAACGCCAGGTCCATGCTGAGGTTGTATTCACCGCGTTCGATGTAGCCGATGGTCTGCGGGTGGGCGTCCACGGCCTCGGCCAGCGCCTTGCGCGAGAGCCCGCGCTCCGTGCGGACCAGGCGTACGCGGTTGTGATAGCTGACGGACTTTTTCGGAGGCATGACCTAGTCCTCCGCCGTCTCTGCCGGGCGGCCCCAGGCCGCGATGACGCGCGGCAGGCTCAAGCCCCAGAGAAAGCCCAGCATGATGAAGGCCAGCGTGTAGACCCGGCGCAGCTCCAGGTGATCCGTGAGGCCGTCGACGAGCGGCACGAACAGTAACCAGAGCAAGCCGAAGAAGTAGGCCTTGCGGTAGGCAGCGTCGCGTTCGGCGACGAGGAACTCGTCGAGGTGGTCATCGGAGAGCTCGAACATGCCGCGCGTGGACATGTTGAGCATGCCCTGCAGGTAGACCATGGCGATGAACGCCGGAAACAACGGCCAGATGATGTCGTGGGGGATGAGGATGAAGCAGCCCGCGGCCAGGAACTGCACGATGATCAGCGCCACCACGAGGCTGCGCCGGATCGACGGCGTCTGGTATTTCTCCACGACAGGCTGGCGAAACAGCTTGCTGAGGTAGGCCTGGAATCGCGTTTTCATACTATGCTCCTGAGCTTCAGGGATATAGAACATAGTAAATACACTACTTTTTTATTGAAATAGCTGTCAAGCTTTTTTAGACAGTTATCGCCGTCGCGCACGAGAAAGCACGAAGAAACAGGGCCTTGCAGGACTGCGCACCGCACCACGGCGGACCTGCTAGACTCGCATCGCGATTGCGACAGGGCCTGTAGCTCAGTTGGTTAGAGCAGGGGACTCATAATCCCTTGGTCCCAGGTTCGAGTCCTGGCGGGCCCACCACTCTTTCTCGCAGCCTCAGCGGAATCACACTTCTGATCGCCGCGGCTGCCTCAGAACACCAGGACTATTCCAGCCACTCGCTCAGCGCTCGTGGCGCTAAACGATGTTCTGCCTGCCGGCATCCAAGGTCCGAAAGCGAGTACTCGTTCGAGGATCCCCATGCGCTACCTGACTCGCGCCAGCATCGGTCTGGCCCTCTTCCATCTTTGCGCTTGTGCGCCGACAACCGCGGGCGAAACCGACGCGACAGCGACGGTTTTCGCGCCTGGCACTACGGTCGACTTCACATTCGAGTCCGGCGGACTCGAGCTCTCGGGCATCGTCGACGTCCCCGCCGACCAACCCGCCGAGGCGCTCATCATCATCGTGCACAGTTACGGGCACACCGATGTCCGCAACTGGATCTCCTACAGCCCGGTGCGCAAGCGCTTCAACGACATGGGTATCGCAACAGCACTCTGGGACAAACCCGGTCTCGGGCGCAGCGAAGGCACCTTCGATATCAACCAGTCCGTCCACGAGAGCGCACAGGAGGTGCTCGACGCCGTCGCCTACCTGCGTCAGGTCGGCGCGCCGGGTGCAGAGAAGATCGGGCTCTGGGGTGGCAGCCGCGCGGGTTGGATTGCGCCCATCGCCTTGTCCGAAGACCCCGAGCTCGAGTTCTGGGTGTCGGTAAGCGGCACGACAGCAGAAGACAACTTCACCTATCTGTTGCTCTCCAATCTGCCTTATGAGGGCAGCAGCGAGGAAGAGGTCCGCACACTTGAGTCGGAGTGGCGCGCGGGCTGCGAGATCTTCCGCAACAACGGCAGCTTCGCGGCGTATCAGGAAGCCACGCAGACACTCCGCGCGAACGAGTACATCCTCGAGAAACGCGGCGCCTGGCCGAACCGCGTGCAGTACGAGCTCAACCAGATGCGCTGCAAAGACGGCGAATGCCCGCACACGGACAACGAGATGTGCGACTACGTCTGGATCGAGGACTTCGACGACATGCTGTCCTCACTGGATATCGACGTGTTGGCGCTGTTCGGCGAGAAGGACCTCAACATCAACTGGCGCAAGACCCGTGACCTCTACGTCAGCACCATCGGTGCCAACCCCGACGCGACACTGAAGATCGAAAGCTTCGCGGACGCCGACCACGCGCTGAACGTGTCCGAGACCGGAAGCCTTAAGGAAATGGCGGCGTCGCCCGAGCGCCGGAAGACAGACCGCTACTACGAGGCCCAGCTCACCTGGCTTCAGGAATACGTGCTGGACCGAGACTAGGTGCTTGCGGCGCTGGCCAGGTCCCCGCTCGCGGGCGCCTCAGGCTCGGTAGCCCAGGGTCGCGGACACCCGAGTCGCTCCGCGACCAGGAGCGCCGAGTTCGCCGCACTCTCAAGCAACGGAATCCCGTGGCTCGCGTAGGAGCCGCAAAACCAGATGCGCCGGTTCGGCTGCGCGTGCAGTGCTGCGAGCTGTTGCAGGCCTCGCAGCGAATCGGCACTGACGACGGGTCTTTCGAAATGCGATTCACCCAAAACCACCGCCGGGTCCGGCTCTACCACGGGGTTCCACGACTGGAACACGGGCGCGCGCCCTGGCAGGGCCTGAATGGCGTTGAGCCAGATCGTCGCCATCGGCGTGGATGTCCTGTCCGGCAGAACGAAATTCACGGGCGCCCAGGCCGACGCCCCGCCCGGGGGCGCGAGCCGCTCGTCTCGATGAACCACGACGCGACTGGGCTCGTAACGAAAGCGCGACAACGTGTCGCGTTCATCGGCTGACGCGCGCGTCAGGATTCGTGCCGTCTGATTGGCTTGGGTCGCCATGACAACGTGGTCGAAGGTGTCGCGGCTGTCCGCCGTGTGCACCGCGACGCCGGCGTCGGTCTCAAAGACCTGGGTGATCGCGTGACCAAGCCGGATCTCGTTGACCTGCGATGACAATCGCTGCACGACCGCTTGCGTACCCTGCGTCACACGCTGCACGGACGACAACAGCAAGTCACTGTTCAGATACTCGAGCACGACGCGCGCCGGATACGCCTTGATGCTGTCATGGCTGCAGGTGCAAATACCTGCGAACGCCGGGTAAAGAAAACCTTCGGCGAACGACCGCGAGTAGTTGTGTCGCCTCAAAAAGTCTTCGAGGGTCACGTCATCTTCGATGCCCTGCTCGAGCGCGGACGCTAGTCGCCGGAAGAACCTCAGATTGTCCAGACCGATGCGAAGCCCGGTCCGATTCAGCGAGCGGCGGCCCTTGAGGAACGGCACCGTGTAGCGACCGACACGGTAGTTGTCGAATCGGAAGTAGGTCTGGTCGCCGAGCAGGCCAAACGATGCCGAGTAGTTGACGGGTTTGAATTCGATGCCCAGCAAGCGATAGAGCTGTGTGAGATTGGGATAGAAGCCATCGAAGAAGACGCGTAACGGCACATCCACTCGGGCGGCGCCCTCCGGCGTCTCAATATCGAGCGAGTGCGCGTCCATGCCGGGACTCGAACTCTTCTCGAAGACCGTCACCTCATGGCGCGCACTCAACGACCAGGCGGCCGTAAGCCCTGCGATCCCGCTGCCGACAACAGCGACCTTCACGGCCCACCCGCCAAGAACAAGGCACCCACCCAGGCGCCGAGAAACCAGGCCTGGCTCGCCGACACGCCGATGACGAAGGCCTTGCACCGCGAGAACTCACTGACATCGGCACGGCTCGCCAGTCCGGACACGACGAGGCCGACGAGGATCAGCGCGGCGGGCGCAACGACGATCGCAAGCACCAAAGGTGACAACGTCGGCGCCGCGACGAAAAGACTGGCGTAGGCGACGCCAAGGAGGCAAACGACTGCCCACCGAGCACGCCGCTGACCGTGGCGAACCGGGAACGTGCGCTTGCCGCCTGCCTTATCGGACGCGACATCGGGCAGCGCCGTCACGAGATTGCCGGCATGGAACACAAGGTACAGCGGAATCAGCGCGGCCCAGGGAAACGACTGTAGCGCACCGACTTGCAGGTAGTAGCCGATCAACGGCAGCAACACGCCGCAGCCGAGACCCTGCAACACTTCGCCGTGGCCGCGATACGACAATTGCAGGGGTTTGCGGTGGTAGGCCCAACTCAGGGCCACAGCCAGCAGCAGCGCGACCCACATCAACGGTCGACTCGCGGCCGCGGCGAGAAAGAGCGTCAGCCCGGCTAACAGGGCCAGCGCGACGCGCGCGCCAGCGAGCAGCTGACCCGCAGTCAGTCTGCCTTCGGGCAGGACCCGGGAGCCGCCTGACAGCCAATGCTGCTCATTGGTGGCATCAATGGCCTCGTCGGCATGGTCGTTGGTGTAGAGCAAATACACCTGGTAGAGCACGCCAAACAGGAATCCGCACAGAAAGGCGGTCTTGCTGAATTGCCCACTGCCCTGGAACGCCAGGGCCTGCCCCGCAAGCAACGGCACGAAGATCATGGGGTGGGCAATCGGGCGCGCCGCCTGGACCCAGGGCTGCGCGCGCGTCAGCCCACTCAATTGGCCCGGCGATGATCCGCGATCCAGCCCGGGCCTGCGCCCGCTCGAAGACGCCGTCCCGCCAAGATGATTCCTGTCTTCCAGCGTTTGCATGGCCGCTGAAAGCATGACGTGCCCGATGTCGCCGCGTCAATCGGCGCCACCGGGCTGATCCCATGCCGTCAGGGTGTATTGGTCGGGCCGGCCTCGATCACACGGAACCACTTCCGCATGGCGCCGTAGTAGCCGTCACACGCGGGCGTCTCGGGTGGCAGGTCCTCATACAACGCACCGGTCACACTCCGCTGCATGACGTGATTGCAGTTATCGAGGTACACGGTGGCCAGTTGCATACCGCCCTGCTGCGCGGCGCGCTCGTACAGCGCGCCTGTGGCTTGCCAGTCGATTTGCGAGTCGAGTCGACCCAGGATCGCCATGACGGGAATCGACAAGCGACGCAGGGTCGACTCCAGGTCCGGGTACATCACGATCTGGTTGGTCTCGTCGTCAAATTCGAGCGCCCCGGAACCAAAGAACGCCTGGATGTTGGCAAGGATCTCAGCCGTCATCACAAAGTTGTCGCCGTTGTAGTAGGGATCGGCCATGAGGTTCTGAGTGCTCGCGTTGAAGTCTTCGAGCGTCCCGCCGCGCACGAGAATCCGCTGATAGTCGTCCCACTCCGACATTAACAGCGCAACCTGCTCGGGCGTGCGCTTCTCGGCTTTCAGGTTGGCCTCGAGCATGTAGCGACTGTTCTCGATCGCCGTCGTACCGCTCACAGAAATCCAGAACCGCATGTCCTCAAACGACTCCGAGATCTTGGGCACGATCCAGCCGCCGCGACTGATGCTCCAGAATCCGAGATGCTCAACCCCAGGTAACCCGAGACCCTGGATCGCCGCGATGGCAGCAATCGCCTCCTCGGCGCTGCTTTCAATAGACTGGTTGTGGTCGTAATCGCCTTCACTGAGCCCGCATCCGGCCTTGTCCCAGTAGGCCACGCTGTACTGCTGCGCAACGAAGAACGCTCTAAGTTCCTGGTATTCAGCGCCCTCAACGAAGTCCGTCGGCCCGTGGCCCGGAATGATGACGACCATGCCCTTCGCCGCACCTTGCGGCTGCATAATCTCCCCGGAATAGGTTAGTTGTTGATACTCAAAGGTGAACGGGTGTTTGTCCGAGGCGAACACGGACTGTGCGCCCAATACCATGAGCAGGGCCAAAAAGTGTTTCAAGACTGTCTCCCGGTTTGCTTGTAATGAGCTCTTGGCGTGCGAGCCCCCGAAAGACTTATAGCGCTGCTGGCGCGGTTTGGTTACACGCCTAGCCTGCAGGCTGTAGCGGCATCGCGTTCGGATCCACCTCGATCTGATCGCGCTCTTCCATGAGCTGCTCTACGAGCGTGTCGCGCACCAGCCGAACCCGGGCCGTCGTGCGCAGATCCGCATGCGAGATCACCCACAAGCCCGGCCCTGCCATGATCGGAAACTCCTCAAAGCGCACGAGCTCTTCGGCGCGATCGCCCTCGAAACACGAGAGCGGCACGATGCAGGCGCCGCGGCTGGCCATCTCCGTAATGGCAACAGAGGAATTGGAGCGGTACATGACCCGCGCATCGGGCATCACGGCCTGCAGCCAGTTGGTGAATTTGTCGTCGACCGTCCAGGTCATGACGGGCAGTCCCTTCTCGCCTGCGCGGAAGCGATCGTGCATTCCGGGTGTTCCGTACACGGCGACCGACGCCGTACAGATTCGCGTGGCCAGGACGTCATCGGGCATCACATCGCCGATCCGAATGGCGACATCGGCTTCGCGCGCGGCCAAGTTGAGTGGGTTCGGGTCCACGATCAACGTCAACGAAAGCTCTGAATACTGCTTCGCGAGCTCGCCCAGCGCAGGCGCTGCAATGTAACGGGTCCCCACCTCGGCGAAGGTCACGGTCACGTGCCCGCGAACATCCATGCTGTTCGAGAGCACATCGCGCGAGATCGCGTCCGCGAAGTCATTCATCTTCTCGGCCGACTCGAGCATCTGCTCACCGGCCGGCGTGACGGCCCAGCGACTACCCCGTTTGCGTTCGAACAGGCTGACGCCCAGCCGCTCCTCGAGCGCGGCGATTCGCCGGCTCACGGTGCTCTGGTTGATGGCCAGGTATTGGGCGGCCTGGTTCAGCGAGCCGTGCTCAACGATGGCCAAAAAGACCCGGATGTCGTCCCAATCGAAGTTATGCATTACTGCAATATGAACTTTCGTTTTTGAAATTGCTTATGCGCCCTCGCAATCCTAGGCTTCTCCTGTGCTCGGTGCAAACCCCCCTATCCCCCCAACCGCACCGGGCCAGGAGATCATCATGCACGCACTGATCAAAACGACTCTGGTGGCTGCCGCAGCAGCCGTGACGCTGGCCGCAGCCAGCCCCGCAGAAGCGCGCACCAATGCGCGTATGTTGGAGGCCTGTGAGGACGCGATCCGTACCGAGCTGGGCGACGGCCACATGCGAATCAACCGCATCCGCAACATTGAGGCGGACGGCAACGCCACGTTCTGGCTGACCGTACGCCACAAAGTGGATACCGCCGACAAGTCGGCACGCTACCGCGCGCTTTGCGAAGTCGGCACGGACGCCGATGAGGCGAGCGTCTCGATCGAAACGGGTTGGTGGCGCGAAGGCCGTCGCGGCCAGGCACCGCTGGCCATCGACTAAATCGGGAGCTTGTTAAGAATGGCGGCGGCCCGCCCCCCTGCGGACCGCCGCCGACCCACCTACAACCAGCCGCGCCGCAGCGCGCGCACAGCGTAGACGAGCATGGCGACGCCAATGCCCAGTACAAGTACTGGCAGCACAAGCATCTGCGCTCCGAAAACTGACAGCGCATCCGCCATCAGAAAGTTGTAGACGTCCTGGACGAGCACGGCCACGAGTGACACCGCGAAGAGCGGGATGGCCTGCTTGTTACGGATGAGGAGCATGAAGCACGCGAGCACGCCGCCGAATGTGGACACGGCCATGGCCGTGAGCACCCAGTTCGGTACGTCGGCGTAGAAGCCGATCTGCTCTGGTGTTTTGCCGAGCTCGCTCGGCGATGACGTGATCTGGGTGACGAACGCCGTGACGCCAATGGCGTACCAGACGAGCGCCAGCGCCGAGATGACGTAGAACGACCGCGGCGGCTTGTCGGCCTGCGCCGGCACCCCGTCGGTCAGGGTTGAGTCGGCCTGCATGGTGTCCCCCCCAGTCTCAGCCGCTTTGTCCGTGCCGGTCAGTGTACCAGCCCCGGGCCCGCGGCGTAGTGGGGAGAATTAACCACTCTGCTGAGAGATGCCCAGCGTGAACTGCTGCAGGAACACGAGCAGCTCGTCGAACACCATGGGTTCGCCGAACAGTGCGCCCTGCACCTCGTCACAGCCCGCCTCGCGCAGGAACTGCACCTGATCCGAGCGCTCCACGGCTTCGGCGATGCAGCGCATGCCGTAGGCGTGCGCGAGCGCGATAACGCTGCGACACAAGGCCTCGTCCTCTGATGCTGCGCCAATGCGGTGTGTGAACGAACCCCCGATCTTGAGCGCGTCGAGTGGCAGGCGCCGCAGCTCCGACAACGAGGTGTAGCCGCAGCCGAAGTCGTCGATCTGGATGCCCACCTGCATGGCCTTGAGGTGGGCGATGAGCGGCCCGGCGTTGGCGCTGCGCATGAGCATGCGCTCCGTAAGGTCCAGCTGCAGCCGCGCGGGCTCGAAGGCGATCTCGTCGAACAGCGCACGCAGGTTCTCGATGAGCGCGTCGCGCGTGATCCAGTCCGATGACAGGTTTACGGTCACGGCCAGCGGCAAGTCGCTGGCCTCGCGGACCGCGTTGACGTCGGTGCAGGCCTTGCGCAGCACCCAATCGTCGATGTTGCAGGCAATCCCCGCCGCCGAGGCGTACGGCATGAAGTCGGCAGCCGGAATCACCCCGCGCAACGGGTGCTGCCAGCGCAGGAATGCCTCGATCGCCACAGGCGTGGCGTCGGAAAGATTGAACACGGGCTGGTAGTGGAGCTCGAACTGTCCTTTGTCGAGCGCCCAGCGCAGCTCGGTCCCCAGGTCCTCGGTGCCCGCCGCGCGCGACCTGGCCGTGTCGCCGAAGCGCGAAATCATCGTGCGGTCGAGACGCCCCGCCTCACGCATTGCGGCCATGGCATCGCGCAGGAGATCACCCGCGGTCTCACCGTCGCGGGGCAGCGAGGCGCAACCCATGTTGAGACGAACCTCGATGCTCGTGTCCGCCAGCGACAGCGGCTCGCTAAATGCCGCGCGCAACACGGCCGTCACGCGCTCCACAAGGTCGGGGCTGTCGGACTCACGCAGCGCGAACAGGTAGGCGCCGTCGCTCACGCGCGTCAACAGGGATCGGCCGTCGACGCGCAGCAAGGTGTCGTCGAGATTCACCTCGCAGGCGCGCTGCAGTCGCTGCGCCGCAACGCGCTGCATGGCGTCGGCCATGGCCTGCCCGAAGCCCGCATAACAGTCTTCATAGTTGCGGATGCCGCAGCAAAAAACAGTCAGCGGCCGCTCGGCCAGTTTGGCGCCCGAGATACTGTCATCGAGCAGCGCGAGTGCACGCTGGCGCTCGATGAGCCCCGTGACGATGTCCTCGTCGATGTAGGCCGCCGTGCCCTCCACGCTCGCGTTGCCGCCTCCGAGCTCGCGCAGCACAACCAGCACGCGTTCGCGCCCGTGCACGCTCACGCGCAGCTCGAAGCGACGCCCGGCCTCGTGCACGGTGTCATTGGCGGCATCGCGCCCACGCAACACGCGCGGGATCAGGAACTTGAGCCGGTCCGCAAAACTCTTGGGCAGTGCGTCCTCGATGGTCTCGCCGACGATGGCATCGGGCTCAAGTTCCATCGTAAAGGTCTTGCCCCCAATCGAGTCGACGATCAGACCGTCGCGGCGCACCACGAGGATCGGATCCGGGAGCGCCATGATAAGCGAGGTTTTTGCCATCGAGGTCAGCTACCGCAGAGTTGGGCGGTGGCGTTTTCGAAGCGCGCGTCGAAAGCCCGCTCGAAACGCTGTTCGCTGGTCAGCGCACCCGTCGTCGGATCGGCCGTCCAGCGCCAGGTCCAGACCTCGATGCGGTCGCAGCCGCTGGTTTGCCCTTCGCCGACCAGAACCTCAACGCGCTCGAGGTCGTGCACGAGCGCATCGGCCTCTGTACCGGAAGCACTGGCCGAAACGGCATTGAGCGCGTTGTTGTAGATGCTGTATTGCCAGAGGTACTCGGCGACGAAGCGTAGCTCGTCTGCGCCCAGCGGCCGCATCATGAGCTGGCCCGCGTAACCGTCAGGCGCGAGGCCCGCGCGGTCGAGCGCGCTGCACTTGAACACGCGGTTGATGACAACCGCCGGCTGGACGTCGATGACGGCGCGGTCGAACTCGAAGAACCAGTCGGTCTCCGCGTTGCCCGTCAGCGTCGTTTCAAAGTCGCGCGCATCGGCGCCCGTCTCCGACCACTGCAGCGCCTCGTTGAAGTCGTCGCTGCACATCTCGAACGGCAACGGCGCCGCGACGCCCAGGTCATCACTGTTGATGTGGAAACGGAATTCACTGCGGTCGGGATAGCGCACCGCCTCGGAATAGAATCCGAGCGGGGTGCGCTGGTCGGGACTGTACGCCAGTGCCGCTAATTCCAGGTCACGCGCAATGTCCGGCTCGACAGGCGTTGCCACCTGCGGGGCACTGCCGCCACCGCCGCCGCAAGCAGCCATGACCGTGCAAACCAGGCCGCCTGCCAGTGCGCGACAGCCCGAGCGGGTACGCGTGGCGCCGGTGGGGTTCTCTGCCATTTTTGAAACCCGGTTGTGCCACCTGACCCCGTTAGCGACGGGCCGCGGTTTTTCTTCAGGTGCGCGCTTCCCCGGCCCGCCACAAGCCGCCGGGCCGTGCGATAATTCGCGGCTCTCGACAACACGAACACACGGGACGGGGCAATGCGTGTAGGCGTACCAACAGAAATCAAAGTGGCCGAGCGGCGCGTCGGCATGACCGACGACGGCGTGGCCGACCTGACGCGTGCGGGACATGCGGTTTATGTCCAATCGGGCGCCGGCGAAGGCGTCAGCATCACGGACGCGCAATACGCGGCGGCGGGCGCCACGATCGTTGCCGACGCCGATGCGGTTTTCGACAGCGCCGACCTCATCGTCAAGGTCAAGGAACCGCAGCTCGTCGAGTGCGAGAAGCTCACGCCGCGCCACACGTTGTTTACCTATCTGCACCTGGCCGCCGACAAGCCGCAGGCAGAAGCGCTCTGCGCCTCGGGCTGCACCGCCATCGCCTACGAGACGATCACGGCGCCCGAAGGCGGGCTGCCGCTGCTGCGCCCCATGAGCCAGGTTGCGGGCCGGCTTTCGGTCCAGGTGGGCGCGCACTTGCTGGAATCCGCGGCCGGCGGTCGCGGACTGCTGCTCTCGGGCGTGCCGGGTGTGGGTGCGGCCAAGGTCGTGATCCTGGGCGGCGGCGTCGCGGGTACCAACGCGCTGCAAATGGCACTGGGCGCGCGTGCCGATGTCACGTTGTTCGAGAAGTCCGTGGCCCGGCTTGAGGCGCTCGACCTCGACTACGGCACGCAGACCGCGCTGCGCTACTCGAGCCACAACGCCATCGCCGCAGCCGTGGCCCATGCCGACCTCATCATCGGCACCGTGCTGATTCCGGGCGCCGCGGCGCCCAAACTCATCACGCGCGATATGCTCGGTGACATGAAGAAGGGCACCGTGCTCGTCGATGTCTCCATCGACCAGGGCGGCTGTTTCGAAACCTCGCGCCCCACGACGCATAAGGAGCCGACCTACGAGGTCGACGGCGTCGTGCACTACTGCGTGGCCAATATGCCGGGCGGCGTGGCGCGCACCTCAACGTTCGCGCTCACCAATGCCACGCTGCCCTACGTGCACCGGCTGGCCAGCGGCGGGCTCGACCTTCTGGCCCACGACGACCACTTCCGCGAAGGTGTGAACGTGCATGACGGTAAGGTCACGCACGAGGCGGTCGCCGAAGCACTCGATGTGACGTTTGAGCCCTACGCGGCCTGATCGCAGCCATCTTGACAATTCTTGTCGAAGTTCACGGCGCCCTGTCTAGCCCCTGTGGTACACTTTTGTCTATCGAAAATTTAGACAAGATGCCGCTGACGCGCTGAGCGCCAGTGGCCAGGTGTCTTTTGCCTGCGAGAAGACCCCCATGCCCCAACCGCGCGTGAGCCTCCTGATCGCCGCCCTCGCCCTCGTCGCGGGCTGCGCCACCGTGTCTGATCGCGACGCGCTGGACCGCGTTGAGCGCGCGCTCGAGCTGCCAGAGGGTTGGCAGCGCCTCGAGGCCGCGGGCGAGATCGACCCCGCCTGGCTTGGCGCGTTCTCGGACCCAGCGCTTGAGGCATTCACGGATCGTGTCCTGACCCGCAACGCCGAGCTGGCCGCCGAGCGCCAGCGCCTGCAGCAGGCACGCGAGCAGCTCTCCGTCACCCGAGCCGCACGTTGGCCCACGTTTGCCCTCTCGTTGTCCACGTTCCGGCGCGACCCCGAACCCATCCAGTTCAACGATCGTTTCACACTGTCGCTCGATTTGGCCTGGCAGGCCGACATCTTTGGCGAATTGTCCACGGCCAACCGAGCGGCCGCACTGCGACTGGCCAGCGCCGAAGCGCGCTACCTCGACGTCCGCCGCCGCATCGTCGCTGACACAGCCCGCGCCTGGTATGGACTGGCTGCGGCCCGCGATCTCGAAGGCGTGTTCGAACAACGCGTCGAGAACGCGACGGCGGCGCTCGATGTCGTTGAACGGGGTTACCGCTCGGGGATCAATGAAGCGCTCGACGTCTACCTGTCCCGCAGTGCCGTCGAGGCCGAGATCGCAGCGCTGGCGGAGCAGCGCCAGCTTGCCGTTGAGGCCGCGGCCACGCTGCAGGCGCTCGTCGTGGACTACCCCGACGGCGACCTGGCCGAGGCACCGAGCCTGGCCATACCGCCCGTGACGCCCGCCGCGGGCGTGCCCGGTGCGCTCATTACGCGTCGCGCCGACCTGCAGCAGTCGTGGCTCGACCTGCTCGCCGCCGACGCCGACGCCGCCGTGGCGCACAAGCAGCGCTTCCCTCAGCTCATCTTCACGGGTGATGCGCAGGGTGTGGGCCCCACGGTCGGTGAGTCTTTCGATACCGATCCGCTCAACTGGCGCATTTTCACCAGCATCACGCAGCCGCTGTTTGAGGGCGGTCGCCTGCGCGCCAACGAACGCGCTGCGCTCGCGCGCGCCGCCGAACTTGAGCAAATCTGGCTTGGCAACGTCGTCGGCGCCTTTGCCGAGGTTGAGAACGGCCTGAGTCGCGCGCGCACGCTGGACGAGCGCTTCGCCGCGACCCAGCAAAGCCGCATTGCGGCCGACGCCGCGCTTGAGCTCGCACTCGACCAGTACGCACGCGGCATCATCAACTTTGCGACTGTCCTCGAGACCCAGCAGCGCGCTTTCGACGCCCGCGCCGCCGAAGTGCGTCTGGCTGAGGCCCGTCTGCGAAACCGCATAGATCTCTATCAGGCACTCGGCGGTCCCTTCGGGCCCGCTGACACCATGGAAGCACGCCGATGAACGAGCACAGCACGAACACAGGCCTGGGGCAGGAAGCTGCGCCGCCCCCTTTGTGGATCCGCATCGTGCTGCCCGTCGTTATCCTGGCTGTGCTTGGTGGCGTGGCGCTCTCCATCAGCCCGCCGGAAACTGCAAGCCGCGGCAGCAATGGGCCGCCGCGTCTGCTCGTTGAGGCACTGACTGTGTCGGAACGCGATTACCAGGTCGTGCTCGAAAGCTATGGCACGGTGCAGCCACGCACCCGCAGCCAGCTCGTGAGCCAGGTCGGCGGCCAGATCCTGACGATCAGCCCGGCGTTTCGCGACGGCGGCTTCTTCCGCAAAGGCGATGTGCTCATCGAAATCGATCCGCGCGACTACGTTGCGGACGTGCGGATTGCGGAAGCCACACTGCTCGACGCGCGCCAGGCGCTCGCCGACGCCGAAGCACGCGCGGAACAGGCGCGTGCCGACTGGGCGCGGCTTGGCAACGAGGGCGAGCCGCCACCGCTCGTGGCGCGTGAGCCGCAGCTCCAGGCCGCAGCGGCTCGGCTTGCCTCGGCGCAAGCCGCGTTAACGAAAGCGGAGCTGGCCTTGGAGCGTACCCGCGTGGTGGCGCCATTCGACGGCCGCGTGCTAAGCCAGGACGCTGACGTGGGCCAGGTCGTGGGCGCCAATGCCACGTTGGGATCCATCTACGCGACAGACAGCGTTGAGGTTCGTCTGCCACTTCGAAACCGTGACCTCGGCTACATTAACCTGCCGGAACTGGATGCAGGCACCGACGCTGCCGCTCCCGTCACCTTCGCGTCAGAGCTCGACGATGCCTCAAGCTGGCGCGGCACGCTGGTACGCACAGACGGGGAGATTGATCCGGTTGCACGCCAGCTGCACGTCACCGCGCGCGTCGACGATCCCTACGGCCGCACCGAGAACGGTCTGCCCATCAAGATTGGCCAGTACGTCACGGCGCGCATTTCGGGTCGCACCATCAAGGACGCCATCGTGATCCCGAACCAGATCATCTACCAGGGCGCGTTTGTGTACGTCGTTGACGACGGTGTGCTGGACCGCCGGCGCATCGACATCGCCTGGCAGAATGAAATTGAGAGCATCGTCACGACCGGGCTGGAACCTGGCGAACAAGTGGTTACGACACAGCTTGGTCAGGTGACTTCGGGCACACGCGTCACGGTGACGGGCGCTGCTGCGCGTGACCGCCTAGGGGCCAAGACGATAGGCGGCGGCGCACCGTCAACCTCGGGAGCGCTCGCACAGTGATCGCCTGGTTCGCCCGCAACTCGGTGGCCGCGAACCTGCTCATGTTCGCGATCGTGGTCGGTGGCTTTCTGTCCGTCACCCGCTTCATAACGTTCGAGGTGTTTCCGCCTTCCGACCCCGAGATCGTCACCGTTCAGGTCCCGCTGCGCGGTGCGACACCGGAAGACGTCGAGCTCGGCATTGCCGTGCGCATCGAAGAGTCGCTGGCTGACCTCGAGGGCGTCGAGCGCATCACGTCGCAGTCCGTTGAGGGCTCAACAGCCGTCGCCGTCGAAGTCGAGCCCGGATACGACCCGCGAGAGTTGCTCAACGACATCAAGAGCCGCGTCGACGCGATCAACGGCCTGCCCGCTGAAGCGGAACGCCCTGTGATCACGTTGCAAACCCGGTCGTTTGCCGTGATCAATGTCGTCATCGCCGCCGACGTGGATGAAGACGAGCTTCGCGCCGTGGCCGAACAGGTTCGCGAAGACCTGCTGCAGATCGACGGCATCACTCAGGTCGAGCTCGACTCCGTGCGCCAGTATGAGATTGCCATCGAAGCCTCGCAGGACCGGTTGCGCGACGCCGGCCTGACGCTCGCCGACGTTGCCAATGCGATTCGCGACAGCTCGCTCGACTTGTCGGCGGGCAATGTGCGAACGGCCGGCGGCGATGTGCTGATTCGCTCGAAGGGCCAGGCCTACCGCCAGACCGAATTTGAAGACATCGTGGTGCGGACCAATCCTGACGGCACCATCGTTCGCGTGGCGGATATCGCACGCGTCAATGACGGTTTCGAAGAGGACGCCGTCACGGTGCGCTTCAATGGCACGGCCGCAGCCTTTCTCGACGTGCAACGCGTGGGCAAGCAGAGTGCGCTCGAGCTTGCCGCGCTGGTGCGTGGCTACGTTGCAGAGAAACAGGCTGAGCTGCCCGTCGGCATGACGATCTCAACCTGGGACGATGACTCGGTCGTGCTCAAGAATCGTCTGGGCATTCTCATCGACAGCGCCTGGCAGGGCGGCCTGCTCGTGATTCTCATGCTCACGCTGTTCCTGCGCCCCGCCATTGCACTGTGGGTGTTCATCGGCATCCCGATCAGCTTCTTCGGCGCGTTCATCATCATGGGCGCACTCGACATCAGCATGAACATCATGAGTTTGTTCGGCTTCATCCTGGTGCTGGGACTCGTCGTCGACGACGCCATCGTCACGGGAGAAAACGTCTATACCCACCTCAAGCGCGGTGAGGACGGCTTGTCGGCGGCCATCGTCGGCACCCGCGAGGTGGCCGGCCCGGTAACCTTCGGCATCCTGACGACGATGGCGGCGTTCGTACCGCTCATGTACGTCGAGGGGCGACGGGGCGACTTCTTCTCAGCCATTTCGATGGTCGTCATTCCGGTGTTCATTTTTTCGCTCGTCGAGTCCAAGCTGATCCTGCCGGCGCATCTGAAACACATCACCATTCGCGGCGTGAGCAAGCATGGCAATCGCTTCCAGCGCTGGCAAAAGCGCTTCGCGGACGGCTTTGAGGCCGCGATCGTGCGCTTCTACAAGCCCGTCCTCGAAAAGGCGCTGACCTATCGGTACGCGACTTTGGCCGGCTTTGTCGGCGTCCTCGCGATCATGGTGACGGTTGTGACCAGCGGCCACACGCGTTTCGTATTTTTCCCGAGCGTACCGACGGAGACCATTCGTGCCGAAGTGGCCATGCCCGTGGGTACACCGTTCTCGGTCACGGATCGCCACATCCAGCGGATGCTGACGGTCGCCGAGGACCTGCGTGACAAGTACAACGCGCAGTACGACGAACCTGTGGTGCTCAACATTCTCGCGTCGACGGGCACGGCGGGTCGCAACAACGGCTCGCATGTCGGGCGCGTGCAAATCGAGATGTCGCCCGCGGAAGAACGTGTGGGCAAGATTTCGAGCAGCGCATTCGCGGCCGAATGGCGCAATACGGTCGGGCCCGTGCCGGGCGCCGAATCGCTGAACTTTCGCGCTACATGGCGCGGCCCCAGCGCACCGGTGGACATCCAGTTTTCGGGCCAGTCGCTTGAGCAGTTGAACGCCGTGGGCACCGAAATGAAGGCGCACCTCGATGGCTACGAAGGCGTCTACGAGATTGCCGACAGCCTTTCGGACGGTAAGGAGGAGCTCAAGATCGAGCTCAACTCAGAAGGTACGCTGCTGGGCCTGACCCGGGCTGACGTCGTGGGACAGGTGTCGCAGGCGTTCCGAGGCTTCGAGGCACAACGCATCCAGCGCGGTCGCGATGACATCCGCGTACTCGTCCGCTTGTCGCGCGACGAGCGCGAAACGATCGCGACACTGGGTGAGATGCTCATCAACACGCCCTCCGGAGGCGCCGTGCCGTTGTCCACCGTGGCGACGCTGACGCCGGGCAAGGGACCGTCCCAGATCACGCGTATCGACGGCTACCGCACACTCAACGTCACGGCAGAGGTCGACAAGGACACGGCAAACATGACGCTGATCCAGGGTGGGCTGGTCGCGTTCGCCGATGAGCTGTTGCAACGCTACCCGGGCATCGACTTCAAGCTTGAGGGTGAAGCCCGCGAACAACGCGAGGCGTTCGGCAGCCTGCAGACGGGCCTGATCATCGTCTTGTTCGTCATCTTCTGCCTGCTCGCACTGCCGCTGAAGAGCTACCTGCAACCGCTGCTCGTGATGTCCGTGATTCCTTTCGGCGTCATCGGCGCCATCGTCGGGCACTGGTTGCTGGGTTACTCGGTCTCCATTCTGTCGGTGTTCGGCTTGTTGGCGCTCATCGGCGTGGTGGTCAACGACAGCCTCGTGCTCGTGGACTACATCAACCGCCAGCACCGCTCGGGCACGCCGCTTGAACAGGCTGTGCGCACCGCCGGTGTCGCCCGCTTCCGCCCCGTCATGCTGACGTCGGTCACGACCTACTTCGGCTTGCTGCCCATGCTCAGCGTCAAGGCGACGACGGCCCAGTTCCTGATTCCGATGGGGATCTCACTGGCCTACGGCATCCTGTTCGCGACGTTCATCACGTTGTTGCTGGTACCTGTGAATATCATGATCGCCGACGACATCAAGCGCGGCATCCTGACGGTGTTTCGCTGGTACGTGCCGCAGCGCCCAGCGCCCCGGGAGCCGCAGGCGACGACCTAGCGCCCCCCGCCGAGCCCCATCCGTTTGACGATGATGCCGAGCATGATCTCGTCGGCGCCGCCGCCAATCGAGGACAAGCGCCCGTCGCGGTAGGCGCGCGCGACCGGGTTGTCCCACATGAAGCCCATCCCGCCCCAGTACTGCAGGCAACTGTCCGTGACTTCGCGCAACAACCGGCCACCCTTGAGCTTGCACATGGACGCCTTGGTCGTGACGTCGTCACCGGCCACATAATCCTCTACGGCCGCGTAGGTCAGCGCGCGCAATGCTTCGATTTCTGTCTGCAGCTCGGCGAGTCGGAACTGCACGACCTGGTTGTCGAGAATGGACTTGCCGAAGGTCTTGCGCTCGCGCGCGTACTCGGCCGTCATCTCGATACAGCGCTCCATGGCGCGCAGGTTGCCCGCCGCTGCGAAGAGCCGTTCTTCCTGGAACTGCATCATCTGGTAGGCGAAACCCGCGCCGGGCTCGCCAATGGTGAAGCGGCGCGGTACGCGCACGTCCTCGAGAAACACCTGTGCCGTGTCCGAGTCTCGCATGCCGAGTTTGTCGAGCGGCTTCGAGGTCGAGAAACCCTTCGTGTCCGTGGGCACGACAATGAGCGACTTGTTCGTGTGGGCCGGGCCGTCCGAGGTGTTGGCGAGCAGGCAGAGAAAGTCGGCCTGCGTGGACGTTGTGATCCACATCTTGCTGCCGTTGATGACGTAGTCGTCACCGTCGCTGCGGGCTGTGGTCCGGATCGCGGCCACATCGGAACCGGCGTGCGGTTCGCTCACCGCAATCGAGCACACCATCTCGCCCGAAATGGCGGGCGCCAGAAACTGCTCGCGCAGTTCGTCGCTGCCAAACTTCGCTAACGCGGGTGTCGCCATGTCGGTCTGCACACCGATGGCCATCGAGGCGCCGGCGGCTCGTGTCGCGCCGATCGCCTCAGAAAAAATGATCTGGTAGGTGTAGTCGAGACCCAGCCCGCCGTAAGCCTCGGGTTTGGCGATGCCGAGCAAGCCCAGGTCGCCCATCTTCCTGAACAACTCGTGCGCCGGGAATTTGCCCTCGGCCTCCCATTCGTCGGCGTAGGGGTCCATCTCGCGCGCGACGAATTGCGTCACGGTGTCTTGGATCTGCTTGTGCTCGTCGGTCAGTCGCATGCTGGGCCTCTCACAACCGGTACTGGCGCGCCGCAAGGTCGCGCATGATCTCTTCGCTGCCACCGCCGATGGCATTCACGCGCACCTCGCGGTAGATGCGCTCGACGCGGTGGCCGCGGAAATAGCCTGCGCCGCCGAGTATCTGCATCGCTTCGCGCGCGCAGAACTCGACGGTCTCACTGGCCTGCACCTTGAGCAGGGCCATGTCGCCCGCATCGACGTTGCCGTCCTGATACTGCTGCGAGACGAGCTGCACGTAGCCTTGCGTGGCATTGAGGCGCTGCTTCATCTGCGCAACCTTGTGGCGTATCACCTGGTGGTCGGCAAGCCGCTTGCCAAAGGTCTTGCGTTCGCGCGCCCATTCGACCGCCTCTTCAAGGCACACGCGCGCCATGGCCTCCATGGCCACGGCCATCGCCAGCCGTTCGCTGTTGAAGTTGTTCATGATGACCTTGAAACCCCGTTCGCGCTCGCCGATAAGCTGCGCGACGGGCACGCGCACGTCGTCGAAGTGAATCGTCGCCGTGTCGCTGGCCCACCAGCCTTGTTTGCGGTCGAGTTCGGTGCGCGACACGCCGGGGGCGTCGGCATCAATGAGCAGCATCGAGACACCAGCGGCGCCCTCGCCGCCCGTGCGCACGGCCGTCGAGAACCAGTTCGCGCGCATGCCACCCGTGATGTAGGTCTTGCTGCCGTTGACGACAAAGTGGTCGCCGTTCTGCACGGCCGTGGTGGCGAGGCTCGCGACGTCGGAGCCGCCGCCGGGCTCGGTGATCGCCAGCGAGATGTGGGCTTTGCCCGCAAGCACGGGCGGCGCCACACGCTCGCGCACAGCCTCTGCCGCGAAATTCACGACGGGCGGCAAACCGATGTTGTGCACCATGAGTGTTGCGGCCACGCCGCCGACGCCAAGCCGCGCCAGCTCTTCGTTGACGATGTTGTGGAACCAGATATCAATGCCGTCACTGACCCCGCCGTACTGCTCGGGGTAGCCGAGACCCAACAGGCCGAGTTCCGCGGCGCGCGTCCAAAGCCAGCCCGGAATGTCGCCAGCCTCATCCCATTCATCCGCGTGCGGCATCACCTCATCGTCGATGAAGCGGCGCAGCTGCGTGCGCCAGGCGTGATGTTCTTCTGTCAGGTCGCGATTGGGCAATCGCGCGCTATCGAAATCGAGTGACATCGTCCCCCCTGGCCACGGTCTCGAGAATCCAAGCCGGCCGAACGCCGGGTTCGTTCAGGCGGCTTTGCGTTCGCGCTCCGCGGTCTGGGCGTGGTCGGTGATGAGCCCCGACAGTCGATCAAGCAGACCGAACGGCAGGTCGTGCCCCATGCCGTCGATGATCTCGAGCCGTGCGCCCGGAATCGACCTCGCCGTGTCGATGCCGCACTCGACGGGCACAAGCCGGTCGTCGCGACCGTGAATGACGAGCGAAGGCGTCTCGACGGCTTTGAGTTTAGGCGCGCGATTGCCCGATGCCGCGATGGCCAGCATCTGGCGCACCACACCGCCTCGCGTCACACCGCGCGCGTACATGTTGCGCAGGCGCTGCTCGACGTAGTCGAAATCGACATCAAAGCCCGGGCTCGAGATCAGCCGCCAGAGCTTCATGCTGTGTTCAATGCGCCGGTCCGTGTTTTCAGTTTTCGGCCGCGTGATCATGAGCCGCACGATCTCGCTGTCGGCTTGCGGCAGGCGCGGGTTGCCCGTCGTCGACATGATCGAAGTCAGACTGCGCAACCGGTTGGCGTGACCCAACGCGAGCTCCTGGCTGATCATGCCGCCCATGGATACGCCCGCAACGTGCGCCGAGTCGATATCCAGTTCGTCCATGAGGCCCACCACATCGAGCGCCATTTCATTGAGACGGTAGGCGCTGCGAACCGACATGCCGAGCCTCATCTTGAGCACTTGCCAGGGCACGTTGGGCACACCGAAATCGCTGAACAGTTCCGACTTGCCGATGTCGCGATTGTCGAGCGTCACGATGTGAAACCCGGCATCAACGAGACGCTCGATGAGCACGGGCGGCCAGGCATTGAGCGGCATGCTCAAGCCCTGCACGAGGATCAGCGGGGTCGCGTCCTCGGGGCCGTGGCGTTCATAGGCAATGCGGATATCGTTGATGCGGGCTACGGGCACTTTCAGCTTCCATTCAGATCGGCCCCTGATAATAGCAAGCCAAATCCGTTTCGCGAGCACCCCGTCGTGGCGGGGTCCCCGCTGTTGGGCTAGTCTGCCGCTTATGACACATCGCTTTAGCACCTTGCTCGCCGCAGCGCTCCTTGTGGCGCCGGCCTCTGCAGACGACGCAGGTTATGCGCTGGGATTTGGGGCGTCCGCAGACAGCGGTGACGGCATCGGTGCCGTGGGCCTTGTCGATATTTCGTTCAATGACCAGGCATCCGTATTCGCGAGCTACGCCGTCACCAACGCCGACGCAATCCCCGACGACATCGAAACCCGCGACTGGAGCCTCGGCGGCCGCTTCGACTTCGGCCCCATTGGTTTCGAGGCGTCGGGCGGTCAATCGGGCGATCCCGATGACTTCGACAGCACGGACCTCATGTTCGGGGTGTTTCACACGGGCGAAAGCTGGACGCTGTCGGCGCGCTATCTCGAGCGCGACATCGACCTCGTCGTGAGACCGATGCTTCGCGACGATGCCATTCCCGTCGAGGTGCCCCTGGAGGCCGAAGGCTGGCGCGTGGCCGCGCGCTACCGCACCGACAACCGCGTCTCGCTGGGCGCGTCACTGCGACAGTACGACTACGACCGGGACCTGTCGCCCCTGGGCGGTGCGTTCATCGTGCAGCGGCTGTCGCCCACGACCCTGACGCTGGCCAGTGCGCTCACGGATTCGTCCATTACGGTGGATGTGGAGTTCCCGTTGCGCGGCAGCCGCGCGCTTGGCTTGAGTTACGCGCGCGACGAGCTTGCGGGTAATCTCGGTGACGTCGACAGCTTCGGTGCCAACCTGCTCATGCCTGCAGGTGATCGCGGCGATCTCGACATCGGGTTCGGGTTGAGCAACAGCGACGGCGTCGTTGAAGACGACACGACGTTCTACGTCAGCGTGCTCTACCTGTTCTACGGACTCTTCGACTAGTCGCGTGTGCGGCGGCGGTCGCGTGCGCGCTCGCGCATGCGGTCGAGCGCTTCGCGGCGCTGCTCGGGTGAGAGCTCGCGGAAGCGCTGGCGCAGCTGATCGCGTTGCTCGGGCGTTAGCCTGTTGAGCTGGCGCAGCCGATTGCGCAGAACGTCGCGTTGGTCCGGCGTGAGTTCGCGAAAGCGCCGCATACGATCCAGCAGCTCCGTCTTGCGTTCCGCAGACAGCCCCTGCCAACGATCGAAACGTTGTCGCACGGCATCGCGCTGCCCATCATCCATGGCCAGCCACCGGTCCGCACCGCGCACGAGGCGCTCGCGGCGTTCGGCGTCAAACTCACTCCAGGACTGCTCGTAACGCGCCAGCGCCTCGCGCTGCGCATCGGTAAGCGCCGTCCATTCCTGCGCCCAGGTCGGCTCCGCACTGACGAGCAGCACGAGCGCACAGGCGATCTTGATCAGGTTACTCATCGTCTTCATCCTCGGGCGCCGGCATGGGCAGCCCGTCGTCTTCGTCTCTCAACTGTGTGGCGTAATCCGCCAGTTCCTCCATGGCGAGCGGGTCGACCCACTCACCCTCGCCGTCTTCGACCATCTCGCCCAGAAAGTCGAAGAAGCCGTAGTCGTCTTCGCTCGCAATGGGCTCTGCCGCCAGCGCGCAGATGGGCGCGATGGCAAGCATCCAGGGCCAGAGGCGCCTAGCCCGCATCAAGCATCTCCTCGTCGAGCCAGGCCAGCATCTCGAGCTCCTCGAGCAGCTCCAGCTCCGCCGCCGCGGCCATCTCGGCTTCATCGAGCGCCGGCATGGGTTGCATGCCGGGTTCGCGGAGCAGCACCACGGCGACGACCGACGCCGCCACGAGACCGCCCGCGGGTGCGAGCCAGGGCGCGCGTTTGCGCTGCGCGCTGTCCACGAGATAGACGGCCTCCTGGCGTACGGCACGCAATCGTGCGGCAATCTCCGGGTCGACGTCGGTGGAGAGTCGGTCCACCACCGCTTTCGCGAGCGCGTCGTCATTGTCTTGTTGCGTCTTGTCGATCATGGCCAGTGCGCTCCTAGCGCTTCGCGCAGTCTGCCGACAGCGCGTGAGTAGTGTGTCTTGACGCTGCCTTCACTGCATTTCATGGCCGCTGCAGTTTCGGCAACGCTCAGTCCTTCCCAACTTCTGAGCAGAAAGGCCTGTCGTTGTCGCGGTGGCAACTCGGCCAGCGCGCGATCGACTTCATCGGAAGCACCGTCGATCACAGTGCGATGTTCGGGTTCATCGGCGGCAGGACCGGGCTGCAGGGCCGCCACGTCGAGTACTTCGCCCTCTTCGTTTCGAAACGACGAAAAAAAGGAAAACAGGCGGTTGCTCGAAGCGCGGCGGCGGTAGCAGTCCGTGATTCGGTTTTGCAGGATCCGGAAGAACAGCGGCCGCCACTCCGTGGTCGGCCGCTTGGCATACTTCCGGGCCAGCGTGAGCATCGTGTCCTGAACGATATCCATGGCGTCATCCCGGTTACCGACTGCGAGCTCTGCCATCCGAAAGGCTCGGTTCTCCACGTCCATGAGGAACCGATTCATTTCGGTGGCAGCGCTCATGCAGTGTCTCGGTGTTACTCGGCATCGCCCGGCGCAACGAATACGAAGCTGGCTCGCGGGCTGACCAGCACGTCGGTGCGGTAAGTATAGCCGACCCGCGCATTGATCCTCTGCAACGCATTGCCCGCTTCGAGCTCGGCGTTGAGCGCATCAACCAGGTCCGCAAAGTTGCGGTAACCCGTGACAACACCGCTGCCGCGCACGTGCACCGCGTACACACCCTCACCGCTCTCGGTCGCTGTAATCGTCAGCATCTCGAGCGGGTTGGTGATGAAGCGCGGGATGCCGCGGACGCGGAGCCATTCCTCGGACTCGCTGATATCGACGTCGATCGTTGTCGGCGAGGTGGCGATGAACGGCGTTGTGGACGGCGCATCGCCGGGCCAGATCACCTTGAGCTCCCCTGCACGACGATAAGTCTCGATGTCGATCACCGTGCGCGCCGTGAAGTCTTCGGGCGCCGAACCGAACGGTGTCACCAAACCGCGAACGCGGATCAGGTCACCAAGCTCGATGTCGTTGAGCAACAGTGCACCCGTGTCGATTTCGTAGAAATCCGGATCGGCATCCAACTCAGGCGCGCTGCCCGTGCCCGCGAAATCGTAGGCACCGGGGCGACGGCTATTGTAGAGACCAAGCTCCGCGGCCAGCGGCGATTCCTGTGCGACAACCGCCGTGAACTGGCTGAACTGCATCACGATGCGGCCGGCGGTAGCGTCGAACACGAGATCCGTGGCCGAAGGCTCACCGAATGCGACGATGCGCTGACCCACAGAGATGCTGTCGGTGTTGAGGTCAGCGTTGTCGACGCCAGGTGCAGTGACCGTCGTGGCTTCGCCGAGCAGCACTTCAAAGCTGCCGCCGAAGTCGACGCGACCGTCACCAAACTCGACGCGCGCACCGCCAACGGTGAGCGTGTCACCATTGCGTGCCGTCACGACACCTTTGACGACCGTGTCATCGGCCCAGGGCACGCTGCTGCCCGCGATGACGACCTCGGCCATCATGCTGCGGTCCGAGATGCTGCCATTGGCAACGACGGGTGTGTCCTCTTCCAGTGCGGCGACAGCTTCAAGACCGGCGGCACCCGTGTAGCCCACGCCGTCGACTTCGTACTGCGTCTCGTCATCAACATTGACTGTAAAGCGACCGAAGTCACCCGTGCGGCGCTTGAACGGGCGAACCTTGAGCGTGAATGTGCTCTCATCGATGCTGGTCTCAGCCAGGACGCCACGCACGCGGTGCTCGCGGTCTTCCTCGAGCTCGGCTTGCGCCAGCAGCAGGGGCGACACGGTCACGATGGGCGGTGACACGCTGCGGTCGATCTCATTCGACGCATCGAGGTCGAAGTCCAGGCTAAAAGCCGCGGGCACGCCCGGTGCGATCCGGATGATGTCCGTGTTCGCGAGCTGCAGGCGGACTTCGTATTCGCCGAGCGGGTTACCCGCTTCGTCAACGACTTCGGCTTCGGTGATGACGCCCGTCTCGTTCTGCACGACCACCTGCGCCTCGGCGAAGTCGAGGCGGATGCTCGCCGCCACATAGTTGCCCGCGGGCACCGTCGCGATGTTCAGGAACTCCGTAACTTCTGTGAGCTCCGCGAAGTCGACGCGTGTCGATAACGGCAGCGTCTCGACGGTCGTGCCATTGGCGCGCTCGAGCAGGATCGAATCGACGTCAACCGCGTACGTGACGAAGTCGCCTTCGGCGTCCGTGAGCCCGACATAGAGCAGGCCTGTGTCGTTACCCGCGATGGGGTCTTCGTTGGCAACATCACCGCCACCCCCGCCACTGCAGGCGGACAGGGTGATCATGGCGATGACCATCGCCGCGTAAATCAGCGCATCACGTGCGCGCGCTGCGCCGGGGGTGCGCAGCCGTTCGAGAATCGTGCGGGCCATTGGGGGCCTCCCGTGGGTTGTGTGGTCAGACACCCCTCACAACGCACGGGTCGCCGATCGGTTGACAGCGGCGGGCATGTCAATGTTATGTCGCATGCGCTGACCTCCTGTCGAACCCGCTTGTCCCGGCCGCGCGCGGCGCGGAGCGCTACAATGCGCTTATGGAACTCGTCGTATTCGATCTCGACGGCACGCTGCTCAATCGCGATGCCAACATCAGTGATTTCACGCGCGACACGCTGGAGCTGCTGGCGCAGCGTGACATCGCCTACACCGTCGCCACGGGCCGCACACTGCACGCCTCGCGGGACATCCTGCGCGGGCACGGCTTCAAGCTGCCGCACGTGTTCAAGAACGGAGTGGTCATCTGGCATCCCGAGGCCGACTCGTTCTCGCATCGGCAGGTGCTGACAACCGCGGAGCTGGCCCACGTCGTCGCAGGCTGCCTGGCCAACGGCTTGTCACCCTTCGTCTTCACCATTGAGGGCGACAGTGAGCACGTCGTCTACCACGCCCCGCTGCGCAGCAAGGCCGAGCAGTACGTGGTCAATGAGTACACGATCACGCGCGGCATCCGGGCGGAGCCGCTCGAAGCCCTTCCCGACAACGCCGAGATCAGCAACGTGAGCGCCATCGGCAGCCGCGTTCGGGTCGAGGCCGTCATCGACGTCGTTCGCGACGAGCCCCACCTCGTCGCCTACTCGGGCGTGGCC
The DNA here is from genome assembly GCA_039821605.1 of Pseudomonadota bacterium. Classification (GTDB taxonomy): domain Bacteria; phylum Pseudomonadota; class Gammaproteobacteria; order Steroidobacterales; family Woeseiaceae; genus CALBPI01. The sequence goes on along the minus strand of JBCBNV010000002.1, from coordinate 230,265 downwards.
ATCGAGGCCAAGGACCTGGCCTGGCTCGACGTGCACCACTCCGACGCGAGCAAGGGCGGCGCCGTGGTGACCCTCAAGGAAATGCTGGGCGCCGAACGCATCGTCTGCTTTGGCGACAGCGACAATGACGTCAGCATGTTCGAGCTCGCCGATGAGAGCTACGCGCCCGCCAACGCGAAGCCCCACGTCAAGGATCGGGCGACCGAGATCATCGGCCACCACGACGATGACGGTATCGCGCGCTTCCTGCGCGAACGCTTCGACCTCTAGGCGTCAGAAGTTGGGCTTGACGGTGCCGAGAAACGCAACGCTCGCAATCCCGATCCAGTACACGTAAGCAATCGCGCGGCCTTTGGCCAGCGAGCGCTCCATGCCCGCTGAAATCGTCTCGTTGGGCCCGTCTGCGGCCAGCTGTCGGAAAGCACCCACCCTCAGTCGCGCATGATTTGATGCGGTAGGCCGTTTCCATGTGCCGCTGGCGCTCCTCGAGCGTGAGCGTGTGGTTGGTGACATGTCGCGACGCATTGAACACCCCCCACTCGCCGCCCAGCCAATAGGCCATGGCGATGATGTGGAGCCACTTCAGAACGAGATAACTTGAGATCACAGGCCGCCTCCCCCCAGAACACGCCGCGTGTTCGGTGCAGTGTCCGCCTGGGCGCGTGAGGCCGGCATTGATCTGGGTCAATTTGGCGCGCGCTTGACAGTTTCCTGGCACTCGGTGAGCCTTGGCGGCCCAAATAGGGACGTATTTCTTTGAAAAAGCTGCTGCAGGCCGTTTTGGCCACCGCCTTGCTGGCCGCCGTTCTGGTCACCGCCGCCTGGTTTCTCTCACCGGTCCGACCCGCGGACTGGGCACCCGACCCCGCCGCACCGCTCGAGGGTCTCTACGCCACGAACCAGAAACTCTCGCGCGCCGCGATCATCAACCTGGGGCCCGGCCCCGAAGACGTGGAGCGCGGCCCCGACGGGCGCTTCTACACGGGGCTGCTCGATGGGCGCATCCTGAGCTTTACCTCAGGCGAGGACGTGCGCGAATTCGTGGATACGGGCGGACGGCCGCTGGGCATGGCCTTCGACACGGCGGGCAGACTCATCGTCGCCGATGCCGACCGCGGGCTGCTCGCGATCGCGCCCGACGGCATCATCGAGGTGCTCGTGGATGCCAATGACGACGACACATTGCGGTTCACCGATGACCTGGTCATCGACGGCGACGGCGTCATCTGGTTCACGAATGCGAGCCGGCGCTTCGGCGTGCACCGCTACATGTACGACTTCCTGGAGGCGAGCCGCACGGGTGAGGTGATTCGATTCGACCCGGCGACGGGTGAAACGACACGCATCGCCGACGACCTGTTCTTCGCCAACGGCATCGCGCTGGGCCCCGATGACGCCTACCTGCTCGTGAACGAGACGGGCACAGGCGTGATTCACCGCTTCTGGCTTCGCGGTGACCGGGCAGGCGAACGCGACCTGTTCGCGTCCGAGCTACCGGGCCATCCCGACAACCTGTCGTTCAACGGCCGCGACACCTTCTGGGTCGCGATGCCGGTCGTACGCGGGGGACCACTCGAGCAGCTGGGCGACAAGCCCTGGCTGCGGCGACTGCTGGGCGCCCTGCCCCAGGCCTGGCTCGTGCCACCGGACCGTCACGCCTTTGTGATCGGCTTTTCGCTGGAGGGCGAGCCGGTGCACAACCTGCAATGGACGGACGGCACGTTGCACTCGATCACGAGCGCCAACGAGTACGACGGCCAGCTCTACCTCGGCACCATCGCCGACGACCATGTCGGGCGCTATCAGCTAGCGCCCTGACCCGTCAGCCGGCGGTGGACCCACGCGCGTCGGGGGACACGCTTGGAAGACCTGGGGTGGCGGCCCACCGCCGGCTCACAGTCAGCGCAGAGGCGTGTACTCAGTTGCTGGCGACAGCCTGGCTTTCACGCAGGGCCGTCGCGCGCGCGAGGTTGCGGCGTACCGCCGAGACGCCGCGGCGCAGCGTATTAGCGCGGTGCAGGTCGTCGATGGCACCGTCGTAGTCACCGAGCTTGATGCGCGCCGCACCACGGTTGTTGTAGTCGCTCCAGTGCGCCGTGCGCGTATCGATCGCGATCGAGCAGGCGGCTACGGCGTCCTCGAAACGCGCCAGGGCGTGCAGCGCCACGCAACGCATCGATTCAACACGCGCAATGTCACCGTCGTGGCGCAATCCACGCCGCGCGTCTTCGAGTACGAGCAGGGCCGTGTCGGCGTCGCCGCGCTCAAGCGCGCGCTCGGCGCTGTCCAGCGCGCTTTGGTGGTTGGTGTTTGCCGTGAGCGAATCGGCCTGGGCCGGTGCCGTGACAAAAACAAGGGCCGCTGCGGCGGCAACAATCACAGTCTTCAGGTTCATGGCGAAATCCTCGTTGGGGGGAATGAGGGGTTTACGGGAACCACTTTATTAGTGAAGAATATGAACAACAATTTCGCCAAAGTATTCGAGGTATTCAAAAATGAATGAATCGGATGAGCTTCGCGACTGGGCCGATATGCGCCTGTTCCTGGCACTCGTCGACCACGGCACGCTCGTGGCCGCCGCCGAGCACCTGGGCCTGTCCCAGCCCACGCTGGGTCGACGTCTGACCGCCCTGCAAAAGCGCATGGGCACCACACTGTTCACGCGCGACGGTCGCCGCCTGGCGCTCACCGACGCCGGCCACGCCATCGTCGAAAACGCACGGCGCATGCAGTCCGAGATGCACGCCATCGGGCGCGCACTCGACGTCGAGTCGTCGGGCCTGTCGGGCACTGTGACCATCTCGGCCACGGAGGGTACGGGCACCGAGTGGTTGGCACCCGAGCTGCGCGCCTTCCACGACCAGTACCCCGACATCGTGCTGCACTTGCTTATCGAGGCACGCGCCGTCGATCTCGTGCGCCGCGAAGCCGACGTCGCACTGCGCATCGGCGAGCCCACGCAGCCCGACCTCATCGCGCGGCGACTCGTCAAGATCGGCTTCGGCTGGTACGCAAGCCGCGGCTGGCTCAAGCGCAACGGACCCATCAAGAACGAGGGCGACATCACACGGGGCGACTTTGTGGGCTTCGCGCGGGACGGGCAGCCGCCCAGCGTGATCCCGATCCTTGACGCCCCCACCGAGAACAATCTGCGATTCACCGTGACCTCCAACAGCATGGCCGCGCAGATGTCAGCCATCCGCGCCGGCTACGGCATCGGTGTGGCATCACACCGCTGGGCCAGCATGTATCCCGAGGTCGTGAATCTGATACCCGGCCACAACGTCGGCAGCGCAGAATTGTGGATCGTCACCCACGAAGAACTGCGCCACAGCGCGAGGATCCGCGCCGTCTTCGACTACCTGTCAGACCGTGTGCGCGCCGCCGCCGAGACCTTCGAAACCGGCTACATCGGCGAGCAACCGGCCGCATGACAAATGTCATGCCCGCGCGGTGCGCTTTGGCAATAGCGCAGCCTGGCGGCCGGACGCGATGATGTCCGGCATGGATACACAAACCGACCCAAGACAGCTGCCGGCCGTTATCGAGGCGCATGGCATGAGCCGCCACTTCGGTGACACGGTCGCGCTCGACACCGTCGACCTGCACGTACCTGCCGGGCAGATCTGCACGCTGCTCGGGCGCAACGGCGCCGGCAAGACCACGTTTATCCGCTGCGCGCTGGGGCTGCTGCCGCCCAGCTCGGGCAGCGTGCAGGTGCTCGGCGAACCCGCGGGCAGCATGGCCGCCCGCCTCGGCACCGGCGTCATGCTGCAGGACACGGACCTCGGTGAGGCGCTGACGGCACGCGAACAGCTCGCGCTGTTCTCGAGCTACTACACATCACCCGCCGACATCGATACCGTGATCGAGGACGCGGACATCGCCGACTTCGCTGACACGCGCTACAAGAAACTCTCGGGCGGCCAGAAGCGCCGCGTGCAGTTCGCGGTCGCCCTCGTCGGCAGGCCGCGGCTGCTGTTCCTCGATGAGCCGACGACGGGGCTCGACACCGACGCCCGGCGTGCCGTCTGGGACAACGTTCGGCGGCTGGCCGCGCGTGGCACCAGCATCATCCTCACCACGCACTACCTTGAGGAGGCCGACGCACTGGCCGATCGCATCGTGGTGCTGGCACAGGGCCGCGTCATTGCCGACGACACGGCGGCCGCGATTCGCGCCCGCACGGGCGGCGCCATCGTGCGCTGCCGGACGTCGATGACGCCCGACCGGGCGCAGGTCCTGCCCGGCGTCCGCGCCGCAGACATGCACGGCCGCTTGCTGACGCTGTCCTGCGAACACGCGCCGACAACGCTGCGCGCCCTGCTCGATGCCGACCCCGACATCGACGATCTCGAGGTCACCAAACCCACGCTCGAGCAGGCCTTCACGGCACTGTCGGAAGCCACTACGGAGGATGCGTCATGAGCCGCACCTATGCCGGTATCCTCGCCTCGGAAACGGGCGCGGAGCTCACGCAGTCGTTTCGCGCGCCAGAGTTTCTGCTGCCGACGCTGGCGCTGCCCGTCGCGTTCTACATGATGTTCGGCGTGCTCATGTCGCGCGGCGGTGCCGCCGCGACCTACCTGCTCGCGACCTACGGCATCTTCGCGGTCATGGGGCCCTCCCTGTTTGGCTTTGGCGTTGGCGTCGCGGGCGAACGCGAGCGAGGCTGGCTTGAGCTCAAGCGCGCCGCACCCGCACCCGCGAGCACATTTATCGGCGCCAAGCTCGTCGCGACCATCGCGTTCGCGGCCATGGCACTGATGCCCATCTACGCGGCCGCAGCCTTCATGGGTGGCGTCGAACTGCCCAGGGCCGTCTGGCTCACGCTGTTTTGTGTGCACCTGTCGGCCGTGTTTCCGTTCATGCTCATTGGCCTGTCCATTGGCTTCAGCTTCGGTACCAATGGCGCCGTGGCGATCGCCAACATCGTGTTCCTGAGCTTTGCGGTTCTCGGCGGGCTCTGGTTCCCGGCAACGTTCTTCCCGGGCTGGATGGTCGCCATCAGCAACGCGTTACCAAGCTTCCATATGGCCGAGATCGCGTTGACCGTGGTGGATGCGCCCGGCGACCGTGCTGCGGGCTTCCACGCCGCAGTGGTCGCCGGCATGACGGTCGCCTGCGCGCTGCTCGCGGGCTGGACCTGGTCGCGGCAGCGCTGAGTGGGAGACCACACCATGCTCAAGAAAACCACAGCGATTACTGTCGCAGCCGTCGCCGCAGCCTTTGTCGCGCTCATGATTGTGCTGCCCACGCCACAGCCCGCACCCGACCTCGATGGCGCGCTGGTCATCGACAACGTGCGTTACTTCGACGGCGAGGCGATGCAGGGCCCCGCTGCCATCACGGTCGCCGATGGCCAGATCGTCGCCATCGATGACGCGGGCGCGGAAGTCGCTGGCGCCAACCGCATCGACGCAAGCGGCAAGACGCTGTTGCCAGGCCTATTCGACGCCCACGCGCACACCTTCGCGACCGCGCAGCGCGACGCCGTGACCTTCGGCGTCACAGCACTCATCGACATGTTCACCGCACCCGCGCTGCTCAAGGGTGCGCGTGACGCCCGCGACAGCTTCGCACCCAGCAACGCCGCCGCACTGTTCAGCGCCGGCATGCTGGCCACGGTCGAACGCGGGCACGGCACGCAGTACGGCATCAACGTCGACACGCTCGACGGCCCCGAAGAAGCGCCCGCCTGGGTTGCGGCGCGACTCGAGGAAGGCTCGGACTTCATCAAACTCGTCTACATGCCCTACGCCACCTACATCCCGAGCCTCGATCTCGAAACCGCCACGGCAGTCATCGAGGCTGCGCACGACCAGGGCGTGAAGGCCGTTGCCCATGTGTCCTCATTGGAAGGCGCGCGCGAACTGCTCGACGCCGGTGTTGACGGCTTCGTGCACATATTCGCCGACAAGGTCGCCGACGCGGCCTTCATCGAGGCCGCCGTCGAACGTGAGGTGTTCGTGATTCCGACGCTCGCAGTCATCGCCATGGTCGACGGCAGATCCACGGGGCCTGGGCTCATTGACGACCCCGACCTGGGCCCGCGACTGACGCCGGCGGCGACCACGAACCTGCGCCAGGACTTCGGCACCAACTCACCGTTTTTCGATCTCGACAAGGCGCTCGAGACCGTGGGTCTGCTGCACGAGGCGGGGGTGCCGATTCTCGCAGGCTCCGATGCACCCAACCCGGGCACGGCTCACGGCGCCTCGGTGCACGCCGAGATGGCGCTGCTCGTTCGCGCGGGCCTGAGCACCGAGCAAGCGATGGCCGCGGCAACGGCCTTGCCGGCCAGGTTTTTTGGCGCCGATGACCGCGGCCGCATCGAACCCGGCGCGCGCGCGGACCTCGTGCTCGTCTCGGGCGATCCCGGCACCGACATCACGGCGACGCGCCGCATCGACAGCGTCTACCGCAACGGCGTCATTGTCGGCGACGACCCGAGACCGGCCGAAGACAACAAGCTCGTCATCGCAGGCGTGCTCGGCGACTTCGAATCGGGCACGAGCGCGCCGGAAGGACTGGTCTGGGCCGAGACCAGCGACGGCATGATGGGTGGCGACTCGAATGCCAGCGTCGCGCGCATCGAGCGCGGTGACGGCGGCGCACTGGCCGTGACGACCTCGGTCGGCTCGGGGTTCGCATTTCCCTGGGCCGGCGCCTACCTGGGCACGACGAGCCAGGATACGATCGGCGACCTGGGCGACGCGCGCGCCGTCGCCTTCGAGGTGCGCGGCACGCCCGCGAGCTACCGACTCATGCTTTTCGTCGCGGGCGGCATGGGCGCACCGCCCACGGCAATGTTCGAGGTGACCGAAGACTGGCAGCGTGTCGAAATCGCGATCGCCGATGTGGCGGGATTCGAACCCCACCGGTTCGGTGGCATGGCGTTTGTCACGCCCATGCAGACCGGCGAATACGCGTTCGAACTCGACAATGTCACCCTGATACGCTGAGTCGCGATGAGCGCCAACGTCGACGTCGAACCAGAGCAAGGCGCGGGCAATGGCCGCAAGGGCTGGCTCGCGTTCAACCTCATCTATCTGGCGATCTTCTTCACGGGCTGGATCTGGCAAACGCCAGGGCGCAACGACATCATCGCTGCGGCTATCGCCATTGCCGTGTTCCTGCCCGTCTTCTTCAATGCCTACGAGGGCAGCGCACCGCGATTCGTTGCGCACGCGGCCGTCATGGAGGGCATCGCCTGGGCCATGGCGCCGTTTGCCGGCATCCACGGCGTGTTTCACGTCTACGCCTGCGTGCAGTGCGCGTTTCAGCGGCCGAAGCGCCGCGCGCTGCTGCTCATCGGCGCGTTCTCGCTGGCTTATGCGGCCTACGGCGTCTTGTTTATCGAGCCCTGGTTCGTCATGGGCTTCGACCTCATGTTCGGCGCCATCATCGGGGTCGCCTGCACGGCCGCCGCCGACGGCATCGAACGCGAGCGCATGCTGCGTCGCAGCCGCGTGCTCGAACGCCAGCGCGCGACGCTCGCCGAACGCGAGCGCATCGCCCACGATTTGCACGACCTGCTGGGGCAGACGCTGACCACCGTGGCGCTCAAGGCCGAGGTCGCGTCCAAGCTCATCGACCGCGACCCGGTGCGCGCCAAAGCCGAGTTTGAGGACGTGGCCGGCACCGCGCGCATGGCATTGGCCGAGATTCGCGCGGCGGTTTACGACATGACGGCCACGTCTGTGGAGAACGAGATCGCCCTTGCCCGACAGGCGCTGAATGCCGCGGGCGTCGAACTCGATGTCACCAGCGATCTGCCGCCGCTGGCGCCGCCCGTTGGCAAGGCGTTGGGGCTCACGATCCGCGAAGCCACGACGAACATCGTGCGCCACTCGGGTGCCGATGCCGCACGCATCGTGATCGGCCAGGACGGCGCGCAGCTCTCGCTGACGGTCGCCGACAATGGCCACGGCGGCAGCAACGCGCCCAGCGAGGGCTCCGGCCTCGCCGGCTTGCGCCAACGCGTGGCCGCGCTGGGTGGCGAAACAAACATCGAGCACGACGGCGGCATGCGTATCCGCATTTCTCTGCCGATCGACACGACTGCGACGGGCAAGGCCACGTGATCCGCGTTGTCATTGCCGAAGACCAGGCGATGCTGCGTGGCGCACTGGCCACGCTGCTCTCGCTCGAAGACGACATCCAGCTCGTGGCCGATGCGGCCGATGGTCTGAGCGCGCTCGACGCCGTGCAGGAACATGAGCCGGATGTGCTCATCACCGACATCGAAATGCCGGGCGCCAGTGGTATCGAGATCGCCGAGCGCATTCGCGATGCGCACAGCAAGACGCGCGTGCTCATCGTGACGACCTTCTCGCGGCCCGGCTACCTGCAGCGCGCGCTCAACGCGGGCGTCGCCGGCTACGTGCTCAAGGACTCGAGCAGTGATGCGCTGGCCACGGCCGTGCGCGCCGTGGCGCGCGGCGAACGGCACGTGCCCGCCGAACTTGCGGAGCTGGCCTGGACCACGCCCGACCCGCTTACCGAACGCGAACGCCAGGTCTTGCAGCTTGCCGAGTCGGGCCTGGCCAACAAGCAGATCGCGGCTGAGCTGGGCCTGAGCGACGGCACCGTGCGCAACTACCTGACGGAGGCCATGGACAAGCTGCAGGCCGGCAACCGCGTCGAGGCCTTTCGGCGCGCGCGTGATCTCGGCTGGTTGTAGCCACGCGCGGGGCACCGCGCCCGCGGCAATGATGGTAGGCTCTCGGCCGTAAGCGATGGCAACGGAGCCTGCCACGAGCGATGGCCGATCCCCACCTGCAACTCGACCAGCTCCGACGTATCAGCGTCTCGCTCGCCGTGCGCGTGATGTGCGATCTTGGCGAGCTCTGGCCCATGGCCGCCGTGTTGCGCGAGAACGGCGACATCGTCGCCATCGGCGGCGAGACGGGTGACGCGGCGCTGGAGCGTAGCCACCGCATCGAACGGCTTCGCTTCCGGCTGCGCCGAGATATTGATAAGCGCGGCTACGTGGCGACAGCCGTGATCTACGACGCGCTGGTCGAAAACCCCACGCCCGGCACCGTCGATGTCGACGATGCCATTGCCATCGAGCTCGACCACCGCGACGGCGTCTCGCTGTTCGCGCACGTGCCCTATGAAGTCGCGCAAGACGGTCCCATTGTCGGCGACGCAGAGACCCAGCCTGGTGGCGACTACATCTTCCGACACGCCAGCGCCTGAGGCCGTCGTCGTCAGCTGCCCCAACTGCGGGCACGCCATGGCGCCCGACGATCGCTTCTGCAGCGCCTGTGGCCAGAAAAACATCACGGAGAAGGACCGCTGGCTGCCCGAGCTCGCGCGCGCCAGCCTGCAGGAAATCACGGATCTCGATGGTCGACTGCTGCCCTCCGTGTGGCTGCTCATCACGCGGCCAGGCTTTCTCTCGCGGGAGTACCGGCTGGGCCGACGTCGGCGTTACCTCTCGCCCATCGGCTTGTTCCTGGTCGCCAACCTGATGTTCTTCCTCGCGCCCACGCTTAGCGATCTCAACATCAACTTCTACGATCAGTACACGATGCAGGTTTACAGCGAAGTCATGCAGCCGCATATCAACAGCGCGCTGGAGACCCGCGGACTCGATCTGGAAGCCACGCTCGCGAGCGGCACGGAGATCACGCGAACAGCGGAGTTTCGCGAACTCGCCCAGGCCTACGATTCGCGAATTGGTGACATCGCCAAGTCAATGGTGATCGCGCACATTCCGTTGCTGGCGCTCGGGACCATGATGCTCACGTTCTGGCGCCGCCTGCTCTACGCCGACCACGTTGTGGCCGCGCTGCACTTCTTCGCCTTCGTGATGATCTACTGGACGGTGTTTCCCTACACCGTCTTGCCCCTGTTCCGGGCGCTCGATGCGCTGCTGTTCTGGGACCTGCCCGTCTGGCAGCTCGTGCTGGGGCTGAAATTCCTCTACGTACCCTTCATGTTCAGTACGGCATTCGGCGTACGCTGGTACGTGGCTTTGTTATCCGTCGTGCCGTTCTACGCCGTGCTCATGGTGACCCACTTCGGCTACCGCCTGCTGCAGCTCTGGCTCGGGCTGGCCATCGTCTGACGCGGCATCCGGTGCGGCTTCGGTGGGCATCGTCGCCGTTGCCCGGCTTGAGCCCCCTACGACACAGCCACCACATCCGAGCGCGCCTCTTCGAGGACGCGTTGTAGTTCTGCAAGCGAGTACGGCTTCTGCAGAAACCACACCCTGGGATCGTCCTCGACCTTGAAGGCTGAGTCGTTGAAACCGCTCGCGAGCACGACGGGCTTGTCGGCGTCGAGCTCACGGACGGCCTCGAGCACGCCGATCCCACCGATGTCGGGCATCGATATGTCGGTAATAACGGCATCAAATTCTGCGTGTCGTTGCCGCAGCACATCAACGGCCAGTGCGCTGCTCGTGTAAGACGAAACCTCGAGGCCCAGCCGCTCGAGCCAGGCCACAACAATGGCGACGATCTCCGCGTGATCGTCGATCACCATGATGCGACGGATCGTCGGCGCCGTGTCTTCAACCACAGCCGGCCCCTCGCTGGAAACCGCTGCTCCCCCAGGAACGCCCACGCGCTTCAGGAACACTTCGAAACGGGTGCCCTCTCCGGGCGAGCTGTGTACTCGCACGGCCCCGTGGGCGGCCTTGACGATACCCAGCACCGTGGCGAGCCCAAGCCCGTGGCCAAGCTCCCTGGCGCTGTAGTAGGGGTCGAAAATGCGCTCGATCTGCTCGCGCGACATCCCCTTGCCCTCGTCGCGAACGTAGACACAGATGCCGGCGCCCGCGCTGGCTGGCAGCCACGAATGCATCTCGGGGCCTGCAACATCAGTAAGCGTATCCAGATCCACGTTCTCGACACCGACCACGATGGTCGCGCCCGGCTCCGAAGCCTGCTTGGCATTGAGGATCAGGTTGACGAGCATCTGCCGGAACTGCGCGGCGTCAGTCATGACGTCACACCCAACGCAGCCGACCTCGAGTTTCAGGGGATTTTCCGACTGCAGTGTCGTCTGAATGAGCCTCGCACTCTCGATAACGACATCGCCCACGTTGGTCCATTTGGCTTCGGGATCACCCTTGCCACCGACCGTGAGCAACTGGCGACACAGCTCCGAGGCGTGCTCGGTGGCAGACAGGATCGACTCGATCTCCGCATGATGCTCGGGTGCAACACGCTGCAGCGCGAGCTCCGCGTTGCCGGCAATCGCGAACAGCAGGTTATTGAAGTCGTGCGCGACGCCGCCGGCCATCAGCCCCATGCTCTCCAGGCGCTGCGCGATGGCGAGTTGCTTGTGGGTTTCGTGCAGTGCCGTGACATCGATGCCGATGCCGCCGAGAAGCCGACTCCCGTCGGGACCCTGGATCGGGAACTTGGTATCCCAGACATGCCGCAGCCCTGTTTCGCCAGGCACTTGCACCGGCCCCACCCACGTGACCTTCTCGCCGCGTCGCAACACCTCGCGATCCGCGGACATCAGCGCTTCGGCCGTCTTTGCATCCACCAGATCGGCGGTGGTCGCGCCGAGGAACGTCTCAAGGTCGGTGCCCGCGTACATGGCCGCAAGCGCATTGCCGTACAAGTGGCGACTGTCTTCGTCTTTGAGGAAAACGGCAGCAGGCACCTGGTCGAAGAAGGCGCGGAAGCGCGACTCGCTGTCCTCGAGCTGCTGCTTGGTATCGATTCGATCGGTGATGTCACGCACGATGCCAAGCACGCTGTGCGGCGGGCGCCCCGGCCGCACCTGCAACACGGCCCGTTCCGACACCCAGATGCTCGAGCCGTCGGCACGCAGCAGGCGAATCTCTATCGCGTAGTGGCCGCTGGTTCGCAAGGCCTCCCGGAATACGGACTCGTGTCTCGTCCGGTCGTCGGGGTGGGTCATCTCGATCAGGTTGGGCAATGCGTCTGCCTGCTCGGGGTCGTAACCCAACAACGCGGCGAAGGCCCTCGACCAGTGCAAGGTTTCCGACTTGAGATCCCAGAACCAGACGCCGCTCGATGCGCTGTCCAGGAGATGCCAGAGATCGTCGTGATGAAGGATCGCTGGATCTAGAATTTTTGGCTTGAGCTGCATCCATCCGACTCCGAAGCCGCTAGTCCGCAAAGCGTCTGCAATTGCGCGTCATTACTATACGCAAAGCCCAGCGATCGCCGTAATGGATCGCCCTGGTTTCACCGCTCGAAGGCCTCGTAGCGCACCCAATCGAATCGGGCGACGTCGCCCGTGTCCTTGCCGTTACCCGTAGCATAGAGCCCCAGGTGGGCGCCCGTGTAGCCGCGGCTCAGAATGTAGGTGCCATCCATGGCGAATGCCGGCGTCGGCTCGCCCGCGTCACCCAACGTGTAGGAGAACGCGTACTCATCGTCGCGCGATGCGACCTGCAGGATGATGTCGCCTTGGTAGTCGGCCAGTGTCGCCTCGTGCACGAGCTTCGCCTGCGGCGTCGGGTCGCGATTGCTCTTGGGTGCCGTCGCCACGATGCGCAGCAACCAGCCGTTATCGTCACGCCGCACCGTGTACGCGATGTGGTTGTTGTCCTTCTGGAACAGGTTTAGCCCGGCTTCGCTGCCGGGCGTTTCGCTGTCGAAGCGCAGGCGCGCTGCGTAGTCGAAGTCGCTTTCGGTTTGGCGAAAGCCCACCAGGCTCGCGCGGCCACGTTCCTGAATCACCGCCGCGTCGGCGCGCAGGTGTGCGGCGCCGTCCTTGACCGCGACCGTGCCGGGCTTCGGCACACGCCGGTGCGCCCACTCGAGTCCGAGCGCGTCGCCGTCGAAGTCATCCCTGAAGGTGTTGTTGCGCTGCTGCGGCCGCGCCGGAAACGGCAACGGTGTCTCGCGTTCAACGCGGCCCGTCTCGGGCGAGACGACGGGCCAGAGTGTGTTGACCTCCTGCCACCAGAACGGCTCGCGCTCCCAGGTTACGGGAACGAGATGCGTCTCGCGGCCCATGTTCGAGCGCCGCTCCAGGTCGCCACGGATGCCCAGCGCAACGAGAAACCAGCGCCCGTCTTCGAGCTCAATGAGATCAGCGTGGCCCGTGCTGTTGACCCAGAAATCGTAGGAGAGGTGTCGCGAGCTCAGGATCGGGTTGCGCGGATTCGAGGTGTAAGGCCCCTCGATCGCATCGCTGACCGCGATCATCACGGCGTGGTTAAAGCTCGTGCCGCCCTCGGCGATCATGAGGTAGTAGCGACCCTCACGTTTGTAGAGGTGCGGGCCTTCGGACCAGACGCCGCCGCAAGCGCCGCGCCAGAGGAAGTGGCGCTCGCCCTTGAGCTGCCACGTCCTGGTGTCGAGCTCCTGCAGGTAGATCTCGCCCTCACCCGGGAAGTTGGGTTCGGCCGGGCTGTGCGTGCCGAGATACCAGGCGCGCCCGTCGTCGTCAAAGAACAGGTCGGGGTCGATGCCCGGCGCGCCCTCGATGACGACGGGCTGCGACCAGGGGCCGCGCGGGTCGTCGGCCGTGACGATGAAATTGACGAACTCGGTTTCGGCGCCTGCCTCGGAGGCGAGGTACACGTTGGTCGTGATGATGTAGTAGCGGCCCTCGTGGCAGCGGATCGTCGGCGCGTGAATGCCGCCGTCGCTTTGGACATCGACAAGGTTCACCGCACCCGTCGCCTGCTCGGCGCGGTGCAAGCCGTGGCCAATGAGCGTCCAGTTCACAAGGTCCGTGCTGTGATGGACAGGCAGTCCCGGGAAATACTCGAAGGTCGAGTTGACGAGGTAGAAGCCTGTGTCGTCGCGGCAGATGGACGGGTCCGGGTAGCCGCCGCGCAGGATGGGGTTGGTGAAGTGGCCGTGTTCGGCCGCGGCCACAGGCGACAGCCCAAGTCCCGCGACCAGCGCCCATGCGAACAGTGTGTTCCGAGTCATGCGCCCCCCTGGTGCGTCGTTCGGATCGCCTCCGCGAAGAAGTCGATGGTGGCACGCGTGCGGCGCGGCATGAAAGTCCGGTCCGGGTAGATGAGCCACGCGCCGGCGTCGAACTCGGTGGCCGTCGCTTCGTAGTCGGGCAGCAGGTCGACGAGGCGGCCCTGCTCCAGGTCGTCGCGTATGAGCCAGTCCGCGAGCAACGCCGGCCCCTGGTTCATGAGCGCGGCGCGGCGCAACGCGAGCGCGTTCGAGATCGTCATTGCGGGCGTGATGCCAACGGTCGTCTCCTTGCCCTTTGCGTTGCGAAATCGCCAGCGATCGCGAAACGCGGGCAGGTCGAAACACAAGGCCGGTCGTGTCGACAGCGCTTGCGGTGACGACAGCGCACCATGCCGCTCCACGTAGTCCGGGGTTGCCACCACGCGGTAGCGTGTCGTGAGCAATCGCGTGGCGACGACATCGATGTGCAGCGAAGGCGCCAGGCGAATCGCAACATCCACCTGCTCGGCTACCAGATCGATGTTGCGGTCCGTCAGCTTCAGGTCGAGCTGGACTTCCGGGTAGTGCTCCCGGAACGAAGCGACATGGGGCATCAGGCACGTGTAACCGAAGGCCACCGAAGCGCTGATGCTGACCCGCCCCGAGATGACGCGGTCGCGGTCGCGCAGGTCGTCCGCGATAGCGTCGAGCTCCGTCGTGACGGCATCGAAACGCGAGAGGCAATACTCGCCGGCGGCGGTCAGCGACAGCTGCCGCGTGGTGCGATGGAACAGTCGAACGCCCAGTTCACGCTCCAGCTGGGCCACGGCCCGCGACAATGACGACGGGTCCTTGCCGAGCGAGCGCGCGGCGCCGGCGAAGCTGCCCAGCCGCGCCACGTGCAGGAACTGGCGGATCAACTCGAGAGTCATTCATGCAGCTTACGCATGAATATGATGAATGAATACCTATTTAATGCTTGATGACCATCCCCGATGCTACTGCCTCACACAGCAACACACAGCAGAGGTGGCACCATGAACATCGCATTTCTTGGGCTCGGCAACATGGGCCGTCGCATGGCGGGGCGGCTGATTCAGGCTGGGCACGCGGTGACGGTCTGGAACCGCACGCCCGGCGTTAAGCTGCCGGGCGCATCGCTGGCCACGTCACCGGCAGCCGCGGCCCAACAGGCCGATCTGGTCATCTCGATGATTCGCGACGACGACGCCTCGCGTGACGTCTGGCTGGGCGAGCACGGCGCACTGGCCGCGATGCCCAACGACGCGACCGGGCTGGAGTGCTCGACCGTGTCGCTGCCCTATATCACCGAGCTGGCGAATGCGTTTCGGCAAGCGGGGCGCGAGCTGCTCGACGCACCCGTCGCCGGTTCCCTCCCGCAGGCCGAAGCCGGCTCGCTGATCTTCTTCGTCGGCGGCGCTGCGGCGGCACTCGAGCGTGCGACGCCGGCGCTCGAATCTATGGCCGGCGCGATTCATCACGCCGGGCCAAACGGTGCCGGCGCGCTCGTCAAGCTCATGGTCAATGCGCTGTTCGGGGCACAGCTCGCGGCCGTCGGCGAACTCATTGGCCTTGCCGAACGCGCCGGACACGACATCGAGCGCGCAGTCGAGGTCCTCGCCGCAACACCCGTCATGGCCCCGGCCGCTGCCGTCGCATCACGAGCCATGCTGGCCAAGCGGTTCGCCCCGGCGTTCCCAATCGACCTCGTAGCCAAGGACTTCGCGCTGGTCACCGCAAGCGGTGCTGCCTTCGATGCGAGCCTGCCGCTCGCGGCGTCCTGTGCTGCGATCTACGCCGCCGCCGTGCAGGAAGGCATCGGCGACGCCAACATCACCGGGATCGTTCAGCGGTATCGCAACTAGTGCCTAGGTCTTGAACCGGCCGAGCAGCTTCTTCGCAAAGTCGATCGCATCACGCTCGATCTTGGTCAGCGGGTCCGCCTTACCGTTGGCGGGCCCCTTGATAATGGACTCGGCGAACTCGATGGCGTCGCGCTCAATGGCGTTGATCATCGGTGTATCGGTTTCCTGTTGCTTGGTCATAGTCTGCTCCTGCATCAACTCACTGATTGAAGTTTCGAACACAGCGGCGAGGCATTTGAGCGACTCAAGACCAGCCGTCTGGCCGGCTTCGATCCTCTGGATCGTGCGGGTGCTCAGACCGCAATGACGGGCAAGCTCTTCCTGGGACCAGCCCCTTTCGAGCCGGCGCTTCTGAATCGTCAATTTGGTCTTCCTCGCTTCGTGTGCAGGACCTTTATGGCGCGAGACGTGCGCAAATAACACGACAGTGTCGCGACATGTCGCGTCAAGTGCGCCAGATCGAGTATTAGGGCGGCTTGGAAACCGGCCTGCGGCAGTGCGGCGTCCGGGCGCAGCCTGAGCGCTCCGTCACTGCGAATCGCGCGGGGAAGACGCGACCAGCATGAGAATGGTGCCGGCACCAAGATTCGAACTCGGGACCTACTGATTACAAATCAGTTGCTCTGCCAACTGAGCTATGCCGGCAATTGTGTGTAGCTTAAGCAAGCGGCGCGTGCGGCGCCAGCGGATCAGCCGCTCGGGCAGCGGCCCGCGTCGCCCAGGAGCACGAGGTCGGTGCCGTAGGTCTCGACGAAGTCGCCGCCCTGCCCGTTTTCGGGCAGGCGCACGTCGAGCCAGAACACCGTGGCCTCACGAGAGCGTTCGCTGATGCTGGCCTCGATGCCCATCGACTTGGCCTGCAGCTCCGCGCGCTCGGCATTGGCGCGACCGGAGAACAGGCCGATGGCGATCACGTCTTCGCCGGGGCTGCCCGCAATCAGGTAGGCCTCTTCCAGACCGCCTGCCTTGAGCGTTGCGAGCGTCTCGCGGGCCGTCGCGCGGTTGGGCAGGTTGTCGACGAAGGTGAAGTGGCCGATGAACACACTGCCTTGCGTCGCGCGCTGG
Source organism: Pseudomonadota bacterium (assembly GCA_039821605.1). Taxonomy (GTDB): domain Bacteria; phylum Pseudomonadota; class Gammaproteobacteria; order Steroidobacterales; family Woeseiaceae; genus CALBPI01. Next base: position 213,446 of record JBCBNV010000002.1, on the reverse strand, counting down.
CGGGCTTCGGCGCCCTGGGCGCGGATCGCGGCCAACTCCGTTTGTGCCTCGCTGACATCGGTGAACGGCCCGACGCTCAGGCAGGCGCGGCCGATCGTGGCGGCCACGGTTGCCTCGGGCAACTCGGGCTGCGCATCCAGGGCGGCCGGCTCGACGGCCTCCACGGGCGCTTCGTCGGCCTCGGCCAACGCGATCGGTGTGCCCAGCGTATCGGGGTCGACCACCGTCACGCCTGTTTCGGGCTGACGCTGCTGGTACTGCTGCCAGCCAAAGAACAGCACATTCGCGATCACGAGCAGGAAGAAGATGTTCCTCACGCGGCAAGTCCCCCGTATGCAGCCAGGCCTTCCAACACCAGGTGCGGGCGATATTCGTGCCCGCGATCGAGCGCGTCGGCCAGCGCCTTGCCATCACCGCCCGCGAAACGGCAGACGACGGCATCGGCGGCGACACCGGCGCGCGACGATAGCAGTGCCAACGACTGCTGCACGGTGCCGCAGAGCGCAAGCAGCGCGCCGTTGATGACAGCCGCACTCGTCGATTGCCCGAACGCGAGTTCGGGGGGCTGCTCGACATCGACGCGGATGCCCGCCGTGCGACTCGTGAGCGCGTGCGACATGAGATCGTGGCCGGGCACGATGAAACCGCCCAGGTGTTCTCGCGCGTCGACGACAGCGTCGACGGTCAACGCCGTGCCTGCATCGACGGCCAAGGCAGGGCCCTCCGTTTCGGCCGCGACGGCCAGCACGGCCATCCAGCGATCAATGCCCAAACGCGATGGATCGGCGTAGCCGCAGCGCACGCCGCAGGCTTCTTCGGAGGTCTCGGCAAACACGACCGCCGCACCCGTGGCCCGTTCGATGGCTGCGGCCGTTGCATGATGGGTATCGACACCGGCAACGCTGCAGGCCAGCACTTGCTCGACACCCTGGGCGAACTGCCAGTGCGCGGCGTCACCCGAATCGACATGCTCGAGCGTGCCCGTCTCGGCGACGGCACCGTCGCGCCAAAGACCCCACTTGGCACGGCTGTTGCCGAGGTCCACCAGCAGTGCCGTCACGAGGCAGCGCTCCATGCGAGCGGCAGAATCTCGCCACTCTCGAGCGCCCGTTCGTGGCCGTCGTTCATACCCACAACCTGCAGGCGACCCTGCGCGTCGACATCGCCGCAGCGCATCATTTCGCCGTCGAGCTCGCAGGCGCGATCGTGGAGCCAGTTGCGGCGATTGAACGCCTCGATGGTTTCGTCGAGCGCGGCGTGCTCATGCGCCGCCAGACACGGTAGCCAGGCGCCGAGCACCTCGGCACCGAGTTCACCCAGCGTCGTGTCCACCTGCGCGGAGGCAAGATCAACGATCCCGCGCGACCAGGGGCTGCCCGAGTCATCCAGCGAGAACGATTCGGGCAATTGCAGATTGATGCCGATGCCGGCAATCACGCGGAACACGCCGTTCGACGCGACGGAAGACTCGACAAGAATCCCGCCGAGCTTGCGGTCTTGCCAGACAAGATCGTTGGGCCACTTGAGCATGGCCTCGCCGAGCCCCAGCGATTCGAGCGCACGTGCAGCGGCGACGCCGAGCGCCAGCGTCAACGCCGACGCATGCTCGGGCAAGTGCTCAAAGGTCCAGCTCACGGAGAAGCACAGGCCCGAACCGCGCGGCGCCTGCCAGCGCCGGCCCGCGCGACCGCGGCCTGCGGTCTGGTGCAGCGCGAGCACGGCTTCGGCCGCACCCACGGCGGGCGCGGGGCGCTCGCTGAGCCAGGTGTTCGTGGAGCCCACGGCGTCGAGCGTGTGCACGGCGCAGGTCACGCCCGCGGCCTCTGCCGACGCAAGCAGCGCGCTGCGGATCTCGTCGAGCGTCATTTGCGAAACACAGAGAGCTGACCGAGACGCGACTCGGTGCCCTCGCGCATACGGGTGATGTTCGAGCGGTGCGTGAAGACGATGAAGCAGGCCATGACGAGGGCGTAGACGAACAGGGCGTTCTGCTCGGGCAGCCAGAACGCGGCGATGATCACCCACGCCGCGTGCGCCGTGATCATCGTGGCCAGACCGACGAAACCGATAACAAGGATCGTGGCCACCCAGACCGCGAGCAGCGGCACAACGAGGATGGGCGCGAACACGAGAAACGTGCCTACGAGCGTCGCGGCACCCTTGCCACCCCGGAAGCCATGGAACAGCGGGTAGCAGTGTCCGAACACGGCTGCGCCACCGCAGGCGAAGGGCAACCACGCCGGAGAGGCACCGAGACCCAGCGCGAGCCCCGGAATGACGCCTGCTGCCAGCGCGCCCTTACCCACGTCGATGACCATGACGCCCAGCGCGAACAGCTTGCCGCCGCTGCGCAGCGCGTTGGTGGCGCCCGCGTTGCCGCTGCCCATGTTGCGGATGTCGAGCGCGCGGAAACGCCCCAGCAACAGGCTGCCCATGATGCTGCCCGCGGCGTAGGCGAGCAGGATCTTGACGATGGCGTCGGTCATCTCCCGATTATCCCACAGCTCGATTACGGCCGTTACGGCCCGGCTGGCGCGCACCAAGGTAAATCGCAACAAGCGCAAGGGCGGCCCCCGCCACCTCGGGCGTGGTCACAGGGCGGTCGAAGAGCAGCACATCCCAGACGAAACTGAGAAGCGGCTGGATGAGCAGTGACAGCCCGATGAGCGCTGCGGGCACATGCGCGAGGCTGCTTGCGATGAGCAGCCAGCCGAAGATGTGCGCGAACAACGCGTAGGCCACGAGCCAGCCCGCGTCCTTGAGCGTCGGAATGGCGAGCGACTCACCTTCAACTCCCGCGACACCCGCGAGGAAGGCCGCGGACGCCAACGACACGATGGCAAGCTCGCGCACCGGGAGCGCTGTGGGCAGCGACCGGGACATTGACTGCGCGTGCCGGAAGCACAGCAGGTAGGCGGCGTAGCAGGCGGCCGTGGCCAGCCCGAAGATGACACCAAGCCGGTACTCGGCGCTCAACACCGACCAGTCAACACCAACGATGAGCCCGAGCCCGGCCAGCGCCATGGGAATCGAGATGAGCTGCGCAACGGTCGGCCGCTGTCCGAGCAGCACGAAGCCAGCAGCCGTCATCACGAACACCTGGAAGTTGGCCAGCAGCGTCGCGAGCCCGGGCCCGACGTAGATGATGCTCTTGTGCCAAAACCAGAGGTCGAGTGCGAAGCACACGGCGCCCAGCAGCAACATGGTAAACACAGCCGCGCGCGGCCGACGCCAGCCGCCCGTGGCCAGCATCCAGCCTGTGAGGATCACGCCGCCGATGGCCACGCGGTAGAACGCGCTGTTCGTCGATGACACCGACACGAGTGCCACGAACACGGGCGAAAAACTGATCAGCGCGGCGCCCGCCAGCAGCCGCAAAACCGGGTTGGCCAGCATGTTTAGATGCCGCGCAGCGTGAGCCCGCGCAGGGGCGGCATGTCAGGTGTGGCGGGCATCTGGGTAGTGTACCGCCGCCGTTGAAATCGAGCCCGGGACTTGTATTTAGATATTTATCTAATTATCTTATTGCCATGCCCGCACAACATCTGTTCAAAGCCCTGGCCGACCCCACCCGCCGCGAGATCCTGCGCTTGCTGCGTGAGGGTTCGCTGCCCGCGGGCGACATCGCAGAGCACTTTCCAATCACCCGGGCGTCGCTGTCGCACCACTTCAACCTGCTCAAGCAGGCCGAACTCGTGCGTACGGAGCGGCGCGGGCAACACATCGTTTACTCGCTCAACACGAGCGTGCTTGAAGACGCAGCCGGCCTCCTTATGGAGCTGCTGCGCCCGAAGTCCACGGAGACCACCGATGAGTCGTAAGTTCGCCAACATCATCAGCCTGCTGCTGGTTGCGGGCGCCATCCTCGCGAGCGTGCTCGCCTACCCCAACCTGCCCGACCAGGTGCCCACGCACTGGAATGCCGCCGGCGACATCGACGGCTACTCAGACCGTCTCACCGCCGCGATCATGGGCCCGGCACTGGCGGCGGGCATCCTGCTTTTGATGTGGCTGATCCCCGTCATCTCGCCGCGCGGCTTTCGCACCGACAGCTTCCAGGACGTCGTCAACGTAATCCAGGTCGTGCTCGTCGCCTTCATGGTCGGCATGGGTGGCATCATCCTTGCCGCAGGCTTCGGCCACGAGCTGTCCGTCGAGACCATCGTGCCCATCGCCACGGGCCTGCTGCTCATCGTGCTCGGCAACTACATGGGCAAGATCAGAAAGAATTTCTTCATCGGCATCCGCACGCCATGGACGCTCGCCAGCGACGAAGTCTGGGCGCGCACGCACCGGCTCGGCGGCTACCTGTTCGTGGGCGCGGGCGCGCTGCTCATGGTCACACCGCTTATCGGCCTCGGCATCGAAGCCGTCGTGGCCCTGTCGCTGATTGCCGGTCTCGCGCCCGTCGTTTACTCGTTCATCGCCTACCGCCGCATCGAGGGCTTCGGGCCCGACGACGACACGCTCGAGGAGGTGCCGCATGAATAGTCGCACTGCCCTGGTGGCTGCCGCGGCATTGCTGCTGGCGATGCCGGCCGCCGCGCGCGATGAGGCCGTTGTCGTTGATGTCGGCGACACGAAACTCCACGGCACGCTCGAGCTGCCGCGCCGCGATCCCATCGCGGCCGCCGTCATCATCTCGGGTTCGGGTCCCACGGACCGCGATGGCAACTCCGCCATCCTGCCCGGCAAGAACAACAGCCTGCGCTACCTGGCCGAGGCATTGGCCAACAAACGCGTCGCGTCACTGCGCTACGACAAGCGCATGATCGGCGAAAGCGCGAACCCGGACATCATCGAAGCCGACCTGCGCTTCGATCACTTCGCCGACGACGCCGTGAAGCTCGCCGAATTCCTCGAAGCGCGCATGGACCTCCCCGTGTTCCTCATCGGTCACAGCGAAGGCGGTCAGATCGCGTTGACGGCAGCCGAGCGCGCGACGTTCGCCGGCGTCGCCGTACTCGCGGGTCCCGGCGAACACCCCGCCGATCTCATTGCGCGCCAGCTTGCGCAGCAGATTCCGCCGAAACTGTTTGAGGACAGCGTACGCACGCTCGATGCGCTTCGCGCCGGCGAACTCGTCGAGGACCCGCCCACGCAACTGGGCGTACTGTTCCGCAAGAGCGTGCAGCCCTACCTCGTGTCCTGGTTCCAGTACGACCCGCCGAAGCAGGCCGCAAACATCGACGAACCGTTGCTGCTCATTTACGGCACCACGGACATCCAGGTCGACGTCAGCAACGGCGAAGCGCTGGCGGCCGCCAACCCCGACGCCAGGCTCGTGGTCATCGAGGGCATGAATCACGTGTTGAAAATGGTGTCGGGCACCCAGCCCGAGCAGATGCCGAGCTACTCCGACCCCGACTTACCGCTGGCGGACGGCGTGGCCGAGGCAATCACGGATTTCATCACTGCGGCTACGACACGCTCGCCATAGCAGGCGTCGACAACGCGGCCGCCACGACGTTGCGAAGCGCATCGTTGGTAAACGGCTTGGCCAGGTAATCGTCCATGCCCGCCGCGAGGCAGCGCGCGCGGTCTTCGGGCATCGCATTGGCGGTCAAGCCAACGATGGGCACGGTGTGCCCCGCCTCGCGCGCCCGACGCGTCGCCTCGAGCCCGTCCATCTCGGGCATCTGGCAGTCCATGAGCACGACATCGACGCCGCCATCCGCGAGCCGCTGCAGCGCGATGCGGCCACGGTCGACGTGTTCGACGGCGTAGCCCGCGCGCTCCAGCATGGCCGAGGCCACGCGCGCATTGACGGGATTGTCTTCAACGACAAGTACGCGGTAGTCGCGGGGGTCGATGACGGCGGTCCCTGCGTCGGCCCGGGTGTCGGGCACTTTGCAAGTCAGCACCTCGGGCATGGGGACGCGCAGAGAGAATACGCTGCCTTCGCCATACGTACTGCGCACCTGGATGTCGCCTTCGAGCATCTGCGCGAGCTCGCGACAGATGGACAGACCGAGGCCCGTGCCACCGAAGCGGCGGTTGGCGCGGTCATCGACCTGGTGGAACGCGCTGAAAATACCGCTGCACTCGGAGTCGGGGATCCCGATGCCTGTGTCGGCCACATCGATGCACCACTGCTCGCCGTCGATCGGTCCAGTCAAGGTGACCGAGACGCTACCCTGCTGTGTGAACTTGACGCCATTGCTCACGAGGTTGGAAACGATCTGCCGGAGTCGCACAGGGTCGGTGAGCACGAGCGCGGGCACCGTATCGGGAACATCGAGCACCAGTGACAGGCCCTTGGACTGCGCCACACCGTCAAACAGGCGGATCACGCCGCGCAACAGCTCGACAATATCGACGGGCTCTGGGTGCACGCGGAGCTCGCCCGCGTGGATCTTCGAGATGTCGAGCACGTCGTTGGCGATCGCGAGCAGGTTGTGGCCGCTGTCGCGAATTGTCTCGACCATGTCGCGCTCGACGTCGCCCAGCGGCTGCTGCGCGAGCAGCTGGCTCATGCCCAGCACCCCATTGAGCGGCGTGCGGATTTCGTGCGACATATTGGCCAGAAAACGGCTCTTGGCTTCGTTGGCCGATTCCGCGGCCTCCATGGCTTTACGAAGCGCCTCCGTGCGCTGCCCAACCTCGAGCTCGAGTCGGTCGCGGTGCTGCGCCAGCGCCGCCTCCTGAACCGACATCTTGTCGAGAGCCTCGGCGAGCTCCGTGCGCGAAGCAAAGAGGCGACGCTGCACCGCGTTCGTGTGCAGGCCGACACGGGTATTGATGAAAATGGCGACAGCCGTCGCCGACAGCACGAGAAACTGTTGTGACCGTGTCTCCAACGCGGGCATCTGCAGCCCGAACTGGAGGACGGCCGAGCTGAAGCCTCCGAACGACAGCGCCAGGTTCGCGACCGTTTGGCGCCAGGTCATCACGGTCGCGCCGAATGAGAAGATGAAAAACAGCGTCAAGCCAAGATACAGGGCAAGCTGCGGTGCGAGGTGGAGAAACAGGATGGCGTTCAGAACATTGAACGGCACCTGTACCTCCGCATGGCTCATCCATCGCAACCGGGGGTGATTGACGGTCAGTCGTGCGATGACGTTGTAGCCGAAGCCAATCACCGTAAACGCAGCCGCGTGCCACAACTCAACATCGGACCCTGTGATCGAAAAAGCGGCGATGAAGCTGCCTGACAGCAAATAAAGCGCGCCGGCCTCTACAACGCTGTAGCGGCGGCTACTGAGCCGCGGCAACAGTTTCACATCGTCGCGCTGCGCGTTTTTCGTTTCCAGGCCCACATCAGGAAAGCGGCAGCCGGACCAGGAAATTGAGGCCAAAAAAAAGAGGCCCCGTCGAAACGGGGCCTCCTGACGATCGATGTATCGATCCGTACCGCTGGGTACGGCGTCTTACATCATGCCGCCCATGCCGCCCATGTCGGGCATGCCGCCCGCGGCCGGCATGGCATCGTCCTGAGGCATGTCTGCGACCATGGCTTCCGTCGTCAGCAGCAGGCCCGAGACCGAGGCCGCGTTCTGCAGTGCGAAACGCGTGACCTTCGTCGGGTCCAGGATGCCGGCTTCGATCATGTCGCCGTACTCGCCCGTGGCAGCGTTGTAACCGTAGTTACCTTCGCCGTCCGCGACTGCGTTCAGTACGACCGAGGCGTCGCCGCCCGCGTTCGAAACGATCTGGCGAAGCGGCTCTTCAACGGCGCGACGCAGGATGCTGATGCCCACGTTCTGATCGGCGTTGTCGCCTTCGAAGTCGCCGGCCGAACGGACTGCGCGAATGAGTGCCACGCCGCCGCCCGGTACCACGCCTTCTTCGACCGCAGCACGCGTGGCGTGCAGCGCGTCTTCGACGCGAGCCTTCTTCTCTTTCATTTCGACTTCGGTGGCAGCACCGACCTTGATCACGGCAACACCGCCGGCCAGCTTGGCCACGCGTTCCTGCAGCTTCTCGCGGTCGTAGTCCGAGCTCGACTCTTCAATTTCGCGGTTGATCTGGTCAACGCGGCCCTTGATGTCGTTGGCAGCGCCAGCGCCGTCGATGATCGTCGAGTTCTCTTTCGAAATCTGGACCTTCTTGGCTTCGCCGAGGTCTTCGAGCGTCGCCTTCTCGAGCGAGAGGCCGACTTCTTCCGAGATCACCTGGCCGCCCGTCAGGATCGCGATGTCCTGCAGCATGGCCTTGCGGCGATCACCGAAGCCCGGTGCCTTGACGGCAGCAACCTTGACGATGCCGCGGATGTTGTTGACGACCAGCGTGGCCAGGGCCTCGCCTTCCACGTCTTCAGCGATGATGACGAGCGGACGGCCGGCTTTGGCAACACCTTCGAGCAGCGGCAGCAGGTCACGGATGTTCGAGATCTTCTTGTCGAAGAGCAGGATGAACGGGTTTTCGAGTTCCGCGGACTGGCTGGCCTGGTTGTTGATGAAGTAAGGCGAGAGGTAGCCGCGGTCGAACTGCATGCCTTCGACGACGTCCAGTTCGTTGTCGAGGCCCGAGCCTTCTTCAACGGTGATCACGCCTTCTTTGCCAACCTTCTGCATGGCTTCGGCGATGATCGTACCGATTTCAGCGTCGCTGTTGGCCGAGATCGTGCCGACCTGCGCGATGGCGCTGTCGTCTTCGCAAGGACGCGAGAGACCCTGCAGTTCACCGACGAGCTTGCCGGCAGCCTTGTCGATACCGCGCTTCAGGTCCATGGGGTTCATGCCGGCGGCAACGGCCTTGAGCCCTTCGCGCAGGATGGCCTGGGCCAGAACCGTCGCCGTGGTCGTGCCGTCGCCGGCAACGTCCGACGTCTGCGACGCGACTTCTTTCACCATCTGGGCGCCCATGTTTTCGAACTTGTCTTCGAGCTCGATTTCCTTGGCGACAGAGACACCGTCTTTCGTGACGGTCGGAGCACCAAAGCTCTTGTCGAGGACGACGTTGCGACCCTTGGGGCCCAGCGTGACCTTGACGGCGTTGGCCAGCGTGTTCACGCCAGCGAACATTTTGTGACGGGCGTCGTCACCAAAACGGACTTCTTTAGCAGCCATTGTTTTGTTCCTTAATTGAGAATGCTGATTCGAATAGGGGAGGTTCGGGTGGCGCGGGCTTAACCCTCAACAACCGCCATGATGTCGTCTTCCTTCATCACGAGCAGTTCTTCGCCGTCGACCTTGACTTCGGTGCCGCTGTACTTGCCGAACAGCACTTTGTCGCCAACCTTCACGTCCAGCGCGCGGACGTCACCGTTTTCCTGGATCTTGCCGTTACCAACGGCAACGACCTCGCCCTTGATCGGTTTCTCGGTAGCCGCGTCGGGAATTACGATGCCGCCGGGCGACGTACGCTCTTCCTCCATGCGCTTGATGATGACGCGATCATGCAGCGGACGAATGTTCATCGATGAGTCTCCTTGAACTAAGTGATTGATTTTCAGAGTCAAAAATCGTTCCTGGCGGGTGCAGCTGTTAGCACTCCGCCTAAGGGAGTGCTAATGATAGGGATGGGGCCCGCGATTTCAAGACCCGCGGCACCGCGGCGTCACCAATTGGCGACACCCCGGTAGCCGGTCACAATTCGGCAGGTCCGACGCGCCCCGAGCGCCCCACGGCGGTATCCTTGGGGGTAATCAACTGCTTGTTTTGCCGGTCTTCGGCCGCATGAATCGATCCATGACGATGACCCGACTGTTCGCGACCTGGCTCGCGCTGATGCTCGTAGCCCTTGTGCCCGCCCAGGCGCAGGACGACCTGCTGCGTGCCGAAGAGGCCTTTACCTTCGCTGTCAGCGAGGACGGCGGCGAGATCGTCGTCGACTGGCGCGTCGTCGACGGCTACTACCTTTACAAGGAGAAGCTCGAGTTCTCGCTCGAAGACTCGAGCGCGACGCTTGAGGAGCCGTTCCTGCCCCGCGGCGTCGACTACTCGGACGAGTTTTTCGGCGAACAGCAGATCTACACCGACGACTTTCAGGTGCGCCTGCCCTACGCCGGCGACGCCGGGGCGGCGACGCTGGTCATTCGCTCGCAGGGCTGCTCGAAGAGCTACGGCATCTGCTTCCCGCCGACCACGCAGCGCGCCACGCTGACGCTCGCGAGCAACGCACCGGCCGCGGCCAAGTCGCTGCCGTTCGGTGGCCCGAGCCCCGATAATTTCCTGCCACCCGAACAGGCGTTCCAGCCGCGCGTCACGCGCGTTGGCGGCGACAGCCTCGAGGTCGGCTTCCAGATTGCGCCCGGCTACTACCTCTACAGCGAGTCGATCAAGGCCGAGTTTGGCAGCGCCGACTACACGTCCGGCCCACTCGCGATGCCCCCGGGCGAGCCCAAGTCCGACGAGTACTTCGGCGACACCACCGTCTATTACAACGCGGCGTTCATCACCGTACCGCTCATCCGCAGCGCGGCCGAAGCGTCGGTGCAGCAACTGACGCTCAGCTACCAGGGCTGCGCCGAAGACGGCATCTGCTACCCGGTCATGTCGCGGACCTTTGATATCAGTGTGCCTGCGGGCAGCATTACCGTCGGGGATGCGTCGGGCGCGGCAGCCGCGAATCCGGGTCCCGTCTCGGAGCAGTCGCGGCTCGCGTCGCTCATCAGCGGTGGCAATCTGATTGTCGTACTGGGTACCTTCTTCGGTCTGGGCCTGCTGCTGTCACTGACCCCGTGCGTCCTGCCGATGGTGCCGATCCTGTCGGGCATCATTTCGGGCGAGGGCGAGAACACCTCCGCCGGTCGCGGCTTCTTCCTCGCGCTGCTCTACGTGCTGGGCATGGCGCTCACCTACACCGTTGCCGGTGCCGCCTTCGCGGCCTTCGGTGGCACGCAGGCGGCAACCTTTTTCCAGCAGCCCTGGATTCTCATCACGTTTGCGGGCCTGTTCGTGGTTCTGGCCATGAGCATGTTCGGCCTGTTTGAGCTGCAGATGCCATCGGCCATTCAGTCCAGGATCGCAACGATCAGCAACGACCAGAAGGCGGGTACCGCTGTCGGCGCCTTCGTCATGGGCTCGCTGTCATCGCTTGTCGTGACCGCCTGCGTGGCACCGCCTCTGGTTGCAGCCCTGGCCGTGATCGCGGAGACGGGTGACGTCGCTCGCGGCGCCTCGGCACTGTTTGCCATGTCCATGGGCATGGGTACGCCACTGCTCCTCGTCGGCGCCTCCGCGGGCCGACTGATGCCCAAGGTCGGGCCCTGGATGGAAACCGTCAAGCAGACCTTCGGTTTCATCATGCTGGGCGTGGCCATCTACATGCTCTCGCGCCTGCTGCCGGGCGAGGTCATCATGCTGGCCTGGGCGGTGCTCATTGTGGTCGCCGCCATTTTCCTTGGCGCGATGACCCCGCTGACGCCCGAGTCGTCGGGTGGTCGCCGGGTCGGCAAGGCCATCACGGTGCTTGGCGCGCTCTACGGCGCAACCCTGTTTATCGGCGGTCTCGCCGGTGGCGAGGATCCGCTGCAGCCGTTCAAGGGTTCGGTCCTGGCTCAGGCGGGCGGTGGTGCGGCTGCTGAATCGCACGAGCTTGAGTTCGTGCGCATCAAGACCGTCGAAGACCTCGACCGGGCTGTGGCGGATGCCAGCGCCAATGGGCGCCCCGTCATGCTCGACTTCTACGCCGACTGGTGTCCGTCGTGCAAGGAGATGGAGAAGTACACGTTCACCGACGCGCAGGTTGGTGACGTGCTGTCCAACACGATCCTGCTGCAGGCCGACGTCACGGCCAACGACGCCGCGGACAAGGCGCTGTTGGACCGGTTCGGCCTCTACGGCCCGCCCTCGATCATCTTCTTCGGCCCTGACGGCGTCGAGCGACCGGGTTACCAGGTCGTCGGTTACATGAAGGCGCCCAAGTTCGCGAGCCACGCGCGCGAGGCCATTGCCGGCGCAGGCCCCAATACGGCGACCGCCCAACGCTGACGCTTCGCGCTATCATGGGCGCATGCAGAAACTCGTTATCTACACCGCAGTCCTCGGGCTGGCTGGTGCGGCCGGGCTCGTCACGAGCTTCGTCGTCGGCAATCAGCCCGCACCTGTAGAGATCGCGACGCCCGTTCCGCTCGACGAGCAGATGGCGGCGGCCGCCTCGGGCGCGCATGCGGCCAATTCCCTTGTCACGCTGGCCAACATGGCGGGCGGCAGCAACAGCGTCGAGGACTGGCAGGGTCAACCCCGGCTTGTGAACTTCTGGGCCACGTGGTGCGCACCCTGCCGGCGTGAGATTCCGTTGCTCAAGTCGCTGCAAACCGCGCAGCAGCCCGAGGGCCTGCAGGTCATCGGCATCGCGCACGACGAGATGGACGCGGTGATTGCCTACGCGGCGGAGACCGACTTCAACTACCCCGTGCTCGTGGGCGAGGTCGAGGTTATTGCCGCGGCCGAGGCCTTCGGCGTGCCACTCAAGGGTCTGCCGTTCACGCTCGTGCTCAGCGCCGAGGGCGAACTCATCAACACGCACGTGGGCGAGATGGACGCCGAAGAGGCCAAGGTCATCATCGACGTCTTGTCGAAACTCGAAGCCGGCGAGCTCACGCTCGAGGCGGCGCGGGCCGCACTCGAGTAACGCGCCCCAAAACAGGCGCTAGTGGCGCGCGTCGAGCCACTCCGTCATCTCGGCCAGCACCTCGGCCTGCTCGGGCTCGTTGAAGATCTCGTGCTTGAGCCCGCGCCACATCCTGATCGTCTTGTCTGCGGATCCAGCCTGCTCGTGCACGAGCGTTGAGCCCTCGGGGGCCGTGAGCTTGTCCTCGCTGCCGTGCATGACGAGCAAGGGCAGTGTCAGCCGCGCGGCGCGCTCACGCAGGTCCGCCATGGCATCGAAAATCGCCACGACGAGCCCGGCGGGCACCTTGCCGTTGTAGACCAGCGGATCGTCGAGGTAGGCCTGCACGACCTTGGGATCGCAGCTGATCTCATTCGAATCGAGCGCCAGGGCACCCAGGCCCGGTGCGACGCGCGCCAGAAAACGCACGATGGCTTCCTGCCAGGCGGGCGGCGGATCGACCGCGATGACGGCCGGGCCAGACAGCACCAGCGTCTTGAATCGGTCCGGATCGCGCAACGCCGTAAGCGCCGCAATCAGGCCGCCCATGCTGTGCCCGAGCAGCGTCACCGGCAGACCGGGCAAGGCGACGCGCGCGTGGCGGTCGAGCTCGAGCATGCCCTCGATAAACACATTGAAGTCGTAGACCCCACCGCGTTTGCCCGGCGACTGACCGTGGCCCGCGTGGTCGATCGCAAACACGGCGTAGCCGGCCTGCGTCAGCGCGTCGGCCACGTGCGTGTAACGCCCGCCATGCTCGGCCAGGCCGTGCGCGATGAGCACAACGGCCTTGGGCGATTCGGGCTGCCACGACTGCCAGATCAGCCGCGATTCGAGCGTGCCGGACTCGTGCGGCACTATTCCTGCTCCAGCGCGACAAGGAAGCGCTGCCGCACGTCGGCCACGTGTTCGTCCATGGTCTCGGGTGTCCAGGCGCTGGTATCGACGGGCTCGAGCACCGTGACGCCCACGGTTGCCGGGTGAAACAGCAGGTCACCCTTGGGCGACACATCCAGCGCGTTGCGAATGACAATGGGCACGATCGGCACACCGGCCTGCTGCGCCAGGTGGAACGCGCCCTTCTTGAACGACCCCAGCCGCGTCGACACCGTGCGCGTGCCCTCGGGCGCCATTGCGACCGATTTGCCCTCGACACGGATCGTGTCGACAAGGCGACGCATCGATTCGACGGCCTTGGTCGCGTCGCTGCGATCGATCATGACCGTGCCCGCGAACTGCATGATCTGGCCCAGCACGGGCACCTTGGCGATTTCCTTCTTGCCCACGCCCGCGAGGTCGCGGCGCAGCAGGCGTGTGATGATTACCACGTCGGCCTGGCTCTGGTGGTTGAACACGAACACGGCCGGGCGGTGCTCCCAGAGGTGCGCCTCGCCCTCGACATCGAGGTTGAGCCCGATGAACGCACTGGCGACGTCGGCAAACAGGCTCATCGAGAAGTTGAGCCCTTCCTGCTTCGAGCCCGTCAGTGCCCAGATGGGCAGACCCGCAAGAAACGACGGAATCATGCTGCCCGTTGCCGCGGCCGTGCGCAGCAGGTCCGTCGGGCGCGGGCGCCCGCGACTCGCGAAGCGGCGAATGGGCCAGCCGCGTGCTTCGGAGGCCTCGACCAGTTTCGGGTTCGGGTTGAGTGGCCGCGGGTTGCCGACGCGATCGAGCAACGGTAAATCGTCGTTGCTGTCGGAGTAGAAGTAGCTCCGGTCCAGGTCGAGACCGAGCTCGGCCGCCAGCGTCTCCGCCGCCGTGACCTTGCCCTCGCCCCAGCACGTGGGCCGCACAATCTCGCCCGTGAAGACGCCGTCTTCAGACTCGAGCTCGCTGCAAAGCACATGTTCGATACCCAGGATCTCGGCGGCGTCTTCAACCTGGAACCGCGTCGCCGAGGACACGATGGCCACCGTGTGGCCGCGCTTCTGGTGGGCCTCGACGAGCGCGCGCGCTTCGGGGTAGATCACCTTGGCGATGTGCTTCTCGAACACCTCGCGGCCCAGCGTCTCGAACTGCTCGACGGTGAGCCCCCGCATCATGCGGGCGCTTGCGACGAGCAATCCCGAGAAGCCCAGGTTGCCCATGCCGTAACCGGCGCCCGCAGCGGCCAGCTGCATGACCTGACCGCGCGACAACTCACCGCGCAGAAACTGCTCGCGGAAGAACGAGAACACCGAGAAGCCCGCAATCAGCGTGCCGTCGAAATCGAACAGGGCTGCAATCTCGGGGCCCTTCGGGGCCTCGTCGATTTCGCGCGTGATCTTTCGGTAGAGCTTCATGGGCGCTTCAAATTCTCAGTCCAGGGCGTCGAGCGCCTGCGCAAGATCGACAATGAGGTCGTCCGCGACTTCGATACCAACCGACAGGCGCAGCAGGTTATCAGGAATCGGGCTGTCCGGACCCTCGATCGTGGCACGGTGCTCGACAAGGCTCTCGACGCCGCCCAGCGAGGTCGCCCGCGCGAACAGCCGCAACCGGGCAGCGACGGCCAGGGCCGCGTCGCGGCCACCGCGCACCATGAATGACAGCATCGACCCGAAGCCGTCGCGCATCTGCTGGGCTGCCACGGCGTGCCCGGGATCGTCGGCAAGCCCCGGGTAACGGACGCGTTCCACGTTGGGGTGCGCCTGAAGCACCTCGGCGATGGCCTGGGCATTCTCGCTCGCACGTCGCTGACGAAGGAACAGCGTGCGCATCCCCCGCTGCAAGAGCCAGGCCTCGAAGGCGCCGCACACCGCACCGCCCTCGCCGCGCTCGGTGGCAATGCGTTCCCAGAATGCGTTGCGCTCGCGGCAGACGAGCGCGCCCGCGAGCACGTCGCTGTGCCCGTTGAGCGCCTTCGTTGCCGAGTGCATGACGATGTCGGCGCCGAGCTGGATGGGTTGCGTGTGCACGGGCGTGGCCACCGTGGAATCCACGGCCAGCATCGCCCCCGCGGCGCGCGCGAGCGCCGCGGCACGCGCGAGATCGGTGGTGTCCCAGAGTGGATTCGAAGGTGTCTCGACCCAGACCAGGCGGGTACCCGGTGTGATGCCCTGTGCCAGCGAATCGGGATCCGAGGTGACGTAGGTGACGCGCTCCAGGCCCCAGGTCTCGGCGAAGGTCTCGATCCAGTGCCGCAACCCCCAATACATGACGTCGGGCACCACAACGCGGTCGCCGGGCGTCAGCGCACGGAACACGGCCGTCGCGGCCGCCATGCCCGAGGCGAACAGCAAGGCATCGGCGCCCGCTTCGAGCTCGGCGAGCATGTGCTCGGGCACACGGTAGGTGGGGTTCTCGTCGCGCGAATAGCCAACGCCCGGGTCGGGCAACGCGTAGTCGGCGTCGCGCGCGTAGGTCGTGGCCAGGTGGATGGGCGGCATGACGGCGCCCGTCTCAGCATCGGCGAAATGCAGGCCCGACGCGATGCGCGATTCAAGCGCGGCTGCGTCGTGGTCATCAGTGTCTTTGGCCATCGCGCGAGTATACGCGATGCGCCAGCGCGGCCTGCGTCAGGACGCGACTTGCGGCGTGATGCCCTCGACGCGGTCTTCGAGTTCTTCGGTGGCCGCTTCGAGTGCGGCCAGCGTGTCGGCGTCGGGCTGCCAGAAGTTGCGGTCCGAGGCTTCGAGCAGCCGGTTCGCAAACCGGCTCGAGGCCGTCGGGTTGAGCGCGGCGATACGCTCGCGCATGGCCTCGTCGAGCACGAAGGTCTCGGTGAGCTTCTGGTACACCCAGGGCTGCACCTGACCCGTCGTTGCCGACCAGCCCATCGTGTTCGTCATGTGCACTTCGATCTGGCGCACGCCCTCGTAGCCGTGCTCGAGCATGCCCTCGTGCCACTTGGGATTGAGCATGCGCGTACGGGTCTCGAGTGCGACCTGTTCACTGAGTGTGCGCACCGTGCCCTCGCCGCGCGTCTGGTCGCCGATGTAGACGGGCGGCGCGTCACCGCCGCGTGCGCGCTTTACCGCCCCCGTGATGCCGCCCAGGGTGTCGAAATAGTTGTCGACGGTCGTGACACCGAGCTCGATCGAGTCGAGGTTCTGGTAGGTCAGCGAGACATCGGCCAGCGTGGCCCGCAGCAACGCGCTCTGCGCCTGCGGGCGGCCGTCGCAGCCGTAGGCAAAGCCCTTGCGCCGCGAGTAGGTTTCGGCGAGTTCCTCCTCGTCGCCCCAGCGTCCGCTCTCGACGAGAAAGTTGACGTTGGAGCCGTAGGCGCCGTCTTCGTTGCCGTACACGCGCAGCGCCGCCGTCTCGAGCGAGCAGCCGTGTTCGGCCTGGTAGGCCAGCGCATGCTTGCGGATGTAGTTCTGCTCGACGGGTTCGTCGGCCGCTGCGGCGAGGTAGGCGGCCTCGGCCAGCAGCTTGATCTGCAGCGGCATGAGGTCACGGAAAATGCCCGACAACGTCATGACGACATCGATGCGGGGACGCCCGAGCTCGTCGAGCGGCACGAGCTCGGCGCCTGCGATTCGGCCGTAGCTGTCGAAGCGCGGCACCGCGCCCATGAGCGCGAGGGCCTGCGCGATGGGACCGCCCTCGCTCTTCAGGTTATCGGTGCCCCAAAGCACCATGGCGATCGATTCGGGCGGCGTCTCGCCCGACGTCGTGTGGCAGGCCAGCAGGCGGTCGGCCTGGCGGCGGCCGTCCTGCACCGCGTAGTTGCTGGGGATGCGAAAGGGGTCGAAGCCGTGCAGGTTGCGGCCTGTCGGCAAGACCTGCGGTGTGCGCAGCACATCGCCACCGGGCGCGGGCGCGATGAAGCGGCCGTCGAGCGCGTGCAGCAGCGCTGTGGTTTCCGAGTCCTGGCCGAGCAGTTGGTCGTATCGTGCGAGCTCGCGGAACATGTTGGGGCCGTCCTGACCCGCGGGCAGGCCCGCGAGACGCGCGGCGCGTTCGGGGTCGAGCCCATCGCCCACGAGCGCCTGCAGCGACGCGCGCGCCGGTGTCACGCCGTAGGCCGCATCGGCCATGGCCAAAAGCAGATCGACGCGCTCCTCGACGTTGGGCGGGCGGCCGACGATATGCAGTCCGTGCGGAATCATCGTGTGCTCAAGCTCGAGCAGTTCGTCACGAAGCTTGCCGATGCGCGCATCCCAGTCGGCCTCGGGCCAGTCCGGGCTCGCATCGCAAAGCTCGAGCTCGGCCGCCTGGGCCTGGATCAGCGTGGCGAGTTCGGGGTCGGCGACGGCATTTGCGTCGCGGCTGCGCCAGCGCTCGATCGAATCGTTGAGTTCCTGCAGGCCGCGGTAAAGGCCGGCTTCGGCGACGGGCGGTGTCAGATAGCTCACGAGCGTGGCCGCGGCACGCCGTTTGGCGATGGCGCCCTCGGACGGGTTGTTGGCCGCGTAGAGGTAGTAGTTGGGCAGGTCGCCGATGAGCCGCTCGGGCCAGCAGGCGCCCGACATACCGGTTTGCTTTCCGGGCATGAACTCGAGTGCACCGTGGGTGCCGAAGTGCAGAACGGCGTTGGCCGCGAAGTCTTCGCGCAGGAAACGGTAGAACGCCGAGAACGCGTGCGTCGGGGCGAAGCCGCCCTCGAAGAGCAGGCGCATGGGGTCGCCTTCGTAACCCATGGCGGGCTGCACGGCGACGATCACGTTGCCGAACTGTTTGCCGAGCCCAAGCAGCTTGTTGCCGAAGGTGAGGTGGCGCCCGGGCGCGGGGCCCCACTGCGATTCGATGTCGGCGAGCCAGGTCTCGCGGCGCACGTGATCGTCGGCGTCGATTTCAAAACAGACGTTGGCGTCGGCGCCGTACTCGGCGCGATTGCCTTCGATGACGGACTCGCGCAACGCGTCGGCGTCCGCGGGCAGGTCCTCGACGCAGTAGCCCGCCTCACGCATGGCGGTCAGCGTGTTGTGCAACGAGCCGAACACGTCGAGATAGGCCGCCGTGCCCGTGTTGCCCGCATTGGGCGGGAAGTTAAAGAGCACGATCGCAACCTTGCGTTGCGCAAGCTTCGCACGACGCAGCGCTACGAGTTTCGCAATGCGAGCGGCCAGCATGCCGGCGCGCTCGGGGCAGCTCGACATGTCCTGGGGATTGTCGTCTTGGCTGAACGTGCAGCCGCGGGAGCAACCGAGACAGGTGACGCCGGGCGCGCCCGCGCGACCACCGAACACCGTTGGCGCGGTCGCACCATCGAGTTCTGGGATGGCCACCATGATCGTCGACTCGACGGGACTCAGCCCGCGTGCGGAGCCGCCCCACTGATCGAGTGTCTGGAATTCGACGGGGTGCGCGGCGAGGTAGGGCACGTCGAGCTTCTTGAGAATCTCCTCGGCGGCGGCCGCATCGTTGTAGGCGGGGCCACCCACGAGAGAGAAGCCTGTCAGTGACACAACGGCATCAACGACCACCTTGTCGTCGTGCATGAAGAACTGCTCGATGGCCGGCCGCGCATCGAGCCCCGATGCGAAGGCGGGCACGACTTCCAGACCGCGTGACTCGAGCGCCGCGATGACGCCATCGTAGTGCCCGGCGTTTCCGCCCAGCAGATACGAACGCAGCATGAGCACACCGACCCGTCCCGACCTGGCTGTGCCGCGCGGCAGCTTGGGCAAGGCTCGCAGGTCGTCGTGGATCCGGCCCTGCATGCGCGGGTGGTAGAGACCGACGTCGGGATAGGCGACGGGATCTTCGACGGGCGCGAGTTTCTGCGTGAGCGCCTCACGCGGGCCGGTCGCGTAGCGCCTGGCGAGAAAACGCACGAGGTTGGCCATGTTTTCGCGCGAACCACCAAGCCAGTACTGCAGCGTCAAGAAGTAGGCGCGCACATCCTGCGCGGTGCCCGGAATGAAGCGCAACAGCTTGGGCAAACGGCGCAGCATGCGCATCTGTGCGGCGCCACCCGTCTGCGCCTTCTTCTTGTTTCCACGCAGCTTCTTGAGCAGCGCCATGGGACCCGAGGCCGGCTTCGACATATCGAAGTCGCCCATCTTCGTGAGCACGGTGACCTCGCTGGCCGACATGGCGCAGATGACGGCGTCGCACTGACCGCGCTTGGCGGCAATGTCGTCGATGAGCGGTTTGAAGTGGTCTTCCATGAACAACATCGTGGCGACCACGATGTCGGCAGCCGCGATGTCGGCACGGCACTGTTCGAGCTTTGCGGGGCTCGCGCTCCACTCCGACGCGGCATGCAACGTCAGCCGCAGGCCCGGACACTCGCGCGCGAGGTCCGCCGCCGCATTCTGCGTCGCCGTCGCCAGGTGCGTGTCCATCGTGACGATGACCACGCGCATGGCTGTCTTGCTGCCCCGGAGTGTGCCGTCCGCACCCATTCTTCGCCCCGCCAAGCGAATTGCTGTGAGTCCAATGTAGGCGGCGGCGGCGCGGTCGTCAACAAAGATTGACACTTGGAGTGTCTATTTTTAAGGACAACAGGGAAATCAGTCATTTACCGGTACTGCGTCACAGCAGTTTTGGGCCCTTATGTCATAATCCGCCCGCTTTCCGGGAGCCTCCATGCCTCTGATTTCACTGCTGCCCCTGTTCGGCATCAGCCTCCTGCTCCAGCGCCGTTTCGGCCTGCGGGCGGGGCTGGCGCTCATGCTGGCGGTCGCCGGGTGGATGGCCCTGGTGTTCGTCGGCGGACTGGTGAACTTGCTTCGACCGACAGCCGTGGGCGTCTGGGGGCTGGGCGTCCTGCTGCTAGTCGTGCAGCTGCCCTGGTGGATTCGTGCGCTGAGGCGCGACGGGCCCAACGTGGTGTACACCCTGCTCGTGGTGTTCTCGCTTGCGTTCTGGTTCGTGCACCACGACAGCCAGTACTTCTATTTCGACGAGTACGGGCACTGGGGCATTTATCTTCGGGACATGTGGGCGCTCGATAGCTACTGGCAGGCTGACAGCAACGCTCTGCACCGTCGCTATCCGCCGGGCGCACCGCTCTGGCAGTACGCGTTCACCATTGTTTCGCCGCGCGTCGATGCCAGTGCCTACTTCGCCCAGTTCGTGTTGCTCATGGCGCCCGCGATGGTGCTGTACGAGGGCATCGGATGGAAACGCCCCGGCTGGCTCGTGGCCATCACGGTCGCACTTGTGGCGGGCCTTGCCAATCTCGGCCACGGTGTCGCGAGCCTGTACGTCGACCACCTTGTGAGCACGTGGTTTGCGGGCCTGCTGATCGTCTTCATGCTGCAGCGAAAGCCGGGTCTTGCCCGGATCGCCGCACTCGCCTTGCCGCTCGTCGTGCTGAGCCTGCTCAAAGACGCCGGCGTCGCCTTTGCATTGGCCGCTACCGGCATCATCGCCACCGTGTTTTTCGTCGACCGCTGGCGGGGGGACGGCGCGCCGCGCGCGTTCGCCACGGCGGCGCTCTGCGGTGTGTTGCTGGCCGCACCGTCGTTGCTGGCGCTCGGAACGTGGTCAGCCAATCGCGACGCCGCTGGCGTGGCGCGGGAAACCCAGTCTTTCGGGGGCGTCGTACGCGGCGTGCTGGGCGGTGAGCGTGCACTCGACGAGGACGCCACGAGCCTCATCAGCGAACGCTACCGCACCGTGTTTCTCCACCAGCAGCTCGCCAAGGACGCCGTTTCGGCCCAGTTCAACGCGTTCAGCGTGCCAATGATGTCGTTGTTCGAAGATCGCTTTCGTGTCTCGACCGCCACCTTCTACGCGCTTTTCGCGCTGTTCTTTCTGGTCCTTCTTGGCGTTGGACGCCCTGCACAGCAGACGGGACGCTGGTCACTGCTGGCCGCGGGCGCGCTGGGCACAGCACTCGCCTACTCGGCGGTGTTGTACCTGAGCTATCTGTTCGCATTCGGCGAGCGCGGTCTGATCCTGTCCTCCTACATTCGGTACACACATTCAGCGGCGCTCGCGCTATTCATGATCGTCGTGGCGGCACTGTCGCCGGCGCACGGACTCATCGGTGGCACGCGCAGAATCGGCCGGATCGCGGTACCTGCGGCAGGTGGCGTCATGGCACTGCTGCTCGCCTGGCTGGTCGCGCTCGAGACGCCGTACCTGCGCAATTTCACAGAGCAGAATCCGCGCCTCGAACCCCGGGTTGCGGCTGCGCCGCTCATGCAGGATATTCGGGCCTCGCTGGGCGAGCGTCGGCTCTGGGTCTACTTCCCCGTCGACCGACCGAATGGCTTCCTGGGCCATCTCATCCAATTCCAGCTTGCCCCGACTCCCACAACCGTAGAGCGCTCGGCAGCCTTTCTGGCCCAGCCCGACGCCACCATTGCCCAGGCACTGGCGGGCTACGACGTGCTCTGGTTCCCGATCCGTGACGCCACGACCGACGCCAAGGTGTACCGCGCACTGGGAGTCGAGCTCACGGGTCGTTTCGTTGCGCCGATTGCAAACGCCGACGACGACGTCCGATTCGAACTCTTTGCCATCGGCAGCTCAGCGCCTGTCGCAGCCAACCAGGGAGACGATTGATGGCCGACGACATTCGTACCGAAGACGGTGTGCCGATTGGCAATCACTACGACAAATATGCGAGCGGCAATCCGATCGCGCGCGCGCTCATGCGCGGCTTCGAAGAACAGGTGCTCGAACTCGTGCGCCAGACGGGAGCGCGCGATATCCATGAAGTCGGCTGCGGGGAAGGCCATTTGGCGCGCATGATTGCGTCCACGGCACCGGAGCGGTTTCGCGCCTCGGACTTTTCAGGTGACATCGTGGCGACGGCGCGCGACAACTGCACGGATCTCGATATCGAATTCTTGCAGCGAGACATCTACGAACTGCAGGAAAAAGACGGCGCCGAGCTCATGATCTGCTGTGAAGTGCTGGAGCACCTCGAGCGCCCCGAGGCGGCACTCGAAATCCTGAGCCGCATCGCGCGTCGTCATGTTGTGTTCAGCGTTCCCCGTGAGCCGTTGTGGCGCGCACTCAACATGGCTCGCGGCAAATACTGGGGCGCACTCGGCAACACGCCCGGCCACTTGCAGCACTGGTCGTCGCGGCGCTTCGTCGCGTTCATTGGCAGCGCCTTCGACATCGTGGCCGTACGAAAACCATTGCCCTGGACAATGGTTCTGGCCCGGGTGCGCGACCGCCAATGACGACCCGGCGCGGCGCATTGCGATGGCTCGGTGCGGCGCTCGCGATCGCGGGCGTCGCGTTTGTGCTGCGCGCCGGCTGGGGGCTTCGGGGCGACATCGGCGCAATGGCGGCAGACCGTGGCTTGCTGGTTGCCGTCGTGCTCGGCGCAATCGCCTACGCGGCTGCGCTGGGCCTGCTGGCACTTGGCTGGGCCGGACTGGCGCGCGCCGGCGATGCGCGCCCCCCGCGCCGCGATCTCGTGCACATCTTTGCCGCCGCATCGATTGCCAAATATCTGCCCGGCAACGTGTTTCATTTCGCGGGCCGCCAGCTGCTCGCCAGCAAGCTCGGCGTCTCGCAGCGGCGTCTGGCTGCGGCGACCCTGGCGGAGTCCGTCGCCACACTGCTTGCGGCGCTCGCACTCGCCGCCATCGCGATTGTGGCGGCTCGGCACCCCTTGCTCGGGCCCACTCTACTCGCGGGGCTCGCCGTCGCAATAGCGGTCGGCCACCGCCGTCCGGTGACGACCATGCTGGGACTTGCGCTCGCCTTCTTCCTTGTCAGCGTTGCGATCGTTGCTGCGATGGCACACCTGCTAAATGTCCGCATTGAATTGATGCTTCCTATCCTGGCTGCCTATCTTTTCGCGTGGGCCGCGGGCAATGTGCTGCCCGGCGCCCCGGGCGGACTCGGTGTGCGCGAGGCCGCATTTGTCTCACTGGCGGACAGCTTCGCCCTGACCGACGCAGCCGTTGCGCTGACACTGGTCGTCGCCATGCGTCTGGTCACTCTCGCAGGCGACGTCCTGTTTTTCTTCGTTGGCGGAAGCGCCGGCGCCATCACGACCACGGACTTGTCATGAAGCTCATCGTCCAGATTCCCTGCTACAACGAAGCCGAGAACATCGCAGACGTGATCGCCGCAATCCCGCGCGACATCGCGGGCGTTGATGAGGTGGCCGTGATGATCATCGATGACGGCTCGACGGACGACACGGTCAGTGTCGCCCGCGACGCGGGCGCCGACATCATTCATCGCAACCGCCGCAACCTGGGCCTGGCCCGGACCTTTCGTGCCGGCATCGACCGCGCGCTGCGCGAAGGTGCCGACATCATCGTGAACACGGACGGCGACGGGCAGTACCCGGGGCGTTTCATTCCCGCGCTCATCGAACCGATCGTCAAACATGAGGCCGATATCACGATCGGCGACCGGCAGACGCACAAGGTGGCGCAGTTCTCGCCGCTCAAGAAACTGCTGCAGCGCTACGGCAGCGCGCTCGTGGCGCGGCTGTCGGATCTCGACGTCCCCGATGCCGTGAGCGGGTTCCGCGCGTTCAGTCGCGACGCCGCCTTCGATCTCAACATCGTGTCGTCGTTCAGTTACACCATCGAAAGCCTGATCCAGGCGGGTCGCAAGCAATATGCCGTGACCTCCGTACCGATCGAGGTCAACGAGGTCACACGTCCATCGCGGCTCTTCCGCTCAATCCACCAGTTCCTGGCGCGCTCGGGCTCGACGATGTTCCGCATGTACGCCATGTACAAGCCGCTGCGACTCTACGCCTACATCGGCACCGTGCTCATGTTGCTCGGCGCCGTCCCGGTCGTGCGCTTCATCATCTACTACCTGCTCGGCGACGGCAGCGGCAAGATTCAGTCCCTGATCGTCGGTACGGTACTGCTGATCCTGGGCGGCCTGGCCATCCTCTTCGGCATGCTCGCCGACCTCATCAGCTTCAACCGCCAGCTCAGCGAGATGACCCTCGAGCGCGTCCGGCGCATCGAAATCGCGCTCGAGGCCCACGAGACCCCCGTACACCCTGACGACAAGAGCTGAGCGAGCCCGGATTACTGTCAAACGGTCGCGAACTTGGTTAGTATTGCGGCCAATTTCGTCGAACCGGGCAGATAGGGCATGGTCGGCCACGCGCACGATGTGCTGTTACTCAACGGACCGAACCTCAATCTTCTGGGGCGTCGGGAGCCGGGCATTTACGGATCGCGCACGCTCGAGGACATCGCCACGGGCCTGCGCAAGGAAGCTGCGGCGCTGGGCATTGGGCTGACGGCCTTCCAGAGCAATGCCGAGCACGAACTCGTCGACCGCGTTCACGCAGCCGCCGACGACGGGACGGCAGCCGTACTGATCAATCCCGGCGCCTTCACGCACACCAGCGTCGCGCTCCGCGACGCCCTGACGGGCATCAACCTGCCGTTTATCGAAGTGCACCTGTCGAACATTCACGCCCGCGAGCCGTTTCGCCGGCACAGCTATTTCAGCGACGTGGCGCTGGGCTCGATTGTCGGGCTCGGAGCCATGGGATACACGCTTGCATTGCGTGCGATCGCGAACCACCTGCTACAAGAAGCCGGGGCCTGATCGCCGGGGGACCACAGCATGGACATCAGAAAAGTCAAAAAACTCATTGAGCTGCTCGAAGAATCGGGGATCGCCGAAATCGAGATCACCGAAGGCGATGACGCCGTTCGCATCAGTCGCTACGCGAACGCACCGGCCGCCGCGCCGGTTGCCCTGGCCGCTGCACCCGCACCGGCGGCCCCTGCGCCTGCAGCTGCGGCGCCAGCCGCCGCGCCAGCCGAAGATGCCGCACCCGCGGTCGAGGACGAAGGCCACGTGATCGAGGCCCCCATGGTCGGCACTTACTACGCGTCACCCGCACCAGGCGCCTCGCCTTTCGTTCAGATCGGAGACCGCGTCAAAGCCGGCGATACGATCTGCATCGTGGAAGCCATGAAGATGATGAACCAGATCGAGTCCGACGCCGACGGCGTTGTGAAATCGATCCGCGTGCAGAACGGCGAGCCCGTCGAGTACGGCCAGGCCCTCGTCACGCTCGACACGCGCGCCTGATCGCCGGGGCCGGCTCATGCTAGAAAAAATAGTCATCGCCAACCGCGGCGAAATCGCGTTGCGCATCCTGCGCGCGTGCCGCGAGCTCGGCATCAAAACCGTCGCCGTCTACTCGACGGCCGACAAGAACTTGAAACACGTGCTGCTGGCCGATGAGAGTGTCTGCATCGGACCGCCGAGCTCGACCGACAGCTACCTGAACAAGGCGGCGATTATTTCGGCGGCCGAGGTCACGGACTCCGTCGCGATCCATCCGGGTTACGGATTCCTGTCCGAGAACGCCGACTTCGCCGACAGCGTCGAGAAATCGGGCTTTACGTTTATCGGGCCCAACGCCAAGTGCATCAAGCTCATGGGCGACAAGGTCGAGGCCATCAAGGCCATGAAAGAAGCCGGCGTGCCCACGGTACCCGGCTCGGACGGCCCGCTGGGCGACGACCCCGATGAGAACCTCCGCATCGCGCGCGATATCGGCTACCCCGTGATCATCAAGGCCGCAGGCGGCGGCGGTGGCCGGGGTATGCGCGTCGTGCACAGCGAGCCGTCACTCGTGAACGCCATCAACCTGACGCGCGCCGAGGCCGACGCTGCCTTTGGCAACCCCGTCGTGTACATGGAGAAATTCCTCGAGCGACCCCGCCACATCGAATTCCAGGTGCTGGCCGACAAGCATGGCAATGCGGTGCACCTGGGCGAGCGTGACTGCTCCATGCAGCGCCGCCACCAGAAGGTCATCGAGGAAGCGCCCGCGCCGGGACTGCCGCAGGCACTGCGCGACAAGATGGGCGAGCGCTGCGCGCGGGCCTGCCTCGAGATTGGCTACTCCAATGCGGGCACCTTCGAGTTCCTGTTCCAGGACAACGAGTTCTACTTCATCGAGATGAATACACGCCTGCAGGTGGAGCACCCCGTCACGGAACTCGTCACGGGAATCGACATCGTTCGCGAGCAGCTGTCGATTGCGTCCGGCGAGCCGCTGTCGTTCACGCAGGACGAGGTGGTCATGCGCGGCCACGCCATCGAATGCCGCATCAACGCCGAAGACCCGAAGACGTTCATGCCGTCGCCCGGTACCGTCGACCTCTGGCACGCCCCGGGTGGACCCGGCGTGCGTGTCGAGAGCCACATCTACAACGGCTACCGCGTACCACCCTACTACGACTCGATGATCGGCAAGCTGCTGACGCACGGCGACACGCGCGACGTGGCGATCGCGCGTATGCGGGGCGCATTGAGCGAGATGGTGATCGAGGGCATCAAGACCAACATCGACCTGCACCTCGAGATCCTGCAACACGGCGCGGTACTGGCCGGCGGCACGGATATTCACTATCTCGAGAAACGACTCGGTCTCTGACGCGCGACTATGGCCTGGCAGCAGGTAACGCTGGCGTTGGCCGAGCTCGACGCCGATACCGTCGAGTCCGCACTGCTCGCGGCAGGCGCTGTCGCAGTCACCTACACGGACGCGGCGGACCAACCCATTCTCGAACCCGCGCCGGGTGAGGCGCCGCTCTGGCGTGAGGCCAGGCTCACGGCGCTGTTCGCCGAGGACGCGAGCATCGAGCGTATCGGGCTGACGCTGGCCGCACAGCTCGATGGCCACGACCTGCCCGCTCTGAACGTGAGCCTGCTGCCCGACCGCGAATGGGAACGGGAATGGCTGCGCGACTACCAGCCCATGCGGTTCGCGGATCGGCTCTGGGTGTTGCCGCACGGCGCGGACGTCGACACGGGCGACGATGTGGTGCTGCGACTCGACCCGGGCCTCGCGTTTGGAACGGGCACGCACGCAACAACCGCCTTGTGCCTCACAGCGCTCGCGACCCGCGCCCCCCAGGGCGCGCGCGTGCTCGACTTCGGCTGCGGCTCTGGGATCCTCGCCATCGCCGCGCTCAAGCTGGGCGCGGCCTCCGTGCTGGCCACCGATATCGACCCGCAGGCGCTGACGGCCACGCGCGAGAACGCCCGGGCCAACGGCGTGGCAGGCGAGATCGAAACGGTGATTGCACCCATGGCAGCCGAGCCCGGTCAGTTCGACGTCGTGGTGGCCAACATCCTCGCGCAGCCGCTCATCGAGCTCGCCGCGCTCATAGCAATGGCCGTCAAACCGGGCGGGCGGCTGCTGTTGTCCGGCATACTGGCCGACCAGGCCGAAGCCGTCGCCAAAGCTTACGACCCGTTCGTTGAGTTCGACCCCACTGCCGTGCAGGATGGCTGGATTCTGCTCGAAGGCATTCGACGACGTGACTGATTCGGCGACAGAAACCCGCTGCCCCGCCTGCCACACCGTGTTCGCGGTCGAGGCCGAGGACCTTGCGCGGGCGGGTGGCAAGGTGCGCTGCGGCGATTGCATGCACGTCTTCGATGCGGTGGCGCACGCCACGTCGCCCACTGAGCCCGGGGAACCCACTGCCGAACACGAATCCGAAGACGATGCGGTTGCCGAGGAGGTGCTGTCGGACGACGCGTCTGACGCGCCCGCGGATGTTGCCGTGGATATTGGGGACGACCTTGCCGCGAACATTGACGATGAGCAGTTCACCTCGACCAACTGGTTTATCGTCGACGAGGCCGGCGATCTGGCACCCATAGATGCCACGACCAACGATGCCGACACACCCGACGACGCGGGCGAACTCGTGTTTGGCTCCGACCCGGAGCCCGACCCCGACGACAGCGGGGCCTTTCGATTCGGCGATGACACGCCACCCGATACCCTGCGCGCCGAGCTGGCGGCTCTCGTGGGCGAAGACCTCGTTGACAATGATGACGACGCCGGCGAAGACGTCGCCGGCATCGCTGCACTGTCCGACGACGCGCCCGCGCCGGAGGCGTCCGTCACGACGGGATCCGCCGAGGCCGACAGCGAGGGGGATTGGGACGACCTGCTTGGCGAACTCGACGGTGCACTCGAGGCCGGCGATGACGTCGATCTCGATTTCGAACTCGTTGACGCCGATGAGGCGGGCAACGAGACGTCGGTCGACCTCGATCTGACGCGTGCTACGGGTCAGACCGCGCAGCCCGACTTTGAGCTCCCCGACGACGCCCTGATGTCGGCAACGTCGAATTGGAAGCCCGCACTCGAAGACCCCGGCGCGTCTGAGCTTGACGCGGACGTCGGCACCGAGCTCACGCTCGCAGGCGAAGCCGAGACCGAGGCCGAGTCAGCACTCTCGCTCGACGCCGACGCGTTACCCGAGCTCACGCTCGAGGCCGATAGCGACGACGCGTCGTCGCTGCTGCTCGAATCGGAGGCGTCGGCCGAGCTGTCGCTCTACATTGAAGGCGCGTCCGCGCCCCAAGCGGCACCTGAGCCCGAGCCCGAACCCGAGCCGCCGAGTGCACTCGAGCGCGAGGTCGAGTCGGCCGAGCGTGCGCTCGACGAGGTCACGGACGATGCATTCGATGCGGGCGCCCTTGATGACCTCATGGCTGCAGCTGCGGCACTCGACTCTGACGACCTCGAGTTCGAGGCGGAGCCCTCGGCCGGGGGCGCCACGCCGAGCGATGACGATACGCCAGGCGACGACGCGATAAGCGCCGAGGTCCTCGTGGAATCGCCCGCGGCAGATGACGTAGCAGACTTCGAGCAGACCGCGTCGAATGACGCGGCCGACGAAGCCTCGAGTGCCCGCGCCGTCGGTGAGGACACGATCAATGCCATGGCCGAAGGCGAGCGCGGCGAAGTCATCGTACTCGGCGGCGACGACGCGCCCGCGCAGGAGGTTGCGAGCGCCGTCACCGAATTCGCGACCGACGCGGCAGCGAGCGAGGAGCCCGAGGACGATCCCTCGTTCGCCGAGTCGATGATCATCTCGCCCGATCTCGCACCGAAAGCGCCGCGCCGCACGGGCCTCTGGCTCACGCTGAGTCTCCTGGCACTGATCGGGCTGGCCGCCCAGGCCGTGCACGCCTGGCGCAATGCGCTCGTGACGCAGCCCTACTTCGAGGACGTCTTGCCGACCGTCTACCGCACGCTCGGCATGGACCTCACGCCTGCCTGGGACATCCGGCAGTGGTGTGTGGAAACCTCGGGCGCGCTGGCGTCCGAGGTCGGGCTCGACGTGGAATCGGTGTTTTCGAACCGCGGCGACAGCGCCTTGCCACCGCCCGTGGTCAAGGTGCGCATCGTCGATGCCTACAGCGACACGCTGGCCGCCACGGTGATCGAGCCCCGCGATTACCTCTCGGGCGCCGTGCCCGAGCGCGTCGCACCGGGCGGCCGCATCACGGCACTGGCCCGGCTCGACTACAACGAGCCGCGGCTCGACGGCTACGAAGTGTCCCTGTGCTACGCGGGCGAGGACGGCGCGCTGCGCTGCGGCACGGGTTGCCCCGGCAATGACTGACGCCACGCAGGACCGCTATGGCGGGCTACCGCGTGTGGGCCCGCACACGCTCACGAGTCGTGTGCTTATGTCTCCGATGGCAGGCATAACCGATGCGCCGTTCCGCAAGCTGGCGCGTCGTTTTGGTGCGGCGCTCGCGGCCTCGGAAATGACCACGGCCGACACGCGGCTCTGGCAAACGACCAAGTCACGCCACCGCCTCGATATCGACAGCGACGCCTCTCCGCGCGTGGTGCAGATCGCCGGCAGTGAGCCTGCGCAGCTCGCCGACGCGGCGCGTGCGGTCGTTGATCGCGGCGCAGACATTGTCGACATCAACATGGGCTGCCCCGCCAAGAAGGTCTGCAAAAAACTCGCGGGCAGTGCACTGCTTCAGGACGAACCGCTCGTCGGCCGCATCCTGGATGCCGTGGTCGCCGCCGTTGAGGTGCCCGTTACCCTAAAGACGCGGATTGGTTGGGACCTGGAACACCGCAACATCGAACGGGTGGCGGTCATGGCCGAGAACGCAGGTATCCAGGCGCTGGCCGTGCACGGGCGCACACGGGCCTGCAAG
Organism: Pseudomonadota bacterium; assembly: GCA_039821605.1. Taxonomy (GTDB): domain Bacteria; phylum Pseudomonadota; class Gammaproteobacteria; order Steroidobacterales; family Woeseiaceae; genus CALBPI01. The sequence goes on along the minus strand of JBCBNV010000002.1, from coordinate 183,164 downwards.
TACCGCGGGCATGCACAGTTCGAAGATATCGCCGCGGTGTGCGACGCGCTGTCGATACCGGTTTTTGCGAATGGCGACATCGATTCCGCAGCGCGTGCGGAGGCCGTGATGGCGGCCACGGGCGCGGCCGGCGTGATGGTCGGGCGCGCCACCCAGGGACAACCCTGGCTACTTGAATCGATGGTTGCGCGACTCGCAGGCGATCGCGATGTCGCACCACTTCCAATCGAAAAAGCGCATGCTATAGTACGCGACCACCTCGACGACCTTCACGCCTTTTACGGCGAGCGCAAAGGCGTCTTGATGGCAAGAAAACACCTGAACTGGTACTGCCGCACGTTTGGCATCACCGATCAGACCAGACGCGAATTGCTGCGCCTGAATGAACAGGATGCGCAGCGCGAAATGGCGTTCAGGCTCTTCAACGGCGCGGTTGCAAAGGACGCACTAGCCGCGTAGCGCGTAGGCCTCGAAAAAGGCGCAACGTGTGCAGTCTTTTTTGGGGGAAGACGTAAAGTGGTCGAGACGCGAACGGGCAGCAGTGGCAGCAAGGCGACGCGCAGGGGCGCACCCGCACGGGCAGTCGCCAGCAGCAGAACCAGAAAGTCGAGCAAGTCGGCGGCGCGCACTGCAAGCAGCAAGAAATCCGAGAAAAAGGCTGCCAAGGTCCTGCGCAAAGGCAAGAAACCACTCGCCACCATGACCGAGAGCGCGCTGCAGGACTACTTCAGCAAGCTCAACGGCACGGCCCCCGGCGATCTCTATGACCTTGTACTCAGCGAAGTCGAACGCCCGCTGTTTCGCACGGTCATGGCCTACACCGAGGGCAACCAGAGCCGCGCGGCAGAAATTCTGGGCATCAACCGCGGCACGCTGCGCAAGAAGCTCAAGGCCTACTCCATCTCAGTCCAATAACGACGCGAGGTAGCGCCATGGCCCTCCGGCGCGCGCTGATCAGTGTTTCCGACAAGACCGGCGTCGACACGCTGGCCGTCAAACTTGCCGAGCACGGCATCGAAATCCTGTCGACAGGCGGCACCGCACGCGCATTGCGTGATGCCGGTGTCACGGTCACGGACGTCAGCCAGGTCACGGGCTTTCCCGAGATCATGGACGGGCGCGTGAAGACGCTGCACCCGAACATCCACGGCGGCCTGCTGGGCCGGCGCGGCACCGACGACGCCGTCATGGCCGAACACGGCATCACAGGCATCGACCTGCTCGTCGTCAACCTCTACCCCTTCACGGCCACGATCAACAGGTCCGAAACGACACTGTCCGAGGCCATTGAGCAGATCGATATCGGCGGCCCCGCGATGATTCGCGCCGCCGCCAAGAACCACGCGGATGTCGCGGTCGTTGTGGACCCGGCTGACTATGACGCCGTCACCGAGGGCGTCGCCGCGGGCGATCTACCCGAGACCTTGCGCCGGCGGCTCGCCGCGCGCGCCTTTTCGCACACGGCCGCCTACGACAGCCACATCGCCGAGTACCTGGGCCGCGCGGCAGACCTGCCGCTCGCGGGCGCCGAGTACGCGCTGGGTGGTGCGCGCGTCGAGGCGCTGCGTTACGGCGAGAACCCACACCAGTCGGCGAGCTTCTACGCCGACGGTCGTCAGCACCCGGGCACGCTGGCAGCGGCCACGATGCGCCAGGGCAAGGCACTTTCCTACAACAACATCGCCGACAGCGACGCGGCACTCGAGTGTGTGCGCCAGTTCGAGGCGCCAGCCTGCGTGATCGTCAAGCACGCCAACCCCTGCGGTGTGGCCGTCTCGGACAAGCTGCTGGCCGCCTACGACGCCGCATTCGCCACCGACCCGACCTCGGCATTCGGCGGCATCATCGCCTTCAATGCGCCGGTCGCTGCCGATGTGGCCCAGGCCATTACCGAGCGTCAGTTCGTCGAGGTAGTCCTGGCACCATCATTCGATGCGGGCGCACTCGAAGCTTTCGCAAAGAAAAAGAACGTCCGCGTGCTTGAGACCGGACCGCTGGGCGCGCTCCCCGCCGCCGTGGACGTCAAGAAGGTCTCGGGTGGCTTCCTCGTCCAGGACCGCGACGACGGCGTGATTGGCCCCGACGACCTCAAGGTGGTCACGAAACGCGCGCCCTCGGACCGCGAACTCGATGATCTGTTGTTCGCCTGGCGCGTCGTGAAATTCGTTAAGTCGAACGCCATCGTGTTTTGCCGTGACGCCACGACCATCGGCATCGGCGCGGGCCAGATGAGCCGCGTCTACTCGACGCGCATCGCCGCGATCAAGGCCGCCGATGAAGGACTCGACGTCGCCGGCAGCGTCATGGCCTCCGACGCCTTCTTCCCATTCCGTGACGGCCTCGATGCCGCTGCCGAACACGGCGCAACCGCCGTGATTCAACCAGGCGGCTCGATCCGTGACGACGAAGTCATCGCGGCCGCCGATGAGCATGGCATCGCCATGGTCTTCACGGGCATGCGCCACTTCCGTCACTGACCCGCATGCGCGTCCTCGTCGTTGGCGGCGGTGGCCGCGAGCACGCTCTGGCCTGGTGCTGCGCCCGCTCGCCGCGCGTCGACGATGTCCTCGTCGCACCGGGCAACGCCGGCACCGCGCAGGAGCCCGGCGTCCGCAACGTCGCCGTGGCCGCAGGCGACATCGCTGGACTCATCGACCTCGCGCAGCGCGAGTCTGTCGACCTTGTGATCATCGGCCCCGAACAACCGCTCGTCGACGGCATCGCCGACCAGCTCGCGGCCGAAGGCATCGCCTGCTTCGGGCCCAACGCCCAGGCATCGCAGCTCGAAGCCTCGAAGTCGTTCACCAAAGCCTTTCTCGATCGCCATGGCATTCCCACGGCGAGCTTCGAGCGCTTCACGGAATTCGAGGCAGCCCGCCACTACATCGAACGCACGGGCGCGCCGCTCGTGGTCAAGGCCGATGGCCTGGCCGCTGGCAAGGGCGTCGTTGTCGCGGACAGCGTCGACATGGCCGTCGACGCCGCGCGCGCCATGCTCGTCGACGGTCAGTTCGGTGACGCGAGCCGCGAGATCGTCGTCGAGGCCTTCCTAGAAGGCGAGGAAGCGAGCTTCATCGCCATTTCGGATGGCAAGACACTGTTGCCGCTGGCGACCTCGCAGGACCACAAGGCCCGCGACGAGGGCGACAGCGGCCCCAACACTGGTGGCATGGGCGCCTACTCGCCCGCGCCCGTGGTCACCGATGCGGTGGCCGAACACGTCATGCGCGACATCATGTTGCCGACGCTTGCGGGCCTGGCCAAAGACGGTATCGACTACGTCGGCTTCCTCTACGCGGGACTCATGATCGACAGCGCGGGCCAGGCGCGCGTGCTCGAATTCAACTGCCGGCTTGGCGATCCCGAAACGCAGCCCATTCTCATGCGGCTGCGGTCTGACCTCACGGTACTGGCCGAGGCCGCCATCGCGCGCACCCTCGATACCGTATCGGTCGAATGGGACCCGCGCGCGTCGCTGGGCGTCGTCATGGCCGCCGGCGGCTATCCGGGGCGCTACGACAGCGGCGCCGTCATCGAAGGCCTCGATGCCGTCGATGAGTCGGCGAAGGTCTTTCATGCGGGCACGCGCCAGGAGGGCGATCACGTCGTCACTGCCGGGGGCCGTGTCCTGACCGTCTGCGCGCTGGGCGACACGGTCGCCGATGCCGCACGCCAAGCCTACGCCGCCGCGGACGCCATCGACTGGACGGACTGCTACCGGCGTAACGACATCGGCTACCGCGCGATCGAGCGCGAGCGCGACGGCTCGTGATCAGCGTCGCCGAGGCCTGGGCCCAGGTCGCGGCGCACACCGCGCCGCTGGCCAGCGAGCGCATCGACATCGCGGACGCCGCGGGGCGCGTGCTGGCCGAGACGGTTACGGCCGAACGCGATCAGCCGCCCTTCGACCGCGTCACCATGGACGGCATCGCCGTGCGCTATGCGGGCCAGCAACACTTTGGCGTCGCCGGCACGCAGTTCGCGGGTGACGCGCCGCTCACGCTCGAGAACTCTGACACGGCCATCGAGATCATGACGGGTGCCGCCCTGCCCGCGGGCGCGGACACCGTGATTCCCGTGGAACGCTACACGCGCGAGGGCGACACGGTCACCCTCGAACCAGGCTACGCCGCGACGACGGGCCAGTTCGTGCACCGCCGGGGCAGCGACCACGTCGCGGCGACGACCTTGCTCGATCCCGGCTTGCGGCTTGGCGGACCCGAAACCGCGGTGCTCGCCTCGGCAGGCCTGGCAACGGTAGCGGTGTCGACACCGCCGCGCGTGCATATCGTGGCCACTGGCAACGAACTCGTTGCCGCCGGGCAACCCATTGCTGATCATGAGGTGCGTTTGTCGAATGGTCCGGCCATGCGCGTGATGCTCGCCGCGGCGGGCTTTCCGGGCGCCCGGGACCACCACCTGCCCGACGCACCCGAGGTGCTCCGTGAACACCTGGGCGCCTTGCTCGACGACGCCGACGTCATCGTGCTCTCTGGCGGGGTCTCGAAGGGCAAGGCCGACTACGTGCCCGGCGTACTCGCGGACCTGGGTGTGACGCGACACTTTCACCGCGTGGCGCAACGCCCGGGCAAACCCATCTGGTTTGGTACAGGCGCGTCGGGGCAGCTCGTCTTCGGATTGCCGGGGAACCCGGTTTCGGCGCTGGCCTGCTGCCGGCGCTACGTAGTGCCCGCGCTGGCGCTGGCCAGTGCCGAGCGCACACGCGAGCCCAAGTGCTTCGCGCTGGGCGCAGACTGGCACTTTGCACCGCGGTTGACAGCCTTCGTGCCCGTGGTCGTGGAGATGGGAACCACAGGTCCGGTGGCAACACCGATTGCAACGAACACGTCGGGCGACTTTACGGCGCTTGCGGGCACCGACGGATTCGTGGAACTACCCGCCGACCGCGAACACTTCGCGGCCGGCGAGCACTATCCGTTCTTTAGCTGGACCGAACGCAGCGCCTAGCGACGCATCGCGTCGAAGAACTGCGAGTTGGTCTTCGTGTCCTGCATCTTGTTGAGCAGGAACTCGACCGCAGCAAGCTCGTCCATGGGGTGCAGGACTTTGCGCAGCACCCACATCTTCTGCAGCTCTTCGGGGTCCGTAAGCAGGTCTTCCTTGCGCGTACCCGAGCGGTTGATATTGATCGACGGGTAAACACGCTTCTCGGCAATGCGGCGATCCAGGTGGATCTCCATGTTGCCCGTGCCCTTGAACTCTTCGTAGATGACTTCGTCCATCTTCGAGCCCGTGTCGACCAGCGACGTGGCGAGAATCGTCAGGCTGCCGCCCTCCTCGATGTTGCGCGCGGCGCCGAAGAATCGCTTCGGCCGATGCAGTGCATTGGCGTCGACACCACCGGTCAGCACCTTGCCCGAAGACGGTACGACGGTGTTGTAGGCACGCGCGAGGCGGGTGATCGAGTCGAGCAGGATGATCACATCACGCTTGTGCTCGACGAGTCGCTTGGCTTTCTCGATGACCATTTCGGCCACCTGCACGTGGCGGCTGGCCGGCTCGTCGAAGGTCGACGACACGACTTCACCGCGCACGGTGCGCGCCATCTCGGTGACTTCCTCGGGTCGCTCGTCGATGAGCAGCACGATGAGGTCACACTCGGGGTGGTTGACGGAGATCGCCGTGGCAATGTTCTGCAGCAGCATCGTCTTACCGGCCTTCGGCGGCGACACGATGAGGCCACGCTGACCCTTACCGATGGGTGCTACCAGGTCGATGATGCGCGCGGTCAGGTCTTCCTTGCTGCCATTGCCCTGCTCGAGCTTCAGGCGTTGCGTCGGGAACAGCGGCGTCAGGTTTTCGAACAGCACCTTGCTGCGCGTGTTCTCGGGCGGCTCGTGGTTGATCTGGCCAACCTTGAGCAGCGCGAAGTAGCGCTCGCCGTCCTTCGGCGGACGAATCAGGCCGGAAACCGAATCACCGGTACGCAGGTTGAAGCGGCGGATCTGGCTCGGCGACACGTAAATGTCATCGGGGCCGGCCATGTACGAGCTGTCGGCCGAGCGCAGGAAGCCGAAGCCATCCTGCAGGATCTCAAGTACGCCGTTGCCGTAGATGTTTTCGCCGTTCTTCGCATGCGCCTTGAGCACCGCGAAGATGATGTCCTGCTTGCGCGAGCGGGCCAGGCCTTCAAGACCCATCGACTCGGCAAGCTCGACCAGGCCGGCCGGCGGCGTGTTCTTGAGCTCGGTCAGGTTCATCGCCTGCTTGCTCTGTTCGAGCTCGTCGGCGGAAATCACCTCGAGGCCGCTGCCGTCATCAAACGGCAGATCGCTGTGTTGGCGCTTGCGATTACCCTTGCGGCGCGATTTCTTCTTGCCGCCCTGGTTGTTGGAGCGCGGTTGCTGTTGCGAACGGCCCCGGCTGGTGGTTGCTGTAGTCAAAGTCTCACTCACAGATTGCTTTCAATAAATTCGCTGAGCGCCGATTTCGACATGGCACCGAGCTTCTGCGCCTGCACAGCGCCGTCCTTGAAGATCATCAGGGTCGGGATGCTGCGGATGCCGAACTTCGGCGGCGTGTTGGGGTTCTCGTCAATGTTGATCTTGGCTATCCGAAGGCGACCTTCGTATTCGTCGGCGGCCGCGTCGAGCAGCGGCGCAATCATCTTGCAGGGTCCGCACCACTCGGCCCAGAAATCGAGCAGAACCGGTACGTCCGACTGCAGGACATCAGTCTCGAAATTGGCGTCGTTGGTTTGTGTGATCTTGTCGCTCAACGGTGATACCCCTTCAGTATTCAGCGTGTGGATAGATGGTGTTCCGGATTGGGAAACAGACGATAGGATTGAAATAGAACGAAACGGAAAATGAACGGCGAAGCGTTGGATTGGATGCCGCTCGACGCGGCGGTCGTGCGGCTGCCTCGGAGCGGTTACTGGTCCGCCGATGTCCCTGCCCGTCCCAGGCAGTGGGTGACTCGGCGCGCTGTATCAGGCACTATGCGCTGGCTAGGCCGTGCCGTTGGTGTACTTGCTGTCCCGGTGAGCTCTTTCGGTGGCTTCGGCCCGCGCCTGCCGGCGCGTCGCACTCAATCAGTGCATTCCGGCGGCTTTTGCGACGATTCGCCGAGACTTGAGTGCTGCTTTAAGGCTGCACGCGAGCTTCGAGAGCGGGTACTTAAGCGTCCTGAGTTATTGATCTTCTGTGGACGATGCAACGGCAGTTGCGCTTTGTTGAGTTATTTCACCCGTTCGCGGGCCATTTTGCAAGTGTTTGCACCATGAAATTGACCACCAGGCGGTGGGGTGCAGCCCGATAAGAATTTGAAAACATACTATGTCTGACGACCACCTCTCCGAACTTGAATTCTCGAGCCTCGAGCTGCCCGATCCGCTGCGCCGCGGCATCGAGGACGCCGGCTTCAGCCACGCCACGCCCATCCAGGCACAAACGCTGCCGCAGGCACTCGCCGGGAAGGACGTTGCAGGCCAGGCCCAGACAGGTACGGGCAAGACCGCCGCATTCCTCATCGCGCTGTTCAACAGGCTTTTGAACTCGGGCACAACGCGCGAAGACGGCGACAGCGGCATTCGGGCGCTGGTGCTGGCGCCGACGCGTGAGCTGGCTGTGCAGATTGCCGACGACGCCGCCGTGCTCGGCAAGCACACGGGCCTCAAACTTGGCCTCGCCTACGGCGGCCGCGACTACGAGAAGCAGCGCGACATCATCGCCGCGGGCGTCGACGTTCTCGTTGGCACGCCCGGTCGCATCATCGACTACTTCAAGCAGCGCGTGTTCCACATGAACCAGGCGCAGGTGCTCGTACTCGACGAAGCCGACCGCATGTTCGACCTGGGCTTCATCAAGGACATCCGCTACCTGCTGCGCAGGCTGCCGCCCGCCGGTGAGCGTCTGAATCTGCTGTTCTCGGCCACGCTGTCCTACCGCGTGATGGAGCTGGCCGCGGAGCACATGAACGAACCCGAGCTTATTCGCGTCGAGCCGGAAAAGGTGACGGCCGACCGTGTCGAGCAGAGCATCTACTACCCGTCCAATGAGGAGAAGATCCCGCTGCTCATCAAGCTCATGCGCGAAATGGACAACATCGACCGCACGATGGTGTTCGTGAACACGAAACGCGAAGCGGAACGCCTGGAGGACACGCTCAACGCCAATGGCATCGAAGCGAGCGCGATCTCGGGTGACGTACCCCAGAAGAAGCGCCAGCGCATGCTCAAGTCGTTCCAGGAAGGCGAGCTCAAGGTGCTCATCGGCACCGACGTCGCCTCGCGCGGCCTGCACATCGATGACGTGACGCACGTATTCAACTACGACCTGCCCCAGGACCGCGAGGACTACGTGCACCGCATCGGCCGCACAGCCCGCGCAGGTGCATCGGGCACAGCCATCAGTTTCGGCTGCGAGCAGTACGTCATCTCGCTGCCCGACATCGAGAGCTACATCGGCTTTCGCATTCCCGTCGAGAGCTTCGACCACGAAGACCTGCCCGAAATCGAGCGCCCACCGCGGCGCCCGAGGCGCAGTGGCCCGGGTCGCGGTGACGGGCGCGGCCGCAGCAGTGGTGGCGCTGGCCGCCGGCGCAGTAGCGGCGGCGGTAGTGGCGGTGGCGGTGGCAGCCGCAATGGTTCTCGCAACGGCAAGCCTGCCGAAGGCGAGCAGAAGGCCACCTCAAACGAAGGGGGTGACAAGCCGGCCCGCAAGCGTCGTCGTCGTCGCCGCAAACCCTCGGGCGAAACGACCGGCGCCAACACCGACGCCTGAGTCAGTCGCTGCCGCGCAGCAGCTCGGCCACACTCTCCGCTGTGGGCAATCCCGGCAGGTCGCGGGACGGCCGGCTCGTGTCGGGTCGCCGAAGCCCAAGCACGGCGCCCAGACCAAAGGTCTGCCCGGCGTGCAGCACGGGCGCCGAATCATCGATGAGCAGGCAGTCTCGACGGTTGATGCGCTCGACCTGCGAGAACCGCTGCCAGAATGTCTGCGTTTCCTTGGGCGCGCCGAAGTCCTGTGAACTGTAGGCCGCATCCATGTGGGCCAGGACCTGCGTACGTTCGTCCTTGAGCTCGAGCAGCTGGCGCACGGAGTTGGTCACGAGCACGAGTCGGTAGCCCGCAAGCCGGGCCCGGTGCAGAAACGCCTCCGCACCTTCGAGCCAGGCGATGCGATCGTCCTGGGCCCGCTTCACGGCCATCACATCGAAGTCGAGCGCGTCGCTCCAATCGTCGAGGCAGTACCAGTTCATCGTGCCGCGCAGGCGCTCGATGCGCCCGAGAATGCGCGCTTTTGCCTCGGCTTCGCTGACCCGCTTTTCGGCGGCAAACGCGGTGGGCAGCGCCTCAAGCCACACGTAGTTGTCGTAGGCGAGATCGAGCAGCGTGCCGTCGAGGTCGAGCAGCAGGGTCTCGCGGTCGTCAAACAGGTGGTCCACGCGGGCTCCGTGTCGGCGTAGTCGGCTGATCGGTCTCTTGCTACCATCCGCCGCTCTTCAGAAGCAGCGACGCCGATCATGACGCAGAATCTTGATTGGGTGGTTGCGCTGGCGCGGCGCGCCGGTGCAGCGATCCTCGACGTGTACGGTACCGAATTCGAGGTCACCGAGAAAGACGATGCGTCGCCGCTCACGCGCGCCGACCTGGCCGCACACCACGTCATCGTAGACGGTATCGCGGCGCGCGACGCGCACGCGCCCGTTATCAGCGAGGAAGGCGGCCTGCCCGACTTCGACGTGCGCAGCGCCTGGAACCGCTACTGGCTCGTCGACCCGCTGGACGGCACCAAGGAGTTCGTCAACCGCAACGGTGAGTTCACGGTCAACATCGCGCTCATCGAGAACCACGCCCCCGTCTTCGGCGTGGTGCACGTACCCGTGCGCAACGTCACCTACGTGGGCGAAACGGTCAATGGCGCCGTCCGCATCGACGGCGATTCGCCGCCCGAGGAAATCCGCGTCCGCCGCAAGACGCCCGAGACCGCGCGCGTCGTCGGCAGTCGCTCCCACGCGAGCGACGCACTGGGCGCCTGGTTGTCCGCCATCGGTGACCACGAGGTGGTGCCCATGGGCAGCTCGCTGAAGTTCTGCGTTGTCGCCGAAGGCGGCGCCGACGTCTACCCGCGCCTGGGCCCCACGTCGGAGTGGGACACGGCTGCGGCGCAGGCCGTGGTCGAAGCCGCTGGCGGTCGTGTCGTACGGACGGACGGCACGCCGCTTGCGTACAACACGAAAGCCGATATTCTGAACCCACACTTTGTGGTTATCGGCAGTCGGTCACGCGACTGGCTCGCGCCACTCGCGCAATGAGGCCGCCCGGGGCATGGACGACAACATCAGAGAGATCGTCGATCACGAATCGCTCGACACGCTGACCAAGCTCAAGGAGCTCAGAGTGATGCACCGCGATCTCGACGACCTCATCGACCGCCTGTCACACGACATCACCGTGGATCAGGTGCGGCTGCGTCGCCTCAAGAAGCGCAAGCTCTCACTCAAGGACGCGATCGCGCGCCTTCAGTCCGAGATCATCCCCGACCTGAACGCCTGACATCGGGTGGATAAACGGCGCCGATGTGCGCCTCACCACGCGCCTCGGCCAGCGCCACCTGGCGGCGGCGTTCCTCGAGCCGTTCACGCTGCGCAGCTGTGAGATCGCCCACACATCGCGCGCAACAGATCCCGGCCTCATAGTCGGGATGCGCCGTGTCTTCCCGGGACAGCGCGCGCCGACAACCGTGGCACTGCGCGTAATCGCCGGGCGCGAGGTCTCGATCGACTGCGACGCGCGAGTCGAACACGAAACACTCGCCCTGCCACTTCTGCTCGAGCTCGGGGTCGGCGGCCACAGCATCGAGATAGCCCAAGATGCCGCCGTCGAGCTGATAGAGCTTCTCGAAGCCCATGTCACGCATGACGGCCGTGGCCTTCTCGCAGCGGATCCCGCCCGTGCAGAACATGGCAACGGGGCGCTCTCGCGCATCACCGAGCTCGCGCTCGACGTATTCGGTGAACTCCCGAAACGACGTGGTGCCCGGATCCACGGCGCCCGTGAACGTGCCGACTTCAATCTCGTAGTCGTTTCGCGTGTCGATCACCAGCGTCTCGGGATCATCGAGAAGCGCATTCCAGCCCGCCGCATCGACATGCTCGCCCTGCCCATCGGCCGGGTTCACGTCGGGATGCCCCATCGACACAATCTCATCGCGGTACTTGATTCGCAGACGCCGAAACGGCGCCGCCTCTGCCTCAGACCAGCGACCCTTGAGACCGGCAAAACCAGGTTGTGTGGCGAGCCACTGAAACAGATCATCGAGCGCCCCACGCGACCCCGCGAGCGTCGCATTGAGACCCTCCCGCGCCACGATCGCCGTCCCGAGCAACCCGCGCGCTGCGGCCGCCTCACGCACCGCCTCACCCAGCGCGCGCGGATCCGCAACACGGGTAAAGCGGTAGAAGCTGACAACGTGGCACCGGTTCATCCGTCCATTATCCCATAGCGTTGGCAAGCATCACTGGTTTGAAGTTTTCCGCACAGAATTCGGGGTGCGGGTGCCGGGAGGGGTTTCCCGGGGGCGCTCGAGTACATCCCTGTATCGCTTGCTGGCCGACATCCCTGTCGGCCAACACCCCGGGAAACCCCTCCCGGCACCCACACCCCTGCGTCGGTGGTGACGGAAAGGTCGCGCAGGCGCTTCGGTTATGGTGTCGCAGGAGTGTCCGTGGCGACAGGTGTTCGGCGGGGTGTCAGGCGACATGGATGTCGCCTGCCAAGCGATACAGGGATGTACTCGAGCGTCCCCGACGAACACCTGTCGCCGCGGACACGCCGGTCAGAACGCCGGAGTCTCTCTCAACGAAGACGCTCAGTCGTCGTCGCGCTCCGTCACTTCGGTGACGGTGAGGATGCTGTGCCGCAGGGGCTCGCCGAGTACGAGTCGCGCGTCGCGCTCAATCGCTTCGAAGGAGAGTTCGAACTCGAGCTTGCCGTCTTCGTTGACGTGGATTGTGCCCTGCTCGCGCAGGGTGCCCAGGAAGCCGCGAAACAACTTGCGGTCGAAAAAGTCGGGCGAACGCAGGCCGTAGATGATCGAGAGTCGTTCCGCGCAGAGCTGACAGAGTTCTTCGAGACGGTTCTGGGTGAGCTTGCCGCTGCCGAAGCGGTTCATGAGCGCGATGGTCATGAAGTAGCGCTGCAGCACGGGCACCACGGACTGACCGAGCTGCGTGAGCGCGAAGACCTCCGGGCTGCCCGCGGGCGGGCGTAGCAGGACGTTGCCGTCGCGACGCAACAGGCCCGACGTGACCATGGCGTCGATGACGCGCTCAACGACCTGGACCAGTTCGTCGGCGCCAAAGTGCAGGCGCATTTCCGCGCGGACGTGCGGTGCTGTCAGACGGATCAGGCGCTTGAGTTCGTCGAGCTCGAGGGCGTTACCGTGGATGTAGCAGGCGGCCACGAGACCGTGCAGGGCCACGAGGTGCAGGACGTTGTTGCGGAAGTAGGTCAGCAACACGGCCTCGCGCTCAGCGAGGTTGACGATGTCGCCGAGCGGGTGTGACTCGACACTGATGACCTTCATGCGCAGGCCGTGCGCGATGATGTCGCCGGGCGGCATGTCGGGCACGGTGGCCACCGCGCTGTAGGGCGTGAGCGCGTACAGCGACTGGTAGAGCGCGAGCTGGCGCTCCAGATCGGCGCGCGCCATCTTGAGGCGCGGCGTACCGAGCAGCGCGAGCGCGAGCATGCTGATGGGCGTTGCCGCAGCCGCCGCATTGATGCGCTCGAGGATGTCGCCGCCCAGGCGGTCCACGACCTGTGGCATCCAATCGGGGCGCTCGCCAGGGGTGAGCTCGGTGTCACGCCACCCCGGCACGGCGTCGTCGAGCACGTCGGCAAGATCGATGGGTTCGCCAATATTCACGTAGACGCGACCGAAATGCTCGCGCAGTGCGCCCAGCGATCGGAACAGCCCGCCCAGCGACTCTTTCTTCTTGCCGCGACCGCTGAGCTCGCCGATGAACGACGTGCCCTCGATGAGCCGCTCGTAACCGAAGTAGATCGGCACAAATTTCACGGGGCGCCGGGCGTCCTCGAGGAACGCGCGCACCGTCATGCTGATCATGCCGCCTTTGGGTGCCAGCAGTCGGCCCGTGCGGCTGCGACCACCCTCGATGAAGTACTCGATGGGGTAGCCGCGCGTTTGCAGCGCCTTGAGGTAGGCGTGGAACACAGCGGCGTAGAGCCGGTTGCCACTAAAGGTGCGACGCAGGAAGAACGCGCCGCCGCGGCGCAGGACCGCTCCCACGACAGGCAGGTTGAGGTTGATCCCTGCCGCCACGTAGGGCAGCGAGAAGCCTCGGCGGTACAGCACGAACGACAGCAACAGGTAGTCGAAGTGGCTGCGGTGGCAAGGCACGTAGACGAGTTCGTTGCCCTCCGCCGCGGCCTCCAGCGTCTCGAGGTTGTTGAGTTCGATGCCGTCGTAAATCTTGTTCCAGACCCAGAGCAGCAGGCGCTCGAGAATACGAACGGTCGGGTAGGACAGATCGGCGGCGATCTCGTAGGCGTACTTGCGCGCCTTCTTTTCGGCGCGGCGGCGCTGGCGCGAGCCGGGTGCGCCCTCGGCCTGCAAGAGTGTGCGCACGGGCGCTTCGGCGAGCACCTCGCCGATAAGCGTGCGGCGGTGTGACAAGTCGGGTCCGACCGTGGCCTCGCGCCGCAGCCGGAAGTGGACCCGCAACACACGCGAGGTCTTTCGGAAGGTGCGCGGCGCGTCCTGGCCCTCGCGCAGAATGGGTGCGAGCTCGAGCGGCTCGGAAAAGTGCATGAGTGTGTGGCGGCCGTGCAGCAGCGTCGTGATAAAGCGCCGCGTTCGCCCAGCCACATGCCAGTCTTCGGAGAAGAACAACGAGAACAGGCTGCGTTCCTTGCCGGGAGATCGGCCCCAGTACAGCGCAACCGGAACGAGATAGATGGGTAGTGCATCGATCGTGGTCGTCGAGGCGTCGCGCGCATCGACGGCCAGCCCCACGAGCCGGGTCAGGCGCCGCGACTGCTGGCGCGAACGTCGCCGCAACAACCAGCCGGACATCTTGCGCAGCACGACGACGGAGCGCCCGAGGCTCTCGTTGCCGAACTCAAGTTCATCGGTGGGCGCGGGGAGCCCGAGCTTTTCGCAGGCCGCGTTGAGCGCGAGGAAGTCGGCGAGACCGCCGTTTTCGAGCACATAGCACACGCGCACGGCCGGGTCGGCCGCAAGCGATCGTACGCGCTCGATGTGGGCTGGCGGCTGCAACTCTGGCCGGACCCAGAGTCGCATAACGCGCGACAGCCCCGCATACAGGCTGCGGCTCAGTGGATTCATTCGATGTCGGTCCCCGGGGCCGCCTCCGTGACGGCCTCTCCCCGCCCGCATTGTAGCGCAGCACGCCCCCTCCCAGACGCCGCTTGAAATGCGGCGGTCGCTGCGCAAGGCTGTCCGCCGACACCCCGTTGCGGGTCCTGGAGTCACCATGCAACCTGAAGCCGCCCTGGCGCGACCGGACGTTCCCGACGCGCGCACGACTGCCCTATTCCTCGATGTCGACGGCACGCTGCTGGCGTTCGCGGAAACGCCCGACGCCGTGGTTGTCGACGCGGCTCTGCGCGGCTTGCTCGGCGAGCTTTACGACGCCTGCGGCGGCGCACTGGCGCTCGTGAGTGGTCGCAGCATCGCCGCGCTCGACGGGCTGTTCGGACCACTCGAGCTGCCCGCGGCGGGCTCGCACGGGCTCGAGATCAGAACGGACGGGCGCATCCACGATCTGGGCATCCCGCTGCCCGACGTCGCGCTCGACCGCATGCAGGCGCTGGCCGCGACACACCCGGGCAGCCTGTTCGAGCACAAGCGCTTTGGCGGCGCCCTGCACTACCGCCGCGCCGTCGAACACGGCCCGGCGCTGTCGAGCGCCATGCGGGGGCTCGCCGGCGAGGTCGGGGCGGGCTTCGAGCTCATTGAGGGTAATCACGTGCTTGAGCTCAGCGCCGCGAGCGGCAACAAGGGCAGCGCCATCCGGTTCCTGAGCACACGTGCGCCCTGGCGCGATCGGCAGCCCGTGTTCATCGGCGATGACACCACTGACGAGCCCGGTTTCGAGGCTGTCAATGCGATGGGGGGATTGTCCATCCGCGTGGGGCACCGCGCGCGCACGGCGGCGCGCTGGCAACTGGACAGCATCGACGCGGTACAGGCATGGTTGCGGACGCTGGCGGGGGCCAACTGACGAGAGACGATGCAAGACCAAAGCAACAACCTCGATCTCGGCATCATCGGAAACTGCCAGATCGCCGCCCTCATCGACAGCCGCGCTCGGATGGTCTGGGCCTGCTGGCCCCAACTCGATGCCGACCCCGTGTTCTGTCGCCTGCTGCAGTCGGACGCCGTGCAGGCCGACCCCGACACCCCCGGCAGCTACGCCGTTGAGCTCGACCGCTTCTCGCACAGCGAGCAACGCTACCTGCGCAACACGGCCATCATTGAGACTACGCTTTACGACGACCAGGATGGCGCCGTGCGCATCACGGACTTCGCGCCGCGGCAAACGTACCTGGGTCGCATGTACCGACCCATCATGTTGCTGCGACGTATCGAAATCGTGGCCGGCGCACCGCGAATCCGCATCCTGCTGAGACCGGCCCATGACTATGCGGCATCGGCACGCAATCGCGTGCGCGGCAGCAATCACATTCGCTACGTGGGTGACGGCGAGCACACGATGCGGCTCACAACGGACGCCTCGATCAGCCGGGTCATCGACGGCTCGTGGTTTGTACCAGACCGCTCGCTGCACCTGATCCTCGGACCCGATGAGAGCGTCACCGAGTCGCCGGCAGAGTGCTTCCGCACCAACTTCGACGCCACACACAACTACTGGCAAAACTGGTCGCGCGGCCTGTCGATTCCGTTCGAGTGGCAGGCGGCTGTGATTCGCGCGGCCATCAGCCTCAAGCTTTGCACTTCCGAGGACACGGGCGCCGTTGTAGCGGCCGTGACCACATCGCTGCCCGAAGCCGCCAACAGCGGGCGTAACTGGGACTACCGCTTCTGCTGGCTGCGCGACAGCTATTTCGTCGTGCACGCCCTGAACCGGCTCGGCGCCACCAAGACCATGGAGGCCTACCTCGGCTACATCACGGCGCTTGTGGCCGACATGCCCGCAGGAGGGCTGCAGCCCGTGTACGCGATCAACGGCGACGCCGACCTCACAGAGCGCACCGTCGACTCACTGGCCGGCTACCGCGACATGGGACCCGTGCGCGTCGGCAACCAGGCCTACGAGCAGATCCAGCACGACGTCTACGGTGCCGTGGTGCTCTCGGCCACCCAGCTGTTCTTCGACGAGAGACTGGCCAACCCGGGTGGACCGGCCATGTTCGAGCGGCTTGAGATTCTCGGCGAGCGCGCCGTGGTCGTGCACGACCAGCCCGATGCCGGGCTCTGGGAGTACCGTGGCAGGAAGCGCGTGCATACGTTTTCGACGCTCATGTGCTGGGCCGCCTGTGACCGCCTCGCGCACATCGCGCAGCAACTGGTACTGGGCGACCGCGCCGAATACTGGCGCGCGCACGCGGTGACGATCCGGGGTGTCATTGAGCGCGAGGCCTGGGACGAGCAGCAGCAGGCCTACACCGAAAGCCTCGGCCGACCCGAGCTCGACGCGAGCCTGCTCATGATGCACGAGCTCGGCTTCGTGGCCGCCGATGACCCACGCTTTGTTGGCACCGTGCGCGCGATCGGTGCGGCACTCAAGCGCGGCCACCACCTGTTCCGCTACAACGCGGCCGACGACTTTGGCGAGCCCGAGAACGCATTCAACATCTGCACCTTCTGGTACATCGAGGCGTTGTCGGCCATGGGCGAGCACGCCGAGGCGCGCGAGATGTTCGAGCACATCCTCGAATGCCGCAACCCGCTCGGTCTGCTCTCCGAGGACATCAATCCCGACGACCTGAATCTCTGGGGCAACTTCCCGCAGACCTACAGCATGGCCGGCATCATCAACGTCGCCATGCGCCTGTCACGGAGCTGGGAAGACGCGCTGTAAGGACACCATGAGCGACTCTGGCAATCTCATCATCGTCTCCAATCGCGTGGCGAAGCCCAAACCGGGCGGGCGCGCCGCAGGCGGCCTCACGGTCGGCATTCTGGGCGCACTGCGCGACCAGGGCGGCACCTGGTTCGGCTGGAGCGGCAAGCTCGTCGACCGCGAACCGCGCGACGCCCAGATCAGCGAGCACGACAACATCCGCTTCGCGACCATCGACCTCAAGGCCGAGGACTACGAGTCCTACTACAACGGCTTCTCGAATCGCTCGCTCTGGCCGCTGTTTCACCACCTGCTCGCGTTCTTCTCATTTGATCGCGCGGACTTCGAAGGCTACTTTCGGGTTAACCAGATTTTTGCGCGCAAGCTCGTGCCGCTGCTCCAACCCGACGACACGATCTGGATTCACGACTACCACCTGATCCCGCTCGCGGGCGAATTGCGCAAGGCCGGGGTTCGCAACCCCATCGGCTTTTTCCTGCATGTGCCGTTTCCGGGCTACGACATGCTCGAAAGCCTGCCCAACCACGAGTTCCTCGTGCGCTCGATGTGCGCCTTCGATGTCGTCGGCTTTCACACGCAACGCGACCTCGACTCGTTCCACGAGGCCATCCGACAGCCTGACATCGGCGGCACTGTCGATAGCGACGGCCGCATCCACATTGGCGGCGGCAGCCTGTTCGCGGGCGTATTCCCGATTGGCATCGACGTCGCCGAGGTCGCCGAACTCGCGGACAGCATGTACAACAACGACGAGGTTACGGCCATGCGCCAGAGCCTTGATGGCCGCGAGATGATCATTGGCGTCGACCGGCTCGACTATTCGAAGGGCCTGGCGCTTCGGTTCCGCGCCTACGAGCGACTTCTGGAGAACCACCCCGCGCACCGCAAGCACCTCACGCTCATGCAGATCGCGCCGCCGACACGGGTCGGCATTCGTGCCTACGACGAGATCAGGAACGAACTCGAGCAGGCCTCTGGACAGATCAACGGGCGTTTCGCCGACACAGACTGGGTGCCCATTCGCTACCTCAACAAGGGCTTCTCGCGCGCCACGCTCATGGGCTTCTTCCGCTCCGCGCAAGTCGGCCTCGTAACCCCGGTTCGCGATGGGATGAATCTCGTGGCCAAGGAATACGTGGCCTCGCAAGACCCCGAGTCGCCCGGGATGCTCGTGCTGTCGCGGCTCGCGGGCGCCGCCCAGGAACTCGAGGCGGCCGTGCTCGTGAATCCTTATGATATCGACGACGTCGCTGACGGCATTAACCGCGCACTGGTGATGCCCGTCGAAGAGCGGCGCGAACGACACAGCGACATGATGGCCGTCCTGCGTCGCAACGACATCACGGCCTGGCGGCAGCGCTTCGTCGAAGCGCTGCACGCGGAGCGTAGGAAATGAAACAGGCAACTGCCGAGAAGCGCTGGCTCATTGCCGACATCGGCGGCACCAACTCCCGGCTTGCGGTCTGGCACCCGGGACCGGGTCGCGGCGAACTCGTCGGACTGCGCAAGCTCTCGAATGCCGCGTACGTCCAGATCGACGACATGCTGGGCAGTTATCTGGACGGCTACGACGGCGAGCCGCCGACGGGCGCCGTGCTCGCCATCGCCGGCCCCGTGACCGGTGATGCGATCCGTCTGCTCAATATCGACTGGTCATTCACGGTGCCCGGGCTGCGCGAGACGCTGGGGCTGGGCGAGCTCATCGCCATCAACGACTTCGAAGCACTGGCCCACGTCGTGCCCGTGCTGCGCGACGACGAATTCCATCAAATCGGTGGCGGCCAGGCCGACCCCGATGCACCAGTAGTGCTGGTCGGTCCGGGCACAGGACTGGGTGTGGCAAGCCTCGTGCGCACGGCGGACCGCCACATTGCGGTGCCTGGCGAGGGCGGCCATGTAAGCCTGCCCGCAAACAACGCCGACGAGGCGCGCATCATAGAAACCGTTCGCGACCGGTTCGGTCACTGCTCTGCGGAACGCATCCTGTCAGGAGCGGGTCTCGCCATGCTGCATGAGCTGCTGCACGGCGAGGCGCTTACGGCCGCCGAGATCAGTCAGCGCGGCAAAGAGGGCAACGCAAGCGCCATCGCTACCTTTGAGCAGTTCTTCGCCTTCCTGGGCACGGTTGCGGGCAATGTAGCGCTCACGCTGGGCGCGCATGGCGGCGTCTACATCGGCGGCGGCATCGTGCTCGCCAACCTGGAATTGTTTGAGCGCTCCGGCTTTCGTGAACGCTTCACGGACAAGGGCCGCTACCACGACTACCTCGACGCGATCCCGACGCGTGTCATCACACTCGACACGCCCGCGCTTGTCGGCCTGGCCGGGCTCGTCGCGACGCTGTAACCGTCAGGCTTCGAGTGTGCCTTGCGCAAAGCGCACGCTGTAGCCGCCGATCCACACGCGCGTCACGGCACCACCGCGCTTCTCGGTGCGTGCCTCAAGCGCGCTCGGGCGCCCCATGACCACACCCTGAGTGATCGACCACCGCGCATCGAGTGCGTCTCGTGCATCGAGCGCCGTGAGCAGGCCCACGAGCGCGCAGTTGGCGCTGCCCGTCGCGGGGTCTTCGGGGACGCCGTCGTGGGGCGCAAACATGCGCGTATCGAGCCGCTCGCAGTCACCGTCGGGGTCCAGACGCACGTAGCAGTGGATGTCCGTGTTCATGCCCGCTGCCAGGGCCGCATCGATGGCCGCCGTATCAACCTTGGCGCGCGCCAGCGCTTCGGCACTGGCCAGCTCGACCATGAGGAAGGGCAAGCCGACCGAGGCCTCCTGCGGCGGATGCCCATCGGTGACGACATCGTCGGGGGCGAGACCCAAGATCGTGGCGAGCTGTTCGGCCGGCCACGTGGCGCCCAGGGACAACGTCTCGGGCGCTTCGAGCTCGCACCAGGTGCCCGCCCCACGCGACTCGATGCGTAAGGGCACGCGGCCCGCACGCTCGTCGAACACGACGTCCAGGCCGGCGCCGATGTCGCCGAACACGCCGGTCTCAGCCAGCACGGCCGCCGTACCCACATTGGGATGACCCGCGAACGGCACTTCACGCGTCGGCGTAAAGATGCGCACAGTGAAGGCCGCGGCGCTATCTGCGGGCGGCGCACTCACGAACGTCGATTCCGAGAAATTGAACTCGCGCGCAATGCGCTGCATGGTCGCGGCGCTGAGGCCGTCCGCGCCCGTCACCACGGCCAGCGGGTTGCCACCGAAGCGCTGCGACGTGAAGACGTCGACAATCGTAAAGGCCAGGCGCGTCATTCAGGGATCAGCATCGTCGTCGTCATCGGTCTCGCCTTCCATTTCAGCTAGGCGACGGTCCATCTCCTCCTTGCGGGACTTGGCAAGGTCTTCGACAGCCGCTGCCTTCTCGAGTGGCTCCTTGAGTTCATCGGCGATGGGCGTATCGCTCTGGTCGCTAGCCGTTGCGTCGTCATCATGCACGATGACTTCGGACTCGCCGCCGCAGCCGGCAGCAAGCATCAGGACCGCGGCAAATGCCGCAAGACGGGAATGGCGCATAACAGGTCTTCCTCGGGGTCAAAGGCGCGCGAGAAACGCACCCAACAGTTCGTTGATCACGGGCAGCGCGGAGCCCAGCCGGTGGTCGGAATCGACGAGATGCAGCGCCACCACATGCTCACGCGCAAAGCGGATGCTGTTGTCCACGGGCACCACGTCATCGTGCCAGCCGTGCACGATTTCCATGGGACAATCGGGCGCCGGTGGCGTGACCGCGTCAAAGCCTTCCATGTGGAACGCGGGCGCAAGCACGAAGACACCCGCCGGCGTCACCTGCTGCGCGGCGGCCGTGGCAACGTAGCCGCCCATGCTCGAACCCACGAGCACGATACGCCCCTCAAGTTCCGCGAGTGCGGCCACGAGTTTGTCGACGCGCGGCTGCGGCTCGCGCATGCCCTGGTAGTCGATGGAGTCGACGGCGGCACCGGCCGCACGCGCGACCTCGGCCATGGCCTGGATCTTCGTGCCCCAGGGGCCCGATTCGAGGCCGTGCGAAAACACGACGTGATCAATGGACATGCGCGCTGAAGCTCCGTGGAGGGCAGATGCCGCATCGTGCCCCGCCGCGAACGCGGGCGTCAACGCGGCGGCAGCCCCCACACGAGCAGATCGGCATCGACGCGCCAGCCGTAGGTCGCCATCGCAATGCGCCCGCGCTCGACCACGACGCCCTCGGCGCGCAGGCGGTCACGTTGCTCACGACCGGCGGGTGCGTCGAGCGCCAGGCGGATATCACCTCTTGCGTTGACGACACGGTGCCAGGGCACGTCGCTGCCATCGGGCAACTCGCGCAGGACACGCCCCACTTCGCGCGCGCCACGTGGTAGCCCGGCAAGCTTCGCCACATCGCCGTAGCTGGCCACGCGTCCCGCCGGGATCTGGCACACGGCGTCGCGGATGCGTTGTTCGCGCTGCGCGCGTTCCGGCGTCACTGCCGCCCGACCCCGCGCAGTCGCGCCCGGATGTCATCGCGCGCACTTTGCAAAATGGAATCGCGGTCGAGGCTCTCGAGAATGTCGCGCACAACCTGCTTCGGGCCTGCCTCACCCCAGGAGCAGCCCGCCGCCAGGTAGCGGCGCGCAACCTGCCCGACGACGTAGGTGCCGTAGTAGGCGACGGCGCCCTGTGCGCCCGCCGTCACAAGCGTTGACAGGCCCGCAGTGCCGACCTTGAGCGCGCTCGACACGAAGTGAACAGCCCACACGGTACCCATGAGCGCCAGTGCTTCGGTACTGATCACACGCACGAGTTGCCCGGCCTCGTTCCGCGACAACGGCAGCGCAAACACGCGCGACAGGTGTACGACCATGCCGACATCGATGGCCGCGGCCGCGAACAGGTCGGCAACGGGCAGCGGGTTCACGGCGACGGCCACGCCTTTGGCGATGCAGTAGGTGCGCACGAGTTCGTCGGCGATCTGGCCGCGCGCCTCCAGCAGGCGCTGTCCCACCTTGTCGGACAGGTCGGCCGCAAACAGCGACGCATTGAGCGCCGCCAGCGTCTTGCCCTCCTGCTCCGCAATGCGCCAGAGCCGCTCGCGTAGATCACCCAGCTCGGCCGCACGCTCCCGTGTGGTCGTCGCTTCGTTGCCATCCGCATCCTGGGTCACCACGGTTACCGGAGACGGGTTGGCGGCAACCGCGATGATGCGATCGGCGGGCAGCAGATTCTCGGTGTGGCGGGCCAGAGCCTCGAGCAACAAGTCGCGCTCGTTGTCCGTGTAGCGGTCTGCCTTGTTGAGTACGAGCAGCAATGGCGGGCCCAGTTTCGCAAGCACCTCGAGCGCGCGGAACTCACTGTCCGTGAGATCGCTGTCCACGCAGAACAGGATGATGTCGGCGCGCCGCGCGACCTCCTCGGCCATCTGCTCACGCGCCTCGCCGTCGGCCTCGTCGATGCCCGGCGTGTCGATGACGAACAAACCGCCCGCGGGACGCTCGTCCAGTGCGGCCATGGCCGTCGAGCGCGTCTCGCCGTGCAGTGCGCTGACGCTGAAGACGTCCTCTCCCACGAGCGCGTTGAGCAGCGAGGACTTGCCCGTGCTCACGCGGCCGAACGCGGCAATGTGAAGATGCCCCTGCTCTAGCTTGTCGAGCAGGGCACGCACCTGCGCGTAGTCGTCGGACAGGGCCGCACGCAACGGCGCCGGCAGGCGCTCATCGTCGAGCAACTCCGTCAGCGACTCGCGCGCGAGAGCCAGGTTGTGCGCCCCGCCGTCGCCGGGCTCAGCGGTCGTCGCGTCGCTCGGATTGGTCGAGCGCCAGCCGCGCCACACGGCGGACACCCTGTTCCAGATACTCATCGAGTCCCTCTTCAACGGCCGCAGCGGCAGCCTTGGCAGAGAACGCGCCCTCGCGCTCGAGCGAGGCCGCCAGGCCGCGGCCCACGGCATCAAAGATCAGGCCGTAGGCCACACTGTGCACGAGTCCGCCCGCGATCGTACCGACACCCGGGAAGGCCTTGAGCCCATTTCCCGCGATGGCCAGCGCCACGGGCAAGGCCTTGCCCACGCGGCTCTGGCTCAGGTCCAGGAAGCGCTCGACTTCGATGTCGCGGGCCTGTTGGCCGTAGAGGCGGCACAGGTCCTTCGTCATCTGGGTGCCGATGTAGCCCTGGATCACGATGTCCGTGCCGGGCGTCACGGCGGCAAGCGCGCCCAGCACGGCGCGTCGCGTTGCGCCGCGCACAATCTGTTCGGCTCGTTGTGAACGGTAATCGGCTTCGGCACGCGCGAGCTTCTCGGCTGCGAGCGTCAGCAAGGCGTGCTCGCGCAGCGCATTGACGGTGCCGAGGTCGCCCCCGAGCAGCTCCTCGAGCGCCAGCACGAGCTGGCTCAGATCACTGGCGCGTTCGCGGGTTTCTGTGGACTCACCACCCGTGCCGTCGTCACTCAACACCGTTTCGTCGCCGCCAGCAATGGTCACGACAAGGGCCTGCGGTGCCGCGACGTCGCCGGCAGGCGCCCCGAGCCGCTGCTGCAGCCGTTCCAGCAACTGCGCGCGCTCCGCGGCGTCGTAGCGGTCGGCCTTGTTGAGCGTCACGATGAGCGGCTTACCGATATCGCGGAGCTTTTGCAGCGCCTCGACCTGTTGGCGGTTGAGATCGCCATCCGTGACGAAGACGACGGCGTGCGCACGGCGGGCCTCATCGAGCATCGACCCATCGAGCTCGCGGCCGATAGCCTCGAGCCCGGGCAGATCCGCAATCGTGATCTCCGCGCCCGTCTGCGCCTGCCAGCGGTGGCGCGCGATCTCCGTTGTACTGCCGGCCAACGGGCTGACTTCGATTTTGGCACCGGGCAGCAGCGCGCGGGCCAGCGAGGACTTGCCGGTGCTGACCTCGCCGTATAGCGCGATCGTCAGCTCACTGCCCGCGCGCTGCGCGTCGAGCAGTGTCAGCTCCTGGGCCGCGGCGCTGGCGTCCACGCCTTGCGCAACGACATCGTCGAGTCGCCCGCGCAGCGCCGACTCGTCGAGCGCGGGCACTTCGGCGGGTGGCTTCGCGCGCGAACGCGGTGCCAGCAGGCGCCAGCCCAACCAGCCGAACACGGCCACCAGGGCAATGACGGCCGCAACGGCCGCGATCCGAAACGGCAGCGGTGCCGTGAGCAACCGCGCCCAAAGATCGAGCGCTGTATCTGTGAGCGCGAACACGAGCCACAGCGCCAGGAGGAACAGCAATCCCAGCGCGACCAAGCCCGCAATTCGCAGCGCACCACCAAGCTTCATGCCGCGCGCCTCCTTGTTGCGAACGCAATGCCCATCGCGACGCCCAATGGCACGAGCCGCTCGACCCAATCGCCGGGCGTGTTGGGCATGGCGTTGGCGACGACGGTCAAGCCGAAGCCACTGAGCAGGACGGCCAGCGCTGTCGACGGCGGCAACTGCCACTCGCAAAGCCGTGCGACGAGCAGCGGCCCGAATGCCGAGCCCAGCGCGTGCCAGGCAAACAGCACGCGCGAGAAAATATCCGCCGGGACGAACAGGGCGATGGCCGTTGCCGCGATTGCCAGCGCAATGACCACAACGCGCGCGAGGCGCGGCGCGTCCTGGGCAGACGCATTCTCGCCGCGCCAGTCGTGCGCAACGGCCGCCGCGGCGGCCAGCAGCTGGCTGTCGGCGGTCGACATGATCGCCGACAACACGGCCGCGAGCGCGACACCGCCAATCACGGGTGGCAGCAACGCCGACGCGGCCACAAACAGCGCCTGCTCCCCGTCGGGCACCGTGGCGTAGAGCGCGCGCGCTGCGAGCCCGAGCGCCAGCATGCCCGTGTACACGACAAGCGCCCAGCCGATCGCAATCGCGCGACCCCGCCGCAGCGCCGCGTCGTCGGACAGTGCCATGAAGCGATTCACGACGTGCGGCTGGCCCGGATACCCGAGGCCAATACCCAGCGTACCCAGGATAAAGGCGAGCCCCAGCACGCCCGGCTGGTCGCGAACGATCGACCCCGACAGGGCCGCGTCCCAGGCGGCCGGTGTGGCCGATGCCGCGGCCACGGCAACGACGGGCAACACCACGGCGACGAGCATCATGGCCAGGGCCTGCAGCGCATCAGTGACGCTCACGGCCCAGAAACCACCCACCAGCGTGTAGAGCATGACGATGCCCGCGCCGACCAGCACACTGGCTTGTTGCGACCAGCCGAAGTTGGCGGCGAACGCCTTGCCGGCGCCGTCGAACTGCGCAGCGATGTAGAACAGGAAGCAGAAACAGATGATCACGGCCGACAGGCGCAACAGCGGCAAACGCGCTGTGCCGAGCGACGCGGGCAGCACGACCTCGGACAAGGTGAGCTCGCCACCCTCGCGTGCCAGTCTGCGCAGTCGCGGCGCAATGACGAGCCAGTTGAGCAGGAAGCCGCCCAGCGTGGCCGGAAACAGCCACAGCGCCGAGACGCCCCAGGCATAGGCGGCGCCACTGACGCCCAGAAGCGTCCACGCTGAAGAGGAACTTGCGCTGGCCGACAGTCCAGCCACCCAGCCGCCGAGCTTGCCACCGGCCAGCAGGAAATCGTGCGCATCGCGATTACGCCGCGATGCCCAGACGCCGATCCCGATGAGCAGCACGTTGTAGGCGAGCAACGTGTAGAGAACGGTGGCCTCGCGCGTCATCATGCTATGGTACCCGACGATGACGCGCCCCCGCGATAAGCGCCCTGGCTGGCAGTTCTGGATCGATCGCGGCGGTACCTTTACCGACATCGTCGCGCGCCGTCCTGACGGCACGCTGGCCGCCACCAAGCTGCTCTCCGAACAACCTGGTCGCTACACCGACGCGCCTGCCGAAGGCATCGCGCGGCTGTTGCGCGGCAAGACGCCGGCCCGCGTCGACAGCATCCGCATCGGTACCACCGTCGCCACCAACGCGCTGCTCGAGGGGCGGGCCCCGCCCACGGCACTCCTCGTCACCAAAGGCTTCGCCGATCTGCTCGAGATTGGCGACCAGCGCCGCGACGAGCTGTTCGCCCTGCACGTCAGAAAGCGCCGAGTACCGGTGACGCGCGTGCTGACCTGTCAGGGGCGTCTCGACGTCGCGGGCAACGAACTCACCGCGCCGGATCCGGGCGCACTTGCGACCCACTTCGCGGCACTCGTGGCGGCGGGTATCGACACACTGGCCGTGTCGCTGCTGCACGGCTGGCGCCACGCCGAGCACGAACGCCAGGCCGCCGCCATCGCGCGCGCCGCCGGCCTGAGTGCTGTCACCTGCAGCCACGAGACCGCGCCCGCACAAGGCTATCTGGCGCGAACCGAAACCACACTCGTCGACGCCTGGCTCACGCCCGTACTCGCGCGCTACCTGCAACGCTTCAGAGGCGCGCTCGGCGACGTCTGTGACTGCGACGACATCACGTTCATGCAGAGTAACGGCGGCCTCGTCGACGCGGACGCCATCCGCGGCAAGGACGCGGTGTTGTCGGGGCCCGCAGGCGGCATCGTCGGCATCGCACGCAGTGCGGAACCCGGTGAACGCATGGTCGGCTTCGACATGGGCGGCACGTCGACCGACGTCTGCGTCTGGCAGGGGGCGCTCGAGCAGCGCACCAACAACCGCATCGGCGGCTACCGGCTGACGACACCCATGTTGCGTCTCGAGACCATCGCCGCAGGCGGCGGCTCGATCCTCTTCTATCGCGATGAGCGCTTCGTCGTCGGGCCCGATTCCGCGGGCGCCGATCCGGGCCCGGCCGCCTACGGCAAGGGCGGTCCGGCTACGGTGACCGACGCCAACGTGGTGCTGGGCCGGTTGCCTGTCGATTTTGTGCCGCGCGTTTTCGGTCCAGATGGCGACGCGCCGCTGTCGCTCGATGCGAGTCGAGACGCCCTGCTCGACGTCGCGGCCGGCGGCGACGATGCCGTGAGCCTTGCCGAGAGCTTTGCCACCGTGGCCGTCGACAACATGGCCGCAGCCATCCGCCGGGAAACGCTGCAGCGTGGCGAAGACGTGCGCAGCTTCACGCTCATGGCATTTGGCGGCGCAGCGGGTCAGCTCGCCTGTCGCGTCGCCGACGCACTCGACATCACCCGCATTCGGGTGCACGCCTTCGCGGGGGTGTTCTCGGCGCTGGGTATCGGACTGGCTGATCGCATGACATTGCGCGAGGTCGCGATCGGGGCGCCCCTGCGTGACGCCGCGGCGGACATTGAGCGCGAGCGTGCTGCAATCATCAGGTCGCTCACGGCGTCCGAGCGCGTTGAATTCGATGCCGTGCTGCAGGTGCCCGGCGCCGACGCGCCGATTGCCGTGGCACTGGACACGGAAGAGGCCATGCAACGCGCATTCGACGCCGCGCACCGGCGCCGTTTCGGCATCGAGTCCGAGTCCACGCCCGAGGTCCTTGCACTGCGCGTCCGTCACATCACGGAACGCACCGCGGCGCCCGCGACGAGCGCCGTCGACCAGCCGCAGGGCGCCGCCTGCGGCAGCGCTACGCTCCACGTGCAGGGCCAAACCCTGGAAGCCGCCGTCTGGCGCTCAGGCGATGTCGGCGAGGCGGGGATTGACGGGCCCGCCATCATCATCGATGCGCACGCCACACTCGCCGTCGACCCGGGCTGGCGACTCGCGCGCGACGACGCTGGCGGGCTGCGCCTCGAGCGCCACGCGAAAGCCGCCGCGCCGAGTGACGTCGACCACGCAGCCTGGCTCGAGGTCTTCAACAACCGGTTCCGCCAGGTCGCCGAACACATGGGGCACGTGCTCGAGCGCACCGCCCACTCGGTCAACATTCGCGAGCGGCTCGACTTCTCCTGCGCGCTGTTCGACGGCCAGGGTCGCCTCATCGCCAACGCGCCCCACATGCCCGTGCACCTGGGCTCCATGGGTGCCAGCGTCCGGCACGTCATCGACGCGCGCGCGGGCGATCTGGCACCCGGCGACGTCATCGCGCTCAACAGCCCCTACGCGGGCGGCACGCACTTGCCCGACATTACTCTGGTGCAGGCCGTGCCCGACGACGCGGGCGCCACCTTCTGCTACCTCGCGACGCGCGCCCACCACGCCGACGTGGGCGGTATAGCGCCGGGTTCCATGCCCGCAGACAGCCGACACATCGACGACGAAGGCGTGCTCATCGACAATCTCCGTATCGTGCGCGGGGGGCGATTCGACACAGAGACACTCACACGCGTTCTGACGGGCCTCGAACACCCGGCGCGCAACGTGGCACGCAATCTCGCCGACCTGCGGGCACAGGTGGCAGCACTCAGCGAGGGCGTGCGCCAGGTCGATGCCATGCGCGACCAGTTTGGCGCCGGTCGCGTGAGCGAATTCATGGCTGCCGTACACGATAACGCCGCCGGCTGCGTGCGCCGCGCGCTGCGGGGCCGTAGCGGCGGCAGCGCGCAGCTTGAGCTCGACAACGGCCTCGTCATCCGCGCGCGCATCGCGATCGATGGCGACCACGCACACGTCGATTTCACGGGCAGCTCAGCGCAGCACGAAGGCAACTTCAACGCGCCACTGGCCGTAACACGCGCTGCTGTGCTCTACGTGTTGCGCACGCTCGTCGACCACGACATCCCGCTCAATGACGGTTGTCTGGCGCCGGTCACGCTGACCGTACCCGAGGGCAGCTTTCTCAATCCCGCCCCGCCCGCGGCGGTTGTGGCCGGCAACGTCGAAACCTCGCAGTGCGTGACCAACGCGCTCTACGCGGCACTCGGTGTCATGGCGAACGCTCAGGGCACCATGAACAACCTGACGTTCGGCAACGACGCGGTGCAGTACTACGAGACGATCGCGGGGGGCACAGGTGCGGGTGCCGACTTTGACGGCGCCCACGCCGTACAAAGCCACATGACCAACAGCCGGCTGACCGACACCGAAGTGCTCGAGTCGCGCCTGCCCGTGCGCGTCGTCGCGTTTCACATTCGACGCGGGTCGGGCGGTGCCGGTGCGCACCGTGGCGGTGACGGTGTCGTGCGGCAGCTACTGATGACCGAACCCGTCACCGTCTCCATTCTGTCCGGGTTTCGATCACGGGCGCCATCAGGATTGGCGGGTGGCGAACCGGGGATGCCCGGCAACAATCGCGTCATCCGCGCGTCCGGCGACGAGGAGACGCTGTCCGGTGTCGCCAGCGCCACGCTTGCGGCAGGCGACGCAATCCAAATCGAGACGCCTGGCGGCGGCGGCTATGGCGTCGCTCAGCCGGCCAGTGCGCAGAGTGCAGAAAGCAGCGACATGGCGTAGACGGCGCCGGCCACAAGCATGGCGGGCGAAACGTCGTCGCGGCGGTCAGCGTTCTTGTTGTTCATGACGCGATCCATAATTCGGGTTCACCGATGGATTCGCGGCGCCCGGCGAGGCGGATGCGGGACGGTCACGCCTTCAGGTTGCGGGGTACTCGAACGCGGCGCGACAGGCCGATGTGCCGTCGCGGTGCTGGACGATGGAATACATCTGCGGCTCGTGCGCGCCGCGCGGCATGAACGCGATCAGGAATCGGACGCCTTCCTCAGGCCCATCGTCGGCATCGGTATCGGCATTGGTGCCGGCATCGCAGCGAACCGACCAACCCGCCTCCGTCTCGAATGCACCGCGCCCGGCCAGCGTCCGCAAGAACTCGGCTACCTGGTCCTGGACCCGGCGCCATGTGGCCTCGCCGCGCGGTGCGAACACGGCCCAACGGGTGCCCAACTCGATACGCCGCAGAATGAACTGATTGAGCCGCTGCCGGGCCAGCGCACCGCGCTCCCGGTCACTGGCATTGGCGCAGGTCACAAGCCCTGGGAACAACATGCGCCGTTGTGTGCCCGTAAGTAGGGGATTGACGCCCGCGCGCAGCAGACGCAGCGCATCGTCGGTCTCAAGCGCGGCCCAGGGCAGCCAGTCACGGTGCAGGGCCGCGGAGTTTTGCCGCAGGTCATCGGCCAGCGCGGCCCAGACGTGGCAGCGCCTGTCCTGGCGCGCGAGCAACCCGGCCAGCGCACCCGCGGCAGGCAACGGATCGGGCGTCTCATCCTCGCGGTGTCGCAGGGCCGGGTAGTAGGTCAGCGCATTTTGACCGTGGCGCCAGGCCTCGGCGCCGGCGCCATGCCGCCCCAACGGATGGCTGCCGTCCGCGGGCGGGTCGACGATGAGCAACGCATTGCGCGACTGGCAGTAGCGCTCGGCGGCAAAGTGGAACGCGGGTCCTGCGCGCGACAGACCGCGGTCGCCGCAAGCGTAGAGCAGGTCAATTTCGGGCACGGCGTCCAGCGCGAACAGACCCGTGCCCAGGCGGTCGGACCCGATGAGGTCGTAATCGGTGAGCGGCGCGCCATCGCCACCGTGCGCCGCCATCTCGACGTAGCCGATGGCCGTGTTCGTGATCGTCGTGCGCATGGCCTGCGGCCGCGCCACGTCCACGGCAGTCGGGTCAAGCCGAACCAGCGTCGAGGACTCGAGTACGCGCCCGATGAATCTGCGCGCCTCGACCTGCGCCGACAGCGCCGTATGGATTTCCTGGTCGGCAATCTGCCCCGTGACGACATCGAGACGCTGCACCGTGAGGTTGAACGCGTCGTCGTCTTCGATGCTGTCGTAGTCGACTGAGGCCCGCAGACGTTCTCGCGACCCGGGGTTGCGGGCGACGAGCGCGAGCGGCGCGCGGTCCGTGGGCAACTCGACGCGTCCGCCCGTGGCGTTGTTGGCAATCCGCACCACGGCCGCCTCGCGACCGCCGTGCTGAAAATACTGGGCCAGTGTCAGACCCAGCGCACTGGCAGACCAATCACCGCCGAAGACGCGATCGAAGTGGGCGAGACTGTTGATCACGACAGCCGTATCGACGGGGCCCGCCGCAGCGCGACCGAGGAACGCGGCGACGGGCCTTGCGTCGACATCGATGCGGTCGTCGGCGGCGGGCGCCTCGACGATCGTCATGCCGTTGATATCGTGCTGCGCCAAATCTGCTCCGTGCCACCGGGTAGGGCCGCGATCACGACACGCGTGAACGGGCTTCGGGTATTCTATGGCCGCGCATGACTTTCAACCAACCCGCAGGCTACAGCTATCTCGCGGAACGCTTCCCGGCGCTCACGCGGCATCTGCCGCGCCTGCCTCTGGGAGACTACCCCACACCGCTGCAAAGACTCGGTGATCGGCGTCGCGCTTTGTGGGTCAAGCGGGACGATCGCACCCACCCCGTCTACGGCGGCAACAAGATTCGCAAGCTCGAATACCTGCTTGGCGACGCGCGCCAACGCGGCAGCACCGACGTGGTGACCTTCGGCGGCGTGGGCTCGAACCATGTGCTGGCCACGGCCATTCACGGCGGTTCCGTGGGCGTACGCACGACGGGCATGATGCTGCCGCAGCGCATGACCGACTATGTGCGCGGCACTTTGGAACGCCACCAGCAGATCGACAGCCGCCTGTTGCGCTCGCCGGCCGCGCGTCGCGCGCGCGTGGACCTCATGCGCCAGCTTCGCGACGGTGCCGAGGCCGGGCTGACGGTGGTGCCGCTGGGGGGAACGTCACCGCGTGGCAGCGTCGGTTATGTCAACGCTGCGCTCGAGCTGGCCACGCAGTGGAAGCGGCCCCAGCCACCCGAACGCATTTATGTCGCCGCAGGCACGATGGGTACGGCCGCGGGGCTCGCCGTCGGTCTCGCGTTGCTCGACTGGCCCACACAGGTCCACGCGGTTCGCGTGACGGCACCATCGCAGGTCCATGCGATCGGCATGAAGAAGCTCACGACCAAGCTCGCCCACCTGCTGCAGCGGCACGATCCGCGCGTGGGCGCGCTGGAGACGCCCTGGCAGCGTGTCACGATACGAGAGGACTACCTCGGCGAGGACTACGCCGATGTCACACCCGCCTCGCAGCGCGCCGTGGATGAATCCATGCGTCGTTGGGGGCTGCCCCTCGAGACAACCTACACGGGCAAGGCCATGGCCTGCCTGCTCGACGACCTTGCCGAGCACCCGAGTCACGGTGACTGGCTGTTCTGGCACACCTACAACGGTCGCGCGGCACCCGGCTCTGTGGGTGGCCTGGATTCGGGGTACGCCGACTTCTTGTCGCTCTGCCGCTGAGCCGCTTCGCGCGCCTTGTCGCGTTCCTCGATCTTGCGCGCCGCTTCGCCGTAGACCACGCGCAGCCACTCGTCGGTGCGCGGCATCAGTTGCTGACCTCGGGCTCGGCACTGTCCGCATCGGCATCTTCCTGCATGAGCTCATCGAGCAGCCTGGCCACAGTCTCACGGTCGGGCGCATCCGCGGGCGGCGCCGCGACGTTGCTCACGTAGCGCTGCTGCAGCGGATCGCGGACGGCCATGGCGCGCGCCACCCCGTCAGCCACGAGCGCGGTCACCTCAACGTCGGGCTGCTCGAAGGCGGCCAGTCCCGCTGCGGCCAGGTCCTGCCAGGCGCGTTCGTCATCCTCGAGCTGCGGGTGCACAACCACGTAGGTCACGCCATCGCGAACGCCGACCGAAACGGGCTCGTTGACGATTGTGACGCGTGTGCCGAGACCTGTGACGCCGTAGAGGACCTCGATGTCCTCGGGGTAGAGCCGCACGCAACCATGGCTCACACGCATGCCGACGCCGTAGGGCTGGTTGGTGCCGTGCAGCAAATAGCCGGGCATGTCGAGCTTGAGTACGTGGCGTCCCAACGGGTTGTCGGGCCCTGGCGGCACGATTGCGGGCAACGGGTCGCCGAGCGCCCGGTGCTCGGCGCGCACCGATGCGGGCACATACCAGGCCGGGTCCGTCGCCTTGGCGATGACCTCGCTCGAACCGATTGGCGTTGCCCAGC
This sequence comes from Pseudomonadota bacterium, assembly GCA_039821605.1. Taxonomy (GTDB): domain Bacteria; phylum Pseudomonadota; class Gammaproteobacteria; order Steroidobacterales; family Woeseiaceae; genus CALBPI01. The sequence goes on along the minus strand of JBCBNV010000002.1, from coordinate 150,334 downwards.
CGACGCGACCGATACCGATGGGGTAGCTGGTCACCGTGGCGGGCGCCGTCTCGGTAGCCGCTTGAAACGCAAACAGGCGCTTGGCCGCAATGTTGAGCACGATGCCCTCGCGCGGTGCGTCGGGCAGCACGAAACGCGTGGGCAGCACGATGCGCGTGCCCGCGCCCGGCAGCCAGGGGTCGACCTCGGGATTGGCGTGCACGAGTTCGTCGTAGCCCAGCCCGTAGCTGCGCGCGATGTCAGAGAAGGTATCGGCGTCGCGCGCCTCGATGACCTGCACCTCGCCGTAGACGCTTTGCGCAGCGTCCGTGATCTCGAACACGTGCTCGGTCTGCGGCGCGCCATCGAAAGTGATCGGCACCTGAGGTGCATCGGCACGGGAAGTGTCCGGTCCAAAACCCGGCTGCAGCAGGCTGCAACCTGTGAGAACAAGAAGTGCGCCAGCCAGTGCGGCACCGTGCAGGACGCGCGCTGCGCGCATCAGGCGCTCCCGGCTTCCTGGAGTACGGCTGCGTAACCACGCGTAACCGGGAGTGCATGTGACTCGGCCTCGCCCGACGCGACGAGCGCGCGGTGAATGGCGGGCAGGCGGTAGCAAGGCACCGACATGAACAGGTGGTGCTCGGCGTGGTAGTTCACGTAGTAAGGCGCAACAAACGCGCGCGCGAGCCAATTGGCGTGCGTGGTTCGGGCCACGCGCCAGGGGTCGGGGTCGTTGGTCATGCAGGCGTGCTCCGCAATGTTGCGAATGCGCGTAACGAGCATGTTCCAGGTGGCCGCGGGCAGCAGCCAAAGCAGCGCGTAGGCCCAGAGCAGTCCGGCCGACCAGGCGACGAGTGCCAGGCCAACGTTGAATCCCAGGAGCAGGTAATCCGAACGGCGCAGGCGGTAGCGGCCAAACAGCGCCAGCACGAACGGCAGCACACGCAGCTTGAGGAATGTCAGCCCCGTGAGGTCACGCAGAACCTTGCGCGCGAGACTCGCCCGCGCAATCGGGAACGGCGCCGACAACACGAGGTCGGGGTCCTCTTCCTGTTGCGCGTAGGCGTGATGGCGCAGGTGGTACTGGCGGTACTCACCGAGATCGATACCCGTGGGCACGGCGCAGAACCACTGGCCCAGCAGGTCATTCCAGCGCGTCCGTGTCGCCAGCATCCCGTGCGCCGCATCGTGCATGAGAATGGCGAGGCCCAGCTGGCGAGACCCGATGACGAGCACCGCCAACGTGATGGTCAGCACGTTGGGCACGGCGATGGCCAGTGCCGCTGCCAGGCCGATGACAAGCCACGCGTGCGCCACGAGCAGCACGCCGCGCCAGGGTTGTCGCGCGGACAACGCCTGCCACTCGGTCTCGCCGAACACTGACCGCCCCTGGATTCTCGGAACTCGTGCCATGGGTCGAGTCTAGCAAAATCAGGGGGTTGAAGGCCTGCGGAAGGCGTGCAGGACAAGCGGCCAGCGCACGCTGCGCCGCTGCGGCCCCCAGGCGGCGCGCAGCGTGTCGGCGAGCGCCGCCACGGGGTCGTGGCCCGTTGCACGCCGGTAGCGGCGCACGGCCGACCAGCTCGCGAGATAGCCCAGCGCGTCACCGGCGCGCCAGTTGGCGCGCACTTCGAAGCGCGGCGTCGCCAGGCGGGGCCAGGGCGGAACAATGTCGCGGTAGCCGTCTTCGACATGGTCGCGCTCGGGCGGCCAGTAGCCGTCGATGGCGCCGCGGTAGAACCCGAGCACGGCCGCATCAACGTCGGCACTCACGGTCATGAGCTCATAAGTCCAGACGGCCAACAAACCACCGGGCGCCAATGCACGCGCCGCCGTCGCATAGAACGCGTCCACATCAAACCAGTGCAAGGCCTGCGCCACAGTCACGAGATCCGCGGTACCAGCCTCGACAACGTCGGCTTCGGCAGGCGCAACCTCGTAGCAGACGTTGGCGGGTCCCCGCGCTTGCGCCACCTGCGGCGCACTGGCGTCGCTCGCGACGACCCGGTCAAAGTGCGTGGCCAGCGCGTTGGCGGCCTGGCCGTTGCCCGTGCCGCAATCGACGGCGAGTCGGCGCGCGGGCGCCTGGCGCGCAAGCCAGGCAAACAGCGACGGCGGATACGACGGCCGGAACCGCGCATAGTCTGCGGCGTGGCCAGAAAAATGATCCTTGAAGCTCATGCGCCCGTCACCTCCACAACCGCGTCTGGCCCGGTCACGAAGACGCGATCGCCGCGCTCGGGCTTGATGTTCATGCCACCCGTGAAACCACCATAGGCCGGCAGCACGGCCCAGTGATCGCGGAACCAGAATGCCGGCGCACGCACGCGATCGGCGCCCATGACGAGCCGGCGCGTCGGGTGCAGGTGGCCCGCGAGTACGTAGCGACCGTCGGCGGCCTCGGGCTCGTGCGCAAACCGAAACGGGCCTTCGTCGAGGTGGTCGTCGTACCAGCGGATGCGTGCATCAAGGCCGGCCGGCAACGCGCTTGCGGGTACACGGTCATGATTACCCGCAACGACGCTGAATTCCAGACCCGGGAACCCGGCCAACCAGGCCGCGAGTTGCTGCGGCCAGTCGTCGCCCGGCCGCGGCGGTGCGTGCATGAGATCGCCAAGCACAAGCAACCGCTCCGGCGCGTGTCGCGCGATGAGCCGGCCCAGCGTTTCGAAATCGCGCGTGGTATCGCCGTCGGGAATGGCCAGGCCACGGCTGCCGAAAACGGCGGCCTTGCCGAGATGCCAGTCGGCAACGATCATTGTCCGCATCGCGGGCCAGGCCGCGGCGCGCTCGGGCAGCAGCAAGAGCGTCTCGCCCGCAACGTCAACGTCGACAGCGCCACTGTCTTCCTGCATGCCCGCGCTCACGAGGCGCGCCGCCCGCGTTCGGCGCCGGCATTGAGGCGCGCGGCCATGCGTTCGACACGCGCCCGCCAGGTCTCTGACGACATGATCTGGCTCTGCAGCCGCTCGGCCCAAAGCGGGAACGCGAACGGCGACAGCGCCTCAGTGTGAATAAGCGCCACCTCGCAGCTCGCAAGCCGCTCGAGGGCGGCGCGCATGCGTTGCGACTCGAGCTGCGCCTCAAGCACTTCGCGGCGCGCCTGGTCGAGCAGCAGGTTGTCGCCGTCGTAGCGCTCGAGTACATCGAAAATGAGACCGCTCGAGGCCTGGATCTGGCGCGTCGATTTGCCGCTGCCCGGGTAGCCCTGAAACACGAGCCCCGCGATGCGCGCGATGTCGCGAAACTGCCGCTTGGCAGCTTCGCTCAGGTTGGCGCTCGCATACAGGTGGTCGACGAGGCCGTCGGTCGCCAGCCAGCGCTGCACGGACTCCTTGTCGATGTCGATGTCTTGCTGCGTGAGCAGCTCGAAGCCGTAGTCGTTGACGGACAGTGTGAACGTGATCGGGCGCTCGCGACTGATGCGCCAGGCCACGAGCGTCGCCATACCCTCGTGCACGAGCCGCCCGGCGAACGGGTAGAAGAACAGGCTGACCCCTTCGCGGGTTCGACAGCGCTCGACGAGCAGCAGTCCCGGTGCCGGCAGGCGCGAGACTGCGCCCTGGTGCTCGAGCAACGGCGCCACGATGCCAAGCTCGGGGTCGTCACGATCACCCGCCGCAAAGCGCGCAAGCACGGCCAGCATGCTGTCTGCGAGCGCCGTCGACAACGGCATGCGCCCACCCTGCCAGCGCGGCACGGCCTTGCGGCTGCCCTTGGCGCGGCGCACGTAGGCCGTCATGTCGCGCACCTGCACGAGCTCGACGAGGCGCCCGGCGAACAGGAAGCGGTCGCCCTTGTCGAGCCGTGAGATGAAGCCCTCCTCGATCGTGCCCAGCGAACCGCCCGACAGCCATTTGACGCGCATCGCCGTGTCACTCGAGATGGTGCCGATACTCATGCGGTGTTGGCGCGAGAGCCGACGGTCGGTCATGCGCATGACGCCATCGACTGATTCGACGCGGCGAAACTGCGGGTAGCCCGACAAGGCCTGCCCGCCTCGGGTGATGAAGTCGAGACACCAGCCCCACTCGGTCTCCGTGATCTCGGCAAAGGCATGCGTCTGGCGCACCTCGTCGAGCATAGCCCCGGGTTCGAAGCCACCGCCCAGTGCGATGGTCACGAGGTGCTGCACGAGCACGTCGAGCGAGCGGCGCAGCGGCCAGCGCGCCTCGATGTCGCGCTGTCGCCAGGCGTCGCGCGCGGCGACGATTTCGACGAGCTCGAGCGCATAGGTCGGCACGCAACACACAGCCGACACGGCACCGGGCTGGTGGCCACTGCGACCTGCGCGCTGCATGAGCCGTGCCACACCCTTTGGACTGCCCACCTGCAGCACCTGGTCGACGGGCGCGAAGTCCACGCCCAGATCCAGCGACGACGTGCAGACGACGGCGCGCAAGTGACCGTCGGCGATACCCTGCTCGATGCGCCGACGCAATTTGCGGTCGATGCTGCCGTGGTGCAGCGCGAGCGTGCCGACCCAGTCGGGGCGCGCCTTCATGAGTGCTTCGAACCAAAGCTCGGCTTGCGAGCGCGTGTTGGTGAATACGAGCGTCGTGTTGGCGCGCTCAAGCTGAGCAACGACGGCATCGACAAGACCGATGCCCAGCCGGCCCGCCCAGGGGAAGCGCTCGAGCGTCTCCGGGTAGAGCGCCTCGATGCTGGTCTTCTTGGGCAGTGCGCCCTGCACAAGCGCGGGTGCGTCTCGCCCCCAGCACAACACGTCGCGCGCCTCGTCGAGATTGGCGAGCGTGGCCGACAATCCCCATACGGGCACACCCGGGCGCAAGGCTGTGAGCCGCGCGAGGCAGAGCTCGAGCTGCACGCCCCGCTTGTTACCCATGAGCTCATGCCACTCATCAACGACGACGGCCTCGAGGTTTCGGAACAGCTTGCCGCCATCGGCGTAACTCAGCAGCACCGACAGGCTTTCGGGAGTGGTGACCAGCGCCTCGGGCGGTTTTGTTCGTTGACGTTGCTTTTGTGACTGGGCGGTATCGCCCGTGCGCATCTCCACACGCCAGGGGCTCTCCAATGCGGCCGCCGCCTCGCTGAGGCTGCGTGTGGTGTCGTTGGCCAATGCGCGCAGCGGCGTGATCCAGAGCACGCGCAAGCCGCCGTCCTCGTCGCCGGAAGCCATAAGCGGGCCCAGCCAGGCGGCCAACGTCTTGCCACTACCCGTCGGCGAGTGAATCAGGCCGGAGCGGCCATTGGCGTAGGCGTCCCAGGCCTCGCGCTGGAAGTCGAAGACCTGCCAGCCCCTTGACGCGAACCAGCGTTCGACGCGATCGCGTGCACCGCTCATGGCAGCAGCGCCTCGAGACTCGCAAGCGTATCGGCCTCCGCGGGCGCCAGCTCCTTGCGCCAGCGCCGGATGCGCGGAAAGCGCACGGCAATGCCGGACTTGTGGCGTGTCGACCGCGCGATGGCCTCGAAGGCCAGCTCGAATACCTGCACCGGCTCGACGGAACGCACGGGCCCGAAGCGCTCGCGCGTATTGCGCCGAATCCAGCGATCGAGCTCGTCGATTTCCTTGTTGTCGAGGCCCGAGTAGGCCTTGGCGATGGGCACGAGCAACTCGCCGTCCCAAACCGCAAACGTGTAGTCGGTGTAGAGGTTGGCGCGACGGCCGTGACCGGGTTGCGCGTAGAGCATTACGGCGTCGACGGTGTGCGGCTCGATCTTCCACTTCCACCAGAGCCCGCGTTGCCGGCCTGTGCCGTAGCGGCTGGCGCGATGTTTGAGCATGAGCCCTTCAACCGCACGCTCGCGCGAGGCCTGGCGCTGCTCGGCCAGTGCCGACCAGCTCGGCGCCGCAAGCACCTCCGACAGGTGCAGGCGATCGGAAAAACCGGCTGCCAGCGACTCGAGTGTCGCCCGACGTGACGCCAACGACTGCTCGCGCAGGTCGACGCCATCGACTTCAAGCAGGTCGTAGCACCGCAGAATGACGGGATAGTCGGCAAGCGTCTTGGCACCCGGCTTCTTGCGTCCGATGCGCCGCTGCAGCGCCGAGAACGGCATGGGCGCATCGTTCCGCCAGGCCAGTACCTCGCCGTCGAGCACCGTGCCGTCGGGCAGCGCCTCGGCGGCCGCGGCAATCTCCGGGAACTGGCCCGTGATGAGCTCTTCGCCCCGGGACCAGAGAAACGTCTGACCCTCGCGCCGGATGAGCTGGCCGCGAATGCCATCCCACTTCCACTCGGCCTGCCAGCAGGCCACGTCACCCAGCTGCTCGGCAACCTCGGCAACGGACAGCTCACCGGGCTGGCGCTCGATGGGGCTGGCCAGGCAATACGGGTAGGGACGCGACAGCACGGCCGTGCCGTCGTCCTCGGCGAGCAGCGCCTCGGCGAATGCGGCATCGGGCGTCCACTCGCCCATGAGCCGGTGCAGGATCACGGGGCGCGGCAGGCCCGAGACCTGGGCCAGCGCCGTCGCCACGAGCGTCTGCGACACACCAACGCGCAGTGCGCCCGTCATGAGCTTGTTCACGAGATAGCAGGCGTCATAGGGCAGCGTCTGCCACCAGCCCGTCACGCGCGCGCGACGCGCAGCGTCATCGGCAAGCCCGCGCAGTGCGAGCAGGTCGCCCTCGACGAAATCGGCGAGCCCGCGCGCGGCGAACGGGTCCGGCGCGACGCGGTCCGCGAGCAACAGCGCAATAGTCTCGGCAAGGTCGCCAACGCTCGCATAGGTCTGCTCGACGAGCCACTCCGGCAGCTCGGAGCTTTCGGCAAGCCACTGTCGCAGCAGACTCGCTCCCACGAGACGGCGCAGGCGACGCCCCGAGAGAAAATACACGGCCCAGGCCTGGTCTGCGCCTGGCGCCGCCGCGAAGTACTCAACCATGGCCGCCACCTTGGCGTTGGTCGAAGTGGTTTGATCGAGCGTGCGGTAGAGCTCAGTGAACCGCTGCATCGGCTACGTCCTCGTCGCCTTCGAGCGGTCGGAGATCGAGTTCCGCAGCGTCCACGCCGCGCTCACGAAGCAGGCGTACGAGCGTGTCGCTGTGACCGTGTGTCGTCAGCACGCGCTTGGCACCCACCTCCTCGATGGTTGCGAGCAACGACGGCCAGTCCGCGTGGTCCGACAAGACGAACCCCCGATCGAAACCGCGCCGGCGCCGGTTGCCGCGCACGCGCATCCAGCCCGAACAAAACCCCGTCTGCGCGCCCTTGAATCGGCGCATCCAGCGCGACCCGGCCGCACCGGGCGGCGCGATCACGAGCTCGCCCGCATAGTCGCGGCGCTCACGACCGTCGACCGGAATCGTCTCGAGCATCGTGACACCCGCGTCGCGGTAGAGTTCGGTAATGGTCTGCACGGCACCGTGTACGTAGGCGGGCTGGTTTGTGAGCGGTGCGAGTTCGGCAAGCACGCGTTGCGCCTTGCCGAACGCATAGCTGAACAACACGCTGGGCCGGCCCGCGCGCTGGTTGGCTTGCCACCATTCGAGGATCTCACGTGCCACCTCGCCAGCCGGCGGCCAGCGGTACACGGGCAAGGCGAACGTCGCCTCGGTAATGAAGACGTCGCAAGGCACGACCTCGAACGGCGCACAGGTTGGGTCGTTGTCGCGTTTAAAGTCGCCGCTCGCGACCCACAACTCACCGTCGCGTTCGATGCGGATCTGCGCCGAGCCCAGCACGTGACCGGCCGAGTGGAAACTGACGGTGGTAGCGCCCAGTCGAATCGGCTCGCCGTAGTCGACGGCGTCGATGTGCTGATCTTCGCCAAGCCGCTGGCGCAGGATGGGAACGCTGTCTCGCGCTGCGATGTAGCGCGCGGCCCCGCGACGTGCGTGATCAGCGTGCGCGTGTGTGATGAGCGCCAGATCTGACGGTCGCATCGGGTCGATGCAAAAACCGCCGGCGGCGCATTCCAACCCGCGCCGGCTGGCCGTGATCAGCGCGGGCAACTAGGTCTTGCCGGCAGGCTTTTTCGGCGGATCGAGGTACGAAGGCCGCGGGCAGTTGGGTCGCAGGCCGTTAGATCGCGCCTTGTTGTACTCGAGCAACGCCGCCGGCAACATGTCAACGAGCCGGTCGATACGCGTGTCACTCGACGGGTGCGTCGACATGAACTCGGGCGGCTCGTTGTCCTTGCTGTTCTGCATGTTCTGCCAGAGCTTGATGCTCTCGCGCGGATCGAAGCCCGCGCGTGCCATGTACAAGAGACCGACGCTATCGGCTTCGTTTTCCTGACCGCGGTTGAAGGGCAGCAGCAATCCGAGCTGCGCACCGATCTGCAGTGCCGTCGACGCGCTTTGCGCGGCGATGGGCGTGCCGCCCACGATGCCCGACAGCACACCGACGCCGACCTGCGTCGCCTTGGTACGCGCCATGCGTTCCGCGGGATGGCGTTCTGTCACGTGCGCGACCTCGTGGCCCATCACGGCCGCGAGCTGCGCGTCGTTCTTGGTGATGGCCAGGAGCCCCTTGTAGACACTGATCTTGCCGCCCGGCAGCACAAAGGCGTTGACGGGCTGCTGGTCGAAAATCGCGAGCTCCCACTCGTAGGTCGCGGCCTCACCGTCGAGCTGCGTGACAATGGCGTCGGCCACGCAGGAGACGAAATCGATGGTCGGACGGTCGCGAACCAGAGGCACCTCGGCGCGCATCTTTTCGAAGGTGGCGCGGCCCTGCGCATTGAGATCGGCGTCGGAAACCATCGACGCGCAGCCCGAGAATGTGGCCAGTGCGGCGACCGCCAGGGCCGTCGAGGTGGTTCTGCGAAACGCGCTTGTGTTCATGGCGTGAGCTCCGTTGTCAGGACCCGCGCCGCAGCATCGACATGCCACCGCGCAAGCCGTCGACAAGCCGCGACGCGGCGCTGTCGATTGCGCCCGAGAGCCGCTGCTGCAGCGGGCGTTTGATCTCGTATTTAACCGAGAAAATATCACGCGCGTCTAACGCGCCCGAAAGCCAGGCGTCGCTTGTCGTGATCTCATCTATGAGACCCAATTCCAGCGCCTGCGTTCCCAGCCAGTGCTCGCCCGTGGCCACACGCTCCAGATCCATGTCGGGCCGGTAGCGCGTCACGACGGCCTTGAACAGCCGGTGTATGTCCTCGAGCTCTTCCTTGAGCTTGGCCCGGTCTTCGTCGGTGTTCTTGCCGAACATCGTGACCGTGCGCTTGTACTTGCCCGCCGTGACCTGCTCGAAATCAACGCCCTTCTCTTCGAGCAGGCGATTGAAATTGGGCAGCTGTGCAATGACGCCGATGGAGCCCACGATGGCGAACGGCGCCGCCAGAATCCGGTCGGCCACGCAGGCCATGAGATAGCCGCCACTGGCCGCCACCTTGTCGACGGCCACGGTGAGCCGGAGACCTGCGTCGCGCACGCGCGCAAGCTGCGCGGCCGCCAGGCCATGCTCGTGCACCATGCCGCCCGGATTCTCGAGCCGCAGCAGCAGCTCGTCGCCCTCACCCGCGACAGCGAGGATCGCCGTGATTTCTTCGCGCAGCGAGGCCACGCCCTGGGCGCGGATATCGCCCTTGAACTCGAGCAGGAAGGTCTTGGGCCGCGCCGTGTCGTTCTGCTTGTCGGCCTTGCGGTCGGCCTTCTGTTTCTTCTTGAGTGCCTTGAGCGCGTCGCCACGCGTGATGGCCCGCCGCAGCGAGCGAGACAGATTCTTGTACTTGTCGTTGAGCTTGTCGACGCGCAGCGTCTCCGTCTGCTGCTGACGTTTCGAGAACGCCGCCGCCATCGCGAACACGACAAAGATGGCGACGAGAAACGTCACCGTCTTGGCGAGAAAGAGTCCGTAGTCGGTCAGAAAGGTGCTCATGGCTTCGCGATAGGCTCTCAGGATGTTGCGGCGGAATCGAATCCGACGTTGTTTTTCTCAAGCACGCGTTCGGCGCGGTAGCTCGAACGCACGAGCGGACCCGATACCACCTCCAGGAAGCCGCGCTTGAGGCCCGCCTCGCGGTAGGCGAGGAATTCGTCGGGTGTGACGTAGCGTTCCACGGGCAAGTGGTTGACCGTGGGGCGCAGGTACTGGCCGAAGGTGACGATGTCACAACCGATCCCGGCGAGGTCGTCGAGCGTCTGCAGGATTTCGTCGTCCGTCTCGCCCAGGCCCAGCATGAGGCTCGTCTTCGTCAGCACCTCGGGGCGGTGCTGCTTGGCGAACTGGAGCACGTCGAGGGTCTGGCGGTAGCCCGCGCGCGGGTCGCGCACGGGATGCGTGAGGCGTTGCACCGTCTCGACGTTCTGTGCGAACACCTCGAGGCCCGAATCGAGCACCGTGGCGACGTGTTCCGTGTTGCCGCTGAAGTCGGGCGTCAACGCCTCGACGGCCGTTTCGGGCGTGCGCCGCTTGATCGCGCGCACGCAAGCCGCGTAGTGCGCCGCACCGCCATCGGGCAGGTCGTCGCGATCGACAGAGGTCAGCACGATGTACTTGAGACCCATGGACTCGACGGCGATCGCCGTGTTCTCGGGCTCCTCGTGATCGAGCCACCCCTTCGGGTTGCCCGTGTCGACGGAGCAGAACTGGCAGGCGCGCGTGCACACGCTGCCCATGACCATGATCGTGGCGGTGCCGGCATTCCAGCACTCGCCGATGTTCGGGCACTTCGACTCTTCGCAGACCGTGCTCAGGCGCCCTTCGCGAACGGTCTTTTTGACGGCCGAAAATTTCGCACCGGCAGGCATCTTCGCGCGCAGCCACTTGGGCTTGTCGCCGCGCGGTGCGGCGCCCCGGTCACCGCGTTGCTTGACGCCGTCCTTGATGGCCTTGAACCCGGCCTCGTGGGCGTACTTCTGGCCGCTCGTGACCACGGGAATGCCGCGCAACGTCGAGCCCGGGCGGGTATCCCCGGCCGGCGTGCCCGAGGGCGCGGATTGCGTCGGTTTTTGGGTAGTTCGCTCGGCCATGCGAGTTCCTGCGGTCTGAGCCCCGATCGGGTATTGTCTCATGCCGGCGCGCAGCCGGGATAGCGCCACAAGCGTGAGACATGGGGGCAGCATGAGCGAAATACAGGGTCACGCGGACAAGATGGCGGTGAGCCACGAGGATCCCGTGCGCTACACCATGCGCCTCGACGAGGCGCGGCTGGACATGAATCCGCTCATCGGCGAAACCGTGACGCTGACCTTTACGGGCAACATCCACTGCGCCAACTGTGGCCGCAAGACCAAGAAGAGCTACAGCCAGGGTTACTGCTTCCCCTGCAGTCAACGACTCGCCGCCTGCGACATGTGCATCGTACGGCCACACACCTGCCATTTTGACGCGGGCACCTGCCGCGAGCCCGACTGGGCGCAGACGCACTGCTTCCAGGACCACTATGTCTACCTCGCCAACTCGTCCGGGCTCAAGGTCGGCATCACGCGCCAGGACCAGCTCCCGACACGCTGGATCGACCAGGGCGCGACCCAGGCCTTGCCGGTGCTGCGCACGCGATCACGGCAAGTGGCGGGGCTCATCGAGCATGCTATGAGCCAGCACGTCAGCGACCGCACCGACTGGCGCAAGATGTTGCGTGGCAACGCGGACCCCATCGACCTGGCCGCGCACGCCGAACAGCTCCTCGACGCCACCACGGACACGCTAGATGCTGTTTCGACGCGGTTTGAGGGCCGGTTCGACGACGCCGTGTTCGAGCGTGTCGACACCGAGGACACACATATCAGCTACCCCGTCGACATCTGGCCCGAGAAGATCAAGTCGCACAACCTGGACAAGACTCCTGAGGTCAGCTCAGTACTCAACGGCATCAAGGGGCAGTACCTGATCTTCGAGGATGGCGTGCTCAACGTGCGCAAGTACACGAGCTACGAGCTCGTCGTCGCAGCCTGAGGCGGCCGCGCATTTCTCGCGGGCAAAAAAAAGCCCGGCGGGGGGACCGGGCAATCAGGGGGAAATCACAAATCACTCAATGCAGTCGATACCAGTTGACCAATTCGAGCTGGTCGTACTCGATGTCGAAGTTTTCGGCGAGCAGCCAGGTGAGCTGCGCTGCCGAGACCTTGTAGCCGTGCTCATGAGTGAGCTCGACGATGCCGCTGAAACGATCCGAGCGGTCCAGCAGCGGGTCATTGACCTCAAATTGAGTGTAGAACTTCGACTGCATGGATTTGACAGTACGCATTCGTTGCCGTGTAGGACGTGATCTGCCGCACAGAATGCAAATATCCCATTCCGCGGTACAGCCGCTTGCAGCCGTTGGGCGCTCGCGGTAACAATAGCGGCTCAATGCGCATTGGTCCTGATTAAGCATATGAAATACAAAGGTTTTCTGATCGCCACACTGGCACTCTGCCTGGCACTGGCGGGCACGGCGGGTGCCCAGGCCCTGCGCGACAGTCTGTTCGCCGAGGCCGATCGCGCCTACCAGGCGGCTCGCGACGCCAATGCCGCGCTGCTCGCGCCGCGAAGCTATGAGCGCGGCCAGCGCGCCTACGAGCAGGCCGAGCAAGGACTGGAACGCGGGCGAAATGTCGAGTACATCCGCTCGCGACTCGCTGACGCCACGACCCGATTCGACGAGGCCACCGAGTCCGCGACGCTGACGCGAACGACGCTGGCCGCCACGATCAAGACGCGCCAGGACGCGCGCGCCGCCGAGGCACCCATACTCTCGGAACCCATCTGGGAGGACGCCGAAGAGGCATTCGGTCGGGCCATCAACCAGCTCGAGCGTGGCGACCTCAAGGACGGCCGCCGCTACGGCCTCGAGGCCGAGAGCCTCTACCGCGACGCCGAGCTGGGCGCGATCAAGACCAAGTATCTGAGCGAAACGCGGCAGCTGCTTGCCGACGCCGAGCGCGCACGCGTTGATCGCTACGCGCCCGTCACGCTGCAGAAGTCGCGTGACCTGCTCGCCCGCGCTGAGCGCGAGCTCAATGAAAACCGTTACGACACCGACCTGCCGCGCAGCCTCGCGCAGCAGGCGAACTACGAGGCCCGTCACGCCATCTACCTGTCCGAGGTCGGTCGCCGCGTGCGTGACCGCGATCTGAGCGTCGAGGAACTGGTGCTGTCCTGGGAACAATCGCTGGCCGAGATCGCGGCCGCGGCCGACATCGTGCCGGACATGGCCAATGGCGGCCAGGCGCTGGGCGGCCAGCTCGCGGGTCACATCACGACGCTGACCGAAGCGAACCAGGGCCTCGAGCAGGACGTGCGCGAATCGGAGCTGCGCGTCGCCGAGATGTCCGAAGAGATTCGCCTGCTTGACGAAAAGCTGGGTGGCGCCACGGCCGAGCGCGCCGCACTCATGCAGCGGCTGCAGCGCCAGGCGCGCATCAAGGAACAATTTGAAACCGTCGAAGGGATGTTCTCGCGCACCGAGGCGCTCGTGTTCCGCGAAGGCGACAATGTGACCGTTCGCCTCGTGGGCCTGAGCTTCGCCAGCGGCGCCGCCACCATCGACCCGAGCTACTATCCGCTGCTCGAAAAGGTCGAGTCGGCCATCGATGTGTTTCCTCGCTCCGACCTCATCATCGAGGGGCACACGGATTCCTACGGCAGTGACGCCACGAACCAGTCGCTGTCACAGGCCCGCGCCGATTCGGTCCAGCAGTACATGCTCAACGCGATGCGAATTCCGAGCACGCGCCTGTCGGCCACGGGTTACGGCGAGACACGCCCCATAGCCAACAACGAAACGGCACAGGGCCGCGCCCGCAATCGACGCATCGATGTCGTCATCCAGCCGCGGCTGGACTGAGCACCGCTAGCGCGGATCACCATCCGACACGTTTTCGCGTGTCGGGTGCATCCCTTCGCGGTGGTGACGCCACCAGTCGGCGATGATGCCGGCCGTGATCGCATTGACGAGGTAGCCGTACTCGCTGTGCACGAGGAGGCGGCCGTTCTCGCGATAGTGGTTGTAGACGTCGTAGTCCTCGATCGCGTTGACGAGTCCCAGCGCTTCCATCTCGCGGAAGTCATTGCGCATGCAGCGGTCGAGCGCCGTAAGCTCGCCAATGGCGACCACGTTGACCCAGTCGCCGATATTGTCTGGATAGCGTTCCGCCCCCTCGCGGTCGTGCCCCATCATGCCGCGCTGCATGATGTGGTTGCCGAGCGGGCTGCCCAGCGTCATAAGCAGGCTTGCGCCCGCATCGAGGCCGTCGCGACGTGACAGCGCCCAGAGCGTGTCCCAGCCGATGACCGAACCGAGACTGTGGCCGATGACCAGGACGGGTCGTCCGGCCGCGGCAGCCTCGACGATCTTCGTGCGCAGGTCTGATCGTGCCGCCTCGCCCATGCCGTTTTCGTCCTGGATGTAGCGGCGCACATCCCGCAAGGTCACGCGCATGTCGTCGTTGGCGAGACTGTTGATGAGAAATGGCAGCGCGTCGCCGGCCAGGTAGAGCCAGCGCGTCAGTCTCGTTTTCCAGGCCGTGGCCTCCTCCACGTCACGCGCACTCGGGCGCGCCTGCGCACACAGTGCCTCGATGCCTGGCAGATCAATCTCAATGTCGCGGTAGCGCTTGTAGAAGCCATAGGTCCAGCTCGCGCGAACAAAGGCCTCTGGGTTCGCGGTCAGGTCCGCGGCCACGTCGGGGTCGACGCGCCCCAATCCTTCCAGCAGACAGCGCCGCAAGGCATCGAGATGCAGCTCGGCTGGTGGCTTCGGCTTCATGCCCGGCACGAAGACGATGAGCGGCAGACCGGCGACGTCAGTCACGTAGCAACCTCGCGAGTTCGTGCAGGTTTCCGACCTCGACGGGCGGCTCGCCGTACGATTCGGACCAGCGAACACCGTTGCGGTTGACCCACACGGCATGCTGCCCCGCTTCGCGCGCCGCCTGTACGTCGCGCGCCGGGTCGTCGCCGATGTGCAGCACCTCGTGCGGCCGCACGCCCATCACGGCCTCGGCCTTTCGAAACATGCGGGCGTCAGGTTTGGCCGCGCCCGCATCGCGGGCCGTGACCCGCGCGCGAAAGTACGGCGCAATGCCCGCCGGACCGAGGCGCGCGTTGCCGTTGGTCAGCGCAACGAGCCGGTAACGCCCCGCGAGCGCGGCCAGCGCCGGGCGCGCATCGTCGTAGAGGCGCACGCGGTTGCGCGCGGCGTCGAACACATTGAACGCGCCGTCGACAAGCGTGTCGGGATAGCCCGTTTCCCGGGCCATCTCCGCCAGCACGCGACGTCTCATCCAGGTCAGATCATGCGCGCGCTCCGGCGCGTCCGCGACGACACGTTTGCGCAGCGCCATACGGGCCTCGCGATCGAAACGCTCGCCCACGCGCGGATAGTGTCTGTCGAGCCATTCGGACATCGCGGCTTCGGCGCCGTAGATCACCGGGCGAATCGGCCACAGCGTGTCGTCGAGGTCGAAGCTCAGTGTCGTGATTCCCGGGAACGTCACGGCTGCGCCTCGGGATCGGGTACGGCCGGCGAGTCGATGGCCGGTGCGACGCCGTGGCTGCCACTGCGCAGCGTAATCACGAGCGCACCGCCCAGCGTCACGAGTCCGCCGATGATCATCCGCGGCGTGACCACGTCACCGAGCAGCAGCACGCCGAACACCACACCCACAACCGTGGCCAGCAACAGCAATGGGCTCACGAGCGACAGCTCGTAGTGGCGCAGCAGCTCGTAGGCGCCCCCGTGGCCGATTAGGCTCGCACCAATAGCCGAAAACAGGACGCAGCCCAGCACGAGAGGTGAGGCAGTCATGACCGCCTCGACCTGACCCGTCTCGGTTGCCAGCGACAACAGGGCGAGCGTCGGAAAAGCCACGACGGCGAGCCAGCCCTGAAGCTGAAACGCATCGACTTTGACGCGCGCCTTCATGAGCGTCATGCCCGCCGCACCCGCGAGCGCCGCGCCCACGACGAGCAACACCGCCTCGCTGTAGCCGAACACACGCGGGTCGAAACCAATGATCATCACGCCCAGGAACGACACGGCAATACCGAGCGTCCGCCGCCAGCGAATGACCTCACCGAGAAAAAGGACGGACATGAGCGTCGACAGCGGCACCCCGAGCTGGACGAGGATGGCCACGGTCGACACGTCGGCGGCCTGCTGCAAGCCGAAAATCAGAAAGGCGAAATGCACGGTACCCATGAGCAGGCCGACGCCAATCAACACGGGCATCTGCCCGCGCTGCACGCGAAGAAACGGCGCGAGAATGACAAGCACGATGGCGAACCGCAGCGCCACAAAGGCGAGCGGTGGCAGTTCGCTGAGCACAAACTTGGAGGCCACAAGGTTGAGGCCGAAGGCAAGATTGACGGCCAGCATGAGCAGCCAGTGGGACGGGGTCATCGCAGGCGGGGTTGCCGCGTGGCGAGCGCAGGGGCTTCAGGGTGCTGCCGAGGATAGCACTCCGGATTCGGCAGCCGCGAGCCCGCGGCACTGCTCCCAGGCCAGCACCACGCGTTTTCGCTCGGGTCCCCAGCGATAGCCACCGAGCCCGCCATCGGCACGCAGCACGCGGTGGCAGGGAATGAGCACGGCAACGCCATTGGCCCCCACGGCGGCGCCGACCGCGCGCGCCGAACCCGGCTGACCGATACGCTCCGCAAGCGTCGCGTAGCTCACGGTTTCGCCAGGCTCGAGCGCCACGAGCGCCTGCCAGACCTTGTGCTGAAACGGCGTGCCAACCAGCAACAGGTCGACGCGCGACCGACTGGGCTCAAAGAGCGCGGCAATGGCGGTCGCACCGTCGGCCATGGGTGTGAAGTCGGCACCGGGCCACGCGTCGCGGAGCTTTTGGAGACGGTGCTCGCGATCTTCGGGGTCACCGAGTCGCAGCGCGACGATGCCGCGCGTGCTGCGCACCAGCAAGGCATCGCCGAAGGGCGTCGGCCCGAACGCCCACTCGAGCGTGAGCCCCTCGCCGCCGCGCCGGAATTCGCCGGGTGTCACGGCATCTATGGCCACGAACAGATCGTGCAGCCGACCGGGGCCCGACAGCCCGCTTTCCCAGGCCGCGGCCTCGACGGTCGCGTCACGGCGCAGGGCGTCACGGGCATCGGCCAGTGTGAGGTGCGCCAGGTAACGTTGCGGCGAAATACCGGCCCAGCGACGGAACACGCGCGAGAACTGTGACGGTGACAGTCCGGCCGCCCTGGCCATGTCCGTCACGTCCGGGCGCTCCCGCCGGTGCGCGGCAATCCACGCAATCGTGTCGGCGATGCGGTCGTAGTCGCGGTGTGTTCCTGCTGTCCTATTCATGCGTGCAGTTTGCGCGCGGGTGTCGACACGCACCACCCGAATCCTGCTACGCGGAAGTCGGCTAGTTGGCCGGGAACAACGGCGGCAGATCCGGCTGACTCGCCAGACGCGCGGCGACACCGGGCCCATGCGCGCTTCGCAGCGCCCGCTTCAGGGCGTCGCCACGCCAGGCACCGTCGTCACCATTGCCCCAGAGGTGCCGGTTGAGCCCCTCGACAGCGCCCGCGGCGTCCTCGGGCAGGCGCGCCGCAATGTCGCCGAGCGTCCGCGGCGGGTCATCGGACCAGAAGTGGCCGGCCCAGGTCACGAGCGCCTTGGCCGTTTCGCGGGGCTGGTTGGCCTCGCAGGCGCGCTTCACGGCCTTGAAGGCCTTTTGCGTCGCGCGGAACGGCGCGTCGTTGTTGCGCGCGCGGCGCTTGCGGCGGCGTTGCCGTCGGTCCCGGTGGTTACCGCGCCAGACGAGCCACAAGGTGATCAGCCACAACGCGAGCAGGCCGTAGTTGATGGTCTTGAGTCGGAACAGCCGCTCGCGCAGCTCGAGGTTCTGCGGCGCAGGCACCGGGTCCGCTGCCGCTGTCGTTTCAGCCGCGACATCTGCAGGAGGCTCGTTCACCGCAGGCGATTGCGGCGGCGGCGTGACACCCTCAGCCTGCAGGATCGGCAGGCTGACCGTGGTCGACGTCCACGCGCCCGTCTCGGTGTTGAACCAGGGCACCTCGACCGCCGGCAGCGCGAAGATGCCGCCCTGCGACGCGATAATCGCGAAGCCCTGTTCGCGCGCGGAGCGCATCGTGCCCTGCAGCGCGCGGGTCTCCAGATCGGGCTGGTCGGGATAGATACGCAGACCTGGCTGCTCGGGAAATTCGAGCTCGGGGAGCTGGCTCGACATGAGCCCGTCGGCCTCCAGGCGGAGCCGCACATTGGCGGGCTCGCCGGCCTCGAGGATGCCGTCCTCGGGGCGAATGGTTGCACGCAGCCGAACATCGCGCGCGGGCAACCAGTCGGCACCCGTAAACTCAGCGGGTGGCAACACCACGGGCTCGACCCTGAGGGTCTTGGGATCCGACGCATACACACGCGGCGATGAGATACGGCCGCGCTCCCAGATGCTGGCCTGGAATCGCACCGGCTCGATCGTGAAGCTGCCACTGGCCTGCGGGTACAACGCGTAATTGCGCTCTGTGACCCCGTACAGCCGCTCGCCGATCTGGGCCTCATAGCGCCGATCGTCTGCAAGACGCTCTATGATGATCTCGCCGCCCTCAACACGGGGCTCTTCCCAGCTCATCTGGCGTACGGCCACACCGATGTAGAGCTTCACCGTGTAGATGACCTGCGCCTGCACCCACGACTGCTCGCGATCGATCGAGACTTCGAGGAACACATCGGCCTGCCCGGGCGGCGCCTGCGTGGCTTCGCGCACGAGCACCGGAATCGGGTCGCTCGACACACCGTCAACGGACAACGGCGGAATCTCGAACTGGCCGACCGCGCGCGGCAACAGCACATAGGTCCAGCGGCGACTGGCCTGACGCTGGCCGTTGACGATGCTGATGCTCGTGTTCTGGCTACGGCCCAGCACATCGAAGTCGGCATCCAGCCCCGAGATGTCAGGCTCGCCCTGCTCCCCGCCATCGGCCGTCAACGTCAGCGAGAACGATTCATTGACCTGTACGCTCGAGCGGTCGACCACGGTGGTAACGGCCGCACCGGCCGTCGCTGTTACGACCCACGCCAGCAGCGTACAAAGTCCCCATCGCCCTACCATGGTTCGGTCCTGTCATCGGGCCAGAGCCGGTTGCCGTCCTGGTCGGTCTGCCGGCGCTGGTACTGGTAACGGAATTTGCGGCGCAATAGCCCGCCCGGGTCATCGGGTATCCGACGCAACCACTGTTCGAGTGCCTGTTGTTGCTCGGCGGCCGTGCGCTCCTCGACAGTCGGCATTTGCACCGGTGCCGGTTGGTCATCGGGGTTGGCCTGCGCCTCACGCAGCTGACGCTGGATCTCTTCGATCGCCTGGCGCTCGGCCTCCTCTTCCGCACTGCTCGTTTGACGGTTGCGCTGCGTCGGCTGCTCGTCGCCCGATTGGCCGTCCTCGGCATCACCGCCCTGCGCGGATCCGGAACCGTCCTGCTGCTGGCCGCCGTCCCGGGGATCGCCTTCGCCCGAGTCCCCTTCGCCGCCGCTCTCGCCGCCCTGCTGCTGGTTGCCCTCGAGCCCCCGCAACACGTCAAGATTGTGTTGCGCGTCCTCGTGGTCCGGCACCTCTGCGAGCAACGCCTCGTAGGCCGAGATGGCAGCCGCGATCTCGCCCGAGCGGGCAAGCGCGGTGGCGTGGTTGTAGTGCGCGGTCGTGCCCTCCAGGCCTTCGAACTGCATCGCACTCGCGTCGAAGTCGCCGGCACGGAAGGCGGCGCTGGCCTGCCAGGCGGGATCCGTGAACAACTCGGCGGCCTCGTAGGCCTTGCCGGCTTCGAGCGCTTCCGCGCCGCGCTGATCGCGGTTCTTCCACAGCGTATCCCAGGTACCGGCCTGCGCCGGAAGGGGCGTGATCAGCATGACCGCGAGACTGCCTGCGACGACGTAGCCACCGCGGCGAAATGCGATCGCAACCAGCGGCAACAACAACAGCGTGAGCCAGGGACCACGGTCGAGCCAACGCTCAATGGACTGGCTCCCCGCATTGCTGTCGCGTGAAATACCGCCCGGCTGCGACTGGAGTGACAGTGCCGCGAGGTCACTGTCGTCAGCGCTGAGTCGCGCAAACGCGCCGTCGCCGGCGCTGGCGAGCCGTCGCAGACCCGCAATGGGAACCTTGGGCAGCGCAATGTTGCCGCGACCGTCCGTCACGAAGCCCGAGTCTTCGGCCGGGATCGGGCCGCCCGCCTCGGTGCCGACCGCGAGCACGGACACCGTGTGCCCAGCGTCGCGGATGGCGCGCGCCGACGTCAGCGCCGGCGGCAGGTTTCCGCCATCGGTAATGAGCAGGATGCGGCCCGACGTCACGCCCGCCTGCTCAAGCAGCTGGCGCGCCTTGTCGAGACCCGATTCGGGGTAGCTGCCGCGGCTCGGCATGAGACTCGGCGTCAGCGTGGGCACGATTGCGTCGATGGTATCGATATCGTCCGTGAGCGGCGTGACGACAAACGCGTTGGCACTGAACACGACGAGCGCGGTCTCACCGCCCTGTCGCTCGCGCAGGATGTCCTTGAGCTTGAGCCGCGCGCGCGCCAAGCGCGATGGCGCCACATCCGTGGCCTCCATCGAACGCGACAGATCGAGTGCGATTACCATCGCGTCGCCGTCGCGGGTGACCGGCACCGACTGGCGCTCCCAGGCCGGTCCGGCAAGCGCGAGCGCAGCCGTGACCACGGCCAGCGTCAGCAGCACGGGACTCCAGATACTGCGTTCGGCCGGCCCGGCCTCGATGAGTACGGCATCGCGCAACGCGGGCGCCACAAGCGCGCGCCAGGCGTGGCTGACCCCGGCGCCGCGGAGCCAGTACCAGGCGCCGAGCACAAGCACGACCGGGATGGCCACGAGCCACCACGGTCGCAAAAAGTGCAGTTCCGCCATCATCGCGCCGTCACCGTCATGACCATCCGCGGCAGCGCCAGCGCCGCCAGCAGCAACAGGCCCAGGGCCAGGGGTAGATGGAAGACCTCGTCCCTGGGCCTAAGTCCCGATTCTTCGTCGGCGGCCGGCTCAAGCGCGTCCAGTTCACGGTAGATGCCCGCCAGGCCCGCGGTGTCGCGGGCGCGAAAGTAACGCCCGCCCGTGATTTCCGCGATGCGGGTCAACGTCTCCTCATCGAGGTCCGAGGACGGATTGACGAGGCGCGGGATCATCCCCGACTGGATCTGCATGCGCTCGGCACCGATGCCGATCGTATAGATCTTGAGTCCGATCGTGGCCGCGAGTTCCGCAGCCTTGAGCGGCTCGATGCTGCCGGCCGTGTTGGCGCCGTCCGTGAGCAGGATAAGCACTTGCTCCTCGCCATCGGCATCGGCATCGCGCAGCCGCTTCACAGCCAGCGCTATCGCATCGCCAATCGCGGTCTTTTCGCCCGCAAGACCAATCGCAGCCTCGAGGAGCAGCGTCTTGATTGTCTGGCGATCAAACGTCAGCGGGGTTTGCAGGTACGCCCGAACGCCGAACAGGATCAGGCCGACCCGGTCGCCCTCGCGGCGATCGATGAAGTCGCCACCGACTGCCTTGGTCGCGGTCAGTCGGTCCACGGCACGCCCCGCGAGCTGGAAGTCCTTGGCCTCCATGCTGCCCGACAGATCGACGGCGAGCATCAGGTTGCGACCTGTGAGCGGTGCCGACTGCGCGTCGGCCAGCAGTTGCGGCCGCATTGCAGCGGCGACGACGAAGCACCAGGCCAGCAGTCCCAGCAGTGTTCTCGGCGTCAGCCAGGCGCTGCCGACGGGTTTCGTCTCGATGAGCGCCGCGAAGCCGCCGCCGGCGGGCACGCGCAGGGCACCGCCCGTCGCATCCCGGGTAACGGGCGGCAGCAACCAGGCCAGGAAGGGCAGTGGTAACGCCACGGCGAGCCAGGGCCAGGCGAAAACGAGGTTCTCGAGCCAAACGTTGAGGTTCACGACGTCACCCCCCGCGCAGCAAGGCGCGGCCAGCGCTTGCACAGCTCGACGAGTGCCGTGACGTCGGCAGCACCCAGCTGTGGGACGTCGGGCCGGTAGGCGGCATCGAGCAGCAACGCGCCGGGCGCGTTGTCGAAGGGCGCATTGACGAGTGGCGCATTGAGATGGCGACGCCAGTCGTCGCCCACCAGTCCCGCCGCACGGTCGCGGCCCGAGATGGCGATTGCCGTGCGCCGCAGCGTCGCGGCCAGGCCACAAAGCAGTGCGCGATGGTCCCCCGTCGTACGCCAGTCCCGCTCGAGACGCATGACCTCGCGACTGGCAAGCCGCGAGAGGGCATTGCGGCGGTAGCGTGCGAGCAAGACCAGGCCGATCATCGCCAGGACGACGAGTGCGGCCAACAGCCACCAGCCCGGCGCCGGCGGCCACCAGCCCGGTGCGTCAGGCAAATGAATGTCACGCAGAGGCAGGTCGGCCGGGTTCATCGTGTCATCCGGGAGGTCACGCCAACACCAACACGACCCATAAGGCCTTGCATGACCTCGAGCGGGTCGTCGTCGGTGGAGACTTCCTGGAAGCTCACGCGACTGCGTTCGCAGAGCTCGCTCAGCGCATCGCGGCGGGATTCAAAGCGCGCGATCCAGTCTCGGCGGCGTTTGCCTGTGGTGTCGATAACCAGGCGTCGGCCCGCGATCGACAACGGATAGCGGCCCGCGGGTGGCAACTCGCGCTCCAAACCGTCGCTTACGAAGAGCACGAGCACGTCGTTGTGACGCGCGATGCTGACCAGGTGCGCGCTGGCCTTCTCGGTCATACCGGTGAAATCACTGGCCAGTGCGATGAGGCTGCCCGGGTGCGCCACGCGGTGCAGGCCCGCCAGTGTGCGCTCGACCACCCCCGTGTCCGTGTTTGGTGCATCGAACCGGGACTGCATCGCAGCCATTTGATGGATCAGCCGCAACGCCGCGCGGTGTCCGAGCAACGGGCGCAGCTCGGCGTGCTGCTCACCGTTGAATACGAATCCGCCCAGCCGGTCACCACGCTGCACGGCCGCCCAGCCCAGCAGGGCTGCGAGCCGCGCGGCCTGCACACCCTTGAACACACCGCGCGTGGCGAACTGCATCGTGGGCCGCTGGTCGACCCAGCAGAAGACCGGTCGCTCGCGTTCCTCGCGAAACAGCTTGGTGTAGGCGCGTCCCGTACGCGCCGTCAGGCGCCAGTCAATGTTGCGGGGATCATCACCGTCCTGGTAGAGCCGCGCCTCGTCGAATTCCATGCCGCGCCCCTTGAAGTGCGACAGATAGTTGCCGCCGCGCCGCGCGCGGATGCGCAACGCGTCGAGGCTCAGGTGTCGCGCCGCGTCGCGCAGCCGTATGAGCTCCGGCTGCGACACGAGGGACGGGTCATGGGTGACGATCCGTCCGGTGCCGACATCGGTCGCGGCGCTCACGGCGTCAGGGCACGCCGACGCCGGCCAGCACCCGATCGATGAAGTCGTCGGGCATCATGCCGTCGGCCTCCGCCTCGAAGCTCAGCAGCACTCGGTGGCGCAGCACGTCTGGAGCGACGTTCTGAATGTCGTCGGGCGACACGTAGTCGCGGCCTGCAAGCCAGGCGCGGGCGCGGGCCGCACGATCGATGGCGATGCTCGCACGCGGGCTGGCGCCGAACTGGACGGCCTGCGCGAGCGCGGGGTCGATCCGCGCGGGCTCACGTGTCGCGATCACGAGGTTCACGATGTAGCGCTCGAGCTCGTCGGCCAGGTGCAGGCCCAGCACGGCCTGCCGGGCCGTCTCGACGGTTTCGGTGGAGATCGGTACCGCCGGCGCGAAACTCGCACCGCCACGGGTGGCGTCGCGCCCCGCACGGGCCTCGGCGCGGTTGATGCGCAGGATGCGCTGCTCGTTCTCGGCGTCGGGGTAGCCGACGCGGACATGCAGCAGGAAGCGATCGAGCTGTGCTTCGGGCAACGGGTAGGTGCCTTCCTGCTCGATGGGGTTTTGGGTCGCCATGACCATAAACAGCGACGGCAGCGGGTAGGTCTTCTTGCCGACAGTGATCTGGCGCTCTTCCATGGCCTCGAGCAGGGCAGACTGCACCTTGGCGGGTGCCCGGTTGATCTCGTCCGCGAGCACAAGGTTGTGGAACAGCGGGCCCTGGCGGAACCGGAACGAACCGTCCTGCGGGCGGTAGATCTCGGTCCCGGTCAGATCGGCGGGCAGCAGGTCGGGCGTGAACTGGAGGCGATGGAAATCACCCTCGATGCACTGACTCAGCACCTTGATGGCGCGTGTCTTGGCCAGGCCCGGCGCGCCCTCCACGAGGAGGTGTCCGTCACACAGCAGCGCCAGCAACATGCGGTTGACGAGATGCGGCTGGCCGACCACACGTTCACTGATGTGGGCTTCTAGTTGTCTGAACGCGTCGCTGTGAGCCAAGACTGTTTCCGTTGCAGTTACCGTGGCCGGCGAGTGTAGAGTATCCGCCTCGGGCGGCTCAACGCGGGCCGCCGTCTCAACGAACCTCTTTAATGACGCTTTTCGGCTCCCGAAATTCCCTTGAGGCCCGCTGGCGGCGGGCGCTGGCCCTGACCGTGCTCGCGCTCGGCCCGGTGCAAGGGGTCAGCGCACAGACGCTGCCGGAGCAGCCAATCCCGTTTGATCGGCTGCGTTCGGCGTTTCCTGCCGCCCTGGTGGTCGCTCAGGGTGCGAGCGCGTGTCACCGGCTTGATGCGTTGCTGGCCAACACACCCGCGCGGCGCACGCGGGGCCTCATGTTCGTCGAATCGATGGCCGACGACGCGGGCATGTTGTTCACCTACCCGCGACCCGCGACCTTATCTATCTGGATGAAGAACACGCTCATCCCGCTCGACATTATCTTCGCTGACGCGGACGGTGACGTGATCAATATCACCCGCGGCACGCCGTTGTCGCTCGAGAGCATGCGCTCGGCGCGTCCCGCGCGCTACGTGCTTGAACTCAATGCTGGCCGCGTTGAGGCGCTGGGGCTGGGCCCAGAGGCCCGACTGCTCGTTTTCGAAGACTCGTGAACTAGCGAATGCGTTCGACGCGGATGGTCCGGTTCGAGCCCTCGACCCGCAGCCTGTAGCTTCCGAAGGCGCGTTTGCGGATGTAGACCGTGGGGTTCGCTGGCCCGCGGTAGCGTGCCGTACCCGATTGCACCTGCCGCCACACCTGGCCGTTCTCGAGCTCGAACTCAGTGTCACCGGTCCACCCCGTGTAATCGCCCACGAGGCGTGACTCGAGCACATCGGGGCTTTCCGCCTCGCGTTCGACCTGCTCAATGCCAAAGCGCTCCGGCGAGTCCGGTGCCGCCAGCGATCCAGCGGCCGGCGCCGGCTCGGGCTCAACCATGACCTCGGTCGGCGCCGCGGGTGTCGTCGGTGCGGTTGCCGCCTGCATGTCCGGCGGCTCGGGCGCCGCGGGTGGCGCCTTGGGTACCTCGGCACCGCTCGCAAGCGCGTCGTAACAGGCCAGCCGCTCGGCATCTGCGGGCATAGATCGACAGACTGCAAGGCCCCTCTCGACCGGGGTTGCCGCCGATGCGGCGACGTTGGCGACCGCCAGCACGGCGGCAAGGCCCAGGGGGCTCAGCGTGTTCGACATAGCGATTGAGTCCGTGCAGACCAGGGCGCCGAGTCTAGCCCAAAACGGCCCGCGCTGGCGGCCCAACGGCAGCCCCGAACAGCCCTCAAACCCTGTGTGCTTTTTGCAACACATAGCTGAAATCAGGTGCTTTTTGCGCATTTCCGCCTGCCGGGACAGCCCTGTTTCGGGCTTTTCGTGTGCGCGATGCCACGCTATTTTCAGTGCGTTGCAAAACAGCTTCGAAAAATATTGACTCTAAAAAAACCCTTATTTTCATGGCATTAAGATACTCTAATCCGGCTCGGTGCGGGGCAGAGACCGGCTCGGACCCCGCAAGGTTTGTGCGCTTTTTGCAACACTCCGTTGGCCAAAAAGGCTTGCGTGGTATTATCGGCGCACTCATTCGTCATCGAATGTGTTGATTGGCTGCGTGGGAAAGCAATAACAATCGGGGACCCGGGGGCTTTCTGGGAAACCACCTTGCAACTGGTCGCATACCCAATCTTGTTCAAAACAACGAGAAAACCGTTACCTCAGGAGGAATTCATGAGTAACACCCTGCTACGCCGCGCAGTGCGCACGGCGCTGGCTGCCGGCGCTGTTGCCGGTCTAGCCCAGTCGCCCGCCGCATTCGCGCAGGACGACGACACCAAGGAACTGGATAACGTCCAGGTCACGGGTTCGCGTCTGTCGCGTGCTGATATCGAGACGGCCCAGCCCGTCACGGTTATCGATCGCGAAGACATTGACCTTTCGGGTGACACCACGGTTGCAGAAGTTCTGCAAACGAGTGTCTTCAACAGCTTCGGCTCGTTCCGTGCTACCTCGGGTTTCGCTAACGGTCAGGCTGCCGTTAACGAAGTTTCGCTGCGTGGTCTCGGCTCGAACCGTACCCTCGTACTGCTCGACGGCCGCCGTATCGCTGCCACGGGTGGCTCGGGTGGCGCTGCACAGAACCTCAACCAGATTCCGCTGGCTGTTGTCGACCGCATCGAAGTGCTGCGTGACGGCGCCTCGGCTATTTACGGTTCTGATGCCATCGCCGGCGTAATCAACATCATCACGCGTCGCGACTTCGATGGCGCGGAACTGAGCTACCAGCAGACGTTCCCGAGCGACGGTGCTGAGCAGGTTCGCGCATCGGCGACGGTGGGTGTCAGTTCTGCCAAGGGCAACATCTACTTCACGTTGTCGTCGCTGTCGGGCAAGCCGCAGTACTACCGTGATGTCGACTACGCAAGCTCTGCCCCGGCCAACGGCGGCATCAGCTCGTTCGGCTTCCCGGCCACGGCTATCGGCCTGGACAGTGGCACGACCAACGTCGACGCCCGCTGCCCCGACGCTGTCGGCCAGTCTTCGGAATTCCCGAACAGCTACGCCTGGGGTCTGGACAACGACGGTGAAATCTTCATCGGCAACACCGCTGCAGACGGCTCAACGGCCATTCGCTGTGCCTACGACTTCGCGCAGGACATCATGTCTGTGCCGCGTGTTCGTGAGTTCGGCGCCCTGGTCCGTGGTAACTACGACCTCTCGTCGAACCTGCGTGTACGCTCGCGTGTACTCGTATCGCAGCTGAACTCGGACACGCGCTTCGCAGGCACGCCTGTCACCGCGCCGTTCCCGATTCTGCCCGCCACGCTGGCTGACGGCTCGCCGAACCCGACGAACCCCTACCAGCTGTTTGGTCTGCCGGCTCCGGAAGACTTCCTGCTGCTGTTCCGTACGGTCGGTAACGGTACCCGTGACAACACGGTCACCGAGAACATCATCGACACGTGGGTCGGCCTGCAGGGTGAGACGGACTGGTTCAACGGTACGTTCCAGTGGGAAACGAACCTGCAGTTCAACCGCAACATCACTAACAACCAGACATTCAACCTGGTGAACAAGGAAGTGTTGCAGCAGCTGCTCGACAACGGTCAGCTCGACGTATTCAACGTACTGGGCAACGGTGTTGACCTCGAAGTACAGCGTACGGCGAACCACACCGGTACCTACGACGCTGAAATCCACCGTCTGACCTGGGACGCCATCGCCAACTTCGACCTCGGCGAACTGCCGTCGGGTCCGATCTCGTGGGCGTGGGGTGTTGAGTACAACGACACGGACTTCGATCAGCTCAACGACGTTGAGTCGAACCGTCTGGTCATCGCTGGTTCGGCCGGTGGCGACAACATCTCCGAAGGCCGCATCAACTACTCGGCATTCTTCGAAGCCGCGATTCCGGTGCTCGACAACGTCGACGTCAACATCGCAGGTCGCTATGAGACGTACAACGATCCGGGCATCGGCAGTGAGTTCACGCCGGCGTTCAGCGTTGCCTGGCGTCCCATCGACCGCCTGCTGGTTCGTGCCACGTACGGCGAGGGCTTCCGTGCCCCGGCGTTCGACGAACTGTACGGCAACGTTTCGGAAAGCTTCCCGAGCGGTACCGACTTCTACGGTGCAGCGATCGGCGTAGCCCCGAGTGGTCCGACGCAGTACCGTTCGTTCTTTGGCGGCAACCCGAACCTGAAGCCTGAGTTCTCGAAGAGCTGGACGTTTGGCACCGTGTTCTCGCCCATTGACGGCCTGGACATCGATGTCAGCTTCTACCACATCGAGTTCGACAACTTCGTCACGACGAACACGCTGAACCGTGAGTTCAACGCGGACTTCAACGCCAACTGCCCCGACGGCACCGATGCCTCCTGTGTCCCGGCTTCGCAGTACGTTGCCACGACGAACATCACGCGTAACACCGACGGTACGGTTGACTTCATTTCTCTGCAGCAGAACAACTTTGAAGGTGTAGAGACTGAAGGTATCGACGTGAACATCCAGTACGCTCTGTCGACGGATGCCACGGGTGACTTCGTGTTCGGTATCGAAGCTGCGCGCGTACTCAACTACGAGCAGCAGATCTTTGCCGACGATCCCGTGAACGACATCGCCAGCACGCTGGGTGTGCCCGACACGCGTATCAACCCGTTCGCAACGTGGACCTACGGCGACTTCACAGTCGGCGCCACGGGCCGTTACATCAGCGGTCAGGACGAGAACCTGGGTGGTACGGACTTCTCGATCTCGAGCCACTTCGAACTGGACATCCAGGCCAGCTACGTGCTGCCTTGGGACGCAACGGTCACGATCGGTGCGCAGAACGTCCTGGACGAAGAGCCGGAGCAGAACGAGGACATCTACGGTTGGGAGCCCTTCGACTTCTCGCTGTACAACACCCTCGGCACCGTGCCGTACCTGCGTTACCGTCAGAACTTCTGATCTGACTCAAGCGCACGTTGCGTAAGCAACAGAGAGAAGGGGCCTTCGGGCCCCTTCTTTTTACAAAAGGAAAAGGCCTGCGTACCGCAGGCCTTTTCCTTTTGTCATCGCGAGGGCCGAAGGCCCGCGGCGATCTCGTGACGTTTGCCGTCATCGCGAGGGCCGAAGGCCCGCGGCGATCTCGTGACGTTTGCCGTCATCGCGAGGGCCGAAGGCCCGCGGCGATCTCCAGCGGACTGTCGTACGCCCTGGCGGCACGCTAGCATTGGGAGATTGCCGCGCCCGCTTCGCGGACTCGCAATGACGAACGAGACTTCGCGGGCTCGCGGTGACGAACGAGACTTCGCGGGCTCGCGGTGACGAACGAGATTTCGCGGACTCGCGGTGACGAACGAGACTTCACGGGCTCGCAATGACGGAATTCAGGACTACGACGTGTCGCAACTGAAAATTCAATACATGTTCGCCACGCCCATGGCGGCCATCGACTACGAGAACGCCAACACGCTGAATCCGCGGCTCAAGCAGCGCATCCTGGCCATGGAGGCCGAGGGCGACAAGCATCGCGATCAGGAAAAGCGCAACACACAGGGCGGCCCGTTATTCGAGAGCCACTTCGACCTGTTCAACCTGCCCGACCCCGAATTTCAAGAGGTGGGCGCGTTCTGCCACAAGGCCGTGAGCAGTGTCGTGGTGCAGCTCAGCACCATCGATGAAGCCACATTCCGTGGCTTGAGCTTCCACTACGACGCCTGGTTTCACGTCTCGCGCAACGGCGCTTTTCAGGGCCTGCACAACCACCAGAATGCGAGCTGGTCAGGGATTTACTGCGTCGACCCGGGCGATGCCGTCGCCGGGCAACCCATGAGCGGCCGGGTGCGCTTTCATGATCCGCGGCCCAACATCCTCATGTACGCCGACGCGGGCAACCAGCAGCTCAACGACAGTATCAAGTTCGCGAGCATGGACATCACGCATGAGGCCGGACGGCTCACGGTGTTCCCGTCCTACCTGATGCACGAAATCTTTCCCTATTTCGGGGAACGACCCCGCATCGTCATCGCGTTCAACTGCAGTATCCGCCGCGGCGGATGAGGTTCAGGACAGACCGTAGCGCTTGATCTTCTCGACGAGCGTGGTGCGCTGCATGCCGAGCCGCTTGGCGGCCTGTGCCACTACGCCATCGCACTGCGCCAACGCATCGGCGATGAAACGGCGCTCCACTTCTGCAATGTGCGCTTTCAGGTCGACACCCTCCTCGGGCATATCGATCGTTACGGGTGCTGCAGGCGCCGACGGTGCAGGCGCTTCCGGCGGCTCGATACCGCTGATGTCCTGCGGCAGGTCTTCGGGCACGATTCGACCGTGCGGCTTGAGCACCATGAGGCGTTCCACGAGATTGGCCAGCTCCCGGACATTGCCCGGCCAGTCGTGGTCGATGAGCAGCGCCAGCGCGTCATCGGAGAAACCGATGCCCGTGTCATGCCGCGCCTCGATCCGGCGGACCATCTCCTCGAGCAGCGGCTGAACGTCGTCACGCCGCTCGCGTAGCGGCGGCAGGTCGATCTCAACGACATTGAGTCGGTAATAGAGGTCTTCCCGAAATCGGCCGTCGCGGATGGACTCGGCCAGGTCACGATGCGTCGCAGCAATCACCCGGACGTCGACAGGCACACTCTTGACGGCACCCACGCGCTCCACGACGCGCTCCTGCAGGACCCGCAACAGCTTGACCTGCATCGCGGCCGGCATGTCACCGATCTCATCGAGAAACAGCGTGCCCCCGTTGGCCTGCTCGAACCGACCCTTGCGGGCCGAAGTGGCGCCCGTGAAAGCCCCCTTCTCGTGACCGAACAGTTCGCTCTCAAGAAGATCGTCGGGAATGGCGCCGCAGTTGACAGCCACGAACTGACCATCGCGATCCGACTGGCGGTGGATCTCGCTCGCCACAACCTCTTTGCCCGTGCCAGATTCGCCGGTGACCAGAACCGTGGCCGCGGACGGTGCGACGCGCGCGATGATGTCGCGGATGCGCGCGCTCGCGGTACTCTGCCCGATGAACGCTGCGCCGCCCGGCTCGAGCGGCGTGGCCCTGAAGCCCGCCCCTGTCGCATGCTCAATGAGCGTACCGAGCGCATCGAGTCGCACTGGCCAATCGAGCGCCGCAACATCGGGTTCGTTCGTGTCTGCCGGTGCGCCGACAGCTACCAGCGCGGCCTCGGGAAAGGCACTGCGCAGTGGCGCCGTCTCGTCGAGGCCCGCCCCGGCCATGACAACAGCGCAGGGGCTGGCGCCTTCCAGTGCGTCGCGCCAGTCGTGCACGTCGGCCGCAACCACGCGGGGCACATCGAAAAACGAAATGAGATCCACCAGCGCCTGCGCGCGATCACGATCGTCGTCGATGACGAGAATCAGGGCGGTCAAAGGATCATCCGAGCGACTTAGCAGGCACGCGGCGAGCGTACCGCAACCCCAACGCGAACTAAAGTTGGGCGCGTCGAGGCCGCTACACAGGCGACCGGGACAAGCGCTACGCAAGGACGCAAGGCATGAGCCTGCTGGACAAGATAACCGGCCGAAAACGCCGTGCCACTGCAGCGGCGGGCGGCGGCCAGGGCGACGGTGACGTCAGCCTGCTCGACGGAAGCCTCGACACTCTGTCGGCCGTATTGCGCACGATGGGCGAGTTCTCGTTCGAGCTCGAGGAGGAGATCGAGGGGTTTCCGGACCGCTGTGCTCTTTATGCACGCCACGTCGCCACAGGCGCCGGTATCGAAGACGAAGGCATCTCCAAGAGTGACACCGGCCAGCGTCAGTGGGGCCGGGTCCGTCGCTTCTACACGGAGCGTCGTCAGCAGGAAGCCGAATTCGTCGAGGAACGGCTGCGCAATTACCGCCTGCTCGTCGAGGATCTGGCCATTGGTCTGCGTTCCGTGGCCACACGAGAAGCACTCACAGAAACCGCGGTCCGCTCGAGCCTCGGTGACGTGGAGCGCGCGGCCGATACGGGCAGCGTCGCCAACATCCGCAGCGCATTGGCCACAGCCATCACCACGGTGGTGCAGGCCTTCAACGAACAGCGACGCCAGTTCGAAGCGCAACTGTCGCAGTCCAATGCCCGCATGATGAGCCTGCGTCGCGACCTGGCCGTCGCGCGCGAAGACCTGAAACGCGATCCATTGACTGACGCCTACAACCGCGGCGCATTCGACACCGGTCTGCAACAGGCAGTGGCGCTGAATTTTCTGCTGCGCCAGTCGACCACGATCGTCATGCTGGATCTCGACAACTTCAAGTCGATCAACGACGAATACGGCCACGCCGCCGGCGACGACATCCTGCGTTCCGTGGCCGACTGCCTGGCGCGCACCTTCGTGCGCCGATCGGACCTCGTGGCCCGCTACGGCGGTGAGGAATTCGCGCTGATTCTCGCCGACGTAGACGTCGAGGCCGCGCGGCCGCTCGTAGAGCGCTTCCTCGACACCGTGCGCTCCACGGTCAAGATCCCCTACGCCGGGGCCGACCGCATCGTGACCTGCTCGGCCGGCCTCACAGAACTCCTGCCCAGCGACACGGTCGAGACCGTCCTGCTGCGTGCCGATCGAGCGCTGTACCGCGCCAAGCGTGAGGGCCGGGATCGGGTTCGCGTCGAAATCTCGGAAGTCGCGTAAAAACTGGGCTTCGGCGGCATCCGAGACGCTTCCCGCAGCCCCGGAATCACTAAAGTTCTGCCGTTCGCGGACGCCATTACGGGTGGTGGACTACGCGTCGCGTAGTCCCATGTGCGGCCGTAGACCAACTCGGAGGAAGGCTCTTGGACCTCGCTACCCTGATCGGGTTGATTGGCGCTTTCGGCGTCATCTTCGCGTCCATATTCATGGGCGGCTCCGTCTCCACGTTCATCAACGTGCCCTCGCTGACCGTCGTGTTTGCGGGGACGTTCATGGTGACGATGATGAAGTTCTCGCTCGGGCAATTCCTGGGTGCGGCGAAGGTCGCCATCAAGGCCTTCATGTTCAAGCTCTCGACGCCGCAGGAGCTCATCGAGAAGGCTGTCGAGTTGGCCAAGGCGGCGCGCCAGGGCGGCATACTCGCGCTCGAGGAAGCCGAGATCAACGATGAATTCATGCAATCAGGCGTCAACATGCTCATCGACGGCCACCAGCCCGAGATCGTGCGCGACATGCTCGTCAAGGACATGCAGCTGACCCTGCAGCGCCACGAGGAAGGCCAGAACATCTTCAAGGCTATCGGGGACGTCGGCCCAGCCATGGGCATGATCGGAACGCTCATCGGTCTCGTACAGATGCTCTCGAACATGGATGACCCCAAGCAGATTGGCCCGGCCATGGCCGTCGCGCTGCTCACGACACTCTACGGCGCCATCCTCGCCAACATGTTCGCGCTGCCCATCGCCGACAAGCTCTCGCTGCGCAGCGGTGAAGAAAAAGACAGAAAGCGTCTGATCATCGACGCCCTGCTGGGCATCCAGGAAGGCCAGAACCCGCGCGTCATCGCCAGCATGCTCGAGGCGTACCTGCCCAAATCGGCGCGCACCAAGGAAGAAGCGGAAGCGTAACGGCTGACACGCGATGGAAGAGGCACCCAAAGCAGAAGAAGGCGGCGGCGTCCCGGCATGGGTCATGACCTTCGCCGACCTCATGACCCTTCTCATGTGCTTTTTTGTTCTGCTGCTCGCGTTTTCCGAGATGGACGCACAGAAGTTCAAGGAGCTGTCGGGCTCGGTCAAGAACGCGTTTGGTGTTCAGGCCGAGATCGAGGCCCGCACGATCCCCAAGGGTACGAGTGTCATCGCGCGCGAGTTCAGCCCTGGTAAACCGCAGCCCACGCTCATCAATGACGTGCGCCAGTTCACGATCGACTCGAACCAGAACACGCTCGAGTTCGACGAGGAAGAAGACAATGACGAGCTCGAGCGCGAAGCGGAGCGCATCCGGCGCGCGCTCGAAGCCGAGATCCAGGACGGTGCCCTGGCCGTCGTGACCGAACAGGACAAGGTGGTCATTCATATCCTGGAGAAAGCCTCGTTCGGTTCGGGCGACGCCACCGTGCGCCAGACCTTCAAGCCCACACTGAACAAGATCGCTAATCTGCTGACGTCGTCCAACGGCCGGATCGACGTGGCGGGCCACACCGACAACGTGCCGATTTCGACCGCGCGCTTCCGTTCCAACTGGGAGCTGTCGACGAGCCGCGCTGTGTCGGTCGCACAACTGCTATTGGGCAGCGCCGCGCTCGAACCGCGCCGCTTC
This sequence comes from Pseudomonadota bacterium, assembly GCA_039821605.1. GTDB lineage: Bacteria > Pseudomonadota > Gammaproteobacteria > Steroidobacterales > Woeseiaceae > CALBPI01. The sequence goes on along the minus strand of JBCBNV010000002.1, from coordinate 116,443 downwards.
ACTGTAACGGGGCACGCGGACACCAAGCCACGCTCGGGGAATGACACAGCCGAAGGACGAGCCGCCAACCGCCGCGTCGACATTCGTATCGTAATCGGCAAGGACTGGGATTCGCCCAACGTCATCAGCGCCGAGGACGAGCTCTTGCCGCGCGAGGCGACACGCAGAGACACCGAGGACGAGACCGGGGCGCAGGAAGCACCCGCGCCGTAGGGAGTGACACCATGACAGAACAAGCCACCATGAGTCAGGGCGAGCGCGAGATGCGCCGCTCGTTCCGTATCCGCGAGCAAGCCTTCATTGAGGTCCGCGAGCTCAGCGACGCCGAATACGCGTCCGTTCTCGAATCGCGCGCTTTGCAACAGCCCAGCGCCTTCGGCAACCACGCCCGCCTCGTTCACCTTGAGAACCGCTTCCAGGAGGCCTTCACGTTGCTCGGCAACGCGTCGCTGCCGGTTCGCGAGTGTTTGTCGGCGCTCAATGAAAAGCTGAGCCTGCTGTTCGAGGAGCAGCCCGAGCGCCAGGCGGCCATAGCTCGGCTCACGAGCCGCGAGGCGGCCACCTGTGAAATTGGTGCGACGGGCATCCGCTTCGATCACGATCTGCCCATTGCCGAGGGCAGCAAAGTGTTCCTTCAGGTCCTGTTGACGGCGGACCGGCACTACCTCGAAACGGCTGCCGTGGTACGCCGCACACCTGAGCCCATCTGCGAAGGGAGCGGCCGCCACGGCGTCGCTGCGGAGTTCGTCGGCTTCAGTGAGGCCGAGTCGGAACTGCTCATCAAGCACCTGTTCCAACGCGAGAGCGAAAGCCTGCGCATGCGCAGGCTCAGCACCGACGATTGATGTTCCGCGCGGCCGCGCGGCGACGCGTCAACGCGACAGCGACTGCATCATCGCCTGCATGCGTTCCCCGATGCCGGGTTCCAACTCGGCGAACCGCTCCTCGTCAATACCCAACTTGACCAGGCAAGGGTGCTCGAAATCGACGGGCGTCTCATCGGTCGCCGAACACACAATCTCAGCGCCGTAGACGACATCGATGAGTTGCGGGTCGCCCCCGGGGAGATCCTTGAAGTGTTCGATGGGCTCCATCGTGTTGGCGATCGTCTCGTCGAACCCCCAGTCCTCGACAATGCACCGGCCAATCTGCGGGTGCCAGGTGTCGGGATCGTCGCTGCGGACCAGCATGTCCACACGCATGCCCGGGAACTCCGTGGCCTTGGTGATCATGTAAAGCTTGCCGACCTCGTGCAGGAGACCGCACAGGAATGCCTGTTCCGGTGACACGGTGCTGCACTCGCCAGCAAGTACGTAGGCCACCGATGACATCGCAATGCTGCGCCGCCAGAGAATCGCCAGGTCCTTGGCGATCGCCGGATGCTCCTGCGCGATGAAGAGCTGCTCGACGGCCAGTGCGATGGCCATATTGCGCACCTCGTTGAGGCCCAGTCGCATGACGGCCTGCTTGAGGTCGCTGATGGTCCGGTTCGAGGCGTTGTAGAAGGCTGAGTTCGCCGACTGCATGAGTCGCGAGGCGAGCACGGTCTCAAGGCTCGCGAGCTCTGTGATGCGATTGATGTCGCAGTCTTCCTGCTCGAGCGCGTCACGAATCTGGATCACGGCGTCGGGAAACGACGGCAGTCGAATCTGCCCCAGCGTCAGCTCCTTGGACAATAGCTGGAGAAACGCCATGCTTTCCTGGTTGACCATATCGGGTCTCCGAATATCTTGTTTTGTTTAACGTGGGCCGTGCAGTCGCACGAGCAACTCAGCTTCGCCTGTGGAAACCCCGCAGCGTCGCGCGATTTCCTCGGCCGGGAGCCCCTCGCGCGCACAGCCCGTCGCATCTGTTAGCGACCGCGGGCTGGAAATCTTGCATTGTTCCAGCTGGGCCTGGACGAGCTCCTGCAACCGTGCGTTGACGCTATCGAGCTCCTGTTCGACACGACCGAGACCTGGTGCCGCCAGCTCGGCGGGCAGATCGCCCCGCGACGCAACGAGGTCGGCCAGTCGGCGCAGGTTGCCGTCCTGCTCGTGCAGGCGCCGGCGTACGCCCAGCAACGTCGTGAAGGTGGCGATGAACATGAACGCGAACACGACGGCCAGGGCGCCCGGGTAAGTCAGCGTTTCGAGAGTCACATCTTCTCTCCGAGGTAGTCCGCGTATTCGCCAAGACGTGACTTGAGCCGCAGCAGCGCCTGCCCGTGGATCTGGCACACGCGGGATTCACTGACACCCAGGATCATGCCGACCTCCTTGAGGTTCATGTCGCGCTGGTAGTAGAGCGACAGCACCAGGCGCTCGCGCTCGGGCAGCTTCGAGATGGCGCTCTCGAGCCGGTCCGTGAACTGGGTCTCCTCAAGTGCATCATCAGGCTCGGCGTGGTCGGCCGATGCGATTTCGCGGGATCGATCCGAGTCGGTGTAGGGCTGCTCGAGACTGAACAAGCGGCAGCTTGCCGAGTCGCGGAGCACGTCGTGGTACTCCTCGAGCGGCATATCGAGATGGTCCGCGATCTCCTGGTCGCTGGGGTGGCGGCCGAGGTCCGACTGCAGCTCGGAAATGGCTTCCGTGATACTGCGGTAGCGCCGGTGCACGGAGCGCGGCGTCCAGTCGGACTTGCGCACCTCATCGAGAATCGCGCCCCGGATTCGAATCCCTGCGTAGGTCTCGAAGCTCGCGCCACGGCTCTCGTCGTAGTGCGCCGCCGCCTCGATGAGCCCGAGCATGCCGGCCTGGACGAGATCGTCGAGCTCGATGCTCGCCGGCAGCTTGGCGAGGATGTGATGCGCGATGCGCTTCACGAGCACAAGACTGTCGTTGATGAGTTGCTCCGAGGCGCTGGCCGCACCCGAGCTCTTGGCTTGTGCGTAGCTCATCCCTGTTCTCCTGAAACGAGTTGTTGTTCGGCGATGAGTCGCTCGAAAAAGAATTTGAGGCCGCCGCTGGCGCCGTGCGGCTGTTGCCAGGCTTCGGCCTTTTCGGCGAGCTGGGCGAACGCCTTCGCAGACCAGCTCGCGGGGTAGCCATCGACGACGGCGCGTTGTTCCTGCACGGCCTTGCGCAGGTAGCCATCGGAGGGAATCGTGCCCGCGTGGCTCAGCACAACGTCGAGAAACCGGTCCGTGACACGCAGGAGCTTCTCGAACAGCTCGCGACCGTCGACGCGGCTTCGGGACATGTTCGAAAGCACGTTGAAGCGGCGGATGCCGTAGTCACGACTGAACACCTTGATGAGTGCATAGGCGTCTGTGATCGAAGCCGGCTCGTCGCACACGACGACGAGCACGTGCTGCGCGGCCTGGCAAAACCGGGCCACGTTCTCGGCGATGCCCGCGGCCGTATCGACGACGAGCACCTCGGGCTGGCTTTGCAGCTGGGAGAATGAGGAGATGATGGCGGCCTGCGATGCTTGCGGCAGGTCGGCCATCGTGCGGTCCCCCGAAGAGGCCGGCACGATGCGCACGCCGGACGGACCGGTCATGATGGCCTGTTCGAGCTGCGCTTCGCCGCGGATCAGGTGCGCCAGGTTGCAGGCAGGCTGCAAGCCGAGCAGCACGTCCACGTTGGCGAGGCTCAGGTCGGCGTCCATGAGCATCACGTTGCGACCGCGCTGCGCAAGAGCGACAGACAGGTTGACCGAGACATTGGTCTTGCCGACACCACCCTTGCCGCTTGTGACCGCGATGACCTTGGTGGGCTTCGCCGCGACGGACTCGCGCAGTTCTGTGGCCTGTACCGAGTTATCCATGGCTCGCCTCCACGCGGCCGAAGCGCTCGGCCAGGTCCAGTTCTTCAGGCAGGAATTGATCTTCGGACGCGTACTCGAGCGCCCGGTTCATGAGCCAGAGCTTGCGGCGCACCGCACTCGAGAGATCGTCTGGAACACGCTGTCCGTCGCACAGGTAGGTCAGCGGCAGGCCATTGCGAATGAGCACGGACAACGGCGCGCCCAGGCGGCTCGCCTCGTCGATCTTTGTGAGCACGGCGGCCTTGAGCTGCACCTGGCCGTACTGGCGCACGATCTCGCCGAGCAGCGGCGCGTCCGTCGTCGCGGCCAGCGTCAGATAGAGGTCGACGGGGCGCGTCTGGCTCGCCAGCCCATCGAGCATCTGTGCGAGGCGCACATCGCGCTGGCTGACGCCCGCGGTGTCGATGAGTACAAGCCGGTAGTCTTCGAGCCGCTCGAGCAAATTCCTGAGCGCCGCGGGGCCCGACGCTTCGAATACCGATGCGTTGATGATGCGGCCGAATGTGCGCAACTGGTCCTGCGCACCGATCCGGTAGCTGTCCATCGACACGAGCGCAATATCGCGGGCACCGTGGCGGACCGCGTACTGCGACGCGATCTTGGCAATCGTGGTCGTCTTGCCGACCCCCGTGGGGCCAACGAAGGCGGCGACGCCGCCATGCTCGATGAGCGACTCGTCAGCCACCGGTAAGGCCCGCGACAACTCGGCGATGGGCTGGCGCCAGGCGTGCGTGAATTTGCCGGGCGCGCGTTCGATCTCGTCGCAGACCCGGCAGGCGATATCAGGCTCGATGCCCAGCCGGGTGAGGTTGCGCAGCACCTGGGCGCGGACCGGGTCTCGCGTGGCCTGCTGTTGCCAGCTCAGCGCGCCCACCTGGTTGGCGATGAGATCGCGCAGTGCGGCCAGTTCGCTGCGCACGCCGCCCAAAGCGTGACCATCGGGGGCCACTTCAAGCGCCGTGACATGCGTGTCATCGATGCGGTGCGTTTCGGCGTGCGCTGTACCCTGGTCGACCATGGCAAGCAGGTCGCGAACGGGGTCTTGTGCGGTCGCCGCGGTTTCGGCCTCCGCTTCCTCGACCTCGGGCTGTGCGCTTGCGGCGGCCTCCGACGCCGAGGCGGGCTGGCGTATTGCCTGCTTTACGAGCGCCTCGTCGTAATCGAGCGCTGCGATAATCTCGATGTAATCACCGACCCGCCGGTTCGACAGAATCACCGCGTCGGGACCCTGCTCGGTGCGCACGGCCTTGAGTGCCTCGCGCATGTTCGGTGCCAGAAACCTTTTGATTTTCATCTTCTACGTAGCTCCGTGCCACTTGTCGCGCGAATCCGTTTCGCGCCTCCCTGCCCCTACTGTCCGACTGACGCGATCATCCGAATCTGTCGGTCGTCGGGAATCTCGTTGTAAGCCAGGACGTGCAGGTTCCGAATGCCTTTCATCATCTTCGCCAGCCAGGGCCTGACCGTGGGTCCAACCAGCAACACCGCGGATTCCCCGGCTGCCTCCTGGTCGTTGGCCTTCTCGGCCAGGGATCGGTGGATACGCTCCACGAGCCCCGGTTCGAGTCCGGCCACGGACCCGTTCTGAGAGGTATTATTCAAGATCTGTTCCAACTCGGGCTCGAGCGTCAAGACCGGCAGCTCTTCCGCGTCAGGACTGATGTTCTGGACGATGGAGCGGCCCAAGGCGACGCGTACGGCAGACGTCAAAGCGTCGGGATCCTGACTCTTGGCGCCGTGATCAGCCAAAGTTTCGGCGATCTTTCGAATATTGCGGATCGGAATGCCCTCGGCCAGCAGGTTCTGCGCCACACGCAGGATCGTGGCCATGGGCAGCGTCTTGGGCGTGAGTTCCTCGACGAGCTTGGGCGCGCTCTTGCCCAGGCGCTCGAGCAGCTGCTGCAGCTCCTCGTGGCCGATGAGCTCATGCGCCTGTTGCTGCAGCACCTGGCTGATGTGAGTGGCGACGACCGTGCTCGGATCGACGACGGTGTAGCCGAGCATTTGCGCCTCTTCCTGTTGCGCAGGTTCGATCCAGACCGCATCGAGACCGAATGCGGGATCGCGCGTCTTGAGGCCCTTGATGTCGCCGTAGACTTGACCGGGATTGATGGCCAGGTCGCGGTCGGACTCGATCTCGCCCTCGCCCAGGGGTACGCCCATCACCGAGATGCGATAGGCCGAGGGTTTGAGGTCCAAGTTGTCTCGGATGTGAACGGGCGGCAGCAAGAAGCCCAGGGTGTCCGTGAGCTTGCGTCGCACGCCCTTGATCCGGTTTACGAGCGGGCCGCCGCGTTGGCGGTCCACAAGCGGAATCAGCCGGTAGCCGACTTCGAGACCGATCGTGTCGAGCGGCGTGACGTCTTCCCAGGTCAGCTCGCGCGTTTCGGGTTCGGGCGCGGGCGCCGCCTCGAGCACCTCTGGCTCGGGCGCGGACTTGCGTGACAGGCGCCAGCTCGCGTAGCCGCAGACACTCGCGAGCAGAATGAACGCGAAGTTGGGCATGCCCGGGATCAGGCCCAGCGTCACGAGCACGCCGGCCGTCACGGCCAGCGTGCGCGGCTGGTTGAACACCTGGCGCACGATCTGGCTCGACATGTCCTGCGCATCGGAGACGCGCGTGACGATGACGGCGACCGCCGTCGACAGCAGCAGCGACGGCACCTGGGCCACGAGGCCGTCGCCAATCGTCAGCAGGGTGTAGATACGACCGGCTTCGGTGAAGCTCAGGTCGTGTTGCACCGTGCCGATTGCGAGACCGCCGATGACGTTGATAAACAGAATGAGAATGCCCGCGATGGCGTCGCCGCGGACGAATTTGCTGGCACCGTCCATGGCGCCGTAGAAGTCGGCTTCGTTGGCCACTTCCTTGCGCCGCGTGCGTGCGGTGTCCTGATCGATAAGGCCCGCGTTGAGATCGGCGTCGATGGCCATCTGCTTACCCGGCATGGCGTCAAGCGTGAAGCGCGCCGTAACCTCGGACACGCGCCCCGCGCCCTTGGTGACCACGACGAAGTTGATAATCACCAGTATCGAGAACACCACGAAGCCGACGGCGAAGTTGCCGCCCACGACGAAGTCTGCGAACGCCTGGATGACCTTGCCCGCGGCGCCGCTGCCCGTGTGACCGTCCAGCAGCACGACGCGCGTTGAGGCGATGTTGAGCGCGAGCCGGAGCAGCGTGACGACGAGCAGTACCGTCGGGAACACGCCGAAGTCGAGCGGTCGCGCGACGTAGATGACCGTGAGCAGGATTGCCAGCGACAATGCGATATTGAACGTGAACAGCGTGTCGAGCGCGAACGGCGGCAACGGCACCATCATCATCGCGAGGATCACGAGCAGTAACATCGGCACCCCGAGGCCGCGACCAAAATTCCCAAGGCGCGTCATGCGTCAGACTCCCTGTCGCTATCGTTATCGTTATCGGTTTCGGCCGGCACGCGGCGTTTGGTAAAGCGGTATTCATCGACCTCGGGCACGGGTGGCTCGGGTCGCTGTGCGCCCGGTGCGAGATCGCGCAGCTGGAAGATGTAAGCGAGCACCTGGGCGACCGCCGTATAGAGGCCCGCGGGTATTTCCTGGTCGATCTTGGTCGAGAAGAACAGCGAGCGCGCGAGCGGCGGTGCCGAGAACAGCGGCACACGGTGCTCGTCGCCGATCTCGCGAATGCGGGCCGCCACGAGGTCCTGACCCTTGGCCACAACCTTGGGCGCGGCCATGCGGCCCTCCTGGTAGGAGAGCGCCACGGCGTAGTGCGTCGGGTTGGTGATGATCACGTCTGCGTACGGCACCGAGTCCATCATGCGGCGCGTGGCCACCTCCTGCTGCATCTGGCGGATGCGTTGGCGCACCTCGGGCCGACCGTCCGTTTCTTTCTGTTCGTCGCGGACTTCCTGGCGCGTCATTCGCAGTTTCTTGGCGTGGTCGAACAGCTGCCAGGGCACGTCGATGGCCGTGCCCACGAGCAAGCCCGTGCTCACGACGAGCAGCGTCATCGCCGCGAGCCAGGTCGCTTTGACGAGCCCGGCCGAGGTCGGCATGTCAGCCAGTCGCATGACCTCGGGCCCGACATAGGTGAGCCAGGCCACGGCGATCAGAGCGATCAGCGCCACTTTGGCGACAGACTTGGCCAGCTCCACCATCGCCTTGATTCCGAACATGCGTTTTAGGCCCTTGCCCGGATTGATCCGCTCGGCCTTGGGGGCGAAAGCCGTTGCACTGAACGTGGCGCCGCCGAGCATGACCGAGAATCCGAAGGCCGCACAGGCGATGACCAAACCGAGCGGCAGCATGATGAACAGCGCAGAGACCACCTGCCCGGCCAGCGACTCAGAAAGATAGCCCGGGTCGAACATGCGGTTGCGGTCGATCACGAAGCCGGCCGCAAAGCCGTCCGCAAGCCGACCGCCCAGCGGGCCACCCAGAACGAGCAGCGCCGCCGACGCCGTCAGCATGACGCCCGAGGTGGTGAGCTCCTTGGACCGGGCTACGTCCCCCTTCTTGCGCGCGTCCTGACGACGCTTGGGAGTCGCTTGTTCTGTCTTTTCCTGGCCGTCCTTGTTCTCTTCAGCCATCAGCGCGCCCCCACCGTGAGGCCCGCGAGCGCATCAAGCGCTGCCGGGAAGAAGTTGTCGAACATGCGCCCGATGCCGCCCACCGTGAGGTAGAGCACGGTGAATCCGAGCAGCATCGAAATCGGGAAGCCGACCGCGAACAGGTTCATGGTCGGCGCCGCGCGGCTCATCACGCCGAACGACAGGTTGACGATGAGCAGCGTCGTGACCGCGGGCAGCGCGATCTGCATGGCGCCCACGAACAGCTGGCTCGACCAGGTCAGGATCGCCTGCACGTCAGAGGCGTCGAGGAACGTGCTGCCGATGGGCGCCGCCGTGAAACTGTCGGCCATGAGCTGAATCAGGGCCAGGTGACCATTGATTGCCAGGAACACGAGCATCGTCAGCATGAGGTAGAACTGGCTGACCACGGGGATGTTCACACCCGTGGCGCGGTCGATGAACACGGCGAAGCCCAGGCCCATGCTCATGGCGATCGTCTGCGCGCCCAGCGTGACCGCGTCGAAGACGATCTGCACCGTGAAACCCATGATGAAGCCGAGCGCGGCCTCCTGCATGGCGTGGATGAGGCCCGACAACGAGAACATCATCGTCGGTGACAGGTCGTGCTCGACGACGGGCGCCATGAGCAATGTGAGTACAACCGCGAGCAGGGCGCGGATGCGACGCGGTACGAAGGCGCCGCCGATGGCGGGGATTGCAACGACAAAGGTCGAGATACGAATGAACGGCCAGATGTAGGCCGCGAGCAGTTCGACGATGGGCGCGATATCGAGCGTCACAGCGTCACCCGATTATCGAGGGGATGTCCTGGATCAGCGTGCGCGTGAAATTGACGAGCGTGCCTATGATCCAGGGACCCGCGACCATGACCGACAGGCCCAGCACGAGCAGCTTCGGAATAAACGACAGCGTCATTTCGTTGATCTGCGTGGCCGCCTGCAGCATGCCGATGATCAGGCCCACGGCCAGCGCCGAGAGCAGCAACGGTGACGACACGGCGAAGGTGACCCAAAGCGCCTGCTGACCGATCGAAAGAATGGATTCCGGTGTCATGGTGGCCTCAGACGTAGAAACTCGAGGCCAGCGTGCCGAGCAGCAGCGCCCAGCCATCGACAAGCACGAACAGCATGAGCTTGAACGGCAGCGAGATGAGCATCGGCGAGAGCATCATCATCCCCATGGACATGAGGACGCTCGACACCACGAGGTCGATGATCAGGAACGGGATGAAGATCAGAAACCCGATCTGGAACGCTGTCTTGAGCTCGCTGACCATGAACGCCGGAATCACGACGCTAAGCGGGACGTCATCGACCGAATCGAACCCGGAATGACCCGCGATGTTGGCGAACAGCTTGAGGTCGGCATCACGAGTCTGGTCGAGCATGAACGCGCGCACAGGCTTGAGCCCGGCCGTCACGGCATCGGTCATCGTCATCGTACCGTCGCGGTACGGCTGCACGGCCTCGGCATTGACCGTGTTGATCACGGGTGACATCACAAAGAAGGTCAGGAACAGGGAGATGCCGATGAGCACCTGGTTGGGCGGCGTCTGCGCGGTGCCCAGCGCCTGGCGCAAGATCGACAGCACGATGATCATTCGAATGAACGCACTCATCGACAACAGCAACGCCGGCAACAGCGTCAGCAGCGTCATTGTGATGAGGATCTGCAGGCTCAGGCTGAGCTGCCCGGGCGCCTCGGGTCCCGCGCCTTCCACAACCAGCGGCAGCGCAACGTCCTGTGCAGCCGCGAGACCGGGCACGAAGAGTAGCGCCGCAAAAAGAAGTGCGCGCATCATGACGTGGACTCACCGCGCTTCAATGCGGCGCCGAGTTCGCGCAGCTTGCTGGCAAACACGGTGTTGGCTGCCGCGGGTGCGTCAGCCTTGATGGGCTCGCGCAAGGTGTGCAGGTGGCTGATGCCGTTGGCAGTGATGCCCAGCAGGACCTGCTCGTCGCCGACCTGCACAACGGCGAGGCGTTCGCGGTTGCCCACCTGACGGCTCGCGACGATGTCCAGCGCGCCCGTCGTGCCGCGAAGGCGAGCCGGTCCGCGGGCGTAGAACCAGCCGCAGACGACAATCAAGAGCAGCACGAGCGCCAGGTTCATGACCATGCCCGCGGCGCCGCCTGCGGGCAGCGCGACGGGTTCTGCCGCCTGCGCCGTGGCCGTCAGGGCCAGGGACGCCAATACGGGCGCGAGCCTCGGGTGTCGCATCGGTGCGGCCTCAGTTCAGCGTCTGGATGCGTTCGGCGGGGCTCACCACGTCGGTGAGGCGCACCCCGAACTGACCATCGACGACGACGATCTCGCCGCGGGCGACCAGCGTGCCGTTGACGAGTACGTCGAGCGGTTCGTTGGCGCTGCGCTCGAGCGCCACCACCGAGCCCTCTGCCAGATTGACAAGTTCGCGGATGGAAATGGTGGTGCTGCCGACCTGCAGGGCCAGCGTCACGGGAACATCGAGAATCAGGTCGAGATTGACGTCGGCCTGGCTGGCCGCGTCACCGGCCGTCGGCGTCATTGCGTCGGGCGCGTACTTCTCTTCGGTGGCGGCATCGTTGGTGTCACTCATTGACTGGTTCCTGTAAGGCGTAGGTTCGTTCTAGATCAGGTTTGGCGGCGCTGTCCGTCAGCGTTCAGCCAGCGCGCAAAGCGAAACGCGTTGGCGCCGTCGCTGGTGCCGAATGTGCCCTCGGCACGCACGACCCCGCCGATCGCGAGACTGGCCCGTTCGGGCGCCGCGATGGGCAGGAGATCACCCGGTTGCAGCGTGACAACCTGGCGCAGGGGCAGCGTGATGTCGCTGACGTGAACATCCGTGACCACGTCAGTTTCGGCGAGGTAGTGTTCGAAGCAGGCGCGCCAGTGCGGGTCGCCCTCGACGCGACGCGCGTTGGCCGCGCCCTCGAGGTCATCCATGATCGACGCGACCTGCGTATCGGGAAGCAGCAGGCGGAAGTGGCCCGTCTGCCCGGCAACGCGGACTTCGAAGCGGCACACGATGACGCGCTCCTTGGCGTCGATGCCGCTGCCGACACTCGGATCGAACTCCCGGGCCAGGACTTCGGGGTTTAGCGCGATCAGCTTTTCCCACGAAGGCGCCACGGTAGCGAGGAACTGACCCACTGCGAGTTCGGCAACGCGCAGCTCCCCGGCCGTGAAGTGCTGCCGTGCGGGTCTCGGCGGTGCCTCCGGGCTGGGCTCGGCGGCGCCGGCTTCGCCCGCCTCGGCGTCGGGCTCCTCGGCGGTAAATCCGAAAAAGGCTTCGACGAGTGCCGTCAGCAGCGCGTCATCGATGAGTATCAGGGCGTTGCCTGGCAAAGGCTGCAGTGCCAGGCGCAAGGTAATCGTGGGCGGTACGGTCTTGGCGATCGCGGCCGCGAATCCCGCCGAGAAGGTCTCGTCGGCGGTCACGCTGACGCGGGTGCGCAGCAGGGTCGACCACAGCGCCGCCGTACGTTTTGCCATTTGCTGGCAGATGCCCTGCAAACGGGGAAAGCTGCCAAAGTTGATGTAGGCATCGGGTCGCAGTTCAAACGGCATGACGCTGGCGGCCGTGTCGCTGTCGCCGGCACCGCCAACCACGCCGGCCTCCACGCCAGCCAGCAGCGCGTCCTTCTCGTCATCGGACAAGATCTCGCGCGGCGCTTCCGTGTCGTCCGCAGCGTTTTCGGAGGCGTCGTTTTCGGGCGCGTCGGCCATTACTGCACCACGAGGTTGGTGAAGTAGACGGCCTCAACGCCGGCCTTACCCGTCTGCTCGGTCAGGATCTTGTTGATCTCTTCGAGCGCCATCTCGAGCATTTTGGCCTTGCCATCGCGCGTCGAGACGTCGCCGTACTGAACGTCGCCGTAGAGCAGGATGAGGTTGTTGCGAATGACGGGCGCGTGCGCCTTGATCGCCTCGACAACCGCCTCGTCACGCGTCAGCAACTCGAGCGAGATCTGAAGAAAACGTCCTTTGCCGCGCTCGTCCACGAAGTTGATGAGCAGAGGCGGGTGGATGCCCTGGTAGATCGCGTCCTTGCCCTTCGGCTCGGCTGCAGCTTCGGCTTCGACATCAGCCTCGCCCTCTGCCAACTCCGTCTCGGGCTCGCCGCCCATCATGCCCTGCACCATTGGGCCCAGGAATACGCCCACCGCGAGCAGCGCGATGGCGCCGCCGGCAATGATCATGATCTTGCCTTTGCCGCCTTTTGGCGCTTCTTCTTCCGTGGTTTCTTCTTCCATGTCGTCTCCGAATCGCGGCCGGTGCCGCAGTTGATTCCTGAGAGACATAAAGCAAAGGGCGTGCCAAACCCTATATATCGTTCTTTTTCAGCTATTTAAGGCATTTCCGATCTAGCCGAGTGACGGATTTTCGTCGCTGTGGCGGGTGCCAGGCAGCAGGCGTCAGAAATCAGACGAAGGTGTCGATGAGGCCGCGCGTCCGCAATCGGACCACGCGCTCGGACACGGGCGTCTCGCCGCGGTCCGCTGCGTCGGCATCAGCCTGCGCCCCTGGCGCACCCATGTGCTCCGTATCCTGAGGCTCCCGCCCCGTGCCGCCTGCGCCCGAATCCGCGCTGACGTCGGCCTGCGACAACTCGAGGCCTTGCTGCTCGAGCATTTCCCGAAGGCGCGGGAGGCTCTGCTCGATGGCGTCTCGTGTGACCGCGTGCGCCGCAGTGAACTGCACGCGGGCCTGTGCTTCCTCCACTTCGATGGCCATCTCGATGGGACCCAGGTGTTCCGGGTTCAGCGTCAGCTGAGCCTGCGGCAAGCGCGCCTGGATGACCCAGCCAACGCGCTCGGCGAACTGTCGGCCCCAACCGCCCTCACCCGGCATGAGATCCGGACCTGCGAGCTGCGGCACAGCACTTGGCGTCTGTGGTGCCGTGCCCACTGCGTCACGCAGCGGCGTGAGCGCGCCAACGAGCGCGTCGAGACGTGCGGGCTCGGCGCGTGCGCCACTCGTCGCTTCAATGGCCCGCGGTCCCGACACTGCGCGGTTGGCAGCCCGACCGGCAGCGGCGAGCGCCGGCGCGGTGGAAGTGCGCACCGTCTCAGTACCAAGCAAGACGTCCGAACGCGCCGCGGCCGCCTTGGCGTCGGCGTTCGCGGCCTGATTGCCGGTCGGGCCAGACGACGCGACGTCAGCCTTGAGGCCGTCGACGACGGTGACCTCAGCCCTGCGTGCGTCTGCCTTGTTCTCGATCGCAACACTGCGCACAGGCGCCAGGTTGGTCGACTCGCCCGCCGGTACGGGACGTTGCAGCACCGCTGGCTGAGCCTGCGCAGAGCGAATCTCGTCGGCGACGGTCCCGCCCAGGGCATTGCCGAGCGGCTCGTTGATGATCGGATCGAGCACCTCGTCCGGCACACCCTCGGCGAGAGGATCGACGTCACCCGCAAGCGAGGCGCCGTCCTTGATCGGCACGACGACTGGAATTGCGCCCGGCAAGGCCTTGCCATCCTCGACCGGCAAGAGGTTGCCGCCCGGCGGTTGCCCGACCGATTGCGCATCGAGGCCACCGGCGTCGAGCAGCAGGGCCGCAAACTCGAGCGCGGCGTCCAACGCTCGCTTGTCATCCACGTCCGCAACGTCAGGCTTTGCAGGGCCTGTGGCGCCTTTGCCCAGCAGGGCCAGCAGAGGTGAATCGGTCGCTGTGGTCATCAGGCTGCTCCTTTCCGTGTTGCCGCGCCCGCCCGTTGTCGGGCTGGCGGTGCCTGTTCCGTGCCGTATCTGTTGTGCAGCTTTGCAGCTATCGTGCCAAGCCGGTCACGGCTGCCGCCGAAGCACGCGCGAGAGCGCCATGGCGTCATCAATCTTCTGTTGCGCGGCTTCGGCCCGCACACGCGCCTCTTCCTTGAGTCGCACCGTGAGCTGTTCGAGCGAGCGACTCCGTCGGCGTTTGTCCTGCCACATACGGAGCACTGCAAGCCGGCGCTGATCCACCGTGGCCACGACGTCGCGCTGCGCCGCAATGGCCTGATCAAGCCGCGACAGGAAGGTGTGGTAGTCGTGCCAGTGGGCGCCGTGCCACGACGCCTGCTCGCGACTGATGTCGTGATAGCCCGTGCGGTACTGCTCGAGTTCCTCGAGCGTTTTGCGTGCCCCGGCCACTGCCGCATTCACTTCGGCCAATGCTTCGGCTGCTGTTTGCTCTTCGCGCTCGGCGTGTTTCTTCACGGGGCCGAGGCGTTGCAGTCGATCACGCATGCATCAGGCCCCCATCATCCGGCGGCCGCGGCGGCAACCGTGTTCGGGTCTTCACCGCGACCTGCAAGTGCGGCGAGGCCCTCGAGACTCTCGGCGCGCGTGACCTGTTCATCGGGGCGTTGCCGCAGGAACTGCTGCACCTCTGGCCACAGCGCGATCGCCGCATCGACCTCGGGGTTCGCGCCGGGCTGATAGGCACCGATGGCAAGCAGGTCGGCATTCTGCTGGTAGCTCGAGATCGACTGGCGCAGTGTCAGCACCTGTTCGCGCTGTGCCTCACTCGTGATCTGCATCATGGCGCGCGTTACGGACGCCTCGACATCGATCGCCGGGTAGTGGCCAGCCTCGGCCAGTGAGCGCGACAGCACGATGTGGCCATCGAGGATGGCGCGCGCCGCGTCGACGATGGGATCGTTCTGATCGTCACCCTCGGCCAACACTGTGTAGATCGCCGTAATCGAGCCACTGCCCGCCGCGCCGTTGCCTGCGCGTTCGACGAGCTGCGGCAGCTTGGCGAAGACGGAAGGCGGGTAGCCTTTCGTCGCGGGCGGCTCACCAATGGCGAGTGCGATCTCACGCTGGGCCTGAGCAAACCGGGTCAGCGAGTCCATGAGCAACAGCACGCGCTTGCCCTGGTCGCGGAAATACTCGGCGACGGCCGTCGCAAGTGCTGCGCCCTGCAACCGCATGAGCGGTGGGTCATCGGCCGGGCTCGCCACGACGATGGCGCGCGACAGGCCGTCTGTGCCCAGCGTCTCGTCGACGAACTCCTTGACCTCGCGGCCACGTTCGCCGATCAGTCCGACAACAATGATGTCGGCCTCCGTGAAGCGCGTCATCATGCCGAGCAGCATACTCTTGCCGACACCTGAGCCCGCGAACAGGCCCATGCGCTGACCGCGGCCAACGGGCAGCATCGAGTTGATGGCGCGAACGCCCACGTCGAGCGGTTCCGAAATCGGCTGGCGCGTCAGCGGATTGAGCGGCTCGGGATTCAGATTCACCACAGCGTCACCGCGAATGCGCGGCCCGCCATCGAGCGGCCGGCCGCGGCCGTCGATGACACGCCCAAGCATGTCGTCACCCACGGGAATGTGCCGCGTGGCCGGACCTGGAATGACGCGCGCGTTGGGCGCGATGCCATGCAGGTCTTCGGCAGGCATGAGAAACAGCCTCTCGCCCGCGAAGCCCACGACTTCGGCATCGATGCTGCGCCCGTCGTCGGCCAGTACTTCGCAGTGCGCGCCGACCGCGGCCGACACGCCCTCAGCTTCCAGCGTCAGACCGACAGTGCGGCGCAAGACGCCTTCAACCACGATCTCCGGGCGCGACTCGACGTCGCGCAGCCGCTGCTCGAGCCGTCGCCCGACCGTGCTAGAGCTGGCATTGCGTACCGTTTCGGCCGCAACACTCACTGGCGCTGGTCTCCCATGAGCGCGTTAACCATGGTTGCGATCCGGGATTCGACGCGCGCATCAATGTTGGAGCTCTCGCTCGAAATGTGGCAGCCGCCCCGCGTCAGCGCGGCGTCGTGAACAATGCGCCAACGCGCGCTGGCGGACTCGTCATCGGAGCTCGCATCGCGGCCCATGGTGGCCTCGAGCCGTTCGGCGTCCTCGGGGTGCAGGTGCACGGATATCTGCGACGCGGTCACGGGCAGCAACGCCACGGCATCACGAACGAGACCCACAATGCTGTCAGGATCGAGTTCGAGCTGGCGCTTGAACATGCGGCCGACCATGACGGTGACCATGCGGGCGAGCTGCGCCTCGAGCGCGTCGTCGAGTTCGTCCAGCGGTGCCGCGAGGTGAGCCAGCGTTGCCTCGAGCAAGTCGCGACGTGCCTCGAGTTCGCGTGCGGCCTCAGCAAGCCCCTGTTCGCGGCCCTCTTCGAGCCCTTTGCGCATACCATCGGCGCGCGCTTCTTCGTAGGCTTGCTGCTGCAGTTGCTCGAGGTCGGCAGCCGTGAGCATGCCCGACCGCGGAAAGTCGGGCGCCTGCCAGCGATCTTCGGCGCCGGACTCAGACATATTCATCGTCGCTGTCGCCCAGGTTGATGTCGCCGTTGTCGGCGAGACGGCGCGCGACTTCCAGGATTTCTTTCTGCGCCGCTTCGACGTCGGACAGCTTCATGGGACCGCGGGCCTCCATGTCTTCCTCGAGCAGTGCGGCGGCGCGCTTGGACATGTTCTGGAAAATCTTTCTCTGCACGGCCGGGTCGGCGCCTTTGAGCGCAATGACGAGGCGGTCGTTGGACACCTCGCGCAGCAGCGTCTGGATACCGCGGTCGTCAACGTTGAGCAGGCTGTCGAAGACGAACATCATCTCGGCGATCCGGTTGCCGAGATCCGGGTTGGCGAGGTTGATCTGTTCGAGTACCGCCTCGCCGTCGGCGTTGTTGAGAGCGTTGACGATGCCCGCGGCAACGCGGTCGCCGCCGACCTTGGAGGTGCGCGACACCGTGATGTTCGACGACTTGGCAGCGATCAGTGACTCGATCTCTGCCAACGCGCTCTGCTGCACATCGTCGAGGCGCGCCACGCGCATCACGACCTCGGCGCGCAACGCGTCCTCGAAATTGGCGAGCACTTCGGCCGCCTGTTCGGCTTCGAGGTAGGACAACACGATCGCGATGATCTGCGGGTGCTCGTCGCGCACGAGCTCGGCAATCGACTCCGCGCTCATCCACTGCAGTGTGTCGAACCCGCTCGCGTCGCCGTCGACGAGAATACGGTCGATAAACGCGTCGGCCTTGTTGGCACCAAACGCGTTCGTGAGCACCTTGCGGATGTAGTCTTCGGTGCCCACGCCGAACGACGCGGCGTCGTCGACCGTCGTGACGAATGTCGAGAGCACCTCATCGGCCGTCTCGCGGGTCACGTTCTTGAGCCCCGCCATGGCGACACCGACGGCCTGCACTTCCTTGGGCTTCATGTGCTTGAGCACCTGGGAGGCCTCCTCCTCGCCCAGCGACATGAGCAGGATCGCAGCGCGCTCCGTACCCGAGATGCTGTTCTCGTCACTCGCCACTGTCGTCGATCCACTTGCGGACCACCTGCGCGACGCGCGCGGGGTCGTGGCCCGTGATGTTGCGGGCGGCCGCGACCTTCTCCTGATAGGAGAGGCCTGGCGCACTGGGCGCATCGAGCTGCCCCGCCACGCGACCGCCGCCATCGGCGTCGCTGGGCAGCAGCGTGTTCAGTCCGCCACCCGGTGCGGACGGTGTCAGGATGCTCTTGAGCATCGGTCGTACGATGCCGAACGCCAGCACCAGCACGAGCAGCACGCCGCCGGCCTGCTTGCCGATCTCGCGCACAATGGGTTGCTCCCAAATCGCGGGGCCCTCACCCGGTTCCATGACGGGCACAGGGCGGAACGGCGCCACAACCACGCCGACGGAATCGCCGCGTGCTTCGTCATAGCCCACGGCTTCGCGGACGAGCGCCTCAATCTCGGCCAGGCTGAGCGGCTCCGCCGCGCCTGCCTCTGCCGTTGCACCGTCGGCCGGCGCCGCGCCGGTTCCCGAGGGCGCCTCGGGTCCCGCCAGTGCGCCTTCGTCGACGATGACGGCAACGGACAGGCGCTGGATACGGCTCGACGGGCTGCGCGTACGGGAAATCGTGCGGTCCATTTCGAAATTGCGGGTCGCGCTGCGCGACGAGTTGAGCGTGTTGGCCGCGTCGGCCGGGTCGGCCGCCAAGCCGCCCGCCTCGGGCGGCGTGTTGGTCAGCGCGCCGGGTACACCGCCCGCCAACGCATCGTTGGCCTGGCGCTGCTGTTCGTTGATCTGTTCGCTGCGCACCACTTGCGACGCCGGGTCGAAAGCCTCGGTCGTGGCCTCGACCACCGTAAAGTCGAGGCTGGCGGTGACCTCGGCGCGAACGTTGCCGTGACCCAGCAGCGGGATGAGGATGGCCTCGATGCGGCGGCGGTAGTCGGCTTCGAACTCGCGCGTCATCTTGAACTGGTTGGCCGTCATGGCGTCGTCTTCCATCTCACCGTCGCTCGACAACAAGGTGCCGAACTGGTCAATGAGCGTGACGTCTGTGGGTGCCATGTTGGGAATGCTGCTGGCGACGAGGTTGACGATGGACTCTGCCTGTCCTGCTTCGAGTTGCTGCCCGCCGTAGAGCTGCAACAGCACCGACGCGCTCGGGCGCTGCCGGTCGCGAATGAAGGCCGATTCCTTTGGGATCGCGAGGTGCACGCGGGCTTCCTGCACCGCGCGCAGCGACTTGATCGTCTGCGACAGCTCGGCTTCGAGCGCGTGCTGGTAGCGTGCGGTTTCCATGAACTGGCTGACGCCGAAACTCGACGAATCACCCATGTCGTCCATGCCACCCTGCGACAGACCCAGACCCTGAGAGGCCAGCTGCATGCGTGCGCTCTGCAGCTGGTCGGCGGGTACGAGGATGGCACCGCTGTCTGCGATGTCGTATTCAACGCCGGCGTTGCGCAGCGCGTCGACGACGGCTGCCGCCTCGCGTTGTTCGAGCCCCGAGTACAATGACCGGTACTCGGGCTTTTGCGACCAGATGACCACGGCCACGCCTGCGGCGACGGCCAGCGCCACGCCAACCAGCAGCAACACCTGGCGCACGGCCGGGATCTGCAGCACGTTGCCGAGCTGTATTTGCGGCACGGCGGCGGTCTGAATCTCAGTGGTGGTTACGGTCGCTTCCATCTACGCGGTTCCTGATGCTCTGTTCATAGCGGGCCCGCTACACGGGCATGTTCATGACTTCCTGGTAGGCGTTGACGAGCTTGTTGCGCACCTCGGTCATCGCCTGGAATGAAAGGCTCGCTTTCTGCAGCGAAATCATGACCTGGGTCAGGTCAGCGCTGGGGTCACCGGCTTCATAGGCGGCCGCCTGTGCCCCAGCCGTCTGCTGCGCGTCGTTGACGGTATTGATCGACTTCGAGAGCACCGACGTGAAGCTGGGTCCGTCGACCTGGGCGGGTGCGGCGGATCCCACACCGTCGAGCTGTGCATTGAGCTCGCGGATTTTGGAAAGCAGGTTGGCTGAGCTGATCTCGTTCATGGTCTGTCCTCAGGCCACCGACGGGCGCGCGCCGTAACGCGGCTGTCGGTCGGGAATCGTGTAGCCCGCTTCTCGCAGGCGGGCGATCTTGTAGCGCAGCGTGCGTGGGCTGATGCCCAGAGCGCGTGCCGCTTCGGTTCGGTTGCCGGAGCCGGCCTCGAGCGCGTCGACGATGCGGCGGCGTTCTTCGTCGCGCAGGTCGTGGCGCAGGTCGCCTGCTGCCGCCGCGACTACCACCGGCGCGGGCGTTGCCGTGTGCCCGGGCGCAGCGCCCACCGTTTCGAATTTGAGATCCGAATCGGTAATGGCGTCGCTGGCGAGAAGGATCAGGATGCGTTGCACAAGGTTGTCGAGTTCGCGAACGTTGCCCGGCCACGGGTGCGCCAGAAGCCGCTTCTCTGCCCTCGACGTCAGCGTCGGGCGCGCGCGCCGGCCTTCGCAATAGCGCGTCAGGAAGTGGCGAAACAGCGGCAGCACATCGCCACGACGCTCGCGCAGCGGTGGAATGTGCAGCGGGAACACGTTGAGCCGGTAGTAAAGGTCTTCGCGGAATCGCCCCGCCTCGACTTCTGCCGCGAGGTTCCTATTGGTGGTTGCCAACACGCGGACGTCGACGGACTTGCTGCGCGTGGCACCCAGTCGCTCCACCTCGCGTTCCTGCAGCACTCGCAGCAGCTTGGCCTGCAGGCCCAGGTCCATCTCGCTGATTTCGTCGAGCAGCAGCGTGCCGCCGTCGGCCTGTTCAAACTTGCCGGGCCGCGCCTGCTGCGCGCCCGTAAACGCACCGCGTTCGTAACCGAACAGTGTGGCCTCGAGCATCTGCTCGGGAATGGCCGCGCAATTGATCGCGACCCAGGGCTTTTGGGCGCGCGGCGAGCGGTTGTGAATAAAGCGCGCGAACACTTCCTTGCCCGCACCGCTCTCACCCGACAGCAACACTGTCGCGTCGCAGTTCGCCACACGTGCTGCAATGCCCAGCAGGCTCACGGTGTCGGCGTCACCGCAGACAACGGCGCCCGTGTCGACACCCGTCACCGACAACGACCGGTGCCGCGACAGCGTGCGCGACACGGTATCGATCAGCTCCCGCGTTTCGAACGGCTTGACGAGGTAGGTCTCCGCCCCGAGTTGCATGGCGGCCACGGCGCGCGGGACGCTTGCGTAGGCCGTCATGAGGATCACGGGCAGTCCCGGATGCTGGTCGCGGATGCCCCCCAGCAGCTCCAGCCCGTCCATGGGCTGCATTTGTACGTCACTGACTACGAGCTGCACGGGGTGCTCGCTGGCGAGGGCCAACGCCGCACTGCCATCGGTCGCGGCGAGCACGCGGTAACCGGCTTCGGTCAGCGTCGCGCACAGCGCTTCGGACAGGTCGGCGTCGTCCTCGACGACGAGAATCGTGGCGCGTGGGTTGTCCGTATCAGACATGACCCACCGCCTGTCTGGAGAAGGTTGCCGGCGGCACATGCGCAGAAATGGCAGAAAACTGCGATGTGCCGCCGACGGGGGGGAAATCGGTCCAGGCGACAGGCAGGCGCAAGGAGAAGCAGCTGCCGCTTGGAGAACTTTCGACGGAAATGTCACCGCCGTGGGCTTGCGCGACCGAACGTACGACGGCCAGGCCCAGGCCCGTACCTGCCGGTCGGGTCGTGAAGAACGGTTCGAATATCTGGTCTGTCAGACCCGCGCGGATGCCGCTGCCTTCATCGCGCACAGCGATGTACACCGTGTCCCCATCGCCGTCCACGGCGATGGTGACCGTGCCACCCTCGGGGCTGTGCTGCACAGCATTGACGACGAGGTTGGCAATGGCGCCGCCGAGCGCGCGCACGTTGCCGCACACGCGGGGGCCGGGATCGGGGGCATTCACGCACAGTTTGACGTGCGCAGGTGCGAGGCCACGTGCATCGTCAACGACTTCATTGACCAGACCGGTGATGTCCATAACGCGCTCGTCAGCGGGCGTGCCGTTGGCGAAGCGCAGCATGTCATCGACCATCGAATCGATGTCGTTGAGTCGGGCGACGATGCGGCTGCGTGCTGCATCATCACCGGCGCGCGAGGCCCAGAGCATGGCCGTCGACAGCGGGGTGCGAATCTGGTGCGCGAGGCGCGCGGCCATTTCGCCGAGCATGGCCAGGCGCTGCTGTCGCTCCGTGCCCTCGCGGTTGGCGCGCGCCGCGGTGACGTCGATAAACACGACGAGACGCGCGTGCGCATCGAGCGGGGACTCGGTCAGCGTGTACCACTGCCCGCCCAGTGCGTATTCACCGGCCGCGGGCTGCGCACAACCCAATGAGGCAATCGCGACGTCGCTCCAGGCGCCACCAATCAGGGGGGCGTCGAATGCCTCGGACGCTTTGGCGTTGGCATCGGTGATGCAGCCATCGGCATCGACGATGAGTACCAGCGCTGGCAGCGCTTCGAGAATCTGTGCCATGCGTTCGGCCAGGCGCTCGCGTGCTGCCGTTGCGCGGTTGCGACCGTGGCGTGCTCGGCGCAGTGCGGTGGCCAGCGTGGCGACCTGCAACTGCAGGCGATCGTAGGCGGCGTTGAGTTCCAGCGAGTGTGCGTTGAACGCTTCGAAGGCTGCCGTGAGGCCAGCCTCGGTCGCTGTCGTCGCTGTCACGTTGTCTGTGTTCACCTGAGGTCCCATTCAATCCGTCGAAATGGTGTCAGGACAGTAAAAGCAAGTTGCGTGCCACTTCCGTGTGAGCACTTTAAGTCATTTAATTCAGCAACTTACGATTCTTCCGACTGCAGTCAAAACGTCAATTTTCCGTCACAGGCTCAGGCTGCGCGGAGCTTTTCGACGAGTGTCGTGCGGCGCATGTTGAGCAGCCGCGCTGCGCGGGCCACCACGCCATCGGCACGCGCCAGCGCACTCTCGATGAGCGAGCGCTCCAGATCGCGCAGGTAGTCCTTGAGCGCGATGCCCTGCTCTGGCAATGCGCCTGCAGCGGTCTCAGCATCGACAGCTTCGATGTCGACGGCGGCGCCGCGGAATTTGTCAGGCAGATCCGCCACGGTCACGATGCCCGTGGGGTGCAGGATCGCCAGCCGCTCGACCAGATTGCCGAGCTCGCGCACATTGCCGGGCCAGGCGTACTGGGCCAGCGAGGCGAGTGCGCAGGGCTGCAGCCGCAGCTTGCGCTGCGCGCCCGTTTCGTTCCCGAGCAGCAACTCTGCGAGCAGACCCGGGATGTCCTCGAGTCGCTTGCGCAATGGCGGCATATCGATGGGGAAGACATTGAGTCGGTAGTAGAGGTCTTCGCGGAACCGGCCTTCGGCCACAGCGTGCTGCAGGTCGCAGTGGGTGGCGGCGACGATTCTCACGTTGGCGGTGCGGGTTTCGCCGCTACCTACGCGTTGGAAGCAACGTTCCTGAAGAACACGAAGCAACTTGACCTGCATCGGCATTGGCATGTCGCCGATTTCGTCGAGAAACAGCGTGCCGCCTTCGGCCAATTCAAAGCGGCCTTTGCGCGTCGCGACGGCGCCCGTAAAGGCGCCCTTCTCGTGACCAAACAACTCACTCTCGAGCAGCTCGGCAGGAATGGCGCCGCAGTTCACAGGCACAAACGGGCCGTCAGCCCGATCGGAAAGATCGTGAATCGTACGGGCAACGAGTTCCTTGCCTGTGCCCGACTCGCCGTTAATTAGAACGTTCGTATCAAAGCAGGCGACCTGCTCGATCAAACCGCGGACCCTGGCGATAGACACAGAGTTTCCGGTCAGGCGCTGGCGGCGCTGGTTGCCCCGATAGCGACCGGCCTGCTCGAGCAGGTGGCCGAGACGCGAACGGCGTACGGGTTGTTCGACGGGCCACACGGGCGCCGAATCCAGTACGGGCAGCAAGGCATCGACATCGCCGGCGTCTCGCAGGAGCAGAATGGGTGTGTCCGCGGGCAGCTTGTCGCCAGCCGCGTCCAGGCTGGCCCGGTCGGCAACGACAGCCGTTATGCGGTCTGGCAGCGGGTCCGTGTCGACATCGATTACGGGGTAATCGAGAAACTCGATACGGTGGCGGATATCGGCGAGCTGGCTGTCATCGGTGTGCATCACCCAAACTGCCTGCCGAGCGTCTTTCGTGACGTTCTGGTCTGTCATGGCCTGTCCTTTTGCATACCCGCCAAAGTCCTTATGGCGGTGTCGCAACCCTGCGACAGGACAGAGCATAGTCAGACGTCCGGCCCGAACTGTGCCGGAGGTCACATTTCTTCAGTTAAAACCTATAGTTTTGACGCTTATGTGAAGTCGGTCGGCAATAAGGTTCAGACTTGAGCGGTCTCTGCGTAAGCCCGGGATGCGCGGCGCCCGAGCCGCAAACCGTCGATTTCTGCCGCCACGCGGTCGCGCAGTGCCGTCAGTGTTTCGCGGAACTCGGCGTCTTGTCGCGCCAGCGCCTGCAACGCGTCCGGCTGCAGGCCCGGTGCGAGCTCGCGAATCAATACGTCGCGGTCTTGGCCGCATTGCGCCATCTGCGCCGTATCGTCGGCAGCAACGGCCTCGAGCAGCGCGGCTTCGATCGCGGCAACGCGAGCCAGCTCGCTATCAGTCACGGCGGGCCACCTGCGCCGGCACGTCGTCGCCGATGGCGTCCCAGGCACTCTTGACCTCGCGCACCAGACCCTCGACTTCATCGATGATCGCGACATCACTCTTCAGGTTGGCCTCGAGCAGCCGACGCGTTGCGTAGCCGTAGAGTGCCACGAGGTTCTCGGCGAGCCGGCTGTCGTGGGCGTCGTCGACGGCGACCTGAAGCACATCGAGGATGGCGACAGCCTGACTCAGGTGCTCACCCTTCCCCGCCACGTCATGGTTGCGAATACAGTGCTTGGCCATCGACGTTCGCGCGACGAAGCGTGTCATGAGCGAGGCGATCAGTGTGTAGCCGTCGGCGGTTTCCACCGTGTGCTCGGCAGCCGAACTGCGATAGGCCTGATTGGCGGTGTGCGAAGGTCCGTACATGTCGGTCTCTATGACTGGCCAGGCGTCGGCACGTTGGCGAGCTGGGCAGAAAGAAAAGAACTGGTCGAATTGAGATTCGCCAGCAGCGAGTCGAGCCCGTTGAATTGGCGCAGCAGACGCGCTTCGAGCGATGCGAGCCGGTTCTGCAGGCGCTCGTTCTGTTCGCCAAGGGACTCGATACTGCTTTCGATGCCGTCGGTGCGTGAGTCGAGAACGCCGTCGGTGTCGACATAGGTGTCGATGACGCCGATCAGGCGTGCGCCGTAGCCGTCGTCGCCGTTGAACAGGCGTTCAATGGCCTGGAAGTCTTCTTCAAGTACCGTGCCGAGTGCGTCGGCGTCGACCTCGAGCCTGCCGTCTGTATCGATGCGCACGCCCACTTCATTAAGTGTGTCGAGCAGCGGGTTGGCCGACCCCGTCGGCTCCGACAGCGTCTGGCGCAGGCGCGACGTGACGCCGCGCAAGGCCGAGTCGCCCTGCAGCGCGCCGGCAGCGCCGGTCTCGGCATCGAAGGCCGACAGTCGGTCGGTCGTGTCGATGAGATCGTTGTAGGCCTTGGCGAAGGCGTCGACCGCATTCTTGAGACCGCCCGTGTCGTTGCCGACCGTCACGTCGAAGGCCGTGCCGGCCGTTTCCTGCAGCGCCGTGAAGGTCACGCCGTCAACGACGTCGGCAAAGACGTTCGTCTCGCTCGTCACCGTGAAGCCGTTGACCGTCGCCCTGGCATCGGCAGCCGCGACCGACTGCGTCAGGTTGTTGATCGCATTGTCAGGGTCGTAGGTCAGTGCCGAAAGACCGTTGTCGGTGGTTGCCTGCGTCACTGTGATGTTGTTGCTCACACCCGTGCGCGCGCCGGTAAGGACGAGAAAACTGCCGGACTCGGCGTTGACGATCGTCGCCAGCACGCCCGTATTGTCGTCGGCATTGTTGATGGCGTTGCGTATGTCGGCCAGCGTGTTGGCTGCGGGGTCGATCGTGACCCCGAACGACTCGCCACCGACGCTGATATCGAGCGTGCCCGAACCGACGACGGCGTCACTTCCTGTGAACGAGCCCGAGCTTAGCCGCTCGGCCGTGGCCAGCGTCTCGATATCGATCGAGTAGGAAGCCGGCACCGCATCCGAAGTCACCGCCAGGGAAACGGCGTCCTCGTTGTTGCTCGTGATCGTGCGTCCGCGCACGGAATCATCGTTCTGAAGCGCCTCGATGGCGCTCTTGAAGCCCTCGAGCGAGGACTTCAGGCTGCCGTATGCCGACAGCTCGGACTGGAATTGCGTCTCGCGCTGCAACAGGCGTTGCGAAGGCGCCTGGCCTTCGGCCGCGACGAGCTGCTGCACGAGCCCATTGACGTCGAGCCCTGAGCCGATCCCTGTCGATGTAATGCCGGTCATGTTGCGGGCACCCTTTCCCTGTTGCTGTCGCCGCCAGCCTTATGCAGACGCGTCGACCAGTGCGGGTAATACCTCACCCGTCTCAGCCGCCTTCACCACCGCCTCGGGCGGCAACTGGCGGATGACCTCGCCGGTTTCCCGGTTCATCACCTTGATGACCACAATGCCACTGTCGGCGTCGGGCTCGAACCTCAGCGACGGTGACAGACCCTGTGCTTGCGCATTGATCTGTTCGATCACCTGCTCGAGGCGTGCCTCGCTGACAGCAGCGCGTTGCGCTTCGGCCGATTCCCTGGCCTCAATGACGGCGTTGCCTTCCTGGCGCACCGATTGTGTTGTCGCTTCCGTCTCGGTCGGCTCGGGCTTGCTGGAAGCCTGGGTCGCGACCTGACGAACCGTGACATCAGTAATCGGGTTCATCGTTCTCTAACCTCTGGGTCGGGCGGCTTCCATGCCGCCCTTCCGACGTAATCCCTCCTGGATTACTGGAGCAGGCTCAGCGCCAGCTGGGGCTGGGCGTTGGCCTGCGTCAATACCGATACACCGGCCTGCTGCAGAATCTGCGCCTTCGTCAGCTGCGCGGTTTCGGCAGCGAAGTCGGCGTCGAGGATCCGGCCGCGCGAGGCGGACAGGTTCTCGGAGACTGTTTGCAGGTTGGAGATCGTCGATTCGAATCGGTTCTGAATAGCACCGAACTCACTACGCAGCGAGTTGATGGTCGTCAGCGCCGCGTCGACACGCTGGATCGCATCTTCGGAAGACGTCACCGTGGCGACACCGACCGAGCTCAGCGTGGCCGAGTCCAGGGCGATGGCCGTACCGAGGCCAAGCTTGGTGGCACCGGCGGCCGAGAGCGTGATGTTCTCGGCGGCGCTCAGTGTGATGTCACCAGACGTGGTCGTGGCGGTACCTGCGAAGTCAGCAGCAACTGCCGTGTCGGTGATACCACCGGCGGCCGTCGTACCGGCACGGGTCTGTTCGACAACGATATCGCGACCGTCGATCGTGCTCAGCGTCAGTTCACCGGCCGTCGAATCGAAGGTAGCCGAGACACCCGTTTCCGAAGCGAACAGGTTGATCTGGGCCGCAACGTCACCACCCGTCAGGTTGCTGCCGTTGGTGCCATCGAAATCGAAGTCCGTGTAGATGTCGACACCGTTGATCGTGAGGTCGTAGTCGGCGTCGGTCTGGCCCGGCGTACCCGTTGCGATCGTCGTGAACGCAGCGGAAACCGTGTTGACCGCCGTAGCCGTCAGGCCCGGAACACCGGCCGAGTTGATCGCGTCGGCCTTGGCCTTGGCGCTGCCGTCGACCGAGGCGCCCACTGCAACCGCGTCCGCGCTACCGACCTGGATGGTCAGTTCGGCGTCTGCGAGGGCTGCCGTTGTAACCGTGCCCGTTGCGGTGGCGATCTGGCCGATCTGGCCGGTGCGGACACCGGTGTTCAGGCTGACGTTGATCTTCTCACCGACGTTGGCGCCGACCTGGAAGGCCGCGTTGCCGAAAGTGCCGTCAAGAACCTTGAGGCCGTTGAAAGATGTCTGCGAAGCGATTCGATCGACTTCAGCCAGGCGCTGCTGAACTTCTTCGTCCAGTGCCTGGCGGTCAGACGCCGAGTTCGTCGAGTTGGCCGACTGTACGGCCAGCTCGCGAATACGCTGCAGGTTGTTGGTGAGCTCACCGAGCGCGCTTTCTGCGGTCTGTGCAAGCGAAATACCGTCCGACGCGTTACGTACGGCCTGATTGAGGCCGCGGATCTGCGTCGTGAAGCGTTCCGAAATTGCGAGGCCAGCAGCATCGTCCTTCGCGCTGTTGATGCGCAGACCAGTGGACAAACGCTCCAGTGACGTCGTCAACAGACTCTGGGAACGGTTCAGGTTCCGCTGAGCGTTGAGCGACGCAACGTTCGTGTTGATTGACTGTGCCATTTTTTAAAACTCCTAAGTTTTCCGTATCCGGCACGTTGGTTGCCGGCCGAACCGCAACACGTCCGAGGACGTCATGAAATGCGCTTCACCCGGGTTAGCGGAGTGTGGCTGCAAACCTTGAGTGGTTTTTGAAAACTGTGATGGGGTTCAAGGCAGGCGGTAAGAACACCGCAATGGCACGTCGAATTGCTTTAGAGCGCGCTTCGTAAATCGTGATCTGTGTCACGCAAAGCGCGCGTGTCAGAGCAGGCGGAACAGCGACAGGTTCTGAATCCGCAGGAACGACTGCTGCGCAGCCTCCAGGGTTGTGGCCTGCTGCGTCAGTGCGGAGATCGCCGCCGCGTAGTCGAGGTCCTCGATATCCGCGATCGATTCCTGCAGCACGAGCGCAGCGCCTGCATTGGCGTCGACCTGCGTCTCGATCGTCGCGAGCCGGCTACCCACCCCGGTGCGCACCTCGAGCACACGTGATATCGCCTGGTCGATGCCTTCAAGTCCACGGTTGATCGCAGCGTCCTGCCCGGCACGCCCAGAATCATTGGACGTGGGCGTCTCCAACGCGGTCGCGAGCCGGTCGATGATGCTGAACATGTCCGTATTGGGGCTCGGTCCGACATCGAAAACATCACCCGTGGCCGGGCCGCCTTCGATGCGCACGTCGAGCGCGCCGAAGGTGATGCTGTCACCTGGGGTGAATGCACCGCTTGTGACCAGCGCACCACCGCCATCGCGGACCTCGTAGGCATCGGCAGCAGTGAACGTGATCTGGTAGGACTCGAAGCCGTAACCCGAGACACCCGCAGCGTCATTGTTGAAGATCGTTCCCGTGCCGGTATTGGCGGCAGCGGGCGTGGCGAGAACCTGGCCATTGCCCTCACGGATACGTCCAAAAATCCGCTCGCCCGAATCACTGTCCGGGATCTGGCGCGTCCGGGAGATCGACACGAAGCGCTGGCCTTGATCGCCGTTGTAACTGAACCCTGACGCTGTGCGCGTGAACGGCTGCGTCTGACTCTGATAGCCCGCGAACAGATATTCGTCGCTGGCGTCGCGCGTGTTGGCGAGCGCCAGGAGCTGGTCGAGACCCTGGCGCAGCTCGGCAGCAATGAAGTCGCGCGATTCGTTGGTCTGGGTTGCATTGGCTGCCTGCAACGCGAGCTCGCGCGTTCGTTGCAGCAGGTCGGTCACACCCGTCAGAGTCTCTTCCTCGAGCCGTAAGCGGCTCTCGGCAAGACCCGCGTTGCGCTGAAACTGCTCGACGCTATCGAGCGACCCACGCAGGTTCAGCGCCCGTGCACTGCCAACGGGGTCATCGGAGGGGCGCTGAATCTGGCGCCCCGTCGCGACCTGCTCCTGCAAGTCGTTGAGGCTGCGCTGCAAACGTTGCAGCGTCAGCACGTTGTTCTCAAAGAAGGCCTGTGTGGATACGCGCATGGTCAACCCTCAACGTCGTGTCGCGGCCAGCAGCGTGTCAAACATCTCGTTGGCCACGCTGATGACCTCGGCAGCCGCCTGGTAGGCCTGTTGGAAACGAATGAGCTCCGCGGCTTCCTCGTCGAGATTGACACCCGACTCCTCGAGCCTCCGTGTCTCCGCGCTCTGCAGCACGATGGCCTGCGCATCAGCCGTGTTTTCGGCGAGCCGGGTTCGGCTCCCCACCGTTGCTACGAGCGACGAGTAGGCCTGACTGACGGACTGGGACCCGCCGGCGAGCACCCCGGCGTCACGCGTGGCGCCAAGTGCCAGTGCGTTGCGGTTGTCGCCGGCTGCGTCCGTGTTGCGCTCGAGCGTGAACCGGTCGCCCGCGGTCGGTGTCCCTGTGATCGTGTAGGCGGAGCCATTCAGAGTAATCGTGTCGCCGGGCGTGAACGCGAAGCTGCCCGCGCCATTCACGCTGTAAGTGTTGGGGCCCGTGAACTCGATAATGCTCGTCGCAAAGAAGTCGGGGTCCGACGTGTCGAGCGGAACCCCATTGTCGATGCTCGCATCACTCAGGTTGCCGAGATCTGCCGCGCCACGCGTGGGGCCTGCCGCCGCAAAGGCACCGGGATCGCTGGCGACGATCGACAGACCGGAGATCGCGTCGAGCACGGGCTCGACCTCGAAGGTGTCACCCGCTGCGGGCGCACCGCTGACCGTGATCGCCAGCCCGTCGGCGCGGAACGGATCCGCGCCTGTCCCCGTGCCCGTCAGTGTCACCTCGGCGCCCGTGTCGTCGCGGAACAGGCGGTAGTCGGTGCCGTCGAACAGGAATCGGTAGCCGGACTGGGGCACCTGCCCGATGTCCTCGACAACGACACTGATGTCGCCCGTGCCCGTGTTGAGTGCCGAGGGTGTACCTCGTGCCGGACCCGTCGAAAAGATGTCGCCGCCCAGGTTGCCGTTGGCGTCGAGCCCGAGCGCGTTCTGCGAATTGAACGTCTGCGCCACGGCCACCGCGCTCGCGCCGAGCGCGCGACGTGTGGGGTCGAGAATCGTATTCTGGAACTCGAACAGCCCGCCGATTTCGCCACCCTTGAGGATATCGCGCAGCGGGGTGTCACCACCCAGGCCGCGGTAGATCACCTCGTTGCGGTTGGGATCAAACTCCGACGGCTGGACTTCGAGCTCGAATGTCTCGCCACCGATCACAAGCGTCTGGCCGTTGCCGACGAACACATTGATCGAGCCGTTGTTCTCTTCGGTGATGGTCACGTCGACGAGGCGCGTGAGCTCGCGCACGAGTTGGTCACGCTCATCGAGCAGGTCGTTGGGCGGACGCTGCGTGCCCGCGGTGACGATGCGCTGGTTGAGATCCGCGATTGAAGTCGATAACTGATTGATTTCGCTAACCGTTTGGGCAACCGCCTGACTCGTCTCCGCGCTCACGCTCGCGAGCTGATCGTCGAGCGACTGGAAGCGCGCCACGAGGCTCTCAGCTTCGGCGAATAGCGCGCCACGGGATGCCGGCGTGGCCGGGTCCAGCGAGAAATCCTGCACCGCCGAGTAGAACGACGACAGCGCAGGTGACAGTCCCGCGAGCGGGTCGGCAAGCAGGTCATCGACGCGGCCTGCGAAGCCGGCCAGCGTGTCGTAACGCGACGCCGACGAGCCCGCGTTGCGAACCTGGTCGTCCAGGAACGCGTTGTAGTAGCGCTCGACACTGTTGATCTCGACGCCGCGACCGAAGAATCCCGCGCCCGAAAACTGCGGCTCGCGCGCCGACAGCAAGACGCGTTGGCGGTTGTAGCCAGGCGTGTTGGCATTGGCGATGTTCTGCCCGACAGTATCGAGCGAGCGTCGAAACGCCGAGAGCGCGCTGGTGCCTATTCCGAGAATCGATGACATGGATCAGTCCGTTTTGGTAAGCGCGGGTCCTACGGTTCACCGCACATGGGTGGATAGCGACAAGAGATCGGTTTGCTTGAGCGCACCGAGGACCCCGCGCATCGTGTCGCCGCTCGCGACACGGCGAATCTTGGCCGCGTAGTCGGGATCGGTCGCGTAGCCCGAACGCTGCAGGGCTTCCGCGAATCCGGCCACGTCGTTGGCGCGGTCGCGCACGGCCGCGTAACGGTCGCTGCCGCCCAGCAAATCCCCGTAGTCGTCGAAGCTCTGCGTGAGCGACGGGTAGGCACGGAACGCCTCGCGGCGCTGACGCATGGCGCCGCCCTCGAATTCCAGCGTGTCCCGTTGCACTGCCGTACCCTGCCAGCCGCGACCGGCCTTGATGCCGAACAGATTGAGGCTGCTCTGGCCACCCTCATCCGGCATGACGTGCTGGCCCCAACCCGTTTCGAGCGCGGCCTGCGCGAGCACACCGAGCGGGCTCACACCGAGCTTGTCGGCAACCGCGCGTGCGTGCGGCAGGATGTCCTTGATGAAGGTCTCCGGGTCGTCCCAGTTGCTGGGCGCGGGTTCCGACGGTGCGGCGCTCTGCGCTGCCGGCGCCACCACGGCGGCGGTCGTCGCAGCGGCACTGCTTACCCCGTGCGTCGCCCGCGCGACGGGCAACGGCGAGAGGCTTGTCGCCGGAGGCGCCGGTGTATGACGCGAGCCAGGGTCACCGCCCAGCTGCCGCACGAGCAGGTCCTTGAGGCCGACGCCCGCACCTGACGCGATGTCGTCGGCTATCTGCTGATCGAAGAGGTCGCGGTACATGCCGCCACTGCCCGCCTCACCGAAAATCGGGTCGCCAAAGCTTGCGGCGCGCATGCTCTTGAGCATCTCCTGCACGAACAAGGCCTCGAACTGCCCCGCCACCTTGGCGAGCGCGGCATCACGGTCGCGGCCTGCAAGTGCCCGCAGATCCGCGAACTGGCTGAAGTCCGTAACGCTGGTCATGTGCGCGTCAGATCACGAGCAGCTCGGCGCGCAAGGCACCGGCCTGCTTGAGTGCCTCCAGAATGGCGACGAGGTCACCGGGTGCGGCGCCCACTTCGTTGACGGCCTGCACAATCTCGTTGAGGTTCGTGCCCGGTGCGAACAAGAACATGCGGTCGCTCTCTGCGTCGATTGACACACCCGAGTCGGTCGCAAGCACCGTCTGACCGTCAGAGAACGGCTCGGGCTGGCTGACAAATGGCGTTTCGGAGATCGTCACCACGAGCGAGCCATGGGCGACCGCGGCGGGTGACACCGTGACGTTGCTGCCAATGACGACCGTGCCCGTGCGCGAGTTGATGATGACTCTTGCGGCAGCCGGCGCCGGCTCCACCTCGATGTTTTCCAGGACGCTGAGGAATGACGTCCGCGCGCCGGGCGCTTTGGGCGCCTGCACACGAATACTGACGGCGTCGATGGCCTCGGCCGAGGCCGGACCCAGCATGTCATTGATGGCAATAGACAGTCGGTTGGCTGTCGTGAAGTCCGGCGTGTTGAGATTGAGCACAACGAAATCGGTGTCATTGAAGGCGCCCGCGACGGCGCGTTCGACCGTGGCGCCGTTGGGAATCCGACCGGCGCTGGGAATATTGACCGTGATGCGCGAGCCATCGAGACCTTCACCGCCAAAGCCACCGACCACGAGGTTGCCCTGCGCAACGGCGTACACGTTGCCGTCGACACCGCGCATCGGAGTCATGAGCAAGCTGCCCCCGCGCAGACTCTTGGAGTTCCCGATCGAGGAGATCGTCACATCAATGGTCTGGCCGGGCTTGGAGAACGGCGGCAGTTCGGCGTGCACAGACACGGCGGCCACGTTTGTGAGCAGGGGATTCACCCCTTCGGGGATCGTGATCCCGAACTGGTTGAGCATGTTTTGCAGGCTCTGCACCGTGAATGGCGTCTGTGCGGTCTGGTCACCGGTCCCGTCGAGACCGACCACAAGGCCGTAACCGACGAGCTGGTTGGTCCGGACCCCGGACACCGATGCCAGGTCGCGAACCCGCTCGGCGTGTGCCGCGTCAACGCCCGTCAACGCGACGGCTGCGATCAGTGCCGGCGCCAGGCGCAGGACCCAGTCGCGAAAATTCCAGTGATGCATGCGTCGTGCTCCTGTCGGGACTACTGCGGGAACCAGATGGACTGAGCAAAGCGCTGCAGCAGCCCCATTTTGTTGGCCGCGGCGAGTACGCCCTTGCTCGAATACGTGATGCGCGCATCGGCAACACGGCTCGACGCGACGCTGTTGTCGGGCGCAATGTCGTAGGGCCGAATGATTCCCGACAGGCGGATGAATTCATCACCCTGATTAAGCGTCACCCATTTCTCGCCACGAATGACGAGGTTGCCGTTCGCGAGCCGCTTGACCACGGTCACCGTGATGTCGCCGTCGAGCCGGTTGGACTGGCTGCTCGCGCCCTCGCCGTCGAACTCGTTCGAGGAGTCGATCGTGGCCGAGAAGATGTCGTCGCCGTTGCGCTGCAGGTTGCGGCCGAAGACCGTCGGGTTCGCGATGCTGACGCTACCCTCCTTGCTCGTCGATGTGCTCGACGACTTGGTGGCCGTCGTGTTCTCCGAGAGCCGGATCGTGAGAATGTCGCCCACACGACGCGCGCGCAGGTCCTCGAAAAGACGCACATCGAGGGCTTCCTGGTAGATGGCCCCGTTCGTGGCCTCGGCCGCGGGTTCGACGATGGGCTCGGGCGGCGTGTAGTCGGGGCCGCGCAGGTTGACGATACAACCCGTCAGAGCCAGAACGCCTGCGAGCGAGAGCGTGATGCGAAGGATGCGTTTCATCATGTGTCCTAGAGGTTCTGCGTCAGGAACTGCAGCATCTGGTCATTGGTCGAGATGGCCTTGGAGTTCATCTCGTAAGCGCGCTGCGTTTCGATCATGTTCACGAGCTCTTCAACGACGTTGACGTTGGAGCCTTCGAGCGCGCCCTGCTGCAGGCGGCCCAGGCCATTCAGACCCGGCGACCCGGGCTGCGGCGTGCCGCTGGAGACCGTTTCGGAAAAGAGGTTCTCACCGCGCGGCTGCAGGCCGACGGGGTTGATGAAGTCGACGATCTGCAGGATGCCCACCTGGGTCGGCGCGGTCTGACCCGCGAGCTGCACGGAGACCGTGCCGTCGACACCCACGGTGATCGACTGCGCGCCCTCGGGTATCGTGATCGACGGCTGCACGAGGTAGCCGCCGGCCGTGACGAGCTGGCCCTGCGCATCGCGCTGGAACGAGCCGTCGCGCGTGAAACCGAGCGTGCCGTCGGGCATCAGGATCTGGAAATAGCCGCGGCCCTGGATGGCCACGTCGAGCGGGTTGTCGGTCTGCAGGATGCTGCCCTGCGCGTGCAACTGTTCCGTGGCAACCACGCGAACACCGGTGCCGACGTTGAGGCCCGACGGCAGCACCGTGTCCTGCGAGCTCTGGCCACCGGCCTGACGCTGGTTCTGGTAGATCAGGTCCTCGAAGACCGCACGGCCGCGCTTGAAGCCGTTGGTATTGACGTTGGCGAGGTTGTTCGAAACCACCGTCATCTTGGTCTGCTGGGCGTCGAGCCCGGTCTTGGCGACCCACAATGCCTGGTTCATCGTCTACTCCTGGAACTAGCGAAGCGACAGCAGCGCGGCGGCTGCGTCAGCGTTTTCTTCTGCGGTGGTGATGGTCTTGACCTGCATCTCGTACTGGCGCGCGAGACTGATCATGGTCACGAGCGCCTCGGCAACGTTGACGTTGCTGGTTTCGAGGGCACCGGGTGTGAGCCGAACGCTCGCGTCGGGGGGACTCGAGGCCGCATCAGTGCGGCGTAACAGGCCATCCGTGCCTTTCTCGAGTGCGTCGTACTCTGGTTTGACCAGCTTGATGCGATCGACGGTGGCCAGCGTCTGCGGGCCCTGCCCGACGGGCTGTACGGAAATCGTGCCGTCGGGTCCGATCGTAATGGTCTCGGAGGGTGGTATCGCCACGGGACCGCCCTCGCCCAACACGAGGTTGCCCGCGCTTGTCATGAGCTGGCCCAGCGTGTTGAGGCGCAGGTCGCCGGCGCGGGTGTAGGCCTCGCTGCCGTCTGCGGCCTGCACGGCAATGAAGCCTTCGCCGGAGACGGCGATGTCGAGATCGCGTCCCGTGGTCACCGTGGCGCCCTGGGTGAAGTCTGTCGCATAGGACTCGCCCACGGCATTCACGCGGGTGGCATAGCCCGGACCCTCGACGTTGAGTGAGCGGAACGCGTGCAGGTCCGCCCGAAATCCCGTCGTCGAGACGTTGGCAATGTTGTTGCTGTTCACGGCCTGCGCGATTTCGGTCTGTCGCGCACCCGTCATTGCAATGTAGGCCATCCGGTCCATGTCTGGCTCCTCCTAGCGGCGCCGATTACCGTCGGATATTGATGACGGTCTGCGTCACCGTGTCGGCGGTTGAGATCATCTGCGCGTTGGCCTGGAAGTTGCGCTGCGCCGTGATCATGTTGACGAGCTGCGCCGTCAGGTCGACGTTCGAGGCCTCGAGCGCGCCCGACTGAATCAGGCCGAAACGCGCCGTGCCCGCGTCACCGAGTGCCGCGTCACCCGATTGGAACGACTCCGCCCAGTTGGTATCGCCGTCCTGCTGCAGGCCCTGCGGGTTGACGAAGGTCGCGAGCGCGAGCTTGCCGAGTGCCTGTGACTGGCCATTCGTGAACTGCGCGAAGATCACCCCCGTTGGGCTGACCTCGAGACCGGTGAGTCGGCCTGTCGTAAAGCCGTTCTGCACGACCGAGTTCACACCAAATGCGTCACCAAACTGTGTCGTGTCGACGAACTGGAGATCGACATTGAGGACGTCGGAACCGTTACCCGGATCGTAGCCGGCGAGCGTGAACGAACCGCCCGCGGGCACGGTAAGTCGGCCGTCATTGCCGAACTGCACGGGCTGCGCTGTGCCGACCACGTTGCCGTCGATCGTGGTTTCCACGCTCCACTCGTTGGGGTTGGCACCCTTGATGAAGTACGAGGTCGCCGTGTGCGCTGCACCCAGTGAATCGTAGATCGTGACCGCTGTCGTGAAGTTGAAGCTCGTCGCATCCGACGGGTCGAACACGGGGTTGATGGGCGCCGCCGCGTCCGCGGGCAGGTTCACGCCGAAAGCGATTTCATCCGTTGCCGAAGGCGGGTTGGCGCCCGTGTTGAGCTGCAGGTCAACGAGGTTACCCGTATTGAAGCTGCCGTCGGCAGCCACGGGATAGGACTGCACACGCAAGCCATTGGCGTTGACCACAAAGCCCTCGCGATCGACCTCGAAGGTGCCGGCACGCGTGTAGAGTCGCGAACCGCCGTCGTTGAGAACAAAGAAGCCCTCACCCGAGATGGCCAGGTCGAGACTGTTCGAAGTGAATTCGATGTTGCCCTGCGAGAACTGCTGGGCGACGTCGGCGAGTTTCACGCCGCTACCCGACGCCGTCGAGCTGACGGCCTGGGTACCGACGGCAAAGACCTCTGCGAACTGCGCGCGTGATTCCTTGAAGCCCGTCGTGTTGACGTTGGCGATGTTGTTGGCCGTGACCCCGAGGTCGGAAGAGGCCGCGTTGAGGCCGCTCAGTGCGATACGAAATGGCATGGTCGTTATCTCCGGTAATGCACGCGTAAATCAGAAAATCTGGCGGACGTTGTCGAGCGAGAACGCCCCCAACGTCTGCGAATTGACGGTGACGCCCTGGCCAGAGCCGTTGAGCGTGACGCTGTCGGCGCGGGCGCGAATCAGCGTGGGAACGCGCTCCACGTCGTCGAAGCGCGAAATGCGGGCTTCAAAGGTGTAGCCACCACGCGCAGCGGGCGCGCCATCCGCGGTGAAGCCATCCCAGCGGAACGCCACGTCTCCGGACGGTTGCAGGCCGAGGTCGATGCTCCTTACGAGCTGGCCGCTGGCGTCGAGTACATCGACGGTGACGTTGCCGCTGGCGCCTTCAACCGTGACGGCGCCCTCAATCCCGGTCCCCGTGCCATCCAGAAGCGCGGCATCGGTCGCAACGAGCAGATCACGTCCGACGAGCGATGAGGCCTGCAGGGCCTGGTCCGAGTAGAGACTGGTCGCAAAGTCATCGAATGACTCATTGAGCTCTTCAATACCTGTCGCTGTCGTGAATTGCGCGAGCTGGGCGAGGAACTCTCCGTTATCCATCGGCTCGAAGGGGTCCTGGTTCTCAAGCTGCGCGAGCATGAGCGTGAGGAATTCGTCCTGCCCGGTAGACTGGGTGCTGACCTCAGCGGGTTGGCGGGCCAATCCCAGGTCCTGCAGTTGCGAGAAGTTTTCAATCGTTGTCATCTTCAATTACCTCGATCAGCCTTCGCCCATGCGCAAGGTCTGCGCCAGGAGGTCTCGCGTGGTGGTCATGATCTCCACGCTCGACTGATAACTGCGCGAGGCCGACAGCATGTTGACCATCTCCTCGACTGTGTTGACGTTGCTGACGTAGACGTTGCCGTTTTCATCGGCTTCGGGATGCTGGGGCTGGTAGCGTTGTGTCAGTGGCGCCTGGCTCTCGACGATGCCGCGCACGCGGACGCCGAAGTTGGCCGACTCGTTGTCGAGGGCGGCGCCGAAGTCGGGCACGGACTGGAACACGGGCTGGCGGGCGCGGTACACCTTCGTGGCGTCGCCGCTCGCGCTGTCTGCGTTCGCCAGGTTGCTTGCCGTCGTGTTGAGCCGCGTCGATTGCGCGGCCATTGCCGATCCGGCGATACCAAATACTTTATTGAGTGACATTAGTTGCCTCCTCGGATCGCGAGTGTCAGGCCGCGGATCTTGCGGTTGATGAACATGAGCGAAGCCTGGTAGCCGACAACGTTCTCGGCGTAGTTGGCCTGCTCGACGTCGGCCTCGACGGTGTTGCCGTCGACGGACGGCTGCAGCGGAACGCGGTAGGCAACGGCCGGATCGAGACCGGGTGCGCGCCCGGGCGACGCAGGAATGTGTTGAACGTCGGTCGTCGCCATGCGCAGAGTCCCACCGCCCGTTTCTGCCGCACGCATGGCCGCGCGGAAGTCGATGTCGCGCGCCTTGTATCCGGGCGTGTCGGCGTTGGCGAGGTTGTTCGCGAGCAACTCGTTGCGTTGCGTCCGCAGCGCCAGCGCCTTCGCGTGATTGCCAAACGGGTCGATATCCATGTGCGAGCCTCCTGCTCGATACGTGCCGGGGCACGCCTGTCCTGCGGAGGTAGTTAGCAAAGCCCGTGCCAGCTATTTCAAGTGATTGATTTATATAGTTCTCGGCGAAGCGGCTGCGGCCATTGCCGGTGCGGGCGGCAAGCCGTTGCCGCAGACAGGCGGGGTTTTGCCGGGTTTGCGTCAATGAACCGACGCCCGGGCAGGGAGTCGCGCGGGTGGCACAGCTCTTGCAGATTCCCTTTCGACCGGCAGCCAACCACGGAGCCCGAAATGCCGAAGCGACAAGCAAAATCAAGACAAACAACTGAACTGATTGAGTTTTTACTCAGCAATCAGGCGCCACCCGAGATGCCGCAGGGCCGGCGTGGTGTCGGATTCTTGACGCTCGCGGCCTGCGCACTGGTCATCGGTCTCGCGTTGTCGCACGCGGCGTCGGCCAGCAGTGCCGCGCCCGCCGACATCGCCGCGGCGGCACGCGACGCCGTCATCGCGGCCCGTGGACTCGACCCCGAACGTACGCTCATCGAGGCCCAGGCCCCCGACGCCAGGCTCCGGCTCAGCGCCTGCGACCGGCCGTTGACGACCGCGCGGCTCGACGCCCGCCCCGGTGCACGGCGAGAAACGGTGCGCGTGGCCTGCACGGGCAGCACGCCCTGGAAGGTCTACGTCCCGGTCACGGTGTCACAATTCGAACAGGTGGTGACGATCGCGCACAACCTGCCGCGCGGCCACATCCTGGACGCGGCGGACCTCGGCAGTCGTAAGCTGGACGCGAGCCGCCTTCCCGGCGGCTACCTGTTGCGGGCCGAGGACGCGATCGGCCACGTGCTGACTCAGTCGGTCGCAGCGGGCAGCGTCCTGCGCCCCAATCAGCTCAAGGCCGACGACGCCATTCGCCGCGGACAGGCCGTGGCACTGATCTCGGGGACAGGCCCCGTGGCCATCCGCATGGGCGGTGTCGCGCTCAACAGCGCCCCCGTGGGGGGCCGCATTCGGGCGCGCAACGCCAGTTCAGGCGCCATTGTCGAGGGCATCGCGCTCAACGCGGCCGAAGTGCGGGTGACAGGCAGACGATGATCGCGCGGGTAGCATGGTGCCGCGAAACAAAACTGTGCGAAATTTCACAAAATGTCCTAAAGCTAGGTTTCGCTCTGCCGCTAAGCAGGGCACGGAGATAAAACGTGAGGGAGTTATCCCATGGGAAATGACATCAATGGTGTATCGAAATCGGGTCTCCCGAAGATTACCGACGTCAACAAATCACGGCGCGTAGAAGGCGAAGAACGCCCAGCCGCCGAGCGTGGCGGCGAACGGCCGGCAGGCGACGATACCGTTGCACTGACCGACGGCGCACGGCTGCTCGAGCGGGTTGAGGGCCAGCTTGCAGAAACGCCTGTCGTAGACGTAAAGAAAGTTGAAGCTGTGAAGGCTGAGATCGCCGACGGTAGCTACCAGGTCGATGACCGCGTCATTGCCGAGAAGCTGCTGCAGAGCGATCGCGAGCTCGGCTGAATCACGAATGACGGACGCAGCGGCACAACGCTTTGAGCAGACGCATGCGCTGCTCAGCGACACCGTGAAGTCCTGCGAGCGCCTCTATAATGCGCTCCAGGACGAGCGCCTGGCGCTGGCCGGCGACGATGCGAGCGCGCTCGATAGCGCCGTGGGTCGCAAGAAGGTCCACCTGGCGGCACTCGAGAAACTCGAGCAACGCCGGCGTGCGCTGCTCGCGGCCTGTCGTTACAAGGAGGACCTGCCGTCGATGCAGCGATTTGTGCTCGACAACGACCGCAACCGCGCGCTGCAGGCACTCTGGTCGCGCACGCTCGAGCTGCTCGCGGCGTGCCGCAAGGCCAACCAGACCAATGGCGCAGTGATCAATTCGCAGCGCCGCAACACGAGCGAAGCACTCAGTGTGCTTCGCGACGAACCACAAGAGCCGGAAACATACGGCGCGACCGGGAAGACGGAAACTACCGGTCAATATCGGGCGCTTGCAGAAGTCTGACGCTCGGGGACGAACAGCGAGACAAGGAGTCACCCATGCTGATCGTGAGCCGGCGAAATGCCGAGTCCATATTGATCGAGCCCAGCAAGGACCTGGATCCGTCGACACCCGTCGGTGAGATCTTTGGCGAAGGCCCGATCGAAATCACGGTCTTTTCGGGGGCCGGTCACCGCGTCAAGATGGGCGTGGCGGCGCCCAGTGCGCTGTCGATCTGGAGAAAGGACGGCGAGAAGTAACGCGCCTGACTGATACGAATCGACGATTGAAAGACGGCGCCTTTTGGCGCCGTTTTCGTTTCAGACGAGGCGCAGGCGGGGTGCCGGTGCCTCGGCATCGGCCACGTCTTCTGCGACGTCGTCGATGGTTGCCGCGCCGATGGGCAGGCCGATGACGATACAGGCCCCGCGGCCCGCATTGCGCACCGCGATGTAACCACCCGCGGCCTCCAGGGCACGTCGGCACCAGGCCAGGCCAAGGCCGTAACGCCCTGAACCCTCGGCAGCGGAGAGTTTGACGTAGGGCTCAAAGACCCGGTCCGCGGCTGCGGCCGGGATGCCAACGCCATTGTCATAGACGGCGAGCTCCATGCGGCCTTCGTTGGCCTCGGTGACGTCGACGACGACGTCGAGCCTGCCGGGCTCAGGGTGATGCACGAGTGCGTTATGCATCACCTCGTGCAGCGCGTCCGAGGCCAGCGCGCGGTCCGCCTGCACGCGCCCCGTGAGCGCATTGACGGCCAGCGTCGCGCTCGAGGGCGGCCCGATGCGCCGGAACTCGGCCGCAATGACCCGGCGCAGGCTGAACCATTCGATCCTCGGCTGACGGTTGCCTGCCCGCTCGTAGCGCAGGTACTCGGCTACAAACCGGTCGAGACTGGCCAGACGTACGTCGAGCAGACCCAACGCCTGCATGGCGGCATCGACGTCGCCGCGCAGCACGTCCTCGCGGACATAACCTGAGAGCTGGCGCGCCGAACGCACCAGCGCAGCCACGTCTCGCGACAGCAACCGCGAAAACGCCTGTGAATCGTTGTCGTCGCCGTCCCAGCTCACAGCAAGGTCCCGCCAAGTCTCCCGGTGCAGACGCGATATCGACACCCGCTCGGTGCCGTATGCCGTCGCCCATTTCGTCCTGCCGCTAGCGGCAAGCGCCACGCCGCACTTTAGTGCCCGCGTGTTATGTCGTGTGGCCGTGTGACACGCCCGTCAAACACCCCCGAACCGCTAAAGCTCAGGCGTTGCGGGCCGCTAGCGGCAACAGGGACTGGGTGTTCGCCACGGCGCGCGCCTGACTGATGCACGGAACCTGCACACGGAGGCGCAGGCGATCGACATGACGCACGAAAGTCTTCACGAAACCATCGAGCAAACCGTCGAACTGGCTGCGGCGCGCGCCTCCGCGAAGGCCTTGTCGCTGAATTGCCGGATCAACGCGGCCTGCAAGACGCTGTACGACTACGACAGCTGGTCTGTGCGACAACTCATCACCAATCTGCTGGCGAATGCGCTCGAGTACACCGAGACCGGTTCGGTCACGGTCACGGCCGGCGCCCAGCCGTCGGGCGCGTTCACGATCACCGTGGAAGACACGGGGCCCGGCATCGACCCGAGCATCCAGAACATCATGTTCAGCGCCCCTGACCAGCGCGAGTCGCTGCCCGTCGGCAACCACGTTGGCTTCGGCCTCATGATCTCGAAGCAGCTCGCCGAAATGATGGGCGCCACGCTCGAGATTGAGAGCTCGCCCGAGACGGGTACCCGTGCCACGGTGTCGGGCGCGATCCGCCCCGGTTCCATCGATCGCATGACGTCAACGACGGTGACCGATGCACTGCGCAACAGTCAGGCGCTCATCGTTGACGGCGACATTGTCGCGCGCAGGCTGCTCGAAGCGCACTTGCGCTCCTGGGGACTCGACGTACGTTCCGTGCTCGACATCGGCACGGCCATCGAGGTGCTTGTCGAATCGAGCAGCCGCGACCGCCACATCAGCATGGTGTTCGTGACCCACGAAACCGATGGTGACGAACTCGATACGCTGCTGGCCGCGTTGCACAGCGACACGGCGCACCGCGACACGATGCTCGTGATCACGGGCAACGACCTGTCGACCGGCCGGTTCACAGTGCTTCAGGAATCGACCGACAGTATCGTGCTCAACATGCCCGTGCGCGCGTCCGAGCTGTTCGACTGCATCTCGCAACACCCCCGGATCCGGTCGCGCTTCGAGAAGACCGCATCTGTTGCGACACCCTCGCCAGAGCCGTCGGTTCGCCGCGTCCTGCTCGTCGAGGACAACGTCGTCAACCAGTGCGTGGCCAGCGAGATCTTAAAGCGCATCGGCGTGGCCGTCGAAGTGGCCAATAACGGCGCAGAGGCGCTCGATATCCTTGACGCGCACAGCTTCGACTTCGTGTTCATGGACTGCCAGATGCCCGAAGTCGATGGCTTCGAGGCCACGCGGCGCATCCGCGCCGACGCACGTTTCGACAACCTGCCTGTTGTCGCGCTGACCGCCAACGCTCTGTCAGGCGACCGCGAAGCCTGCCTCGAGGCCGGCATGAACGACTATCTGACCAAGCCGTTCACGCGCGACCAGCTCGAGTCGATGCTCGACAAGTGGACGAACGGCACGACGAGCTTGCCCGTCTCCGAGACGATCGAGGGCACCAGCCAGTACGCGGCGATGTCGCTCATCGACGAGCGCGCCCTGAACGAAATCCGCATGCTCGATCAGGACGGAGAGTCGGTGATCTTCGATGAGATCGTCGGCGAGTACCTGACCTCGTCGCAGTCGCTCGTCGAGAGCCTGGGCGGCGCCGTCGAGGACGGTCGCGCCGATGACGTCGCAAGCTCTGCACATGCGCTCAAGTCGAGCAGTGCCGCAGTTGGCCTTGCCTTCTTCGGAGAGCAGTGTGCCCGACTTGAGCAGATGGGCCGTGAGGGGCGGCTCGCCGAGATAGAACCACTCTGGGATCAG
Organism: Pseudomonadota bacterium; assembly: GCA_039821605.1. Lineage (GTDB taxonomy): Bacteria > Pseudomonadota > Gammaproteobacteria > Steroidobacterales > Woeseiaceae > CALBPI01. The sequence goes on along the minus strand of JBCBNV010000002.1, from coordinate 73,083 downwards.
GCGCGCGTGTGCTACCGCTACTCGATCGAACAACTGCGCGGAATGAGCGCACGCCAGGTCGCATGAGATGACGGAAAGCATCACCGGCATTTACCGGATCCTGCCGGACGCGCCCACCGACAGGCCGCCGCTCGTGCTCATCGTCGATGACGAGGCCACGATCCGCCTCATGACGCGGCGCTTCCTCGAGCACGCGGAGTTCATGGTCATCGATGCGGCCTCCGGCGCGGCCGCGCAGAAACAATTGTCACGCGTCGAGCCCGACGTGATTTTGCTCGACGTCGACATGCCCGGTATGGATGGCTTCGAGCTCACTCGCTGGATTCGCGCGCGGCCGCAGACCCGCTACACCCCCATCGTCATGATCACGGGGCGCGAGGACGCCGAGTCTGTCAACATCGCCTACGAAGTGGGCGCCACCGACTTCATCGTCAAACCGATTTCCTGGTCGATCCTCGCGCACCGCGTGCGCTACATCATGCGCGGCTCACACACCCAGGCCGCACTGCGCGAGTCGCACTCGCGCGTCAAGGCGATTGTCGAAGCGCTGCCCGACCGGCTTTACTCGATCGACTCGCGCGGCCGGGTCATGGGCGACAACACCTCGCTCGCGAGCTTCGATCCCGTTTCCGGCACGACAGTCACGATGACCACGGACGCCTGGACGGAGTTCGAGCATGCGTTCCGACGGGAAATCGAACGCACGGCCGGCCAGCATGTAGAAGCTGTGTTGCGCTCTGGGCGACCCGTCGAGTCCGCGATCAGCATCATTGGCGACGACGGCCGGCTGCGACACTACGAAGTTCGCGTCGTGAAGCAAACCGCCAAGCTCGGGCTGGCCGTTGTCCGCGACGTGACCTCGCAGAAGGAAGCCGACCACAAGATTCGCCAGCTCGCGTACTTCGACCCACTCACGGGCCTGCCCAACCGGCAGTACTTCTCCAGCGAACTGCGCGCGTGTATGGAACAGGCGCGCCGTGACGACGCTGCATTCGCGCTGCTCTACATCGATCTCGACCACTTCAAGCGCATCAACGATACGCTGGGCCACACGGCCGGCGATGAGCTGCTCAAGATGGTCGCCAAGCGACTCGAGCGTTGTCTGCGCGCCGAGGATCTCGTCGCACGCCCGGGCAGCACGAACGCCGACGACACCAACGTCGCCCGACTCGGCGGCGATGAGTTCACGCTGATCGTGCGGGATACGGCCGCCGTCGAGAACATCGAGACGGTGGCCAACCGGATCATCGACCGGCTCAAGGTGCCGTTCGAGTTTTCGGGCCACGAGTTCGTCGTCACGCCCAGTATCGGTATCGCGCTGTACCCCAACGATGGCGAAGACGAAGAGACGCTGCTCAAGACCGCCGATGTCGCCATGTACCAGGCCAAGCAGGCGGGTCGTTCGGGCTACTCTTTTTGCACGGAGACAACGTCAGTGCGCTCGCTGGAGCGACTGGACCTCGAGCTCGATCTGCGTCGCGCACTCGACCGCGGCCAGTTCGAGCTGCACTACCAGCCCAAGATCACCACCAACGGCTGGCAACTCACGGGCGCCGAGGCGCTGCTGCGCTGGAAGCACCCGGAGCGCGGCTACATCTCGCCGGCCCGGATTATTCCCATCGCCGAAGACACGGGACTCATCGTGCCCATTGGCCGCTGGATTCTGCAGGAGGCCTGCCGGCAGCTCGCGTCGTGGGCCCGCCAGGGCATCCCGATCGTGCCCGTGTCGGTCAACCTGTCGAGTCAGCAGTTCTGGCAGGACGATATCGCCTCGGTCGTGGAGACCGCACTCGGCACCTACGAGCTTGACGCCGACAAGCTGCACCTCGAACTGACCGAGGGTGTGCTCATGCGCGATGTGAAGCAGACGCGAGACGCACTGCAGGCGCTCAAGCAAACGGGGATCTCGCTGGCCGTCGACGACTTCGGGACGGGCTATTCGTCACTGGCATACCTGCGCCAGTTCCCGCTCGATGCACTCAAGATCGACCGCTCATTCGTCGATGACCTGCCCGAGGACGATGCCGCGGCGATTTGTAGCGCCATCATCAGCATGGCGCAGAGCCTGCACCTGACCGTGGTCGCCGAGGGCGTCGAGAACCGCGAGCAACTCGACTTCCTGACACGCCACGACTGTGACGAGATTCAGGGCTACTTCTTCTCGAAACCGCTGCCGGCCGCCGAGTTCGAAGCCATGCTGCGTCGCGAACAGAGCTTCGTCGAGTTCGTCGGCGACGGGACGATGGGTCAGTCGCTGAGCGTGGCCGCCAATGCGTCCGCGACGTAAGGCAGCTTGCTCGATGTCAGGCCGGCGACGTTGATACGCCCCGAGCCGACGATGTAGACATGGTGGCGCTCGCGCATGGTCTTGATGACATCGTGCTCAACTCCGAGCAGCGAGAACATGCCGTACTGATCGGCAACGAAGCCGAACCGATCGTAGCCCCGCTCGGCCATGGCGGCCGCAAAATCGCGTCGCTGACCGCGCATGCGATCACGCATCTCGGCCAGCTCCTCGAGCCACATCGCGCGCAGCGCGTCGTCACCCAGGATTTGCGCCACAATGGCCGCGCCGTGGTCGGGCGGCATCGAGATCATCGCGCGCACAATCTTCATGAGGTGGCTGCGCGTGGCTGCGGCGGCGTCGGTGCTGGCCGTAATCACCGAGAGCGCGCCCGTGCGCTCGCGGTACAAACCGAAGTTTTTCGAACACGACGCGACGGCAATAAGCTCGGGCACGTTGGCGGCGAGCATACGCAGGCCGGCCACATCCTCGTGGAGCCCCTCGGCAAAGCCCTGGTAGGCCGTGTCGATGAAGGGCAGCAGGTTTTTACTCACGCACAGTTCCGTGACGGCCTGCCATTGCGCCAGCGTCAGGTCGGCGCCCGTCGGGTTGTGACAGCAGCCGTGGAGCAGCAGCACGTCGCCGTCGGGTATGGCTTCAATACCGCCGAGCATTCTGGTCACATCGATGGCACCTTCGCGGGCGTCGTAGTAGGGGATCTCGCGAATCTCCAGACCCGCGGCACCGAGCAACGGCCGATGGTTGGGCCAGGTTGGCGTGGTCACCCACACGCGGCAGCGCGGCCGGATGCTGTTCAGGAATTCCGCAGCAACACGCAGGCCGCCCGAGCCGCCTGTGCTCTGCACCGTGGTGATGCGCCCGTCTGCCACCGCCGGGTGGTCCGCGCCGAACATGAGCGACTGCATCGAGCTGTTGAAGGCCTCAGACCCCGCGATGCCGACGTAGACCTTGGTGGTCTGCTCGTCGAGCAGCACCTGCTCTGCGGCCGTCACCGCACGCAACACGGGCGTCACGCCCTGCTCGTCCTGGTAGACACCAACGCCCAGGTCGACCTTGTCGGCCGAAGGGTCGGCGCGGTAGGCCGCCATGAGCGCGAGGATGGGGTCGCCGCCGAGCGGCTCGAGTTTCTGGAACATGCCGCGATGGTAACCGCATTCGCGGCGCTTAAGAACCGGGACAATCCCCTATGAGCCTGCCGCTGACACGGGCCGGCGTGGTCGACGTCGCCGCCATCCGCGCGGCGCTCGCATCACGCATCAGCACTTCGGCGCTGGCGCAGGCCGCACCGCAGGGGCCGAGCGCGCGACAGCCGCTCGACACGAGCGCGGCCATGGTGTTGTTACGCCGCGCGAGTGCGGGCTGGCTGCGCACGAACACGCCAGCCTGGCAGCCGTTGTTGACGCCGGCGCCCTCGCCCAATGGAGCGCCCCCGGCTACAGATCCGGGTACGCCCGCAGTGATTCGTACCGCGACGCTCGAAGTCATTCGAACTGTGATCCTCGAGGTCGGCAACGCGCTGCAGGCAGCGGCTCGCTCCGACCTCTCGCGCGACGCCATCCTGCGCGCCGTGCGCCTGTTGCTCGCGGAGCTTCGGCACGGCTTCAGCACACCGCGCGACGCTGGCGGGGAGCCGCGCAGCACCACCATCGACACCGCGGCGTCGTGGGCGCCCTACGCACCCTTCACACCACCCGATGTGCGCCGCGCACGCCGACCGCGGGCGCGTCTCCGCGCCGCCGGGATCGATGACGATGTCGACGACGAGGCTGCGCCGGCTTCGGCGCACGAGCACGCACCTGGCCGGGATTCGACGGGGCGCGAAGCGCCGCAACAGGAGCTGCTCGATATCCTGCGCTGGCTCGAGCGTCAGGATGGCAGCGCCGACTACGGCTGGCTGGCCGGTGGCGGCCAGGGTGCGCCGACGGGGCGCGTCGTCGACGACTCCGCCTGAGCCCACACGATCGATCAGGTATCCTCTTGCGACACGATCGAGGGGAGCCCCGACATGCAGCGCCTGACTGTTTCCCTGTTTGCCGTCGTTCTGCTCGCCGGCTGCGTCACCACGAGTGGCACACCCGACGAGCGCAGAGGCGCCATCCGCGAGATGCGCACGGACGTTCTCAACCAGCTTTACGCGCGCAAAGCGAGCGCACGCGCCGAACTGGCGGCAGCACCCGGCTATGGCGTGTTCAGCAACGCCAACATCAACGTGATCCTCGCGAGCTTCGGCGGCGGCTACGGCGTCATCCGCGACAACCAGACGGGCGCGGACACCTACATGAAGATGGGTGAGGTGGGTGTCGGACTCGGTGCCGGCGTCAAGGACTATCGACTCGTGTTCGTATTCCACGACGCGGAAACCATGAACGATTTTGTCGAAACCGGTATCTCTTTTGGTGGCCAGGCCGATGCCGCCGCCAAGGCCGGCGACCAGGGCGCAGCCGTGGGCGGCGAAGCCGTGCTCGACGGCGTCACCGTCTACCAGATCACCGAGAGCGGTCTTGCATTGCAGGCGACGGTCAAAGGCACCAAGTACTGGAAAGACGAGTCGCTCAATTGAGCGGAAGACGCCATAACTCGAGTCGCTGCATCGCTAGCTTGGTGGCGGCGCTGACGCTTGCGGGCTGCGCGACCGCGCCCGCCGGGCCCGAGTTTGACGATCCCTCGAATGGCACCGGGTCCTTTTCTCGCGCTGTGCTCGCCGGCGAACTGGTGTTTCTCGCGGGCGTTTTAGGGACCGCAGACGGCAAGCTGGTTCCCGGTGGCATCGCCAACGAGACCACGCAGGCCATTCGCAATATCGAGCGCGCGTTGGCGGTGCACGATCTTGGGCTCGCGGACGTCGTCAAGTGCACGGTGTTCCTGGCCGACGTCGACGAGTTTGACGCCATGAACGCCGCCTACCGGGCCAGATTCGCACCGCCCCGGCCAGCCCGCACGACCATCGGCGGCGCCGATGTCGTTCTGGACGCCCGCATCGAGATCGAGTGCATTGCGGCGCGCTGATTCCGGCAAAGCGGACATGGGCTGAAACAATCCGGCAGTTCAGCGGTTCTTATCTCTAGAGACGACTCGGGGAAGGACGCCGACATGATCCATGCATCGCTGCTTCGCGTGAGCGCACTCGCCGCGCTCACGACCCTCGCGCTGGCCCTGGCGCTGACCGGGGGCCCAAGCCAGGCCCAGTCGGACGCGCCCGAGGCGACCGACACGCCCGACGACGCCATGACCATGGACCGCATCGAGACTATCATCGAGCGGCTCGATGAAGACTACGAGCGCAACGGCAACAGCCTCCTGTTCTCGTTTGCGGAACGTCAGATCCTGCTCGTGAGCGACCCCGAGGCGGATCGCATGCGCATCATGATTCCCGTGAACGACGCCGCGGCGCTCGACCCCGAGGAGCTCATGCGCCTCATGCAGGCGAATTTCGACTCGGCGCTCGATGCGCGCTACGCGATTGCCAACGGCACGCTCTGGAGCACCTTCCTGCACCGTCTGTCGACGCTCACGGAGATCGATCTGCTGTCGGGGATTGGCCAGACCATCAACACAGCCGACAGCTTCGGCACGAGCTACTCATCGGGCGAGTTCGTATTCGGCGGCGGCGACTCGGGCGAGTTGCAGCGGCGCCAGCTCATCGACGAGCTGCAGCGGCGCGGTCGCGAGACGATCTGAGCGTTTGCCGGGCCTAGAAGCTCGCGTGCAGGCTGAGCTGCAGCTGGCCTTTCTCCACGCCGTCGCTGTGCTGGTACATGTAACCGAACTGCGTCTTGTAACGGTCACTGAGCCCGTAGCCCAGCGCCGCATAGGTTCGGTTGCGGTCATACACGTCAACACGGCGCCCGTCGCCGATGTCTCGCGTCGAATTCAGGAACAGCTCGTTGTAGAGCGCCAGGTAAACCGCACCCTTGCCGCCCGTGCGACCGTTGAGCGGGATGTCCGCGAACAGCGCGTAGCGCAGGCGCGTTCTGAAGTCCTGCCCGTCGACCCAGCGCTGCTCGAATCGGAACCGGTGACGTAAGGAGAGCCAGAGCGCCGGCTTCTGACTGATCAGCGCCTCCTGATAGACACGGTCCTCGCGGAAGCTCGCATCGCTGTCGCCGAAGGCGCCTGTTCGGATGTTGGCGTAGCCGAAGGTGTAGAGCGTATTGGAGCCCTCGGGGCGATACGTGACCCCCGACCGCAACAACCACTGCTCCAGGTCACCACCCGTGTCCCAGTTTCGGTTCTGGAAGTCGCCCTGCAGGCCCCAGCCGTTGTCGCCAATCGACGCGCTCCAGAACGCCATGTACCAGGCACCGAGCTGGTCTTCGTCGACCTGCGCCTGCGCGGACGCGCCCCACAGACTGACAACCGCTGTGACGAGCGCCACCGCGTGACGCAACCAACCGTTCGAGATCACCGGCATCATCGAGACCTTGAATTCGAAAAAACCAGCGCGCGATGGTAGCGAATCCCAGCGACCTTGGGGTCACGTCCGCACACGATGACGGTGCGGTTTTCTCAAGCAGTGATCGCGGCTATCCCGATGTGTCGGCGCTCGCGTCTGAGCCCCGTACGCGAGTCGTCGGTCGGGCTTAGTCAACCACGCCCGCATAGCGCATCTTGCGCAGCATGCCCGCGATGCGAGCGCGTCCCAGCAGCAGGCCGAAGCCCACCACGAGTTCGATTGCGCTCGTGATGCGCACAAAGACGATCTTCCCTTCTTCTGGGAGGTTCAGGCCGGTATCGGCCGTAGCACGCTGCAGCATGCTCCAACCGATCTCCTGGTTGACCAGATGGAGAAGTGTGCCGACTATGATCACGAGCCCAATCAAGCCCACCGCCGCGTGCAGCCAGGCAAGATCATTGCCTGGCGACCTATCCGAATCGGGCTCGACCGCGATCCGGGCCGCGAGCGTCCACACGATGACCGCCGCTACGAGCTGCACCGCCATCGGCACGATGACGGTCCACAACGGAATATCCGCCAGCTCGACTCTTGACCTCTCAAACCAAAAAATGGTGGTCGGAGCATCCTTGATCACCCGCAACGCGATAAAGATCGCGAACAGACGAACGACCGTGCGGCTTAGACCCGTCAACGCGTCTCAAACAACGCTTCTGCAAGCCGCTCGAGCTCGGGCCGGTTCGCAAGCCGGACTCGCTTGCGACGCACGTCGAGCAACCCTTGTTCGTGCAGGCGTCGCACGACGCGGCTTACGGTCTCCGTGGCCAGCCCCAGGTAGTTGCCGATGTCGCTGCGAGACATCTGCAGCTCGAACTCCTCGCCGGACTCGCCGCGTTCCAGGAGCCGCTTCGACACATCGAGCATGAAACCGGCAATGCGTTCTTCCGCCGAGAGATCGGTGCCGCGCCAGTTGGTGTCCGCGATGCGCCCTGAAAACAGGCCGAACAGCTGCTGCTGGAGTTGCCGGCTGCAGGCCGAGAGATTCAGGAGCTCCTGGTAGTCGAGCATGCACATGGCGGCGCCGCCCAGCGCCACGACGTCGGCGCGGTGGCGTTTCGACTGCACGGCATCCAGGCCGATGAGTTCGCCCGGCAAATGGAACCCGAGCACCTGCTCGCGGCCCTCTCGGTCGGTTATGGCGCTCTTGAAGCAGCCGGAACGGACCGCGATGAGGCCACGGAACGGGTCGCCGCGACGGATCACATAGTTGCCGGCGCCAATGGAGTCACTAACGCGCAGCAGATCGTCGAGGCGCGCAAGCGTCTGGTCGTCGGAGCCTGCGGCGACGCACAGGTTACCGACCGCGCAGCCACTGCAACGGCTCGGATCAGGAAAAAGCGCGGCTGCGTCTCCGGCAACCGCCTCGGCCTCTCGCTGGGCCGGCTGGTCTTCGGTCCCCATGACTCCCTTTCGCGGTAGGGAAGTTTGACGGGATGATATCAGTGCAGCGCCCCGTATCGCCTACGACTTTCGTCGCGTCTAAGCAATGTCAAACCGCTGTCGAGTAGGCCCGGGCGTCGGCTACGGGTTGCGCGCCGTGGCGGGTGCGATCAAAACAGCTTGCGACGGTGCGCAGGAAAACCCAGCCCACAGGCGTCACGTCGATGCGGCCGGGTTTCCGGACGACCAGGCCATCGTCAACCAGGCCAGACAGGCGGACCAGGTCGTCGGCGAAGAAGTCGTCGAATTCGCTGTCGAAGCGCGCGCTCCAGGCACGCGTGTCGCAGCTGCCATAGCACATGATCGACTGAATCACGTCGGCCACCCGGCGGTCCTCGGGTGTGGTGACGTAGCCGCGCGCAATCGCCGGATTGCCGTTGCGCACCCGGCGGATGTAGCTGGGCAACGACTTCTCAACCTGAAAATAGCCGTCACCGATGTTGCTGATGCCGCTGACGCCGAACGCGAGCGTCTCACTGTCGGCGCCCGACGCGTAGCCCTGGAAGCAGCGGTGCAGGTTGCCTTCACGCCGCGCGCGCGCCAGATCGCTCATGGGAAGCGCGAAGTGATCCATCCCGATGTACTCGTAGCCCGCGTCGCGCAGGCGTTCGACGGTGTCGCGGAACATGCCGATACGGGTGGCCGCGTCGGGCAGGTCTTCCTCCCGAATGAGCCGCTGCGCGGGGAATCGCGCGGGCAGGTGCGCGTAGTTGAAGACGCTGAGCGCATCCGGCCGCAAGTCGATCGCTTGGTCGATTGTGGTGGCGAAGCTCGCCTGCGTCTGAAGCGGCAAGCCGTAGATGAGATCGATCGAAATACTGCGAAAACCCAGCGTTCGGGCCCGCTCCATGTGCTCGGCCACGACGCGGTAGGGTTGCACGCGATTCACCGCGCGCTGCACATCGGGATCGAAGTCCTGCACCCCAAAGCTCACCCGATTGAAGCCCAGCCCGCGCAGCGACGCGAGGTCGTCGACTTCAATCGTTCGCGGGTCGATCTCCACCGAAAAGTCTCGCGCGGAGTCCGATGCGAGCGGGAAGTGATCCGACAGCGCGGCCATGATGATCCGGCGCTGATCCCGGCTGAGATAGGTCGGTGTGCCGCCGCCCCAGTGCACGCCCCGGACCACGCGGTCGCGATCGACAAGCTCCGACTTGGTCGCGATCTCACGGATCAGCGCCTTGACGTAGTCCTCAACCAACTCAGCGTTGCGGGTGATCTTCTTGTGGCAGCCGCAGTAGTAGCAGAGCGTGCGACAGAACGGCAGATGCACGTACAGCGTCAGCGGCGCCGGCATCAATCGGTCATTGCTGTCGGCAACCGCCTCTCGGAAGGCGTCATCGCCAATGCCCTCATCGAATGAGAGCGCCGTGGGATACGAGGTGAAGCGCGGCCCCGTCACGCCGTAGCGGCGGATCAGGTCCAGCGAGGGGATTTCGAGTTCGGCCTGCTGCATGGCGTTCTCCGGGCGCCTGCCCGCACATTGAAAACGGCTCGAAGGCTACGCACATACCGCAATCGCGTAATTGATCCAGGTCATTTAGCGTGTACGCCACCCCGGATAGAGTCGCCGCATGACCGGCCATCTGGCGGGGCATCAGCACCTTGGGGATGACTGAAACATGGACAAAACAGCAACTTACAACGATACGGTGGTGCGACAGTTCGCGCTGGCGACGATCTTGTGGGGCATCGTCGGCATGCTCGTCGGCGTGCTCATCGCGGCCCAGCTCATCTGGCCCGCCCTGACCTTCGACCTGCCGTTCCTGACCTACAGCCGCCTGCGGCCGCTGCACACCAACGCGGTGATCTTCGCGTTTGGGGGCTCGGCACTGTTCGCCACGAGCTACTACGTGGTGCAACGCACCTGCCACGTCCGGCTGGCCTTCGACAAACTCGCGAGCTTCACGTTCTGGGGCTGGCAGCTGATCATCGTGCTGGCAGCCGTCACGCTGCCGCTCGGGATCACGCAGAGTAAAGAGTACGCCGAGCTCGAGTGGCCGATCGACCTGCTCATCGCCGTGGTCTGGCTCAGTTACGCGGCCGTGTTCTTCGGCACCATCGCGAAGCGGCGCATCAAGCACATCTACGTGGCGAACTGGTTTTACGCCGCGTTCATCATCACCGTGACCGTGCTGCACGTGTTCAACAACCTGTCGATCCCTGTGTCGCTGACCAAGTCCTACCCCATCTACTCGGGCGTGGTCGATGCGATGATGCAGTGGTGGTACGGGCACAACGCCGTGGGCTTCTTCCTGACCGCCGGCTTCCTCGGGATGATGTACTACTTCGTGCCCAAGCAGGCAGAACGCCCGATCTACAGCTACCGGCTGTCGGTCGTGCACTTCTGGGCGCTCATCGCCATCTACATGTGGGCCGGCCCGCATCACCTGCACTACACCTCGCTGCCCGACTGGGCGCAGTCGCTGGGCATGGTGTTCTCGCTGATCCTGCTGGCGCCCTCCTGGGGCGGCATGATCAACGGCATCATGACGCTCTCGGGCGCCTGGCATAAGCTCCGAACCGACCCGGTCATCAAGTTCATGATCGTGTCGCTGTCGTTCTACGGCATGTCGACCTTCGAAGGCCCGATGATGTCGATCAAGACCGTCAACGCGCTCAGCCACTACACCGACTGGACCATCGGTCACGTGCACTCCGGCGCGCTGGGCTGGGTGGCCATGATGACGATCGGCAGCCTCTACTGCCTGATCCCGCGGCTCTACAACAAGACCCAGATGCACTCGATCAAGATGATCGACGTGCACTTCTGGCTGTCGACGATTGGCGTGGTGCTCTACACCGTGTCGATGTGGATCGCGGGCATCCAGCAGGGGCTCATGCGGCGCGCCTTCAACGCAGACGGCACGCTCACCTACTCGTTCATCGAGTCGGTGATCGCAAGCTACCCCTACTACTACATCCGCCTGGCGGGCGGCTTCCTGTTCTTCGCGGGCATGTTCCTGCTCGCCTGGAACGTCTGGAAGACCATCCCGCGCGAGGACGTCGAGCCTGCGGCCGTCGTCCAGCCCGTCTGAGGAGACCGTCATGCAACATGAAACCGTTGAAAAGAACATCAAGCTCATGAGCGTGCTGATCCTCGTCGTCATCAGTATCGGCGGGCTCATCGAGATCATCCCGCTCATGGCGCAGACCGCGAGCGCGGGGCCGTCGGAAGGCGTCAAGCCCTACCCGGCGCTGCAGCTTGCGGGACGCGACATCTACATCCGCGAAGGCTGCTACGGCTGTCACTCGCAGCAGGTGCGGCCGTTCCGCAGCGAGACGGAGCGCTACGGCCCCTACTCGATCGCGGGCGAGTCCGTGTACGACCGGCCGTTCCAGTTCGGCTCCAAGCGCACGGGCCCGGATCTCGCGCGCGTTGGCGGTCGCTACTCCGACGAGTGGCACCGCATCCATCTGAACAAGCCGCAGGATCTCGTGCCCGGCAGCAACATGCCGGCCTACCCCTGGCTCAACGACGCGACCATCGACGGCGCGCTCACGGCTCGCAAGATGAAGGCGCTGCGCATGCTTGGCGACCCCTACACCGACGAGGACATCGCCGGTGCCCCGGCCGCTGTTGAGGGCAAGACCGAAATGCAGGCGCTCATCGCCTACCTGCAGGGCCTGGGACTGACAAGGCAGGCACGCTGATGGATATCGACATGGGACTGGTTCGCGGCCTCCTGACACTGGCCGTATTCGTACTGTTTCTTGCGATCTCCTTCTGGGCCTACGGCAAGAACCGGCGCAGCACGTTCGACGAGCTCGCGGCCATGCCGCTGGCTGAAGACCATTGGGTCTCGGACGCGGCTGCAGCCACAACAACACAACGCGAGGAGAAAGCGTGATGAGTACCGGATTCAGCCTGTTCATCATCATCGGCACGCTGGTTTCGATTGCGGCCAGCTTCTGGCTCATCGTCTGGTCGGGGAACCAGGGGCCGGAGCTTTCGCAGTCGGACACGGGGCACGAATGGGACGGCCTGCGTGAGAGCAACAACCCGCTGCCGCGCTGGTGGCTCTGGCTGTTCGTGATCACGCTGATCTGGGGCGTGGGTTACCTGATCTGGTACCCGGGCCTCGGTAACTTCGGCGGCACGAGCGAGTGGTCGCAGTACGGGCAATACGACGCCGAGGTCGAGCGCGCAGAGGCCAAGTACGGACCGCTGTTCTCGCAGTACGCGGGGCTCTCACACGAGGAACTCGTGAAGAACCCCGATGCGCTGGCCATCGGCCGCAGCCTGTTTGCCAACTACTGCTCGCAGTGCCACGGCTCCGCGGGCTACGGCGCGGCGTCGTTCCCGAACCTGACGGACGACGACTGGCTCTACGGCGACAGCCTCGAGTCGATCCAGAGCACGATCCTCAATGGCCGCATGGGCATCATGCCGGGACTCGGCGCTGTGTTCGCCGACGACGCGGCACTCGACGACATGGTCGAGTACGTGCGCAACATGTCGGCGGGCCAGGATACGAGCTCGGCCGCGCACCAGCAGTACATCACCGTGTGCTCGGCCTGCCACGGTCCCACGGGCGACGGAAACCAGGCCCTGGGTGCGCCGCGCCTCAACGACGACATCTGGCTGTACGGCTCGAGCCCGAACATCGTGCGCGACCTCATCGTCAACGGGCGTCAGAACCGCATGCCCGCGCACAAGCAGCTCGTCGGTGAGGACCGCGCGCGCCTGATGGCCGCCTACGTCTGGAGTCTGTCACGCGACGGCTCTGATCAGGCCGGAGACTGAGCGTGGACGAACGGCCTGAGGACGCCTCCGAAGACTGGTCGCGCGACACGCAAAAGCGCGCCCTGCTCATCTGGATCTCGTTCCTGACGGCCGCCGTCATGTCGCTCGTGTTCTTCGCCTTCGTCGATCCGCTCGTGCTCGTCGACGCCGTCAACCTCGACGACGTCGACTCGCGTGAGGTCGGCTACGGCATGGGCTTTTTCTTTTTCTGGGCCGGCACGCTCGCCTGCGGCTGGCTCTGCCTTCGTCTCGGCCGACGCAAGCGTCAGAAGCCGCGCCCGATTGGCGTGGAAGCCCCGGAGTAGTACCGAATGCAGGAGGTCAAAGTTCCTGTTGAAAAGCTGTCGCTGTACCAGCGCGAAGACAAGATCTACCCCCGGGACGTTACGGGGCGCTTCGCCGTGCTCCGGCGCGTGGCCATGTTTGTGCTGCTCGGCATGTTCTACTTTGGCCCCTTCCTGCAGTGGGAGGGCCGCCAGGCCGTGCTGTTCGACCTGCCCGCGCGCAAGTTCTACATCTTCGGGCTGACGCTCTGGCCGCAGGACTTCATCTTCCTCGCGCTGCTGCTCATCATTATGGCGCTGTCGCTGTTCTTCTTTACGGCGCTGGGCGGGCGGCTCTGGTGCGGCTACGCCTGCCCGCAAACGGTCTGGACCGAGGCGTTTGTGATGATCGAGCGCTGGTTTGAGGGCGACCGGGGCAAGCGCATGAAGCTCGACCGCGGCCCCTGGAACTGGAACCGCATCTGGCGCAAGGCAGGCAAGGAAACATCCTGGGTCGTGCTGGCGCTGATCACGGGTTTTTGTTTCGTCGCCTACTTCACCCCCGCCTACGACCTCGCGCGCGATGTTGCGAGTTTTGAGGTCAGCGGCTGGGCGCTGTTCTGGATTCTCTTCTACGGCTTTGCGACCTATGGCAACGCGGGCCACATGCGCGAGCAGGTGTGCAAGTACATGTGCCCCTACGCGCGCTTCCAGAGCGCGATGTTCGACTACGACACGCTGATCATCACCTATGACGCCAAGCGCGGTGAACCACGCGGCGGCCGCAGCCGCAGCGTCAAGCGCGAGGACACCGAGCTCGGTGACTGCATTGACTGCACGATGTGTGTGCAGGTGTGCCCGACAGGCATCGATATCCGTGACGGGCTGCAGTACGAGTGCATCGCCTGCGCGGCCTGCATCGACGCCTGCGACGACGTCATGGACAAGATCGGCTACCCGCGCGGGCTCGTGCGGTACTCGACCGAAAACGCCATGGCGGGCAAGAAAACGCGAATCTTCCGTCCGCGCATCCTGGTTTACATGGTGCTGCTCACGGGTTTCGCAACGGCGTTCGTGACGATTCTTGCCACGCGCCCGCCGCTCATCGTCGATGTCATGCGGGACCGCAATGCGCTCTACCGCGACGTGGGCCGCGAGGGTATCGAGAACAGTTTCGCGATCAACGCCATCAACAAGGCGCGGGAATCGCGCCGTTACGAGATCACGGTCACGGGTGTCGAGGGCGCGCGCATCGCCACGGACACCATCGTCGAGATCCCCGCCGAGTCGGTATTGCGCGTCCCCGTTGCCGTGCGCGTGCCGCACGAATTCGCCGAGGGCGGGCAACGCATCGAATTCACCTTCACCGCCATTGACGGCACCGACACGGTTGTCACCGAAGACAGCCGCTTCCGCGGCCCCACCACGGACTACTGATATGCAACAACCTGCAACACCCTGGTACAAGGTGCCGACCATGTGGCTCGTCGTCTCGATCCCCACGCTCACCGTCGTCGGTTGCCTGCTGACGATGTACATCGCCATCACGAACCCCGACCCCGTGCTGCAACGCACCGAAGTCACCGAGACCCGCGAGCGCCCGTGAGCCACGCGCGGTGCTACCACTGCGACGACGCGATCCCGGCCGGGTGTGACCTCGTTGCCGAGATCGACGGCCAGGCGCAGCCGATGTGCTGCCTGGGCTGTGTCGCCGCGGCCGAGTTTATTGCCGGTGCGGGCCTCGCAGGCTTTTACCGGCAGCGCGAAGCCGCGAGCGCCGCCGCACTGCGACCCGACGACCGCACATGGCGCGACTTCGACGACCCGCAGGTGGCGGGACAGTTTGTCGTAGCACGAGACGAGGCCGTCTCCGAGGCCACGGTCTACGTCGGCGACCTCTACTGCCCGGCCTGCATCTGGCTCGTCACCGAAATCCTCGAGGTCATTCCCGGCGTCGACGCTGTGGCCGCCAACCCGGCCAGCCGTCGAATCACCGTGAGCTGGCGCACTGATACGGTGTCGCTGGGCACCCTGCTTGCGCGCATCGCCGCCGTGGGCTTCAAGCCCGAGCCCGTGACGCCCGGGCAAACGAGCGATGGCGAGCGCAACGACTACCGCCTCGCGATTCGCCGCCTCGTCGTGGCGGGCATCTTCGGCATGCAGGCCATGATGTTCGCCATCGGCCTCTACTCGGGCGAGTTTCAGGGTATGACCGACGGCATGCGCGACCTGCTCGCCTTCGCAAGCCTCGTCGTGACGCTGCCCATCGTGGCCTATGCCGCGGTGCCGTTCTACCGCGGCGCCTGGCTAGGCATCGTCCAGCGCCAGCCTGGCATGGACGTGCCGGTCACGCTCGCGATCGGCATCGCACTCGTCGCCTCCGTGCTGGCCACGTTTCGCGGCGGCGATGTGTACTACGACTCCGTCGCCATGTTCGTCACGCTGCTGTGCCTGAGCCGCTTTCTTGAGATGCGTGCGCGCCACCGCGCCGACGACCGTGCAGAGGCCATGGCCAACATGCTGCCCGCGGCCGTGTCGCGCGTCGGCCAGGACGGTCGCGAGGAACGCGTCGCACGCGCGGCGGTCCAGACGCGCGATCAGTTGCGATTCACCGCGGGCGACGTGGTGGCGGCCGACGGGGTCATCCTGCACGGCGCCCTGGACGTCGATGAGAGCATCATGACAGGCGAGGCCGAACCCGTGGCGCGTGCTGCGGGCGATCGGGTGTTGGCAGGAACCCGCGTCATCGCGGGCGGTGCCGTCGTCGAGGTCGCTGAAACGGGCGCTTCGACACAGCTGGCCGAAATTGCTCGTCTCATCGAGCGCGCTCAGGGTGATCGCGGCGCGTTGCAGGGCACGGCGGACCGGATCGCATCCTGGTTTGTCATGGCTGTGATCGCCATTGCGAGCGTGACGGCCCTTGTGTGGTGGCAACTCGCACCCGAACGCGTGCTGCCCATCGTCTTGTCGGTGCTCATCGTGGCTTGCCCCTGTGCGCTGGCTCTTGCCACGCCGACGGCGCTGGCCTCTTCCGCCGCGAACCTATCGCGTCGCGGCATCCTGCTGGTCCGCGCGCGCTTGCTCGAAGCCATGCGCAGCGGTGCCGTCATCGTGCTCGACAAGACGGGCACGCTGACGCGCGGCGCCCCGGAGATCGCAGACGAGACCCGCTACCTCGATGCCGATGCCGCGCGCTGTCGTGCGATTGCTGCCGCACTGGAAGCCGACAGTGGCCACGTCCTGGCCCAGGCATTCACGGCCGGCACGGACGATCGTGTCACGCTGGACACGCCGCCCGAGATTCACGTCGGCCGCGGTGTTTCGGGACGCATCGATGGCAAGATCTACCGTATCGGCAAGCGGGCATTCGTCGCCGAAACCGGCGCCGCGCTGTCGCCCATCGCACCCGAGAGCGGTATCTACCTTGCGGATGAGGAACGCGTGCTCGCGCGCTACACGGTGCGCGACGCTCTGCGCGACGATGCCAGCCAAACGATCCAGGCGCTCGTGCGCCTGGGCTTCGAGCCCGTCATTGCCAGCGGTGATCACCCTGCCGCCGTGGCGGAAATTGCCGCGCGTGTCGGTATCTCGCGCCACCATGCGGATTTGTCGCCCGCGGACAAACTCGAATTGGTGCGCCGCGAGCGTGCGGCGGGCCGACGCGTGATCATGATCGGCGACGGCGTCAACGACGCGCCCGTGCTCGCAGCCGCGGACGCCTCGATCGCCATTGGCAATGGCGCCGCACTCGCCCGCGCGTCGGCCGACGCCATCCTGCTCGGGCATCACCTGGGTCCGCTACGGGCATTGGCCGACATCTCGGCGCGGACGCGTCGCGTCATTGCCCAAAGCCTGGCCTGGGCGGCCGGCTACAACCTGCTCGCGGTCAGCGTCGCCACGCTGGGATTCGTCGCACCCTGGATGGCAGCCATCGGCATGTCGGCCAGCTCGCTCATAGTCGTTGCCAATGCGTTGCGTCTGAACCGCGATCCCTCTGCGCGCGCCGACGAAGGCGACCTTTCCACCGGCGAACGCCCAGCCGAGGTGGTCGCATGAACATCCTCTATCTGCTCATCCCGCTGGCCCTGATGTTGCTGGTCGTTTTCGTGGGGCTGTTCTTCTGGGCCACGCGCAGCGGCCAGTTCGACGACCTCGACAGCCCGGCCATGCGGCCGGTACTCGACGACGACCGCGCGCCACGGCGCAGTGCACCGGGAGATTCTTGATGGATTGGGCTTTGATCATGGCCGCCGCCGTTGCAGGCTTCGCCGGCAGCGCCCACTGCGCCGGCATGTGCGGCCCCATCGTGGGGCTGTTCGAATCGTCGCCGCAAGACGGCATGACGCCTGCGGTACGGCGCACGGGCTATCAGCTGGGTCGGCTCGGTTTTTACGTGACACTGGGCCTGCTGGCCGGTGGTCTCAGCGCCTTCGCACTCAGCGTCATGCCCGTGAAGATGGCGACGGTGGCGCTTCGCATTCTCGCAGCCGTCATGCTCCTCGTCATCGGCGCCAAACTCATCTTCGGTGGCCGTGGCACGTCGTGGCTCGACCGCGCGGGCCAGGCCGTCTGGCGCCGCATGTCACCGCTCGCGCGCCACGTCCTGCCGATGGACCGCTTGGGCAAAGCCGTTGCCGTCGGATACATCTGGGGCGCGATCCCTTGCGGCCTCGTCTACGCGACACTCGGGCTCGCCGCGGCCAGCGGTCACGCCCTGGCTGGTGCGCTCGTGATGGGCGTGTTCTGGCTCGGAACACTGCCGGCCCTGACGGCCATTGGCGCCGGCGCCAAGGCCTCGTTCAATGGCCGTTACCGCAAGCTCGCGGGTGTCGCCACAATTGTCGCCGCCTGCGCATCGCTGGCGCTGCTAATCCCCCGCGACGGCGGCATGGACCACAGCGCGCACGAGATGCCGGCGGCGCAGGCACAAATGCCACACGACCACTGACACGCTCGTCATCGCGAGCCCGTGTAGCAACAACGTCATCGCAAGGGGCGAAGCCGCCCACCGTCATTGCGAGGGGCGAAGCCCCCTACCGTCATTGCGAGGGGCGAAGCCCCCTACCGTCATTGCGAGGGGCGAAGCCCCCTATCGTCATTGCGAGCCCGCGAAGCGGGCGCGGCAATCTCCATCCGGCTCGCGCACTGCTAACCAATACGACGACGTCACGAGATCCCCGCGGCCACTGCGTGGCCTCGGGATGACGGCTTCACCCCCAACCCGTCATTGCGAGCCCGCGAAGCGGGCGCGGCAATCTCCATCCGGCTCGCGCACTGCTAACCCATACGATCACGTCACGAGATCCCTGCGGCCACTGCGTGGCCTGGGGATGACGGCCTCACACCCAACCCGTCATTGCGAGCCCGCGAAGCGGGCGCGGCAATCTCCATCCGGCTGTCGCACTGCTAAACCACACGATCACGTCACGAGATCCCCGCGGCCACTGTGTGGCCTCGGGATGACGGCCTCACACCCAACCCGTCATTGCGAGCCCGCGAAGCGGGCGCGGCAATCTCCATCCGGCTGGCGCACTGCTAAACCACACGATCACGTCACGAGATCCCCACGGCCACTGTGTGGCCTCGGGATGACGGCCGCACCCCCAACCCGTCATTGCGAGCCCGCGAAGCGGGCGCGGCAATCTCCATCCGGCTCGCGCACTGCTAACCCATACGACGACGTCACGAGATCCCCACGGCCACTGCGTGGCCTCGGGATGGCGGCTTTAGTCCCGCACGATTTCGGCCGCTAAAGTAAACCCAGAAGTGCGCCCGCGCACTAACCCCTTGTCAACCAAACCCGCCCTCCCGCGTTAAGGTAGACAGGACATCGGCGTTGCACGAGGGACGCGCATTGACCATCGAAACCGCCATTGCAGCGAACCGCTTCGGACTCGGCGCCCGCCCAGGCGATCTCGACCGCATGGGCGACCCGCAAGACTGGCTCCGTCGACAGATCGCGCGCGCCGAAAAGCCCGACCCCGTCCTTGGCGCGCTTGGCGACACGCCCACCGTCATCAACGAGATCTTCGAGCTGCGGCGCCAACGCAACGAGATGCGCAAGGCGGGCGAGGAGTTCGTCAACGAGTACGCCAAGACCGTGCGCAAGCACTACGCGGCGCAAGTCCTGGCGCGCTACCAGCACGCGGCCAACACCGATGCCCCATTCCGCGAGCGCCTCGTCCACTTCTTCACGAATCACTTCGCCGTCTCTGCCGACAAACAACCGATGCCGGCCATCGCCGGCTTGTTCGAGCAGGAAGCGATTCGACCGAATGTGACGGGCAAGTTCGCCGACCTGCTCATCGCCGTCGAGCAGCATCCCGCAATGCTGACCTATCTCGACAACCAGCGCTCGATCGGCCCCGGATCACGCGCCGGCAAGGCGGCTGCACGGCGGGCACCCGAACGCAACCTCGGCCTCAATGAGAACCTGGCTCGCGAGATCCTCGAGCTGCACACGCTGGGCGTTGACGGCGGCTACACCCAAACCGATGTGACGACGTTCGCCAAGGTCATCACGGGCTGGTCGGTGGCCGCGGACAACGATGTTCGGCGCAATGGCGCGGACGCCGTCGGCACCTTCTTCTTCAGGTCGCGTGCACACGAACCCGGGACACAGCGCATCCTGGGCAAACGCTACCCCGACAGCGGCGTGAACCAGGGCGTCGCGGTGCTACGCGATCTCGCCGTGCACCCGGCAACAGCCCGGTACCTGGCGACCAAGCTGGCGCGACACTTCGTCAGCGATGTTCCGCGCGAGGCGCTTGTCGCACAGCTCGAAGCGGTCTGGCTCGATACCGGAGCTGACCTCGGCGCCGTGGCGAATGCACTCGTGGCTCACGACGCCTGCTGGGCCGAGGAAAAGCAGAAGTACAAGTCACCGCACGATTTTGTGATCTCTGCATTTCGCGCGCTCGACTACACGCCGGACAAGCCGCAACTGCTCTTCGCGATGCTGGAACAGCTCGGTCAGACCCCATACCGGCCCGGCTCGCCCGCGGGCTGGCCGGACACGGCCGACGACTGGGGCAGCGCCGATGCTCTGTACAAGCGCATCGAATGGGCAGGCGCCGTTGGCGACCAGGCCGGCACGCGCGCCAAACCGCTGCCGCTAGCGCGCGCTGTGCTGGGCCCGAGTCTATCGCCGGGCACTATCAAGGCACTCGCCGGCGCTGAGAGCGGCGGCCAGGGTCTGGCGCTGCTGCTCGCGTCACCCGACTTTCTGAGGAGATAGGCGATGCTCGATCGACGCACACTGATTCAAGCCGCCATCGCCACCGCGGCAGTGGGCCCACGGCTGGCATTTGCCAAAGCCGACACAGAAAAACGCCTGTTGGTCGTCTTGCTGCGGGGCGCCGCGGACGGGCTGTCCTGGGTTGCGCCCTACGGCGACCCGAACTACGCGGGATTGCGCGGCCAACTCGCGATTGGCGCACCGGGCGCAAGCGACGGTGTGCACAAGATTGACGGCACTTTCGGCCTGCACCCGGCCTTCGACTGGCTCGCGCAGCGCTTCGCGGCCGGTGACGCCCTCGCCGTACACGCCGTGGCTAGCCCCTACCGAGAGCGATCTCACTTTGACGGCCAGGACGCACTCGAGAATGGCACCGCAACGGCGCTGGGCAAGCGCGACGGCTGGCTCAACCGTGCCATCGCGCCGCTGGGTGGCGAATTGGGCAATGAAACCGCAATCGCAATCGGCACGACAACACCGTTGCTGCTGCGCGGTGAGACACGTGTCGCCAACTGGGCACCGTCACGGCTGCCCGGCGTCGATGACGACACGCTCTCGCGCCTGGCACGGCTCTACGAGAACGACGAGTTCCTGCACGCGCGCCTCGCGCAGGCCATAGAGTCGCAAGCTATCGCTGACGACGCCGGCAACATGGGTGGCAAACGCCGCCGCGGCAACGCGCAACAGCAGTTCCGACAGACGCTGGGGCAAGCCGCCAAGTTCCTCACGGCCGAGAATGGACCACGCATCGCCGTGGTCGACTCCGGCGGCTGGGATACACACGCCAACCAGGGTGCAGCGACGGGCGGACTGGCGAATCGGTTCCGCGGCCTGGATGCGGCGCTCGCCGAATTCCACAAAGGCATGGGCGCCACCTGGCGCGATACTGCCGTACTGATCATGACCGAGTTCGGTCGCACGGTACGCGTGAATGGCACGCGCGGCACCGATCACGGTACGGCCGGAGCTGCCGTGCTCGTTGGTGGCGGCGTACGCGGTGGCCGTGTCATTGCAGACTGGCCCGGGCTCAACGCAGGCGCGCTCTACCAGGGCCGCGATCTCTACCCCACAACGGATCTGCGCTCGCTGTGCAAGGCTACGCTCATCGAGCACCTGAAACTCGACGCCGCGCATATTGATCGCGCGGTGTTCCCGGACAATACGCCCGTGCCGGTGCTGGACGGGCTGTTTGCCTGAGTCACGCGATCAACAGCAACCATGCGTACTCAGTTGTCGCAACACGCCGTGCGGGCCGTTCTCGGATCGACGTCGCCGTCCAATTGCAAGAACAGACCTGACACCTTGTCTCACAATAACCTCGCGAGACTCGCGATCGCCGTTGGATGGAGGTGCTACAACTCCATCCGGACGTAGACGACTGAGCCGTTCGATGAGCCCTCTGCGATGCGGACTTGCAGGTGTCGGTCCAACGCAATGGCCGTCACAATTGTGGCGATGATTGCCTCGTAGTTGTCATGGTTGCGGTCAAGCGTCATGTACAGGCCGGAGACCAACGTGCAATTGAGTGATGCGCCCTCCGCCGTGCTCGGCACTTCAAGGTACGTCTTGCCCTGGGTTGGGTAAACGGACTTAGTCGCCTCCGCGCCGATGCCGAAGCAGCTAGCGGCGTTGCACGCCGCATTGGCGGATTGGACTGAAAGCATCACTAGAATCGAAGCGGTCAAGAATGCTCTGCGCATTGCTGAGTCTCCTGCTTCAATGGGTACCGTACGCCAACCCTCTTGTGGCGTATCCGGGCGAAATCGCTAGGACTTGTAGGTACGAACATTGGCTCGCCGCCAGGTCCGCCGTGTATCACATCTGGCAGGAACACCGTCGCCGTCGAAGATGACCGAGACAGACTCGTCCGCAGCCTCCTAGTCCCAAGAGACGACAACGTTTGGAATCCGAGACTGCGTCAGCAGACATGCGCCAGGAACGGAATAGTTCAATGGTTCGGCGCACGTTTGGACGCGCGGTTTCGACCCATGCAGAATGCTAACTGCGATCAACTCACCATTCGCTGAAAGGCGGGGATAGAGAGACGCAAAGACTAATTCTCCGGTCTTGTTCAGTTGCCAGACTCGCGCCTCACTGAGAGCGGAGAGAATGGCTTTTTTCTCGGCTCCTTGTACGCTAGCGAATTCCGAGCTTTGCTCGCGCTCCTTCGCAAGGATGAAGTCTGACTCCGCCAGTATTGACCAATAGGCGCTGTTCGCGGCGAGCCGCAGTAGCGCCTCAACAGAATCGGCGGAAAGTTCGTCTACGGATTTCGTCAGCACACTCAAGTCCGACAGCCTTTTATCGTCGGCTTCACTCTCCGCATTCGACGGATGTTCGCCATTCCTTGACACCGGCTTTGTCCCAGCGAACGACTGCGTGCAATAGAGCAGTGCGAAGCTGGCGGCTGTCTGCTCACTTCTGCTGGCCGAAGATCCGCTTCGTTGTGGGGACTGCTTAAGCGAACCCAGTATTGGTTCTAGATGCTCAGCGCAGTACTCGACAGCCACCAACGCTCTGCCACGGCAGACCCCAGCATCAAAACTCTGCTTAGCTAGATATCCTGAATCTGCGCATGCCATGCCAACAACAAGCTTGAAGACCGGCTGCAACAAGTGCGGGTCGTGCTTCTCCGAAGCAAATGCGGTGGTGGCCAAGCCAAGTGCACACACTAGTGCAATGAACCGGTTAAAGAACTCCGATAATCCCATCATCACATAGGTCCAAATCAGTGGTAGGGCAATGTCAGCGCGACAGAGTGCCTTCCTCGACACCAAAAATCCTACTGTACTCCTTGTCCATGTAGTCCAAGACATTCTGCTGACGCGCTTCCATCGGTGTCAGATCGCCCAGCGCGTCATGCGGACGTTCCTCGTTGTACTCGATCATCCACCAGTGCGTCGACATCGGGATCTCGAAGCGACTGCCGTTGTCGCACGTACTCAATGGCGTTGAATACTCCGTAACGAGGAACAGCGAAGTCGAGCTCGGATACAAATTTGTGATCCTCGTTTGACTGCTCCAGACCTCCGCTGCCTTGGCGTCATTTGCCGTAACGAATAGCCCAACCAGAAAGAACACACAGTGGCTCGCATTGTCGCGACTAGTATTTGCAAAATCTCATTTCACTTTCGATGCGGAACGGAAGACGAAAAACCTGACATCTTTGCTCCGGCGTTGAGAAGCTGCTTGATCAGCCGAATCATGTCCGGCAAGACGCCATAGTCGGTTGCCGTGCAGTCTGTGCCATCAGGAAACCTCACCACGACGAGGCTGTCTGTCGCCGTTGCCTGTTGAAGAAGCGTAAGCAGCAGTTTCAAGAAGTCTACTTTGGTTACAAGACTTGCCGCCAGCTATGGGCCCTCGAGGCATATCGCGGTATGCAGACCACACGACCATTTGAAAGCTCTATCTCACTAGGCCGTCCAGAGACTTCGGGAACCGGAGACCCCGTATCGAATACTACGAATTGCCTTGGACTGCCAATGGCAAGCGTCTGAATTTTTTGAAGCGAAAACGTTGTGGGTTCCTCATCGTCAAGCAACTCAACCGAAATCGATACAGGAGAGACAGGAAATTCTGCACTAATGAGCGTTGTGTTAACTCGACCCGATTCCTCGAATATCCACAATTCCACGGAGCCTGGGCCCACTTCCTCGAAGGCTTGGAGCACAAAGTCATTATGGATCAGATTGGTCAGTGCCTGACTCAGGCTATTCATGCTCTCCTCGCTCCGGAATGCATCCTCGAGCCGACGACAAGACCGGTCATCTACACCACCAGAAACATCGCAGGAAGCCAGTAGTAGTGCAGCCAAGACAGAGACGGATACGCTAACCACTCGCATCAATACCAACCCCCCCTAACCAGGCAATTGACTCGACGGAGCGAGTCGTAACAGACGCGCAGCACCGTCCGGGGCATTCTCTTACCGAATCATGGAAATCCTTGTCCACTGCGACGCTGTACAACGCTTCATCCTGAAAATGCATGAGCGTAACGACGTCCGACGTGATCCGGTAATCAAGAGTTTTAGGGTTACTTGACACGGGAAACCGGCGCGCTAGCCATCGCTCGACCCTTCTGTTGCTTGTCAGATGGCGATACACGCAAACCGCCGTAACCACGGCACCCACTACTACTATGGCTACGCCAATGCTCATTCGAGTGTCCCTGGTCGACGCAAACCACTTTGTGGTCGCCTCCATGTCCAACGCACCCGTCTAATGGCGCGAGCGCGCCAGTGCCTAGCTTTGATTACCGGGTCTCCCCCGCCAACCAGTCGCCAAACGCCGCTTCCGCCTTCTCAATGGGCAGCGCGACGATCGCGGGCGTTTCATAAGGATGCAGTGTGCCGATCGCGTGCTCGAGCTCGGGATAGCGCGCCTCGGTGGTCTTGAGCAGCAAACGGTACTCCGGCTCCTGCACCACCTCGCCGTCCCAGCGATACACGCTCTCAATACGCGAGATCTGGGCGCAGGCGGCGAGCCGTTGTTCCACAAGCGCCATCGCCAGCGCACGGGCTCGAATCTCATCGTCGATCGTCGTCAATACGACAAGGAATTTCATTGGCGACGCTCCCCCTTCAGGGCTCGAGACGAGACGAGAGAACCTCTGTCAGACACGTCGAACCGAATCGGCCGACACGTCGAGCAGGAACACGTTTCCGGCTCGGGACACGGTCCCCGTTACCTCAACCGGATCCGCAACGTGCGCCAACAGCGTTTCACCGAAACGACCACCGTTCTCCGTCATCACGAGCAAGGCCGCATTGTCGCGCGCGTCTCTCGCGAAGAATGCGGGCGGCACGCCGCTGCGAATGCAGAGGCTCGCGCAAGCCTTGTGCACCTTGCCTTCCCCAGGGCGCATCGCGCCGAACCAGCACTTGGTATCGAGAATCTCGCCCGCGAGCGTGATCTCCCCGAGCGGCTCGGGCGCGGGGAACGCGAGCGCGGGATCGACGGGCGCGTCAGCTTCGCGAATCCACTCGGGCCCATCCGCCACAGCGATAGATGCGAAGTCGCCGCGTTGAATGAGTGAGCCGTTGATGACCACGGCCTTGCCCGCCATGTTCTGCAGACGCAGGTCCACGCCGCACTTGGTCTGGCAGACGAGCATGGCGGTGCGCACCTGGCCGTCGATGTCACGCGTGCGCAGCATCGGGTAAGGCGACGCTGTGACGACGCCCGTGAAGTCCTTGAACGTCGCGATGTCCCAGGTGCCGCGGCCAACGGGACGCTGCGACGCGGCCACAAAACCGGCAACCCCGGCCGCGCCGATGACCAGTCCCGCGCCGGCCTTGAGGAAAAAGCGGCGGTCGGCGTCGGGCATCTCGGCCCAGCCAATGAAGAAGTCCTTCTTGCTCATGGCGCGCTCCTGAGCCGGCTCGGTGCCTGCGGTGTGCCTGGCGCATTGGGCTTGGCGCGGACCTCGACGCGGCCCTCGACGATGCGCGTCGCATACGTCGCGATCTTCTCGGTGTAAGGCGGCGGCGACGTGCCGTCGGCCATTCGGTACTGGAAGCCGTGCCACGGACAGGTGATGCAGCCATCGACGATGCGGCCTTCACCCAGCGGCCCCGCTTGGTGCCGGCAGACATTAGAGACCGCGTAGATCTCTTCGCCGTGGCGGAACACCGCGATGGCCTCGCCGTCGGCAGGCCGAACGATCACGGCCGTGCCGTCTTCAATCCCGGCGCCGTCGCCCACGGCGAGCCAGCCGTCGGTGGCCGCGTCGACGGGGCGGCGCGAGGCCAGCGCGCCGGCACACTGCAGGCCCACCACGGCAACCACAGCCACGATCAGTAAGACCGTGTAGGCCACGTGTTTCTCGAACTGCAGGGCACCGAGCGCGATGTGGGCGACCACAAGCGCGAAGGCCAGGTAGACGCCCATGTGCAGCGCCTTCCAGAGTCCCGGGCCCAGATTCGCGTTCCAGAAATCGTGGCTCGTCGCGGCCATGAGGAACAGGATGGTGAGCGCAAGAACACCCAGGCTCTCGAACGGGAAACCCGCGAGTGCGTCGTAGCGTGGGTTTGACGCGAACAGCGACACGAATGGGTTCAGGGTGCCAAAGCCGTGGTACCAGAGGATGACGAGCGCGGCGTGCACGAGCGCGATGACGAACGTCGCCACACCCAGGTGCCGGCGGTTGAATAGCAGCGGACTAAAACGCGGCGTGATGCGGGCCAGCGGACCAATCACAAGCACAAAGCAGAGCATGAGGAACGCCAACGTACCCGTGGCGCGAATGAGCAGCTGCAGCTCCGTGAGTGACTCGCCCGTAGGCTGCGTGGCAATCGTCGCGCCGACGAAACAGACGATGTAGACAAGGATGCCGCCGATGAGCCAAAGGTCGTAACGCTTTTTGAACGGCATCCAGGACACCGCGCGGTAACCGTGCGTCATGGCGAGGCCTCCGTCTGCAATGCCTCGGGCAACGTCTCGTTAACGGGCAGCGACTGGCGCGATGACAGCGCGAGATACAGCACAGCAACGAGCGCGGGTGTGATGAGGAGCCAGAGCGCGGCGTGCGCCTTTCTGTGCGCGCGCCTCATGAGACCGGCGGCTGCGTTTGGGTGAACAGCTTCTTGAGCATCAGCGGCCAAAGACCCATGACGCCCGGCATGATGATGAGGCGTGCGCCCAAGGTCATGTCACCCGCGTCCGGGTCGATGCGTTTCGCGAGCCCGGCGGCAAACGCAATGGCCGTGATCAGGCCAATCGCGAGATAAACCCCGATAAGGGTGACCAGAGTGCTGGCGGCGGCCACCGTCATGACGGGCTCCGCGCAACCGTGCGCAAATGGGCATGCTCTTTCACGTGCTCTCCCCCACGTTTTTTTCGGATCACGATAGCCACAGTCGACCTGCAATCGCGCTACATCATTACAGGATTGTGATTTCTTGCGCCAGCGCCGGGTCCCCTGCCCGGAACACCGTTGCGGGGACCGCGGGGACGCGGCACTCTGGTGGCGGTGCAGTAACGACAACGCACACACAGTGGGAGCAGGTCATGAAAGAGCAGGAACAAGCCGTCTGGTACAAGGTTGCGGAGCCCGGCGAGCTCGCCGAAGGCCGCGTGAAGTCAGCGACGGCCGGTCAAACACAGGTGGCGCTAGTTCACTTCCAGGGCCAGTACGCTGCCATGGACAATCGCTGCCCGCACCAGGGTGGCCCGCTCGGCGAAGGCTCCATCGAGAAGGGCATCAACGGTGAGTGCTGGCTGCGTTGCCCCTGGCACGGCTGGGACTTCCACCCCTTGACGGGCGAACCACCGGGCGGCCACGAGGACTCCGGGCAACAGAACTACGACGTCGAGGTGCGCGACGACGGTATCTACGTCAAGGCGCCCGCCATCCCGGCTCACGAACGCACGATCTCCGACGTCATGGCGGAGACGATGACCAACTGGGGCGTGTCGAGCGTGTTTGGCATGGTGGGCCACTCCAATCTTGGCCTGGCCGATGCGCTGCGCGAGCAGGCGCTGCAGGGAAAGCTCAACTACTACGGTATCCGGCACGAAGGCGCGGCCGCGTTTGCGTGCTCGGGTTACGGCAAGCTCACGGGCAAGCCCGCAGCCGCGCTGACCATCGCCGGCCCCGGTGCGACCAACCTGATGACCGGGCTTTGGGACGCAAAGGTGGACCACGCACCGGCGCTCGCACTGACCGGCCAGGTGCAGGAACAGGTGCTGGGTGCCGCGCACGCATTCCAGGACGTCGATCTCGAGGCCGCGTTCGAGGCCGTCGCGGATTTTTCCGAGACTGTGCACCCGAGTTCTGACCACGCGTTGCTCATGACTCAGGCCGTGAAGACCGCGCTCGTAAATCGCAGCGTCGGCCACCTCATCTTCCCCGACAACGTGCAGACCATTCCCTCGCCCGATGCCGAGGCGCACACGCCCGACGGCTGGCTTGCCGATCGCGCCGTGGCGCCCACGGACGCGTCGCTTGCCGAGGCGGCCACCCTGCTCGCCGGTGCCGAGCGCCCGTTGATCATCGTCGGCTACGGTGCCGTCGACGCGATGCCCGAAGTCATCGCGCTGGCCGAGGCACTGGGTGTGCCTGTAGCCACGACGTTTAAGGCCAAGGGACAGATCTCGGACCGCCACCCGCTTGCGGCTGGTGTGCTGGGTCGCAGCGGCACGCCCATCGCGAGCTGGTTCATGAACGAGTCCGACGTCATGCTCGTCTTCGGCGCCTCGTTCTCCGACCACACGGGGATCTACAGCTACAAGCCCACGATCCAGGTCGACCTCGACCCCATGCGCATTGCGAAGCGTCATCCGGTGACAGTGCCCGTCTACGGCGACGTTGGCGTCTCAGCGGTCAAGCTCTGCGAGGCCGTCGCCGGCAAGGCCAAGTCGATCGATCACCGGAGCGAAGTGGCGGAACGCTGGAAGCTCTGGCGCCAGGAAAAGGCGCTTCGCATCGACGAGGATCGCGGCAAGGGCATTGCGGCCGCGAAGCTGTTCCAGGAGCTGACCGACCACGCACCCAAGGACGCGATCCTGGCCGTCGACGTCGGCAACAACACCTATTCGTTTGGCCGCTATTTCGAAGCCAGCGGCGACCAGCGCGTGCTGATGTCCGGCTACCTGGGCTCGATCGGCTTCGCGCTACCGGCCGCGTTGGGCGCCTGGGCGGCGACGCAGGAAGAAGGCCCCTACAAAGGCCGCAAGGTCATCTCGATCTCTGGCGACGGCGGCTTCGGGCAGTACGCCATGGAATTCACAACCGCCGTGAAATACAACATGAACATCTGCCACGTGCTCATGAACAATGGCGAACTCGGCAAGATCACCAAGGAACAGAAGGCCGGCGAATTCCCGGTCTGGCAGACCGACCTCGTCAACCCGAGCTTCGCCGCCTTCGCCCGCGCCTGCGGCGGCCACGGCATCAAGGTCAGCGACCCGAAGAAGCTACACGACGCGATCCACGATGCCATCGCGCTCGACGGCCCCGCACTCGTTGAGGTGATCACGGACGCGGAGCTGATCTGATCGATGCCGCTGTTGTTGCGAGGGGCGAAGCGTTAACCAACCCGTCATTGCGAGGGGCGAAGCAAGACCTCCGTCATTGCGAGGGGCGAAGCCCCGCGGCAATCTCCGGACGTCACGACGGCGTTGAGAGATTGCCGCGGCCGCCGCGCGGCCTCGCAATGACGTAATTCTCCCAGCCGCGGCCGCTGCGCGGCCTCGCAATGACGTAATTCTCCCTGCCGCGGCCTCGCAATGACGTCGCGAAAGCCCCGCAGCGTCGTAATGGCGTGCAAAAAAGCTTGCATTTCTTCTTAATTGGGGTAAATTGCCCCACTTATGAGGGGCGAATAACGCATCTGGCTGGCTCGCAGGTCCGGCGCAACAGGTGCACAGCAAGCTCATCCAGGAGATTTTCGCCATGAAACCATCCCTTCGCAGCATCGCGGCCGTGGCGGCCGTGATCTCTGTCGCCGCCTGCAGCGGCGGTTCATCGGATGCCCCGGCACCCGCACCGTCCGCAGGCACCAACCCCCAACCCGTCATATCAGTCGGCCCCATCACCAACTTCGGCAGCGTCGTCGTCAATGGCGTGCGCTACAACACGGACAACGCCGTGTTTAGCGTCAGCGGCCAGCCCGGCACTCAGGCCGATCTGAGCATTGGCCACATCGTCAGTGTCAAAGGCACCATAGATGACGACGGTGAGAACGGCACAGCCGACGAAGTGTTCTACGACGAGTCCGTCGAGGGCCCCGTCAGCGACATCGACCTGGCCAACGGCACCTTGGTGGTACTCGGGCAAACCGTTCTGGTTGTCGCGGACACCTCGTTCGACGACGACTTCAGTCCGGAATCACTTGAAGGCATCAGTGTCGGCGACATCGTCGAGGTCAGCGGTCAATTCGACGGTGAAGGCAACATCGTCGCAAGCCGGATCGAGCGGGAAGACGCCGACGACAATGAGTTTGAGGTGTACGGCTTTGTTGCCGCGCTCGACACGGCTGGCATGACCTTCAGCATCAACGACCTGGTCGTCGACTACAGCACGGCCACCCTCGACGACTTCCCCGGTGGCCAGCCCGCCGACGGCGACTTCGTTGAGGTCAAGGGCACCCAGTTCGGCCCGAACGGCGAGCTCATCGCCACGGAGGTCGACTTCGAATCGCCACTGCCCGACTACGACGACGATGACGACGGCTTTGACGATGACGACTTCGAAGTAGAAATCGAGGGCTACATCACGCGCTTCGAATCCGCGCAGGACTTCGATGTCGCGGGCCAGCCCGTCACGACAACCGACGCAACGCGATACGAAGACGGTCTCGTCGACGATCTCGCCCTCAACATCAAGGTCGAGGTGGAAGGTCGTATCGATGCGAACGGCGTGCTCGTTGCTGACGAGATCGAGTTCGAGAACGAAGGCGAGCGCAACATCCGCATCGCCGCGCGCGTCGACAGCGTCGATGCTGCCAACGACACCATCGTCATGCTGGGCATTCCAGTCCGGGTCGACGTGCAAACTCGAATGGAGGACGACGACGACGACGATGAGGGTCGCCTGACCGTTGCCGATATCCTCGTTGGCGACTACCTCGAGATTCGCGGCACCGAGTCACCGGCAGACAGCGGTGAAGTGCTGGCCAGCCGACTCGAGCGCGAGGACGACGAAGACGATGAGGAGACGATCCTGCAGGGCTTTGTCGACAGCGTCACGGAACCGACACTGCAAATTCTCGGCGTGACGATCGAGACGAATGGCAACACGGAGTTCGAGAGTCGCGACGACGCGCCCATTTCGGCATCCGCGTTCTTCTCGAGCGTAGCTGTCGGCGATCTCGTCAAGGCCAAGGGCTTCGAGTCCTCCGACACCACACTCGTGGCCGAAGAGGTTGAGTTCGAGGACGACGACGACTGATTGCACGCTTTGTACGCATGCGACGCCCGGGCGGGTCACGAGTGATCGTGGCCCGCCCGCGCGTTTCTCGGGCACATCGCAACGCGCACTGGCGTGAGAACCGGCAGGGCTCAGATGAACACTGAGGTCATCACGGAGGCAGCGCAGGAGTCTCGTCATTGCGAGGGGCGGCGTAAAAGCTCCGTCATTGCGAGGGGCGAAGCCCCGCGGCAATCTCCCGACGTCACGATGGCGTTAAGAGATTGCCGCGGCCGCTCCGCGGCCTCGCAATGACGGGACGCTTGTACAGCGGCCTCGCAATGACGGGACGCTTGTACAGCGGCATCGCGATGACGGGACTCTTGTACAGCGGCCTCGCGATGACAGAACGCTTGCTTCGCCCCTCGCGATGACAGGGACGGACTACAGGTGCAACCGCACCAAGGTCCGGAACAAGAGCGCCCAGACGAACAACGACGAGATTATGAACAGAATAAAGCGGCGCATGACGATGTTGGTCGTGCATTGCTCGAAACTGTGTGCGCAGCGTCCCAGGAAAAACCCCCAGGCCAGCGCGGCGTCGATGCGGTCGTCCATGCCCGTGGCGATGAGGAACAGCACCAGCGCGTAGAAGAGCACGGGCAGCTCAAACAGGTGATTGTAATTATTCGCGGGGTAGTTGACGTGATCAGGAATGAGCTGCCTGCCCTTTTCTGGCGTCGACACTCTCTGCGGGTGAATTCTCTCGGCTCTCATATAGGCGATGCGGCGGCGGTACAGCGTCACCCAGACCACGAAGGTCAGCACCATCATGCCCAGGAAGGGCCACTGGATCAGCAGGAAATTCATGTCACTCGCTCCAGACCGCGAACTCGCTGCCGCCGGGTTCATCGAAATGGAATCGGCGCCCGCCCGGAAAAGAGAAAATCGCCTGCGTGACGGTGCCACCCGCAGCTTCGACGGCCGCCTGTGTGGCCTCCAGATCGGCGCTGTAGAACACCACGAGCGTGGCGCCCTGCTTTGCCTGCGACACATTGGGCGAGGTGAAGAAGCCACCGGTCACGCCCACGCTCGCAAAGGCAGTGTAGTCGTCGCCGTAATCGGTGAACTTGAAGTCGAACACCGTGGCGAAGAATGCCTTGGTCGCGGCAAGGTCTTTCGAAGGAATCTCGACGTAGTCGATATGGTGGTGATTGCTCATGACCGCCCCGGCGTTCGTTGTCCAGGCCGGATAGTAACGCGAGTGCGTCAGTCAGGGATGCATATGGCGATTACGGGGATGAATGGGTTGGCCGGATGCGGTCATTGCGAGGCCGCGGTGCGAGTATTCCGTCATTGCGAGGCCGCGGAGCGGCCGCGGCAATCTCTCAACGCCATCGTGATGTCGGGAGATTGCAGCGGGGCTTCGCCCCTCGCAATGACGAACTTGGGCTTCGCCCCTCGCAATGACAGTCTTAGGGCTTCGCCCCTCGCAATGACAAACGGCGCCGGGGTGTGCCGAATGCACACCCCGACACCGATTGTCAGAACTCCGTCTTGAACCGGACGCCGAACTCGCTCGCGTCGTTTGACAGAATCACGAGCACGTAGTCACCGGTGTTCAGGCGCGCGTTGTCGTAACGCTCGTCGGTGATGTTGCGGCCGTACAGACCCACGGTCCAGTTCGCGTCGTCAGGCGCGTAGCTGAAATCGAAATTCAGCAGTTCACGGCTGTCGATCTGCGTGAAGCGGCCCGGGTCGCTCGTAGGCTCGCCGAACATGTCGTCACGGTAAGACCAGTCACCACGCAGGGTCAGCTCACCACTGGCGAATGGCATCGTGTATTCCGGGCTGATCGAGGCCGTGAACTCAGGCGTGAGCGGCGCGACCGCCGTCGGTGCGCCCGGTGCGTCCACGTCGGCATCGATGTAGCCCAGCGTCGTGTGCAGTGTGAAGGCATCGGTCGGCGCCCAGGCGCTTTCGATTTCCACACCGAACGACTCCTGGTCGACGATGAGGTTCTGCGTGTCGAAACCCGCGCCCGTCGTCGTCGAGACCTGGTAGGGCAGGTCCGAGTATTCGGTAAAGAACACGGCTACCGACAGCTGCAGCGTGTCGCGCGGCTGGCCCTTGAGGCCCGCTTCGTAGTTGATCGCCGTCACGTTGTCGTTGGCCACAAAGCAGTTGGGCGTGCTCACGTTGCCGGGCTGCGTGAAGTCCAGCGAACCGAACAGGCAGAACGGACGCGGCGGGAATTGGCCCGACTGGTAGCCGTTCTGGATCGTGCCGTAGGCGTTGATGTCGTCGTTGATGTCGTAGGTCAGCGCGATTTCCCAGGCGATCTCGTCCCAGTCACGGCTGGCGCTCGTATTGATCAACGAGTCGTTGATGTTGACGCGCGCGTCCTTCTCGTCCTCGGTGTAGCGAAGGCCGGCCGACAGACGCAGGTCGTCGTTGAGCTGGTAGCCGATGTTGCCGAAGATCGCGAAGCTCTCTGTGTCCTGGCCCAGCGTGAACGTGCCCGGACCGCCAAGGAAGACCGTGGGGTTCTGGTCGTTCTCGCCTTCTTCCTCGAACCAGTAGAGGCCCCCGACAAAATCCAGGGCGCCCGACTCACCCGAAAGCTGGATTTCGAACGACTGCTGGTCGGCCTCGCCGATCTCGGGGAAGGATAGGAAGTCGTCAACGAATCCGTCATCGTCGAGGCCGCTCTCGTACTCCGAGTGGCGGTCCGAGAAGATGAACTGGCCCGTCAGCGAGTCCGAGATGTCCCAGGTTGCGGTCAGCGAGATGCCGAACGCCTGGTTGCTCACGCCCGTCTGCTGCGCCTGACCCGTGTTGTTGTCGTAGGGGTCGGCGGCCAGGTCGGAGTTGCTGTAGCCCGCCTGGAAGACGCCACCGTTGGGCACTTCGTCGATCAGCGTCGTGTAGGGGCGCAGGCCACCCTCGCCGTCATTGCCGTCAGCGGTGAACAGCAGTGAGAAGTTGTCGGCGGGCGTCCAGCGCGCCGCGATGCGCGCCGAGATGTCACGCAGCTCGCCAACATCAGCCTCGGGGTCCGGCACGTTCAGGAACTTGCCGATGCCGTTGCGGCGCTGGAAGGCACCGTTAAACGACACGGCCAGCGTGTCGTCGAGCACCACGTTCGAATAGAAGTCACCGTTCACGCGACCTCGTGTGCCCACCTCGATGCCTGCGCGGCTGACTTCCTCGTCGCCGGGCTTCTCGGTGATGATGTTGATGGCACCGCCAATCGAGTTTCGACCGTACAACGTGCCCTGTGGGCCACGCAGCACTTCGATGCGCTCGATGTTCGAGAGACTCCAGTTCTGTCCCACCTGGCGTCCCAGGTAGACACCATCGACGTAAACCGAGACACCCGGGTCCGTGGTGATCAGGTGGTCCTGCAGACCGATCCCGCGGATAAACGGGTTGGCGGTCGAGGTGTGGCCCGCGGAGAAGCCGGTGACGTTGAGGTTCGGCACAAACTTGCCGACGTCGATGAGGTTCTTGATGCCCTGCTTCTCGATGGCTTCGGCCGAGAAGGCGCTGATCGCGACAGGCACCTCGAAGATGCTTTGCTCACGGCGCTGAGCCGTGACCACAATTTCTTCGAAGGCGGAGTCGTCCGTCTGAGCTTGGGCGGGTTCTGGTAAGGCGGCCAGCGGCAGCAGCGCTGCTATGGCGATGACACGGCGAGTTGCGCTCACGATACATCCTTTTGGTCGGCGATCGGGCGCGAGGTCGTCGCGGAAAGCGCGCTGCGGGCCGATCGGTTTTGACGAGATTTGCGGCCTTGCGGCCGACAGTGGCGCCACCATACACCCGCCGACGCGGGCGCTCAATCGTGCCTGGCGCGCGCCTCGCGTTGCGGCAGCGCAACAAACAGCCAACTCGCAAACCAGACCTGCATCGCCAGCGAGAAATTCCACTCGATCACATTCTCGGCCCGGTCGTCCTGAAGCCCAAACGTGCCCAGCGGGATCTCCGCGAGCGCAAGCATGCCCATGACAAACAGCAACGCCTGCTGAAACCGCAGCGCGTGTCGGGTCGGCCCACTGCGCGCAAGCCGCCGCGTGGCCAGTATCTGCGCGACAAAGGTGCCGAGAAAGAAAACGAACACGCCGTAGCGGCGCATGAGCCGGTAGACGTCACCCTGCGAGCCCAGGAAGACCGTATACACGACGAGAAATGCGGCACCGATGAGGCCCGCAATGAGCAGCGCGTCGCGGGGGCCCGGTGACGGCAATCCACGTGCAAGCCGCCGCCAGAACAACGCCAGCAACACCGCCTGCGGCAGCATGAACACCTTGAACAACCAGTAGCTCACGCCGTAGCGCCCCGTGGCGCTGATCGAGGTGCAGCCCTCGAGGTACACGAAGCAGTCGGGAATGAGGTCCGCACGCGAGGAGATGACGTAGTTTGCGTTGACCGTGACGATGGGTATCACGGCCACGATAAGCACGAGCAAACCCCAGCGGATGCCAGGGTTTGCGGCAGTGGGCGAGTCTGCCGAGGTGGGGGGTGCCATCGCCGGGGAGCATAGCACCCCGGCAATGGCTGTCGCCGCCCCCCCGGGGGCGCACGATCGGCGATCGTCAGAATCGGTAGCCGATCCCGGCGGAAACCGTCAACGGGGCGTAGTCCGCTTTGACGATGCGGCTCGTGTCATCGGGAAATTCGAGCTCCACACCCGACAGTGCGAGGTAGCGCACGCGCGCGTCCACGAACCACCGGTCGCCCAGGTCGTAGCGGGCGCCGAACTGCACCTGGAATCCGACGTCGTCGGTTTCGAAAGAGGTTTCCTGGCCGCCCACGGTGAAGTCGATGTCGATTTCCTGGACAAAGACGACGCCGGCACCGACAAAGCTCGTGACGTCCTCGTTGCCGAACAGGTTGAAGTCGTAGAGCGCGCTGGCACCGAGCGACAGTGACGCGAAGTCGCCTTCCGTCGAGCTGCCAACACCGGGCAACGTGATGTCGTCCATCTCGTTGCGTCGATACATGAGCTCGCCTTCGAGCCGCCACTGGTCGTTGATGCGCCAGCCGAGCGTGGCGCCGCCTGCGAACGAGGGGTCGAAGTCCGCCGACGCGCTACCCGTCGTCATGCCATCGCGGAAGTCCAGGTCCTCCGAGCCCAGGAAGTTCGCGCCGACGTCGGCGGTGACGTAGAAGCGGTTGTCTTCGGCCGCCGCCGCGACCGGCAGAGCCAGGGCAACGCAAAGGGAAAGTACACTGCGGTTCATGAGGGTGTCTCCATTCAAGTCTTAAGCGAGCATTCCGGGGGGAGATGCGACGAGGCCACCCTGCGGCGCACACCGGGCGGGAACCAGCGAAATTGAATGGGCGGCGCCATTCTTGAATGAACGGTCGCGGGCTATCATCGACGGCATGAGTGGTGACTTCGCAACGCGCACGGGGCCCGGACCCTTCGCACAACGCATCGGGATCACGACCGCGGGCCTGAGTGTCCTGTTTGCCGTGCTGGCGCCGGCCGCATCCGAACCCCTCGGATTCCTCGCGCGCCTCCTGTTCTGGGCGCTGCACATCGGCATGGGGCTCGGCTTGTGCCTGGTGGCAGCCGCCGGTTGGCTTCGGCTGGCACCCAGGCTGCGCGACTGGCGCCTTGTGGTGCTGGCCGGCGTGACGGGCGTGCTGTTGTTTGCTCCCATCGCCTGGGGGCTCGAGCTCCTGTTTCCGCTCGGCGGCCAGGGCGGCGCCGATAGCGAAGCCGCCCGCGGTATTGCTGCAGGCTCCTGGCTGGGCGCCGTGGCCGTTGAGGCACTGGAGGTCGCACCGCCGTTCCTCGCCACCTGGCTCGTGATCAATCTCGAGCCCATTGCGGCGGCGATGCGGCGCGATGACGGTGGGCCCTCCAGTCGCTCATTCACGCTGGCGCCCGCCGACGAGACGACCGGCGACGCAGACAAACCGGCACCGCCACCGCACGACGACCCGCCGGACGCCTCACGCTTCGAAGCGCGACTCCCGGCCGCCATTGGCGATGAGGTGCTGGCCGTGTCCTCGGACCTGCACTACCTGCAGGTGGTCACGCGGCGCGGGCGCGCCATGGTCCTCGGGTCACTGGCAGAAGTCGAATCGAGCTACGGCGACGCGGGCCTGCGCATCCACCGCTCGCACTGGGTACACCTCGACGCCGTCAGCCGACTCCGGCGCACGGGCGATCGCTGGCAGGTGGAACTCGTGAACGGCGCGCGGCTGCCCGTGAGCCGGCGCAAGCGCAGTGAGGTCAGCACGCGGCTGGGCCGCGACTTTGTGCGGGAAGACGCCGCTGGCTAGCGCAGTATGGCCAGCGGACCCAGGAAATCGCGCTTCTCGAGCGGCACGCCTGCGATCCGCAAGATGTCGTAGGCCGTCGTCGCGTGGAAGTAGAGATTGGGCAGTGCAAACGAGATGACGAACTGCTCAACCTTGAACGGCAGCTCCAAGCCCGGCATACGAAAGTACAGCGTGCGACCCGCATGCTGGTTCACGGCATCGGGGTCCACAGC
The DNA here is from genome assembly GCA_039821605.1 of Pseudomonadota bacterium. Classification (GTDB taxonomy): domain Bacteria; phylum Pseudomonadota; class Gammaproteobacteria; order Steroidobacterales; family Woeseiaceae; genus CALBPI01. The sequence continues at coordinate 35,272 of JBCBNV010000002.1, read as the reverse complement.
CTCGAGTTCTTCGAGCGTGCGGTCGATGAGTGCCTGCAACTGATCGTAGTTATCGGGGTCCATACCCGTGGGCGGGCCAAACTCGCCGGTGTCGAACGCCGCCACGGTGTCGATGGTCTGATGACGCACGGCCTGCACCTGAAAACGAAATGGCAGCATGTCCTGGCGCAACCGCGTACCCGCGATCTCGTCGAGCGACAGGCCCTCGGCCTCCGCGAATTCACGGCCTTTGCGAAGGACCGACTGGACTGCCGTTACCGACTGCAGGTACGCGCCCACCGAGAGTTCGTACAATGACGTGGACATGCAAACACTCCGAAGACTATTGAGCGCCCTATTCTCGCGACTCCGCCGCGCCCGCGCCAGCGTGTTGCTACTTGCGGCCGCGCTGGTCGCGACTGAGATGGCTCTGGCGGCGCTGCCCGGGCATCAGCCCGTGCCGGGCGGCGTCGCCGTCGTGCCGCTGGGCATTGGCGATCGCCCGACGGTAACTCTGGGTGACCGGCCCGTCGCCGTGGTCCGCACGGGCGCGGGCTGGGCCGCTGTGGCCGGCATTCCGCTCGACACCAAGCCCGGCGACATGACGCTCACTGTGCGCACGTCGGCCGGCACCGAAACGGTCATTGTCAGCGTTGGCGAGCGCAAGTATCGCGAGCAGCATCTGACGATCAAGGAACAACGCTACGTCACGCCCGACGAAGAAGAGCTCGCGCGCTATCGGCGCGAACGCGCGGAAATGGACGCGGCACGCGCGAGCTGGCGCGAAACGGGCGCGCTCGAGACCTTCGCTGCGGCACCGGTCCCGGGGCCGCAAAGCGACAGCTTTGGTTCGCGGCGCTTCTTCAATGGTCAGCCGCGCAATCCGCACAGCGGCATGGACATCGCGGCGCCCGCGGGCACGCCCGTGCGGGTGCCCGCGGCGGGCCGCGTCGTCGCCACGGGCGGCTACTTCTTCAATGGCAACACGGTCATGCTCGATCACGGCGAAGGCCTCGTGACCCTGTATTGCCACCTGAGTCGCATCGATGTTTCGGTTGGCGATACGGTGGCGGTCGGCGACACGCTGGGACTCGTGGGTGCGACGGGCCGCGTGACGGGCGCACACCTGCATTGGAGCGTGTACCTGAGCGGCGTCGCCATCGATCCCGCCTACATGCTCGCGGACGCGTCGGAGTAGTTGCGTGCGTGGTCGGCTCGACGAGGTGCTGGCTGCGCACGGCCTGGCGCCCGCCGCGCCGCCGACACGCGTTTCGGGGGGCGACATCTGCGACGCTTGGCGCCTGGACACCGACTCGGGCCGCGTGTTTCTCAAGACACTGAGCGCACCGCAAGCCGGAACCCTTGAATCCGAGGCGGCCGGGCTAAAGGCTATTGCCGATACAGAAACGCTCCGCGTGCCCGAGGTACTCGGCCTGGGTGCCACAGCCGATGTCGCCTGGCTCGCGCTCGAATGGCTGGACCTGGGTGGCAGTGGCGGCAGCGCCGAACAAGCGCTCGGTGCCCAACTCGCGGCGATGCATCGACACACCGCCGCGCGGCACGGCTGGCATGACGACAACTGGATCGGCCGCACAAGCCAGCCCAATGACTGGTGCGCCGACTGGACCGGGTTTTTTGGGGAACACAGGCTGCGGCACCAACTCAGGCTCGCGGCCCAGGCCGGGTTCGGCCACCAGCTGCAAGCGCCCGGCGATGCACTACTCGCCCGACTGCCCGATCTCCTGGCCGGGCACGCGCCCAAGCCGTCACTGCTGCACGGCGATCTCTGGGGCGGCAACTGGGGTGTTGCCGATGGCGCACCCGTCATCTTCGACCCGGCCGTGTACTACGGCGACCGTGAAGCCGATCTAGCCATGACTCGCTTGTTCGGCGGCTTCGGCAGTGCGTTCTATGAGGCCTACGACGCAGCATGGCCGCTGCCACCGGATGCTTCGCAACGCGATGCGCTGTACCGGCTCTACCACGTGCTCAACCACGCAAACCTGTTTGGCGGGGGTTATGTCCAGCAGGCGGGGCATCTCATGGAGACGCTGCTGGTCGACATGTGGTGATCACACCGCGGCGCGTGCCCGTCGAGGGCGCACGTTAGGCTACACTCGAGGCAAGAAGGGTCTGTGAGGCCACGCCTGCGTGTCACTGCTAGCTGAGTTCAAGCGCCGCAACGTCTTTCGCGTCACGGCGGCCTACGCCGTTGCGGCCTGGGCCGTGGCGGAAGTCGCCGATCTCGCTTTCGAGACGTTTGGTGCACCCGACTGGGCCATGCGCGCCCTGCTCGTGGTGCTGCTGCTGGGTCTGCCGGTGGCCGCCGTCTTCGCCTGGATCTTCGAGCTCGCCCCCGACGGCCTGCGCGTGGATCACGGCGAAGGCGTACCGGCCGAACAGCAACAACGCATCAAGCAGCGACTCAATATCGTCATCGGGATCGGTGCCGCCATTGGCCTTTCCGTACTCGGGGCGACGCTGCTGCTCAAGGAAGACGACGCGTCGAGCGACGACACGGCTCAACGAATCGCCGACGCGGCAACGGAAGATCGCGTTCGGCCATCGATCGCCGTGCTGCCTTTCGAGGACCAGAGCCCTGATGGCGACCAGCGCCATCTCGCCGACGGCATTCCGACAGAACTGCTGACGGCCTTACGCGGGATCGAGTCCATTCGCGTCGTATCGCGCACCTCCTCCTTCGCATTCCGCGACAGCGGCATGCGAAGCCCCGAAATCGCAGAGCTGCTCGACGTCGATCACATCGTCGAGGGCGCCGTGCAGCGCACCGCAGGGCGAGTGCGCATCCAGGCCGCGTTGATCAATGTGCGGACAGACGAAACGCTTTGGAGCGAGTCCTTTACGGAGCCGGCCAGGGACGCCTTCGCGCTGCAGGATGACATCACGCGCCGCATCGCGGCCGCGCTCCGCGTGACGATTGGTGAAGACGGCGAAGCCCGCATTCAACAGGTCTTCGATGCCACGCAAAACGAAGCCGCCTACGACAAGTTCTTGCTTGGCGAACACCTGTGGCATTTGCGTGGCGAAGACAACATCCGCGAGGCAATCGGCCATCTCGAGGACGCCATCGCGCTGGAACCCAACTTCGGCCGCGCTCAAGCGCTACTCTCCATGGCACACATCACACTGCAGTCCTATGCTTTCGTAGACAGCCTTGAAGCCTGGGAAGCGCTTCGTGACACCAATGTGGCGGCCGCGCGCGGTTATGCGGAGCGGGCACTGGCCATCGATCCCACGCTCGTCGATCCCTACACGGCTCTGGGTGATCTGACCCGTGTCGAAAATCGCTGGCAGGATGCCGAGACCTATTACCTGAGAGCGCTGGAGCTCGATCCAAACAACGCCACGGCAAACCTCTGGTACGGCGAGTTCCTCGAGGACGTGGGCCGCACGAACGAGGCGTATTCGGCGACGCGCAAGACACTGGACGTAGACCCGTTCTCACCGGGCGCCAACGCCATGCTGGCCGGGTTGCTCATGGCCGACAAGGAATGCGAGGCGCTGGTCGCACCTGCCGACCGTGCCACAACCCTGGGACATGGCTTCGGCGAGTTCTCGCGTATGCTCTGTGACATGTCCATCGGCGACTGGCAGAGCGCTGCGGCGCGCGCCGAAAGCACCCTGCCCGACGCGGCACCACCGGACGCCGTCGAAATGATCGAAAACCTCAATGCGCTCGCGGCCGCAACCACGGAGGCGCAATCGGCAGAGGCCGCGCAGTCCATTTTGACGTTCCTTTCGGAGTTCGCCGGCAACGATGCGGGAGCTTCCGTAACCCTCATGCATATGGGATTCACAGATGAGGTCGTTGAGATGCTCATTGAGGAATCAGCGAGCTGGGGGGGTCTCTCGCGGGTTTTCTGGGGTGTCGCCGGCGAGGAACTCCGCGCGCACCCACGCTTCGACGAGTTGCTCGAGCTTTCTGGCCTGGCCGAGTACTACCGTACGACGGGCATCCTGCCTGACCCCTGCACCGCAGAACCCGCCGAGGCATTTTGTTCAGCGCTCAGCGCGACCTGACCCCGCAACGCGACGGCTGCACTTGCGTTCCACGGCGCAGGGACTAGCATCGAGTGGTACAGGAAGGCGCCCCAACGCAGGGTGCCCGCAGAAGGGGAAAATATGATCAAGCGTTTGCTTCTCGTCGCGACACTGGTCGCGACGCTCGCCGCGTGTGCCACGCCCGCCACCATGAGCCGCATGGACGAGTTGCCACCCGACAACGGGCTGGTGGTCATGCGACTGAGCTCGAACTCGTTCAACGTTGGCTTCTTTCAGTATTGGAACGTCCTGACCGTCGAAGAAGTCGGTGGCCAGAAGGCAGGCGACTTTCTCATCGGCCTCTCGCGCAAGGGCAACGCCCGCACGGCCGTGTACCTGGGTAATCTGCCGCCGGGCACCTACCGCCTCAAGGAGCTGAGCTCCGAGCAGTGCGGCGCCATCTGCATCAGCTCGACCGTGACGCTCAACGAGCAGTTCGGCAACTTCGTCGTCGAAGCCGGTCGCACCACGGAACTGGGCCACGTCACGTTCAAGAAGCAGTCGGATGGCGTGATTTTCAATCGCGGCCATTCAACGGAAACCTGGCTGCCCGACTACATTGACGAGTACTACGAGAACATTCCGGCGGGCGCCGTCCTGCCGCCCTACCTCGACTGGGCCGACGACCCCGAGCGCGGCGAGATGTTCGAGGCGCGCTACAAGCGCTCGCGCGTTCAATCACTCGGGTTGCTGAGCCCGGCGCCAACGGCCGAGGGGCATCTGCTATTCGGCTCGTTTCTAGGCATGGTCAAACGTTGGGAGCCCGGCAAGGTCATGGTCGTCTACGACACGGGGCTGCAGGGTGGGATCGAGTCGGTCGTCGAGGTGACGCCAGGCACCTGGCTCGTGGGCGGCGAGAACGGTCGGCTGCGCGTGTCTTACGACCGCGGCCGCAACTGGCAGGACTTCGGGGACGGCTTCCCCTACCAGAACATCGCGGCACTCAATACCTACGAAGGCCGTATCTTCGCCACGGTCAGCACCGAGGACACGTTGAGCCTGTACGAGACGACACTTGACGACACCGAGTGGCGTGAACTCTCCGCACACGAACTCGAATTCTCGTTCTGGACGGGAGTGCCGATCTTCCCGCAGTCCATCATCAGCGAAGACAAGCTCATCACGACGCTGCCAACCAACGGCCTTCTCGTGACTGACCTCAGGACGGGCGAAGCCGTCACTCGCACGTTCCCGGGTTCGATCTTCAAGTTCGGTATTGGCGGCGATGGCGTTCTGCGCTGCATGTGCACCAAGGCGCTGTTCAACAATCCCTGGAACAGCACGGATCTTGGGGAAACCTGGGAGCGCTCCACGCACAACCGCTACATGTGGGTGCCGCACTTCGTCGACGAGAATACGGGCTACAGTGTGCTCAAGGGTCGGTTCATGCGAACGCGCGATGGCGGTGAGACCTGGGAAGACATTGCAGAGGCACCCAAGTTTGGCACGCGTATCGGCAATTTCCCGAATGGCGATCTCTACGCCATGGACGAATACGGCATCTACTACCGTAGCGCTGACGGCGGTGTGAGCTGGGAGCGCACCTGAGTCAGGCGCGTCGGCGGTTCGCGGCCTGCGTCGCGGCCGCCGGCTTGATTGTGGGCGGTCCTGCAGGCGCCGTAGACAACGAAATCGGCAGCTGGCTCATCGCATCGACGAACGGCGCCTTGGGAGATGATAGCCGCTGGCGTTTCGCAACCGACAGCCAGGCCCGATTCAGGGACCCGGGCAGTGGCACCGCACAATACCTGTTGCGACCGTCGTTGGGTCTGACCCTCACCGATGGTTTGACGGGATGGTTGGGCTTTGCGCGCTTCGAGTCCCGGTCCGCATCAGGCCAGCGCACCCACGAGAATCGGTACTGGCAGCAATTGAGCTGGCGCGCGCGCCCGTTGGGCCCGGGCACCATCCGCTACCGCCTGCGCCTCGAGCAGCGACTCGTGAGTATCAGCGACGACGACGGCCTCTGGCTGCGGCTGCTCGCGCGCTACGAGCAGCCGCTGGGCGACGGCAAGGCGCTATTCATCGGGGCCGAGACGTTCTACGACCTGCGCGACACGGACTGGAGCGGCGACGCGGGTCCGCGCCAGCACCGCGTCCTGTTCGGCATCGGCTGGCAGGTCGCGCCCCGGTGGCGTTTTGAGGCGGGGTACCTGAACCAGTACCAGGTGCGCGATACGCGCGCCAACGACAGCAATCACCTGCTGACGCTACGCCTCAACCACCGTTTCTAATTGTCGGCGTCGGCCCGCAGTGCTGCGATCACGTGGCGCCAGATCGTCGGGTTGAAGGCAAGGCCCAGGTGGGCCGCACTGACCTCGATGTGATTCACATTCTCGCTGTAGCGATCGATGGCCGCGTCGCGAGCAACCACCGCATCCGTCGGACTCACGATGGCCGTGATGGGCTGGCGAATCGGGCGCACTTCGCGATCAGCGATGGCCTGCTCGATCCAGTCAAGGTCCTGGCCGCGTCGGCGAAAGGTGTCGGCAGCAACCGTGTACTTGGGACCACCGACAATCGGTGAACCCATTGTGATCACGCGATCAACCACATCGGGCAAGTCGCGCGCGGCCTCACGGGCGAGATAGCCGCCCAGGCTCCAGCCGATGAGGCTGATGCGCCGGCCCGTCTCTTCGCCACGCGTGGCGACGCGGTCAATAACGCGGTCGACAAGCAAGGGCACCGAGACTTCACCGTTGTGCGACTCCGACGGGTCGACGCCCCATTCAGCGACCAGGTCCGAGAATTCGCCCTTGAGATCCAGGCCGGCAAGGTTGCGACCGAGGGACCAGCCTTCGGCATCGAATCCGCGCCGGTTGAGCCAGCTACGCATGGGCGCCGTCGAGGTGTCGCCGGCTCCAAAGCCCGGCAAAACGATGACGAGCGACTCGGCTTTCTCGCGCGTGGGATTCAGGAAGGCATCGGCCAGCGGCAGCGTCATGCGCGCCATGTCGGTGAACATCCGGGCCTCGCGCAGCATTCTGCGCCGGGGCGGCGGTGTCAGATCGAGTTCAGAATCGTGCATATCAAGCCTGGCCTCTTGCGGGGGTTGGGGGGACGGCAATGGCATGGGGGTCGAGTGCTTCCAGGTGTTCGCGCATGTCGCGCATCTGGTTGCGGGTGCGTTCGAGATCGGCGTCCGGGAACGGCGCGAGTTGCTCGCGCACAAAGCGTCCCGCCGCCGCGCCCGCCCGGCGGAACAGCGACAGTCCGTCCTCGGTGAACTCGCAGACGAACGAGCGCCCATCGGTCTCGTGCGGTCGGCGGTGAATGAGACCCTGAGCCTCAAGACGCGTGATCAGGCCCGTGATGTTGCCCTTGGTCACGAGCATCTCGGAGGCGATGGTCCTCGGCGTCGCGCCATCGGGAAACCGGCGCAGAACGGCCAGCATGTCGAACTGGGGAATCGTAAGCCCGAAGTGCTCCAGCATCTGCGCATAGCGGCGCTGGCACGCGAGGTAGGCGTGGACGACGGCCAGCCAGCTATCTGCTTCGAGTGTGCGGCGTTGTGTGTCGGGCATGGGGGGCTCCCGGGATTTGGTTGAAGAATAAACTACCTAGTTTAAATGTCAACCAAATCCAGCCCGCCCCGCCGCGGGTGGCGTTAGAGCGCCAGCGCGACCTTGATGGCCATGCCGATGGCCTCGTCGGACATCTGGCGCGTAAACCGGCTGACCTGGTCACCGGTCTCGGCGTTCACCAGCACGGCATAGCCCGTCTTGCCACCGTTGCGTTCCAGGTACGCGCTGAGCCCCAGCGACTCCGCGAGCAGTTCGGACTGCGCCGTCGTGTCCGCATCAGTGAGGTCGAAACGCACGAACAGCACGGGCTGCTGGTCCAGCTCGGCCTTGGCCCGGGCGCGCTCGATCTTGGGATCGAGCAACTTGCAGCTCGAACACCAGTCCGCGTAAAACAGCACCGAGTAGAGCTTGGGCTGCGAGCGCTTCTGGTCGTCGGCGTGGGCGGCCGCGCCGGGCAGCATGAGCGCGAGGCCCGCGGCGGCAATGAGAGTCTTCAACATGTCAGTCGCTCCAGGTTGGGGGCGCCATGAGGGCGCTGATACCTGACGGGACCGGGTCGGTCGGCGATTTGTTTCGGGTTGCGCGCCTAACTCCTGGATTCTGTGACCGGGGTCTTTTCAATGGGTGGCAGCCGCCGCTCGGCAAGCAGATACATGACGAGCGTGAGCAGCGACATGCAGGCTGCGGCAAGGAACGCCGCGCCCGGGAAATAAACGATGGCCGACTCACCGGCCGTTACGGTAAACAGGCCCATGTAGGTCAGCGGTGCCAGGATCATGGCGATGCTTGTGAGCGCCGACAGCCCGCCCTGCAGTTCGCCTTGTGCGTCCTCGGCCACGCGCGACGACAGCTCCTGGCGGATGGCGGGGTCCTGCATCGTCGAGACCAGTGCGAGCGTCACCATGGCGTAGACCATCCAGCTCTCGGTCGCAAAGCCAATGCCCGTGAGCGCCACGATCTCGAACGCGAGCGCGATGAAGACCGCGCGCCGAATGCCGAGCTTGGGCAAGAACACCTGCACAACGATGGCCGAAGACAAAAATGCGATGACGCCGTAGTACGCCACGGAGTAACCCACGGCTTGCGTCGTCCACGCGAATTTCTCGATGGCCACATAGGCCCAGACCGTGGGATACACCCACGACGACAGCGTCGCGAAAAAGAACACGGGCAACAGCGGCCCCACGCCCTTGGTGCGGGCGAGCTGCATGAGCGTGCCGACCGTACTCGCACGCGACCAGCTGAACGCGCGCCGGCGCTCCACGGACAGCGACTCGGGCACGAGGAAGTAGCCGAACAGCGCATTGGCACCGGCGAGCGCCGCGCCCACGAAGAACGGCAGGCGCACATCGATGTCGCCCAGGATGCCGCCGATGGCAGGCCCGAAGATAAAGCCGGCCCCGAATGCCGCACCGATCATCGCAAAGCGCTGGCCGCGCTTGCCCGGCGGCGTGACGTCCGCGATGTAGGCGCTTGTGGTCGAGAAGGTGGAGGCAAATACGCCCGCGAGCGCGCGCACGAGCAGGAAGGCCCAGAGCGAGGTCACTATCGCCAGCGCCAGCATATCGATGGCAAACGCCGTCAGCGAGATGATGAGCACGGGCCGCCTGCCGAAACGGTCGGACAGGGCGCCGACGATGGGCGAGAAGATGAACTGCATGACCGCGTAACTGAACACGGCGATGCCCCCCCAACGCGCCGCCTCGGCCACGCTGGCCTCAGTAATCTGCATCACGAGCTCGGGCATGACGGGTGCGGCCAGACCAAAGCCCATCGAACCGATGAATGCCGAGATGATGAGAAAGACAATCGCCGCTTTGGGGTTGCCGGGTTTGGGCGCGTCGGTCACGAGTGTGTTTTGTAGCGGCGGCGCAGCATGGTCGGCAGACGATGCGGGACATTAGTCGCACGCGCAAGCGTTTCGCTACACTGGGCGCGAATGTCGTGACAGGGGCAATACCGCTATGGGCCGATGGCGCCCACCACAACCGCCGTCGGCGCCGTACATCACGCCCGAGGGCTACGCCGCGCTGGAGCAGGAGCAAAAAGCGCTCTGGCTACGACGGCGCGACGTCGTGCAGGCCTTGTCCGAGGCCGCGGCCGAGGGCGACCGCTCCGAAAACGCGGAATACATCTACCGCAAGAAAGAGCTGGGCGGCATCGACCGACGCATTCGTTACATTCAGAAGCGGCTGCCCGTGTTGCAGGTTGTGCCGCCGCGAATGGACACGGACAAGGTGTTCTTCGGGGCTTGGGTCACGTTGCACGATGGTGACGCGCGGGCGACCTATCGTATTGTTGGGGCCGACGAAATTGACGCCGACAAGGGGTGGATCAGCGTCGACAGCCCCGTGGCCAAAGCGCTGCTGGGTCAGTCGGCCGACTGCGAAGTCACGGTGAACCTGGGAACGGCGACTCAGCACGTCACGATCGAGGCGGTCCGCTACGAGGGCAGCGCCGACGACACGGCGCAGCAGCGATGAACGGGCCGCGATTACGTCTTACGCTGGGTGCCCTGTTGGCCTGCATTGCGAGCACCCCGGTTGCCGCGCCACCCAGCATCCTCATCATCTACGTCGACGATCTCGGCTACGGCGACCTCGCGAGCTTCGGCCACCCCGTCATCGAAACGCCGCACCTCGATGCGCTGGCCGCCGATGGCGTGACCCTGACCAACTACTACGCGCCGTCGCCGCTGTGCTCGCCCTCGCGCGCGGCGCTACTCACCGGTAGACATCCTTACCGCACGGGTATCCGAAGCTGGATCCCCGGCGGCAGCGGTATCTTTCTTCGTGACAGCGAGATCACGCTCGCCGAGCTATTGCGCGAGGTCGGCTACGCAACGGCGCTCGTCGGCAAGTGGCACCTGAATTCGGATCTTGGCAGCGACGACCAACCGCAGCCCACAGACCAGGGCTTCGATTACTTCTACGGTCACAACGCCTACCAGATTCCCACCAGCCGCAACCCCGTCAATCTCTTTCGCGGTCGCGAACCCGTTGGCGAACAAGCCGGCTACATCGCGGCACTCTACGTTGACGATGCCGTGAGGTGGCTGGACGCGCGCGACCCGAAGCAGCCATTCCTGCTGATGTTAAGCATGGCCGAGCCGCACACCACGTTTGAGAATCCGCCCGAATTCAACGCCCGCTATGCGGAATACACCGACGGCGATATCGTCCCCATCCCGTCGGGTGGTAAGGAACCGCCGATGACGCTGCTCGAGCCGCGGGGCCCCGGCGAGTACTACGCCAACGTCACCTATATGGACCATCAGATCGGGCGACTGCTAGCCGCGATGCGCGAGCGAGACATCTACAACGACACGGTCATCGTGTTCGCGAGCGACAACGGTCCCGTCACCGAGGACTGGCGTACCTGGTGGGAGGTGAACGCGCATGGCAGCACGGGCGGTCTGCGCGGCCGCAAACACCGGGTTTACGAAGGCGGGATTCGCGTACCGGCCATCGCGCGCGTGCCAGGTCTCACAGATGCGGGGAGCCAATCCGATGCGCTCATCGTTGGCACAGACTTGTTTACGACGTTAGCCAGGATCGCGGGCGCCAGTGTGCCCGACGACCGCGACATCGACGGCATCGATGTGAGTGCCGCATTATCAGGCGACAGGCTGGAGGACCGAACGCTGGTCTGGGCACTCGAAGCCGCCGATGGCCCCGACTTCGCGATCCGGCGCGGGCGCTGGAAGCTTTTGCTCGATGAGGCGCAACAACCTGTCGCGCTCCATGACCTCGAGACCGATCCGCTCGAGCTGCGGGATGTCTCCGAGGCGAACCCGGCGCGGGTGACCGAGTTGGTACAAGCGCTTCGCGCTCGCATGCAGGCGATTGAAGCGGACCCGCTGCGCCCCGACCACTAGGTCGCCGCAGCAGGGCGATGAGTCAGCCCATCTTGCTGCCGAGTCGGAACGCGGTGCCGATACCCAAGAAGGCGAACAGGAAGTCGAGCGGTCCGAGGTCCTCGCGCATGAGCTGAAGTATCGGAATCTCATCCATGGCACCCACGCTGAGCCGTTGCCAATCCTCGAAACTGGCGTCGCTCTCGGCAATCTCGCGCAGCCGCGGCGCGGTATAGGTTCTGAACTCGTCAAGCTCGGCATCGCTGATGTCGCTGGGACTGCCAGCATCCGTGTAGTACCGATCGACCATGAATTGGCGTGTGAAGTCATCGCTGCCAGAGCCATCAATCAGAATACGGCCGTCCTCGAGTTCCTCCTCATACACGCCACGCATTTCTTCGCCTTCGTCGGCCAAGGCGGTGAGCACCATCTCCTGGATTTGCTCGAGCGCGGCCGAGTACGACCAGTACTTGCCGACGACAATGGAGCCGAGCGCGAGTACCGCGCAAACCACACCGGCCTTCATGCCTTTCGAACCCAGTGCCGCGGCCGCGGCACCAACGGCGCCACCGATACCCCAGGCAATAAGACCAAACTCAAACTGGAAGGTCACCGCCACAAACTTCCAGACCCAGGCCCCAACCAATGCGGCAACGGCCGCAGCGGCAATCGCCGCGGGAGGCAGCGCAGTATCGTCCGGAGGCGCTTCGCGCAGCTGGCTTTCCATCGGAGCCGCCGCATCGCCCTCTGATGCCATGGCAGCAGCCGGGGCCGCAGCACCGATGCCCGGCGCGCCGCCCGGCGCACCAATAGCCGGCGCCGGACTGTCGGCCTGGGGTTCCAGCTTGTGGAACCAGACGCCGCAGCTCTCGCACTGGTCTTTCTTGACCTGCACGTGACCGCACTTGGGACACGTAAAATCACCGCCGCTTGCGGCCGCGCGCGGCGCATCGTCCAGGATGGCGAGCTCGGGCGTGGCGTTGGCCGGCGGGGAATCCTGAAACGAGACCTTGTCTGTGAGCGGCGGCGCCATGGTTGGCGCCGTGTTCTGCACTTCGGCCGACACGCCGAGCCGGGCGAGCTGCGCGCAGATCTTTTCAGCGGCGGCCTGAGTCTGGTTCTTCTTGACGACGCGGGGCTTGGTAAAAAACTGTGCGGCCTGCTCGGGATTGAGCTTCATGGCCGAGATCAGTTTCTGCTGTACGTCGGCGAGTTCGAAGCCCGCCTCGAGCCTGCCCGTGGTCACAACGTTAAAGGTAGTGGAATCGGTCATCGGTACACAGCCCCATCTGTTCCCGAGGGTTCATATCACACGTGCCGACACCGTAGGCATTTTCGGGAGCCAATGCCAGTTGGACTTGGAATCAATGTATTGAACGTTCATTCGACCCTTCCAAGACTTGACAAATAACTGACTGGTCAGTTATTAAACTCACCATGAAACGTGCCCGCTCCGATGATGAAAAGGACGCCCGCCGCCGGCTGCTCCTGGCCGCCGCACTGGACGAATTCTTCGAACGCGGATTCTCGGCCGCCCGTATGGCGGACATCGCCACACGCGCAGAACTGTCCAAAGGCACCGTCTATCTCTACTTCGAGAGCAAGGACGAGCTGTTTCGTGAGCTCATCGAAACGCTCGCCGTACCCAACCTCGAGACCATCGAGCGCATGACACGGACTGCGCCCTCGTTCGAGGCGGCCATGGCGGCGATCGCGACCTTCGCGCCGCAGCTCATTCGTGAGACCCACCTGCACAAGCTCATGAAGGTCTTGACGGGCGACAGCCACAGTTTTCCCGACATCGTTGCAAGCTACCGCCGCGACGTCATTGACCGCGTGCTTGCCGCCGTCACGGCGCTGCTGCAGAACGCGCACGACGCCGGAGAGATTTCTGTGGCTGAACCCGCGCTAACGGCTCGGCTCGTCGTAGCACCCATGATCATGTCGATGCTGTGGCAGGCCGTGTTCGCGCCGACCGACCGTGTACCCATCGATCTGGAGACCCTGTTCCAGCTGCATGCAGAAAATATGAAGCGCGCGCTGGCCTGCCCGGAGCCCGCGTCATGAACAAAACATCATTCGCCAGCGCCGCCTTCGCCGCTCTGCTGCTGGCGGGCTGCGCGGGAGACGATTCGCCGCACGCCACGATCGGCTACGTCGAGGCCGACTGGCGCTACGTCTCGGCGCCGGCTGCGGGATGGATCGTGGATCTGCCCGTTGCCGAGGGTGATCGAATCGACGTCGGCGACCTGCTCTTCGAGCTGGATGCCACATCGGAACGCGCTCAGCGTGACGAAGCCGAAGCGCGCGTCCGCCAGGCCGAGGCGGAAGCGCTCAACATCGAGACAGGTGCCCGCGCCGAGGAGATCGAGGCGCTGCGTGCCCGGCTCGCGGAAGCCCAGGCGCAACTCACACGCGCTACCGCCGACCACGACCGCGTCATGCCGCTCGTTGAGGCGGGCCTGGAACCACGCAGCCGCGGCGACGCCCTCACGGCCGACCTTGCGGTTGCCACTGCGAGCGTGAAGGCGCTGCAGGCCGACATTCGTGTTGCAGTGCTTGCCGCCCGGCCCAACGCACGACAAGCGGCAGCCGCCGCCACAGAGAGCGCGCGCGCCGCCCGTGACCGCGCGGCCTACAGCCTGGCGCAGCGTACGACCGAGTCGCGGCATGCGGGCCGCATCGAGACACTGTTGCAGGAGCGTGGTGAGTACGTGACACCGGGTACACCGGTGCTCGCCGTGCTTCCGGACGACGGGCTCAAGGTGCGGTTCTTTGTGCCACAAGCGTCGCTACCAGGCGTCAGCCTTGGCGCCACGGTTCGCGTATCGGCCGACGGCATGCCATCGGTTGAAACCGCATCAGTCACCTATATCGCCACCGAAGCCGAATTCACGCCCCCGGTCATCTACTCTCGCGAGAGTCGAGAGAAACTGGTCTTCCTCGTAGAGGCGCGCTTGCCCAACGGCAGCGCGCTGCGACCCGGCCTGCCAGTGGATGTCAGCTGGTGAATGCGGACCTCGCCATCGACGTGCGCGGGCTGGTCAAACGATTCGGCGACAAGACCGCCGTTGATGGCGTCGATCTGCAGATGCCGCGTGGCCAGGTTTGGGGGTTTCTCGGCCCTAACGGGTCTGGCAAAACAACAACGATCCGCATGATCTGTGGCCTGCTGACCGCGACGGAGGGCGAAGGCCGGACGCTCGGCTGGGACATCCGCGACGACGCCTCCGAAATCAAGCGCCAAACCGGGTACATGACCCAGAAGTTCTCGTTTTTGGGCCGATATGACGATTCGCGAGAACATCGAATTCGTCGCCCGGTTGTATCGCATGCCTGACAGGCGACGCGCGGTCGATGCAACGATTGAGAAGCTGGGTCTTGCCGAGCGTCAAAAACAACTCGCGGGCGCGCTCTCTGGCGGCTGGAAACAACGCCTCGCATTGGCGGCCGTTACCATGCATCGACCGAAACTGCTGCTTCTCGACGAGCCCACCGCCGGCGTCGACCCGCAGGCCCGCCGGGACTTCTGGGACGAGATTCACCGCTTGTCGCTGGCGGGCATGACCGTACTGGTGTCAACGCACTACATGGACGAGGCGGAGCGCTGCGACCGCATTGTCTACCTGGCCAACGGCCGCAAGGTTGCCGAGGGAACCGTCGCAGACATCATTGCGCGCTCAGGTCTGCACACGTTTCGCGGCGAGGGTGAGGGCGTTCGCCAACTGTCCGCGCAACTGGAGAATCATGAGGCGCTGGAACATGTCGCCTACTTCGGCGCGGCATTGCACGTGAGCGGTGGCGATCCCGACGCCATTCGCGCGGCGTTGGCGGCCGAGCAAACACGTGACGTCAACTGGGAGGAGGTTCGACCGAGCCTCGAAGACGCCTTCATTGCTCTCATGGCCGACGCTGGTGCGGACCGACGCGTACACGCATGAACGCCGTGAGCGAACGGATCGCCGCGGTCGCCATGAAAGAGCTTGTGCAAATGCGTCGCGACCGCCTGACCTTTGCCATGATGTTTGGCATTCCGATTATTCAGCTCGTCTTGTTCGGATTTGCGATCAACCTCGACCCCAAGCGCCTGCCCTCGGCGCTACTCGTCGAGGAGCAGACGCCCATCGTGCGAACGCTCGTCAGCGCACTCGAGACCTCCGGATACTACGACTTTGTATTGCAGACGGACGACCCGCGCGAGAGCACGGAGCTGCTGGCCCGCGGGGAGGTGGCATTCGTCGTATCCATCCCGAGCAGTTTTACGCGCGCCCTGTTGCGCGGCGAGCGACCACAGCTGCTCATTGAGGCAGACGCCTCGGATCCCGCCGCGACCTCGAATGCCGTGGGGCGCGCCGAAACCATCCTGGAGCGCGCTTTGCGTCATGAGCGCCTGGGCGCGGCTGTGGCCGGCGCACCGGCACCCTTCGAACTCGTCATTCATTCGCGCTACAACCCCGAAGGCAAGACGAGCTACAACATTGTGCCGGGTCTGTTGGGGGTCATCCTGACGATGACACTGGTGATGATTACCGGGATGGCCATGACGCGCGAGGCGGAGCGCGGGACGCTCGAGAACCTGCTCGCCATGCCCGCACGCCCCGGTGAAGTGATGGTGGGGAAGATTTTTCCCTATGTGCTGGTCGGCAGTGCGCAGACTGCGGTCATTCTCGTCGCCGCCAAGCTCTTGTTCGGAGTTCCGTTTGTCGGTGCGCTGTGGCTGTTGCTGCTGGGCGTTGCGATCTTTGTCATCGCCAATCTGTCATTGGGTTTCACCTTCTCGACCATCGCACAATCGCAGATGCAGGCCATGCAATTGACGTTCTTCTTCTTCCTCCCATCGTTGCTGCTCTCGGGGTTCATGTTCCCCTTTCGCGGTATGCCCACATGGGCACAAACCATCGGCGAAGCATTGCCGCTCACCCACTTCCTGCGCGTGGTTCGAGGCGTGATGCTCAAGGATGCAAGCCTGCAGCAACTCGCTCAGCCACTGCTCGCCATGACCGCATTCACCGTTGTGGTCATGGCCGTCGCGATGCTCCGCTACAAACGCACCCTGGATTGACGCCATGACATGCGCATCGATCTGAAGACATTGGGCAGCTAAACCTCACAGCTTCGGGTGGACTCTAACTCGTCTCAGAGTTGCGGCCATGCCATCCGGGGAGCAGGTTCAGTGATCACAATTCGCAGCATTGCATTGGGAGTGATATTGGCCCTCGTCGCGGGATGCACGCCGCCCGACAATGCCGAGTATCACGTACCCGAAAACACTGGCGACGGCTGGGACACGGCGTCGCTTGAAGCCCGGAACATAGAACCGAGCAGCATCCAGGAGATGTTGGCCCGCATCCACGACGGCGACTACGCGGGGGTCAGTAGCGTGTTGCTGGCGCGCAATGGTGCATTGGTGCTCGAAGCCTACTTCGGCAAATGGGACCGCGACGAGCAACCTCTACGGCATGGAGCGGCCATTTGAGTTGATCGACCGCTACATACTGCCCGCTATGCGTTAGCCAACGGGCCTGGCAGCGCTCCCCCACTACTCTTGGGGGCAAATATGAGGGAGCGCCGCCCGGCACTACTCGGGTGTGCGGAGCATGATCTGCTCGATCTCGGCGACGGGTGTAAACCCGTACGTGAACAGCACAGTGTTGTTGGCGGCGTCGTAGGTCAGCCCATTGGGGAAGCGCCCCTCATCGATCGCCCTGCCGCGCTCGCGGATGCGGCCGTTGGGCCGGATCACGATGATCTTCTGCCCGGCGAATGCCGTGGCAAACAGGCGGTTGCCGACGAAGGCCATGTGACCGATCGCAAAGCCCGCCGGCGCATCGACCCGTGCGATGAACTCCTGTTCGCCGTCGGGGCTGATCTTGATGATGCTGCCCTCGTTGAAGTTGGCGACGTAGACGTTGTCTTCGTCGTCGATGGCGGTCGCGACGGGCGCCTGCAGCAGACCGCCCGACGACAGCGCGCTCACCTCGCCGCTCGGTGTGATCTTTGTGACCGAGACCCCGTCCCCGTCACCCTCGCCGTATTGCGACACGATGACGTTGTCCTGTGAGTCCACGACAATCCCCGCCGGGCCCGGCCGCACGTTGGCGAAGGTTGTCACCGCACCGGTGGGTGTCACCTTGCTCACCGTCGCGTTGTTGAAGTTGCTGACGTAGAGGTTTCCCTCGCTGTCGTTGGCAACATCGATGGGGCCCGCCAGGCCTGCGGCCTGGATGAAGACCTGCCCATTGGGTGCGATGACGAAAAGCCGGTCACCCAGGAAGCCCTCAGCGGCGTAGAGGAAGCCGTCGTCGGCCATGTGAATGCCGTCAAAGTTGAAGACGCTCAGCGGCAGCGACTTACCCGCCTGCGCCGTACCCGCAAGACCGACGACCAGCGTCGTCAGCATCGTTGTGATCCATCGTCCCGTTCTCATGGTGTTGACCCCTTTTCTTGGTTGGTGCAGTTGTCCTGCAGGGATCAATCTCCGGGCTGTCGATCGGTGAGCAAGCACGATGTGACGAACACCCGGATTTGTGGTGACGAACGGCCTGACTTTCGCCATCGAATGTCCTTACTATCAGACGCCGCAGGCGAAGCTTGCGGTCTGGTCGTTGCTGTCATCGGTGGTCTGTCTTGAATCGTCGTACCGTCATCTTCGTTGCCGCCATGTGGATTAGTGTCGGACTCATCCACGCGTTGTCGCGCTACGTCGACATCGTCAAGTACGACCTGCCCGTGCCATTCACCCTGGCGGACGTCGGCTACTACCTCCTGTCCTACGCCGCCTGGATCATCGTCACCCTCGTTTTGCTGCGAGTCATGGAAAGCGCCCGCTTCACGTTCACGTTCTGGCGGCTGTCGGCATTCTTCCTGGGCGGCTTGTTGCTGTGGCTGCCGATGTACTTCGCCTACGACTACGGCGTGTCGGTCTTCGTCTCGGGCGGCGGCTGGGCGGAGTGGATCGATACGCTGGCCGCGACCAGCGGCTCCGTCGTGTTCTTCTACGCTGTGGTTTACGGTCTGACGTTTGCCCTCTGCGGCGGCGTGGTGCTGGCCGCACGTGCCCGCGTGGCACAGCGGGAAAACCACGCACTCGAACAACACAGGACGGAGGCGGCTCTTGAGCTCGCCGAGCAGCACATGCAACTGATGCAGTCGCAACTGGCGCCGCACTTCCTGTTTAACTGCCTGAGCTCCATGAGCTACCTGGCGCGCCAGTCCGAGAAGGCAACGCTCGTCGACGCCATCTCCACCCTGGGCAGCCTGCTGCGCTTTACCGTGGAAAACGCGTCGCAGGGTCAGATCGCCGTCATCGACGAACTGCACTTTGTGCGCGACTACATCGCGCTGCAGGAGCTGCGCTTTGGGGACCGCTTTGTGTGCGTCATCGATTGCGACGCCGATGCCGAGCAAGCAATGTGCCTGCCGTTTTCGCTGCAGCCGTTGCTTGAGAATGTGTTTCGACATGTCGTTGAGCGCATCCCGCAAACTGACAACGGCGTGTCCGAAGGTGTGGGCATTCACGTCACCATTGAGCGGCGGGCGGCACAGGTGTTCATGAGCGTCTGCAACAGCCAGGCGCCATTGGACGCGCAGGCAACACCGTCGCCGGGCCACGGGACCGGCATCAACAATCTCGAAGCGAGACTCGCGCACACCTATGGTGGCGACTACGCGCTCGAGACACGCGTCTCACCCGAGGCCTATTGCGTGAGCCTGGCCTTTCCTGATGGACAAGAGACGCATGTCGTTTAGCGCCTTTATCGTCGACGACGAGTCGATGGCGCGCGGCAACCTCATGGAAGCTCTGCGGCCTCACGCCCGGTGGGCACACCTGAGGGAGTTCACCTCGGGCGCCGACCTGGTCGATGACGTGGTGAGGCACCGTCCTGACGTCGTCTTTCTCGATATTCAGATGCCCGGCGACGACGGGGTGACCTTGGCCAAGTCGCTACTCGAGCTGAGCTGCGCGCCATTGATCGTCTTCGTCACGGCCCACTCGGAATACGCTGTCGAGGCCTTCGAGCTCTACGCCGTCGACTACCTGCTCAAGCCATTCAATGACGACAGACTGGCGCAGTGCGTCGCCAAGCTCGAGCATGTGCTCGACAACCAGTCGGCTTACGACAACGCGCGCGCGACGCAGACAGCCTGGGCGCGGGAAACGCCCCTCGATCGGCTGATCATCAAATCGAGCGCATCCGTGCGCGTCATCGATGTCGATCACATTCATTGGATCGCCGCGAACGGCAACTACGTGGACATCCACCACAGCGAAGGACGCCACCTCCTGCGGGCCTCGCTCAAGCATGTGCTCACGCGACTGCCGGCGAGCGACTTCGTACAGGTGCACCGGAGCTATGCGGTTCGAGTCGATCTGATTCGTGAGGTGAAGGCCACGGACGGCGACCGCAGTGAAGCCTTGCTCGCGACGGGTGCGTCGCTGCCGGTCGGCAAGTCATTCAGAGGCGCACTGCTCGAGCGTTTGTATCGATAGTCTGGCGACGACTATTGCCCCAAGTTGTCCGCGGCCGGGCGGCATTCCATTGATCTGCGACTCGGCCTGGCTCCGGAGCCCGAGTACGCCAAGATCATATTTTCTGGCAAATACGGTCATTTGAGACTAAATTCGGGGAATACTCGTTGGAGTCTTGGGGTAACGGCGCACGCGACTCCAGCTGCCGATCTTTTTGGGAGAGAAAGGGAGGACAGCCCATGTACAGGAATACCTGGGTGCTGGCGGTGGTGACAGGATTGACTCTGCTGCTCTGCAAACCGCTGCTGGCTGCGACGACGTTCGAGTTTCGACAACCGACGGGGCTCACCAACCCCGTGTTCGATTCCACTTCGATTACGGTTCCGAACGATTACATCTTTGACGAAATAGACGCGCTTCACACCGAGCTCATTGATGGTGTGGTGGCGGCCGCTGCGGCAGAGCCAGACCTGACGCTGCTTCAAACACCGATCATCGAATTCGAGAACCCGTTCGTAAGGCTTGCGGGTGAGGACACGAGCGTCGTTCTGACGGTCGGCGGCATCGACCGGATTCGCCTCTCTGCACGAGTCCGAACGTCGGATTTTGAGTGGTACATCCAGTTGCTTTGCGGCAGTACGGTGTCCGCGACGATTACGCTCAACGACGCCAGCATCGATGTCGACTACAACTACTTCAGCGGCGGAATCGACGAGGTTCGCTTCAATCGCAGCAGCGTCGAGGTCGCCAACGTCCAGTGCTCGGCACCCATCATCGGGCCGATCGTGGTGTTCCTGGCGCCGATTTTCGGTTTTGATTTCGTTGAGGAAGTTGCCGACGCCATCGACGATGCGGCCGCAGACCAACCGGCCCGCTATCAGAATCTGTTCTCGCTCGAAGAGGCACTGCAGGGCCTGCTGGTCACCGGCAATCGCGAGATTCAACGCGCCGTTGACGACGCGCTGGACTTCCTGAGCGGCGCACGCTACGCCGCGGCTGCGTTTATCGCCAACGAGATCACCGATGACTTGATCGACCGCCTGAATCTGCAGACGCAAGCTCAGATCGATGCACTGAACGAGCGCCTGCAGGGTTTGGTCGAGTACATCGCGGCACGCTTGCCGCAGCTCGACACGATGTCATTGGCGGATCTCACAAGTCCGAGCTTTGACCTGTCGAACTACCTCACGGTCAATCTGCCCGGCTTGCGCGCCTACCTGATCAATGAGCTTAATGCGTACTACGCCAACGCCGTCGCCGCGGTGGGCACGATCGAGGCCGAGGCGATTCAGGCGCTCGAAGACTTCGTCAGCACCGACTGGAGCCGCATCTTTGGCGGCGTCAACGTGCGCCTGCGAATCCAGCGTACGGCGCAGCGCGTCATCCTCGATGTGTACCACGATGCGCCACCGACGTTTATTGGGCGCGCGGAGGCGACGGGGCCCTGCGCGCCGGAGTACACGGTGGCCGCGGTAGAGAACGCGACGCGTTACACGCTCTACAACAGTCTTGGCAACGTCTACTACCAGGGGCTTGATCGCACGCACTGGACCACGGGGCTGCTGTTCGCGGTCACCGCAAAGAGCCGTATCGGTCTCAACAGCTATCCGCGCTACGCCGAGGTCGAGCTCTATGCCTGGCAGGATTATCCAGGTGGTCAAGCCGCTTTCGTTTGGCCGCAGTGCCCGATAGCCGGTGAGGCGCCACCGCCACCACCTCCGCCGCCACCGCCGCCACCTCCGCCACCGCCACCCGGCGGTGGTGGTGGCCCCCCGGGTGAGCCGATGTGCGGGCAGGTCTACTGTTGAGTTGGTGAAGAATAAGCGAGCGGCTCACTCGCGACCTCGAATGGGCCGCTCGCTCTAACTCACTAGTACTGATCCACGAGGAACCGAAGCGTGTCGTCTTCTTTGCAGCTGATCGGCCCACAGGCGCCGCCGCGATCGAAGTAGCCTTTGCTCTCGCCGGACGTTGCGAGCTGTCTGGCGATTTCAGCGATCCGGACATCACGATGGCAGCGCTGCTGGATGTCGTCTCACCCGTTGCTCACGCTGGCCCACAATCCAGATAGAAACAGGTATGGACGACGCACAATTCCGACAGCTGATCGAATCCGGTGACCGCAACCGGCTGAGCGATGCGCTGGCAGCGAACCCATCGCTGGCCAATCGACCGGTCAAATGGGCGCTCAACCAGGACAACGAGTCCGACCCACTGCACTATGCGTGTGACTGCGTGTTCAACGGGTGGCTGGACGAAGCGCGTGCCTACGAGGTTGCCGCGTTACTGCTCGAGCATGGTGCCCTGATCGAGGGGACAGAAGGCAAAGAGAGTCCGCTGATAGCCGCCACCTCGCTCGGCGTCGAGACCGTGGCGCGGCTGTTCGTTGACGCTGGAGCCAACCTGGAAGCCACGTCGATTTTCGGCGCGCGCGCTTTGCATTGGGCGGCATCCGTCGGGCTCCCTGCTACTGCCCAGCTATTGGTCGATCGTGGCGCCGAGCTGGAAGCCAAGTGCACCGAGTTTGGCGCGACGCCGCTCTATTGGGCGGTCGCAGCGTTTGGGCCGCACGGTCCGGCAAAGAAGAGAGACCCGCTCGGCGCTGCCAAAGTGTTAATCCAGGCCGGCGCAAGCGCAGACACGACGAACAAGCTCGGTGTGTCTGCGCTCGAGTGCTCGCGGGACGCGGCATCGAGCGACATGACCGAACTCCTGACTCAATACGTCGATGACGGTGACGGCACCGAACCCGAGGCGTGATCCTTCGAAGGTAGTATGGCTATGGACCTGATGAACGCCTTGAGTTTCGCCGCGATCGCCTCGTTGTTGGTCATGTCGCCGGGGCCTAACGGCGTGCTGATCGCGAAGACGGTCCCCAGTTCCGGCAGCGCAGCCGGCTACGCGAATGTGGCCGGGTTTATCGTTGCCTTCTTTGTCCACGGCGCGCTGTCGATACTGGGCATCTCGGCCATCCTCGTCGCCTCATCGCAAGCATTCCTGGTCGTGAAACTGCTGGGCGCGGCTTACCTGTGCTGGATAGGGCTCAAAGGCGTGACCGGCGCCGTGTTCCTGGTGTTCGGCATCCGGCTGGCCCTGCATCGCCCGCAGTAGAACTGCTCCCATCATCGGTTTCACAATGATCGTCTGCCCCGCGATCGAGACGGCGAACATGCCCATCTCAGCACAGCGCGGCGGGCTCGCGCCGCACCCATGTCGTGTTCCTGATTGAAGCCAGCGCGGTCATATATGGGATAGACATCACAAAAGCTCGTTCGTATACTCGACCCAAGGGCAAAGGGAGCCTTGATGCGCATTCAGCACGGCGCAATGCCGATGATCAGGCCAAGACGTTCCTGCGTTCTCGCGAACGCGATAAGCAACGCTTCTCACAGACCATCACCCCGCTTTGGCAAACCAGATCCAGCGTACGCGGATGCGCCGGATGCGGGTCTCCGTGTGTCTGCGAGGCCAACACAAACCATGAGGATTTTTCGGGACACGTAACAACAACAAAAAGATCAGTCTGGAATCAACAGCACAACAAGCCGGCAGTGGCACAACGCAAGGATAGTCGCGAGTCGCCGCCGGAATAAGCGCAGTCCAGGGATGGATGAGTAACGAGACTCTTTGGACCAATACAAAGTTGGGGATTCAACATGTTCAGAAGACGAGAGGGATGGACCAGGCCTGGCCTGGTATTTTTCGCGCTGTTGAGCTTTTCCGGGGTGGCACAGGCGCAGATCTGTCCAGATCCATACAGCACACCGGCGCCGGGTTTTGAGACTAATAGCGACCCGAAACAGGAAACCGCGCAAGACGGGTCACCGATAGCGATTGTCTGTGACCCGGGTGATCCGCCGCTACCGCCGCCACCACCACCACCGCCGCCGATTGTTCTCGATGACGAGTACACGCAACTCAACTATGACTACCAATCCAGGGTCGGCGATCTGAATGGCGATGGCTACACCGACGTCTACATCAAGCGCCTGACCGGCAACAGTAACAACGGCGTGATCTGGGAATCGGTGGGCCTGGGACAGGCAAGCGGTCGCCTGAGTCACCAGCCCTACAACTACACGACCTACGCCGCCGCGCGGGCGATGCCGCTGGTTGACGTGGTGTCATCCGGCATCGACATCGACGAAGACGGGTACGTGGACCCGACCGTCAGTGCCGACAATCCGGCGACGGGACTGGTCTACGATCACTCGTTCCTGTCCAGCGGTGTTCAGTACCAACGCTACGGCAAGGGTGTTATCGCCTGGGACGAAGACGTCGACAAGTACTTCGCCGACTTGCGCGCAGCCTCAATCGACCCTGCATATTTTGCCAACGCAAAGGAACCTGACCAGGAAGGTTTCGAGGTCGTCGTCGTTGTCGAGTTCGTCTTCTGCTTTAACACCGGTTGGTTCCCCTACTGCTACGTCTATCAGGAGCAGATCGATCTTGGCTTCGTGCCGCTCTGGGTTGTCGGCATCGCATCGACAGCCGGCCCGACGAGCAGTGTCGCCGGCAGCATCGACAGTATTTCACCAGTCTTGGCGGCGCCAGGCGCCACCGGAAGAACGAGCCAGAAGGCACAGGCGATGGATGCCCAGGGCGTGAACGCCGTCAATGACTCGCAAGTGTCGACACTCATGGGCACCGCAGCCGAACGCGATGTTGCACGCAGCTACTTCGGTGTCGTCGATAACCCCGTGCAGGAGGTCTACTACTGCGTCTGGTATTGCGGCTACGTCTGGTACTACACGTGGGATGGCTACAACATCATCCGCTGGTACGACCGCTGGACCCGCGTGACCCGGGAAGGCGCGTTCGATGATGCCAACTTCAACCGCGCTGCCTACGACACGTGGCAAGCGGAGCAGGAACTCGACATTGCTCTCAGTGCACTGCCGGGCCAACAGTCTATCGAAGAGATACTTGGAAGAAGCTCGGACGTTGAGGATGCCAGGCGCAGGGGTATCGGTTGGCCGTTCCCGAACCCTGGCGAGATTATCGTTCCGAAAATTGAGGAGTCAGTCTCTGGCGGTTGGGACATTGTCGCCAGAGCCGTCAAGGTCTTGAGGCAACGCTGGAAAATCAAGCGCGAGTGCCGCCAGGCGCAGGAAGATCCTGAAGCCTGTATTGCCGCGATGGAGGACGAGATTATCGGTGAGTCCGAGGTCTACTCCTCGTCGGGTGAGGTCATCGGCGGTGTCTGGACGCCCGGCGAGATGGATGAGGATGTGATGCGGGATCCTGACTCGAGGATCGGCGGAGACATGGCCGTCCTTACTGTGGCCACCGCCGCCGCAGCGGCACCGGGTCGCTGGCAATGCGCGTATGAGAAGCACTCCTCGAACTACGACCATGTCTACTACGGCATCACTAGCATTGCGGCCGCGAAGGGCGACTGCTACGACGCGATCCAGAAGCGGAGTGAGCGACATGATCGCAGCGCGCGATTCCAGCGGCATGGCCCCTGGCGCGACTCCGATCATAAGGGCGAGATCAATGCGACCGTCAACCTTATTGGCACCCTCGTGACAAGACAGGTCATCCGCGGCCGAGAACAGCAGCTGATCGACTCTTACGAGAAGTATTCGCCAAACTATACGCTGTTGTACGGCATTGATGCCCGCAGACTCGAAACCAACCATGACGACAGCCCGTTGTTCAATCGCATCCGCAGTGTTAGCAAATACAACGACCTTGGGTGCATCATGTGGATCGCGGCGAAAGCACGCTGGCTCTTCCCGGATTCGCCTTACACAGGACTCCGCCCACAGACCTGTCCCTGAAACTGGCGTTTTGTCTGCCGGGCCCTCATCGGGCCCGGCAGCTTTTCCGCAGGCGCCGCATTAACAACACCGTCTAACCGGTCAACAACGCGCCGGCTGCTGATTGACGTTGTGCTCTGTATTGGTTTGCGTCAATAGCCGAATCGCATCAGCAGGCGCTAGAGTGTCACTTCCAGTGCAGCACGTATTTCCTGAACGGTCGCCGGTGCATCCATCTGAAACAGACCCGGAAGACCACGTTCGAGACGTGATGCGCGCACGGCCGCTTTGATGGCGAAGAACACACTGCTCGCCAATACCAACGGCGGCTCGCCGACGTCTTTCGCTGACAGAAGATCGTTGGGATTCTCAGGCACGTCCGACTCGTCTCTCGGGAACAGATGGACATTGAATTCAAGCGGGATGTCGGTGGTTGCTGGCGGCTTGTAGCGCCACGTGTTCACGGTGTTCAAGCGGCCCTGCTCATCGCCGTCAGGCTCGAACACGAGTTTTTCTGTGGTGACGTAACCAACGCCCTGGACAAAGGCGCCCTCAACCTGGCCGATATCCAGTGCCGGGTTAATACTCCAGCCCATGTCGTAGATGACGTCGGAGCGCAAGATCTTCATCTCGCCGGTCAGGATGTCCAATTCGATTTCAGAGCATGCCGCGGAGTAGGTGAAGCCGGAGAATGCATCAAAAGCGCCCGGCACCAGTGTTGCAGAAACTTCGATTCCGGGGAGTGCCTCGCTCTGCGCCTGCTCGAGTGTCTTGTAGGTGAGCTCGGTGATCGCGGCCTCACCACCCGGGACTTTGGCATTGAATGCTTCAACCAGTGATACACGGCGTGTGTAGGCAAGGCTGATCAGGTTTTGCCAGATCGTCGAGCTGCGACCATGGACTGTGACGGTGGTCGCCCAGCCCTTTTCGGGGTGAGCCCAAAAATTGATGCCGTGATCGCGGCACCAGTCATCGCCTTTTTCAGCACGAATGTCGGCAGCGAAAGCCTCGAGTCGGTCCCGCACGCGTTCGCAGGTCTTTTTTACTGCCAGTCCGTTGTACTGCGTGCCGGTCGAGCCGCCCGTGCTGGTCGGGTTGGGGGTGATCTCGGTATTCGGCAAATTGACGCGGATATGTTCCATGGGCACGTTCAGTACATAGGACGCAATCTGCTCAATTTTGGTGACGAGCCCCTGCCCCATGTCGACGCCACTCTGGTTGATCAACACCGTGCCGTCGGTGGCATAGATCGAAACCAGTGCGCTGGCTTGCTCAAGCTGCACGAGGTTGTAACCGGAACCGTACTTTACCGGCAGCATGTAAATGCCGCGTTTGCGCCAAGTGTTTTTCGCGTTGAATTGCTCAACCGCCGCAAGACGGTTGTCGAAGTCGGCTTTGGTTTTCAGGTACTTCCAGACATCCCGGATGTAGCAGTACGGCAACGCCTGACCGAACGGCGTCACATCGCCCTGCGCATATAGATTCTTCTCACGCACTTCGTCGGCGCGCATGCCAATCGCGAATGCCGCATCGTCGACCGCGTTTTCCGAGATCAGCTTGCCCTGTACGTCGCCGAATGATCGAAACGCCGTATTGGGCGCCGTGTTGGTACGACAAACATCCAGCGTACTGCGAAAATTGGCGACGTTGTAAGCGCCATCAATGCGGCTCTGGATGCAGTTGGCCACGATAAACGAACAATCGTAAAACGCACCGCCATCACCGAACAGGGTGAGGTCCAGGCCGCGAATCAGACCGCGATTGCTGGCATCCACCGAGCCATCGTCAATCGCAATTTGATACTGGCCATAGTAGGGATGCCGCTTGCCGATAAGGCTGGTGTCGTTGTCGCGTGGCATCACCAGTCGGATCGGTTTGTTCGTCGCTTTCGCAGCAACCGCGGCAGCGGCGGTCACAAATTTGGCCTGTTCCGTCTTACCGCCATAGCCACCACCGACCTGGTGGACCTGCACTTTCACATGGTTCTGCTCAATGCCAAGAACTGCTGCCGCTGTGGTGTGCATCTCCATCGGGCTCTGTGAGGACGGGTGCAATCGAATCGTGTCTGCCGTCTCGGGTATGGCGACACAGGCTTGCGTCTCCATATAGAAGTGCGCCTGGCCGCCGCACGCTTGTGTGCTGCCAATCACCTTGCAGTGGGCTTCATCAACCGTTTCAGCGCGAACCGTGATCTGCTGGTCCAGCGGATCCCTGTTCTGCGCGGACCAGTCAAACTGACTGTTTTTTCGGATAATTTTCCAGATGTGGCTGACAAACGCTGCAGCCGCCGGGTAATCGGGGAAAATGCTCTTCCGTGCGATGGCATCGGGCAGCGTGAGCACGGGGTGTACCCACTCGGGGGCCCAATCGACGGGCGCATAGTCAATGCAATGCGCACTCACGAAATCGGCCAGCTCGTCCATGGCGGTTTCCTGGTCGCCGACGACCAAGGCGATGGACTGACCGACGTAGCTGACTCGCTTTTCGGCGAACACAGGTTGGTCACCACCCATGCCTATGTTTTTCAATCCATGGGCGGGGATGTTGTTGTGTGTGATCAGCTCGCGGAAATGGGGCGATTTGGTGGCAAGATATTCAGACAGTGCTTCGGAGGTGATCGGTGATTGTCCGGTTTCGGGGTGTTTGAAACTGTAGTCAGCCAACGCCCGTTTACTCTGCACGAAAGAAGCCTCGAGCGTCGTCGGCGGCACGTCGAGTTCGTGCGTGTATCGCACTTGCCCAGAGGTTTGGTAGAGCGCCATCAGTTTCACGTAGGGCTCTGCAACCGGTGCCCGTCTCGCACTTGGGTTTCGCTTGTAGTGTTGCGAGCCTTTGCTGACCGGCCAGTTGCCCCAGGTCTCGTCCGCTGCCGACCGGATAGATGCGGGGACGCTCTCGGGCGCAACGTGCACGAGGGTACTGACCATCGCCTTGTACAAGAAGGCGCTCGCCAGTTGGATGCGATAGCTCGATGTGAATCCGTCGTAGCCTACCTCCTGCATTCTGTCTGCCCAGCGATTCAGTTCGTCTTGCACCTCTTCGGCGAGCGCGCTGCAAACGGTATCGAAATGCTCAAGCGATAACGGTTGACCGGCGAGTACTGCTTCGGTTTTCACGGCGCGCCATGGGTAGGGTGCGATACCACCAAACGTGAGGTTGGCGCTGGTCACGGTCAGGTCCGTTTCGATGGACAACACGCTCGTCGTATTGACGATGCTGTGTGAATTCACGTCGCGCAAGGCGACCTTTTGCGCCTGGACGAGGGTACGCGGCGTGGTGATGACAGGGATATTGTATTGCATCAGCAGAATGCGGTGGGCGAAGGCCGGGTCACTCTGGCAGGCAGCAACCAGTTCTGAGACGGACAGCTGCGCTTTCTGGCCGGAGCTCAGGTCGGTGAATCGAATGGTCGCGTCCAAAGCGGCAAGGACCGTGAGCACATCCGAGGGGAAAGGCTCGCCGGTGCCCTTGCCGATGTGCTTTAGCACCAGCATCGTGTTGCCACCGATGGTGGCCGCGTTGCGGACCACCGTACCAGCCGTTCGGTGTGCCATATACAAAACGGCGGCCAATGAAGTCATTGCCGCTGGCGCTATCGTCTGCAGGTGATCGAATAGCTCGGTGTAGGTTGCGCCGGCACCGACTGTCAGTGCGCTGTCGTCCTGGCTGATGCCATAGAGCCCCTCGATCCTGCTGATATCCACCAGCAGTTTTTTCTCCAGGAAATCTTCCCGGTAAACGCCAAGGGCCGTGTTTGCATGCAGCAGATAAATCTCTGCATGGTCGAAGTCTCTGTAGATCTCGACGAGCTCAGGCAGGCTGCTCGGCGTCATCCAGGTTTGCTGACTCCCGGCAACCGTGATGGGCTGCGGCGGTGATTTAGCGCCCTCGGCAAACGGAAGGGTGACGGTGTCGCCAACCTGCTGTGCATTGAGTTGGTCATCGAGCTTCACCGGCATGCGGTTCGCTTCATCGGCAGGCGACCAGTCAATCGCAAAGGTTTTCATGGCCGTGAGAATGGCGCGGTAGCCCGTGCAGCGACAGATGTTGCCGTCGAATGCCTGCTCAATCTCTTTCTTGGTCCGTTTCGGGTTGTTGGCCAAGAACGCGCTCATATTCATGACGAAACCGGTCGAGCAATACCCGCACTGACTGCCGTTGTTCACGGCCAGGCGATAAGCGACTGGGTTGACCGCCGGGTCGATGAGTGGGTGTGTGCCTACGTCTACACCACCAATCTCGGCGCGAAGTGCGGCCTTCTCGTTGGCAGCTGTACGCACTGATTTGGCGTGCTGATGTGCGTCGGTAAGCGCCGGCGTGGCGGGTGCCCCGAACATCGCGCCAGCCCTGCTGGCCGTTAACGCCTGGATCGAATGCGTGGGCGGCAGTCGATCAGCGCCCCCTGTGCCCTCGATCGTGGTGATGCTCAATCCATTCAAGGAACACACCGGACGCAGACAGCTATTGATCGAGCGATGGCGTGCTTCGTTTCGTTGCGCGTCCCACTCCGACAGGATGACCGTGCAGGCACCGCAGCCACCTTGGCCGCAGCCCTTCTTTGCGCCTTTGAGGTCGATCGATGCCGATCGCAGGAAGTCGATAAGCAGCAGGTTTGGGCTCGGGTCGTCAACGGAAACTGCTGAACCGTTCAGGTAAAAGCTCACCGTCATTGCGCCGCCTCTCTTGTTGTTGTCTGCATGACTGCACGGCAGGTTAGCACGCCGGCCGCGCAGCTTAGGATTCGAATACGCGATGCGTTACCATCGTGACGCGATGAATCCAGGGGTGCCTTGATGGCAAAGCCAAAGATCTCTGTTGCAGACAAGGTGCAGGTGGTTGGCGTGGTTGCGATCGTGATCAGTCTTCTGCTGGTGTTGTACGAGTTGCAGCAAAGCCAGCGCATTGCTGGCGCTGAACTGATGGCGCAACAGTTCGATGCGATCGCCGATCGTTACCTTGCAGTGATGGGTGAAGGCGCAGCGGCTACGCTTGCCAAAGCGTGCCATGAACCAGACACACTAAACGCTGAAGAGCAGATCGTTCTGGATGCCTATCTGAACGCCCAGTTCCTGACGATTCGTCGCCTTTGGCAATTGTCCGATTTCGGTGAGATTCTGACGACGCGCGATGCCGCAAGATCGTGGACACAGGGCGTGTTCGGATATGTTTTTGCGTTTCCGCAGAGCGATATCTGGTGGTCAAAGATTCGGCTCATTTATCAACCGGTGTTCCCTGAAGTCGTAGAGATTGGCGACCGTGTGTCCAAGGAGCGCGGTGATACGCTGTTTTGTCAGTCATATTTTGAAGATTGGTCGACAGAGCCTATGGCCGCTGATTGACCGGACTACGCAGCTCGGAGCGG
Source organism: Pseudomonadota bacterium (assembly GCA_039821605.1). Classification (GTDB taxonomy): domain Bacteria; phylum Pseudomonadota; class Gammaproteobacteria; order Steroidobacterales; family Woeseiaceae; genus CALBPI01. The sequence continues at coordinate 4,254 of JBCBNV010000002.1, read as the reverse complement.
TCGCCGGAAGCTGCTGCTCGATGACGATCGCACGCCCGTTGCGCTCTACGACCTGGAGGCGTACCCGCTCGAACTCATCGACTTGGCCGCTAGGTAGCCGGCCAGCAGCCCGGTGTGCTCAGCGCAGTCCCAACTGCGCGGACACGTTGGCGATTAGTCCTTCCGCGGACGGCCTGCCCTGCGCGACACCAATCGTCTTGTGTTCACCGGACGATTGCCATTCGCCCAGTGCATACTGCTGATCGCCGGCGGCCAATTCAAAGGTGAAGTAGCGGGTTGAAGGTGACGGCGTGCCGAACTCTCGGGGCTCATCGTCTTTGTAGACGATGGCGATATAGTGCGCCTCCGGCGGGACCTCGGGCGGCGGCATAGCCAGGACGGCGATGGTGTAGCCATCACGGCGCTGAACCTCGAGCGTCATCGCGTCGACAAACTCGCTGACGCGCTCGAACTGCTCACCGACACCCTCGGCTTGCCGCACACGGAACAGGGTTCGGCCAAAAAACCTGATCAGGATCCCCTTGTCCAGTGGCGCACTGATCAGTGTCTCGATGTCGGGGTGATTGTCGAATGCAGCTTCCCGCAAGATGTAGTGCTGGAACGCGTAGAGCAGGATGCGCGGCTCGCGCTCGGGTGTCGGGGCCTCATCCTGCGCCTGCAGAGGCGCCACGACTGCCGCGAGGGCTACAAACACCAGCGGTATCGTGTTAATGCCACGGCGGGCTGCGTGTGTCATGACGACTCCAGGATGCCAAGCTGTGTCCAAGCCACCGTAACAAGACCGATGCTCGCCACGATGACGATTGCGTGACAGGCTGGTTTTGGGGACATCTTGAAAAGCTATAGCCTGGCGCGATGGCAGGCAGTTCATCCGAGCGGGAAGCCGCGACGTGACAAGCGTCGCGGTCTGCTCCGCGGGGCTTGTGCCAGACTACGGGCGTGGCTCCAGAATAAGGCTGTCCCGATGCGACGATGTCTTCTTTTTTGTATTGGCCTTTTGCTGCTCCCGCTGGCTGCGTGCGGGCAGCGTGAGCCCGTGCCCATGGGCCAGCCCGGAGATCCGATGTACACAATCGATCCCGAGGCGACGGGTGCACTCACGTTCGCTGAGCTCCGTGTGAACTTCACGGCGCTGGATGAGCCGATGTCCGAGCGAGGCCGGCGGTGCGTCAAGGAAGCGATCGCACGTCGTGCGAAGCGGCTGGGCGACCCGGCTGCCTACCAACCGGAGGAGCACGACTACCATGATGGGCAGGTGACGAATGCCCAGTGGCAGGCATTCGACCAAAGACAGCAACGCGCGCTTCTGGCTCAGGTCGTCGTGACCTACGCATTCATCGACTGCAACTGACCGCGTGGTTCAGAGCAGCAATGATCGGCAAGCTAAGAGCGAGGTACAGCTTGCAGGTATCAATGCGCAGCTTGCACCGCCGTAGAGACTTCTGCTCAGGCTAGTACCCGCGAGCCGGTGACTGCTCATGCGGGCGTACGGTCAGCCACACCATCTTGGCGGCGTCAGTCCAGAGACGTTTGAACGCACCTCATTTTTTGGACAGCGATTTCTCTGTTGAACGGGGGTATGTCCAGTGTGCACCCTGCATCCTGGCGGAAAATAGAGAAACGAGGGCGTGTTAGACTCAGTAGACGACGGTACACGGGAAATGCAATGAGCGAGCGGTGTCCTTTCTATCAGGTGCATACTGTTACCCGAAAGTCGCGCGAGATTGGCAGTTCCGGAACTTACAAGATTGAACAGCCGTACTGTGAGCACCCTAAGCACTCTCCGTTCGATCAGGGTATGGCAGTTCGCGGTGCGTTGGGCCAACCTCTGAAGTGCGGAGGGTCGTTGGGTGCTTGCCCCATAAGGGACAAGTGGTCTGACATCTGAAGCACTCCGCCGATCTCTCAGCGTGTCACAGGATGAGCGTGAGTCGTGACGTGCCGCTTGCAAACAGTGCCGTAGACGCACTGCCTGCCGATGGAACAAATGGTAGCCAATGGAATTCAGTCCCCGTTAGAGCGCCTAGGAGTCAAAATAGAGAATCCGGCTACTGCGTCGGCAGTCAGAGAATCGAACCGTCTCGGCGCACTAAATTTGAAGGGCGTCACTTCGCTGCATCCCTTCCTTCGTGCCTGCTAGGATCGTGGCCTCCATCGGGAGCATGAAACCCATATACCTTATTCTGGTTGGACGCTCGGGCCTGCTGAGTTAACCGTTACGGTGTGTGATGCGAAATGCTCGCCATTTAGTCGAATCTCGAATACAAGGTCGCCGGGTCCATCTATGGTCAGCCCAACGAGGTTGTTGACTAGGCGGTGACGCCTTTCGGGGATCTTAAAATTTGTCGGGAGTTCAACTTCGGCACCAGATGGCGTGGTTACCTTCAGTACCATCTGAAAATCTGTATCAGCATCACCGTCTTCCTGTATCCATAGCGTCATGGTGGAAATACTGTGGACGGTGAAGGGAAACACTGAAGGGTTAAAGTTTTCGAGAATATTGAAGACGCTTGCGCGGTTGGTTTGCATGTCGATAGACACAGACTCGGCAACAACAAAGAATTCTAGTCTTGCCATTAGGCTGCAATAAACCGGGACGCCCAGTCTGTCCCGGAATGGGTAGTCGTCATTGGGGTTTCGCTGCGAATAGGACCAGCGTCTCGAGCGCCCATCGCCGGATAATATTGGTTCTTTGTTGTCACCCCGACGCCATGCACTAACCAGTTGCAAAGCGCTATCGCCGATACGGGGGGACTAGTAGCCAATTCAGCAACTCTTGAATCCCTCAGATCCTCCAGAAATTGCCTAGCTTGTTGTGACGGGTGCGATTCGAACGCGACAGCAATCGCGGAAAGCGATCGATCAAACGGGAATGCCTGACCACGGCGAAATCTGCTGAGGGCTCTCGCTACAGCAGCTGTAACTTCTTCGATTCTGATCCCACCACTAAGAAGAGCGCATCGAAGCTCTCGAACATCTTGGGAAGCCTGTAAGTAGGCATGTAGACCCTGAACGGTCGAAATAGCACATGTGTCCTCCAAGAACTCGTCGGAAAACAACCGTTCAATTCGCCGGTTCATAACCTAACGCCTGTCTGAGAAGTAGGTTACCGTGAACTCGCCATTGTGAGGGTAGTCGTTTACTGCGTGCACTATCTCTCCCATACTGTCATTTGGCTTCGACAGAATAAATGGTACGCGGGCCTCGGGGAAGCCGTCAGCAATCACGTCGATACGGAAGACTTGCCCAACATGGAAAATCTCTCCAGATTCTGTCCAACTGTAGACTGCTAGGTCCCCCAGTTCGAATTCACCGATTGGCAGATCGTCTCGATATCCATCTTCTTCTAGAATCGTGCGAACGTCTTGCTCGCTGTAAATTGCCGTGCGGCGGCTAGCCCATACAGCGCCAAAACAGTTGTACACCCCGCAAGGCCTCTTGCGTACTTCCCATCGGTGCTTCGCGACTAATCGATCGAAAATGATGTGGTCCTGCGCAGTCGGTTCGGGGCTTTGGGAGTTTGGGATATCCGTACCTACCCGAGTTTGAACCACTATTGACCGCGGTTCGCTTCCAAGGAGTCTTACAGCGCCAAACATGTCTTCACTTCAATTCTCCGCCAGATACGATCTTATGGACCCACTTGACTCGTTTCAATATGTGCGGATGCATCATTTCGCTTCCCGCGAGACAGCGTGAACAGCGCACTTATGACGCATGCGATATGCCCAGCAAAAAAAACGCCGTACCCCAAAGGGATACGGCGTTTCTGATTAGGCGCCTGGCGGTGTCCTACTCTCACATGGGGAGACCCCACACTACCATCGGCGCTGAGCGTTTTCACTTCCGAGTTCGGTATGGGATCGGGTGGTTCCCACTCGCTATGGCCGCCAGGCAAACTGGTATGGCGCGCCGTCTGTAACGATCACAAACGTGATCAGACCACGCCCCAAAAAGGGTTAACAATCCGGAATGTTTTGACGAATAGTGGAGCGTCGCTGTTAGCGTCACACCGCCAAAGAAACTTTGGCGTTATATGATCAAGCCGCACGAGCAATTAGTACTGGTTAGCTTCACACATTACTGCGCTTCCACACCCAGCCTATCAACGTTGTAGTCTTCAACGGCTCTTAAGGGAGCTCTAGTATTGAGGTTGGTAGGCTGGGTGTGGAAGCGTGGCGACACGTGAAGCTTACCAGTACTAATAACTCGATTGGCTTGATTTGCTCGATCTCGTTGGCGCTCATGCGCGTG
>JBCBNV010000001.1:0-1002981 GCA_039821605.1 Pseudomonadota bacterium | reverse complement strand
CGCGCGTGACCCAGACCAAGGGCAAGGGCGACGTGCGCTACGTGGGGGTGGCCACAGGAATGAACTCGCTGATTCGGCCTGCGCTGTACGGCGCATACCACGAAATCGTCAATCTCACGCGGCTCGACACACCGGCCTCGGAGCTCGTGACCGTTGTCGGGCCCATCTGTGAGACGGGCGACAAGCTGGGCAGCGACCGGTTGCTGCCGCCCTCGGAGGGCGGCGATGTCCTGCTCATCGCCAATGCCGGCGCCTATGCCGCAGCCATGGCCTCGCACTACAACCTGCGCGACCCGGCACCGGAGCTACTGCTGACATGAGTTTCGTTCTCGACGAATCCACCGCGGCCCAGGAAGTGGGCGAGGGTCTTTACGACGTCGAGCTAGATCGTCGGTTCTGGAATACCGACAACGCGTTTGGCGGCTGGATCGCTGCCGCTATTGTCGGCGCTTGGGAGCGTCACCCCGAGAAACGCGGCGCACTCGTAAACCAGAACGTGCAGTTCCACACTGCCGTGCGCGGACACAAGGCGCGGCTGTCCGTGGGGCTTGTGGAGCGCCGCCGCACGATAGACTTCTGGAAGATCGAAGTGCGCGAGCCAGAAGCCGGGTCGCGCGTGCTGGCCGCGGCGACGCTCGTTGCCGGCGAGCGAACGCCGACGGAGACCCGGTTCGACATTGAACCGGAGCCGATGCGACCACAGGCCGAGAGTTTTCGCCTCGATGCCAACGAGATGACGCCCAGCTGGTTTGGGCATTACGAAATCTACCTCGCCAAGGGGCGACCGTTCAGCCCGAACCCAAAACCGCGCTCTGCGACCTGGGTGCGCGAGTCCGACCACCGTCCGCTCGATACCAAGGCGCTGGCCGCGATGGTGGACACGCCCATGCCACGGACCTTCTTCGTGCGCGACGGTCGTCTGTTCGCGTCAACGGTGTCGCTGTCGACGCACATTTATGCAAGCGATGAGGAACTTGCGGCCGTTGGGGACGGGTTCGTGTTGCTCGACACGCACTGCCGAGCGATTCGCCACTCGTTCCTGAACGCCGAAACCTATGCCTACAGCGATGCCGGGTTACTGCTTGCGGCCAGTTATCAGACCGGCATCTTCAGGGAGCCCCAGTCATGAGTTTGTTACGCCGCATCGATGGCACCACGATCTGGCGAACGCCCGAAGTCCGCTTCGATGCTCTGTCCGACTATCCCTTCGACCCACACTACGTGGACATCGACGACGCGCGCCTGGGTGCGTTGCGCATGCACTACATTGACGAGAATCCGAGGGGCGCGCGCGTAGCGTTGCTGTTGCACGGTGAGCCGAGCTGGTCCTATCTGTACCGGTTTATGGTCCCACCGCTGGTGGCGGCGGGTTTTCGGGTTGTCGCACCGGACCTGCTCGGCTTCGGCAAGTCCGACAAGCCCGGCAGCATCGGCGACTACAGCTACGCCGGCCATGTTGGCTGGATGCACCAGTTCCTGGACGCGCTGGATCTCCGCGACATCACGCTGTTCTGCCAGGATTGGGGCGGACTCATTGGCCTGCGGACCGTTGCCGACAAGCCCGAGAAATTCGCAAGGCTCGTGATTGCCAACACGGGCTTGCCAGAAGGGAAGGGCACCGTGCCCGCTGCATTTCGTCAGTGGCAGCGCTTCGCGCGCTGGTCGCCCTGGTTCCCGATCGGCAAGATCCTCCAGAAAGCGAGCCTGCGCGAACTCGGCGGCGACGAGGTTGCGGCCTACGATGCGCCGTTCCCCAACCGTCGCTACAAAGCGGGTACGCGGGCCTTTCCATTGCTCGTCCCAACGCGGCCCGACGACCCGGGCGCGATCGACAATCGCGACGCCTGGCAGTCACTGGAGCGATTTGAACGCCCGGTGCTGACCTTGTTCAGTGACCGGGATCCCGTGACCCGTGGCGGCGCGCGGCCATTCCAGGATCGCGTGCCAGGCGCAAAGGGCCAGCCGCACGAAACCCTGCGCGGCGGCGGCCACTTCCTGCAGGAAGACCTGGGGCTCGAACTCGCAGCACGGATCGTCGCTTTCGCGGAAGCCGATCAGGCCTGACGCGACGCAAGCACGCGCGCAACGTCCGTCAGCGACAAACCGCGCATCACGAGCAAGACAGTCAGGTGGTAGAGCAGGTCGGCGGACTCCGAGAGCAATGCTTCGTCACCGGCACCCGATGCCGCTGCGATGGCCACCTCAACGCCTTCTTCGCCGACTTTCTGCGCCACGCGGCTCATGCCGGAGGCGGCGAGTCGCGCCGTGTAGCTCGATGACGGATTCGCGTCGGCAAGGCGGGCAACGATGGTCTCCTCGAGCTCGGTCAAGACATCAAGCGACTTCATGCGGCAACACTCTCAGGGTCTGCGGTGGGTCGTATTGCGATTCCCGCCGAGATCAGTTCGCGTTTTAGAACGGGCACGGGCAACTCACCGCTGTGGAACACGCTCGCGGCAAGCGCGCCGTCGACACGCGCCTCTCGGAACACATTCGTGAAGTGCGCGACCTCACCGGCACCGCCGGAGGCGATGAGCGGAACGCGGCAGACTTCGCGTACCGCGGCCAGTTGTTCGTTGTCGTAGCCGCGCCGGACGCCGTCCTGATTCATGCAGTTGAGCACGATCTCGCCCGCGCCGCGGTCCTGCGCCTCGATGACCCAGTCGAGCGTTCGTCGACCCGCGCCCAGCGTCTTGTCGGGATTACCCGTGTACTGGTAGACGTGCCAGTCGCCGTCTTCGAAGCGGCTGTCGATACCCACCACAACGCACTGCGAGCCGAAGCGTCGCGCGAGCGCTTCGATGAGATCGGGGTTTTCGAGCGCCGGCGAGTTGATCGAGATCTTGTCCGCACCACGGTTGAGTACGGCCTCGGCGTCCTCGACGCTGCGGATGCCGCCCGCGACACAAAACGGAATATCGAGCACGCGCGTGACCTCGGCCACCCACTGGCGATCGACGGACCGTCCCTCAGGGCTGGCCGTGATGTCGTAGAACACGAGTTCATCGGCGCCGTCGTCGCTGTAGCGTGTCGCAAGTTCGAGGATATCGCCCACCACGCGGTGGTTGGCAAACTGCACACCTTTGACGACTACGCCGTCGCGGACGTCGAGGCAGGGAATAATGCGTTTCGTCAGAATGACTGAATCTCCTCATCGGTAATGCGGCCCTCGAGCAGAGCCTTGCCCGTGATGGCCGCGTCCAGGCCTGCCTCGCGCAATGCGCGCAGGTCATCAATGCTCGATACGCCGCCCGAGGCTTGCAGCTTGATGTCCGGGCAAGCCGCCATGACGCGTGTGTACAGCGTCGTTGCGGGCCCCGACAGGGCGCCATCGCGACCAATGTCGGTGCACAGAACCTGTTGCAAACCGTGCGGCCGGAAGGACTCGACCGTGGCGACGAGTTCAGCGTCCGACGTCTCCTGCCAGGCGTCCGTGCTCACGTGTGCAACGCCCGATGCGTCAACACGGACGTCAAAGGCCAGCACGATGCGCTCGCCGCCAAAAGACACAAGCCACTCGGCGACCCGGGCCGGTTGCTTGATGGCCAGGCTGCCGACAACAACGCGCCGTGCGCCGGCGTCGAACAGCGCTGTTAGATGCGCGGCTTCACGGATGCCGCCGCCCACCTGCACGGTGGCTGTCGTCGCCTCAACCATGCGCGCAATCAGATCCACGTTTTTGGGCGCACCCGCGCGTGCACCGTCAAGATCGACGACGTGCAAGGTGTCGAGGCCCAAAGCCGCGTATCGCGAGGCGAGCTCGACGGGATCGGCGTCGTAACGGGTTTCGAGCTCGTAGTCTCCGTAGAGCAGCCGCACGCAGCGGCCATCACGCAGATCGATGGAGGGGATGATCTTCATGCGTCAAGGGCCAGGAAGTTGGCCAGCAAGCGCGCGCCGGCTTTCGCCGAGCGTTCGGGGTGAAACTGGGTCCCGAAGTAGTTGCCACGCTGTATCGCGGCCGCGAACGACTCGCCGTACTCACAACGGGCAATGGTCGCGTCGGAAACGGGCAGGGCATAGCTGTGCACGAAATAGAAGTGGCTGCCGTCGGGGATGCCCTCGAACAACGGCGACGCCCGCGTTGCGGCGACGGTGTTCCAGCCCATGTGGGGCACGGGCCGCTCGGGCGCGGATCGGATCAGCCTGGCGCGGTCTTCAGTCAGACCCAGACAAGCCGCGCCGTCCTCTTCGGAGGCATCGGCCAACAGTTGCATGCCGAGGCAGATACCCAGCACGGGCTGCTCCAGGTCACGCAACACGGTATCAAGCGCAAGCTCGCGCAGACGCGCCATCGCGTCTGCGGCTGCGCCGACGCCGGGCAGGATGACATGCGACGCCGCACGAATCGTGTCCGCATCGGTGCTCAGCGTGGCCGCGCAGTCGAGCCGGTCGAGCGCCGCCTGTAGCGAGGCGATGTTGGCACCACCGGACCCCACGATGACGAGATTCACAGGACCCCCTTGGTGCTGGGCACCGTGGTCCCTGCGCGCGCCAGTGCGGGTCGCAGCGCTCGCCCGACACCCTTGAAGCAGGCTTCGACGATGTGGTGCGCGTTGTCACCTTGCGCTTCTATGTGGATCGCGCAACCCAGAGACTGTGCCAGCGACTGGAAAAAGTGCGGCACCATTTCCGTTGCCATGCCGCCCACAAATTCCCGTCCAAACTCGGCGTCGATGCGTGTGGCCGGACGTCCCGAAATGTCGATGGCGACGCGCGCAATCGCCTCGTCCATGGGCACCCAGAAGCCGTAGCGGCCGATGCCGCGTTTGTCACCCAGTGCCTCACGGAGCGCGGCGCCGAGCGCGAGCGCGACGTCCTCCACGCTGTGGTGGTCATCGACATCGAGATCGCCGTTGCAGGACAGCTCCAGCGCAAAGCCACCGTGGCGCGAGACTTGCTCGAGCATGTGATCGAAGAACCCGATGCCCGTCTCGATGTTCTGCGGCCCCTCGGCGTCGAGGTCGAGCGCCACGCGAATCTGGGTCTCGTTGGTACCGCGGGTCACTGTCGCGCGCCTGGGCCGCGTCACGAGCTGATGCACGATCGACTGCCAGTCGAGCTCGGGGCCCAGCAGGAACCCCTGCACGCCGAGGTTTTCGGCCAGGCCGATGTCTGACTCGCGATCACCGACCACGGCGCAGGCGTCGAGATCGAGCGTGTTGGCGGCCAGGAATCGTGTGAGCAGGCCCGTGTTTGGCTTGCGGCAGGCGCAGCGGTCGTCGGGCGTGTGCGGACACACGAAAGTCTCCACAAACTCGATGCCTTGTGACGCAAACAACTCGAGCATGAACGCGTGCGGCACCTCGAACTCGGGCTCTGGAAACGAGCTCGTTCCCAAACCGTCCTGGTTGGTCACCATGATCAGCTCGTAACCGGCCGCAAGCGCACGCTGCAACGCGGCGACAACGCCCGGAACGAGTCGAATCTTGTCGATGCGGTCTACCTGCTCGTCGGCAGGCTCCTCGATGAGCGTACCGTCGCGGTCGACGAACAGAATCTTGCGGCCGGTCATGGCGTGAGCTCCGTCAGGGCAGCGATGAGCCTGTCGTTCTGTGCCTGGGTGCCAATGGTGATGCGCAGGCAGTTGCGTGTGGCGGGCTGCGCGCTGAAATCGCGCAAGAGAAGCCCTGCATCCGCCGCAGCGGCCAGGACACGCTGCGGGTCGATAAACTGCACGAGCAGGAAATTGGCGTCACTGGGCAGCACGCGAACTGTGATGGGCATGTCGGCAAGTGCCGCCGCCACGCGCGCCCGCTCGGCGATGAGCGCACGAATACGACCGGGCATGACCTCGAACTGCTCGCTGGCCAGCGCGACCAGTGCGCTTTCGACCGATGGTGTCGGCACGGCGTAGGGCGGCATCACCTTGGTGACGAGCGCTATGACCGCGGGATCCGCGATGAGCGATCCGCAGCGGGCACCGGCGAGGCCGTAGGCCTTGGACAGGGTGCGCAGGACGACGACGTTGTCGTATCGACGCAGCGCCATGGTCGCCTCCGTACCGGCAAACTCGAGGTAGGCACCATCAATGACCACGATGCCGCGCCCCTCGAGTCCGCGCACGAGGCGTTCGATCTCCGAGGTGTCGAAGGCATTGCCCGTCGGGTTGTTGGGCGTGGTCACGAAGACGAGCCGGCTCGTCTCCTGCCAGGCCGCGAGTACCGCGTCGACGGGCAGCCTGAAGCCGTCCTCGAGCGGGACCTTTCGGATGCCGGCCGCCTGGATGTTTGCGTACACGGCGTACATGCCAAACGTGGGCGGGCAGATCACGATCTCGTCCTGACCAGGCCGACAGAAGCAGCGTATCAGCAGGTCGATGGCCTCACTTGTACCGCGCGTGACGAACAGGTCTTCTGCCGGCACGGCGTAGTGCTCTGCCAGGGTTCGGGTCAGCGCTCCGGGGCGCGCTTCGGGATAGCGGTTCAGGCCACGCTCGGTGGCATCCGCGCTGCTGCGCCAGGGCGCCTCGTTCGCATTGAGCCGAACGAGTCCCGGCGCGTAGCTTGCAGGCACGTACGCCTCGAGCGCCCGAATGTCGGGTCGTGCGAGCGCTGCCACGTCCGTGCTCATGCGCCGTCTCCCGCGAGGCGCAGGTCTACAGCGAGGCGGTGCGCCTCGAGTCCTTCGAGCGACGCGAGACGTGCTGCCACGGGACCCACGCGCGTCAGGCCATCCGCAGTGACCTCCTGCACGGTCATGTAGCGCAGAAACTGGTCGACACCGAGACCGCTGTAGTTGCGGGCGTAGCCGTAGGTCGGTAGCACGTGATTGGTCCCGCTGCAGTAGTCGCCCAGCGATTCGGGCGTGAGTCGGCCCAGGAATACGGAGCCCGCATTGCGGATGTTCGCGAGTCGGTCGCGCGCATCGGCCGTGTTCACGATGAGGTGCTCGGGTGCGTAGTCATTGCTGATGCCGACAGCCTCATCGATGTCGCTAACTTCGATGAGTGCGCTGTTGCCGAGCGCGTCGGCCACAATCTCGGCGCGATCGAGTTGCGCCGTCAGTCGAATCACGGCTTCTTGAACACGCGCGATCAGTGCGGCGCTGTCCGTGAGCAACACGACCTGAGAGTCAGGACCGTGTTCGGCCTGCGAAAGCAGGTCGGCGGCCACAAAATCGGGGTTAGCCGCTGAGTCGGCGATCACGAGTACTTCCGACGGGCCTGCCGGCATGTCCTGCGCCGCGCCGGCCGGGTCCGCGGACACCTGCGACTTGGCTTCGGTGACCCAGGCGTTGCCTGGTCCAAACACCTTGTGCACTTTCGGCACGCTTTCGGTGCCATAGGCCATGGCGGCAATGGCCTGTGCGCCCCCGATGCGGAACACATCGGTAATGCCGGCTTCCCGCGCGGCAAACAGGATGGCCGGGTGTACCTCACCGTCCACGGCCGGCGGCGAGCAGAGCACGCGCACAGGGCAGCCCGCGATGGCCGCAGGAACCGCGAGCATCATGGCCGCGGAGGGCAGGGGCGCCGAACCCGCTGGCACGTAGAGGCCAACGGCATCAACGGGGTGGCTCAGGCGCTCGCAGCGCACGCCGGGCATTGTCTCAATGCTGATGGGTGCGGGGCATTGCGCCTCATGGAAGGTTCTGATGTTGGCGATCGCCTGGCGAATCGCCGCACGGTCCTCAGCGCTGAGCGCCCGTTCGGCGGCGTCGAATGCGACCGCATCAACCTGGAACGACTCGGGTGCGACACCGTCGAGTTCTTCGCCCAGACGACGGACGGCCACGTCACCCTCCGAACGCACGGCCGCGATGATGTCCCGTACCGTCGTCCGGACGGCTTCTGAGGCCGAGACGGCCGGACGCGCCAGGACCTGCGCGCGCGCGTCGCCGTCCAGGTCGCGCCAACGGTAGGCCGGGATCTTCATGCGAGCATCTTCTCCACCGGTAGCACCAGCATGCTGCTCGCACCGGCCGCCTTGAGGCTCTCCAGCGTTTCCCAGAACACGTTCTCGCGGCACACGGCGTGTACTGCGACGCGGTCATCGATACCTTCGAGCGGCAGCACCGTGGGCGCCTCGCTGCCAGGCAGGATGCGGGTAATCTCGGCCACGGCGGCGCGCGGCGCGTGCAGCATGATGTATTTGCTCTCGCTGACCTGCATGACCCCTTCCATGCGTTGCAACAGGCGATCGATCCACTCCTGCTTTCCATCCGACAGCGGGGCGTTGGTCTGGATCAGCGCCACCTGGCTCTCCAGCAGCGTCTCGAGCTCCACGAGCTGGTTCGCTACGAGTGTGGATCCCGTCGAGACGAGATCGCTGATGAATTCGGCTTTGCCCAGCCGCGGCGCGATCTCGACGGCGCCCGAAAAATACACAACGTCGGCATTGACGCCGTTGCGTTCGAGATAACTGCGGGTGAGCGCCGGGTAGCTCGTCGCAATGCGTCGACCTTCGAGCGATTGCGGGCCCGACCACTCCTGGGCTTCGGGTGCCGCCAACGACAACCGGCATTCGCCGAAGCCGAGTTGGCGCAGCTCATGGAACGGCGTCAGGCCAGGCTCGAAGGTGCCATTCAGGCGCTTCTCTTCGATGACGTTGAGCCCCGCGATACCCAGATCGCAGACGTCTTCGCCCACCAGCCCGGGAATGTCGTCGTCGCGCACGAGTAGCAAATCGATGGGCATGTTCTCGCCGTAGCAGAACAGCTGGTCCTTGCTCTTGCGAATCTTGAGCCCGCAGCGTTCGAGCAGTTGCAGCGTCTGCTCGGTAAGGCGGCCTGATTTCTGGACCGCGATCTTGAGGCGGTCGGTAGCGGTGTCCATGTGACTTCCGTTTGTTGGGGGTGTAAGGGGCGTCAGCCGGCCGTCGCCGAGAGCGCCTTGCGGTAACCGCCGGCGCCCGCCGTCAGACAACGGGCGACGCGGCCGATGGTCGTCACGCTGACACCCGTCTGGTCCTGAATCGCGCGGTAGGGCATGCCCTCATCGAGCAGCTGTGCGACGGCCCATCGATCGGCGAGCGCCTGCAGTTCTGCGGGTGTGCACAAGTCCTCGAGCAGCGCATGCACGTCGTTGGTCTGGGCCAGCGCGCTCAGCGCCTTGCACAATGACCGCTCGGCGGCGCGCTGGCGTTTTCCCTGGATGTTGCGGTTCGGCTTCATGGCATCGACCTGGCTGGTGCGGCCCACAGGGCGCGGCTTGGGTTGCAATAGCGTAATAGTGTATTAGCGTACTATTACATTGACGCAAATGCTACGTTGGAAACCTTGCGCGTGCAACTGTTTCGAAGGCTTGACAGCGAACCCGCGACTCAATCACCATCCGCCCGTACTCATCGAGACCGGCTGAGGGACAGGCCCTTTGACGCCGGGGCAACCTGCACGTCTAACCCACGCGCAAGGTGCCAACTCCTTCGGACGGTCACATACCGTCGAGAGATGAGTTCCGGTACAGCCCCGGTCCTGCCGCGGGATGGGTGCCGGAGCCCATGGGCCCCCGGGGGGCTGCTCCTTGAGTCGATTGTTAGTTTGCGCTGTCAGATTTTTTGTAGCGCGCGGGTCTCGTCCTCGAGAGGACGATCCTTGCCGACCATTTGGAGACACGTCATGCCCCTCGATCCCAGCAAGTACCACTTTGAGACCCTGCAGGTCCATGCGGGTCAAGACCCGGCACCCGGCACCAACGCTCGTGCCGTGCCGATTTACCAGAGCACCTCGTACACGTTTGACGACGCGTCGCATGGCGCGCGCCTGTTCGCGTTGCAGGAGTTCGGCAACATTTACAGCCGCATCATGAACCCGACGACGGACGTGTTTGAGCAGCGCGTGGCCGCGCTCGAAGGCGGGGTAGCCGCGTTGGCCACGGCCAGCGGCCAGGCCGCGCAATTCGTCGCAATCGCAACGATTGCGCAGGCTGGGGACAACATCGTCGCGCGCAGCTCGCTGTACGGTGGCACCTACAACCAGTTCAAGGTTGCGCTGCCGAGACTGGGTATCGACGTGCGATTCGTTGAGGGCGACAACCTCGACGATTACCGCAACGCCATCGATGACAATACGAAGGCAATCTACGCCGAGTCAATCGGCAACCCGGGCTTCGACGTGCCGGACTTCCGTGCGCTGTCCGACCTGGCACACGAACACGGCATTCCGCTCATCGTCGACAACACGCTGGGCTGCTGCGGCTACGTGGTCCGCCCCATCGACCACGGTGCGGATATCGTCGTCGAGTCGGCCACGAAGTGGATCGGCGGTCACGGCACATCGATTGGCGGCGTGATCGTCGACGCGGGTACGTTCGACTGGGGCAACGGCAAGTTCCCACTGTTTTCGGAACCGTCCCCGGGTTACCACGGGCTCGTGTTCTCTGACGTGTTCGGCAAGGACTCCGACTTCGGCAACATCGCCTTTATCATCCGCGCCCGCGTGGAAGGCCTGCGCGATTTCGGGACTTCGCAGAGCCCCTTCAACGCGTTCCTGCTGCTGCAGGGTCTGGAGACGCTGTCGCTGCGCGTCCAGCGCCACGTGGACAATGCGCTCGAGCTTGCACAGTGGCTCGAAAGCCAGTCCGACGTCGCCTGGGTCAGTTACCCGGGCCTTGAATCGCACCCGCACCACGCGCAGGCGCAGCGCTACTTCACGAACGGCTTCGGTGCCGTGCTGACCTTTGGCATCCGCGGTGGTGCCGAAGCGGGCCAGCGCTTCATCGACGGCGTTGAGATTGCGAGCCACCTGGCCAATGTCGGTGATGCCAAGACGCTCGTGATCCATCCCGCGAGCACGACGCACCAGCAGCTCAGCGAAGCAGAGCAGCGCGCCACAGGTGTGACCTCGGACATGGTTCGGGTATCGGTGGGCATCGAGCACATCGACGACATCAAGGCAGACTTCACCCAATCGTTCGAAAAGGCCCGCGCGGCCAACGCCGCCTGATGAGTGATGGTCCGATGAGCGATCGCCTGATTACCGCAGGCCGGGTTTCTCCGGAGACCCGGCTGGCGCGACTCGATGGCCCGTTCGTCACAGAATCAGGTGCCATCATCGAGGCGCCGACTATTGCCTACCGGACCTGGGGCACGCTCGACGAAGATGGCGGCAACGCCGTCCTCGTGTGTCACGCGCTGACGGGATCGGCTGACGCGGATTCCTGGTGGCCGGGCCTCATCGGGCCCGGCGCGCCGCTGGACCCGGCGCGAGACTTCATCGTTTGCAGCAACGTCATCGGCGGTTGCTACGGCAGTTCCGGGCCGTATACGCCCGACGACGACGACGGACGCCTCGGGCTCGACTTTCCCGAGGTGACGGTGCGCGACATGGTCCAGGCGCAGAAGCGTCTGCTCGATGTGCTGGGCGTGCATCACCTTCAACTCGTGATCGGACCGTCATTGGGCGGCATGCAAACCCTCGAGTGGGCTGCGAGCTTTCCGGATTTTGTGGGCGCCGTTGCACCCATTGGTGTTTCAGGCCGGCACTCGGCCTGGTGCATCGGCGTGGGCGAATCGCAGCGCGCGGCGATTGCCGCGGACCCGAATTGGCAGGGCGGGCGCTATGAGGACGGTGCACGTCCCGAGCAGGGTCTTGCAGCGGCTCGCATGATGGCCATGATCATGTACCGGAGCTGGCAGAACTTCGAAGAACGTTTTGCGCGCCAGCCCGAGCAGGCGCAGGACTTCAATGTGTCCTCCTACCTGCGCTACCAGGGTCGCAAACTGGTTGACCGTTTCGATGCCGCAAGCTACTTCCGACTGACGCAGGCTATGGACAGCCACGATCTGGGTCGGGGCCGAGGCGGCGACTACCTCGACGTGTTGGGCGCTATCCGCAATCCGGCTCTCATCGTCGCAGTGACGTCAGACGTGTTGTACCCGCCCCGCGAGCAACAGACGCTCGCGACGCACCTGCCTGCGGCAACCTACCGAGAGCTCGACAGTGCCCACGGGCACGATGGCTTTCTGATCGACCTCGAACCGCTGGCGGAGATGATTGCGGCATTTCGCCGCTGTGATGGTGCCGCCGTCGCGGCCTGCGGTGGGGGCTGAGTGGCCTAAGCGGCGAGCCCACTAAGAATAGCGTCGGTCATGTCCGACGTTGACAGGGTCGGGCGGTCTCCCGCGATATCGGCGGTTCTGGCGCCCGCGGACAAGGCGCGTTCTATCGCCGCCTCGACCGCTTCGGCCTCCGTCTCGAGTCCCAGACTGTGGCGCAGCAGCATGGCGACGCTCGCAATCGTGCCGACGGGGTTGGCAATGCCCTGACCCGCAATGTCGGGCGCCGAGCCATGAATCGGTTCATACAGCCCGCGCAGTCCATGTGTGTGCCGCGCGTCGCCCAGTGACGCAGACGGCAGCAATCCCAGCGACCCTGCGATCGTCGCGGCCTCGTCGGTCAGGATGTCGCCGAACAGGTTTTCGGTAACAATGACGTCGAACCGCGCAGGCGCATTGATGAGATGCATAGCGGTCGCATCGACGAGCAAGTGCTCGAGCGTAATGCCATCCATCGATCCCGCTACCGCGTCCACTGTCGCACGCCACAGCCGCGACGTGGCCAGGACATTGGCCTTGTCGACCGATGTCAGATGCCCGCGACGCCCCTTGGCAAGCTCCGCGGCCAGTTTCACAATGCGCTCGATTTCCACACGCGTGTAACGGCAGACGTCTTCCGCTTCGTCGGTGCCTTCGCGTTTGTCGCCAAAATAAATGCCGCCCGTAAGCTCACGCACGACAAGGATGTCGACACCCTCGATGCGCTCGGGGCGCAGCGGCGAAGCATCGCGCAGCGCCGGGTAGACGCTGACAGGGCGCAGGTTGGCGTAAAGCCCCAGAGCACTGCGCAGCCTGAGTAAGCCGTTCTCGGGACGCTGGCCCAGCGGCCGTTCGGCCCAGGCCGGGCCGCCGACAGCACCCAGCAAGACGGCATCGGCCTCGCGGCAGGCCGCGAGCGTGGTCGCGGGCAGCGGGTCGCCCGTCGCATCGATGGCCGCACCGCCCATGGGATGCTCGCTGATCTCGAAATCGTGACCGAACTGCTCGGCAACAGCGTTCAATACGGCGACGCCTGCAGCTGCGACTTCAGGCCCGATGCCATCACCGGGCAGGGCGACGAGCGTGGCCTTCATTGCGGCGTCGGGTCGCTACGCTGCGTTTCGAACGCGCTGATGGCAGGCACCCGATCCAGCAGGAAGCCCAATTGGTCGGTCCCGCGCATGAGGCAGTAGCGCGAGAAGTCATCGATCTCGAACGCCTCGGACGCTTCGGCGTGAGGACCGTCGGTAACCCGTACCGTGCGCGTCTCCAGGTTGACCTCAACGCCGCAGGGTACGGACAACAGCTGCTCGTGAAACGCCGCGGACACGACGATGGGTAGCAGGCCATTCTTGAGCGAGTTGGAGCGGAAGATGTCGGCGATCTCGGTCGAGATCACCGCACGAAAGCCGTAGTCAGCGAGCGCCCAGGGCGCGTGTTCGCGCGACGAGCCGCAACCGAAGTTGCGTCCGGCGACGAGCACCTCTGCGCCCGCGGATTCTGGTTGATTGAGAACGAACTCGGCGTTGCTCTCGCCGTCGCTGTCGTAGCGCCAATCGGCGAAGAGCGCGTTGCCCAGACCTTCGCGACTGGTCGTCGTCAAGAAGCGTGCAGGAATGATCTGGTCGGTGTCGATATCGGCCCGCGGCAGCAGCACCGTTCGCGAGGAAAAAACCGTAATGGGTTCCATGGTCAAACCTTCAGTGGGCAAGCTGGCGCGCGTCGGCAATCCGGCCTGCGACGGCGCTGGCGGCTGCCGTTGCGGGACTTGCAAGTACGGTGCGCGCACCCACACCCTGGCGGCCTTCGAAGTTTCGGTTGCTCGTGCTCACCGCGAGCTTGCCTGCGGCCACCGTGTCGCCATTCATGCCGAGGCACATTGAGCATCCCGACTCGCGCCACTCGGCGCCGGCAGCCTCGAAGATCCGGTGCAGACCGCGCGCCTCGGCCTCAGCCTTGACGGCCTGAGAGCCTGGAACCACGAGCATGCGCACGCCTTCAGCAACGCGGCGACCCTCGAGCACGCGAGCCGTGGCCTCGAGGTCCGGCAACCGCGCATTGGTGCAGCTTCCGACAAACACGACATCGACAGGTGTGCCGGCAATCGGCTTACCCGCTTCGAGCTGCATGTACTCGAGCGCACGGTCCCAGCTGCCATCGCCGGGCGCCGCAGGCAGCGGAGCATCGATGCCGACGACCATGCCCGGATTGGTGCCAAAGGTCACCATGGGTGAGAGCGTGCTGGCGTCGATGTGCACGGTCTTGTCAAATGTTGCGCCCGCGTCGGTCACGAGTCCGCGCCAGCGGGAGACGGCGGCCTCGAACTCGGTGCCCTGTGGTGCGAGCTTGCGACCCGCGAGGTACTCGAAGGTGGTGTCGTCGGGTGCCATCATGCCCGCGCGTGCGCCGGCCTCGATCGACATGTTGCACACGGTCATGCGGCCCGCCATGTCGAGTGCGCGCACGGCATCGCCGCGGTACTCGATGACGTGACCAGTGCCGCCGTCAACACCCGTTTGCCCGATGATCGCCAGGATCAGGTCCTTCGCCGTCACGCCCTCAGGCAGGGCGCCCGAAACCTCGACGGCCATCGTTTTGGGTCGACGCTGCAACAGGCACTGCGTCGCCAGCACATGGCCGACTTCGGTGGTACCAATGCCGAAGGCCAGTGCACCGAATGCACCGTGCGTTGACGTGTGGCTGTCGCCGCAGACGATGGTCTTGCCGGGCTGCGTGGCACCGAGTTCAGGCCCGATGATGTGCACGATGCCGCGCTCATCACTGTCGAAGCCCCGCAGGGGAATCCCGAACTCGGCACAGTTCTTCTGCATCTGTCGGATCTGCGCGGCAGCGGAGGGCCCCACGACATCGATGTCAGCCAGCTTGCGCACAGGCGTCGTCGGCGTGGAATGATCCATTGTGGCCAGCGTGCGATCGACGCGTCGCACGGTCAGGCCGCGCTCGCGCAACACGGTGAAGGCCTGCGGGCTCGTGACTTCGTGAATGAGGTGCAGATCGATGTAGAGCACGGTCGGCGTATCCGCCGTCTCGGGCACCACGACGTGCGACGCCCACACCTTTTCGAACAGCGTCTGGCTCATTGCGGCACTCAGATCGTCGCGTGCACGGCGTCGCTGCCCGCACCCAGGTCGTCGAGGCCTTTGTCGCGACGGCGCAGGATGCGGTTGATCACCTCGAGCCAGGCGCGTGCGCTCGCCTCGACGACGTCGGTGCTGATGCCATGACCGCGATAGGTTGCCCCGTTGAAGGTCACGGTGATCGTGACTTCACCCTGGGCGTCCTCGCCGATACTCACACCGCGCACGTCGTAGTGCTGCAGTTCGAGATTAATTCCCGTGATGCGTTCGAGGGCCATGCAGGCCGCCTCAACCGGGCCACCGCCAACAGCGGCCTCCACGACGTGCGGCTCATCGCCGCGGTGCATGTCGACCGTCGCCGTGGCATGCGCGCCCGTGGACGTTGTCACCGTCAGGTCGTCGAGGAACCACGGGCCGTCATTGCCGCCCGGATCGTTCATGACCAGCGCTTCGATGTCGCTGTCGTAGATGTCCTTCTTCTTGTCGGCCAGTGCCTTGAAGCGATTGAAGGCCGCGTTGAGCGAGAAGTCGTCGAGATCGAAGCCGAGCTCTGCGATGCGGTCACGAAACGCGTGCCGACCGCTGTGTTTGCCCAGCACCAGATTCGACCGACTGATGCCGACGCGCTCGGGCTGCATGATCTCGTAGGTCGACGCGTGCTTGAGCATGCCGTGCTGGTGAATGCCTGCTTCGTGCGCGAAGGCGTTGTCACCGACGATGGCCTTGTTACGCGGGATGTGCATGCCCGTGATCGACGAGACGAGACGCGCCGTGGGATAAAGCCGCGTCGTGTCGACGTTGGTGTGCAAACCGAACCACTCAGCGCGCGTGTCGATGGCCATCACCACCTCTTCGAGCGAGCAGTTGCCGGCACGTTCCCCGATACCGTTGATCGTACACTCAACCTGGCGCGCGCCGCCGCGCACGGCCGCGAGACTGTTGGCCACGGCCATGCCCAGGTCGTCATGGCAGTGCACGGAAAGAATCGCATCGGCGACATTTGGCACGGTCTCGACAAGGTGTCGGAACAGTGCCTCGAATTCCTGCGGCACGGTGTAGCCCACGGTGTCGGGAACGTTGATGGTCGTCGCACCCGCCTCGATGGCTGCCGCAACGATCTCCGTCAGGAACTCGGGCTCCGTGCGTGATGCATCCTCGGGCGAAAACTCGATGTCCGCACAGCGCTCGCGCGCCATGCGAATGGCGCCAACGGCGGTGTTGAGGATTTCCTCGCGCGCCATGTTGAGCTTGTGCGTGCGGTGAATCTCACTGGTCGCCACGAACACATGAATCCGCGGTTTCGCGGCAAACTGCACGGCTTCCCAGGCCTTGTCGATGTCCTCGGGATTGCAACGCGCCAGGCTTGCGACACTGGCGTGCTGCACTTCCCGGGCGACGGCCGCGACAGACTCGAGGTCACCGGGCGAGGCGGCCGCAAAGCCAGCCTCGATGACATCGACACGTAGCTGATCGAGAGCCCGCGCGACGCGAAGTTTTTCACTGAGCGTCATGCTGCAACCCGGCGCTTGTTCGCCGTCGCGCAGTGTCGTGTCAAAAATACGAACGCGGTTGTCGTCTGCTACTGCCATCTCGAACTCCTTGCGGCTCGCCTGCCGTCAGTTCACTTGTTCAACCAGGGCATCTTTTCCCTGAGCCCCGCACCCACGCTTTCGATGGGGTGCTCGAGGTCTTCGTTCATGAGCCGGCGGTACTCGGGCATGCCGTTCTCGTTCTCGGCGATCCAGTCGCGCGCGAACTTGCCTTCCTGGATGTCGGTGAGCACGGCCTTCATGCTCTCCTTGACGCGGTCGTCGATAACCCGGGGGCCACTGATCAGATCACCCCATTGCGCCGTCTCGGAGATGAACTCGTGCATCTTCTTGAGCCCGCCTTCGTGCAACAGGTCGACGATCAGCTTGAGCTCGTGCAGACATTCGTAGTAGGCCACCTCAGGCTGGTAGCCGGCCTCGACGAGCGTTTCGTAGCCTTTGAGCACGAGCTCCGTGGCGCCACCACAAAGTACAGCCTGTTCGCCGAAGAGATCCGTCTCGGTCTCCTCCTTGAAGGTGGTCTCGAGAACGCCTGCGCGGGCGCCGCCCAGACCATCGGCGTAGCACAGGGCCTTGTCGAGGGCGTTGCCCGTGGCATTGGCTGCGACCGCGACGAGGCAGGGCACGCCGCGACCCTCAAGGTACTGGCGGCGGACGAGGTCGCCGGGGCCCTTGGGCGCGATCATCACGACATCGAGGTCCGCGCGCGGCTCTATCTGGCCATACTGGATGTTGAAGCCGTGCGCGAAGAGCAGGGCGGCGCCTTGCGCGAGATTGGGCTCGATGGCCTTGTACAACGCGCCCTGTGAGACGTCAGGCGTCAGCAGGGCAACGAGTGCGGCGCCTTCGGCCGCCTCGGCGGGTGTGGCGACGGTGTGTCCATCGGCCTCAGCACGCGGCCACGAGGCACCCCCTTCACGCAGACCGACGACGACGTCGTAGCCCGAGTCTTTAAGATTGGAGGCGTGGGCACGGCCCTGGCTGCCATAACCGATGATCGCGATCTTGCCGCCACGCAGTGCGTCATGATTCACGTCTGATTCGCCGTACATTTTCATTGTCGTTTCCTGTGCGTTTTGCTGCTGTCAGTTACAAAAAAGCCCCGCGACCAGTTCTGGATGCGGGGCCTTGCTCGGGCTTGCTGTCGTTGGCAACAGCTAGCCAGACCCCGCGACCATAAGGAGCAGGACTAGAGCGAGCGAGTTGTCATTGTGGGTGCGCGTCATCGAAAGTCGCGTCCTGAGTTTCCCGGCGATCATCGTCAATGGTATCGGCACTGTCAAACGCTTTTTTAGGTTGGCGTATTCGGGCGCCACGACGCGAAACCACTTCCATATGAAACTAAGCGCGCCGCGGGGGTTCAGGGCATTTCGATGACGACCTTACCCAAGGCCTCACGGCGCGCCAGGATGTTCATCGCCTCGCCCGCCCGGTCGAGCGGCAACACCGAGCCGACGTGTGGCTTGAGCTCACCGGCCATCAGCCACTGCATAAGCTCGCGCGTGTTCTCGTCATTGGCCTCACGTTCGCGCTGCGTGAAGGCACCCCAGAACACGCCGACCACCGAGGCGCCCTTGAGCAACGGCAGGTTGGCCGGTGCCGATGGAATCTCGCCGCTCGCAAAACCAATCACGAGCAGGCGACCGCGCCAGGCCAGTGCCCGCAGGCAATCATCGAATAATCCGCCGCCCACCGGGTCGTAGATGACGTCGACGCCCTGGCCACCGGTCATCGCCTTGACCGTGTCCTTGAGTGAGACCTCGGTGTAGTTGATGCATTCACTGGCTCCGTACTGACGCGCCAGGTCCAGTTTCTCCTCGTTGCTGGCCGCCGCGATCACGCGTGCGCCCATCTTCACGCCCAGTTCCACGGCGGCGAGGCCTACGCCACCGGCGGCCCCCAGCACGAGCAACGTCTCTCCGGGCTGAATCTGCGCGCGTTGCTTGAGCGCGTGGTAGGACGTCCCGTAGGTCATCATGATGGCCGCGGCGATACGGTAATCGAGTGCATCGGGAATCGGCACCACCGCGGCCGCGGGCACGACGATCTGCTCAGCCATGCCGCCGTGGCCAACCATGCAGAACACGCGCTGACCGATCTTGAGGTGTTCCACACCGTCGCCGACCGCGTCGATGTCGCCCGACATTTCCGCCCCCGGCGAAAACGGCATTTCAGGTTTGAACTGGTACTTGCCCGCGACCATGAGCACGTCGGGGAAGTTGACGCCGCAGGCGCGAATGCGGATGCGCACCTCGCCCGCGCCCGGTTCGGGGCTGGGAACCTCTTCGACGACGATGGAATCCGGTGGTCCGTAAGCTTTGACGAGTGCCGCTTTCATCGTGTCCCCCAAGCGTGAGCGAAGCGGCAAGCTTAGTGACCGCCTGCGCCGCCGACAAGCGGGCTGGCAACGATCATTGAGGCCGCGTATGCTCGCGCGCTCGTGCCGCGGCAGCCGCTGCGACGGGTCATGACTGGGGTACAGCATGGATTTCGATTACTCGCCCAAGGTTCAAGCGCTGCGCGAACGCGTGGAAGCGTTCATGAATGAGCATGTGTACCCGAACGAGCAGACCTACTACGACCACCTCAAGACCGAGGGTCGCTGGACCATTCCGCCGATCATGGAGGCACTCAAGGCCAAGGCTCGCGAGGCCGGCCTCTGGAACCTGTTTCTGCCCGAAAGCGACCGCGGCGCCGGTCTCACCAACCTCGAATACGCGCCGCTCTGCGAAATCATGGGTCGATCGCCCATCGCCCCCGAGGTCTTCAACTGTGCGGCGCCCGACACGGGCAACATGGAAGTTCTCGAGCGCTACGGCAACGAGGCGCACAAGCAGCATTGGCTCGCGCCGCTGCTCGCCGGTGAGATCCGCTCCGCTTTCGCCATGACCGAGCCCGAGGTGGCGTCGTCGGACGCCACGAACGTGCAATGCGCCATTGTTCGCGATGGCGATTCTTATGTGATCAACGGTCGCAAGTGGTGGACCAGCGGCGCGATGGATCCGCGCTGCAAGATTCTCATCCTCATGGGCAAGACCGACCCTGAAGCCGATCGCCACAGCCAGCAGTCGATGATCCTCGTGCCCACGGACACACCGGGCGTTGAGATTCTGCGGCCGCTCACCGTATTTGGTTACGACGACGCACCGCACGGGCACGCGGAAGTCCTGTTCACAGACGTGCGTGTGCCTGCGTCCAACCTGTTGCTGGGCGAGGGCAGGGGTTTCGAAATCGCTCAGGGCCGGCTTGGCCCGGGCCGCATCCACCATTGCATGCGGACAATCGGCATGGCCGAACGCGCGCTCGAAGCGCTCTGCGCGCGCGTGGACACCCGCGTGGCCTTCGGCAAGCCGCTGTCGGCGCAGGGGGTGGTTCGCGAGGCCATCTCCGACTCGCGCTGCGAGATCGAGCAGGCCCGGCTGTTGACGCTGAAGGCGGCTGACATGATGGACAAGGTCGGCAACAAGGTGGCCCGTTCGCATATCGCCATGATCAAGGTGGTCGCACCCACGATGGCCCTGAATGTGTTGGACCGGGCGATTCAGTGTCACGGCGGTGCCGGCGTGTCGGGGGACTTCTTCCTGGCCTACGCCTGGGCGATGTTGCGGACCCTGCGGCTTGCTGATGGGCCCGATGAGGTACACCGCGTCACGATCGCGAAACTCGAGCTTGGCGCCCAGCAGGCGGCTCGCAGCACCGGAGCGGCGTGACGCACAGGGGTAAAATCGAACTGGCACATCGAAAATGCTGTGTTATTCTTTTTTTGTGTGCCGGCCGCAAAGCCGCATAGTTTCAAGGTTTTCGGCCTTTTTCGGGACGTCCGGGGGGATGTTCTCAGAGGCTTTTTCTGCGCTGATTTCGGGGGAAACGGCAATGCAGGCAGCGCGAGGCAAACAAAGATGCGCGCGTCACGGTTCCGTAATGAACGGGCAGTACCGTGGGCGCCGCTTTGCAGTTTCAGGTCCGATGGGCAGTCCTGCCCAGGTCGTCGCGCATGGGGCACCGGCCCATTCCCATCATTTTGCACGCGGGGTCGCTCGCGTGTGTCAGTCAATCGCAACACATAGAATAACCATCGAGGAGATTTCATGAAACGGCTCACTAGCGGTGCACGCGCCTGCGTGCTCCTCGCGGCAATGACGGCGCTGGCCGCGCCTGTCGCAGCGCAAAGCGTCGATTCGGTGATTAATGCGGAGAACACGCGTTTGCAGCGGCAGGTTCAGTCGCAGACACGCATCGATCGCATCGTGTCCCAGACGCGTTCCATCACGGATGAATTCCGTGCCGTAAACAAGGAAATCGATGGTCTGAACATCTACAACCAGTTGCTTGAGGCGCAGGTTTCGCGTCAGCAGCAGAAGCTGGATGAGATCGAGTCCTCGATGAGTCGCGCCACGATGATCAACCGGCAGGTGCTGCCACTGATCACGCGCATGACGGCGGCCCTGAAGAACTCTGTCTCGGTCGATATTCCGTTCCTCATGTCCGAGCGCACGGAACGCATCGACAACCTCGAGGCGATCATGGACGACCCGGACGTCAGCGCGGCCGAGAAATTCCGCAAGACGATGGAGGCCTACCAGATCGAGATCGACTACGGCCGCACCATTGAGTCGTACACGGATCTCGTTCGGATCGGCGACAGTGAGTTTGAAGTCGACTTTCTGCGTATCGGCCGCATTGCGCTGCTGTTCCAGAACGCCGACGGCAGCATGACGGGTTGGTTCAACCCGAGCACCAAGCAGTTCGAGATCAACAACTCGTACCGCGTTGAGGTCGAAAAGGGCCTCGCCGTTGCGACCAAGCAGATCGCACCCGAGCTCATTCGCATTCCCGTCGTCGGTCCGGAGGCTTGATCATGACGCGCAAGATCATCAAAGCACTGGCCGCCACGGCGGTTCTCGCACTGGCACCCGTCGCGGGCGCCCAGGAAGCAGCGTCGCTGTCCGAGCTCGTTCGTCTTATCGAGCAGGGACAGATCCAGGACTCACAGGAAGCCCGTCAGCGCGAAGCTGAATTCAACTCGCGCAGGTCGGAACAGCAGCAGCTGCTCAATGCCGCGCGCAATGAGCGGGCTGCCGCGGAACGCCGCGGCGAGCAGCTCGAAGGCCAGTTCGCGTCCAACAACGAGCAGCTGACCATCAAGGAAGCCGAGCTCAGCGAAGCGCTGGGCGAGCTCAAGGAGCTGTTTGGGGTTCTGCAGCAGGTAACGGGTGATACGCAGAGCGTGTTCTCAAACTCGCTGACCAACATCCAGTACCCCGACCGCGAGCAGTTCCTCGTCGACCTGGGCACGAAGGTGTCGGGTGCCACGAACCTGGCCGAGATCGAAGAGATCGAGCGCCTCTGGTTCATGCTGCAGCAGGAAATCGCCGAGTCGGGCAAGGTCGCCAAGTTCGATACGGACGTTATCGATGAGAATGGCAGCGTGGTCACCACGTCCGTCGCACGTATCGGCAACTTCGTACTCGTCGGCGATGGCCGCTACCTGCAGTTCTCGCCCAACGTCGGCGAAAACGGCACGGTATCGGGCCTGCCCAAGCAGCCGCAGGGCCGTTACACGAGCTCCACGAGTGACCTCATGCGCGCTTCGGCGGGTCAGCCCGTTGTGGTCGGCATTGACCCGACTCGTGGCGGTGTTCTCGCCACGCTCGTTGAGTCTTTGACGCCGCTCGATCGCGTCAAGCAGGGTGGCATCGTGGGTTACTGCATCATCGCGCTGGGCATCATCGGTGTCCTCATCGCGCTGTTCCTGCTCATGAGCCTGCTCGCCGCGAACGCGAAGGTGAACAACCAGCTCAAAGCCATCGACAGCCCGAGCGAAGACAACCCGCTGGGTCGTGTCCTGTCGGCCTACACCAAGAACAAGTCCGTCGACACCGAAACGCTGGAGCTCAAGCTCAACGAAGCGGTGCTCAAGGAGATCCCGAAGATCAACCGTGGCCTGCTCATGGTCAAAGTGATCTCGGTCGTCGCTCCGCTGGCGGGTCTGCTGGGCACGGTGACGGGGATGATCAAGACGTTCCAGGTCATCACGCTGTACGGTGCGGGCGATCCCAAGCTTATGGCGGGCGGTATCTCGCAGGCGCTGGTTACCACGGTACTGGGCCTTGTTGTCGCCATCCCCATGGTTCTGCTGCACACGGTGCTGTCGGGTCGCGCCAAGCGTCTCGTGAACATCCTCGAAGAGCAGAGCGCGGGCCTCATCGCCGAGCACTCTGAGGCGGCGCACCGCAGCTAGGAGTCGACGATGCGTTGGTTGACAGACCAGTTTCTTAACGTCCGTGACTTCATGGAATCGGGCGGCACGATGGTGTGGGCTATTGCACTGACGATTTTCGTCATGTGGTTGCTCATCGTCGAGCGCGCCATGTTCTATCGCACGGATTTGCCCAAGCTCATCGAAGAGGTCCGCAACAAGTGGGAGGCGCGTCCTGAGCGCCGCTCATGGAACGCGCACCGCATTCGTGAAGCCATGGTGGCCCAGGTCGAGCTTCAGGTGGAGCAGTGGCTGGCGTTTATTCAAACGCTGGTCGCACTGTGCCCGCTGCTGGGCCTCATGGGCACGGTGACGGGCATGATCCGGGTGTTCGAGGTCATGGCTCTGTCGGGCTCGGGTAACGTACGTTCCATGGCGGACGGCGTCTCCCAGGCCACGATCCCTACAATGGCAGGCATGGTCGGGGCACTGTCGGGCGTACTGCTCGTCACGTTGCTCAACCGGCGTGCCGAGCGTGAGATCGGGTTGCTCGAAGACTCGCTCACGATGGACCACTAGGAGGCCTGGAGCATGCGCAGACGAATTGGCGGCGGCGCTGGCGGCGACGAGGAAGAGAACGAGATTAACCTGACGCCCATGCTGGACGTCGTGTTCATCATGTTGATCTTCTTCATCGTGACGGCCTCGTTCATCAAGGAATCGGGCCTGGACGTCAACCGTCCGGACGCGCCGACCCAAAGCAAGCCCAACGACGAGAACATCCTCGTGGTCATTGCCGACAACAATGACATTCTCATCGACAACCGGCGCATTGACCCACGGGCCGTGCGCGCCAACATTGAGCGTCTGCACGCCGAGAACCCCGAGGGTTCCGTCGTCATCAAGGCGCACAAGGACTCGTACAACGAGACTCTGGTTGTCGTTATGGACTCGGCACGCGATGCAGGCGTCAAGAACGTCTCCATGGCGGACTGACTGAACGCCACGGTGCAGGAGAAGCTGTAGTGAGCCGAAGAGCAAGCCAAACCGAAGAAGACAATGAGATCAACCTGACGCCCATGCTGGACGTCGTGTTCATCATGCTCATTTTCTTCATCGTGACCGCGTCGTTCATCAAGGAATCGGGCCTCGATGTCCAGCGCCCTGAGGCCAATACGGCCCAAAAGGTCGAGGACGCCAACATCCTGATTGCCATTAGCGAGAACAACGAAATCTGGATGGACCGTCGTCGCATCGACCCGCGCGTGGTGCGCGCGACCATCGAACGGCTGCACTCGGAAAACCCGAAGGGCTCCGTCGTGATTCAGGCGGATAAAAAATCGAACAACGAGACGCTTAGGATCGTGCTCGACGCGGCCAAGGCGGCCAAGGTCGAAAACGTGTCACTGGCGACGGAAACGTTGTAGCGCGGCCAGACATGGCCGCACGGCCCCTAACGGGGCGGAGGTAGCAAGATGATCAGATACTTGATTGCCATTGTGTCGGGAGCCCTCGTGACATCGTCACTGCTCTTCCTCATGACATTCCTTATCGAGACGGGCGAGAGCGCCGTCACGGATCCCCGCGAGCGCCAGTTGCTCGACTTCGTGCGCGTCCGGCAGGAAGAGGTTGTGAACCGCGAGGAACGCAAGCCTGAAAAGCCACAGAAACCGGAAACGCCGCCACCCGATGTGCCCCCGCCGCCCACCGACGACGTCAACCCGGACGTCACGGGTATCAGTGTGCGCGCACCGACGATCAGCACGAGCACAAACATCGCGGCCCCTGGTGAGCTGTCCTACGCGGACGGTGAGTACCTGCCCATCGTGCGTGTTGCCCCCGTCTACCCGAACCGCGCTTTGTCGCGCGGACTCGAAGGTTACGTGGACTTGATGTTCACAGTGACCGAGGCGGGCACGGTCAAGGACCCCGTGGTCACCTACACGACGTCCTCGCTGTTCAACCGCGCCGCCACGCAGGCCGTACTCAAGTTCAAGTACAAGCCACGTGTCGTTGATGGGAAACCTGTCGAGGTTCCGGGTGTCGAAACCCGTATCCGCTTCCAGCTCGAGAAGTAAGCCATGATGTTTAGCCTGATCCCCCGAAAACGCTTTCGCGCAGGCCTGCTCGGCACGCTGGCGCTCACACTCACGCTGGGACTCGGGTCGGGTGCTGCGCTAGCTCAGGACGATGACGAGCCGCCGCAGCGTCAGACGAAGAAAGCGGAAGCGCTGTCCAAGCCCGTCTATGACAAGCTCACCAAAGCGCAGGAAGCCATCGATGAGAAGGACGTGCCGGGCGCAAGGCGCATCATCGACGGCATGCTGGCCGACGATATCACCGATTTTGAACGCACCAACGTGCTTAACTTCAAGGGCTTCATCGAGTACAGCTCGGGCAACACGGATGGCGCCATTCGTGCCTACGAGCAGCTCGTCGGGCTTCCGACCGTCGAGCCGCAGATGCGTCTGCAGACGATCTACACGCTGGCCCAGCTGCACGCGACCGAAGAACGCTACAACCGCACGATCAGCTACCTCAATGAGTGGTTCGCCGCGACGACGAATCCGGCGCCGGAGCCCTACGTGCTGTTGGCCCAGGCTTACGCGCAGACCGAGCAGTTCGACAAGATGATCGCGCCACTCGACGCGGCCATTGCTGAGGCGAAGGAGCGTGGCACGACGATTCGTGAGGACTGGTACAACCTCAAGTACTACGCGTGCTACCAGCTCGAGCGCTACACCTGCGTGCGCGACACGCTCAAGATCCTGCTGGTCACCTGGCCCAAGAAGTCCTACTGGATGGCACTCGGTGGCATCTACTCGGAGCTCGACCAGGAAAAGGAAATGCTGGCCGTCTATGAGGCCGCACATACTCAGGGCATTCTCACGAGCGAAAGTGAGCTCGTCACCATGGCACAGCTCTACCTGCAGGGAGAGATTCCCTACAAGGCGGCCAAGGTGCTCGAGGAAGGCATGGACAGCGGCGCAATCAGCCAGGACGCAAAGAACTACCGCCTGTTGTCGCAGGCATGGACGCTGGCTGCCGAAGACGACAAAGCGATTCCCGCCCTGCGTGAAGCCGCCCGTCGGACCTCGGACGGCGACCTCGATGCCCGCCTGGCGATCGCTTACCTGAACACAGAGCAGTACGCCGAGTGTGTCGATGCTGGCCGTGAGGGCCTGCGCAAGGGCGGTTTGCAGAACCCGTCGGACAGCCAGATCACGATTGGCATGTGCCTGTACAACCTGGACCGTCTCGGCGACGCCAAAAACACCTTCCGCCAGGCCGCGCGCTCCGACCGCAGCCGCAACCTGGCGCAGCAGTGGATCAAGGTCATCACGAGCGACGAGGCGCGTCTCGAACAGCTGCGACTCGCGCGTCAGCAGGTGCGCCGCGACCGCGAGAGAGATTCCGCCGACGACTAGTCGTTAGTTTTCAGACGAAGCGTGCCGGGCACTGGCCCGGCACGCGTGCGTCTGGAGACGGCGTTTTCATCGAATTCTCAACCCAACAGCCCCACAGAAACAGAACCTCATGCCCAAAATCATCTTTGTCGAACAAGACGGCACGCGTAAGGAAGTAGAAGCCGAAGCCGGCTACACGGTCATGGAAGTGGCCGTCAACAACGGCGTGGACGGCATCGTTGCCGAGTGCGGCGGCGCCTGCGCCTGCGCCACCTGCCACAGTTATGTGGACGAGGCCTGGCTCGACAAGCTGCCGGAAATGGACGACATGGAAGACAGCATGCTCGACGCCGCTTACGAGCGGAAGGATACGAGCCGCCTGACGTGTCAGATCGAGATCACAGACGCCCTCGACGGGCTCGTGATCAACGTGGCCGACAACGAAAACTAATGGCGCGCGCCGGCCGCTCGGCCGACGTCATCCCGACTAGCGCAGTCCCGTCTCCGAACGGGCAATCACCATGCGCTGAATCTCGCTGGTGCCTTCGTAGATCTCCGTGATCTTGGCATCACGGAAGTAGCGCTCAACCGGCATCTCCTTGCTGTAGCCCATCCCACCGTGTATCTGCACGGCGTGGTGGGCGATAAACATGGCCGTCTCCGACGCGTAGAGCTTTGCCATACTCGAGTTGAGCGTATTGC
Organism: Pseudomonadota bacterium; assembly: GCA_039821605.1. Taxonomy (GTDB): domain Bacteria; phylum Pseudomonadota; class Gammaproteobacteria; order Steroidobacterales; family Woeseiaceae; genus CALBPI01. Next base: position 976,050 of record JBCBNV010000001.1, on the reverse strand, counting down.
GGGCCCCGGTGCGCAGCGCTTCTTCCTTGGACCAGGCGGCCTGCAGGGTCAACAGTCGCGCAGCTTCGAGCCGTGTCTTCATGTCCGCAATCTTGGCCTGGTTCATTTGGAAGCTGCCAATCGGAGAACCAAACGCCGTCCGCTCACGGGCGTAGTCGACACTGGCCTCGTAGGCGGCGCGCGCGATGCCAACGGCCTGCGCCGCGATACCAATGCGCCCGGCATCGAGCACGCTCATGGCGATCTTGAAGCCTGCGCCTTCATCCCCGAGCCGATTCTCAACAGGGCACTGGTAGTCGGTGAGCTCAATTTCGCAGGTCGCCGAGGCACGAATGCCAAGTTTGGGCTCGGTCTTGCCGCGCGCGAATCCGGGCTGGTCAGTCTCGACGATGAAGGCCGTGACTCCCGAGGCGCCGGCCTCAGCGTCGGTCATGGCGAACAGCACGACGAAGTCCGCAACCGGGCCCGACGTGATCCAGGATTTCTTTGCGTTAATGACGTAATGGCTGCCATCGTCCGAGAGCACCGCGCGTGAGCGCATGTTGCTGGAGTCCGATCCCGACTGCGGCTCGGTGAGCGCATAGGCACCGATGGCCTGGCCCTGGGCCACGGGCCCCACGTAGCGTTGTTTCTGGTCCTCGGTCCCGAACAGCAGGATGCCGTTGTTGTAGAGCGAGTTATTGACCGAAACGATCGTCGAATGCGCGGCATCGGCTGCGGCGATTTCTTCCATGACGAGCGCGTAGCAGACCGCGTCGAGTCCGGCGCCACCATAGGCCTCGGGCACCTCGATGCCCATGAATCCTAGCTCACCGGCCTTGGCGATCGTTTCGGCCGGAAACTCACCGCTCTGATCGAACGCCGCCGCGACGGGGACAATCTCGCTCTGGGCAAAATCACGCGCTGCCGACTGGATCATCTGTTGTTCTTCGGTAAGTCTGAAATCCACGGAGTGCTCCATTAGCGCTATGCCAAGCGCTTAATTTTAATCGTCATTAAGTTTTTTGCAATGCAGCATTTGGCGGATGCACACCTGGTGTCGCCCGACGCAGCGAAAATACCGCCGTCTGCTATGATTCGCGGGTGCTGAACCGCCCACACATCGAGGTCGTCGAGGTCAGTCCCCGCGACGGCCTGCAATCCGAAGTCGACATCGTGCCCACCGAGCAGAAGGCCGCACTCATCACACGGGCCATAGATGCCGGTGTGCGGCGCATCGAGGTGACGAGCTTCGTGCATCCCAAGCGGGTGCCGCAGATGGCCGATGCGGAGGCGCTCATGAAACTGCTGCCAAGTCGTGAGGACGTGACCTATATCGGGCTCGTACTCAACCAGCGGGGCTATGATCGCGCTGTGGCGGCCGGCGTCGACGCGATCACCATGCCCGTGGTCGTTACGGACACCTACAACCAGCGCAATCAGGGCGTTCCGACAGAGCAATCGGTGCAGGACTGGCTCGTCATTGCCGAGCAGGCCAGGCGCGATGGCATTCGTGCCGGCGTGACCCTGTCTGCGGCGTTTGGCTGTCCCTTCGAGGGCGAGGTGGCGCACTCACGCGTCCAGGATATTGCCCGCCGTGTTGTTGCCGGTGAACCCGATGAGCTGGCGCTCGCCGACAGCATCGGCGTTGCCGCGCCGGCCGAAGTGTCGCGGCTTGTGGAAGCGGTTCGGGATGTTGCGTCCGGAACGCCACTGCGCTGCCATTTCCACAACACACGCAACACGGGGCTGGCCAACGCATTCGCCGCCGTGGAGGCGGGCGTGCGTGCGCTCGACGCGAGCATCGGCGGGATCGGCGGCTGTCCGTTCGCGCCGGCCGCAACCGGCAACATTCCCACCGATGACCTCGTGTACCTGTTGCACCGCAGCGGGTTCAACACGGGGCTGGATCTGGACCAGATCATCCGCATCAGCGGCTGGCTGGCTGATGTCCTGCACCACGAAGTGCCGGCCATGCTACCCAAAGCCGGAAATTTCCCCGGCGAAGTGGCATCGGGCCCGCACTAAACCACGACACCACAAGACAGAGAGGATCACGATGAGCATTGCTACGGGTGACAAGATGCCTGAAGGCGCATTTGGTGTGATGACGGATTCCGGTCCGGGTCAGATCACGACCGACGAGTTGTTCAGCGGCAAGCGCGTCGTGCTGTTTTCAGTACCCGGCGCCTTTACGCCTACCTGTTCGATGAATCACCTGCCGGGCTATGTCGAGCACGCGCAGGGCTTCGCCGACAAGGGGGTCGACACGGTCGCCTGCCTGGCCGTCAACGACGTCTTCGTCATGGACGCCTGGGGCAAATCGCGCGACGCTGGCGCCCACGTCATGATGCTCGCCGACGGCAACGGCGATTACACCAAAGCCTTGGGTCTTGAGCTCGATGCCACGGGCTTTGGTATGGGTCTGCGCGGTCAGCGCTTTGCCATCATCGTTGACGACGGCGTCGCGACGGCGGTTGCCGTCGAAGCGCCGGGCGAGTTTCGGGTCAGCGCGGCCGAGGCGATCCTCGACCGTCTCTGACACCTCGGGGAACGCGCCTCTCCGGGCGCGACATCTGTGCTTGTCGACATCGTTGCGGCCCTGTGTTTCGCCGCCTGGTTCAGCGCTGCCGCAGTCTTGCTCGCAGCCACACGCCGTATGGCCCGGCACAACATCAACGGCAAGAGGCGGCGCCAGGCCGCGACCCAGGCGCGCGTTTCGTTCACAGCGCTGCTGGTGCTTGCCGGAGTCGTAGCGCTGACCGGCACGCTACAGCACGGTGCGGCGCTTGCCAGCGTCTACGGACTTGGCACCACGACCGTCACGCTCGCGGCTGGCCTGATCGCACTGTGCGTGTTCCTTGCCGTAACGACACTGTCGTTCCCGGACTTGCCTGGGCGCGCGCAGCTGCGTCAGCTTGAGAATTTCGGTTTCTGGTTACTCGTGCCCGCGTTGTCGGCCGTGTTTGTCATCGGCGCACGCAGTGATGTGGGTGGCGCCGTCATTTACGGTGCCGCCGGGGCACTCGCCCTTGTGTTCGGGTTCACGATGGCGGCGCGGCCTTTTCTTCGAGGTGCCGTGGTGTTGGTGTCGAGAATCGAGACGCAGGGCACGCATCCCGGCACAGAGGCGACGTTGAAGCGCCTGCTGCGACTGTGCCGCCCCTTTGTGGTGGCCGGGGCAGCGGCATTGGGCGTCATGATCGCGCTCGTCGTCTGACGGCGCGCGGACGCGGGACCGTGTCCGCGGCACGACGCCGCGGACACGCGCGCAGCTCAGCCGAGTGCAGCCTTGATCTCGGGGATGACCTTGAACAAGTCGCCCACGAGGCCAATGTCCGCCACTTCGAAAATGGGCGCGTCCTCGTCCTTGTTGATGGCCACGATTGTGCCGGCATCCTTGATGCCCGTGAGGTGCTGGATCGCACCCGAGATACCTATGGCGACGTACAACTCAGGCGCGATGATCTTGCCCGTCTGGCCCACCTGCAGTTCGTTCGGTACGTAACCCGCGTCGACGGCGGCACGAGAGGCACCGACAGCGGCACCCACCGAGTCTGCGAGATCGAAAATGATCTCGAAATTTTCGGCACTGCCCAGTGCGCGACCACCAGAGATCACCCGGGCCGCGGTCTGCAGGTCGGGTCGATCGGTGTCGCCCGTCTGTACACCGACAAAACGCGTGTGTGCGGGCGTGCCGCCCACCGCCTCAGTGGCCTCGACGGGCGCCGCGTCCTGGTTGCCCACTGTCTTGTATGACGCCGCGCGCACCGTGGCCACGACGGTGTAGCCGTCACGAACCCGGACTGTCGTGATGGCATTGCCGGCGTATATCGGACGTTTGAACGTACGCGCATCGACGACTTCCATGACGTCGGACAGCTGGTTGACGCCGAGGAGGGCAGCCACGCGCGGCATGAGGTCCTTGCCGAACGTTGTGGACGGACCGAACACGTAGTCGTAACCCGCCGCGGAGGCCACAACCTGCGGCGCCAACGCTGCGGCCAGCGGTGCGGCGAACGCCGCGTCAGCGACCGTCAGTACCTTGCTCACGCCCTCAAGCGCAGCCGCCTCGGCGGCGATGGCATCGGGCGCATCGGCCAGCACGAGAATGTGAATGTCACCACCTTCGATGCCACGCGCGCAGTCGACGCACTTGGCCGTGGCCGGGTTGAGCGCGCCGTTGGCGTGCTCTGCAACAATGAGAATGCTCGACATCAGATCAGCCCCTTGTCCTTGAGCGCGGCTACCAGTGCCGCCGTGTCTTCGACCATCACGCCCTTGCTGCGCTGTGGCGGCGGTGCGTACTCGGTCACCTCGAACGCGTCATCCGGTGTGATCCCGAAGTCTGCTATGGGCGTTGTGTCGAGCGGCTTCTTCTTGGCCTTCATGATGTCGGGCAGCTTCACGTAGCGCGGCTCATTAAGCCGAAGGTCCGTGGTCACGACGGCCGGCAAATCGACCTCGATGGTCTCGAGACCCGCATCGACCTCACGCGTTACCGTCGCCTTGCCATCGGCAAGCACCACTTTCGATGCAAACGTCGCCTGCGGCCGATCCCAGAGCGCAGCCACCATCTGGCCCGTCTGGTTGTTGTCGTTGTCGATCGCCTGCTTGCCCAGAATCACGAGCTCCGGCGATTCGGCCTCTATGAGCTTGGCGATGACCTTTGCCGAACTCAGCGGATCCACGGCGTCGGCGGATTCGACGAGAATGGCGCGATCCGCGCCCATCGCGAGCCCGGTTCGCAACTGTTGCTGCGCGTCCGAGGCTCCGATAGAGAAGACCACGACCTCGCTCGCTTCGCCGCGCTCGCGAATTCGAAGGGCTTCTTCAAGCGCAATTTCATCAAAAGGGTTGATCGACATCTTGACCCCATCAGTCTCGACGCCGCTGCCATCCGTTTTCACCCGGATACGCACGTTGTAGTCTACGACCCGCTTCAGGCCGACCAGGATCTTTTCCAATGTTGACTCCCGCAAACTGCGTGTGGCGCCAGGGGCTCGCGGGGACACCCGCGTTTCGACAACCACTGGCACAAAACCCTTAAATTGTCCCTGAGCGCCCGGGCCGGCACAAGCCCGACACAGGCTCGGCAATGGGGGCTGACAGGTAGCCCGGGGCGCGTCCTGACACCCACAGGTCGGGGCTGCCACAAACCGAAGCAAGGAAATCCACTGTTAAATCAAATTTTTTTATACTAATAAAAACAATGAATAATGAATTTTTTATCAGGTATTTTCTGGATTCTGTTCGGTTTCACGGTGTACGCACCGCGCCCGTGCCTGCTAGGCTTTAGCCATCGTATGAGCAGCCCCGGACGCCCCCTGTGACAGCAGGTCCCAGGCATCCACGCCGCTCCAAGTCGGCAGGCCAGGGCGCCAGAGCGCCGTCAAACAGTCGCCGACACCACCAGGCATGACGCCCGAGTGCAGTAGCCAGCAATCGGGTGCTCAGCATCCGTACTTCTCCGTGCGGAACCCGGCCCGGGCGGTTTTGCCGTCCGGGTCTTTTTTTTGCCGCGCGTTATTTCGGTTACTCTTCGTTTTTTGTTGTCGGAGATGCGTCCATGGCGGGTCCCAATGCCGCCGATCGGCTCGAACACGTTCGCTACGAAATCCGTGGGCGCCTGTCACGGCGCGCGCACGAACTCGAGAAACTCGGGCACGAAATCGTTCACCTGAATATCGGCAACCCGGGGCGCTTCGGTTTTCGTACGCCGCAGACGATGCGGCTCGCCATGATCGAGAACCTGCCGGCCGCCGAGGCGTATTGCCACCAGAAAGGCATCTTCCCCGCGCGCGAAGCCGTGGTCATGCAGCAGCAGAACCGCGGCGTCATGGACGTTACGGCCGAGGAAGTGTTCATCGGCAATGGCGTATCCGAGCTCATCGACCTCACACTGCGCGGCCTGCTCAACCTGCACGACGAGGTTCTGGTTCCGAGCCCGACCTATCCGCTATGGAGTGCGTCCGTGACGCTGAATGGGGGTCGCCCGGTTCACTACGACTGCCGGCCGGATCGGGGGTTCATGCCCGATGCCGCGGATATCGAGCGGCTGATTACGGCGCGAACGCGCGCCATCGTGCTGATCAATCCCAACAATCCCACGGGTGCCGTCTATCCGGAGTCGCTCCTGCGCGAGATCGCCGAGCTTGCCGAGCGCCACGAGCTTGTGGTCATGGCCGACGAAATCTATGACGAGATGACCTACGACGGCGCCAGGTTTGTACCCATGGCGACACTCGTCAACAAGACGCTTTGCATTACTTACAGCGGCCTGTCGAAGGTGTATCGCGCCTGTGGGTACCGCGTGGGCTGGTGCTCGCTCAGTGGCACCGCACAAGACAACCGCAGCTACATTGACGGCCTCGAGCTGCTCGCGGCGCTGCGCCTGTGCAGCAATGTGCCCTCTCAATGGGCCGTGCAGACCGCGCTTGGTGGCTACCAGAGTATCCACGAGCTCACGACACCCGGCGGGCGCTTGCACCAGACGCGCCAGGCCGTTATCGACGCCGTCGCGCAAAATCCCTGGCTCACGCTCGTGGTACCTCAAGGCAGCATGTACGCGTTCGTGGGTGTCGATACGGATGCATTCCCGGACTTTGACGACGAGGCCTTCGCCTTCCGTCTGCTCGAGGAGCAGCACGTGTTGCTCGCGCCGGGCAGCAGTTTCAACACGCCGTACCGGAATCATTTCCGCATCACCTTGCTGCCCGAGCCTGAACAGATGACCGAAGTGTTTTCGCGCATCAATGCGGTGCTCGAGGCCATGCAGGGTGACGTGCCGCGTCCGGCCGCCGTTGGCGACTGAACCCTGATGCTTTCTGACGCGCTGGCGGCAGCCGTCGACAGCGGCCGCTACGCGCTCGTCGTCACGAGCGGCCGCCGCCTTGCGCGCGCCATTGAACGCCACGTGGCGCAGCGCGCGCTGGGTGCCGGTGCCGAGGCCTGGCCCGCCATGGACGTCTTGCCCTGGCGCACCTGGGTGCGCCAGCTTGCGACCGCGTGCCGACTGCGTCCCGTGGCAGGGCAGGCGCTGCCGCAACTGCTCAGTCCAGCGGCGGCACGCGCACTCTGGCGTCAGGCGGCACGCAATGCACTCGCGGATTCGGGCCAAAGCCAAACCCAGGGCTTCGCCCTTGCGGGCCTTGCGGCCAATGCGTACGGCCTGATGCGGCGCTATGCGCTCGCCCCGGATCAGGTAGCCGCTGCCGCGTTTGACGATGACAGCCGATTCCTCGTGACCTGCGTGGACGAAGTTCTGCGACGCACGGCGCACAACGACTGGCTGCTTGAAGCCGATCTGCCGCACGTATTGGCAGGCGCAGGGCCGTCGCTCGCCGCCGCGCTGACGGGCCATGTTTTGCTTGCGGGGTTTGATGAACTGACGCCCGATCAAGAAACGCTAATGAACGCCATGGGCGCGGCGCGGTTCGAGCCCCTGTCGGAATCGGCGGTGTTCGCCGCGCCCCGGCGCGTGTGCTGCGCGACATTTCGTGACGAGCTCATCGCGGCGGGTCGCTGGGCGCGCGCCCTGCGGGACGCGCAACCGGGCACGCGAGTCGCCATCGTCGTGCCCGGCCTGGCGGGAATTGCCGAAGACGTGGGGCGCTGGTTCCGCCAGGGGTTCCTGCCGCCCGCGGCCGGCAGCGTGCGCCTCGATGAGGACCGAACAGGCTTCGAAGTCTCCTACGGGCGAACGCTCGACAGCTACCCGGCCATCGATATCGCCATGCGCCTGCTCGACTTCGCGCATCGGCCGCAGTCGTTCACCAGCCTGTCTCGATTGCTCCGCAGCGCCGTGATGACACCGCGCGAACACACGCAACCGCTGCTGCTGGAGCAGAAACTTCGCGGGCATCCCGACCGTCCGTGGCAGCCCGGGGCGCTCGCCGACTTTGCCGAAGCGCTGGCGCCGCCATGGCTTGACGCCATTCAACGCCTGTCCGCCGAATCGGACCGTCGCCAGGCGCCTTCAGCCTGGGCCGAGATGATTGCGGAGACGCTGGCGGCCGCAGGTTGGCTTGAAGCCGTCGCCACCGATTCGCCCGTGTACCAGCTGCGCCGCGCATTCCATGTCGCGCTCAATGCGCTGGGACCGGTCGCCGCTGCCACGGGCAGCATCACGCTGGGCGATGCGCTCGCAGCGCTCAAGGACCTGCTGGCCGAATCGCTGTACCAGTCGGAGGGCGAGGGCGCCGAAGTGCTCGTGTGCGGTCCGCTCGAAATGCCTGGCCTTGGGTTCGATGCCGTGTGGATTGCGGGGCTCGATGCGAGCCGCTGGCCGCCTGTTGGGCGTGCGGATCCGCTGCTGCCGCGCAGCCTGCAGCGGGCTCACGAATTGCCCGATGCCACGCCCGAACAGACGTCCCGGTTCTGGCGACGTCGATTCTCGGCCTTGGCGGCAGCAGCACCTGACATCGTCATGAGTCACGCCGAGCGCGAGGAAGACAGCGAGCTGTTGCCGTCGCCCTTGCTCGCCGACCTCGAGACGCGACCCGCGCAGGACCTGGCCGACGGCGCTCTGGGCTGGCGCGAGATTGCGGGAAGCCTGTCCGTCACCGCGCAACCCGCCGCGTTGTCCGCATTTGACACGGCACGCCGGCTGTATCGGGCCACCACGGCACTGACACTCATTGACAGTGACCCCTTTGCCGCGATCGCGATTGGGCGCTGGCATCTCGACGCACTCGAGGATCCCGTGCGCGGCATCGATCCCAGGCTGCGCGGCATGATCATGCACGACGCGCTCGATGCGTTGTACGCGTCGCTCGACAGTCAGTCAGCAATCTCACAATTAGATCCCGAATCGCGCCGCGAGCGCATTCGAGAGACGCTGGCTCGCACGATGGCCGGTCGCTTTGTTCACGCCGATCCCGTGTTGCGTGCGCTGCTGCGCCTCGAGGAGGGCCGCGCGGCGACCCTGATCGAGGACCTGCTCGTCGCCGACGCGGCGCGCCCGGTGTTCCAGGTGGTGGCGCGCGAACAATCCCGCACCTTCCTTGTAAGCGGTATGGCCGTACATCTGCGATTGGACCGCGTCGATCGCACCGAGGCGGGCACGCTCATCATTGACTACAAGACAGCGGCTCGACTCTCGCTGAATCCGGTGACTGTTGCCGAGAAGCACCTGCAACTTGTGCTCTACGCGTTGACGGAGCGAGAGCCGCCGGCGGGAATCGCACTCGTTGGCCTCAACCGCGACGCGCACCGTTATAGCGCCCTCGTTGACGATGACGCCGGCGCGATCGTGCCGTCTGGTGCATCCATCCGGCGCGGTGACATGGCGGCGCACATCGCCGCCTGGCGCGACGAGGTCAGCGCACGCGCAATTCGATTCGTGACGGCGCCTGCCGCCGTGGCGCGCTGGCCCGATCTCACAGACCTCAACTGGCTCAGCCGAAACGCGGAGCTCGTTCGTAATGACCACTAGGCCGTTGCGCGATGCCGACGCGCGCGCGTCGGCACTGGACACAGCACGCTCGTTCATCGTGCAGGCGCCGGCGGGGTCGGGGAAGACGGGCCTGCTTACGCAACGCTTCCTGCGTCTGCTCGCGCGGGTGTCGCGACCCGAAGAGGTGCTGGCGATCACGTTTACGCGCAAGGCCGCCGCCGAGATGCGCTGGCGAATCGTGCAGGCGCTGCAACAGGCGCGAGACGGCGCGACGCCCGACGACGACTACGAAGCCAGTGTCATTGCCGATGCACGCTCGGTGCTTGAGCAGGATCAGCGCCAGGGCTGGTCGCTGCTCGAAACGCCGGCGCGGCTCCAGATCATGACACTCGACGCGCTCAACAGCCGGCTCGTGTCGGCCATGCCCGTGACCTCGCGAGTTGCGCGTGTGCGCATCGTTGAGTCCGAGGAGCAGGCACGGCTCTACGAAGACGCGGCGGCGGCTTTGCTTGACTGGCTCGCGACACCGGAGACGCCGGGTGATGCCGCGCGGCAGTTTCTGTCCCACCTCGATGCCAGCGGGTTCGCATGGCGTCGCCACATTACGGCCATGCTGGCGCGACGCGACCAGTGGCTTGGCGTGCTGTTGCGCGCAGGCGCCAATCGCCAGGACCTGCGTGCGGCGAGCGAGCAGGCGTTGCAGGCACTCGTGGAGGCCAGCGTGGCTCACGTTGACCGCTTGTTCCCGGCAAGCGAACGCGAGGCCTTGCTCGCGATCCTGCAGCGTGTCGATGCGCGACGCGCCGAGTCGGGCGAGGCGCCTGATGCGCCGCTGCCGCATGCGTGGCCGTCACCCGATGCAGGTGCGCTGCCATTCTGGCGCAGGCTTGCCGGGGCGCTACTCACGGCCAAAGGCACGTGGAGAAAGACGGTCACGGTGCGCGACGGCTTTCCGGCCAAGCCCGAGGCCGCGAAGGCAGACAAGGCGGCGTTCCTCGACATAATTGCGAGCATCGCCGACACAGCACTGGCAGAGGCGCTGGCAGACATCGCTGCGCTGCCCGATCCCGCGTATGACGATGATCAATGGCGCGTCGTCGAGGCCCTGCTGCAACTATTGCCGCTGGCGGCGGCCGAACTCGAGAGGCTCATGGCCGGCCGCGGCGTCGCAGACTACACCGCGCTTGCGGCGCGCGCCGTTGACGCACTCGGCGACATCGAGTCGGGGCAGGCCACGGACCTCGCACTGCGACTCGACTACCAGGTGCGACACGTGCTTGTCGATGAAATGCAGGACACGGCACCCTCGCAATACCGGTTGCTCGAGGGCCTGACCGCAGGTTGGGAACCCGGTGACGGGCGCACCCTGTTCTGTGTGGGTGACCCCATGCAGTCGATCTACCGATTCCGTGGCGCAGACGTCAGTCTGTTTCTCGATGCGTGGGAACGTGGCATCGGCGGCGTGACGCTTGCGCGCCTCTTGCTCAGTACGAATTTCCGCTCCGAGACGGGCATCATCGAGTGGGTCAATGACGTGTTCCCGAGCGTACTTGGCGAGCGTAACGATCCGCTGACGGATGCCGTTCGCTACGCACCGGCCGACGTGGGCCCAAAGGCCGGGCAGGGCGGCAGTGTCCACTGGCACACGGGCATCGATGAGGCCACACCCGATGCGGGTGACGTCGTTGCCGAAGTGGCGCGCATCCGCGCCGCGCATCCCGAAGACAGCATCGGGATTCTCGCGCGCACCCGCGGTGCGCTCGAACCCATCCTGGCAGGCTTGCGCGCGGCCGACATTGCCTGTGAGGCGCTCGACATCGACCGGCTCACCGAATTGCCCGAGATCATTGACCTCGTCAACCTGACGCGTGCGCTCGAACATCCCATGGACCGACTGTCCTGGCTCGGTCTGCTGCGCTCACCTTTGCTGGGCTGGACGCTCGAGGACATCGACCAGTTTGTCGCACGGGCCGATCGCGAGGGCTTGGGGTTAGCCGTGCCCGAGTTGCTGGCGCAACCCGCGTTCCTCGAACACCTTGAGTCGGAAACGCGCACACTCACGCAAGCCTGCATGAGCCATTATGAAGCCAGCCGCCAGTCGGCACCCGTGAGCACCTTGCGCGATCGGGTCGAGCGCTTCTGGTGCGCGCTCGGCGGGCCCGCGGCGCTGGCGAGCGAAGACGCGGCGGAGCAGGTCTGGCGCTTTCTCGACACGGTGTCGCGGCTGGAACACGCGGGGCAGCTCGATAGCCTGCCCGGGCTTGTGCCCGCACTCGACGCGCTGCGCGTGACGCGCCACGCCGATGTGCCGCGCGTGTTCGCCATGACCATATTCAAGAGCAAGGGCCTGGAATTCGACCACGTTGTGATTCCGGCGCTGCAGGCCACCACGCAACGCAGCCAGAAGCCGGCGCTGCTGTTCGATCTTCGCGCACAGGGCGGTCGCGACAGCATTCTGTTCAGTACCGTGACAGACAGAATCACCGAAGGGGGTGATGCGCTGCACGACTTGCTGTGGCGGCGCGAGCAAACGCGTTCACGGCACGAGCTCGACCGATTGTTGTATGTCGCCACGACACGCGCGCGTCGCAGCCTGCACCTGTTTGGTGGTGCGCGACGCAACAAGGACGGCCAGTTGGCGCGCCTGTCAGCTGATTCGCTATTGGGACGCTTTGGCGACATCGCGCTGCGCGCACTCGAGCATGCGCCCGATAGCCGAGCCGGACCTGACCGCGTGCACGAAACCGTCGACGATCGTCTGTTGCCCTTGACGACGCGACGCATCGCGCACGCGTGGCGGCCCCCCGTCTTGCCCGAGCCCGCCGCGGATGCACGCTTCGGCGGGCAACCCGCAACCGACCCGGTCGAGTTTGGCTGGGCCGGGAGCGGTGCCCGTCATGTCGGCACGGTGGTGCACGCCTGGTTGCACGGTCTGGCGGGCAGCGGTGATCCCGCGGCGCAGCTCGCCGACCGATCGCACGTGGCGGCGCAGAGCCGACGCTTGCTCGCCGAGATGGGCGTTGCGGAGCCAGATCTCGACGGTCACGTAAGGCGCGTATTGGACGCACTCGACGGCGCAACGCAAAGTGACGATGCGGGCTGGCTCATCGGTGGTTCAGGACCTGAGAACCGTGCGGAGTTCGCGCTGGGAACGGTCGTCAACGGCACTGTGACACGGCTGGTCATAGACCGCGTGGTGCGCGACTCGCAGGGCCGCCTCTGGATCATCGACTACAAGACGTCGAGACACGAAGGTGGTGACCTCGAGGGGTTCTTCGCCAACGAGTGCCGACGTTACCGGTCCCAGCTCGAGGGCTATGCCCGGGCCGTGACGGCCTGGTACGCACACCGCGGTGAAGACCTCGGTCCGTTGCGTCTCGGGCTGTACTTCACGCAGTACGGCCGGCTTATGCCGTTACCCGAGTCGGGCTAGAGCGCGCCTTCGAAACTCAACTGCCGCTGACCCGAGGGATCGGCTGGGAGAAACTGCAACGCCTGTTTGATCTCGTCAGGCGCATCCGGGTCGGGTGCCACAATGGCATTGAGTGCATAGGCGCGCCCGGGACCCAGAGCCAGTGTGCCGTTGACAGAGAACGGCGCACTGCCGTCGCTCTCGAGCACACCCGAAATGGGAAACGCCGGGTCATCGGTCACGCTGCCGTCGAAACGCAACCGGTAGCCGCCCAGCGCCGCATTGCCGGTCGCGGCGTAGCGGAGACGGGTGAGGAGAACCTCACCTTCGATGTCGGCGGGCCAGAGCGATTCGATGCGCAGGCGCGTCGCCGTGAGGCGCGCCGTGCCACCGGCAGCGCCTATGCTCGAACGTTGCGTCAGCGACTCAAGGTTCGCCAGCGCGCGCACGTCCTCGAGCACGATGACGCCGGACCCGAGGCCGACAACGCCGTCAAAGTAACCGCCAGGAAGGCCAGCCTCGACCGTTGCGCCAATCCGTCCCGATAACAGCGCCGACGGGCGCCACCGCCATGACACCGGGCCGATTGAGACGCCGTTCACATCGACGACGTCGATCGTGCCATTCCAGATTGTGCCCGAGATGCCGCGCGTGGCGACCTGCTCGGGCAGGGCCCAACCTAGAACGGCCGAGGCGGGCAAACGCGCGAGCAGCGCGATGAAGAATACGACAATGGCCGGCAACACGAGCCGGCGCAGGCCTGACAGATCGATCATGACGGGCTGCGTTCCAGCGCGATACTCGCGTCTACGCGACCGGGGTCAGTGCGATTCGTGAACGAACCCGATTCGACCTCGATGCCACACTCAGACTGGAGCCGCCCGAGCCATTCGATGGTCTGGTCGAAACTCGCATTCTCCAGTGAGACGCGCAAACCGTCGTTGCCGAACGGGCTGCTGTTGCGATAGGCGTTTCTCAGGCCCGCTTCGTTGACGGTGGTGGCAACGAGCAGCGTCATCGACTGGCTGCAGTTGCGATTGCCCGCAGTTGCCCCAGACGCACTTGCCGGTGCCGAGGCGGTTAGTGTCGAGCGCGCACGCTCGATGAGCAGTTGCTTGCGAGACACGTCATCGCTGGCCTGCGCACGGCCCATCGCGATCGGATCGAGAATGAACAGCCAAACCGCTGCAATGGCGAGCACGATGGCGCCACCTACGAGGAGCTGGCGCTCACGCGGCTCGAGTGACTCGAACCAGGCCCTCATTGGTCATCTCCGCGAATCTGGACAAAGCTCTTGATCATGTCTTCATCCTGTTCCGTGCGCTGAATTTTTGCGTTTAGACCGGCAACGGCAGACACCTGTTGGGTGAAGCCTTCGAGCACCTGCGCGCTCGGCGCAGTGATGCGAATGTCGAATACACCGCCGCGGTAGGCGATTGCCTCGATACTGGTGTCATCGCCCGCCGCCTGCATGGCACCTGCCACCGTATTCAGCGTCGGGAGAAAGGGGGCACCATCCGAGCCGCCTACCGACGTGCCTGTGGTGTTTGTGTTGCCTCGCGCGCGGGAGACGAGGTTGGTGAGCTGACGCTCGGCATTGCTGGCAGCGCCTGCACCGGGTTGCACGCGGCGCAACAGTTGCACGATGTCTCCATCGAGCCGGGCGGAGGTGCGCTCAAGCTCGCGCATCTCAAGCGCGCTGCCCACGACCGACAAGACGAGCGCGATGCCGACCAGCGTTGCGGCCAGCGCCCAGGGACGCAAGTTGGCGCCCACATTCGAGCGCAGTGCGTAGTCGCCCTGTAGCAGGTTGATGCCGCCCCGGCTCAGGATGTGCCGGGCGGCAAAGGGCAGTACGCCGTCGGCGAGCTGCTTGAGATCGGCGCCCGAGCTCGCCAGGCCATCCAGTGCCGCGCTGTATCGCGACTTGGCATCGGCGTCAAAATAGATGCGCACATTGACCGCCTCGGCGTCTTCGTCGCGCGCAGCGTGCCAGGCCTCAAGCACGGCGTCGGGTGGCAGTCCGCGCAATGCCGCGACATCGCCCTCTGCATCGCAAACGAGCACCTGCTCGCCGATGGCCAGCAGCTGCACAAAGCCCTCAAGCGGCCCGATGGCGTCGTGCCAGGTGTGCAGGTGCTGAGCCTGGATACCCGCTTCAGCGAGCCGCTCAAGAACGCTGGTCACCGTCTGTTCGTCGAGTGCGGCGACGAGCCGGATGCCGTCCTCATCGGCCGCGCCGGCACCGAAGTGCAGCGCGTCGACATCGCCCGCAAACTGGTCTTCGAGTGCGTAAGGCAGGGCTTGTGCGAGTTTCTTTCCCGACACCGGCAGGTCGCAGTGGGTTCGGGTCACCGCGACATCGTCAAGCACCACCAGCACGGACCGCTCGGCCGCCTCACGTGCCGCGTCCGCCAGGGATCCCGTGGCAAGACTGCCGCGCGTCGCGCCCGTCTCATCGACGCGTACCCACTGCACGTCGTCGTGCGTCGAGGACAATCGAATCGCGAGCAGGTCCGTCATGATTCCAGGTACTGGGATCGGGGCCGAAGTCGGCGAGAAAGCGGGCAGGATTGAGGCGTCACGGCATTCACAGTTCGCTGCCGAAGCTGCGCATGACAACGGCGATGTCGCCCTGCTCGCTGCGGAAAACCAGAGAGTACATGGTGAATCTGGACGTGCCAATACGCACCACGGAGCGCAACTCGAAGAAGTTCGTTGCCAGATCGAGCGAAGCGATCGACTCGGCCGTCAGCAGGCCGCCGAAGGTCACCTGCAGGTCTTCTATGCCGAACTCCTGCCGCTCTTCGAGCACGCGTTCCATGTCGCCTGCCGAGACGTTCTCATCCATGGCCTGCAACACGAGCGAGGTCGCTGTGTTGGCGTTCAGTGTTGTGCGTGCCGGCAGCGCCGTGATGTGCGGCCGCAGGCGCGCCATGGCCTCGGCGTCAAACCCTTCGATGAGGGCGAGTTCGCCCACGGAACGAAACGGGCGGTTCGCCGTGAGCACGGGCGGCACCCGGGTGGTATAGGTCTCGTCTTCGGCGCCCCCCGGAAACCGCACCTCGGTATCACCGTCCATCCAGTCGATCACGGCGTCAGCGCGTTGTGGGTCGATCTGCACAAGTTGCAGCAGCCGTCGGAAACGCTCGAGCTCGAGTTCGTCAGCCCCACCATCGGTGCCCAGGAGGTTATTGAGGTTGAACCGGGACTGCAGGTCGACAATGCGCCCGGCGACGACGCCCTGGATCCCCACGCCCTCAACGGGCAGGGGCGGCAGTTCCTGCGCCCAGAGCTCGCCCAGGTGGTCGTCTTCGGTGTCCTGCGCATCACGCACGAGCACGTCGCCCACCCAGTCCTCGGCGCCGTAGGCAAAGAGGCGGGCCTGTTCCTGCCACAGCAAAGACTGTGTGCGGCGCATGTCGAGCACCATGTCGTAGGACACGGCCGCGGCGACGCTCGCGGCCAGCGCCACGATCAGCAGCGAGAACATGAGCGCCACGCCACCGCCCTGGCGGTGCCTGAGAGATCGCCGCGTCATCCGCGGATCTCGATCAGGCGACGAATCTCGCCCCACCGTTCGTGTTCGATGATGAGCACGACGGCACGCGGCCGCCCGCCGCCCGAGCCGCCCAACGGTGGCCACTGCGCCAGCCAGTTGTCGCCTCCTTCGGCCAGGAACTGCACCTCGAAGCGCTCGACGTTTTCGAGCAGCACGCGCTCACGGGGCTGGCTGCTCAGCGGATTGTCGAGCGCGGGCCATTGCGTGCGCACGAGCTCCCCTTCGTCGACCCGGTAGGCCACGCGTTGCGCTGTCGCGCGGGGCACACCCAGCGGGTTCGCGTAGCCGCCGCGGGTGAGCTCGAGGATGTAGACATTGCGCGTATCGGCCAATAATGCAGCGCGGCTCGCAGGCGTTCCGGGTTCACGCACGGGGCGTGGCTGCAATTGGGCGAGATCACTGCCGAGCGTTTGCAGGGTGCGCTGCAAGGCCTGCAGCTCGATCATCTGCTGCGTGATGGACCGTGAGGCGCGCTGCGTCTGATCGAAGGCCAGGAATGAGAGTGCTGCGATCGTGGCAAAGATGGCCAGTGAGACCACCACCTCGATAAGCGTGAAGCCCGTCTGCCGCGGTGCGCGCGCTGCCATATCAGCGAATCTCGCCGGCCGGGGCGCCCAACTGATCGAAGGAGGGCACGGCCGCGCCCGGTAACGGCGGTCGATTCGACACGAAGCCCGAGACGGTGCGAATGCCCTGGTCCGGATAGAGCGCATCGCTGATCGTGACATCGACGCGCCGCAAGCCCTCGATCCCCGTTTCGGAGATCGCCGTGACCACCTGCCAGCGCCGGTCCGCGAAATCGCGCTCATCGGTGCTGCGCCCAATGTCGGGGAACGCCGCATTGAGCCGGAGCTCGGTAATCGTGTTGCTGGCCACGTACACAGCCAGTGTCCGATCGCGCAACCCGCGTGCATTCTCGGTGTGTTGCAGCACGGTGATCACGGCGCCCGTGATGCCCAGCGCGGCGACAGCAAGTGCTATGACCACTTCGATGAGCGTAAAGCCGCGCTGCTGTCTGCGACGGCGCACGGCTAGTCACGCTCCGTGGTAATACTCATCTCGCCGAAGAAGTCACTGTCCAATCGAACGTAATCGTCGCTGCCGACGAGCTCGATCTCCAGAATGTAGGGCGTGACCTCACCACTCGCGAGGATCACGATGTGCGGCGGCTCGGCCGCGCGTTCGATGATGTTGCCGAAGCCGTCGAACAGCGGCTCCTCATCGTCATCGGGATCGACGGGATCAGCGGGCGGATCGAGTTCGATCTGGCGGTCTTCCACGGTCAGCTCGGGAATCATGTCGCGCGAGAACTCGGTCCGTGTGAGCACCTTATCCCCCGTCATCGTGATCCAGGCCCCGCTCTCGGGATCGAGGTCGAGAAACGTGTAGCCGTCCGGGTAGAAACGTATGCCGAAATTGCGGCCTTGCAGCGCGGCCTCGTCCCGCGCGAGCTCGACTCGCGACGCCAACCCGAATACCGCTTCCTCGAGTGGGGGCGTCTGGCGCAGTACGCGCGGATTCAACAGGACGATCGCAGCCGCCATGCCAATCACAACAATCGTGACCAGCAGCTCGATCAGCGAGAACCCGTGTGCGCACTTGGCGCCCGCGTGTGCCGTGCGCCGCATCAGCGTGTCGTGCCTAGAGGTCCCAGTTTGTGACGTCAGCGTTTTCGCCGTCGCCGCCCGGGCGACCGTCAGCGCCGTAGGTCAGCACTTCATAGGGGCCCTGGCGACCCGGTGATGTGTACTCGTAGGGGCGCTTCCAGGGGTCCGTTGGGATCTTGCTGCTGCGCAGGTAGCCACCGGCCGGGTAGTTCTCGATGTTCGGGTCGTTGGGCTTGGAGATCAGGGCCGCGAGCCCTTCCTCGGTGGTCGGGTAGCGGCCATGGTCCGTGCGAAACAGGTCCAGACCCGTTTCCAGCGACCGGATGTCGACGGGCACGCGCTCCGTCTGCGCCTGACCGATGCGATCAATGAGGCGCGGACCGATCGTCGCGGCAAGTATGCCGATGATGACAACCACGATGACGATCTCGAGGATCGTGAAACCGGCCTGGCGTTGGCGCCGGCGCGGGGCGGCTGTATGTTTCATGTTGCTGAACTCCTGCGGCCGCGTGACATCACGCTCGGCCGTGCTCCTCGGTGCGGTGTTTGACGCCAAAACTCGGGCGGAGTTCGGCGCGGCGGAGTATATCAGAGCAGGCGGGGCTCCAGACGCGTGACAGGACACTCAAAAGCAGGCGGGGACACGGGTGCCGGGATGTTGCGGCTGCTGCCGCTGGTGGCCGTCGTCGCCGTCGCCAGCGTGCTCCACTTGTTGCTGCCTGACGTGCTGGGGTTCGATCGGGACGCCGTGCAAGTTGGGCAGTGGTGGCGAATGCTGACCGCGCATGTCGTTCACTTGAACGTTGTCCACGCGGGCATGAATGTCATCGCCCTGTGCCTGGTCATCGCACTCGTTGGCGGCGCAACGACGATCGGCAGTTGGTGGGCCGTTTATTATGTCATCGCCTTGATCATCTCCCTGGCGCTGTTCCAGTTCGAGCCGCAACTCCTGCGCTATGTCGGCGCGTCGGGCGTCATTCACGGGCTTGTCGCCTACGGTGCCTTGCTGCGACTCGGCACGCACCGGCTCGAGTCTGGCGTGCTTCTGGTTGGGCTTACCGCCAAATTGATCTATGAGTCGCAGGCTGGCGCCGTTACGGGTAGCGCCGCACTCATCGGGGCACCCGTCATCACGGCTGCGCACCTTTACGGGGCCATTGCGGGCGCGGCTCTCGCTGCCGGGCATCTCGCGTGGCGGCGTTTTTCGGCCCGCGCATCTGTGACATGATTGCGACCGTTTCTGGACAGCGCGACGGTACGATTACGTGAGCATGGCATTTGTATTTCCCGGGCAGGGGTCGCAATCGGTCGGCATGTTGGCCGACATGGCGGCGCGCTCGCCCATCGTCGGTGACACGTTTGCGACTGCTTCGGCGGCGCTCGGTTACGACCTCTGGACGCTGTGTCAGGACGACCCGGACGGTCGACTCTCCAAGACTGAAGTCACGCAACCCGCGTTGCTGACTGCAAGTATCGCGCTATGGCGCGTCTGGCTGGATGCGGGCGGAGCGCAGCCTTCACTGCTGGCCGGCCACAGTCTGGGCGAGTACTCGGCGCTCGTCGCCGCGGGTGCCCTCGAACTGGCGGACGCCGTGACGCTGGTCGCAACGCGCGGGCGCTACATGCAGGAAGCCGTGCCTGCCGGCAGTGGCGGCATAGCAGCGGTACTGGGCCTGGACGACGACGCCGTCATCGCGGCCTGCGAGAGCGTCGGCGACGGCGTCGTGGAAGCCGTCAACTTCAACGCACCTGGCCAGGTTGTGATTGCGGGCGACAAGGCGGCCGTCGAGGCGGCCATCGAAGCCTGCAAGGCGGCTGGCGCCAAGCGTGCGCTGCCGCTGCCCGTGAGCGTGCCTTCGCACTGCGCGCTTATGCAGCCCGCCGCCGCACGGCTCGCCGAGACACTGGCCGGCATCGAGATTTCAGCGCCTGGCATCGACATCGTGAACAATGTCGATGTGGCCAGGACACGCGACCCGGCAGCGATTCGTGACGCGCTCGTACGTCAGCTGCACAGCCCGGTGCGCTGGACGGAAACCATGCAGGCCTTCGCGTCGGCGGGCGTCAGCCAGATCATCGAATGCGGTCCCGGCAAGGTGCTCGGCGGACTGCAAAAGCGCATCGACCGCGGCGTGGCAACGGGATTCCTGGAAACACCGGCGGGCCTCGACGCGGCATTGGAAGGAGCGTAGACCATGACAGCACAACTCTTCAGCGACACGGCACTCGCCGGGCGCACTGCGCTCGTCACGGGCGCTTCGCGTGGCATTGGCGCGGCCATCGCCGACGCCATGGCCGCCGCGGGTGCCGAGGTCATCGGCACCGCAACGAGCGAGGCGGGCGCCGCCGCCATTGGCGACCGGCTCGGCGAGCGCGGCATGGGGCAAGTGCTCGATATCTCGAGCCCCGATTCGGTGGCGGCGCTCATCGGCGCTCTCAAGGACAGCCCGCCCGACGTGCTCGTCAACAATGCCGGCATCACGCGGGATAACCTGCTCATGCGGATGAAGGACGACGAGTGGGACGCCGTGATTGCCACCAACCTCTCAGGCGTGTTCCGGCTGACCAAGGGCCTGATCCGCGGCATGATGAAAAAGCGCTTCGGCCGCATCATTTGCATCTCGTCGGTCGTGGGGACCATGGGAAACGCAGGCCAGGCCAATTACGCGGCCGCCAAGGCCGGTCTCGTGGGGTTCTCCAAGTCCGTAGCTCGGGAGCTGGGTTCGCGTGGCATCACGAGCAACGTGATCGCCCCTGGCTTCATCGAAACCGACATGACGGACGCACTCGACGAGGCGCAGCGGGACGCGATGTTGTCGCAGGTACCGTTGGAGTCGCTGGGCCGACCGGCCGACATCGCGCATTGCGCGGTGTACCTGGCCAGCGATGCGGGGGCCTACATCACCGGAGAAACCCTCCACGTGAACGGCGGCATGATCATGGCCTGATCGACCGGGCCGTCGCAAAAGCTTGATTCAAAAGCATTTTCTTGAACGGCCGCGGGCTGGCGGAAGGGGGCGCTTTACCCTACAATACGCGCCGCGCAAGGCGGCGGGGCCACGGTCCGCCGCCTGATTTTGTATAATCGCGTGCTGCCGCGGGGTCTTGGGCCCGGACACTGTTCAGCGGCTGACGCACTTTTTTGTCACTTAGTTAGTGAATACCCACAGTGGAACTCCAGAGGGACTCGATCCAATGAGCAGCATTGAAGACAAGGTCAAGAGCATCGTCGCGGAACAGCTCGGTGTAAAAGAAGAAGAGGTCACCAACGAAGCTTCGTTTGTCGACGACCTGGGTGCCGACTCCCTCGACACGGTCGAGCTGGTCATGGCACTCGAAGAAGAATTCGAGACCGAGATTCCTGACGAAGACGCCGAAAAGATCACGACGGTCCAGCAGGCAATCGACTACGTCAAGAACCGCAGCAGCGACTGATCTCGCGGGCCACCGGCCCGTGCAGCATCTGCTGCCCGCGCAGCACATCCGGAACCTGTCATGAGCAAGCGACGTGTCGTCGTTACCGGCATCGGCATCATTTCGCCAGTCGGCAATGACCTGAAAACCGCCTGGGACAACGTCGTCTCGGGTGTCTCGGGCGTTCGGCCCATCGAAGCCTTCGACGTCAGCGCGTTTACCACACGCTTCGGCGGCTGCGTGCAGGGCTTCGACGCGGCGGCCGGCGGCATTCCGCCCAAGGAAGCGCGCAAGGTCGACCTGTTCATCCAGTACGGCATCGTGGCCTGCAATCAGGCCATCGCCGACAGCGGCATCGAGGTTCGCGAGGACAACTCGCACCGCATGGGCGTGCTCATGGGTGCCGGCATTGGCGGCATCGGCACGATCGAGGGCAACTTCAAGAAGTACCTCGAGGCCGACGCCAACCCGCGCAAGATCTCGCCCTTTTTCGTGCCCGGCAGCATCATCAACATGATCTCCGGCCACATCAGCATCATGCACGGCATGACGGGTCCGAACCTGTCTGTGGTCACGGCCTGCACCACCTCAACGCACGCGTTGGGCCTGGCCGCACGAACGATTGCCTACGGCGATGCCGACGTGATGCTCGCAGGCGGCGCCGAGTACGCCACGACCCCGCTGGGGCTGGGTGGATTCTGCTCGGCGCGCGCGCTGTCAACGCGCAACGACGATCCGCAGCGGGCCAGTCGCCCGTTC
This sequence comes from Pseudomonadota bacterium, assembly GCA_039821605.1. Lineage (GTDB taxonomy): Bacteria > Pseudomonadota > Gammaproteobacteria > Steroidobacterales > Woeseiaceae > CALBPI01. The sequence continues at coordinate 953,920 of JBCBNV010000001.1, read as the reverse complement.
GACGCCGATCGCGACGGGTTCGTGCTGGGCGACGGCGCGGGCGCACTCATGCTCGAAGAGTACGAGCACGCGAAAGCGCGCGGCGCGACCATCTACGCCGAGCTGTCCGGTTTCGGCATGAGCGGCGACGCCTATCACATCACGTCACCACCCGAGGACGGCGGGGGTGCGCGTCGCAGCATGGAAAATGCTGTGCGCGACGCGGGGCTCAACCCCTCGGACATCGACTACCTCAATGCGCACGCCACCTCGACCCTCGCAGGCGACGTCGCCGAGACCGTGGCCATCAAAGGTGCCTTCGGTGAGCACGCCGACTCGATCGCCGTGAGTGCTACCAAGTCGACTACGGGTCATCTGCTGGGGGCCGCCGGCGCCGTCGAGTCGATCTTCTGCATCATGGCGCTGCGTGACCAGCTCATCCCACCGACGATGAACCTCGACAACCCCGACCCGCAGTGCGACCTCGACTACGTGCCCAACGCGGCGCGCGAGGCCAAGCTCAGCGCTGTGGCGTCCAATTCATTCGGGTTTGGCGGCACCAACGGCACGCTCGTGTTTACGTCTGTCTGAGCCACTCCAGAACACCGTCGAAGACGCCACTGCGGTGATCGTTTCGCTGGCCTCGGTGCCGGATCTCGACGCCATGGCCGCGCGCCATCCCGAGCGCTACCCCTATCTGCTCAAGAGCGTGCCGGCCGCAGGTCGTGGCGAGGGTTTCGATATCCTCTTTTGCGCCCCGGAAGGCGCACTAACGCTTGTTGCCGAGCACGGTGGACTGCGTTTGCGCCACGACGGCACGGCGCCGACGCCACGCAACGACGAATTCCTCGACGCGCTTAATGACTGGTTTCTCGAGGACCAGGTGGATCGCCACGACGACGTCTCATGGCCGTTTCTCGGCGGCTGGTTTCTCTATCTGGGCTACGAACTGGCGCAGCAAGTGGAGCCGAGCCTGTCGCTACCGCTGCCCGATGGTGAGCCCGTCGCCTGCGCAATGCGCGTACGCTCGGCTATCGCCGTGCGTCGCGGCGACGCACCCGAAGCAGTGATCCTGTCAGAACGCGACCAGGATGTGGCCGGCATCGTGGCCGACTGCAGCGCGTCAGATGCCGCGATTAGCGATTGCGACCCGGCGATCCCCGAATCGCTGTCGGAACCCGACGGAGAGGCATTCATGGCCGCCGTGCAGGCCGCACTCGACGCAATCTCACGTGGCGACGTCTACCAGGCAAACTTGTCTCGACGTTGGACTGCGCCGTGCCCGCCAGAAGCCGCGAGCACGCTCTTCCAGGCGCTGAACACCGCGAATCCTGCCCCGTTTTCGGCGCTGGCACGCTTGCCGGGTCTGACCGTTGCGTCATCCTCACCCGAGCGGCTTGTGCACAGCGACGGCCGGCATGTAGCGACGCGACCCATCGCCGGGACCCGGCCACGCGGTGCCACCGAGACGGAAGACCGTCGCCTGCTGGAAGAGCTGCGTGAGCATCCCAAGGAACAGGCTGAGCATGTGATGCTCATCGATCTCGAGCGCAACGACCTGGGGCGCGTGTGCCTCGCCGGCAGCGTGGCCGTCGACGAGTACATGGTCATCGAGAGCTACGCCTTCGTGCACCACATCGTGTCCAACATTCGCGGTGAGCTCGCAGACGGCGTACTGCCCGGCGACATCATCCGCGCCGTGTTTCCGGGCGGCACGATAACGGGCTGCCCGAAGGTCCGCTGCATGGCGCTTATCGCCGAACTCGAACAACGGCCGCGCGGGGCCTACACGGGGTCGCTGGGCTACCTGAACCGTGACGGCAGCATGGATCTCAATATTCTTATCCGCACGCTGTCACTGGCGGGCGGTGAGCTGTCCCTGGGCGCCGGCGCCGGCATCGTCGCTGACTCGGACCCGGAGCACGAGCTCGACGAGACCCGCGCCAAGGCGCGCGGGCTGTTGCGCGCCGTACGAGACGCGTCATGCGCTGGCTGAGCGCCGATCGTCCAGGCACGCTCGCGCTTGACGATCGCGGCGTGGCCTACGGGGACGGCCTGTTCGAAACACTGCGCCTCAAGAACGGGGGCATTCGTTTTCTCGAGCAGCATCTCGACCGGTTCGAGGCTGGCTGCAGAGCGCTCGGCATTTCCGGCGCATCGCGCGCCGGCGTGCGCCGCGCATTGACATCGTTCGGCGCGCGCCACCCCGAGGCGGACTGGATCAAGCTCATCGTCACACGCGGCGAGGGCGCACGTGGCTATGCACCCCCGCGCCACACCACGCCCACGGGCATCCTCTCATCGGGTGCGCTCGCCGAGATGCCTGAGCGCTGGCGTGCCGTCGTCAGCGACACCGGGTTACCCGACGCAGGCGTGCTCGGTGGCGTCAAACACTTGAACCGTCTGCCGCAGGTACTTGCCCGCATGTCGCTGCCGCGTGGCGCACACGAGGGCCTCATGTGCAACGCGGCTGACGACCTTGCCTGCGGTATCATGAGCAACGTGTTTGTCGTCGTCGGCCAGCAAATGCTTACTCCCGATGTATCGCGGGCCGGCGTCGCCGGCGTCATGCGCCGATTCGTCTGCGAGACGACTCGCGTTATCACGACCCGCGTATCGCGCGGCGCGTTGCTGCGCGCCTCCGAGGTGTTCGTGACCAACGCCCTGCGCGGCGTGGTCTCACTCGAGCACGTGGATGGCCGCGCCTTGCCGGCAAGCACGCCCGTCGCCGATGCGCTGCGCGACGCACTCGAGGTGGCCCACCCATGATGCGGCGCCTGATCCTTGTCGTCGTTGGCTTGCTCGTCGCCGGCGCCCTGGCCGCCGGCATGTCCTGGCAGCGCATGCAGTCCTATCTCGACAGCCCCCTCTCCATCGATGCCGACACCGAGTTCACGATCCCCGCGGGCGCAACGATGCGCGCCGTGATCGACGACCTCGTGGGGCAGGGCATTACCGACTCCGGGCATTGGTTGCTCATCGACGCTCGGATCAATGAGTCCGGCAACCAGATCAAGGCTGGCGACTACGTGCTTGCGCCTGGCACTACGCCGCGGCAGATGATGGCCACGTTCATTGCAGGGGACGTCAAGCTCGAACGCGTGACGCTCATTGAGGGGTGGACCGCGGCCGAAGCTGTTGCCGCCATCCTGAGCCACAAGGCTGTGCGCGACGATCTCGACATTAGCGTTGCAGAGCGCGCCGATGGCACGCCCTGGCTCGAACCCGAAGTGCACCGGGCGCTGGCGAAGCGGCTCGACATTGAAGGTGACTCCATCGAGGGCTGGCTGTATCCCGATACCTACCGCTTTGCGCGGGGTACGACGGCGAGTGCATTGCTCGTTCAGGCTCACAGTGCCATGACGGACGCGCTTGATGCGGTGTGGGCCGAAGCCGGCGAGGGTGCGGCACTTGAGAGCGCCTATGCAGCGCTCACACTGGCTTCGATCATCGAGAAGGAAACGGCGCTGGACAGCGAGCGTGGACGGATCGCAGGCGTGTTCAGCCGGCGCCTGGCGCGCGGCATGCGGCTCGAAACAGACCCCACGGTCATTTACGGCATGGGCATCGACTACGACGGCAACATCCGTCGCCGCGACTTGCGCGAGACCACGGCCTACAACACCTACCGCATTGACGGTTTGCCGCCCACGCCCATCGCCTTGCCTGCCCGCGCATCGATCGAAGCCGCGCTGGCTCCGATTGAGGGTGAGGCCTTGTTCTTCGTGGCAACGGGCGAACCCGACGGCAGCCATTACTTTTCCGCAACGCTCGAAGAGCACAATGAAGCCGTGCAGCGTTACCTCGCCAAGCTGAGACAGCGGCCGTGAGCCGCGCACGCGGTGTGTTCCTGTCCGTCGAGGGCGTCGAGGGCGTGGGCAAGACCACGGCCATCGGCATGCTCGAGGCCCTGCTCGCCGAGCATGGCATAGAGACGCTGCGTACGCGCGAGCCCGGTGGTACACCGCTCGCAGAGGCCATTCGCGGGCTTGTGCTGGGTGCGGGCGCAGAAGAGCCCGTGACGGACACCACGGAGTTGCTGCTGATGTTCGCAGCCCGCGCGCAAAGTGTGGCGCACGTGATTCGACCTGCGCTGGAGCGCGGCCAATGGGTACTCTGCGACCGCTTCACAGACGCAACCCTGGCCTACCAGGGACACGCGCGTGGCCTGCCCCTGCGACGTATATACGAACTCGCGGAATGGGTGCACGGTGATCTTTGGCCCGACACAACCTTGCTGCTGACCGCCCGTTCCGACACCGTTGCCGCACGACTGGCGGACAGGGCCAATGGGCCTGACCGGATCGAACGCGAGCCCGGCAGTTTTTTTGAGCGGGCGGAGCAGGGCTACCTGGCACTGGCTGCGTCGGACCCCAAGCGCTATCGCGTCGTCTCGACGGACGGCAGTCTCGACGGGCTGCGAGCGGATCTGACCCGCCTGGTTGACGAACTGGTGGCGCTGTAGGCGTCAGCAATGACTTGAAGAAACCTAAGTAAGATTATGTTTTGGCTAGAGGAACTGGAGCAGCATCTGTTTCGGCGTGTCGACGAGGGCACCCTGACGCATGCCGTCATGCTTGCAGGCCCGCCCGGTATGGGAAAACGCTCGCTGGCCGCAAGCCTGCTGGGTCGGTTTCTGGGTACCGAGCTGGATCCCGACGCCGAATCGCCGGCGCAACACCACCCGGACCTGCACGTCGTGCGCCCCGAAGAGGACAAGCGCCAGATCGCCGTCGACCAGGTCCGTGCCCTGACGGCAACGCTTGCGCTCAGCGCCCACAGCAGTCGGGGCAAGGCCGCGCTCATTGAGCCCGCCGACAGCATGACGGTGGCAGCGGCCAATAGCCTGCTCAAGACGCTTGAGGAGCCCACCGCGAACAGCTTACTCGTGCTCGTCGTGGACGGCCGGGGGCGCCTGCCCGCCACGATTCTGAGCCGCACCACACGCTACGCCGTGCACCCGCCAGCCCGACCGGCTGCCGTCGAGTGGCTCGCAGCGCAGGGCCTAGGCGAGGACGATGCCATGGCTTCGCTTGCGCTGGCCGACGGGGCGCCGTTGCGGGCACTCGAACTGGCGCAAGGGGACGGCCTGGCCCTCGCACGGCAGATTCAAGACGACGTCGGCAGCTTGCTCACCGGGCAGCGCACGCCCCTCGAGGTCGCCGCCCAGTGGCGCAAACTGCCGCACGAGGACGTGCTCGCCGCGTTGCGTCGGGTGACCATGGGACTCGTTTACGCGCGAATGTCGCCCAAAATGAGCGCTGCGTCGGATTTCCGACGTTATGTCGTGGACACCCGAGATGCCTTTTGTTATCTAGACGGCTTGAACAGGCTTATCGCAAGGCTTCCAGGCACCTACAACCCGGAACTCGCGATCGATGCCATGGCCATGCCCTGGGGAAACCGCTTGGCGGGGGCCCGGCAGGGCCTGACGTTCGGCTGAGGGCCCCAGGCGGGCCAAGCGGCAGAGAGTAACGATGACAAAGCCAGGCCTGCTGACACTGACCATCAAGGACAAGAGCGCGCTGTACCTCGCGTACATGCCGTTCATCCGCAATGGCGGCCTGTTCATCCCGACCAACAGCTCCTACCGCCTCGGCGACGAAGTCTTCATGCTGCTAAGCCTGATGGGCGAGGAAGAGCGGCTTCCCGTCGCGGGCAAGGTGGTCTGGATGACACCCAAAGGTGCCCAGGGGCAACGCACAGCGGGTATTGGCGTGCAGTTCTCGGAACAGGACCAGGGCAACACCCAGAAACGCATCGAGAACTACCTGGCCGGCGCGCTGGGCGGCGAGAAAGCCACACACACGATGTAGCCGGGCGCCTCGCGCCGGCAGGTCGGTCAACCCTGGGCGAGTCCGCCCTTCAGCACGTAAGTCGAGAAGCCACGCTCGTTCATGATGTAGGCACCAGCCGAGCTGCGTCGCCCCGTATCGCAACAGACGACGTAGGAACGGTCACGGTCCAGCGTACTGAGCTTCAGCCGGATGAAGTACAGCGGCATATTGACCGCGCCGGGCTTGTGGAAATTCTGAAACTCACTGGGCAGGCGCACGTCGAGCCAGACACCGCCGTCGTCGATGATCTTCTGCGCCGCGGCCATGTCGACCCAGTCAAGCATGGGCTCGTTGAGCAGCGTTCGAAAGTCATCTTTGCCAAGCCGCATCACGGCGCCGTCCGTGGTCATCGTCACCGTGGCGTTGCGTTTGGCTTCTGAAATCAGCGCTTCCTCGCCGAACGTCGACCCCACGCTGAGCTCGGCCAGGCGGATGCCTTCCTGGTTGAGCGGGGTTTCACGCGTGACGACGGCGGCGCCGCGCGTCAGCACATAGAAATAGTCCCCGTCCGTGCCTTGCTTGATGATCTGGTCGCCGGCCTTGAAGTTGACCTGCTGCATTCGCATGAAGATCGCCTGGATATTGGCGGGCGGGATCTTGTGGAACGCCTGGCTCTGCAGCAGCGTCGTCATCCAGTCGTCCGACACACCCAGCCCGTCTCGCAGATCGCTCACCTCATAGGATCCCGTCTGATCCCAGGTGAGCATGACATCGAGCAGATCGCTGTCGATGGCGAGATACCGCACGGTGTCCCGCGCACGCGCCGAGTAGCGGCGGGGCAGCAGGGGTGCGACGGGGTTGCGGGCGCGGTCGCTGTTGCCGGCCACGGTGTCGACGGCTTCGCCCTGCTCGATGAGCTCCACGGTGCCGTCGAGGATGTAAAAGGTCCGCTTTTCGCTGTCGCCTTCGTTAAAGAGCAGCTGCGATGGCTCCAGAGTCCGAATCTGGGTCTTTTTCGCCAACGCCGACAGGTTCTCGTTCTTGAGACCGTCGAGTGGCGAGAAACGCCGCAGATCATCGATTGTGAGCGTCTGGTCCGTCATGGCTTCCAAGCGTCAGGGGCGCGAACGCGCGCTAGTCTATCATCGACCTAAGGCACTGTTTACTCTAGGCAACAGGTCTCAGTCCGAAGCATTGCCTGCCGCGAAGCCAGCCCACGCCTCCGGTTTCGGTGCGAACCTGGGTCCGTAGGTCTCGGAAAGCGCCTCAAGCCGCACGCGCACCGCGTCGATGCCACGCTCGCGGCAGTACTGCAGCGGCCCGCCTCGGAACGGTGCGAAGCCCGTACCGAAGATCACGCCGGCATCCAGAAGGTCGGCTGTCTCCACGATGCCCTCATGCAGACAATCGACGGCTTCATTCACCATCGGCAGGATGAGCCGGTCCTCGAGATTGTCGGGCGCGGGCGCCGTCGCGGGCTCGGGCTTCACCGCCTTGCCGTCGCGCCAGTCGTAGAAGCCGCGACCGCTCTTGCGGCCCGTGTGACCCGCATCGACCATCTCGATGAGCTGCGCCATATCCTCTTCTTTCTGCCCGAGCACACGTGCGGCGCTCAGTGCCACGTCGAGCCCGACCGAATCGGCAAGCTCCACGGGTCCCATGGGCATGCCGAACGCCTCGGCGGCAGCATCGATGGTTGTGAGCGGTACACCTTCGCTCGCGAGCTGGAACGCCTCGTTCATGTAGGGCGCGAGGATGCGGTTTACAAGGAAGCCCGGCGCGCTCGCGCAGATCAGCGGTGACTTGCCGATGCCCTTGACGAAATTGGCACCCGTGGCCACGGCTTCGGCGTCCGTGTCTTCGGCGCGAACCACCTCGACGAGTGGCAGTTGCGCGACGGGGTTGAAGAAGTGCAGACCGATGAAGCGCTGCGGTTCGGGCAGGCCCTCGCGCAACTCCTGCAAGGGAATCGTCGAGGTATTCGTGGCAAGGATTGCGCCTGGCTTCATGCGCGGGGTGAGCGTCGCGTAGAGCGCCTGCTTGGCCTCCTTGTTCTCGAAGATCGCCTCGATGATGATGTCGGCCTTCTCGACACCGTCACCGTCCACATCGGCAACGAGTCGCGCCGCCCCTTCTGCGGCCTTGGCCTTGAGCTTGCGGTCGAAGAGCTTCTTCGCGCGCTCGAGTGCGGGCTCGATGTACTTGAGCTCCCGGTCCTGCAGCGTGACATTGAGTCCGCGCAACGCACACCAGGCCGCGATATCGCCACCCATCACACCGGCGCCGACGACGTGCACGTGGCTCGCGCGCTGGCTGGCCTTGCCGCCTTGCGCCTTGAGCTGGTTCTGCAGGAAGAATACGCGCACGAGGTTCTGCGCCGTCTGACCCACCATGAGCTTCGCAATTGAGCGCGCCTCGGCTTCGTAGCCGGAGCGCGCACTGGCGCCGTGCTCCCGCCAGAGCTCGATGATGGCGAAGGGCGCCGGGTAGTGCTCGGGCTTGGCCTTGCGGCGTGTTTGGGCCTCGATCTTGCCGGCAACGAATCCACGCACGATGGGCAGATTCATGAGGCGCGCCGACAATCGCGCCTTGCGTTGAGCCGGTCGCTCTTTGGCGATCGCGACGGCGGCCTCACGAAGCTGCTCGCGCGTACAAAGCCGGTCCACGAGACCGACACGCTGCGCCTGTTTGGGCCGCAGCGAACGCCCGGTCAGCATGAGCGGCATGGCCTCGCTAACGCCCGCGAGCTGGACGGCGCGGACGGTGCCGCCAAACCCCGGGTGGATGCCGAGTTTCACCTCGGGCAGCCCGATGCTCGGTTTGTCACTGTCGACTGCCACGCGGTAGTGGCAGGCCATGGCGAGTTCCAGACCGCCGCCCAGTGCAAAACCGTCGATCGCTGCCACCGTCGGAACCGCGCTGTCCTCTAGACGATCGAGCACCTGTTGGCCGAGACGCACGAGCTCGTAGGCCTGGTCGGCATTCTCAAGCACCGTGAACTCGTTGATGTCGGCGCCCATAACGAAGCCCGAGGTCTTTCTCGAGTAGACGATGATGGCCTTGGGTGGTTCGCGCTCGGCCGCGTCAAGCAGGCTATCGAGCTCGCGCAGAACAGGCCCCGACAGGACGTTGGCGTTGCCGTCCGCCTTGTCGACGCCGAGCCAGAGGTGGCCGTCTGCATCGCGTTCCTGGTGCCAGTGTTCTGTTGTGCTCATGTCTTGTCCCGTCAAGTGTGGTCAGCGCCGCTGGTGCCCGCGACACGAAAATCGCAGATCAGCGGCAGATGATCGGAGAGCTGAATATCTGGCACTTCGAAGTGCTCGATGACAATGCCCTCCTGGTAGAGGATGAAATCGAGTTCCTTGCGTGGCGCGCGCGCCGGGTACGAGGGCAGGGCGTCGGCGTTTGCGCTCGCAAGCCCGGTGGCCTTCTGGAACAGGTAAATCTCGTTCTGTCCCCAGAACGTATTGAAGTCGCCGATCACCATCACGGGCTTGGGGCACCGTTCGATGAGGTCGTAGAGGTGGCGTAACTGCAGATGGCGGTGGCGGTATTTGAGTGACAGATGGACGAGAAAGATCGCCATGTCCTCTAGCTCGAGTTCGATGATGAGCCGCTTGATACCGGTATCGAAGTAGTGGAAGCGCTCGTTGTGGATGGTTGGCGCGGCCAGAAAGGCATTGCCTTGCTTGCGCAGGATTGGCAGCAGCTGGTTGATCGAATTCGAGCCGTACTTCGTCTCGTAGGACGAGTTGTGGCCCAGCGCCTCCGCAATTCGCTCCGCCTGGTTGCGATTGCGTGTCCGAATCGAACCCGTGTCGACCTCGATCAGTCCCACGATGTCGGGTTCGACGGACTGGAGAAACTCGATGAGCCGCTCCAGGTTTGCGTTGTTGCCCAGCACGTAGCCCGCGCCCGGGACGGGCAGATGGGTGCTGAGGCCGGCACCGACGCCGTAGCGGATGTTGTAGAGCACAAGGCGCATGTTGTTATCCGCTCGAGTCTTCGACGGGTCCTGTTGCGTCACCGGTCGACACGTCACGCATCGCCCGCATATCCCCATAGTGTAGCCCGTCCGCGCTGCCCGTAATCGCCGAATTCGGTACAATCGGGGTGCTTGCAAAAAAGCAAAGGAACGCGCGTTAATGTCTGAGCACAATCCGATCAAGGTGTTTGTCAGCCACATGTTTGAGGCGGACGTGGACTATCTCCGAGTCTTCGAGTACCTCGAGAGTGTTGATCGCTTCTACTACATGAACGTCAGTGACCCGGAAGCCACGCCCGATGGGGGCGCCGAAGGCATCAAGTCCGCGCTCCGGGATCAGATCGCGCAATGCGAGGCAGTCATTCTGCTTGCAAGCCTGCACGCCTCGAATCGCGACTGGCTTGAGTTCCAGCTCAACGCGGCCAAAGCACTCAACAAGCCCGTGGTGCTGATGCAGTCGTTCGGGCAAACCACCATGATGCCCGGCGACCTGGCCACCAAGGCGGACGAGGTCGTTGCCTGGAACGAACGAGAGCTCGTCGACGCGATCAAGCGCCAGGCGCGCCACGAGGACACGGCGCGCTGGGAAGTCATCGACTTCCCGTGACTGACCGCATGCAGGCCGCCGCCCGCGGCCGGACGCCGGCACCCCGGCCCATCACGATCGCGCACCGCGGCGCGAGCGGCTATCTGCCGGAGCATTCCCTGCCCGCCAAGGCGCTCGCCCATGGCATGGGCGCCGAATTCCTCGAGCAGGACGTTGTCGCCACACGCGACAACTATTGTGTGGTGCTGCACGACATCCATCTCGACCGCGTCACCGATGTCACAAGCGCCTTTCCGGGTCGCGGCCGCGAGGACGGGCGCTATTTCGCCCGAGACTTCACGCTCGCCGAGCTCAAGTCATTGACGCTCACCGAGCGTGTCGGTGAGGACGGCGCGCCCGTGTTTCCCGGGCGCTATCCGGGCGGCCCGACACCGCTGGCCATTCCTACGCTGGCCGAGGAGCTCGAGTTCATCGCCGGGCTGAACCGAAGCACGGCGCAGCGGGCCGGCGTTTACCCGGAAATCAAAAAGCCCGCCTGGCACCGCGCCGAGGGCGTGGACCTGAGCGCGCTCGTCCTCGAGACCTTGGCGCGAGGGGCGTGGGACGCGAAGCTGGATCAGGTCTGGCTGCAGTGCTTTGATCTGAAAGAAAACATACGTTTACATAATGAACTTAAGGCGCCTTACAAACTCGTGCAGCTTATTGCGGACGACGCCTGGGGCGAGTCGAGCACGGTGTATGCGGACCTCTTGGCGCCGGGCGGGCTGACGCAGCTCAAGGGGATTGTCGCCGGAATCGGTCCCTGGCTGCCGCAGCTCTATGAGCTGGCCCCGAATGGCACCGTGATGGCGACACCGCTCATCGAGGAGGCCCACGCATTGGGCCTGCAGGTGCATCCCTACACGTTGCGTGCGGACGCACTGCCCGAAGGCTTCGCGAGCTTGCAGGCCGTCGCCGCTTGGCTCGTCTCGCTGGACTGCGATGGGATCTTCACGGATTTCCCGGATCAGACCGTGGCCGCGTTCGATGCGCTGGGCCTTGCCCCGGCGCGCAGCTGATCTACTCGGTCGCACTCACGATTCGGAACGAACCGCTGGCCGTCGTGCGCTGCATCGTCTTGCGCTCGTACATGGCCGCGTCGGCCGCGCGCAGCAGTGAGGTCAACGTCACACCCTGTTCGGGGAAACGCGCCATACCCACGCTGGCCGACGAATTCATGGCCTTGTTTCCGATCTGGTAGGGCTCGCAGAGCACGCTCTCTATCCGGTCACGCAGGCCCTCAGCCGCCTCGGCAGCGGTTTCGGGTGCGAGCACCACGAATTCATCGCCACCAAGCCGCGCCACGATATCCTGGTCGCGGAGCGCACTCATCAGTCGCTCGGAGGCCATCTGCAGCACAAGATCGCCGGTCTCGTGGCCGTGGATGTCGTTTACGCGCTTGAAGTTGTTGAGATCCACGAACAGCATGGCGCCGGTCGCGTCATCGTCCATATCAGCGAGCGTAATGCTCGCGCGCCGCTCGAAGCCGCGCCGGTTGAGTACGCCCGTGAGCGGATCAAGGAACGCGGCCGACTCGAGCTCGCGTTCCTGCTCGCGCTGACGCGTGATGTCGATGCAGGTAACCCCGATGTCATCGTCGACGGGGTAGGCCAGCATCCGGTACCAGCGCTCACGCTTGTTCGAGCGAACGCGAAACTCCGCTTCCGTGGCTCGACCTGTGCGGGCCGCATCGCGCACGGGCTGCAGCATCGATTGCAGCGAACGGCGCAGCTCGTCGGAGGCCATGGCGGCCAGCGTGGCCGAGAGGCTCCGGCCGACGAGACCGTCAACGTCCACACCAAACAGCTCGGCAGCTTCGCGATTGGCGATGGTGACGTGGTAGTCCCCGTCGTGCTCGCGACGCAGCCTGAGAATGACGTTGGATGAATTCTGGATCAGGCTGCGCAGCAGCTCCTCGCTGCGCACGAGCTGGCGGCGTGCGGCGCGCTCGCGCGTGACGTCCCGGCAGCGCAGCAGGTAGACGAGGGTGTCAAGGCCGGCATCGCGCACCGTGCTCATGCGCAGCGCCAGATGGCGGGCATCGCGATCGATCTCAACCTCCGCGGCACCCGGCGCGAGCTCACGCAGCGTGTCACTGAGATCGGGCAGGGCCTCCTCGAGCGTTAGCCCCGTACTCTCGTTGATATCAACGCCGAGCAGATCACTGGCCGCGGCGTTTGCTGCGACGACTTCGTGCCGCGCATTCACCACGACCATGCCGTCATACATCTGCTCAAACAGGACTTCGTGCCGCAGCGGCAGACCCGTAAGCACCCCGTGTCGCAGAATCAGCCAGGCGACAAGCGGCGACACCGCGGCGAACGCGATCGACGTGGGGGCCGGGAAATAGAGATCGACGCCCACGACATGCATGAGGCTCGTCGCCATTGGCAGGCCGCCAGAGAGCGTCATGAGCAACATGTGGTTGCGCCGGCGTCCCTCCTGGTGCAAGGCGTCGTAGCCGAGTACGCCCAACGTCAGCAGCACGAGACCAAACGAGTAGGGCGCATGCACAAGGTTGAACCAGTGCCCGTAACGGATATTGGCGTGGCGAACCTGCTCGAGTGACGCGAATAGCGGGCTGTCCGTCAGTGTGCCGAGACGCCCCATGACGACGATCGCAACCGTAAGCAGAGGAATGATGAGCAACACGCCGCGCGCACCGCGGCTGAGACGGCGATTCGTGAAATGGCTGACAGCGAACAGGCCCGCCGGCGGCAGCAGCGCGGCGCAGAGAAAGCTCAACTCGCGACCGACCTGCCGGAACAGCTCCGTTGCGGCGCCCATTTCGAGCATGCCACCGACGAGCCAGGCCGCAATAAACAGCATCACCCAATGCGCGGCACCACGCTGACCGGGCTCGCGTGAAGCCACGATCATGGCCGCGAGCAGCACGTACAATGCGCTGCCGGCAGGCAGGATCCAGAGCAGGGCGTCGGCGTTCATAGTCGGGGACGGAATACGGGTTACAGCACTTCGCAGCCAATTTTCGACATAAGTCCCAGCAGCGTCTGAGACCTGGTCCCAATTCGACAGCTCCAGGGAGCGGTTTTTCACACGCGACCGCGCCGAAACGTGAAGTCGATCACATAACTGGCCGCGTGCTATCGTCGCAACGGGACTCCGCAGGCAATGAGCACAGTGCAAAACGCAGCAGACAAGGGGGCGCCAGCGACGCCGGACGATGCCGCCCTGGCGTGCCTGCGCGAGGTGTTCGGGTACGACGCCTTCCGACCGCTGCAACGCGAGGCCATCACTACGCTGATAGCAGGCGGCGACGTGCTCCTGCTGCTGCCGACCGGTGGCGGCAAGTCGCTGTGCTTCCAGATTCCGGCATTGATCACGCGCGGCGTGGGCATTGTCATCTCCCCGCTCATCGCCCTCATGCAGGACCAGGTCGACATGCTCGACCAACTCGGCGTGCGGGCCGGCTTTGTCAACTCCATGCAGTCGTCTGCCGCGCGCCGGGAAACACTCAGAGCGCTCGAGGCGGGGCAGCTCGATCTTCTGTACCTGGCGCCCGAACGTCTGGCCATGACTGAAACCCAGGCACTGCTCGCGCGCCTCGACGTTGCACTCATTGCCATCGACGAGGCGCACTGCGTGTCGCAGTGGGGCCACGACTTCCGGCCCGACTACCTGGAGATCGATGCCGCCGTCGCATCGATCGGTTCGGTACCGCGCATCGCTCTGACGGCGACCGCCACGCCGGCCACACGCGAGGACATCAGCGCGCGTCTGGGCCTGAACACGCCGCGGGTGCTCACAGGCGGCTTCGACCGGCCCAATATCCGCTACACCGTGGCCGAACGCGGCAACGGCCGACAGCAGCTCGAGGCCTTCCTTGCGGACCACCGTGACGAGGCCGGCATCGTCTATTGTCTGTCGCGCAACAAGGTGGAACGCGTGGCAGAGGCGCTCGTCGCGGCCGGTCACCGGGCGGCGCCCTACCATGCCGGACTTGAGCGCGAGCAGCGTACCGACACGCAACGGGCGTTTCTGCGCGGTGACGTTGATATCGTCGTGGCCACGATCGCGTTTGGTATGGGCATCGACAAACCCGATGTGCGCTTCGTCGCCCATCTCGACCTGCCAAAGAGTGTCGAGGCTTACTACCAGGAGACGGGCCGCGCGGGCCGCGACGGCGCACCGGCCGAGGCCTGGATGGTATATGGCATGCAGGACGTCGTGCGCCTGCAGCAGATGCTCGACGAATCGGAGGGTGACGAGGCCTACAAGCGCATCGAACGCCGCAAACTCGAGGCGCTGCTCGGTTGGTGCGAAACGGCAGCCTGCCGCCGCCGACCGCTGCTCGAGTACTTTGGCGACACACTCGACGAGGATTGCGGCAACTGCGACAACTGCCACGCACCGCCACCCACCTGGGACGCCACGGAGCCCGCGCGAAAGTTCCTATCCGCCGTCTACAGAACGGGCCAGCGATTTGGCGCGAACTACGTCATCGATGTGCTGCGCGGTCGCGAGGACGACCGCATCGTCCGCAATGGCCACACCGCACTGGCCGTCTTCGGGGCCGGCGAGGACCTCGACCAGCGCGAGTGGAAATCGCTGATTCGCCAGCTCATCGTCGCCGGTCACCTGCACGCCGACCCGGAGAAGTACGGCGCACTCGTGCTCGAGGCCCGATGCCGCCCGCTGCTGCGCGGCGAGTCAGCATTCGCGGCGCGCCGGGCCCCGCGGCGCAAGGAGAAGAAGCGCGCCAAGGCCGTCGTTGACCTGAGCCCGGGCGACGCCGCCGTGTTTGAGACGCTGCGTGAACGACGGGCAGAGCTCGCGCTGCAACACGACATTCCGGCCTACATGGTGTTTCATGATGCGACGCTTCGCGAAATGGCACTCTCGCGGCCCGACTCGGCAGGCGCCATGCTTTCGATCAGCGGCGTCGGTGCGGCCAAACTGGAACGTTTCGGCGAGGCATTTCTCGAACTGATCAGGGAGAGTGAGACATGACAACGCGTGGCGTGGACACCCATCCTGAGCTCACGGCGGCCATCAGCGCGCTGCCCGAGGGTCCAGGCACCGTCGCCTTGTTCGATTTCGACGGAACGCTCATGCACGGCTACTCCGCCGTGGCATTCCTGCGCGAACAGTTGCGTCGCGGTGATTTCAGTGCGAAGCAATTCGTCGAGATGGCGGCCGTCATGACCCGATTCGGGATTGGCGACATCGGCTTCTCGGCCATGATGGCCACGGCCATGCAGTTTCTGCGCGATACGCCCGAGGCCGACTTCGAGGCCTTTGGTGACGTGATGTACGAGAAGCACATCGCCAAGGAGATCTATCCCGAGGCACGTGCGCTGGTTGCCGCACACCTCGAACGAGGACACACGGTCGCCATCGTGTCTTCGGCGACGCGCTATCAGATCGAGCCCGCCGCACAGGCACTGGGCATTTCCCGGATCGAGTGCACGGGGCTCGAGGTGGTTGACGGGAAGTTCACGGGACACGTGCTCAGCCCAACTTGCTTCGGCCCCGGTAAGGTCTCAGCGGCGCAGCGCATCTGCGACGACGTCGGCGCCACACTCGCGGACGCCATCTTCTATTCCGACAGCGACGATGATATCGAGCTGCTCGAAGCGGTCCGCCACCCACGCCCCGTCAACGCCAATCGCCGTCTCACGGCCATTTCCGAGCAGCGCGGCTGGACGGTTGAACGATTCGCAGGGCGCGGCCGCCCGGGCCTTACAGACTGGGTGCGCAGCATCGCGGCAACCGGCAGCCTCGCGACCTCATTTGCGGCGAGCCTGCCGATTCTCGCTCTGACGCGGTCGCGCCGGCACATGCAGAACTTCTCCATAGCGCTATTCTCGGAGACTGCCAGCGCGCTCATCGGCCTGGACCTCGCAGTGCGCGGCGAGGAGCACCTCTGGGAACAACGGCCTGCCGTCTTCGTGTTCAACCACCAGAGCAAGGCCGATCTGCTCGTCATGCTCAAGCTGCTGCGACGCGACGTCGCAGGCGTCGGCAAAGCTGAGATTCGTCGCATGCCCGTGATCGGCCAGGTACTCGAGCTTGGTGGTGCCGTGCTTATTGACCGCAAGAATGCCAAGAGCGCGATTTCGGCCATGCAACCGCTCGTCGATGTCATGCACGAAGAAGGCAAGTCGCTCATCATCGCGCCCGAGGGCACGCGGTCGCTGTCCACGGAGTTACTGCCCTTCAAGAAGGGCGCCTTCCACATCGCCATGCAGGCCGGCGTGCCCATTGTGCCCGTTGTGATCCACAACTCGATCGACGTCGCGCCCAAGGGCACATTCGTGTTTCGACCCGCGACGGTCCATGTCGACGTGCTGCCGCCGGTCGACACCTCGGGCTGGCAGCGCAAGGAAATCGACAGTCACATCGAGGCGGTGCGACAGCAGTTCGTGGACGCGATGGGGCAGGCTGACGACGACAGCGCCGCGCCCGGAGCCGCCTCTTGAGCACAGCGCCTGCGCCGTGGCCCGCCGACACGGCGGCACCCGTCCTGTTCATCATCGACGCGAGCCACCGCCCGGAACGCCAGCTCCTGGGGCGCTGGCTCGACACGACGCGACCCACCAATCCTCCCGCCACGTTGCACCGTGTCGTACTGCCGATCGCCACACGCCCGGAGGACATCGACGCGATCTCCCTGATGCCTTTTCTGCAGGGCGATCCAGAGACCATCGTGGTACCGGTGCGTGTCGTCTGGGGCGACGGGCGCGACAGCGCGCGACCCACACCGCGCATTCGCGATTTACTTCGCGGCAATACCCGCCGTCCCGGGGCGTCACGCGCGGAACGCATCCTGCGCAAGACGCCCGATCGCGCACAGTGCATCGCGGGTGCGTCGGCAACGCTCGCTGAGCTTCGCGCTCGATGGTGCGGCGACGATGAAGCGGCGTTTGCGCGCTTCGTTGCCGACCAGGCCGGTCTGACGCTCGATATCGCGGAACGCCAGCAACGCGGTGGTCGCTACAAGGTGCCGCGTCGAGTGGCGCAGAATCTGCGTCGCCGGCCTGCGTTCCGCGAAGCGCTTACGCAAATCGCCGAGCAGACGGGCGAAAGTGTGGCAGCGCTCGATGAACGCGCCGACGAAATCTTCAAAGAGCTCATCGCAATCCCCCGTACGTTCTGGCAGGACGTGATGGCGGCGTTCAACCGCAAGGTCATCTCCATGGGCTACGAGCCCCGGATTGTTATCGACGCGGCGCGTCTTGAAGCGCTTCGCGAGACGGTACGCACGCGACCCTCGGTGCTGCTCTGGACGCACAAGACGCACATCGACGGGTTCGCCGTCTACTCGATGCTGTTCGAGAATGACTTTCCCGTGCCGCACCTGCTGGGCGGCGTGAACATGGCCTTTGGTGGCCTGGGCTATGCCGCACGACGATCGGGCGGCATCTTCATCCGACGAAGCTTTCAGGATGACTTGCTCTACAAGATGATCCTGCGCCAGTACCTGGGCTACCTGCTCGAGAAACGCTTCCCGCTAACCTGGGCCTTCGAAGGCACGCGCTCACGCGTGGGCAAACTGATGCCGCCACGTTACGGCATCCTCAAGTACGTGGCCGAAGCGGCGCGGGCTTCTGGCGATGACAACCTGCGCATCATCCCCGTTGCGCTTAACTACGATCTCATCCGCGACGTTCGCGACTACGTCAAGGAGCAGGGCGGGGGCGTCAAGCAACCCGAGAGCCTGCGCTGGTTCATCGGTTACGTCCGCGGACTGCGCCAACCGCTCGGCAAGATCTACATCGATGTCGGCGAGCCCGTCATACTGCGCGACATCCCAGAGGACGACGATCTGGCGCTGAAAAAAATCGCGTTCCAGGTGGGTGTCGAAACCAACCGCGTGACCCCGATCACCGTGACCTCACTGGTCACGACGATCCTGCTAGGCGCTGCACCGCGTGCGTTGACCCGGCTGGAGCTCGGCAAGGAGATGCTGCGTTACCTGTCCTGGGCCCGGGCGCGTGATATCCCTGTGACCGACGACTTCGAGCGCGACCAGCTCGAGCATTTCAACGATCTGGCGCAGGTGCTCAATTCACATGGTCTCGTCGAACACTTCGATGATGGCCCGGACACGGTGTACGCACTCGCGCCGGAACAGCATCCGGCGGCGAGCTACTACCGCAACACGACCATCCACCATTTCGTGGTCAAAGCGTTTTCCGAACTCGCCCTGTTGCGCGCGGGCGATGCGGAGACCGACCGCCTTCAGGCCTTCTGGTCAGCAGCCGAACGGCTACGTGAGCTGTTTAAATTCGAGTTCTTCTACGCGCCACGCGAGGCGTTTCGTGACGAGGTCGAGGCCGAGCTCAATCGCTACGATCCCGCCTGGCAATCCAAGCTTGATGCAGACCCCGCTTACGCGAGTGACTTGTTGCGACGGTTTCGCCCGCTCGTGGCCCGCGCCGCAGTGTTGCCGTTCGTGGAAGCGTACCGGGTGGTCGCCAACGTCCTGTCGCGAATGCCCGCTGACGAAGACCTCACGGCGGCGGACTGCCTCGAGCGCTCACTGGCGCTGGGTCGCCAGGCCTATCTGCAGCGCCGTATCTCGAGTGAAGCCTCAATCGGCAAGTTGTTTTTTGAGAACGGCTACCGCCTCATCGACAACCTGGGTCTGACACAGGCCGGGGATGCCGAACTCACGTCGCGCCGGGAAGCGCTGAGCCGCGAGTTCCGAGAGCTTGCGAACCGCCTGGAGCGGCTGCGCGTGCTGGCACTGCCCGGCGACGACTGGTAGCCGCGTTCAGGGCTGGGCAGCCGCCACACTTTCCTTGAGTCCCTGAAGCAGCACCTGGGTCGCCTCGTCGCTGCGACCCGTCTCCTTTAGCGTTTCGGCCAACAGGACGCTCGCGGCGCTGCGAATGGTCGCATTCTCACTCGTCTCCAGGACTTCGCGGAACACGTCGGCCGCACGCGCCGCCTGGCCGCGCTCCTCCATGATCTCCTTGATCTTCTGCATATGCAGGATCGCCGATTTCTCGGGCTCGTTGGCAACCGAGTGCGTCATTTCGATGATGCCGAAGTAACCCTGCATGAGGTCCACGAAACGCTGCATCATGCCGAGTTCGTCCGCCTGGGCGTGCGCCGTCGTGGGCGCGACGGCCAACATGAGGCAGGCCAGTGACGCCAGCGCGCCGTTTCGAATCATGGACATCTTGCTTCTCCTTGGATCGTTCTCACTGTGGTGTGTATTCAACCGTCTGAATCCGGCTCCGGGCGGTCGTCTGCCGCCATGGGCCGTGTAGGGGTCGTGACCGAAAGCGCAACGCGCAAACGCGCGGGCGTCTCACCCTGCGCCTGAGGTCGTTCGGGGGTTTGTGCGCTGACGCGCCATTTGGGGCTGACCGACTCGTCGGGGCCCATCACCGGGAGGCTGACAACCAGTGCCACGGCCGCCAGCAGGGCGGCTGCCAGTGCGGCCGGCATCATCGGCGACCGCCGTTGTGGCATCTCGACAGCATCAACCAGGCGGTCTGCAAAATCCGCAGGTGCCGCACCGCGCTGATACCTCTCGGCAAGCGCGGCGAAATCCGCGTTGTGTTGCGTCGCATCACTCATGAAACACCTGCCATCGTGCGCAGCCGGGCCATGGCCTTGTGCAGCAGCGCTTTGACCGTACCTTCGCGGCAGCCCATCACGTGCGCCGTCTCGGCGACACTCATGGATTCAAAGACTCTCAGCACCACGACCTCCCGCTGGCGCTCGGGCAGGTCTGCGACGAGTTCGCGGACACGGCGCGCGGCATTAGCTGCATCGATGCGTAGCGCGGCATCGTCGTCCTGCGCCGGCGGTGGCACGGCATCGATGTCCTCGTGCCGGCGCTCACGGTTGAACTCGTGGCACACGTTTCGCAGCGTGCGGTACAGCCACGTAAACGGTGCCGCGCGAAAACGAAATGCCGCAACCCCGCCCATGGCGCGCACGAAGGCTTCCTGGGCCGCATCGTCCGCGCGGTGCGCGTCGAACAACCACACCCGCGCCAGCCGGAACACCCGGTCCTGGTGACGCATGACGAAAGCCTGGAAGGCGTTCCGATCGCCGTCACGAAACCGTTTGAGCAGAATCGCATCACTGGGCTCATTACCGGACATCGACGGGGGCGGGGGCCGCGCTCACGATCAACCGGTGAGCAAGCCGAGCGGCGGTGTGCCCGACTCCGGCGTGTAGAAGGTGCGCACGTTGGGCAGCACGACGTCCAGGTCCCCCGGACTGACGCCGAACCACAAGGCCAGCTCGGCGAAGTAGGCTTCCGTGGGTGTCGTCGGCGCGTAGATGCCGCGGCCCACATCGAGCGCGGCATTCGGCGCGAGCAGCGGGTAATCGCCGTAAAGCTGGCCGCCGTTGACGGCGCCACCCATGACGATGTGGTGACCGCCCCAGCCGTGGTCGGAGCCGCGGCCATTGGACGTCAGCGTTCGACCGAAGTCGGAAATCGTAAACGTCGTCACGTCATCGAAGGTGCCAAGCTCAACGAGCGCATTTCGAAACTCGGCAAGGCCATTCGCAATGGCGGGCAACATGCCCGCCTGGTTGTCGAGCACCTCGTCGTGGTGATCCCAGCCGCCCACTGTGATGAAGAACGTCTGGCGGTTGGCACCGAGCAGGTCGCGCACACTGATGACGCGTGCGATCTGGTTGAGTGCCGTCGAGAAGGGGCCGGGCGAGAACGTGGTGTTGAGTGTGGGTGCCTGCGAAATGGCATCCGAGAACACAACCTCGGTGTCGATGGCGTCACGCAGGCGTTTGCGGAATTCGCGTCGGAATACCTGAGACTGTTGCACAGCCAGGAGCTCGTCCCAGACTCGCGTGCGGTACTCACCGAAGCCCGCGGCATCGCCGTAGCCATTAATGTTCGCGGCGCCGTTTCCTGTGGACTCGATGGCGTAGCCGACGACATCGTCGCCACTCTGAAATACGTTGGTGCCTGCCAATGAGATGTTCATCGATACGCCGTTGGCGAGGTTCGACGACTGCAGCAGGTCGCCAATGCGTCCACCCCAGCCCTTGCTCGTGCGCCCGTCCGCGATGGCCGTCTGCCATTGATTGATCTGGTCGGCGTGCGAGAACAGACCGACGGGCAAACGTGCCGTGCCGTTCTCGACCGCCACAGGATCAAACGCTTCGAGCAGTGTGCCGACGTTGGCGACCATGGCCGCGTCGCCCGTGTTCACAAGCTGCTGCAGCGCCGACATTCCGGGGTGGAGCCCAAAACTGCGTGCGCCCGTGTTCGAGAGCGACAGAGGCAGCAGATCCGCCTGTGGCAGCGCGAGGTCTGCGCGGATACCGGCATAAGCGCCGTACTGACTGGTATCGGAGGGCACGAGCATGTTGTAGGAGTCATTGCCGCCCGCGAGCAGGATGCACACGAGCGCGCGGTAGTCGCCCGCGGACTGCGCGGCGGCGTTTCGTGCCGCACCCAACGAAAGCAGAGTCGTCCCGACCGTCGAGGCGGCAACACCCAGTGAGCAGCTGTGGGAGAGGAATTGTCTACGATTGATCATTTGCGGTCTCCCTAGTCGCGTACGGCCGTGGCCGGAACAGTGAGGACCCAGTACAGGGCAGCGCGGGTTCGAGTCGCTGGGTCCTGTATCTCGGCGACAGCCGCTTCGATGATGGCGCGAGTCTCCGCGTCCATGCTGCCGTAGGTCACGAGTGTCTCAAGCCGATCGACGAGTGCGCCCGGGTCGTTTGCCAGCGCCTCCCAGGGCGCAAGCGTCAGCGTCACGGCATCGAAGCCCGGCGGCGCATCGGTTACGAAGTCCCCGAACAGGACTGCGTCCACAAGGTTGGGATAGTTCACGACTGAATTGGCATCCGTGATCTGAAACTCAGGCGCCACGAGCCCCTGGTCTGAGATCTCACCGGCCGGCGAATGATCGGGCAGGTAAAAGTTGAACACGCTGGGCGCCGACAGCGGGTGTTGTCGCGTGAGTTCCTGAATGAAGTAGCCGAGCGCCGCGATAAACCCATCGTCGCTCGTTGCGCCAAACTGGCGCAGGATCGACACGTAACGCACGATGGGTTCGCGCAGCTTGCCACCGTTCGGCGCGAGATTCGGGTCGCGCGCCTCTGGGTCGAGCAGCACAGCGCGAATGACGGCACGCATGTCGCCGCGAACGCCAAGGCCGTTATCGGCAAACGCGTTGCCCACGCGCTCAACATATTGGGGCGATGGGTTCGAGGTTACGAGTCGCTGGATCAGCTGTCGCCCGATGAAGGGTCCGACGTTCGGGTGATTGAACAGGTTGTCGATTGCGAGCTCGATGTCCTGCTCCCCCGTGAGTCCGGTCGGGACCACGGCGCCGTTGAGCAACTGCTTTTCGCCGGGCTCGTGGTTGGCGTCAAACATCACCATGGGAATGTCGAAGCGTGGGACGATCTCGTTGCCGAAGAACGCGTTGTCACCGCCGTATGAAAGCCCCGTGAAGACCTTCGCGAATTCGCGGATGTCGTCATTGTCGTAGGCGGGGACGGGGTCGCCGTTGACGTCCGTGATCACCGTGCCATCCGGCTCGAGCTCGAACAGGCCGATTGAGAACAACTGCATCACCTCACGGGCGAAGTTCTCGTCGGGGAAGATGTTGTTGGCCGGATCTGAGCGGTTGTTGTTGAGGTGGCTCAGGTACAAGCCCATGGCCGGGCTCAGCGCCACGTCACGCAGCAGGTCGCGGAAGTTGCCGAAGGCGTTCTCGAGCAAGAGGTCGTAATAGGTGCCCAGCGCGAACGGGTAGACCTGAAGCGTGTCGACATTGTCCGACACGACGAAGATCTGGCTCAGCGCAAAGGCGACGCGCTGGCGCAGCTGGTCGTTCGCGGTCACGGTGTTGTGCCACCAGGACAGCCGGCGCGAGAAGATCAGGTACTCAATGTCCTGTTCGAAGGCATCAAACTCGCCGGCTTCGCGGCGTTGCACGATGTCGAGAATGACGGGGTTGTGGTAGGTCGGCGGCTGGTTGAACTGCGACACGAGCCAGCCTTCAGTGCCCTGACGGGCCATGGGCTCAAGCGCCTCGAAGGGCATGCCGAACGTGGCCTGTGCGGCGAGTCGGCTTGCGGCCTCGAGTTCCGCTTGCGTGATCGGCGCGGGTGGCGTCGTCGTCGGCGGTGGGGCATCGCTGCCTCCACCACCGCCGCAAGCGGCCAAGATCGTGACCGCACACAGGGTCAGCGCCTGGCGCAGGCTTCGTTTCAGGGTGTGTCGCATCGCAGACATGTCGGCTCCCTCGTGGTCGCATGGCCTTGTGCATCGGCCTTGTGGAGTTGGTGCACGTCAGACTCGATTGGTTTACCGCAATCTCACAATTCCTGCGATGACACCGCACACAAGCTCGTTATTCGACATAACAAGGACATCCTAAAGCACTTGCGCGTGCGCACGGAATTCGCGTTATGCTCACGCCTCCATCAGCGAATGAAAGGAGGTGATCAGATGTCTAGTGAGTTTCAAACTGGGCGAAATCGTGAGGCGTCAACGGGGGTGATTGACGGCTGATTGCTGTCACCTCCGGTCTGGCGACGGACGATTCGCCCGACCTCACGGAAGGCCGCGCACTGCGCGGCCTTTTTTTATGCCCGGTCGCCGCGGGTCTGCGTCGTGACCGGCACCACCGGTTGGGCGAGCAGCGCGGTCAAACGCTGATCCGCTGGCGTGCGAAAGGCTTTGAGCCCAATTTGCATACCGCTGTGCCCGGCCTCGGGCTGCGCCCGATAGCTGCCGAACCAGCGATCCCAGACACTCAGATTGAAACCGAAATTGCTGTCGGTCTCGCTCACCCGGCTCGAGTGATGCACGCGGTGCATGTCGGGCGTCACAATGACGCGGCGCAGTGCCGCATCAATGCCGAGTGGAATGCGTACGTTGCCGTGATTAAACAACGACGTCGCGCTCAGGATGATCTCGAACACCACGACGCCCAGCACGGGCGCCCCCAGCGTCAGCACGACGAGGAGCTTCCAGAGCAGCGACACAACGATTTCCGCGGGGTGGAAGCGGACGCCTGTCGTGGTGTCGAAACCCGTATCGCTGTGGTGTACGCGATGCAGCCGCCAAAACAGCGGGATGCGGTGAAAGAGGCGGTGCTGCCAGTAGATCGCGAGGTCCATGAGCACGACGGTCAGTGGGATCGCGACCGCGGCGGGCCATGCCAGAGCATGAAACAGGCCCCAGCCGCGGTCGGCCGCGACGACCGCCACGGCGACAGGCAGTAGTGGGCCCAGCAGCCGAACAATGGCCGTGTCGACGAGTACGAGCGCGCCGTTCACGAACCAGCGGCCGCGACGCGCAATATCGTCGCGACGCGGTGCGCGTCGTTCCCAGGCGAGCATGACGAGCAACACGCCGAAGAACGCGGCGGCGCGCACGAGCGGCTCCCAGGCAGGCAGTGCAGTCACGACGCGTTCAGATGCCGCCAGACGTCACTGATCACGACAGAGCCCTCGCCAACGGATGAGGCAACGCGCTTGACCGATCCGGCGCGCACATCGCCCACGGCGTACACGCCCGAACAGCTGGTGGCGTAGGGGAAGTCTCTGTCGACATCGCGCCCCGTAAGCACGAAGCCCTTTTCATCGAGCGTGACGAGATCCGAGAGCCAGCCCGTGTTGGGCGCCGCGCCCACCATGACGAACAGCGCCCGGCTGGGTACGAGCCGGATCTTGCCGGTCGCTTTGTCGCGAATCTCCAACGCATCGAGTTGCTTATTGCCGTGCAGGCCGACGACTTCGTTGCCGTAGTGCACCGTGATGCAGGGATCGCGTTCGAGACGACTCGACAGGTAGTCGGACATCGAAGCGGCGAGCGACTGCCCACGCACGAGGACGTGCACATGGTCGGCGTTGCGACACAGGTACATCGCGGCCTGACCTGCCGAGTTGCCGCCGCCAATCACGTAGGCTTCGGTGCCGCCGCAGAACCGCGCCTCGGACTCGGTGGCCGCGTAGTACACGCCCATGCCTTCGAGCTCGGTCAGGCGGTCGAGCGGCAGTCGGCGGTACTGCACACCGGTGGCCACCACCACGGCGCCCGCGCGCACACAGGCACCGTCATCGAGCTCGGCCTTGAATCCCTTGCCGTCGGGCTGCAACGACACCACACGGTTTGGAATCGCGAATCGGGTGCCGAATTTCAGCGCCTGCACCTCGCCACGCCAGATAAGGTCGGCGCCCGAGATTCCGGTTGGGAAGCCAAGATAGTTCTCAATGCGTGATGACGTGCCCGCCTGACCACCTACGGCCAGCTCATCAACAACAAGCGCACTCAGACCCTCAGCGCCCGCGTACACGCCCGCGGCCACGCCCGACGGACCGCCGCCCACAATCAATACGTCAACGTGCGTGTTCTCGCGCTGCGATTGATCGAGCCCCAACAGCCTCGCGATGGCGCGTGGGCTCGGATTGTCGACCACGTCGTTCTTGCCGAAGATCACCGCAGGCTGGTTGGCACTGATCTCACAGCGTTCCGCCTCGCAGTGGGCATCCTCACTGTTGAGTTCGACGGCCTTGAACGGAATGCGGTTGCGGTAGGCAAACGCCGCGATGTCGCGCATGTTGCGGTTCGCATCGGGACCAACCAGCGTGAGGCTCGAGTTGCCTTCCTCGAGCATGCGGCGGCGGCGCGCGGCGAACACGGTGATGATGATGTCACTCATCTCTGGCGTCGCCGACATGAGCTCGAGCATGCGCTCACGCGGCACGGTAATCACGCGAGTGGGTTCCGCGGCTCGAATGGCGAGCGTGTAGACGCCGCCGCGCAAGAAGGCGATCTCACCCGCGAACTGCGTTGGGCCGAGTCCGTGCGGCAGAAGGCGCCCGTCGGTGAACGGATTGACGAGCTCGAGCTCCCCTTCGAGCACGTAGATGAACTCGACGATGGTCTGGCCGGCGTCAACGATGCGCTCACCGGTGTCGAGGGTGCGTTCAACGCCGGCTTCCCGGATCGCCGCCACGTGACTGTCGTACAGGGGCGTGCGGGTCATGTTGTTGAGGTCGGCGGCAAGCGATTCCATGTCAGTTCTCGCGATCGGTTGGGGGGTTCGCTGATTCTAGCGGAGCGTCAGCCCGGCAGCGATCCGCGTCGTCGCGCCAGTGCCGCCGTCTTCACGAGCGCGACCACGCTACTGCCGCGTCGCAGCGACAGTGAAGCCACTGCGCGGTGCGTGACCCGGGCCAGCACCAGCTGTTCGCCGACACGCACCGTGACGCGCGCCATGGCGGGCTCGAGCGTGTCTTCGATCGCGGCGACGGTGCCGCGCAGAATATTTTGAATACTCGTATCTTCGGGAACCGCGAGCGCCAGGCTTACGTCGCGCGCCAGGATGCGCACGCGAACGCTGTCGCCCACCGCAAACCCTGACGCGGGCACGCTGAGCGACCCGCCAGAAAACGCGACGGTTGCCAGCGACCACTGCGACTCGATACCGGTCACCCGCGCGTCGATGACACTCCCGGCCGAAGCCGCGAACTGACCGGCCGTGTGGGTGCCCAGGACTTCTGTGACCGCACCGAAGCGCGCCAGGCGACCGGCTTCGAGCACGAGCACCTGGTCGGCCAGGCGCACCACCTCGTCGATGTCATGACTCACGTAGAGCACGGGCATTCCGGCCTGCCGCGCCAGCGCATCGAGGTACGGCAGCACCTCGTCGCGACGCGCGGCATCGATAGCCGATACAGGTTCATCGAGGAGCAGCAGGCGCGGGCGCCGCAGCAGGGCGCGCGCCATGGCGACACGCTGCCGCTCGCCGCCGGACAGCGCGTCTACGCGACGCGCCAACAGCGACTCAAGATCGAACAGCGCGACAAGTTCGTCGAAGCGATCAGCGCCGGGTTCACGCGCGCGACGCTGCGCGTAGCGCAGGTTGCCGGCGACATCGAGGTGATCGAACAGCAGCGGTGTCTGCGCGACATAGCCGACGGCCCGCTGGTGCGCCGGCATGGCGCGCCTGCCGTCCTGCCAGGTCTCGCCAGCCACGACGAGGCGACCGGAACAGTGGTCCGCCAGACCGGCGATGGCACGAAGCAGGGTTGTCTTGCCCGCCCCCGAGGGGCCGAATACGGCCGTAGTCCCCGAACCTGGACACTCGGCGTTGACCTCAAGCGTAAAGGCACTGGACGGTGAGCCGACGCGCAACGCGAGCTCGATCATGGCTGGCGCCCCTCACGCGCGAACGCGGAGGCACCCCGCGCACCCTGCAACAGATACAGCGCGAGCAGCGCCAGGAAGGAGAATCCGACGAGTGTCAGGGATAGCGCATGCGCGCCCAGATAGTCGAGCGACTCCACCTGCTCATACACACGCACCGACGCGACCTGCGTGACACCCGGGATGTTGCCCCCGATCATGAGCACGACGCCAAACTCGCCCACCGTGTGGGCGAACCCCAGTACGGCCGCCGTGATCACACCCGGCATCGACAGCGGCAAGGCCACCGTGAAGAACCGGTCCCAGGGGCCGGCACCCAGCGTCGCGGCGGTTTCTATCGGCGCACGCCCCAGCGAACGGAATGCGTTCTCGATGGGCTGCACGACGAACGGCAACGAATACAGCACCGAGGCGACGACGAGACCGGAGAACGTGAAGGGCAGGGTGCCCCAGCCCGCCGCCGCGGTCAGCCCGCCGATCGCACCGTCGGGTCCCAGCCAGAGCAACAGATAGAAGCCGATCACCGTCGGCGGCAGCACGAGCGGCATGGCGACGAGCGCGGCAACCGGAGCCCGCCAGCGCGAGCGCGTATTCGCGAGCCACCACGCGATCGGCAGGCCAATCACGAGCAGGCACATCGTGGTTACGAGCGCTAGCTGCGCCGTTAGCCAGAGCGCCGCGATGTCGTTGGCACCGAGCATGCGCTCAGGGTACCTCGTAGCCGAATCGCGTCAGCACGGCGGCGGCGGAAGCCCCGCCCAGGTAGTCGAACAGCGCTTGCGCAGGCCCATCCGGTTCCGTGCCTCGCAACAGCACGGCGTCTTGCCGCACCGGTGCGTGCATCGCGTCCGGCACGAGCCAGGCCGAGCCCTGCTCGAGCGCACCGTCGCGATAGACAAGCGAGGCGGCCACAAAACCGAAGCGGGCGTTGCCCGTGCGCACGAACTGAAAGCTCTGATTGACGTTTTGACCCACGACCAGTTGGCGTCCGAGCGCTTCCCGCAGGCCCAGTCGTTCCAGCACCTCCACGGCGGCGCGGCCATAGGGCGCAAGTTTCGGATTTGCGATAGCGAGTCGCTGGGATTGTCCCGGTAGGGCGGTGACGGAGGCTTCGGTCAGTGTGAGGCCACCTTCGCGCGTCCAGAACACGAGCCGTCCGATTGCATAAGTCCTGCGGTCCGACGCCGCCGCGCGGCCCGCCGCAACGATCGCCGCGGGACGGACCTCATCGGCTGCCAGCAACAGATCGAACGGTGCCCCGTTGATGATCTGCGCGTAGAGCGCGCCCGTCGATCCCGAAACCAGCGTCACATCGTGCCCCGTGTCTCTTTCGAAGGCGGTGACGATTTCTCGCATAGGCAGCGTGAAATTCGAGGCGACCGCCACGGTTACCTGGCCGGCATAAGCCGGCGTCTGCGCGAGGACCACCAGGATCCCTGCGAGCATCCCGAATCGGCACCCGGCTCTCATCGAGCGAACCTGCTGCATCGGAAGGCGATCACGGACGAATACTCACTTAACTACGCTTGAACTTGGTGCATCTGAACGCATCATAAGACCTACACGGACGGTTCGCTGGAGATCAGGATCATGACGCGGTGGCAGGAAGCACTTGTGGCAGGACTCACAGCTTTGGTGCTGACCGCACCGGCGGCGGCCAACCAGCTCGCCTACCCGGGCGACGTACCCAGCGATCGCGTCATCCGCGCCCAGAAAAAAGCAGAGAAGGCTTTCGAGGCCGGCGACTACGATCGTGCCATGTGGTTTTACCGCAAGGAGCTGGCCCCGATCGGTGACAAGTACAGCCAGTACATGATTGGCCACATGTACGCCAACGGTCTGGGTGTTCCCCGCAATGTCATTCGCGCCGCTGCCTGGTTCCAGGTTGCCGCTGAACGCGGTCACGAGGGCATCATCAAGACCAGCGAGGCCTTCCAGCAGCAGCTCTCGCCCGAGCAGGTGATGGCCGCAAGCCAGACCGCAGAGACGCTGCGTGAAGAACTCGGTGACATCGCGTTGCTCAAACGAGAGATTCGCCGCGATATGGATCGACTGCGCGACGTCACGGGCACGCGAACCGCATCGTGTGACGCGCGACCGGGCACAGTCTTCCTGCCGTTTGCGCTGCAGCGCCAGTTCCCCGTGAGTCGTTACTGCGAGATTCTCAACGCGCGCATCGACGAGCGCGTGGCCTACATCCAGGGCTACGTCACCTACGGGCCGCTCGAACTGCTGCCCGATGAAGAAGAGGCCGAGGGCGAAGAAGTTGAGGTCGGGACCGAGGAGTAGGGCAACTGCACGGTCCCGGCACGCAACCCTGCGTCAAGCGGGCGCCGGCCAGAGCCAGGCGTAGGCGCCAGCCGTGACGAGCCCGTAAATCAGCGCGTCCAGCAGGTACTTCGCGGTCACAGACCAGGGGTGCCCATACCAGATCGCAAACGGGATCACGGCCCAGCCGTAGGCCAGAAACGCGACGGCCGACGTCACGCGAAACACTTCCATGTAGGGCGCCCCGGGTGCCAGCGCCAGGCTCACGCAGTAACCGATGAGCAAGGCACCGAGGAGAAAGTATGCGACCTGCAAACCGATGAGCTTGCCCATGGGCGGCAAGCCATTGGGCATCACGGTAATCAGGGCAACGGGCCCGTCCTCGAAGCGCCGCTTCATGTCGTCGTCTTCTAGTGCCTTCATATCCGTGCAGAAGGGCAGGTTGTAGATGTTGGGCTTGGGCTTCGTGGCACCAAGCGTAGAAGCTACATCAAGTTCATTGTCTAACTGATTGTAATCACTGTTGTGATACTTCAGAACCAAGTGAACGAGAATGCTCGCGATCCACGCCAGAACAGCGGCAACGCCCGCCGGCAGCAGCAGCTCCATACCTGATACGTTCATGATGTTCCCCCCATCATTATTGTTGTCAGACCGACGGTCTGGGTCGGCCAAGCCCACACCCTAGCACGAGGTCGTGGCGCGACTAATCGGCGGGCGCGGGGTCGGTTTGCGTCTCGTTGCCCTCTGCGACTGCCGGCTGCGGGTCGGAAGCCGCCTCGACGCGCTGCTTCGGCACAATCTGGTAATCGTCAGCAATCGAACGCAATGTGCCCGCCATTTGCTTGAGCTGACGCGTGGCAACAATCAGACCCAGGCCCGTAAAGCCAACCACGACCAGTGCGCCCACAATCGTCAGCACGAGCCAGCTGCGAATCCTGCGATCGACCGACTGGAGCGTCGGATCGATAGCCTCGGTACGCGCCGTATCGATGAGATTGACCAGCACCTCACGGGTTGGCGCCTCCATATCCTGAATCGCAGGCCCGATGCCCTGGATGGTCTGATCGAGGGAGACCACCAGCACATTCATCTCCTGCGTGAGCATCGTGAACGCGGCCAGCTGCTCTGGCGTCAAGTCCTCAGGCGAAGCCGCAAGCTCGGATAACGTCTGCGAGAGCTCGGCCACGGCGGCGTTGAGCATCCGGGCAGACTCCGCGATACCGTTCAGCTCGACGGTGACATGCACATAGGGTGCCCCAGCGTCTGCGGCGACAACGTCCTGAGCGAAGGCGGTTAGCGGCGCAGAAAGCAGCAAGAAGAGGGCAAATGCTTGAGACATCCTGGTGGACATGATTTGGGCTACCGTTGCGACTGAGGATCGCAGCGAAGAGTAACCTCAGGCGCGCCGGAGGAGTACTGAGCCGACGTTGGGTCTGCGAATCCGCGGTCTCCCGTGCCCGAAAGGCAGCCAATACGCGCATTTTGTTGCGGTTTTTGGGCTGAAACGGGCATCGAACTGCAATCGTATCGCCCGAAACTGAAGCAATGCGCAAAAAACCGCTAACACCTTGTTTTTCGCGATGCGGCGGGCTGCCAGGCGGATCTACGCCGACTTTAAGTCATTGATTGCACGACGGTTAGCCGCCGGGAAAGGGGCTGCCAGAGTTGTCGAAGCGCGCCGCTTCGGTAGACTGGCGCCACATTTTTGGACGCTGGGGAACCACGCTATGAAGAAACCTGTACTCGCAGTTACCGCCTTGCTGCTGTCCGGCACCGCGATGGCGGCAGATCTCGATGAGGTGTTGTCCTGCAACTTCGAGACCGTGGGTGGCCTCGACAACATCAAGTCAGTCGAGTCAGCGCGCATGACAGGCACGATGACCATGGGCCCGATGCAGGCACCGTTCACGATCGAGTTCCTGCAGCCCAACAACGTACGCATGGAGTTCGAGATCCAGGGCATGGTTGCCGTACAGGCTTATGATGGTGAGACGGGCTGGGCCGTGATGCCGTTTATGGGCAAAACGACACCCGAGAAGATGGCCGACGACGAGCTCAAGTCGATCAAGGAAATGGCCGAGTGGGAAGGCCCGCTCGTCGACTGGAAAGAGAAGGGCCACGAGGTCGAGCTCATCGGCACGGAAGACATTGAAGGCACCGAGGCTTACGCGATCAAGATCGTTCGCGCCGAGAGTGGTGACGCCTCGACGATCTATCTCGATACCGAATACTGCCTGCCGTTTCTGTCCAAGGGTGTCCGTGACATCCAGGGCAACGAAATGGCGTTCTCGCAGTCCATCGGCGACTACAAGGAAGTCGGTGACATCGTCATGGCCCACTCCATGATCGCCTCGATCGGCGACGGACCCACGCCCATGCAGCAGGCGATCACCATCGAAAAGACTGAGCTCAACGTGAGCGACATCTCGGCCGATCGCTTCGCGATGCCGGCTGCCGAAGCCCCGGCGGGCGAGTAAGCAGAACCTGCCGCCCGCCCCACCTGGGCGGGCGGCATCACAATCCGCGGCGCCCGGGCGCACGGTCGGGCCTGGATTTTTGGGGAGATCCACGATGAACCGCAGCACCATCCTTGTTGCCGCGCTGGCACTTTCGGCGGGCGCACACGGCGCCATTGAGCTGAGCTCAGCGACGTTTGGCGCGCTCAGCGCGCGCAGTATCGGCCCGGCCGTCATGAGCGGCCGTATTTCTGCCGTCGACGGCGTGGTCAATGCCGACGGACCCATCACGCTGTACATCGGCACCGCAAGCGGCGGCGTCTGGAAGTCGGACGACGGCGGCATCGTATACACACCGATCTTCGACGAACACATGCAGTCAATCGGCGCCGTTCGCGTCGATCCCAGCAACGCGGAAACGGTCTGGGTCGGCACTGGCGAAAGCTGGGTGCGCAACACGGTGTCTCCGGGCGACGGCGTCTATCGCTCAACGGACGGCGGTGAGAAGTGGCAGCACCTCGGGCTCGAAGACTCGGACCACATCGCCGAGCTGCTTGTTCATCCCGACGACAGCGATACGGTTTACGTGTGTGCACTGGGCCATCTCTGGGCGCCTGGCGGCGACCGTGGTGTGTTTCGCACCACCGACGGTGGCGAGACCTGGAAGAACGTGCTCAACATCGACGACGCGACGAGCTGCGCCGACCTGGCCATGACACCCGATGCCGGCGTGCTCTACGCGGGCATGTGGCAGGTCCGCCGCTACCCGGACTTCTTCGAATCAGGCGGTGAGACCTCTGGTCTTTACCGCAGCACCGATGGTGGTGACACCTGGGAAGAACTGACGGAAGGTCTACCGGAGACCGATCTTGGTCGCATCGCAGTCACCGTTGCTGCTTCTGACCCCAACATCGTTTACGCCACTGTGGAGAGCGAGAACACGGCGCTGTATCGCTCGGATGACGGCGGCGACACCTGGGTCGCGAAAGACGACTCGGGCAACATTCAGCTGCGTCCGTTCTACTTCGGCGAACTCGTGGTGGATCCCAACGACCCCGAGCGCGT
Organism: Pseudomonadota bacterium; assembly: GCA_039821605.1. Classification (GTDB taxonomy): domain Bacteria; phylum Pseudomonadota; class Gammaproteobacteria; order Steroidobacterales; family Woeseiaceae; genus CALBPI01. The sequence continues at coordinate 920,667 of JBCBNV010000001.1, read as the reverse complement.
CTACAAGCCCGGCTTCAGCCTGACCGTAAGCACCGATGGCGGCGAGTCGTTCTCAGGTATGTTTGGCGCGGGCTTCTCGGTGTCGATCCATCCCGACCACCACGCGCTCTGGATCAACCCCGCGAATCCACGGCAGCTTGTGCTAGGCACCGATGGCGGTGTCTACATCTCCGAAGACAAGGGCTTCCACTGGCGGCACGTGGCGAACCTGCCGGTCAGCCAGTTCTACCATGTGGCCGTTGACTCGCGCTGGCCGTACAACGTGTATGGCGGCCTGCAAGACAATGGCTCCTGGGCCGGCCCGTCGCAGGCACCGGGCGGCATTCAGAACAAGGACTGGCAAAACATTGGTTTTGGCGACGGCTTCTGGGCGTTTCCCGACCCCAACGACGACCGCATTCTCTACACGGAATACCAGGGTGGTCAGCTCAAGCGCGTGGACCGCGAAACGCTCGAGATCAAACGGATCCAGCCCGCGCCCGAAGACGGTCAGGACAAGCTGCGGTTCAACTGGAACACGCCGCTGCACCTGAGCCCGAACAAGCCCGGCACCCTGTACTACGGCGCGCAGTACCTGTTCCGCAGCACGGATCGCGGTGAGTCCTGGAAGGCCATCTCGCCCGACCTGACCACAAACGACCCGCAGGGTCAGCGTCAGCCCGAGTCGGGCGGTATCACCGTCGACAACTCGACGGCCGAGAACTACACGACGATCTACTCGATCAGCGAGTCACCACTCGACCACCGTACGATCTGGGTGGGCACTGACGACGGCAACGTGCAGCTCACACGCAACGGCGGCCGTAGCTGGGACAACGTGGTCGGCAATATCGATGGTGTGCCCGGGGGCACCTGGGTGTCTCGCATCGAGGCCAGCCCGCACGACGAAGCCTCGGCATTCGTGTCCTTCGACGGCCACCGCCGCGGTGACATGAACACCTATGTCTTCCGCACCACGGATTACGGCCAGACCTGGGCGCCCATCATCACCGACGATATCGAGGGTTACGCCTGGGTCATCAAGCAGGACCCTGTTAACCCGGACCTGCTGTTCCTGGGTACGGAAGAGGGTCTCTACATCACGCTCGACCAGGGTGAGCACTGGGCGCGTTTCTCGGAGAACCTGCCCCGCGTTGCCGTGCACGATCTCGTCATCCACCCGACGGAACACGATCTCGTCATCGGCACGCACGGGCGTGGCGTATACGTCATTGACGACATCACGCCGCTGCGTGGTCTGACGCAGGAAATCATCGACGCCAACGTGTCCGTGCTCGACACGCGTCCAGCACCAATGATTCTCAATGCACAGATCCAGAGCTTCGGTGCGCACGACGCGTTTGTCGGCAGCAACCCGCCGCAGGCCGCGACGATTGTGTACTACCTCAGGAAGCGCCACCTGTTCGGCGACCTCAAGGTCGAAGTCTTCGGTGACGACGGGCGCCTGATTGCGACGCTGCCGGGCGGCAAGCGACGCGGTCTCAACCGCGTCGAGTGGCCCATGCGCTTCAAGGCACCCAAGTTTCCACCGGCCACCAACCTCGTGCCAGGTTTCCTGGGACCGCGTGTACCCGAAGGCCAGTACCGCGTGGTGTTGACGAAGGGCAAGGAGACGATTGAGTCGACGGTCCAGCTCATCGCCGATCCGCGCACCCCGCACGGCAAGCGTGATCGCGTCGCCCAGCAGGCACTGGCGCTCGAGCTCTACGACATGATCAACGACCTGAGCTTCCTCTCCGACAACCTCATCGAGATCCGTGATCAGGCCGAGGCACGCGCGGAAGGCGCCGACGAGGCGCTGGCCGAGTCTTTGGCCGGATTTGCCGAGGAGCTCGAGACACTGCGCACGTCATTGTCTTCGAGCAAGGGCGGCATGATCTCGGGCGAGGAGCAGCTCCGCGAACGACTCGGTACGCTCTACGGCAACGTCACGAGTTATGACGGCCGTCCCACAAGGACGCAGTTCGATCGTCGCGACAGTCTTATGGGCGAGCTCTCGGATGCCCTCACGGAAGGTGCCGCGCTGCTCGACGACAAGCTGGCCACGATCAATGCCGCGCTCGGCGATGCCGGTCTCGATCCGCTCGAGACGCTGGACCGCGCCAACTGGAACGAGGAGGAGGGCATGACCGACTTCACCGCAGTGGTCGGAAAGCACTTCTGGCGCGTGCAGCTACCGCAGGCCATCGACGGCATGCGCGTGCGTTAGTGCACGCGCCGCCGTCGGCGGCTTGGCCTCAAACGTCAGGGTAACGTGACATCCTGCGTCGTCGAGTTGGTGTTGCCGTCGTTATCGGTGACCGTCAGCGTGACTGCGAAAGTACCCGAGCTGCCATAGACCTTGAACGGGTTCTGCTGTGTTGAGCTCGTGCCGTCTCCGAAGTCCCAGCTCCAGCTCACAATGCTGCCGTCGCTGTCCGTGCTCTGATCAACGAAGAAGCAGAAGCTCGACCGACAGAACACATTGAATGATGCCGTGGGCGCAGCACCCGATCCCGCCTCGGTCACCGTGACGGACTGGGTGACGCTGTCGCTGTCGCCATCGTCGTCGGTGACCGTGAGCGTGACAGAATAGGTGCCGGCGCTCGCGTAGGTGTGACTCGGGCTTTGCGCGTTGGACGTCGCGCCGTCGCCAAACGACCAGCTCCACGCCACGATGCTGCCATCGCCGTCAGAGCTGGCATCCGTGAACGCGCAATCGAGATCGCTGCAACTGTCGCTGAAGGCGGCACTCGGCGGCGCATTCGGCGGTTCAGACACTGTCACCGACTGAGTGACGCTGTCACTGTCGCCGTCGTTATCGGTCACCGTCAACGTGACGCTGTAGGTGCCTGCGGCGGCATACGTGTGGCTCGGGTTCTGTGCAGTCGACGTTGCACCGTCACCAAATGCCCAGCTCCAGGCGGCAATCGTGCCGTCACTGTCGCTGCTGCCGTCGGTGAAGTTGCACGCCAGGTCCGTGCAGTTGTCACTGAATGCCGCAGTCGGCGGCAGGTTGGGCGGCTCTGCCACCGTGACGGACTGGGTGACGCTGTCACTGTCGCCGTCGTTATCGGTCACCGTCAGCGTGACGCTGTAGGTGCCTGCAGCGGCGTAAGTGTGGCTCGGGTTTTGTGCTGTCGACGTTGCACCGTCACCAAATGCCCAGCTCCAGGCTGCGATCGTGCCGTCAGTGTCGCTGCTGCTGTCGCTAAAGTCGCAGGTCAGGTCTGCACAACTATCGCTGAACGCTGCTGTCGGCGGATCATTGGGCGGCTCCGTGACGGTCACGGATTGCGTGATACTGTCGGAATCGCCGCCGTCGTCCGTAACCGTCAGGGTTACGTCGAAGCTGCCAGCACTCGCGTAGACGTGGGTCGGGTTTTGCTCGGTCGACAAGGCGCCATCACCGAAGCTCCAGCTCCACGCCACGATGGTGCCATCGCTGTCCGTGCTGCCATCCGTGAAATCGCAAGTCAGCACGGCGCAGCTGTCAGTGAATGCCGCGGTGGGCGCCACGTTTGGCGGCCCCGCAACAGTCACCGACTGCGTAACGCTGTCACTGTCGCCATCATCGTCCGTCACCGTCAGCGTGACGCTGTAGGTGCCTGCGGCGGCATAGGTGTGGCTCGGGTTTTGCGCCGTGGAAGTCGCGCCGTCTCCGAACGCCCAGCTCCACGAGGCAATCGTGCCATCGCTATCCGAGCTCGCATCGGTGAAGTCGCAGCTCAGGTCCGTACAGCTGTCGCTGAACGCGGCCATTGGTGGCGCATTGGGCGGCTCCGCGACCGTGACCGATTGCGTGACGCTGCCGGAGTCCCCGTCGTCATCCGTCACCGTCAGCGTGACACTGTAGGTCCCCGCGGCGGCATAAGTATGGCTCGGGTTTTGCGCCGTGGAAGTCGCGCCGTCTCCGAACGCCCAGCTCCACGAGGCAATCGTGCCATCGCTATCCGAGCTCGCATCGCTGAAGTCGCAGCTCAGGTCCGTGCAGCTCTCGCTGAACGCGGCCGTTGGCGGCGCGTTGGGCGGCTCCGCGACCGTGACAGATTGCGTCACGCTGTCTGAGCCACCGCCATTGTCGATCACCGTCAGCGTGACGCTGTAGGTACCCGCCGCGGCATAAGTATGGCTCGGGTTCTGAGCGCTCGAGGCCGCGCCGTCACCGAAGGTCCAGCTCCAGGCCACGAGGGTTCCGTCGCTGTCGCTGCTGCCATCGGTAAAGTTACACGTCAGCTCCGTACAGCTCTCGCTGAACGCGGCGGTGGGCGGCGTATTCGCGGAACCGCTCACATTGACAGATTGCGTGACGGTGTCGGAGTCGCCCTGGTCATTGGTGACCGTGAGCGTTACCGACCGCGTCGACACGGACTGGTCACGGTAGCCGTGGAACGGGTTCTGCATGCTGGATGTGACGCCGTCGCCGAACGACCAGCTCCAGGCCACGATAGTGCCCGTACCGTCGCTGCTCTGGTCCGTGAACTGGCAGACGAAGTTGTTGCAGTCCGACGAGAACGCCGCCGATATCGGTTCACCGGGCTCGTCACTGACCGTGACGGATTGCGTGACACTGTCACTGTCGCCGTCGTCATCGGTCACCGTGAGCGTCACGTTGTAGGTACCCGAAGCCGCATACGTGTGGCTTGGGCTTTGCGCCACCGAAGTCGCGCCATCGCCGAAGGCCCAGCTCCACGAGGCAATCGAGCCGTCGCTGTCCGTGCTCGCATCGGTGAAGCTGCAGGTCAGGTCTGTACAGCTGTCACTGAATGATGCAGTCGGCGCAACGTTCGGCGGCTCGGAGACCGTTACCGACTGCGTGACGCTATCCGAATCCCCGTCATCGTCGGTGACCGTGAGCGTCACGCTGTAGGTGCCGGAGGCCGCATAGGTGTAGCTCGGGTTTTGTGCCGTGGACGTCGTACCATCGCCAAAGGCCCAGCTCCACGACGCAATCGTGCCGTCGCTATCGCTGCTGGCATCCGTGAAGTCACAGGTGAGGTCCGTACAGCTCTCGCTGAATGCCGCCGTCGGCGCGATGTTCGCGGGTTCGCTGACCGTGACGGATTGCGTCACCGTGTCGCTGTCACCATCATCGTCAGTCACGGTCAGGGTGACGTCAAAACTACCGGCACTGGCATAGCTGTGCGTCGGGCTCTGTTCGGTCGACGTCGCACCGTCACCGAACGCCCAGCTCCAGGCGGCGATGGTGCCGTCGCTGTCGGAGCTCGCATCCGTGAAGTCGCAGGTCAGGTCCGTACAGCTGTCGCCAAATGCCGCGGTTGGCAGGGCATTGGGCGGCTCACTAACCGTGACCGACTGCGTGACACTGTCGGAGTCGCCGTCGTCGTCGGTGACCGTTAGCGTCACGTCAAAGGTGCCGGCGCTCGCGTAGGTGTGGGTCGGGCTTTGCTCCGTGGAAACCGCACCATCGCCGAAGATCCAGCTCCAGGCCGCGATGGTGCCGTCGCCGTCCGTGCTCGCATCGGTGAAGTCGCAGGTGAGGTCGGTGCAGCTGTCGCTGAACGCCGCGGTGGGCGGCAGGTTTGCCGGGTCGCTCACCGAGACGCTTTGCGTTGCGCTGCCCGTGTCGCCACCGTCGTCTGTGACGGTGAGCGTGACGGTGAAATCGCCGCCTGTCAGATAGGTATGACTCGGGTTTTGCAGCGTAGATGTCGTGCCGTCACCAAAGTCCCAATCCCAGGCAACGACAGTGCCGTCGCTGTCCGAACTCGAATCCGTGAAGTCGCAGGTCAGGTCGGTGCAATCGGAAGAAAAGGCCGCGTTCGGCGGCGTGTTGCCACCCGGGTCGGTCACCGTGAAGTTACAGACGAACGTCGACCACTGGAACTGACCGGTATTCACGAAGACTTCGTTGGTGTGCCAGAAACTCTCATCCGTTGGATCAATCGAGGTCGTGGAGTAGTCGCCCGATCGTCCCGTGCCAAACTGCACGCCGGTACCCACGGCACACAGGGACTCGGTGCCGTCGAGGACACCCGTGCCGCTGTTGGAGGCGGACTGTCCCGTCACGGCTGTCGAAACAAAAGTGTTGTTGCTGGCCAGCAGGTAGCCAAGGCCGATGTCGCCGTCGGCGTTCATCGCAATACTCGGCATCCATCGGTTCTCGCCATCACTGGGGCCGTAGGTGCCCTCCTGGTACAGCGACCACACGCCCGCCGTTTCGCGGAATTCGTACCAGCGAACGCCAGCGCGACCCAGGCCAACGTCCACCGTGTGCGTTGCGAGCATCGTGCGGTACGCACCAAAATCCCGAACCTGCAATCGGTGCATGAGCCGATCGGTAATCGCTTCAAGCGAAGGGCCACCGCTCGGCTGCGGGATGCAGGCTTCGCGGAATGCCGGACACAGATCCGCATCGAAGGGTGTGATCGGGATCGTCGCGATCTGGTTGACCGAGCCGGACTCCGTGCTCCAGTCGACATCGATCTGCCAGATGTCGAAACTGTTGAAGTTCGACATGGCCGTTGCAAACAGGGCAGGGGCCGTGCCCGGGCCATCGAGATCGCCGGCCACAAAGCCGAATTCACCCGTGCCGATGTTCAGACCCAGCAAGGTTGCCGGTAGGCCTGCGTACATGGCGTTCTTGTCCATGACACCCAGGTAGGTACCGGCGAACAGGAAGTTGTTGCCGACCGGTGTAAACAGGTTTGCCATCATCGTGATCGAGTCGGTCACGATGCCGTGCTTCGGGTAGTCGTTGAAGCCGATGCCGTCGAACGAAAACTCGTAGCGGTTGTAGGCCGCCGTCGGGTCGCCCGTCTGCGAAATGGCTACGCATTGCGCGAACGAGGAGCGGTCATCGGGGAATGCAAACTGACTGACAAGCCAGCGGTCCTGCTGCTCATCGTAGAGCACAATGGGGTCGCCCTGGTTGTTGGGCTCGCAATCGCCGCCGATGCCGGCCCAGATCGCGTTGCTTGGGAACGAGGCAACGACCTCGTTGCCGTTCTTGTCGTATATCGTCGTCAGCAGATTGATCATCTGCACGAAATGGTTCGGACCGACGGCACCGTCCGTATCGGGGGGCGCAATCAGAAAACCGAGTATGGCGCCGTTATCGTTGTTGGAAGCGCCCGGGAAACCGCTGACGACGTTGGTCAGCAACGCGCCGGGTGCCTGTTGCAATAGCGGGTCAATGGCATCGATGGCGGATTCACCAAACGCGGGCAGCGGCTTTCCGTCAAAGCGGATGTTGGCCACCTCGCGTGGCTCGGACTGCAATACGAATTGATTCGCGGCCATGGCGCCGGCCGTGGCGAGCGAGGGCAGAGGCGTGTTCGTGGCCTTCGCTTTTATTTGCTCGAGTGGTTTGGCACCCTCAGGCGGTGCCCCGTCGCCTTGCGCCGACGCAATACCGAATAACAAGAGGAGGGCGGCGGGAATCCATACGTACCGGCGGGCCATGAGCGTACCTCTCCGAGCGAATTATTGTTATGTCGCCTGATCCTATGCCTCGAAAAAGACGTGTACAACTCGCGGACAGTAAAGTTTTCCGACACTCGAAAGGCAGCAGTGCCGCGGTGGTTCCATGAACGCGCTATTTATCAATGTCCTAGCGACGATGCTCGCCGCGGTGTCTGTTTCTGTTTCGGGCAGCGATTCTCTCGACGACCAAATTCAAGCTGCCATGAGTGACGCGGAAATCCCGTTTCGCCTTGAGGTCTCATGTGCGAACGCACAAAGTCGACGATCGCTCACGGTCTATCGCGGCAGCGTTGCCGTTTTCAATCGAACACAGCAGGTGCTCATCAGCACGACGGACCGGCAGCAGATGCTGTCCTTGCTGAACGACGCTGGTTTCTCAGCGTTCGAGGCGCGCTACGGCGAAAAAAAGAAAGCCGATAAGGAAGAGGCGCCGCTACGCGTGTCGTGCCGCGTACACCTGGCGATCGCAGGTCACGAAAAGACCGCGGTGCAGTTATTTGACGGTGCGCCGTCGCCAGAGCTACTGGGCCTGGCCGCGGCACTGCTCGACGTCGCAGAAGCCCATGCTGACGCGGGCGTCCAAATTGCGGACCTGGAGGACGGCCTCGAAAAACTGTCGGAGGGTGTGCTCGCGCCCGAGATGCTGACCCTCCGCTTGGTTCGCTTACCGAAGGATCAATCGAACGGCTTCATTATGCGGATCGAGGGCGGCGAGTTGTCCCGGCAGTCCTACGCGCCCGGTGAACGCATCGGCGATGCGATCGTGCTGCGATTGAACGCGTGCGTCGGCGAGGCGACGGTTCGAGCACTCCGAGACGCCGCTGTGTGGAACCTGCCCCGCAACCTCCAGCGTGATGGCACGACCGGTTTTGACGTCAGTGTATTAGGGCATGAGAAAAGCATCCTCGCGAGATCGACCTACAAGAGCGGCAGCGACGCCGAACAGACACGCTTTGAGCGTTTGATGGCGCAGCTCGAGGGCCTGCCTGCCGGCTGCCTGCAATGAGTCTATCTTCCCGGGATGCCACCCGCGCTCTAAGCAGCAATAGCGCTACGGACTGAATCACTATGCGGTGCAAACCAACCCTTGCAGTCTGGTGCCTGGGCCTCTGCTCGATGGCCGCGATTGCGGCCGACCGGAAACCGGCATGGATAGAGCAGGGCCCGTACCTGGAGGAAGAAGCGGTCAGCCTCGAAATCCCGATCGAGGTGTTCGCGGACAAGCTCTACCTTGACGTTGAGATCGGAGGTGAACCGAGACGGTTCGTGTTCGATACCGGTTCGCCGTCGATGATCAGTGAGCGTCTCGCGGAAGCACTCGAACTGCCCGTGGTCGATCAGCGACGTGGCATCGATGCGCACGGCACCGTTATCGAAAGCGACATCGTTCAAGTCGATGTCTCGGTCGCCGGCACTGTGGTCCATCGACTCCCAGCATTTGTGGCGGACTTCCATCGATCGCCGGCAGCGCAGTGTTTTGTTGGTGACGGCGTTCTGGGCTCCGACGTGCTGCCACTCTGTGCGTGGCAGATCGATCGGCGTGCCGGCGTGCTGCGGTGTCACACCGATCTTGATGCGTTGCCGGGACTGGACAACGCTACGGCGTTGCGTTTGTACGACTTTGGGTACCCGCACACGCCATACCTAGATGTTCAGTACACCGATGACGCGCGCAGCAAGGTGATGTTTGATACGGGGGCGACGGGGTTGTTCACGCTATCCCAAGCCGACTATGACGGCATCCGAAAACACGGCGAATTTCGCCACGTCGGCCGCGGCTATGGTTCCGCAGGCAGCTCACTGGGTGGTCCGGCGCCGATTAAGCCGCACGTCAGAGTGGCTCTTGATTCGGTGGCGCTCGAGACGCTAAGCCTGGGACCCGTTGTCTCAGCAGTGCGAGCGCAGCCACCCAGCCTGATCGGCGCGCCGATGCTACGCCAGTACACAGTGACGCTCGATGCGCGTTCGCAAAGCGCCTTCCTGGAGCGGGTCGGCGCATCTCCAAAGCCTGCAGCGAACTTCGGTTTCCAACTGGGGTTCGAAGACGAAGTGACTGTGGCGCTGGTTTGGGAGGACTCACCGGCCGCCCGAGCGGGTCTTGAAGTTGGGCAGACGATCACTGCAATCGATGGAGCGGCGGTCGATACCACTTGCGGGGGAATGCGCCGGGCGCTAGAGGCGATGTCGGCCGACACGATTGAGCTCACCTGGTCGGACGGCAGTGCGACTCTGGAACGTGAATCATGGCCCAATTGACCCGCCATTTGGTCCGCTACAGACGGGAATCATCTCGCCCGGGTTCGTTCGGATTGCTCGAGAACAGTGCGATCTTGTTGCCTTGCGGGTCACGAAGATAGCCAACGAAAAAACGTGGCCCGTAGGCGTCGCGGAATCCTGGCGGACCCTCATCCGTGCCACCGGCGTCAATCGCGGCAGCGTGCAGGTCACGAACCTGTTGCTGGCTGGACGCCTCGAAAGCAATCATGGCACCGTTCCCGGCACTGGCAGGGCGCCCGTCAAATGTTGGCTTCACATAGAGGTCTGGCGGAGCCGGACACGGAGCCGATGGCGCGGGCAGCGTGCAACTTAGGCCCTCCGGTCCCTCTTTCAATCTGTAGCCAAGGGGGAGCAGCAACGAAGAATAGAATCGCTTCGCGCGATCCATGTCATCGGCACCGACGGTGACGTAAGCGATCATGCGGTTTCCAGTGCGAAGGCAATGATCCGGCAAATGATACGCCTTACTGAACATTGGGCGGATTGGGAACCAAGCGCAACACAATGAAGCAGACGACAAATCAGGCGTGAATCCGCGCCAGACCAACCCACCAAACTTTCAGTTATCAGCACATAACAACAGCGTCGTTCGCGTAGTCGAACATCTGTCGTAGCCTTGTTTTCCCGTTTACAAGGCCATTTGGAACCAGCCCATGGTATCCGGCACCGCCACACTGCCACGCTCGAGCGGCACACTGACCCCCGATCAGATCGCGGCACTGGAATCAGCGATCGCACCATTTACACCGGACCAGCTGATCTGGACCAGCGGCTATACGGCGGGCCTGGCTGCCGCCCGCCGAGTCGAAACCGGGCCCGACCTAAGCCCGGCCAACGGTGTTTCTGCGGTTGCTGGTGTACCGGAGCTGACCATTGTCTACGGCAGCCAGACCGGTCACAGCGAATCGATTGCCACGGCACTGCATCAGGCCGCGGAGCAAGCGGGATTCGCCGGCAAGCTCCTGAACATGTCCGGCCTCTCGGCACGGAAGCTCGCGAAGGAACAGTGGATCGCGCTGGTAGTGAGCACTCACGGCGAGGGCGATCCGCCCGACGATGCCGTCATGTTGCTCGAACAGTTACGCAGACCCCGTGCGCCGAAGTTCGACGGCGTTAAATTCTCGGTGTTGGCCCTGGGTGACTCCAGCTATGCGCAGTTTTGCCAAACCGGCAAGGACTTCGAGGCGGCGCTGCAAGCGCTCGGTGCGGAGTCTGTCGCACCACTCGTCGAGTGTGATGTCGACTATCAGGCGGCGGCCGAACAGTGGCGCGAGCGCGTTCTGCGCGATCACGGTGCCCGCATCGGCGACACGGCGGGGCGTCCTGCGTTGCAAGTCGTGCCGCCGGTCAGTACGGGCCTGCGAGAAAGTCTTGCCACCGTCGTCGCAAATCAGCGCATTACCGGGAGTCGCTCCAGCAAAATCGTGCATCACGTGGAGCTTGCGATCAACGCGCCGCTCGACTATCAGCCCGGAGACTCGCTGGGGCTGCGCGTCGCAAACCCGGACGTTGTCGTCAACGGCTTGATCAACGCGGCAGGCCTTGTCGCGACCGACGAGGTGCAGCTCGACGGGACGTCCGTAAGCGTGTTTGAGGCATTGAAGCACTCGCTGGAAGTCACGCGCATCACGGGTCCGTTCCTGGACGCCTACGCGCAGCTCGATGGCGTCGCGGACCTGCAGACGCAACTTGATGAGCCCTCGGGCAAGCAGGCCGTGATGGCTCTGGGGCATATCGCAGATGTTGTGGGCCGCTTTCCGCACGCCGCGAGCGCACAAGCGTTCATTGACAGTCTGCGCCCGCTTCAACACCGCCTGTACTCGATCGCATCAGCGCCACTGGAGACGCCGGATGAGGTGCATCTGACCGTGGCCGAAGTTCGTTTCGAGGTCGACGGCGCAGATCGCCATGGCGCGGTGTCGCATGGCGTGATCGACCAGTTCAAAGAGGGCGATGAAATTGAGGTGTTCGTCGAGCCCAACACAAGATTCCGGTTGCCGGAAGACACTAGCACCGACCTCATCATGATTGGTCCAGGTACTGGCGTGGCGCCGTTTCGCAGCTTTGTGCAGGAACGTGCCGCGCAGGAGGCGAGGGGACGACACTGGTTGTTCTTTGGCGACAGAACATTCAGCCAGGACTTTCTCTATCAGGCCGAGTGGCAGGCGCACCTGCGTCATGGCGCGCTGACTCGTATCGACCTTGCCTTCTCCCGCGACCAACAGACGAAGGTCTACGTTCAAGACCGCCTGCGCGCGCAGGCGTCCGAATTGCTCGAGTGGATCGATGGTGGCGCCGCGATTTACGTCTGCGGAGACGCCAGCGCCATGGCACCGGATGTTCACGCAGCCTTGATTGAGATTCTCGCATCTCGCCATGACGGCGACCTGGATGCGGGCGCGGCCGATTTGGAAACCCTGCGGCGCGAGCGTCGCTATCTCCGGGACGTCTACTGATGACGCAGAAAGACACGCTATCGCCTGTCGAAGGCATCAAGACCCGCAGCAAGCACTTGCGAGGCACACTTGAGCACAGCCTGGTCGACCCCGTCACGGGCGCCATTGCCGACGACGACACCCAAGTCTCCAAATTCCACGGCATCTATCAACAGGATGACCGAGATCGCCGCGCGGAACGGCAACGGCAGAAACTCGAGCCGGCCTACAGCTTCATGATTCGTGGACGTCTTCCTGGTGGTCGATGCACCCCGGAGCAATGGCTGGCGATCGAGGCACTCGGGACACAGTATGCAGCGACTGGCGTTCGCTTAACCACGCGCCAGGCGTTCCAGTTTCACGGCGTGCTCAAAGGTGCACTGAAACCGACCATTCAAGGTATCGATAAGGCGCTGCTCGACACGATCGCGGCCTGTGGTGATGTGAACCGCAACGTGATGTGCAGCCCGAACCCCGACCTGTCGCGCGTGCATCGTGAGGTCGATTCACTCGCCGCTGCGCTGAGTGCGCATCTGACGCCCCAGACCCGTGCCTACCACGAGATCTGGCTCGATGGAGAAAAGCTCACCGACGAACCCGAGGTTGTCGAGCCGATATACGGTGACACGTATCTGCCGCGCAAATTCAAGACCGGGTTTGTGATTCCGCCGCAAAACGATGTGGACGTGTACACGCAAGACCTGGGCTTTATCGCCATCGTCGAAGACGGTGCGCTGCTCGGGTTCAACGTGACCGCCGGCGGCGGCATGGGTTCGACGCATGGCGACAACAAGACGTTTCCACGCCTTGCCGACACGCTGGGCTTCATAACGCCGGATCAGGTGTTGGACACGGCCACCGCGATTGTCACCACGCAGCGTGACTTTGGTAATCGGTCCGATCGCAAGAACGCCCGTTTGAAGTACACCATCGAAGCGATGGGGCTGGCGGCGTTTCGTGAGCAGGTTGAAACGCGGCAGCGTTTTTCATTCGCGCCCGCGCGCGAGGTGCGCTTCAGCCAATCGGGTGACCGCCTGGGCTGGGTTGAGGCCGAAGACGGTGTTTGGCACTTCGGCTTGTTCATTCCCAGTGGGCGCGTTCGCGATCACGAGCAAGGGCCGCAGTACCAAACCGGTCTCATCGAGATCGCCAAGATACACAAAGGCGAGTTTCGCCTCACACCCAATCAGAACCTGATCATTGCTGGCGTGCGCGTCGAGGACAAGGCGCTGGTCGCCGGTCTATTGGCAGCGCATGGTTTAGCGCAGCCGACATCAAACCTCGCGGCAGGGGCCTTGGCTTGTGTCGCGCTACCGACTTGTGCATTGGCGATGGCGGATGCGGAGCGGTTTTTGCCCGAACTGACGGACAAGGTCGAAGCGCTCTTCACGCACCACGGGCTACCTGACCAAAGTCTCTCGATGCGCGTCACCGGTTGCCCTAACGGCTGCGCAAGACCGTTTGTCGCGGAAGTCGCGTTGGTCGGCAAAGCGCCGCGCCACTACAACCTGTACCTCGGCGGTCGTCACGACGGCACGCGACTGAATAAGTTGTACCGGGAGAACATCTCTGTCGAACGCGTACTGGAGATCCTGGATGAGCTGATTGCTCAGTATGCAAAGGCACGCAGGGCAGGGGAGCGGTTCGGCGACTACTGCATTCGCAGCGGCGTGATTGCCGAAACCAAGGCCGGCCGAGAATTTCATGATGATGTGAGTGATGCGGCATGAGCACAGCACGAAAGAGCGCGCCTGAGGAGACGGTAGCCATAGAAGACGTCCAGGTGTTGGCAACGCAGCTTGAGAAGCGTAACGCGTCAGAGCGTGTCGACTGGGCGCTCGACAACCTGCCCGCGATGCACGTACTGACATCGAGTTTCGGCGCACAGGCTGCCGTATCGCTACACCTGGTAACCCGCGCGAACCCGGACTTGCCCGTGGTATTGATTGACACGGGCTACCTGTTTCCAGAGACCTACCAGTTTGTTGATGCATTGGCAGACAAGCTCCAGCTCAACCTGCATGTCGCGCGACCTGCAATCAGCGCGGCATGGCAGGAGGCACGGCACGGCAAGCGCTGGCAGGACCCAGGGCGAGGCCTGGACAGCTATCTCAAGGACAACAAGGTGGACCCGCTGCTCGACATGCTCGATACGCTGGACACAGGAACCTGGTTCGCTGGGCTGCGCCGCTCGCAGTCCCAGGGGAGGGCGCAACGTGCGGTGCTCGAGGCGGCGGATCAGCGATGGAAGGTGCATCCAATCGTCGATTGGAGTGACCGGGACGTGCATCGCTATTTGAAGCGACATGGATTGCCCTATCACCCGCTCTGGGAGTCCGGCTATTTGTCCATTGGTGACGTCCACTCGACACGATCGATCCACGAGGTTGGCAACCTGACTGAACTGCGCTTCGGTGGCAGTCGACGTGAGTGCGGCATCCACGGCTCGGACCGAACGGCCTGATGGAGTACTTCCCGCTCTTCGCCGAAGTGCACGGACGGCAGGTCGTCGTGGCGGGTGGTGGTGACGTCGCCAGTCGCAAGATCGGATTGCTGAAGCGCGCCGGTGCTGTGGTGCGCGTCATCGCACCTACGCTCGATCATCAGGTCGCACTGTGGCGCGAGCAGGGTGACCTCGACCATGTCGCGCGTGAGTTTCGCACGAGCGATCTCGACGACGCGTGGCTGGTCGTGGCAGCAACCAACGATCCGCGAGTCAACCAGCACGTTTCCGAAGCAGCGGAAGCGCAACGCATCTGGTGCAACGTCGTCGATGCGCCCGCTCACTGTAGCTTCATCACCCCGGCGATCGTCGATCGTTCGCCACTTCTGATCGCGATTTCAAGCGCTGGCGCCGCGCCCGTTCTGGCGCGTATGTGGCGCGAGCGCCTGGAGCGTCAGCTGCATCCCCGGCTCGGCCAATTGGCGCTGTTGGCGCGACGCTGGCGTGGACGCGTAAAGCGCGCGCTGGGTTCGTTGTCTGCGCGAAGACGATTCTGGGAAGCCCTGTTCGACAGTCCAGCGGCAGCCGCGATTGAACGTGGTCAAACACAAATCGCCGTGCGTGAGACGGGTGCTTTGTTGCGCGAGCATCGCAACGAGGAGCTCTCGCGCCAAACCGGCGAAGCCTGGTTGGTCGGGGCAGGTCCAGGTGACCCGGGCTTGCTGACGATCCGCGCGCAAGCGTTGTTGCAACGCGCCGATATCGTCTTGCACGATCGGCTCGTATCAGATGAGGTCCTGGAGCTCGCCCGTCGTGACGCCGAGCTCATCGATGTCGGTAAACCGATTGCCGGGGCAGGGAATGCCAACCGCGTGCAGTCCAATACCAACGCACTGCTCGTGGAACTGGTCAGAGCCGGACACCGCGTGTGTCGGCTGAAGGGCGGCGACCCGTTTATTTTCGGAAGAGGCGGTGAGGAAATTCAGGCCTTGGTCGATGCGGGCTTACCGTTTCAGATCGTTCCCGGCATCACTGCTGCGGCTGCGTGTGGCGCCTATGCCGGCATACCGCTCACGCATCGCGACCACGCGCAATCGGTGGCCCTCGTCACCGCGCACGGCAAACGCAATGTCGATCAGCTGGATTGGGCCTCGCTGGCGCGTGACCGACAAACCATCGCGTTCTACATGGGCGTGTCACGCTACGGCCAGGTGTCCGCGCGACTCATCGCGCATGGTCGCTCCGCGTCGACGCCGATCGCCATCGTTGAGCGCGGCAGCTTACCGACGCAGCGTGTTATCGTGACGACCCTGGGTGATTTGCCAACACGTACCCATGAGGCAGGAATCAAAGCGCCGGCGATACTCTATGTCGGTGACGTCGCTCAATTTGCACTGTCACAGCACTGGTTTGGCCAACCGCCCGTCGAGATCGAGGCAGCCGACCCGCGAGTCGCAGCATTGGCCTGACGGCCTGGGCGCGGAGCAGCTCACATGAAACTGCAGCAACTCCGCTTCCTGATTGGCGTGGTTGACCACGATTTGAATATGACGGCGGCTGCAGAATCGCTGTTTACGTCTCAGCCCGGTGTCAGCAAGCAATTGCGCTTGCTGGAGGAGGAGCTGGGCGTCTCGCTGTTTCACCGTCAGGGCCGCAAGCTGACGGGGCTTACAGAAGCGGGGCAATCCGTGATTCCTCGGGCCAGGCGCGCGCTTCGAGAGATTGACGGAATCAGGACGGCTGCTGAAGAACATATCAGCGGCGTTTCTGACAGTCTGTCCATTGCGACGACGCACACTCAGGCCCGCTACGTGTTGCCGGAAATCCTGACGAAATTTCGCGAGCAGTTTCCCGACGTCACTTTGAATCTTCATCAAGGTACATCGGAGCAGATTGCCGACATGGTCCGCCAACGTTCTGTCGACATTGCGATGGCGACGGGCTCGGAGCATTTGTTTGGGGACCTGGAGCGCCTGCCGTGCTATCAGTGGGACCGGGTCATCCTCGTACCGGCCGGGCACGAACTCGCGTCGCTCGGTGAGTCCATCGATCTCGCGACGCTGGCGCGTTATCCGCTGGTCACTTACGTCTTCAGCGCGGGGCACGAATCGTCGCTGCATCAGGCGTTCGCCGAACAAGGTCTTGAGCCGGACGTTGTGTTCACGGCACGGGATGCGGACGTCATCAAGACCTACGTGAAACTCGGTATGGGCGTCGGCATCGTCGCCTCGATGGCTTTCGAGTGCGATGACTCCGGGCAACTTGAGATGATTGATGCGCGCCATCTGTTCCCGCGTCTGACGACGTGGACCGGCTGGCACAAGGATCGCAGCCCGAACCGACCGATGCTTGAGCTGCTGAGACTGGTGGCGCCGTGGCTGACAGAGGCTCAGGCTCAGTCAATTTCCAGCGGCCACCCGAAGCTACCGGAGCCAGAGTGTCCGCTGCCGGTGTTGTCGGGATGTCAGCCGACCGAACCCCGTTCCGCCTGAGCACCGGCCTGAAACCTGATAGCCCGTTAAGTGTCGTTGTTTCGGGCTGAGCGCCTGGAAAAGTATTCCGCAAATCGTTCTCGCTGAACCTCCTCTCCGTATGGAAAACCCGGTCCGGGCCCGGGGTACAGGTTCCGCGTGTCAATGGGGTCTCCGGTCTCGGAGTCTACGACCAGAGTGTGCACTCGGTTATCCGTTGCCCGGTCATACAACCTTATGGGCTCGCCGTGTTCATCGAACTGCCACTTCTCGCCAAACTCCATCAGTGCCATTAGGACCTTGGTGGCGTCATAGCCTTTATGGGTCAGTAGGTACTCATAGCGCTTTGGCGTCTCTTGATACAGACGCTTCTCCAGGAAGCCTTCATCTACCAATTGCTTCAAACGCCGAGTGAGTATGTTCCGCCCAACGCCTAGCCAGCGTTGCAACTCCTCGAATCGATGGATGCCATAGAGACACTCGCGAAGAATGAGCGGATTCCACCAATCTCCGAGGACGTCCAAAGAGCGGGCGATTGAGCAGGGACTGCCTTCAAAAGATTTTCTTTTCATAGGTTTAGGGTAGTGAGTTGCATGATGGAACGCAACGAGGTAACGTTCGTTCCATAATGAAACTGACTGAACTGGATCAATCGTGAATCTACACAGAATCCGCATAGCGACCGTGCCGTTTTTGGTCCTCTTGTTCACAGGTTGCGCGTCCCTCGGGGAAGCGGTAACCCGCAGCAACGAGGCGCCCGGGACTATTAACTGGCCTGCAGACTACGCACCAAAGGAAGCAGATTTCTTCGTTCACAATCGAATCGATATCAACGCGCCCCCAGAAACCGTCTGGAATGTCATCGTCCAGGCCGAGACTTGGCCCGATTGGTACGAGGGCGCGTTCAATGTTGACGTTAAGGGCGAGTCCGAAGTTCTGGATGCCGATGCTCTCTTCACCTGGAAAACCATGGGCCTCAATTTTGAATCCCGAGTCACAGAGTTTGAGCCGTATTCAAGGCTGAGCTGGGAGTCAAAGCGCCGCGTCATCCGCGGCTACCATGCGTGGCTGCTGGTACCGACCGAAACTGGCACAACACTGATTACCGATGAATCACAACACGGCTTCCTGGCTTACATGCAGCGGATCTTTACGCCAAACAAGCTACGACGCCTGCATGACGTCTGGCTGGCGGAGATCAAGGCACGGGCCGAGTCTAAAGCGGCCGGCGCTTCTGTGCGCTGAGCGGGGCCGTGTTGCGCCGGTTAGAAGCGGCGGCACTGTTAATGGGCCTGAGTCGGCGTGTACGCGACCCGTGTTATCGAGATGCCAGCCACCCTCGAAAAACAGACGAGGACTACGCCCCGGGTTCGCGCAACGCGCTGGTCAAACAAAACGCACTCTGTACGCATGTGGCGGACGGGCAGCGTTGATAGGCCTTTGAGCTGGCTTCTAAGGCCAATTGACGAGCCTGAAATCGTGCTGGGCGCCTGATTCCAAGCCGTAAGTCTCGGTAAGGCTTCCACAGGCCCGAAATCGCCGAGGTCAGTTGCAATCCCCCAGAAACTTCTTGCACTCTTTAGCGGCACTATCGCGCTGTCAATAGCAAGGAGAGCAACACGATGAACCGAGTACGTATTCGTGTAGCAGTATTGCTTTCAGTCCTTAGTCTCTGCGGTGTTGGATGCGCAGAGTCACAGTTGCTGGATAGCAGTTCGAGTAAAGGAAAACGCAACGTCATTCAAAGCGGCGGATTTCGACTGGAAGTCAATTGGTGCACCGTAAGCGCCGATAGGTCCGCAGAGTGCCAGATAACGGCGACCAGCCTGACGCAAGACTATAAGGCCGGATTTGCCTATCCCATTTTGCAGGATCAAAGCGGCACTCAATTTCGCATGGTGCCTAAGGACGGCACCCTTGGGAACTACACCATGATAGCCGGCGAGCCGTATACGTTGAGCTACGTGAACAAGGACATCTTGCCGACGACCGTTAAGTCGGTACGTGGTTTGGTCGGTACCTGGGTGTACCGGGTAGTGAGTACCAATCTCAAAGCCGGTCAGTTCCCGTTGGCATTTGCCGATATTCCGGAGAAACCGGTTCCTGTAGTGCAATCGAATGACGATAGCACTACGACTTTGATTGAATCGGAATGGGAAACCGTGGGCTTCTGGACCTACGACCAGGCTGACGGACTGCGGATACCGGAAGGACTTGTGCTCAAGGCTGCACCTGGGGCGTTAGGCGAGCACAACTGGACCCACCGCATTGAACTCAAGGCTCACTCTCAACTACCGCAACGCACCGACCGCATCGTTTGGCCTGTCTATCTGAGTCGACCGAGTAAACAGGTCTGCGTAGATGCACCGTACCCATCGTTTAGTGGATACATCGACATGCCTGACGATGCATTCGATGGCGTCTATGCGTTCGCGTCCTGCAAGGGTGGTGCGGCACCTTAGCTAGAGGCGTATCCGGGGGGTCAGCGAGAAACGATGGTCGCCAGTATCAATGCGTGTGGATATATTTTATTTAACATAATATATATTATGCGACATGCTGGTACTCAACCTAGGTCCGCTACTCAATCCTCCTCTTCGGCTTTGCCGGTGCCTGCCGACGCTCCGAACTCGTGGCTCTGAACACCGCGAACCTCGAGAAACGCGAGGAAGGTCTCAAAGTCACGATCCAAAAGTCGAAGACGGATCAGGAAGCACAAGGCCAGGTGATCGCGATTGTTCGGCAGCCCGAGTCACCCTATTGTCCGGTTCAGGCACTAAATGACTGGCTGACTGTCGCCGAGATCGAGCGCGGCGCCCTCTTCCGACGCATGTACCGCGGTGACGATGTAGGCGATTCGCGACTATCGGCGCAGAGTGTTGCTTTGGTCGTTAAAGAATACGCGAGCCGTGCCGGATTGGATTGGGAAAGATACGCTGGGCACAGCCTTAGAAGTGGGTTTCTGACCAGTGCTGCGAGGAATCGGGCAAGCGTGTTCAAGATGGCAGATCAGTCTCGACACCGATCCCTTGATACGCTTAGGCAGTACATTGCTCAAGAGGAACTCTTCGAGGAACATGCTTCTATGGGTCTATTGAAGCGTGATCGCTAGCCAATCCACGAGACATCCGAATGAAAGAAGTCATTAACTGGCTGCATATTTCTGATCTTCATCTCAAGGTAGGTCTATCCGAATGGTCTCAGGATGTCGTGTTGACCACTTTGTTGGATGACATCGGGAATCGCACGTCGATAAAAGGTCAGATTGACTTCATTGTGATTACAGGCGACTTGGCCTTTTCGGGGAAGCCTGCTGAGTACGCTCTGGTTTCCGACCTAATAAATGAACTTGCATTGCGTACAGATGTGCCCAAAGACTTCATATTCTGTGTACCTGGCAATCACGACATCGACCGGTCCGTTCAAAGGTATCAGTTTTCGGGCGTACGTCACGAACTGAATAGCGTGCCAGCTATAGATCGTTTTCTTGGAGACGCTTCCGAATTGTCTCAGCTGCAAACGCGGTACCAGGCATACAATGAGTTCTGCGAAGAAAACTTCGACGAATCGCGCCTCGCGCGGTCACCAGATCAATTGGGATACGTTGCTTCTATAGAATTCAACGGATTCAAATTAGCAATTCTCGGATTCAACTCGGCATGGTTGTCCGAAGGCGGTGAGGAGGAACGTGGCAAGCTAGTTATCGGTGAGAGGCAGGTGCGAAACGTCCTTGAACTAATCAAGGAAGATAGTCACGGACTAGTGATCGGACTACTCCATCATCCCTTTGATTGGCTGGTCGATTACGATAAAGCGCCAGTTGAGAGACTTATCTCTGATGCCTGTGATTTCGTCCATCGCGGTCATCTGCATCAATCGGAATCTCGCGTCGTTCAATTGAGCGCGACGCCCTGTCACGTTATAGCTGCTGGAGCTGCTTACGAGACGCGCGAACATCAGAACAGCTACTCTGTTGTCAGGCTTAGTATTGCTGACTCAAGCTTCAGTGTCACCGAGTACTCGTACAAGAGCGTTCTAGGATCGTTTCAAGAGCAAGAGGCCGTCACCAAGCCAATCACAGTTGGACGACGCGATGCGGTTGACCCCAACAATGTCGCGCGAACACTTGTGGGTCGATATCCAAACCTGAGCGGCGCTAAGCACTACTTGGCCAGCCTGTTGACGGGTATCAAAGAGGAAGTTCTGATTACGTTCTCCAATGACGAACCCGTTTTCGGCATGTACTCAGTACTGCGAGAGATCGGTCCCCCGGAACTCATTGGAATGACCGAACAGTTTCTTAGTGTTACGTCCCTACTACGGGTCTATTCCACCGTACTGGGGGAAAAAGAGGTCCTATCGAGAGCCCAAGAACGCATTGATCCCTACTGCTGTGAGGTAGACCGTCTCATGGCCAACAATTCAGGGTTCCGCGATCGAATTCAACAAATGAATAAAGATGCCGAAAGCCTTTGCGCGGGCCGAAGTGAGGGGCTGTTCTTGTACTCCACACGTCTGATGGACGAATTATTCGCAGACAATGACTGGGACCAGCTACGACCTCTGACGGAAAGGTATATCTCAATCGAGGACGCAGAGACGAGGCGACGCGCGCGACTGTACTGGTTGCATTGCATTGTCAATTGCGGCGACGAAGAAGACCTGAGGGCCGGTGAGACGCTATGCGCGGAAGAGTTGGGCGCGGGTGCTGCAACTGCCGATCTCTATGCTCTTTCAATTCGACTGAACCTTACTCTTGATAACCCAGATGCTGCTCGGATTCAGATTTTGGACGCGGCAACCGCATATCCAGAGAGCCCGATTATCTCCGAGCTCATCAATGAGTACGTTATCCAAACCGGCGACCGCGAATTGCGTGACGCTCTTTCGGAGCGACGCAAATGAGTAACGCGGGATCATTCAAGCCAGGTATTCACTTTGGAAACACGTTAAACACAATTTCCAAGCAGATCTACGATACACCGTTCGCCTTCTTGCGAGAGAACGTACAAAATGCTGTGGACGCTTCTCGCATCCAGTCCTACCGCGACCAAGCGTCTCCGAGAGACATGGCATATAGAGTTGACGTTGAGGTTGATGGCAAAGAGGTCCGAATTCGTGACAGAGGAATCGGAATGAGTCGCGATGAATTAGCAGGACTCTTCTGGACTATTGGCGCCAGTGGCAAGCACACTGACGAAGCGAGGGACGCAGGATGCGTTGGCATGTTCGGAATTGGTGGGTTTGCAAACTTTGGTGTCTGCGACGTCTTGGAAGTTGTCTCAAAGCGTCTAGATGAATCGAACGGTACGTCCACTAGACTGACACGCAAGGATATTGACCAAGCAGAAGCGAGTATTCCGGATGTAATTGTTTCTGAGTCACCGCTCGCCGATCCGCAAGGCACAGTTGTTATCGGAACTCTGATTGACGTTCCAGACTTGAATCAGCTAAAGACGTATTTGAGGGATTTCGTGCAATACGTTGATGTGCCGGTGTTCTTTGACGGTGAATGCATTTCCCAAAAAAAAATCGCGGATTTGGAAGAACGCGAGAATTTGAAGCGAATCAGTGATTCCGAGCAGGTGTGGCAGCACGGAGGAATTGAACTGAAGGGATCCGCCTATGAAGACAACGGACACAATATAGTTTTTGCAATTGAGTCGATTGTTCAAGCCGGCAAGGAGATGCCTATGGTTGGCTATCTCCGAATGATTAATGGTGCTCTGAATGTACTCAAGCGCGGCTTCAAGCTCTGCACGACGCGAGTAGCGTCGCAACTTGGTTTGTCCG
Source organism: Pseudomonadota bacterium (assembly GCA_039821605.1). GTDB lineage: Bacteria > Pseudomonadota > Gammaproteobacteria > Steroidobacterales > Woeseiaceae > CALBPI01. The sequence goes on along the minus strand of JBCBNV010000001.1, from coordinate 897,823 downwards.
GCCGGTTGGACAGTGATCTTTTTGTTCCAACGGCGGGGCGCGATTCGCTCGATGCTCCGACGGCCACTCTGTTGAATCAGATCAATAGTCTCGTAGAACAGGTGGCTTTGAGCCTAATCCTCGAGGACGAGAACCGGATTGCGCAGAATGCCAGAATTTTTCCATTGGTGCTAAGGCTGGGATGGATAGACAAACTCGGGAAAGCAGTCATTGACGTCGCTGACGGTTCGTCGGTGGCTCTCGACAAGCTACGTCGCCTTTCTGAGTCTGGCGCGAAAGTATTCTATGGAAATCAAAAAAAGCACGCACTAAATCAGGTCATGGTAGCGCGTGGGCACCAAATGGTAATACTCCCAAACGAACGACACCGCCAGCAAGCGTATCTTCAGTACCTGCTGCGATTCTGCGCAGCACAGCCATTTGAAGGGGTAATTGAATGTCACAATCGCTATGAAGATCTTACGCGGTTCGAAAAGGTCTTTCTCAGTGAGCTTGAGTTCAATATTTCGCGGGCATATGAGATTCGTGAGTTTCGTGTCGTAGCAGGAGAATTGACTGAAGATGTGCCAGCGTTTGTCGACGAGACGAAAGGCAACGATGAACTCACAGTATTTGTTGATGTTCGTCACAGTGAGGTCGCTAAGCTGGAAAGCCTGGGGATTGGGAGCCTGCTATATTCAATGATCGGTAGATTCTGCCGAGAGTATCTTGGTGGATCGCTTCGAAAATGGAGTCCACGCTTCTTTGGCGACGGTGCCATAAACATCGATTTGCTCGCGAAACGTAGGTCGGAGCTGTGGGTTTTGCTTAAAGACGATATTGGCACGATTCAAAAGAGCGGGCAGAGGACGGTAGTGAGGCGGGCTGACGTTCAGTCGGTTACAGTGCAAAGTGGAACTGTAGAGCCGCCGAAGGAAGGGAAACCGCGAATCCTCCAGATTATTGATCCTGAGCACGAGACAAACCTTGCGGGATACTACATTCGCCTGCCGGACAATGGTTATAAAGCCTACGGTGACATCGTCCTCGAGCTTGAGAACCGTGGTCTTGTGTGGGTCGGTAATAAACTCACCTACGTGACTTCTGACGGAATCAGTAGTGCGTTCCAATATGAGATAAGACTGGATCAGTTGATAACGCCTGCAAAAGACGGCGAAGCTAGCACTATCGGTGGGGCATGGGAGCTTCAACGCCCTCTCCAACAACTTCACGAGGGAATCTACTTTCCTATTCCAAGCTTTCTTGAAGCATACCTGGTGCCAGCCGGAAGTCAGGAGCTTCGCCTCGAACTCTATTGTGAGCTAACGGACCTAACAACGTCGCGACAGTGGAGTACAGAAGCTGATGCAGAAGAGTGAGCGGAGAGCCCCCCCTATCACTAGCGTTAATCCGAGCTTCGGCCGCGACCTTAACTTCTGCATTCAAGTCAATTCGCGTCGGCCGACTGCCAACGCTAATGACCGGATGTCATTCTCATTGTGAAGTGTTGAATTCGGCGTCGCCGCCAGCACTAATTTCGTCACTAGAATCGGCTTGCGCGCATCTTATCGATTTCTTCCTCAACCAGCGCTTCGGGTAGCTCAAGCTCGAATAATCGATAGAAGGGACGCAGCAACTCATCGGTGTATGCAGCGACCCCGTCGTCAATCGTTGCAGCGTCGAGTAGCACGGTCTGCTGATAGTCCGGAGCGCCCGTTTCGTGCCCCTGTGACAAGAGTCTATTGGAACCCGCAGATATCAACTCTCTTCCTTCAAGACCCGTGAATCTAGCTGTGAACTGAACTGTGTTGGCCTCAAATCTCGTTGCCATTCGACTTGCGTGCAACATGAGCTCGGCAATACGCCAAACCGGAAGGACAAGGCCGATCGCATTCTGATATTCCTCAATGCAATCCGTATCATGTGCCCGGATAATGGAGAATGTGCCGTTGGTCGAAGCTTTCCAGCGCTCGTAGTGCATCCGTGAGAAGCGACTCTCATCGATGATCGTGCAACTGAGTGTGTCCTGGCCGGTCACTCGGGGCCTGAAACCATCACGATCAATCCAAACGAATGGCGGCCAGCCGGTGTAACGTGTCTGGTCCGTCCGAATCCATTCTTTCAGAGTATTCAGGTTGTCGATCCGCGCATCGAGCTGGTAATCGACGGCGTAGTAACCTCTTGCCAGCTTTTCCTTAAGACTAGTCATCGAGCAGGTTCTCGATTCGTTCCCGAGCACCCTCGGTTTCTACTACTTCTATTACCTTAAGGGCCTCCAACTGACGCAGTACCGGAATAATTCGGTTAACAATTTCATCTCGATTGTTGGCTACGCAGCGATCTATCAAAGCCTTCCATTCCAGACCATCCCGAGGTTCGCGGCTCTCCGGACCTGGGCACCGGATATAGTATTTACCTGAGGCAAGCGTTGCGCCATTGTCTGGGCTTCCACCCACGGTTATGACCGGCTCTGTCACACCAGCAGGCACCTGAATAATCGGGTGCCCCTTCTCGATCATCAAGTCGCAGTGGAATGCAGGACTTGCATGTCGTCGTATGATTCCTTGTACGACGTCGCCGTCAAAGTCTTGGTATTCCTCTGGTTTCGCTAGTGGCGCGAGCGGCTGATTCGCTTCGTCGTCAAAGCCAATTACAACGTAGCCGCCGCCATGATTTCTTAAGGCGATAAGAGCTTTCGCCAAAATTGCTCTATCTGGATTCTGGCCACGTGAATGCAGGTCGAGCCATCCCTTGTATTCGACTGTCTCGGATTCGTTCGGCGTGTCTATTAGAGTTTCGAGATCTTGCATATCCAGTCTCAGGAGCACCGCTGGCTCTCGCGCTGCTCGTAATGGAGAGCGCGTTACGGCTCTTCTTCATTCTTTGCGAGGCTTGTCTGACCCGCGACCTCTGTGCTCAGACAATGGGTGATCGACCTGCCGAAGCACCACTCCGGTGTCGACGACCGTAACCTTCTTCCGATACCGGTCGTTTTCCCGATCTACAGACTGGTCGACACGAACCAATTGACCGGCTACCGAATGCGCGGCGCTCGATTTCGTTTCACGGGCGTACTTGCGCTTTCCCTGGTAGCTCGGCCTTTCTACTTTGAACTGCACAGATGGGAAGATCTCGAGACCTGCGACGCAGATAGAATTGCGAATTCCGCTGAGTGATCCGCACTTGGGGCAACGCTCCAGTACAACGCGTAAGCGCGTCGTGTACTGGCAGTTTAGGCACGTAACAAGGCTCATTTCGCTCGACATCTGTCCTGGTGCTACGGAACCCCAACTATGCGCTGTAGAAATATCGATGTCACTACGTCAAGGGCCCTGCCCGGCTCTCAACCTGCGACACGTAGTTGGATGTGCTGATCGATAAACGCTGCGGTTAAGCTGCGGTAAGAGCTTTACTCGCGATAATGCCGCTTCTCGCCTGCTTCTTGTAACACAGATCGTGTCTCCCAGATTACCTGACCGACCGGACTACTCTCCGCCCGAGAACGCCATCACAACGGGCACGCGCGCCGCGCGCCAGGCCGGGAACAGCCCGCCGATCAGGCCGATGGCGAGCGCCAGCAAGATGCCGTTTCTGAACAGTTCCGGCGTCAGCTCGAAAGTGAACACAACCTGGGTGAAGCTCGCGCCCAGCGTTGACGTGCTCAGGCCGTCAAAGAACAGGAAGGCCGCGCCGGCCCCGACGATACCACCGACGATCGACAGCACCGTCGACTCGGCCAGCGTGCCGATGAAGGCCGAGGTATTGCCGAAGCCGATTGCCCTCAGTGTCGCGATCTCGCGAGCGCGTGAGGCGACCGACGTGTACATCGTATTCAAAGCGCCGGCCAGGGCGCCGAGTCCCATGATGATGCTGATGGCCCAACCGAAGATCGCGATACCGCTCAGGGCCCTGCCCTGCGCCGCGAAAAAATCAGCCTCGGTCTGCACGTCGAGATTCAGCCGCGGGTCGCTGTCGATGAACTCCTGGATCGGCGCGACCTCGCCGGGCGCTTCGAGTTGCAGGCGCATGGTCTGGAAGGAAGAGCCGCGTTGGAACTGCGTCTGCACCGTCGCGGCGTCAGCCCAGAGCTCGCTCTCGAAGGCCGAGCCGCCGGTCGAGAACACGCCGACGACCTCCCAGGTTGTCTTGCCGAAGCGAATCTCGCGACCCAGTCTGAAGCCGTCAAACTCACGCTGCACGCCCTGGCCCACGACGATCTCATTGCGGCCGGGTTCGAACGCGCGACCTTCGACGATATCCACCTGCTCGCGCAGCTCCAGGCCGGCCATGGAAATGCCGCGCATCGGGATATTCGCCTCGGTCCGGCTACTGCGCTTGATCCCGTCGACGATGACGTAGAGCTCGGCTGAATAGACCGGGTCGCCATTCGCATCGCGTGCGATACCGGGTGCCGTCGCAATGCTGTTCACGGTGTCGCGAGACAGGACGCTGTTCAGTTCCGACTGCGAGCCGGTCCGCGTCACGATGGCGACCGCGTCGCTGCCGGTACCGGCCAGCGTCTTCTCGAAGCCCTGCGCCATGGCAAGAAACGCGAGTAGCACGGCGACTACGACGCTGACGGCGAACACGGCGGCGAGTGACATCCACAATCTCTGCGGCAGGCTGCGCAGGTTCATGCTGACGACGGTCGCAATCTGAGAGGAAGACCCGCGCACAACGAACTCCTAGCCGCGACTCAGCGCGGTAATGATGTTGAGCCGCAGCGCGTTCACTGCGGGCACGATACCGGTTACGAAGCCCAGACCGATCATGAACAGCAGCGCATCGGTCCAGACCCGCCCGTCAACAACGAGCGTCGGCAGCTGGATGGGCGCCTCGTTGACGAGCACTACCAGCAGCCTGGACGCCAGCAGGCCGAGCACGCCACCCAGCAGCGCGAGCAGCAGGGACTCGGACAGCACCATGCGAAAGATGCGTGTCGATGTGAAGCCCAGCGTCTTCATAACGCCGATTTCGGCTGTGCGCTCGCGGATGGACAACATCATCGAGTTGCCGACAATGACGAGAATGACGAAGAAGGCGGCGAACACCACAGAGGTCAGGATCAGGCTCAGGTTGCCGATCTGTTCGAGGAACGCCTTGTTGAACGCCTTCTCCGGCACCGTCTCGGTCTCGGCCGGCGAATTCGCGAACATGTCGTCGATTTCTGTGATTACGGCCTCATTGCGGCTCGGGTCGCTGGTGCGTAGGCCGATGAAGCCGACGAAGTCACCGCCGAAGGATTGCGTCTCGTTGAAGTACTCATAGTGGAAGTAGACGCTGCTCGTGTCGGTCTGTTCTTCCTCGCCCTGGTAGATCGCGACGACGTCGAAATCCCAGGACGTGCTGCCATCGCGCTTCGAGAAAATGTTCGAGTTGACCGGGATGCGGTCGCCCTTCTCCCAGCCGAAGCGTTTGGCAATCGATTCCCCGGCGATCAGTCCCTGGCGGTTTCCGAACCAGGACTCGCGCTCTTCATCGGTGACCAGAAGCTCCGGGTAGACGTCGAGGAAATTCTCGGCGTCAACGGCAAACATGCCCATCTGGTTCCGCGGATCCTGGTAGTAGCCACCGAACCAGTTCAGGTGTGTCAGCGCCTCGACATCGTCGACCGCAGCGATGCGATTGACGTAGGAAATCGGTAGCACCTGCGTGAAATTGATCTTGTTGACCACAATCAGCCGGTCGTCCGCCGCGAGATCAACACCCGAGTCGAAGGCCTTCTGGAAAGCCGTCAACGTGCCGAAGATCGTGAAGGCGATGAAGGTCGCAAACAGTGTCAGGAACAGGCGCATCTTCTTGCGCGTCAGGTTCTTGAACACGAGGTAGAGGTCCTTCACGCCGCGAGGTCCTTCTCGACGAACTCGCCCTTGTCGAGGTGCAGTGTGCGCTTCGCGTACTTCGCCGCCGCAGGGTCGTGCGTCACCATCAGGATGGTCTTGCCGTAGTCTCTGTTCAGAGTCTGCAGCATTGTCAGGATTTCGTTGGCGGTCTGCCGATCGAGGTCACCCGTCGGCTCGTCGCAGAGCAGTAACTTCGGGTCGGAGACGAGCGCGCGAGCGATCGCGACGCGCTGCTGCTGGCCACCCGACATCTCCTTGGGCATGTGTTTCGCGCGGTCGGACAGGCTGACGAGCTCGAGAGCCGCGGCAATATTCTTCTTGCGCTCGCTGCGGCCGAGGCGCGTCAGCAGCATCGGCAGCTCGACATTGCGTTCGGCGTTCAGCATCGGCATCAGATTGTAGAACTGGAAGATGAAGCCGATATTGTTCGCACGCCACGCCGCAAGCTGGCTTTCCGACAGCGAGTCGATACGGCTGCCGTCGAACCAGATCTCGCCCGAAGTCGGCTGGTCGACGCCGCCGAGCATATTCAGAAGCGTCGTCTTGCCGGAGCCCGACGGACCCATGATGGCGAGGAAGTCGCCGCTCGCGATGGACATGTCGAGCCCGTCGAAGACCGTAATCGTCTCCTTGCCCTTGACGAACTCTTTCGAGACGCCTTTCAGATCGAAAAGAATTTCGTCGCTCATTGGTTTCCCCTGTTCGTCGTTATTCACTGAAGAACGTCACCTTGACACCCATGTCGGGCAGGACACGGGTATCGCTCGCCTCGATGCCGATACGGACCCTGACGGTCGCCTTTGCGCGGTCGGCGGTTGGGATGATGGCGATGACGGAGGCCGGTATATCCCAGTCCGGGTAGGCGTCGAGATTGGCAACGACGCGCTGGTCGGCGAACACCCGGCCGATGAAGGACTCGTTGACGTCGACCTCAATCTCCAGCGAATCCATGTCGACAATCGTGCAGATGCCGGTACGGGTAAAACCGCCGCCGGCGGAACCGGGCGAGACAATCTCGCCGGTTTGTGCGTTCTTTACCGTGACGACGCCGGCGAAAGGCGCCGTGATGACGTGATCTTCGAGGCGCTCGCGCTGGCGTTCGACTTCGAGCTCGAACACGGCGATGTCGGCCTGCGCGCGTTCGAGGTCGGCCGTCAGCGAATCGTAGCCGGCCACGGCATTCGACAGCTCGGCCTCGGACACGAGGTTCTGCGGCCTGAGCCGTCGGGCGCGGTCGAGCACGCGCTCGGCCTCGGCGAGATTCGCACGGACGCTCGCGACAACGGAACGCTGCGACGCCAGCCTGGCCGCGGCCAGCGCGAGATCGACACGAACCAACTCGTCGTCGAGGCGGGCGAGAACCTGGCCCGGCTCGACGACCATGCCCTCCTCGACGTTGACCTCGGTGATCAGCCCGGTGATCTGTGACGACACCGTGGCGATCCGTCGCGCCGTAATGTAGCCGGACGCGTCGAGGATGCGCCGGTTGCCCTCCTCCGCGGCCTGTACGGCAGGTGCAGGCGCCTCCGCAGCAGACTCCCTGGCGTCATCGGCGGGGCTGGTTTCCGCTCGCACATCGCTCGGCGGCGCCCCATCACCGCCCAGCAGGAACACGCCGCCCAGCCCGCCGACTACGGCGGACACGACCGCAATCACAACGACGAGCGCCACGCCGACGCCTTTCGCCACGGGCGCCGAGCGGTCGATCTTCAGCTGGTCGAGCAGCTCGCTCTGCTTGTTCACGTTGTCTACTCGTGTCCTTTGCATTGACAGCAGGTTCTCACCGCCGCGCTATTCGCACCATGATAGTTGAGTCGGGTCTGCACTGTCATTCGGCACTTGCACGCGATGGCCATCGACGTCGTCGACTGATTTCTTAGGTGGTGACTGCGGTTTCACGGTTTTCCTGCTCGGCATACGAAAGGCACTATCGCCGTGGCCGCCGCCCTGATCCTGATCAGGGTGTCGCGCCAGGACTTCACCTCGGCTTTCTGGACTACGGGAAACCCCGCCGGTGCCGACGTCGCATTCATGGCTGACATCTTCATCGACCAGGGTGTGACAATTTAGGACGTCACTTCATCGGAAAAATCCGCAACGGCGGCTTCTGACCGTTCTGAGACGGTCACGCCTCAATTGACCGAAAGGCCGCTATCGCTACTAGAAGTCGATCAAAGCTCGACCTGATCTGACACTGTCTGTCAGATCAGGTACCGATTACAACACCTACCGTTGCCTACTCTGGCACCGGGCCTGACCTCACTGCTCGCTACCGCAGTTCAATATCCCGCCACGCCCGCAGCCTCCTGACGGCCTCGCCAACCCTCGGCGCACCACCGGCCGCAATCGTGTCGAACGCGTGAAACTGTGAGAAATCGAGTCCCGTACGATCTTCGAGGTCACGCGTCGAGACGCGAAACTCCTCGACGCTGACATCGTCGTCAGACCCGCCGCCGAACCCGCGGAATTCATCCAGCAACGCGGACTGACTGGCGATCAATGCGACCGCTTTGTGCTCATTGCCGCTGCGCCAAACGACGAGCTTCCAGAATGCTGTGGGAATCCTCACATCATCAGCGAAGATCGGGTCGTCTATCCCAGCCGCATCCGTGTAAACGGGCCCTTGGAGCACCGTAAGGTGTTTGTTGCCTTGGTCGCCAGACAAGCCTTCCTCTAGCACGTAGCGCTCAATCCCCTGCCAGAATTCGATCGTCTGGTTGAACCGCCACTGTTGTGGCGAGCAATTGGTGAAATGGAACGTATCCGCATTCGCGCGCTCCGCCTCGGTCTTGCTGCCCCAGGTGGGGTCATTGCGGCGCGTGAGATGCCCGCGGTCGAAGATGTGCGACCAGCCGCTGTAGAAATTCTGATCGACAAACGCATCGCGATCGATGCGGCGCTCGATGTACCAGCTCTCCCCTTCTCGCACCTCACCCGACGCACGGTCGACCGGCTTGTACTGGCCGCCGTCAATGTTGGTCGCCGTTACGAGCGCAAACAGGTGCTCGGAGTCCATGATCACGCTGAAATTCTGGTAGTCGAGTACGCCGCGCTCGTGATTCGGCTGATTGTCTTTCAGCGGGGTGACACGGTCCGCAAGCGGCGCGACGACGGCAGCCAAATTGATATCCAGGCCGTCGACGAATTCGGGATCAAAACCGTTTCGATTCGAATAATCGCGATCCAGCCGCTTGCCTTCTGCGGACGACAATTGCGGTCTGTTCGCCGAGTCGCTGTAGGGGCGCGCTGCGCCTCCCGCTGGATAGCAGCCCGCCGGTGGCGTCACCGTGATCTCCAGCGGCACAACAAATGACATACCCGTGTTCTTTTCCATGTTGCTCTCGTCCCGATTGGGTCTGCGCGACGTCTGGCGGCGAAGCTGTTCGGGCTCCCGAACCGGCCGACCTCGCGTCACTGTTGGCCCCTGCGCCCTGTAGGCCTCGAACAAGGACAGCGCCTCATCAGCCAGTGCACGCTGATGCGCCGGCATCGCGTCGGCTGCAGATTCCAGAAACCTGTAGATCTGGCTGACTCGGATGCCCTCGTTGATCTCTCGAGGAATTGGATCGCCGTTCTCATCGGCTTCATCCGAGGGCGCGCCGTAGTGATGCAAAGCAATCACTTCCCAGGCGTCATTGAAGACCGGCGCCCCGGATGAGCCCTTGAGCGTGTCGGTTTCATAGAGCAGCGTGCGCTGCGTTCGGTGCGTCAACAAGTTGTTGCGCACGGCGATCATCTTTAAAGCGCCACCCGGATGCTGGATCACGTTGACGTTCATGCCGACCCGATGACGGTCTTCGGAGTCGCTGAGTGGGCAGTAGCCGAATGTCGTCGGTGACGCGACTTCATGGATCGGTGTACCCAGTGCGATCAGGGCGCAGTCCAATTCGGCCTCGGGACTGGCCAGCCAAAATACGTCCGGGTCCAACTCAAACGACGACGTCTTCGCGCGCTTGCCGAACTCATCGGTTTCATAGTCGAAGATGACGGCGGTGGCTCTCGCATGAGCCACGCTCTGCACGACATGTTGATTGGTCAGGAATAACCTGGGGCTGATCAGGAACCCAGTCCCCTGATCGCTCGTGTCCATGGTGTTGACTTCGACTTTGGCGATGGCACGCCGGACCGAAGCCCCTTCTTCGAGAAATGACACGGGCTGAAAGTCGCGCGTATCGCCCTGAACCGCCTCACGACCGGCCAGGTTGAGCTTCGAGAGCCGCGCTTCCTCGCGTGCCTGGTAGGCGCGTCGACGGCCTTCATCGGCCTCCGCGTCCTGCCACTTCCCCTGCTGGACGTATTCCCGCGTCCGCTTGCGCTCTGCCTGGCTCTGCTTGATGCGCTGAGCAAACGAATCAATCGTGTCTTGCTGCATCATCGCCCGACCACCCGACTCCGGTTCGCATCTTGTGAGTGCAACAGCGCGTCGCGCCGCAATGCCCTCAAAAGACAGCTGCCGTGGTCCGGTGGATTATCCCGGCGAATTCAAGATCCGAGCGATGCCAGCGCCCGAATCACTGCTGGAGGAGCCGCTACTCCTCGATTCGCACAGCCCCCACAACGTTGCTGTGCCGCACGCTGCCACTCGAATCGCTGACCACTGTGAAGCTGCCGCCGACGGTGTCCGCGGAAATGCTGCCCGAGCCATCACGGCCCACATACACGTCTTCCGCTATAGCAGACGCCGTGATCGAGCCGGATCCGTCTTCATCGATGCGAACGCTTCCTGCGCGCTCCACTGTGATGCTGCCACTGCCGTCCTGAAGCACATGAACGAGGCCAGGGACATCCTGTACCAGAATAGACCCCGAGTCGTCGTAGATCTCTACCGACTCAACGCCTTGCACAGCCAGCGAGCCGCTCGAGTCGACGATCCGGATTGCGAAAGCCGAAGGAACCTGGATCTCCAAATCGAGTTTGGGCCTTTCTCTGCCAAAAAGCAGCTTCGCATGGGTCGGCAGCACGGCTTGCAAGACGAGCGTCGCACCGTCTCGACCAGACTCAAGACGTATCTTCTCCAGGTCGCGCTCGCTCTCCGCGCAGGCGACCGCTTCAACTCGCACGGCGGTCAACCCCGGCCGACCGACAACGGCCAATTTTCCCGCGCCCGCCTCTATCGAGATATCCCGGATGCCGTCCAGGCTGAACGCTTCCGAGAAGTCCCTGGTCTCGGGACACTTGTCGCTTGAGCCCGCGCTGGCCACCGTCGCCGCGATACTCAACGCGCAGACGGCAAGGGCCTTGCGATAAAGTATTGATTTCGCTGCGACACTGCCGCGCTGTGTTTCCACGTTAGCCATGCTTCGAACTCCTGGATTGGGTAGCTACGGACTTTAGACGCCGGAGCAGCCGCGACGGTTTAAGTCCGGGCCGACTTTCGGGCAAGCCACGGTGGGACCGAGACCGTCACAGGCGGACACTCTCGGCATAGTTCTCGTCGAGCAGACCCTTCGCCCAATCCGCGATCAGGTCGTAGAACGTATCAACGACACGCGTGTACTCGCGAGTGCCGTCCTCCGACTGCACAAACTCTCGCATGCCGTGGTCGGTATCCGGATACATGACAATGCTGATGTCTTTGCCCTCCCCGCGCAGTATGCGTATACGGTCCAGCGTGGTTGCCACGGGTGCCTCGCGATCGTCGGCCGCAAGCACCCATAACTGAGGGACCTCTACCGTGCGGAGCACCTCCATAGGCTTGATGCTCCAGTCAACCCGGAGTCGGTCGAACATCGGTATGCCTTCATTGCGCAGTTGTGTGGTGGGCAAACCCAGAATGACGCCCGTGAACCCGCCGCGGATGATCGGGAACCAGGGCTCACTGCCGTAGCGCCGGCGGACGTCGTCGAGGTCCTCCAGACCGTCGGTGTACCCGGAGACGGCCAGGCGTGCCGTGATGTCGGTGATCTCCTTGGCCTTCTGGATGACCTCGTCGCCGTAGCCCGCCTCACGCAGCTCGAGCGCAACCTGAGACGCGTCTTCCTCGAGGATATCCACGACAAGCCCGTAGCCAATGCCGATGAAATCGGCTTCCGCACGCTGCGCTGCCATCGGCGCGATCCAGCCGCCCTGGCTGAACCCGAACAAACCGAAACGTCCAAAGCGATCGCGCGCCAGCCTTTTCGCTTCGCCTGACGCTGCCACAAGATCGTCCGAGAGCTCCGGGAAATTCTGCGAATACTCACCCCCGGACCGACCGGTGCCGCGCTTGTCATAGACAAAGACCGAGACGCCACGGCCGACGAAGTGATACGGATACGCGACGGCACCAATCCATCCCAGCGGCTCGGAGCCATGCGCCAACACGACGAGCGCTGTCTCTGCGTTGGCGTCCGCCGGCTCGAGCAGCTGCCCCACAAGCGTGACGCCATTCGAAACAAACTGCGTGTCGGTCACGCTGACGGCCTGCCGTTTCAAGATCTGCTTGCCGCTAACCCGCACGGCGTTGTTACCGCACTCGACGTCGCCGTCGCCCGCAATGTCCCCGCGACGACCGTCGCTGAACGAATAGCGGTAGTTGTCATCGCGACTTGTCACTACAACAAAGGGTGTGGACATGCCGTAGAGCCCAATCTCGCAGCTTGCAGGACTGAACCCAGCAGCCTTCTCGATCTTCCCGACCATCGTGGCCGCGTTCGCATTGCCTGGATCGAGCGTCAGGACCTCGTCTCCCGACACCGCGGCAACGGCAAGGCCGTCAACGTCGAACGCCGCCATCAATTCAGGAATCTGCTTGGCGGTCTCAAGCTCGGGCGCGGTGGCACAGCCCGCCAACACAATCGCGAGACCCTGGAGACCCCGCCGAGTTGCTACGGCCCATGAACAACGATCCACTGCCTTCATCACCTCGTGCCTCTCAATTCGCTGTTTCTCTGCGGTATGGTCAAAGCCCCTCTGCCTCACGTTGGACGTCGATCCACTGCGAGTCGACGGTCAGCTTACTGGCGACCTTGTCCTTGCTGCTGATAATGCGCCAGAACGGCGCGACATCTTTCAGGGGCTTGCCCGCTTCCATCTCGTCGATGGCGGCTTGCGCCGAGATGCGCAGGAAGATCGCTGACGATACGGGACACGTGGCATGGGCGTTCCACTGTCGGGCCAGCTCGTTGCGCATGCGAACAACGGTTCGCGACTCACCCTTTGGAATGTTCCGAATGTAGGCGTCAACGATCTGCGGCGTTGCGACGAACAGGGTGTTCCCGGCCTTGATCCCGGCGAAGTCCTTTTCCAACACCACGAGCTTCTCTCGCTTGTCCGCTCTCAAGTGCTCCAACGCTGACTTTGCCATGGCGATCCCTCCCGCTACCTGCCTCCGGAGTCTCGCACAAGACCACTAACCCGAGAATAAGGGCCATTTTTCATGCGTAAAACCATGCGCTTACGATTCTCGCGTCTGTCGCGTTCGCTGCAAACCAGGCTACGCGCGCGCTTCGCAGTCACGCGGCCATACAACGATTTCGACCCGCATCCTTCGCCGCATAGAGCGCCTCGTCCGCCCGCCGGTACAGCGCCTCCGCCCCATCGTGCGGCGCAAGCGCGCTGATTCCACAGGAAATCGTCACGGGGATCTTGACGTCATTCACCTCAATGTCGGCGGCCGCAATCAGGGCCCGCAGCTTCTCGGCAATCATCGTCGCATCATCGATGTTGGTGTCCGGGAACAGCACGACAAACTCCTCACCGCCAATGCGCGCCACGAAATCGTTGCTGCGTGTGTAGCGCGACAAACACCCCGCCACACGCGCGAGCACAACATCACCGGCCTGATGTCCGTGCGTGTCGTTGATCCGCTTGAAGTGGTCGATATCCCAGAGCGCATAGCACAGTGGTTTGCCGCTGCGCATCCCGACCGCGATTTCCTCATCCAGCCGACGCTCGTAGGCAAAGCGGCTGTGCACCTGGGTCAGCGTATCGAGTAGCAGCAGCTGCTCCTGTTCGTGCAGCCGCTCGTTCAGCGCTTCCGTACGCGCCTTGAGCGCCATGAGTTCACTGTTGAGCGAAGCATTCTCGCGTTCTACAGCGACGAGCTTTTCATCCTCCTGGTCGCGAAACGACCGGATACGGGACTCGATCGCGGCCAGTCGGTCCCGCATGTGCTGTTTCAGCTCGTCCAGATTGCTGGCGCCCTCCACCTGCGTCTGCAAGGTGCTGACTTCGCGATCAACATCATCCTGCAGCCCCTGGTTGGCGAGGCGCTGGTCGTCGACTCGGGAAGCGCCATCCTCCGCCCACCGCTCCAGCGTGGCCAAGGTCACGCTCACCTCACTGACGAATCGCTCGGCCTCGGCCTTTTGAGCCGACAGCTCACGAAACGCCGCAATCAGTGCCTCTGCGAGCGCATTGAGCCCCTCGCTCGCCGATCCGTCCGACGTGGCTTCCAGGGCGTCATCCACGCAGGCCATCAACAGCGGCTCAACGGCGAGTCGCGCCACGAACTCGCGGTGGATGGCGGCAAGCTCAGCATCCAGGTCCCGCGGTTGCGAACCGGCGTCACCGTCCTGGGTCTTGGGGTGCTGCGCCCGCAGCGATGCACTGATCTGGGTCGTGGCCAGCTGTAGAGGCTCGAGTTCTTCGGGAGTCTCGGCACGCTCGACCTGGATTCGAAGCACCTCGATCTCTTCGTCGACCTCGGGAGACCATCCCACACAGGCGTTGAGCACAGCGCGCAGCATGTCCTGCAGCTGCAATCGGATTGCGGCCCACTGCCGCGTCTGCGACTCCTGCTCCTCTAGCAGGCTGCGGTACTCGGCCTTCCAGCGTTCAACTTCGGTGTCCAATACGAGTCCCTTGGGCAATCAGCCGACATGGAGTTAGCGGCCGACATCCACGCGCATTGAGCGCGATGCGACCGATGCGCCGGCTTACGTCACGTTACGGCCAGGTAATCTGTGATGCGCATCACCGCTATTTGTGTGAACTGGTTCCACTATCGGCAACCGCTGAATGAACAGCGCGGCACACCGTCTTTGAACATAAGGAGTGATCGATGAGCGACCCGTATGACACGCCCAACCACAAGAACTCTTCGGTTCTTGGACCAACGCTGAAGTTCAAAGGAGACTTGATCGCAGATGAAGACCTACTCATCCAAGGACAGGTGGAAGGCTCTATCCAGCACTCCTCAAGTCTGACGATTGGTGAGGGTGGTCACGTGAAGGCCGATGTCTCGGCGGAGTACATCGCCGTGGAGGGTCGCGTTGAAGGCGATCTGAAAGGCAGCAAGTGCGTCAAGGTTCGCGTATCCGCGAAGATCGACGGCAACATTGTCAGCCCCTCAGTCTCGCTCATCGAGGGCGCGACGTTTAATGGGAAGATCGACATGGAGTCCGACCCGGCCGCCGCGTTCAAGCCGAAACCAAATGCGACGTCGAGCGGCGGCTCGAAGAAATCGGAGCGCTCCGGTAAGTCGTCCAAGTCAAAGTCCACTGAGGCCAGCCAGCAAGACAGTGACGAAAAAAAGCCGGCTGATGCCGCATAACGGGAGTAACTGACATGTCGGATACAGAAGTAATGAAGCGCCCTGCATTCGGGGACGACGACAAACCGCTTACCGAATCACAAGTCATTGCATTCAGTGACGTCCCGAAGTCCGTTCGCGGCGACGCGCAGACTGACGCGGCACCTGTCTCGGTCATCGGTGAGACGCTGCACTTCAAAGGCGAGTTATCTGCCGGTGAAGACCTGGTCATTGAAGGCACCGTTGAGGGCACGGTCAATCAAGGCAAGTGCTGCCTGACGGTAAAACCCAAAGGGAAGCTGCTCGCCAACGTCAACGCGACCAAGATTTTCATCGAAGGACGCGTCGAGGGCGATCTGTCAGCGACCGTCAGTGTCACCATCCGCGACAGCGGTGAAGTGACTGGGAATATCATCGCGCCTAAGGTCGCCATCGACGAAGGCGCGACATTCAACGGCAGTATTGAAATGCGCGCTCCCGGCGACGCGCCGTCGAAGTAGCCTCTGACCGAGCACCGTGTTCTCGCAGCGGTCCGGCTGCGCACGACCGTTCAACAGCCCGTACGCCGATGCCCGAGTCCAAAGACAAGACTCGGGCGTCGGCGACAGCCCATCAAATATGTGGCACCCCATGCGCGCCAGGGTCGTGTACCCATCCAGGTGCTTCGGTTAATCTACGCCCGAACGCGGGCGGTATCCTGGTTCTGGGTCTGACGGGCCTGCGCACTGCGCGACCCCCGGCCCGGGCTGCTCGGCGCCGTTTGTCTGAATCGACGAGAATGGGGAACAACCATGTCAGAACGGTCCAGCGGCATATTGCTCGCACTGGCTGCTGTCCTTTGGGTGGTGTGGGGGCTCGTGCATGCAATGGCAGGCACCCTGGTCATCCTGGGGGACGCGCAATCCGGCTTTCAGGCCATCGCTGACGGGGTGCAACCCGAGATGTTGACGGCCCAATACCACCCCGCGGTCGGCGCGGTGCTTAATCAGCACGCCTGGAATCTCCTGTGGGGCGGACTCGTGACCATCATTGGCGCTGTATTCATTTGGAAGCGGAACAAGACCGCCATCTGGGTGACAGCGATGGTCGGCGGTTTGTTGGACATTGGCTATTTCGTGTTTATGGATCTCGGCGGATACGTCAGATTCCTGCCAGGGACGCTGATGACGATCGTGTCGGCCACGGCCATCATTGCCAGCTTCGCGGTCCTGTTTAGCAGGCCAGCAGCCGGCCCAGCGTCGCCCAACCAAAGCGGTTAGCCAGCATCCGTCCTGGGCCAAAGTCGCAAAGCGCCTTCGCCGTGAACGAACTCAGGGCGGCGTAAGTTCGGCGCGTTCGCCAGTTCCAGGCAGGGCAAAAACCTGTGGGTCCCCACTGCTGTCTGAGATCAACGGCCCGTGATCTGCGGCTGGCAGGACTATGCGCACCAGCAATCCTGTGTCCACGTTATTCTGTGCCTCGATGATCCCACCGTGCGCTTCGACGGCGCTGCGCGCGATCGCCAGTCCGACGCCTGAACCCTGCGCTGGGGTGGTTGGCTGGTCCAGACGGACAAATGGATTGAACATGCGATCCAACTGGTCCTCCGCCACGCCAGGCCCGCAGTCACGAACCGTGATTTCATAGCCCCGCGCCGTGCGCTGAAGCTCGATATCGACCGACGACCCCTCGGGCGAAAACTTCAACGCGTTGCCAACGACGTTCTCAAGGGCGCTGACGAGCAACACGGTATCGCCATTCACCATGGCGCGGCGGTAGTTGCGAACAGTGATCTGCCGCCCAGCCCTATGCGCTTCGGGTGACGTAAGGCGGGCCACGGCGTCGACCACATCGGCCAGATCAATCGTGGTTCTGTCCAGCAGGGGATCTGACGTATCGAGCCGCGAGAACGTCAACAAGCGACCCACCAGCGTGTCCAGCCGCGAGACTTCCAGTTCAATCCGGTCAAACTCCTCGGCCGCGCTGCCGTCAACCTGCTGCCGCGCGAGGCAGGCCGCTGCCTGAACGCGCGCCAGCGGCGACCGCAACTCATGGGACACGTCGCGCAGCAGGACCTTATGGGCGCCGACCAACTTCTGAATGCGTTCGGCCATGTGGTCAAACGCTGTTGCAAATTCCGCGATCTCGTCGCGACGGTGTTCCAGCGCGGGGCTGGCGCGCGCGTCCAGATCCCCAAAGCCCAGACGTCGCCCTGTTCGCGCAAGCGTGCGGAGCGGTGCGACAAGGTAGCGCGCAATGACGATACTCAGGAACAGGCTCAGAGCCATGGCGAGCGCGATCGCGAGCACGAGGAACCCGGGCTGCATCGCAAGCATTGCAACGCTCCTCTGCCAGGCGCTGGGTCGCTGTCCCCGGAGCACCAGCGTGTAGCGCTGATCTGCGAGCCGAATCTGGCGGCGCTCCACAGTATTGAAACGATTACTTGGCCAGATTCCCGCTTGCTGCGACGCTTCCGATCCGCCTAGCAGCGTGCCACGCTCGTCGTAGAGACTGACGCTCATGAACGGCGATTGGCGTGCCAGCACCCAGGCGACCAGGGCCCGTTCGTCGCTGCCAGCGAGTTCACGCGAGGCGTGCTCGGCCAGTGCATCCGCAACGACATCCCAGGGGGGCTTCTGGAACGAAGACGCACCCTCGGGCTCCAGCGTACGAGCCACGAGCAGCGCGCCAACGGCGCCCAGTGCCATCGCCAGCCAGAACGCCGCGACGATTTTTACGTAAAGCTTACGCACTGCCTGCTGTCGCCAGCAGGTAGCCGCGCCCACGGATGGTTCGGATGGGCGAATACCCCGCCGCGTCGGTCCCGAGCTTCTGGCGGAGATTGCCAATGTGCACATCGAGACTTCGCGCATTGGGCAAATAGGGGCGCCCGAGCGCCTGCTGCGATAACTCGTCCTTCGTGACCAGTGCGCCGCCGCGCGCCATCAGTGTCTTCAGGATCGCAAACTCCGTATCGGTAACCGAGATTGACTGCTCACTGAGGCGCACCCGACGTGCGCCGGTGTCCAATGTCAGGTCATTGAAACGCAGAACACCTCGAGCATCCTCGCCCGTCTTGGCGTGCACACTGCGCCGAAGCACAGCGCGCAGACGCGCAGCAAGCTCGCGCAATGCACAGGGTTTCGCGAGAAAGTCGTCGGCGCCGGATTCGAGTCCCACGACACGTTCTACCTCATCGCCTTTCGCACTCAGAAGCACAATGGGCACGATGGGTCGGCCGCTGGCATTCGTGCAGAGCCGCCGCAACACCTCGTGCCCCGAGAGCCCCGGCATCATGAGGTCAAGCACCATGGCGTCGAACACGCCATCCCGAATTCGGTCGAGCGCGAGTTCTCCGCGATGGGCCACATCGATCTGAAACCCCTCCCCTTCCAGGAACCGAGACACCATTCGAACGAACGCCTTGTCGTCGTCCACCAAGAGCACACGGGCGCTACTCATCATCACAACGGACTCCCTTGCACCGACGCAACACCACTTAAGCGCGTCTTCTCTGAAGTGACCGACCCTCCCGCGAACACGAAGTTCCTGCTTCGCAATTTACTTGCAATTCTTTACGTTCGCTTACGCGAGGGATTCCTATGATCTGCGGCGCGACTTGCATCCCCCGCAAGCGCACTTGCCAACATCAGGACCCACGAATATGCGCCGCACTTCCCCCCCGATCAGTTTTCTCGCTTTGGCTGCGATGCTCTTGTCAGGATGCATTGACTCTGACAGTAGTGGTGGCGTGACGGGTGAAGGTTCGATTCGCGCCCTTCACGCCATTCCCGAGATCGGCAACGTCACCTTTCTCATCGAGGAGGTTCAGCTGGCCGCCCTCGGCTACAAGGATGTCTCGGGTACGTCGTCGTATGACGACCTCGAGTACGACTTCAACTTTGAAATTCTGCTGCCGGGCGATACCGAGGAAACACTGCTTGCGTCGACCGTGCTGAGCGTCAGCCGCGATTTCGAGTACACGTTCGTGCTCGCCGGGACGTTCGAAGCGCCTGAGGTCATCATCTGGGAGCAGTTCGGACGTGACTGGGCGGATGAGATTGAGGATGCCGAGGACAACGATACGGAAGTCACCGTCATGGAAGTCTCGTTCGCTCACGTCGACTTAGGCCTCGGCGAGGTCGATGTCTACCTCGAATCGCCCGGCACAAGCCCATCAACGACCGCACCGCGCGGTTCCATTTCGTATGGCGAGCGCACGGATGTTATCGAGTTGACGGCCGACGAGTACCAGCTCGTTTTCACGAGCCCGGGGGACCCGAATTCGATTTTGTTTGCCTCCGACCCCATCAGCATTCCGTCCGCGACGACGAATCTACTCGTGATCATGGATGATGGCGGGCTGACGAGCGCGGACTTCACGGTCCGGTGGATTGGAACAAGCCTCGGTCTGGAACTGCTGGATATCAACGTCGAGGCACAGTTCAGTGCGATTCACGCGGCATTCGGAAGCAGCGATGTCGACGTTGTGCTCGACAACGAATTCACGATGCCAGAGATTCAGGGTCTGGCATTCGGGGAGATAACAGACGACTTGCCAATTGAAGACGGCTCGCTCGACATCAACGTGACGCCAGCCGGTAACCCGGGCGTGTTGTTGGCGCAGCGAGAGGTGAACGTCGCGTCCGGTGCATTTATTCGCACCTACATCGTCGGACTGCCCGGAGAGGTGCAGCTCGTCACGATTGCAGACGATCGTCGCATACTGGCCACCAATGCGCGTGTCCAGATCTTTCAGGCAGCAGCTCGATACCAGACGCTCGACGTCTATCTCGTCGAGGACGACGTCGACATCACGCTGATCAACCCCACCTTCGGGAATGTGCTGTTCGGTACCGGCAACTCTTACGTTCCGTTCGAAGCGGGCAGCTACAACCTGGTGCTCACCGAACCGGGCACCAAGACCATTGTCGGCGGGCCGTTCGCGCTGGACCTCGAAGTCGGCCGCAACTACGGCATCGTGGCTGTCGATGAAGACGACATCACCGCTGCCAATGCGCTGATCTTCGATCAGACGCCAGATGAACCCAATCCTGATCCCTGACCGAACGTCGGTGCAACTGCTGCATAGGTCTGGCGCGTATCCGGTGCGCTTCAGGCCAGCCGCTGGCCGTACACCCAAACGGTGTCCTCGGTCACACCGCCCAGCCCCTGAATGTCGCGCAGCTTCCGCGAGCCGAGCTTCTCTGCAAGGGCTGCGCTGCCCCGATTGCCCTCGATGATCGCGTGAATCACCTGCGTCCAGCCCAGGACATCGCGTGCATAGGCGATCGAGGCACGGCCGGCTTCTGTCCCGTAACCCTTTCCCCAGTGCTCCCGAGCAATGGTCCAGCCGACCTCGGGTTCTGGCCAGCCCTCGGGGAACCAGGGCCCAACGCGACCGACCCAGTCACCCGTTGCCTTCTCTTCCACTGAAAAGAATCCGTAGCCGCGGATCTGCCAATGCCCGATAACCATGGCCATGCTGCGCCAGGCCTCCGCGCGATTCAGGGTCTTGCCACCGATGTAGCGAACGGTTTCTTCGTCGGCCATCGCCCGCGCCCACGCGTCGAAATCACGGTCCGGATCGATCGCGCGCAGAATCAGGCGTTCGGTTTCAATAGTCGGTATTCGCATCGCAGAAGTCTCGTGTTGCATCGGCGCGTGTCACAGATGACGGCGCGGCAGTCGCGAACATCGCACCACGGCCCGTCCGTATCAAGTCGAGACGTGACCGAACTCGCGACCCCTGGTCTTTTGCGTGCCTGCTAGTCGAGCGGTCTGGAGCGATCCAGCACAAAAGGATTGCCCAGCGTCAGGAAGACGGTGTCTTCGCCACCCTCGGCAAGCCCCCAGGCGAGATACACTGGGCCCAGCACTGTATCTGCGCCAAAGAACAGTGCGCCCGCGAACAACAGGGACGACGCATCGACGTCACTGCGGTCATCCCAGACGTTGCCTGCCTCCAGACTTAAGCCCGCGTAACGCGGCAGCCAGCGGCTCTGGCTGAGCCGCTGATAGCCAGTCAACGACCCCAATGCAAAGTGCTGTCCGGCGAAACGATTTCGCGAGTAACCAGAAAGACGGCCCAGCCCGCCGAGCAGGAACTGGCTTTCCAGCGGCGCGTCGTTGTCCATTGTGGTGCCGGCTTCCAGGCCAAAGAGCACCGTAAACTCACCGAAAGATCGGGCCACCGTAGTCTCGCCGATCAATTGCTCGAAGTTGGACTTCGCACCCGCCACATCGCGAGACCAGGACGCTGCGATGCCGCCCGCGGCACCGCGCCGCGGGAAATTTACGTCGTCGAGCGTGTCAAATTGAAACTGAGTGAAGTACTCGCCGACATCAACGGACTGGTCCGGGATGTCGACGCTGCCAACGGTTGCGAGCCCGTCGCCGTCGAAGTGGTTCCAACCCACCCGCAGTTCGAAATTGTTGCCGAGCTCCGTACCCAGCGACAGGCGCGTGCCCCAGCCCTCGACACGCAGGTTGGCGGCAAGCTCGCCCTCGTCAAAGAACCGGAAGCTGCGACGCACGAGCTGCGTCTCGACCTCGAAGAAGTGCCGGCGCTGTGCACTTATCGGTTGGTACCACGCAGCACCGAGACCCTGCCGTTCGCCGAGATCCAGTTGCACGCGCCACTCGCCCCCGAGCTCGTTGATCGCCGTGCTCAAGTACGCCATCCCAACGCTGAACTCCGAACCCACCGAGAAGTCTTCCGAGAGCAGCAGGCCGAATTGCAAATAGTCCGGCCCCCACGTCTTGGGCTCGATATCGAGCCGCAAAACCGTATCCTCGCTGTCGGGCACCAGCCGGTAGTCAACTGACTGGAACAGATCCAGCCCATAGACTTGCGCCACACCGGCCTCAATCGCGCTGGTCGCAACCACGTCACCCACACTCACACCGAGGCGGCTCTCGATCAAGGCATCACTGACGCCTGCGTCCCCGGCGATATCAACACGTGCAATACGCGCCGGCTCACCATCGCCGGGCCTTTGGCGTGCGGCGGTGTATAGCGCGTAATCACTGGCGTCTACGCTCAGTTCGGACAGCCGATCGGCGGATGCCTTTACGGCTGTGACACCTGGCGCCACTGAGTCCAGTGTCGCCTCAAAGTCGAGCCCGCCGAGACCCTCGAGCGCAGGCGTGATCAAGACATCCTCGCCGTTGAGACGCTCGATCTGCGCCCGCTTGTTTTGGTGCGTCAACAAGTTCGTCATCTGGTCGGCTATGGCAACTGCAGAGTCCAGCTGCCGACGGGTCAGCAGTGGTGAGGTGATGTCGACCGCAATCACGACGTCAGCACCCATGGCCCGAGCCACATCGACCGGCAGATTATTGGCGGGGCCGCCATCGATCAGCAGTCGCCCCTCCCATTCCACGGGTGCGAACAACACGGGAATCGACAGGCTGGCGCGCACCGCCCGAGCCAGATCACCCCGTTCCAATGAGACTGCCTTGCCGGTTTGCAGATCAGTAGCAACCACCCGGATCGGTGTCGGCAGTTGGGCGAAGTCTTCGACGCTGTTGGCGGCCCCGAGCTGGCGTCGGAGGAATTGCACGACCTCCTGCCCCTGAATCAAACCGGCGGGAATCGCGATGCGCCCGTCCTTGAAGCCCGGACGGAAGTCAACCAGATAACTGAAGCTGTCCCGCTTGCGACGAAACGGCAAGGCAACACGACTGGGCCTGTCGTCGAGCAATTCCAACCAATCGATGCCCGCGACCACCGTCTCGATGTCCTGTGGCGACAATCCGGCCGCATACAAGCCGCCGATAATCGCGCCAGCGCTCGTGCCGGCAATGCAATCCACGGGCACGCGCAGTTCTTCCAGTGCCTTCAGAACCCCGATGTGAGCCCCGGCCTTGCTGCCACCACCACTCAGAACCAATCCAACGCGGGGCCGATCCAACCCGGGATCACCGCACGAATCGGCCGCCCGCGCTGTGCCGCACCAGGCAAGCGCCAGGCTCAGCACCGCCAGTCGCTGTATCCCACCCGAAGAGACGATTGCGTGTCGCAGCCAGGCCATTCTTCTCCAGTTGTTGCAGCACGAGCAGGTTTGGATGGACGGATGCCATGATCCAGATCCTCGCTCAGATTCTTCAGGCCCGTGAACGCCTAATACTGTGGTCGAACAGACCTCCGGCGACGATACGTACTTGCCGCGATCGACGGGTGCCGTTGCTGCCTCGGCTACTACGTATTGTGGAACAGTCGCGAAGTTCTAGCATGGAGCAACCCGGAACGAGGATGCGACATGCAGTCCGCACGAGCCCGAATGCGCCTGACGTTTTCCTGTATCGCGTTGGCGATGGTGAGCAGCGCCGGCGCAACTGAAGGTGCCGACAACCCGGTGATCGCCGACCCCATCGCCGGCGACGCTTACGCCGCGCACAGCCAGGTGACACTGCGCGCCAACGTCGATGGCGACTTCGTGGCTGCCGGACGCCGCGTCACCATTGACAGCCGCGTCGCCGGCGACGTGATCGCGGCTGCCCAGGACATCGAGATTCTGACGGCGGTTGGTGACGATCTGCGACTGGCCGGCCAGCATATCCGCGTGGCTGCGCCGGTAGCCGGGCATATCGTGGCAGCCGGGCAATCGGTCCGCATTACGGGCGACGTCGAAGACTGGGCGTGGCTTGCCGGAGAACAGGTCGACGTTCTCGGGCGCGTCGGTGCAGACCTCAAGATTCGCGCGACGACCGTCACTATCGACGGGGTCGTTACGGGCGATGTAAACGTCACCGGTGACACGCTGGTGCTCGGACCGAACGCGCAAGTGGGTGGCAACGTCACCTGGCGCAGCCAAAACGCTGCCGTGGTCAGCAATACCGCTCGAATAGAAGGTGAGCTGATCCACACAACGGAGCCGGCCCCCATCCGTGCGATGCGCATGATTGGCGGCTATCAGCTACCGATGAACACCATCGTCGCAGTGGCGGTGCTGTTCCTGCTGTTCACCACGCCGATGCGCAACAGCGCCGACAGGCTCGCCCGGCGACCGTTCGTGTCGCTGTTTCTGGGCGTTGCTGTGATCGTGGGGACGCCAGCGTTGGTCTTTCTGCTGTTCTCCACCGGGATCGCGAGCTGGCTTGCACTGGCCGTCCTGTTCTCATTTCTGACGGTCGTGTTGCTTGGCATTCTCACCGGCTTGTTTGCCGTCAGCGATATCGTGCTGCGCAAAGTGCGCAAGCATCCGGCGACCTGGCAGGCGTTGATCGCAATTGTACTGGCCGTGATCCTGATCCAGCTCCTCATGAAACTGCCCAAAATCGGCATCGGTTTTGGCGTGGTCGTGATGCTCGTTGGCGTCGGCGCGTTGTGCGGGAACGCGGTTGCCGCACTTCGGTCCACACTCGCGCCACCGCCGGACGCTCAGCAAGCATCCGCATAGACCGGGCCGCGCACGATCTTGTGCACCCATGTCGGGCGTACTGCGCGCCCCACGATCAATCACACCGGCCGGGTTTCGTGCGAGGCCCACTCGTGCTGCGTCCAATACCGCACTCGCCATCGAAGACAGCTGTGGACACAGACAACACAAAGAGCCCGCCATGCTTCGACTCGCCCTCTTCTTCGGCTGCACGCTCAGCGCCTCGGCCTTTTCCGAATCCGCGCCCACGCTCGTGGCGCCGGGTATCGTCTCAACGACGGATGGCGAGTATTCGCCAACTTACGATCCGAAGCGCCAGGAGCTCGTCTTCATGCGCCGTACGCCTGGCCGATTCGACTACACGCTCTACGTGTCACGTCGTGAGGCTGGACGTTGGGCGGAACCCGAAGTGTTGCCGTTCTCGGGCGCCTACCGTGATGGCGGCGCGGCCTTCTCCCCCGATGGTCAGCGCCTGCTCTTTGACTCCAAACGGCCTGACAAACGCGTGGCGCCTCGCTCGATCAATATCTGGCGTGCCGAGCGCGACGGCGATGATTGGGGCGCACCCGAACTCATCGAATCGGCATCCGTTGACGCAGAAGCGGAACCCGCGGCGGGACGAGACGAGTTCGGCCCCATTGAAACGACCGACGGCACGATTGTCTTCTACAGTTTTCGGCAACCGTTTCGCGGCGGATCGCCCTACACGGTTGTCGGAGATAACGCCGCCTCGCCCAGCAAGACTCTGCCCGACCCCTCCGCATCCACGTTCGTCGGCTACCTCACGCTATCCACGAGTGGCGCACTCGCTGTGATCGAGGGGCGCAGCCGCACGGGACGCGACACCGATCTGTTCTACAGTTGCCGGGAAGATGACGTGTGGACGACGCCCGAGCCAATTGATGCCGTAAACTCGACGTCAGGTGACGGCACGCCGTATCTCACGAGCGACGGCAAGACACTGCTCTTTGCAAGTGGGCGTGCGACCGATGACGCGCGTGCCGCAGTGTCCAGTCTCTACACGGTCGAGCTGGCCGAGCTGGGACTGCCCTGCGAGTAGGCACCGTCACTCGGAAATACCTGTTTCAACACGCGGCGAAACGGACTCCGCATTGCGAAAGTTGTCGTATCCTGTATCTGGGATACGGAGTCTGTGCTCCGTGGTTAGTGGGAGCCGAACATGCATGATTCTCGCAAGCGTCCTCACGCTGCCGCCGCGCTCGCCGTTGCGTTTACAGCGACACTGTCCGGCTGCGCGTCGGACGGCATCAAGCTCGACGGCGACGCGACCGCCCCCGCTCGCGCCATCACCCAGTCCGCGCCCGCGCCTGACTATTCCGTGCACTACTGGAGTGCACTTCGCGCCTGTCTGCAGACGGGTCGCTCCGAATGGGAGTGCAAGTCAGGCGAAGACCGCTTCGTGCGCGACGCACTCGCAATTGAAGCCGCGCTCAATGCGCAACGACAGCAACGCCGTCAGGCGCTGCGGGCCCGCGCCGATCTCGATACCGAGGCTGCGGACTCCATTGCGATGACTGAGGGCGCCGAGCGCGCGCAGTCCATCGTTGTGCGATCGGCGCCACCGTCGTCAGGCGCCACGCCATCACTCGACGACGCGTTCGACATCGACGGCCTCGAAGACCTCAGTCCCGATACGATTCAATAATCGCCGCGTCGACCCACATCAGGTCGTCACCCTGCGTGTAGAAGAAATACTTGCCGTCGGGCGTGACCATGGGGCAGTAGTCCGTCTCTGAAGAATTGATGACCGGCCCCATGTGAATGTCGTCGCCCCAGCTCCCATCAGCCTGGCGGAAGCTCACATAGAGATCTGCGCCACCGAGACTGTCTTCACGACCGGCTGACACGTGAATCAGGTAGTCCTCGTCGGGGCTCACGTAGATGTCGCCCTCGTCCACATCACTGTTGACGCCCGGCCCCAGGTTTACGGGCGCCGCGAATTCGCCATCCCTGAACTGGGCGCGGTAGCTGTCACGTCGACCGATGCTGTCGTCGCGTACGGCAGAGAAATACAGGCTGCCGTCCGCGACAATCATCGGGTAGAGCTCGTGACCCGGCCCGTTGATGTGCGCGCCGAGAGGCTCCGGGGTGACCAGACCCTCACGCGTCACCCTGCTGCGCCAGATATTGAAACGTTCCAGTGAGTATCCTGCGAGGGGGCGGTCCGAGATGAAGTACACCCAGTCGCCGCCGGGTGAAAATGCCATGTCGACGTCGCTGTGCCCAGGGTAGGTTTTTGACGGTGCCGCCATGCGCACGTCCTGCCAACTGCCGTCCTCGCGCTGCCAGCTGTAGAACATCTTGAAGACGCCGTCGACAGAGCGAGAGAACATGAAGATGCGTCCGTTGGGCGAGAACACGGCATTGAGTTCGCGTTCACCCGACAACGACACGAGATCGGGCGCAAAAACCTCGGGCGTCTCGACGGGCACGGCCTGCCCCAGGTAGGGACCCGTCAATTCCGGCCACTCTTCCTGTGCCATTGCGCCCGATGATGCGAGGAGCGCGAGTAAGAAAAGTCGTTTCACGGTGGTCACCCCCATAAGCGCACGCGCGTGCGTTCCTGAACAGTAGGCGTATGCTACCAGCCAGCCTGGCTGACCGAAGCTCGGCATGCGACCAACACCAGAGGCACCGACACTGTGACCGAAACCGCGACGAGGGACACCCGACTGAACCGTTACTGGTTCACAATTGCACTCTGGAAGCGCATTCTCTTCGCGCTCGTGCTGGGCGTTGTGGTGGGCGCATTCTGGGGCGAAGGCGCGAGTTCGATCAGCTGGGTGGGTGACATCTTCCTGCGCAGCATCCGCATGCTCGTGGTCCCGCTCATTCTGACCACACTCGTGGCGGGTGTCGTGGCCATGGGCAAGCCGAGCCGGCTCGGCTCGATCGGTTCCAAGGCGCTTGTGCTCTACCTCACGACCACCGCACTGGCGATTACCATCGGCCTCACCTTCGGCACCGTGATTGCCCCGGGCGAAGGCGTCGTGCTGGCTGAGGCCAGCGCCCAAACACTGGGCGAAGCCGTGTCATTGCGAGACCGGCTCTACGGCATGATCCCGACCAACCCGTTTGCGGCGCTGGCCGAGGGTAACGTGCTTGCCGTCATCGTCTTCGCGATCCTGATTGGCGTCGGCATCCTGCTCGTGGGCGAAAAGGCCAAGGTGTTGCGAGACACCTTCGACGCCGGCGCCGAGGTGATGCTCAAACTGACCTTCGTCGTCATGGAACTGGCACCGTTTGGCGTCTTCGCATTGATTGCCAACGTCGCGGGCTCGCAGGGCGCCATCGCCTTGCTCCAGGTCGTCAAGCTCGCTCTGGCCGTCTACGGTGCCTGCATCGTGCACATCGTCGTCGTGCAATACGGCATGGTGGCGCTCGTCGCGCGCCTGTCACCGCTGCCCTTCATCCGCGGCGTGGTCGACCCGCAGCTGCTGGCCTACTCGACGTCGTCGAGCGCCGCCACGCTGCCGGCCACGATGGCCGCAGCCGAGGAGAACCTCGGCGTGGGCAAGTCAGTCAAGTCATCCGTACTGCCGCTGGGCGCCACCGTCAACATGGACGGCACGGCGTTGTACGTGGGCATCGTGTCACTATTCGCCGCGCAGGCGTTTGGCGTGCCGCTGGAGTTCTCGGATTACCTGACAATCGCTCTGACCACGACGCTCGTGTCCATCGGCAGCGCCTCGGTGCCCTCTGCGTCGCTGTTTCTCCTCGCGGCTGTGCTTACCAGCATCGGGCTGACCGAAGCACAGACGGCCATCGTCGTCGGCTTCATTTTGCCCT
Source organism: Pseudomonadota bacterium (assembly GCA_039821605.1). Taxonomy (GTDB): domain Bacteria; phylum Pseudomonadota; class Gammaproteobacteria; order Steroidobacterales; family Woeseiaceae; genus CALBPI01. The sequence goes on along the minus strand of JBCBNV010000001.1, from coordinate 869,375 downwards.
TTGACCGGGTGCTCGACATGATGCGCACCGTCGTGAATGTGACCGGCGATCTGGCTGTGGCGACGACGATCGCGCGCTACGAGAATGACCTCGACATCGAGACCTACCGACACAAGCCCGAGTTGTAGTCCCGCCCTCGGCTAACCGCCCGTCACACCGGCCGTGCAGGCCGACACGTCATTGGGTGCCGGCAACAGCCGGATGAACTCGAACTCGGCGCGCAAATCGGCGGGTGCTGCAAAGGCGTTGACGACCATGCCCACTTGCAGCGTCGACGGCAGATCGGCGCGCGTCTCGGAACGCAACAGCACCCAGTCACTGTCCGTCGTCAACCAGCGGAATGAATGGACGACGTTGCCCACACGGCAGAGGATCAGCGAGCCTTCATTGCTGCCCGAATCGAGGAACAGCGTCGACACCGAGTCGAGCGTGTTCTTCGTCTCGCTACCCACGCCGCCTGCGATGCTCGCGTCCTGGCGGCCGACATTGAGCATGATGTAGTTCTCGGGCCCGCTGGCGCCGCTCGCATTGCGCGCCATGAGGCCTGCCGAATTGAAGTCAGACCCAGGCGTCTGCCCGGGCGTCGCCACGCTGTCGGCCGTCACGCGGGTGTGCACGGCGAAGTTGCCCGCCAGCTCCTTGAATACCAGCGGTCCGTCCGCGGCATCGAACCAACCCGGCGTTTGCGTGGGAACTAGTGTCAGCGCGCCTGCGGTCGACGTGTTGATGTCGAGCAGCGTGTACTGCGCCCCGGTGCCCTCGACGACGTGGCGTAACTGCCAGTCGGCGAGCGTGTTGCTCGCGAACTCGTCGCTGAAGGTATCGGTCAGCGGTCCGATCGAACGCACGAGATCGACGGCCGAGCCTTCGACGACGGAAAGGCCGCCGGCGGGGTTCTGGCTCACGATGCTGCCCGCGGGAATCGTGTCGTCATTTTGGTCCGTAATCGTGCCGACCACGAGGTTCGCGCCGACGATGGCCGCCTCGGCCTGGGCTTGCGCCTGGCCGGATACGTCCGGCACCACGACCATAGGGGGCGGTCCGTTTGAGACCACAAGGTCGACATCGGTGCCTACGATCACGATGGTGCCAGCTGCCGGGATCTGACTGATGACGTCGCCCGCCGCTACGGTCTGGCTGGGCTGCTGACTCACCGACCCGGTCACAAGACCCGCGGCATCGAGCGTCGTGCCAGCCGCCGACAGCGACTGCCCAACGACATCGGGCGCGGCCACAGTGGGCGGGCCCAGAGACACCACGAGGTCGACCGGGGTCCCCACAACGACGTTTGTGCCCGCCGTCGGGTCCTGACTGATGACGTCACCCGCTGGCACGTTGAAGTCGTTTTGCTCGGTGATCTCACCCACGACAAGCTCGGCCGCGATCAGCGCCGCTTCGGCTGCTGCCTGCGCCAGACCCGTCACGTTGGGCGTCGATACGGGCGGGCCCAACGACACCGTGTAGTCGAGCGGCGTATCGAGCGGCACAATCTGCCCCGGCGGGATGGACTGGTTGATCACCTCACCCAGCGGCACCGTGTTGCTGAAGGTCTGCGTGACGACGCCGACTTCGAGCCCGGCGTTGGCCAGAACGGTCATCGCCTGCGCTTCCTGCAGCCCCACGATGTCCGGCACAGGAACCGGATCGGGGCCCAGCGAGATCACGAGATTGACTGCCGTGGTTGCGGCCACCAGAGTGCCGGCGACGGGGTCCTGCGACACGACACTGCCCGCCACGACGTCAACACTCGGCACGGCCGACGTGTCGCCCAGAGTCAGTCCGGCATTGGTCAGGGTCGTGATTGCATCGGCCTCCGTGAGGCCTACGGTCTCCGGCGTCGCGATATTTGCCGGGCCCAGCGAGATCACGAGGTCCACAGGCGTGTTGGCGCTCACCATGGCGCCGGCAACCGGGTCCTGACTGATGACGTTGCCCACGGGCACCATGTCATCGGCTGCACCCGTAACGGTGCCGACGACGAGCGTTGCGCCTTCGATGTCTGTCGTGGCCGCGGCTTCCGTCAGGTTCGTTACGGCGGGCACACTCACGTTGGCAGGCCCCGTCGACACGACGATCTGCACATTGGAACCGCGGGGCACGGTTTCACCGGCACCGGGCACCGTTCGGATGACCTGCCCGACGGGCACCGTGTCGCTGGCTTCACTGGCGACGTCGCCCACGACAAGCCCTGCGGCAACGATAAGCGTTTCTGCTTCGGCGGCTGTCGAGCCAGCCGTGACCGGTACATCGACATCAGCCGAGCCCGTCGACACCGCGATGTTGACGAGTGAATCGGGCGCGACGGACGTGCCTGCGCCCGGCGAGGTGCCGATCACCGATCCGATCGGAATGGTGTCGCTGGACTGGTCATTGGTGGCGCCCACGCGCAGCCCGGCATCGCGAATGGCCTGTTGTGCGTCGGCAATCGTGCTGCCGGCAGTTTCAGGAACGACAACGTCCGGGTTGATGATGACCGTGTCATCGCTATCTGTCGGGGAACAGCCGGCTACGACGAGCAGCAAGGCCAACCAGACAAGACGAATACGTGTGGTGACAGCAAACATGGGCAATACCTTGCGACCCTGCGCTCGGGAATCGGCGCTTCTGATCACACTGAATTATCGCCCCGGGCCTCCCAGGGGGCTCATGCGCTGTTTCACAAAATGCAGCGGCGCATCGGCGTTATGTTCAACGCACTACATCTTGAAGCGGTAGTTGCCCCGCACCACACGGTGGTTCGTTTGCTTGCCGGTGCTGCCGTCAAGACATACCAGTTGCACGGCAGAATTGGGTTTCCCCGCCAACAAGGCGATGACTTCCTCAAGCTTCAGCCCACTTGTACTCTTACCGTCAACCTGAAGCAGAAAGACATCCTTGGTGACACCGGCTTTTGCGGCGGGACTGCCCTCATGCACCAGCGTGATTTTGGGGACATCCTCGGCCAACTGAATCGACACGCCCACGCCACCCCGGTAAAGCCAGTAGCCCTCAGCGTCTTCACTGGTCAATCGTGAGTTTGTCGGATGCCGCTTTGCCGGAACCCACTTCACCGTGAGTTGATCTCTCTCCAGCCAGTCGTAGCCGGCCGCCGGCAACCAGTACCCCTCCTGCGCCGCGGCAACGACGTTGGGTCTGCCACGACCGTAGTTCGTCCCCTCAGTCCAGACAACGTCGTAGCCTTTCTCCAAATCCTTCCAACGATAGCCGCGCTGTGGGCACCATTTCCCAACCGCATCGCACGACACCACCTTGTCTAGCGACGGGTGTTTCCTCTGCGGTGTCCACTTCACGCGCCACGAGCTGTCCTTGTCGACCCAGGTGTAGCCCGCCTGCGGTGACCAATTATTGGGGCTGTCGCTCGAGACGACATTCGCGTGTCTTGAGTGTGCAAGACCCGGCTTCCAACTGACCTTCCACGAGTTGCCACGGTCGACCCACTGATAGCCATCAGCTGGGCGCCAAACATTCTTCTTGTCCGAAGCAATCACGTTGGCGTACTGACTGTGCGCGCTGCCGGGACGCCAGACGGTACTCGTTGAGCGCGCCGTCGAACTGCCGCTCGACGAGGAGGACTTGCACGCATCGGGATTGGCCAAGCAGACGAACAGCCCGACGCCAACAGCGACGCGACCAACGTCATTGGTGACCGAGGCCTCGCGGTCGATCAGCTGGGAGGGATTAACCCACTTGGTCGTGCCGTCCTGACTCCGCCGCACTTTGACGCGATTTCGGGAGCGGTCGATACGAACGACGTAAACGAGCTCATCAGAGAGGACGCCCTGCAGGTACATGCCGTCCCCGACATCCAGGTCCTGGATGTTCGCAGCATGGAGTGCCGGGGCCAGGCCCAGCAAGAGCGTTGCGAGTATCAGTCTGGTCATGGCGTTTCCCCACAAAGCGCCGCGCGAGCCGATGACTCGATACTAGCGCCTGGGGAAACACCTGACCAGTTGCCGCCCGCCGTTACGGTTCACCCATGGGTGTTGTATCGGCACCGTATCGACCGAACGTCATTCTGAAGCAGCCCGGGAAGAGCTACCGCTGCGCCACAGCTTCCGGTTCCGCGGGCTGGCCAATGACCAAGTACTCCCGCAACGCATCAACCATGAGCCAACCCGTGTCGGCGTTGGTGAAGATCGCGAAGCCGAACTGCTGCTCGGGGTAGATCTCGAACTGGCAGGTGAAGTTGCCATTGTTGCCGCCGTGCCCGTAGGCCAGGCCGAACGGCGAGTTCATCATGTGGAAGCCAAGCCCGTAACGACCCGGCCAGCCGGGCCGGTCACCCTCGTCCGAGGGCGTCGCCACCTGCGGCTCGAGCATCTTCTCGTAGCCCTCGTCTGACAGCCCTTTTTTCGCCAGCAACCCAACGAGGAAATTCGAAAACGTCGCGGCCTCGGTGTACATGCTGTGCGCCACGCCGATTTCGCTCGGGAATCCATGAGGACCCGTCATACCGGCCCAATGACCGCGCGAGGCCTGCTCGTAAAGCGCGGGGTTTTCTGCGAAGTAGGTGTTGTTCTCGAACCCCATGACGGCCAGAGTCTCGCGACGCACGATGTCTTCGAGCGGCTCGCCCTTGATGTGCGCAACGACGCGACCCAGGTACTCGAATCCCTCACCCGAGTAGCCGAACTGAATACCCGGGTAGAACTTGATGTCGATCTGGCCGTCGTCGTTCTGCCAACGCCAATTGGGAAAGCCCGTCTGGTGGGACAGCACGTGCCGCGCCGTGATTTTCTCGTAACGCTTGTCGTGCGCAATGTCCTCGAACGGCAGATAGGTGTGCAGCGGACGATCCAGGTCGATCTCGCCGCGTTCTGCCATGCGGTTTACGGCGAACGCAAACACGGCCTTGGTGATCGAGGCGGCTTCGAACAGCGTGTCGTCATCGACGGGTGCCTCGCTGTAGGCGTTCTGGCTGCCGTAAGTCTGGTGGTGCACCAGCTGTCCATCCTTAACGAGCGCGATGGAGGCACCCGGAATATCGAAGTGGGCCATGAGCGTTTTGACCACGGCGTCGAAGTCCTCGGCGTCACCGCGCTCGAAACCGAATAACGCGCCCTGCTCAGGCAGCGTGATGGGCGTGGCCACGGGGACCAGCGACAGATCGGGCGCTGTCGCGGTCTTGTTGGCGGCAACTTTGACGGTCACGGGCTCTGCGGGCGCGATCACCGTCGGTCTATCGGCGACCCAGTTGAGCCGATCGACGCTCGTCACGGTGTAGGTGCCGACGGGTACGGACACAGAGAACGCGCCCGTGTCATCCGAGACTGTCTGCACCCAGAGCTTCGGGTGCTTCTTCGACTGGACGCGCACGCGGAGCGGATCCGGCTTGTCCTCGGGATCATCGGACGCAACTTCGATGTGTCCCGCCAGGGTGCCGAGCTTTGTCTTGCGACCCAGGAGCACCAAGTCCGCGGTGCGACCGCCCGCCTGGCTCTTGCCGAAGCCCGGCCCCCAGGAAACTAGTGATGCCGCTGTGTCTTCGCCGGCCGCGTCTTGATCTGCGATCAGCAGGTCGAGCCCGAGGACCGTGTGAGCTTCGAGTGCCTTCGGGCTCGCAAACCGAAATTCATAGGTCGTGACGTTGCCGTGGCGAGCCACGGCAACGTCGGCCGTGTCCCAGCTGGCGTTGGCCACGTCGGCATCCCAGCTCGAGGCGTCGCTCAGCATCGCGCGTTGCTCACCCATGGTCAGGTACAGTGCCGCACCCGAGCCCGTCGTCGTGTGGTTGAAGTCGATGTAAACGATGACGCTGTCGTTGCGGTCCCATTGCCCGGGTTCCGCGTCCTCGGCAATGGCATGGACGTCGTCGGTGACCTCGAGCGCCACATAGACCGTGTTCGTCCCGGTGTCGTAGCCCGCCCGGAAGCCCGCCGAGAAATCTGCATCGGCTTCAACGACTTCGCGACTGCCGTTGGTTTGCACGGGATAGACCGCCAATCCGTCCGGCCAGTCGTCAAGATTGCCGTCAATCGTGATGTTCTCGAGCTGCGCTGCCTGCGCAACTGCTCCGTTATCGGCCTGGGCGTGAAGGGCCAGCGATCCGGCCAGAACCGCAAGAACGTATCGTCGCAACATCAATGTCTCCCTGCATTGTGGATGGCTTCATCCACACTTGGATGCCAAGGTCGGCGCCAGGGTTTAGCAGTGAAGATCGAAATTTGTCACCGAGCTTGCCGGGTCGTCACGTGATCCCTGATCCGGGGCATATCGGCTACGCTTGCGCGGCTCTGGATCCAATCGGACATTCGAATTTTCGCAGACAGTCTCGCGCATGTGGTGCAGCGCGATTGCGTCAGTCACTCCGCGCCGGCGCCGGGTGGGAACCCTTCGAGTATTCGCATAACAGCGTTGCGAATCGCCTCGCCGCTGTCGCCTTTGAGCTCGGCTTCCGAGAGCCGCTTGCTCGCGCTGCCGTGCCAGACGGGTGCCTTGCGCGCAGCATCGAAGACATCGATCGCCAGGCTGCCTTCCGTGTACTCGCGGCTCTCGACTTCCGTCCGCGTCCCACTCGGTACGGATCGCACACCGTAGTACCCGTATCCCCAGCGCCAATGCGGACCGTAGTAATCGACATACTGGCGACTCCTGACATCCACGCGATCGCGCGCACCAACCGTCCAGGCCACCACGAAGTCCGCATCGGCTGGCTTGGCCACAAATTCGAAGCCCTTACGCTCGAACTCCTGCTGGATTGCCTGCTTGAGTCGCGCTGCGGTGATTGGATTCGGCCCGCGGTCACCGGACACTGTCATGGGATTGTCGCTGATCCAGCTGAATTGCTGGTAGCCCTCAAACGACTGCTCGGGGTCATAGTCCGAAAACACTTTGGGTGTGGTGCTGCAGCCAGCCAGCGACAGTAGGCCCGCGGCGGCTGCGCCCAACACGATTCGTTGCCATTTCGTCATCACCTGCACTCCCTGAGGCGCCCGACGCGGGCACCGCTAAAAGACAAGACCAACCTCAGGCTAAGATTATGCCCAGTTCTGCGGGCGGAGAAATAGGGGAACGCACGTGACACCGCTTAAAACCTGCGCCGGCATGGTTCGGCTGCTCATCGCTAACGCAACGGGCCTCGCCGCCGGCCGCGTGGCGAGCGTGGACAACGACCCGGGGCAAACTCAAGACGTCTCGGCCGACCATGCGGGCGCAGTGGCGCGCTACATCGATGAGATCGAGCAATGGCGGCAACGCTACGAGCGCCCCTAGTCGCGGCCGCAGCAGTCTTTGGCTGCCTGGCACCCGGGACCCACGCCGGCGCGGACACGACGCTTGACTGGGTCGCCATACCCGGCGGTTGCTTCGAGCTCGGCGACGCACGCGGCTACGCCGAGGAGCGCCCGGCGCGCGAGGCCTGCGTCGACGATTTTGAACTCACACGCACCGAAGTCACGAATGTACAGTTCGCACGCTTTGTGGCGGAAACGGGCTACGTGACGCGCGCGGAGCGCGGCTGGTCGGCGCGGGAACCCGGCGGCCCCGGCGAGGCCATCCCCGCGGGTTCTGCGGTCTTCGACGCCCCGACATCAACTCGACCCGAGGCACTCAACTGGTGGCGCTTTGCCGAGGGTGCGAGCTGGCACAAACCCGAGGGCGCTGACGGCCCCGACGCCATGCCGGATCTACCGGTCGTGCATGTCACGCGCGCAGACGCTGAAGCCTTTGCGCGCTGGGCAGGCGGGCGTCTGCCCACAGAAATCGAGTGGGAGTCCGCCGCACAGTCCACCGGCGATGACGGTACCGATGCCAACACCTGGCAGGGGCTCTTCCCGATCGCGGACACGGGCCGCGACGGCCACAAGGGACTCGCACCCGTCGCGAGTTTTGACGCCAACGCGCTCGGGCTGCACGACATGATCGGCAATGTGTGGGAACTCACGGCGACGCCGTATGCACCCGACCACAGCGACGATGCGCGACGTATCGCCGGCACACGCGGTTTCGACCCCGCGCAGCCCGCGGACCCCGTCATTGTGATCAAGGGCGGATCGTATCTCTGTGCGCGTGACTTCTGCTACCGCTTCCGCGCCGCAGCGCGTCAGGCGCAAAACCTCTACACGGGCACCTCGCACATTGGTTTCCGCCTTGCACGCGCACGACCTCAAGCAACGGACGAGACGCCGTGAGTCAGCGACCCACAGCGCTGGATCGCTATCGCAGCCGCCTGGCCAGCATCTGACGACCGAGTTGGGCTCTGGGCTCCGGGTCTCAGCGGAAGGAGATGCAACGCCAGATTCGACCGCAGTAGACCCCGCTCGCTGCCAGGCGTAAGTTGGCAGCTTGAGGTGCGGTTATTAGACACCGCATGAACAGAGCCGCCTGCGGCACGGGGGATCACATGCAAATCACGGTAAGCACGAATATTGAAGCGCCGCGTGACGTCGTCTGGGCGCGCGCCACAGACTTCGAAAACTGCGCCGACTTCATCTCAGGGCTCGAGAAAACCGAGGTTCTCGAGAAACCCGATTCGGGAATTGTGGGGCTCAAGTGGAAAGAAACCCGAACCATGATGGGCAAGGAGGCCACGGAGACGATGTGGGTAACGTCTGCGCGCGAGCCCGAGCACTACGACGTCGAGGCGGGCAGCCACGGCTGCCGGTATTTTTCGCGTATCAGCCTTCGTGAAATCGGCGACGCCACCGAGTTGACCATGACCTTCCGCGGCGAGCCTGAGACCTTCATGGCGAAACTGCTGGGCAATACGATTGGCCGGCTGTTCCTGGGCACAACGCGCAAGATGTTTCAGCAGGACATTGACGACATCAAGCTCGCGGCCGAACACGACGCGCACGCCATGGCCTGAGCGCCGGCGCGCGTCAAAATCGCACCACCTGCCTGCGGTATAGTGCGGTTCATCGAGTCGTCGCAGGGGGAAGGACATGGCCACACTCAACGTCAACGGGCAGTCGGTGACGCTCGATGTGGAAGGCGACACGCCACTGCTCTGGGCACTGCGTGAGCAGGCCGGGCTCACAGGCACCAAGTACGGCTGTGGCATCGCTCAGTGCGGCGCCTGCACAGTACACATCGATGGCCGCCCCGTGCGCGCCTGCGTCTACCCCGTCAGCGCGGTTCAACCCGGGCAGCGCATCACGACGATCGAAGGCCTCGCCACGGACGCCAGCCACCCGGTGCAACGGGCGTGGCTGGAGCTTGACACGCCACAATGCGGCTACTGCCAGTCGGGCATGATCATGGCCGCCGCCGCATTGCTCGAGCAAAATCCCGAGCCGACGGATGCCGACATCGATCGCGCCATGACCAACATTTGCCGTTGCGGCACGCTGCCGCGTGTTCGTGCTGGCATCCACCGCGCCGCGGAAATCGCGCGCGAGGAGGCAGACTCATGAGTGCCACCCTGCTGAGCCGACGTGAGTTTGTGATTGGCACTGCGGCGACAGGCGTCGGGCTGTCGGTTGGCATGACGCTGCCGCTGTCTGCGAACGCCGCGCAGGGCACGCCGGAGGTCAACGCCTGGGTTGTTATCGACCCTGATGACACGGTCACCATCCGCATCGCCCGTACCGAAATGGGCCAAGGCACGGCGACGGGTCTCGCGCAGCTTGTGGCCGAAGAATTGGGCTGCGACTGGGATCGCGTGACCTGGGAATACCCGACACCGGGCAACAACCTCAAGCGCGATCGCGTCTGGGGCAGCTTCTCCACGGGCGGCAGCCGCGGCATTCGCTCGAGCCACCAGTACGTGCGCGAAGGCGGCGCGACGGCACGCCTCCTGCTCACGGAGGCCGCGGCCAACGCCATGGGCGTACCCGCCTCTGAATGCACGGTCGAGAACAGCCGCGTGACGCACGCCGCCTCGGGTCGCAGCAAACGCTTCGGTGAGGTGGCGACGGCTGCGGCCGATCTGCCACCGCCCATGGACGTGACGCTCAAGACGCCCGACGAATGGCAGCTGATCGGCAAGCCCGTGCCGCGCATCGATACACGGCCCAAACTCGACGGTTCGCAAGTCTACGGCGCCGACGTCAACCTGCCGGGCATGCTCAATGCGAGCATCAAGGCCTGCCCCGTGTTCGGCGGCAAGCTCAAGAGTTTTGATGCGTCGGCCATCGAGGGCCGCCGCGGCGTCGTGCGCGCGGTGGCAGTGGGGGATGATGCCGTGGCCGTGGTGGCCGATACCTGGTGGCGGGCGAAGACGGCGCTCGATGCCCTACCCATCGAATGGGACTACGGGCCGAATGCCGAAGTCTCGAGTGCGAGTATCGACGCCACGCTCGATGAGGGCCTTAATGCCGACGACGCTTTCGTCGGTAACCAGAATGGCGACGTTGGCGCAGGGCTCGGTGCCGCCGAGCAGACCATCACTGCCACCTACGCCTATCCGTTTCAGAACCACGCACCGCTCGAACCCATGAACACGACGGCGCGCTGGAGCAAGGACCGCTGCGAGGTGTGGTGCCCGACCCAGAATGGCGAAGCGGCGCTGGCCGCGGCGGCCGAGGCTTCGGGATTGCCGCAAACGCAGTGCGAGGCCTACAAGCTCAGCCCCGGTGGCGGCTTCGGGCGACGCGGCGCGTTCCACGACTTCGTGCACCAGGCCGTACTCATCGCCAGGCAATTCCCGGACACACCCGTGAAACTGCTTTGGACGCGCGAGGAAGACATGGCGCAGGGCCGCTTCCATCCCGTCACCAAAGCACGTCTTACCGGGGGCCTCGACGAGAACGGCAAGCTGTCGGGTCTGCGCGTTCGCATCTCGGGTCAGTCCATTCTTGCGGCCGTGTTCCCGGGCGCGTTGCGCGACGGCGCCGACCTCGCCACGTTCCAGTGCCTGTTGCCGGGCGGCGAGCACGCGTTCACCTACTCGGTCGACAACCTGCTCATCGATCACGCGATGCGCAACCCGCACGTCCCGCCGGGCTTCTGGCGTGGCGTCAACGTCAACCAGAACGTCGTCTACGTCGAGTGCTTTCTCGACGAGTTGGCACACGCCGCCGGCCGTGATCCACTCGACTTCCGCCACGACCTGCTAGAGGGCCACCCGCTGGCACGCGCGGTGCTCGATGCGGCCGCCGAACGTGCGGGCTGGGGCGAGCCCCTGTCCGAGGGCCACGGCCGCGGGCTTGCCGTGTGCAAGGCATTCGACAGCTTTGTGGCCGCCTGCGCCGAAGTCTCGGTCGAGAATGGCAAGCTGCGCATGCACAAGATCACCGCGGCCACGGATCCCGGTGTCGCCGTGAATCCCCAGCAGATTGAGGCCCAGGTGGCCGGCTCGTTCGTCTACGGCCTGTCGGCGATGCTCTACGGCAAGTGCACGGTGGCCGACGGCGCCATCGTCGAATCCAACTTCGACGATTACCCGTCGATGCGGCTCGCAGAGATGCCCGAGGTTGAGACGATTGTCATGCCCTCGGGCGGCTTCTGGGGTGGCGTGGGCGAACCCACGATCGCCGTGGCAGCGCCGGCGGTGCTCAACGCGATATTCGCGGCCACGGGCCGACGCATCCGGGAGCTGCCCATTGGGGACCAGGCACTGACGGTGTGAGCGTGGGGTCCGCACTGGTACTCGCGCTGGCAGCCGCTGCGGGCCCTGCCACGGATCCCGCGGACGGCGCGGCGCTCGCGATCGGTTGTGCGGGCTGCCACGCCGGCCCGACGGCATTGGACGCGGGTGACGCAGACGCCTTGTTTGCCGCACTCAGCGCCTGGCGGGACCGGCCAGACGACGGTGCGGTCATGACGCGTATTGCCAGAGGATTCACGCCCGAAGAGCTGCGCGCGATCGCCGAATACCTGGCACGGACGTGACACGGGGCAGCACACGCCGGCAGGTTCTGGCGGCGCTGGCCCTGGGGGTTGCCGGTTGCGCCATACGGCGCGGTGCGAAAGCGCGCGTCGTCATCGTTGGCGGCGGCTTCGGCGGCGCCTCCTGCGCCCGCGCCCTGCGCGATGCCGACGCCAACATCGACATCACGCTCGTGGAACCCAACACGCGCTACCTTGCCTGCCCACTGAGCAATCTTGTCATCGGCGGCTGGCGCAGCCTCGAACAGCAGTCATTCTCGTACGGCGCACTCCGGGCTCGTGGCATTCGGGTCCTGGCGACCCGCGCGACAGACGTCGACCCCGTCGCCAGAACAGTCACGACGGCAACCGGCGCGACACTGCCCTACGACCGCCTTGTGTTGTCACCGGGCGTCAGCCTTGATTTTGACGGGCTGCCCGGCTACGACGCCGCCGCGGCGAAGCTCATGCCGCATGCCTGGTCCGCCGGTGCGCAGACCCTGCTGTTGCGGCGCCAGCTCGAGGCCATGCCCGATGGCGGCACCTTCGCCATCGTCGCCCCCGACAATCCCTATCGCTGCCCACCCGGCCCCTACGAACGCGCGGCCGTCGTGGCGTACTACCTGTCGCAATCAAAACCGCGCAGCAAGGTCCTGATTCTTGATGCCAAGGACCGATTCTCCAAGCAGTCGCTGTTTCTGAGTGAGTGGCGACGGCGCTACGGCAAGCAAGTGGAATGGCAAGGCCGGTCCGATGGTGCGCGCGTGGTTCGCGTCGACGCCATCGCGGGTCAGGTCGAGACGGAGTTCGATACCGTGCGTGCGCACGTCACCAACGTGATCCCGCCCCAGCGCGCCGCCAGCATCGCGGTCCGAGCTGGCGTCGCCGATGCCTCGGGTTGGTGCCCCGTCGACGCGGCCACCTTCGAGTCGACGCTGCAGCGCGACATTCACGTGCTCGGCGATGCCGCAATCGCCAACGCCATGCCCAAGTCCGCCTTCTCAGCGCAAGCACAGGGGCGATTGACAGCGACACAAATATTGCGCTTTTTCAATGGATTGTCTCCTGTTTCTACAAAACTTATTAATACGTGCTACAGCTACCTGACGCCTGAAAGTGCGATTTCGATTGCCGACGTCTTTGCGCCGGACGGTCAACGCTGGCGCGCTGTGAGCGGTGCCGGGGGCGTCAGCGCACTCGACGCGACGCCCGAGGACCGCCGCGGCGAAGCCGATGCAGCGCTGCGTTGGTTCGACACCGCAACGGTTGGTGCCTTCGGATGACGCTGCTCGCCACCTGGCTCGTAATCCTGGCTGCGGGCGCATCATCGGACGATGGCCTGCCCGCCCCGCTCACTGATGTGCCTGGCGATGCGCGTGCTGGCGAAGCCGTATTCGTTGCCCGCGAAGCCGGCCATTGCATCACCTGTCACCAGGTCGCGGGCCTCGAAGCCGCATTCCAGGGCAACGTTGGCCCCGAACTCACGGGAATCGGAAGCCGGCGCAGCGCCGCCTACCTCCGCGACCGGATCATGGACCCGACACGGCTGAATCCCGACGCCACGATGCCTGGCTACTACCGAAGCCGTGACTTGCGCCAGGTGCCGCCATCTGCACGCGGCACGACGCTGCTCACAGCACAGCAGATCGAAGACGTCGTGGCCTATCTCATGTCACTCGAGGACGCGCCGTGACCACCGCGACGCGGAGACAGCTCTTGCAGGGCCTCGCCGGTACCGCCCTCATGCTTACGGTGCGCCCCGCACGGGCTCAGGTCGTCGCACTGCCAACGCCCGTTGCCGAGCGCTATGGCCAACGCCCCATCGCCTTCGACCGGGTCCGGGTGCAGATCCCGCCGCTCGCGGAGAATGGCAACTCCGTACCGGTCCGCGTCGATGTCGATAGTCCCATGTCCGACGCGGACTACATCGGCCGCATCGACGTGTACGCGCCCGCCAATCCCGTGCCACACCTCATCGGATTCGAGCTGACGCCCGCCGCGGGTCGCGCCCGTCTCGAGACCCGTATCCGGCTCGCCGATAGCCAGCAGCTCTGGGTTGTCGCCGAAGCTCATGACGGCCAGCTTTTGGGCGCCGTTGCCGACGTCGTCGTGACGCTGGCGGCCTGCCTCGACAGCTTTGTCTGAGCCCGCGATGACGACCAACCGCAGAACACGCATCGCCGCGCCGGACCAGGCCACTGTGGGTGAGGTCATCGCCATTCGAACCCTGATCAGCCACCCCATGGAAAGCGGCTTCCGGCGCGACGCCACGGGCCGTGCCATCGCGCGCGATATCCTCGTGCGCTTCGAATGCCGCTTTGAAGACCAGCTCATCTTCGCTGCAGATCTTGCGCCGGGCACTGCGGCCAATCCCTACCTCTCGTTCCACTATCGCGCCGAGCGCAGCGGCACCCTGCACTTTCTGTGGCGCGACCAGGCGGGGGTAGAGACACGAGATCGGCATGCGCTTCTGGTTTTGTAGCGCACTGCTGCTGGGCCTCACGGCCTGCCGACCCGCCGTCCTGCCGGAACCGCCCAAACCAATCTCAGGCGCCCGTTTCCAGACGGCCGACACCCAGGCGCTGCAACGCGACCCTTTCGCCAATCCCGGCTTGCTCTGGGTCGACCGCGGCGAGGCGCTTTTCACGGCGCGCCCGTCCGAATCGGGACAGGCCTGCGTCGCGTGTCATGAGGACAAACTGCAGGGCGCCGCTGCCAGCCTGCCGCGCTTCGACACGGACACGGGCGGGCTCGTCAACGTCGAGATGGCCATCAACAACTGCCGCCAGGCGCGCCAGGGCCTGCCCGCGCTGCCATGGGAGTCCGAGGACTTACTGTCGTTGACGGCCTACGTGGCTGCGCAGTCGGCCGGCCTGCCCTTTTCCGTCGATCTTTCCGGCCCCGCGCGGGCGCACTGGCGGGCCGGGCAACGCTACTTCCATACACGTGTAGGCCAGCTCAATCTCTCCTGCGCCAACTGCCATGAGCAATTCGTGGGTCGCCAACTGCGCGGCGACACGCTGAGCCAGGGGCAATCCGTCGGCTATCCCGCCTACCGATTCGAGTGGCAGTCGCTGGGCTCGCTGCACCGTCGCCTGCAGTTCTGCAATTCAGGCGTTCGCGCCGAGCCGCGTTCCGGTGGTCACCCGATCTACCTCGACCTTGAGCTCTACCTCGCCTGGCGTGCGGGCAGCCTGCCGCTCGAAGCGCCCGCTGTGCGGCGCTAGAGCACCTCCAGAGCCTCTAAAGACCTGGTCAGCGCCGCCGCTACGCCTTGCGTAGGGATGCGTTCAATCATGGATCGATTATGTTAAGGACTAACCCACGGGGCAGCGCTATCGCGGCTGCTACCGCCGCCGTACTTTGTGCCATGGGGACAACAGCACAGGCGCAAAACGATGACCTGTTCGATCTGAGCCTTGAGGAACTGGTCAACCTGAGCGTCACCTCAGTCTCGCGGCGGGCGGAGCCACTCGCGGACACGACCTCGGCCGCATACGTGATCACTCGCGAAGACATTGAGCGCCAGGGCATTCGCTCCATACCGGATGCGCTTCGACTGGCACCGGGCCTCTCGGTTCAACAAATCGACGCCAACAAGTGGTCAATTGGCGCGCGTGGGCACACGGGCCGTTTCGCAAACAAGTTGCTCGTGCTGATGGACGGCCGAATTCTCTACACGCCGACGTTTTCTGGCGTCTTTTGGGACGTTCAAAGCACGCTTATCGAAGAGATCGAGCGTATCGAGGTCATCCGGGGACCTGGAGCAGCGGTATGGGGAAGCAACGCCGTAAACGGAGTGATCAACATCATCACCCGGCGCCCCGATGGCTCCGACGGTGGCACTCTGATTGCGGGAACCGACCCCGAGGCAGCGCCATTTGCGGCGCTGCAGTTGCGCGGCGCATTTGAAGAAAACGGTGGCTGGCGTGCGTTCGCCAAGTACCAGGAAGGCCAAGAGAACGAAACGGCGTTTGGTGGACCCGCCCTTGACGAGTGGCACCTGCTTCGCGCGGGCTACCGCGCGGCGATCGATGGCGCGGACAATCAGTTTGCGTTCTCAGCCGAGGCCTACGTCGGCGAGATGGGCCAGAGTTTCGCGCAGTACAGCCCCGCGCCGCCGTATCAGACGGTTTCCGCGCAAGACTCCGATGTCAGCGGCGGATTCGTGACTGGCGAATGGAATCGTCGTCATCAGACCGGTGCGTCTTCGCAAGCCCAGTTCATTGTGGACGTCACCGACCGGACGGGCACGCTCAACATCGGGCAAAGCAGCGTCACACTCGATGGACAACACCAGTGGTCCCGCGACAAACAGGATTGGATCGTCGGCGCTCAACTGCGCCTCAATCACTACGATATCGGCACATCGCCTGCTTACAACGTGTTGACTGAGATCGACGATGACCAGATCTTCGCGGGTTTCATTCAGGCGGAATTCGATCTGTCCCCCGACGTCTTGTCGCTCACGCTTGGCACCAAGCTCGAACACAACAGCCTGTCGCCGAAGGACATCGAGGTCATGCCGACGGCAAGCCTGCTGTGGAAGCCCGGCAAGCTGACGTCTGTGTGGGCCAGTGCATCCCGAGCGGTTCGAACGCCCGCCGTGGGAGACTTGTCGGTGAGCGTACTGGATGTCAGTCCCGCAATCCCGCCCGGCGATCCCTCGAATCCCTTTCCATTGCCCCTGCGCGCGCGCGTCAACGGGAATCCTGAATTTAGTCCCGAGACGCTGTACGCGTACGAGGCGGGCGTCCGCGGTCGGATTTCCGACCGAGTGAGTTTTGACGTCGCGGCATTTGTGTTCGATTACAGCGGTCTGCGATCGGTTACCCCGACTGGCCTGTTCTGCGACCCCGGCGGATTATCACCAGAAACCGATCCTTTGTGTGTCTTGAACTCCGACTCGATTGTTGCCGAAGGCCTGCTCACCAATGAGCTGGAGAGCCAGATTACGGGAGGCGAGGTGTCATTGAACTGGATCGTCAGTGAAACGGCTCGGGTCGCCGCATTCGTTGCCTACGCCCACGAAGAGTTCGGTGCAGGTAGCGACGGCGCCTTTAGCGTTGCCGGATATCCCGAACTGCAAGCGTCGGTGCGGACCGACTGGCTGCCCACGGCAAACTTGAGCGTCGGCCTGTTGGTTCGCTATGTCGATGACATTGAGGCCGTTCAGGTTTCGAGCGTCACGCAGGCCAATCTCAACATCCGCTGGCAAGTCAACAGCGACTGGGCAATGAGCGCCGGGGTCCGCAATCTGCTCGAGGGGGGAACGCTGGAGTACCGGTCCGAACTCTCTGACGTCGTTGCGACTGAAATTGAACGGTCCGCCTACGTCAACGTCCACTACGGTTTCTGAGCGGAAGGCGACTCACGGTGAGTGCATATCGCGCGACGTGGGTGTTGTTGGGCGTGCTCTTGAGCATGTGCTTTGCAAACGACGCCTCCGCGAACAACCGTGAGGACGAGCTCAAGCTCGCGTTTACATACAACATCGCTCGCTTCGTGACCTGGCCGGAACGCGCTGCCGGGGACCAGTCCGAATACTTCCATCTGTGTATTCTGGGCGATACACCCTACCGCATCGCAATGGACAACCTGGGCAAACGGCGTGTCGCCGACCTGCCCATCGAAGTCATCGATCTCGCGCGTCCGCCGGCCGACGGCGTGCGCTGCGATCTCGCTTATCTTTCCGCTGAGTCGGGAGATGTCCCGGGCGTCATTGAAGCCCTGCTTGCGGAGACCGTGCTCACAGTCAGCGACGCGCCTGGCTTCGCAAACACCGGCGGCATCATTGAGCTCACGCGCCGCAACGATCGCATTGCCATGCGGATCAATGTGGCAGCGGTACGGCGCGCGGGCCTGACGATCAGCTCGCAGCTGCTATCCCTGGCGACCCTGGTCGGCGACGAGACGGGCGCGTATTGATGAAGGCGCTTCTCAACAGGCTGCTCATTGGACCCAAGGTTCAGCTGATTATCGTTGTTGCGGCAGCGATTGCCGTCTCGTCATCGCTCGTGCTCACAATCGGCGGGCAGGCCCTCAAAGCCGAAGATGACCTGTCGCGCCAGCTCTACACGTTGGCCGACGTCGTGGGCAAGAACAGCGTCGCAGCGATCACGTTCGAGGACGGCGAGCAACTTCGGCGGCTGCTGAATTCCCTTTTCGCCAATCGAAGTGTCATCGCGTCGGCCGTGCTGGACCGCGAGGGTCGTCCCCTGGGTGAAGTCCACAATTCGGTTGGCGAATCGTTCCCGCTACCGATCGGCTGGATTACAGCAGTGCTGCGTGGCGGCGGTGAGACCTATCGCCGTGTTGGCACGAGCCACGTGGAGATTCTGCAACCCGTACTGCTCGATGGCGAACTCATCGGCATGATCTTCGTGCGCTCCAACCTCTCGCCTGTCCGCAACAGTGTCTACAAGGCTCTGCTCATAGGTGGCGCGGCACTCGTCGTGGGGCTGGGCGCCGCATGGCTGTTGGCCTCATTACTCACGCCCAAGATTGTGCGCCCGCTCACAGACCTCGCAGCGGTCACCGAAGAGGTATCCGAACGCGAAGACTTCTCACTGCGGGCCACCATTGAAGGCCAGGACGAAATTGCCTCGCTCGCGCTCGCAGTGAATCACATGCTTCAGCAGCTTGAATCGCGTGATGTGCGGCTTCGCGCGCATCGCGATCAGCTCAAGGCTCAGGTCGAAGAGCGCACGCAGAGCCTTGCCGATGCAAACGATCGGCTCGCGAATATGGTCGACGAATTGCGTGGCGCCAAGGAACGTGCCGAGGCCGCCAACACGGCCAAGAGTGAGTTTCTGGCCAGCATGAGCCACGAGATCCGCACACCCATGAATGGCGTGCTGGGCATGACCGAGCTGCTGCTGTCCTCAGGTGAACTCATGCCGCGCCAGATCAGCTTCGCCGAGAGTATCCGGCACTCCGCGGAGGCACTCCTCACCATCATCAACGACATCCTCGATTTCTCGAAAATCGAGGCAGGCCGGGTGGAACTCGAAGCGCAACCGTTCGACCTGCGCCAGCTCACCGAAGAGGTGTCGGAGTTGCTCGAGCAGCACGCGGAATCCAAGGGCCTCGAACTCATCTGCGACATCCCGCCGGATATTGCGGCTGCGCGCATCGGCGACGGCCTTCGCATTCGCCAGATCATGCTGAACCTGGCAGGAAACGCCGTGAAGTTTACCGAGCAAGGCGAGGTCTGTCTGCGGCTTCGTGAGCGGCCGCGCAGTGATGGACCGGGTATTCTGTGCGAAATCATCGACACGGGAATCGGTATCGACACCGCAGCGCAGCGCAAGATCTTCGATGCCTTCTCACAGGAAGACGGATCGGTTACGCGACGCTTTGGCGGTACGGGCCTGGGTCTGGCGATCTCGAGACAACTCGTCGATATCATGGGCGGCAATATTGGTTTGGAAAGCGAACAGGGCAAAGGTTCGACGTTCTGGTTCCACATCCCGCTCGCCACTCGCGAAACTGCGCCGCTCGCAGACAACAATCCGGACTGGCGCGGCAAGAACATGCTCGTTGTTGCGGCGAGCGACACGCAGCGACGCGTCATTCGTGAACAACTCCAGGACTGGGGCGTCAACGTCGCAGAGGCAGAATCCTGCGCCGACGCGCACGCTGTCTACGGCTCGCGCACCGACGCGGTCATGATCGACGAGTCGCTGCCCGACGGTGATGGCGTCGAGCTCGGGAGCCTGCTCCGCAAGCAGCGCCCCGACCTGCGCGTCGGACTCATACGGCCTATGTCGGGATCCCTTTCACCACGCGACTGCAAAGAAATCGGTGTGGCGACCGCGATCGGCAAACCGCTGCGGCGCGACAGCTTCTCACGGTTCGTCGCCATCCTGTTTGACGCGGAAGGCGCCATTCACGAGGCGGACATCACGGGCAGCGTTGCGGTCTCGGACGAGCTGCAGACGCTCGACGCGCACGTGCTCCTGGTCGAGGACAACCCCGTCAATCAGGCCGTCGCACGCGGCATGCTCAAGAAACTGGGCTGCACCGTGGACACCGCTGCGGATGGCGTCGAGGCAACGCAGCGCCTCATCGACGAGGCGGCGACCTACGATGCGGTGCTCATGGACTGCCAGATGCCCAACAAGGACGGCTTTACCGCCGCCGCCGAGGTTCGCGTGTTCGAGCAGTCTGTGGGGCGCACACCCGTGCCCATCGTGGCACTCACGGCCAACGCCCTGCTCGGCGACCGGGAGCGTTGCATTGCGACCGGCATGGACGACTACCTGTCCAAGCCCTACAAACTCAGTGAGCTGCGCGACGTGTTGTCGCGCAACCTGCCCGAACGCGATGTCGCCACCGCGGATGTCGCCTCAGCCTGATTCGGCGCTGTCGCGTTCCGTCTCGGGCTCAACCTCGGCCTCACTGACTTCGGTGTCCTCGCCGTAGCTGGCCCAGGTCGTCGCGCCCTCTTCGCCGAACAGCATCACCTTGTACGGATCGACTCGATCACCCACTTCCATGCCCGGTGAGCCGACGGGCATGCCCGGGACCGCCAAACCGTCTGCCTCAGGCCGTTTGCCAAGTAAACGCAGGATGTCTGCGACGGGTACGTGACCCTCAATCGTGTAGCCCGCAACGCGCGCCGTGTGGCAACTCGTCATGCTCTTTGGCACACCGAACTCCAGTTTGACGGCATTCATGTCGTCGCTGTCGATGGCCTCGACTTCAAAACCGGCCGCTTCGAGATGCTTGATCCAGTTCCTGCAACACCCACAGGTCGGCGACTTGTAGACCGTTATGGTCTCGCTCGCCGCCAGCGACTCGTGGTGCGCATCGGTGTGATCGCCGTTACCGGCGCGGGCCGCCGGCACCAAAGCCAGCGCGGCGCACAGCGCAAGAATTCGATGTCGCAACATGATGGTGCTCCTCGTTCAGGGGCCCCGAGTGTGCCGGACGCGCAGCGGCAGCGCCATCAGAGAGCGCACATTGCCACTCAGCCGAGGGGCGACGCCAGAGACGGCGACAGGCCCGAGAACAAGCGGGCGCCAGATTCCGTGATGTGGAGGCAGTCTTCGAGGCGGACCCCAAACTGGCCCGGCAGGTAGATGCCAGGTTCATTCGAGAAACACATGCCCGTCGCCAGCGGCGTGGTCTCACCGCGCACGAAGTTGATGGGCTCGTGACCGTCCATGCCGATACCGTGCCCCAATCGGTGCGTCAGACCCGGCGCCTGGTAGCCGGGCCCGAACCCTTCGCGCTCGTAAAACGTGCGAACAGCGACGTCGACCTCGCCCGCTGGAATCCCGGGCTCAATCGTCTCGAGCGCGATTTCCTGGCCACGTTTAGCGGTTTCCCAGACGCGGCGCTGCCCGGCGTTGGCCTCGCCCACGACCCAGGTGCGTGAGATGTCGGACTGGTAGCCGTGAACGCTACAGCCGCAATCCATGAGCACGATGCCGCCCTCCTCGACGCGTTGCGGCTGACGCGTTCCGTGCGGATAGGCGCTGGCGGGTCCGGCCAGGGCGATCGAGAAGGACACGCGGCCACCCAGCGCCGCGGTAGCCGCATTCATCATGCGGGTGATGTCGCGCGGCGTCATGCCCGGCACGACCTGCGGATGGACGTAGCGATAGGCCGCCATCGTGACGTCGCTGGCCACCTGCATAAGTGCCAGCTCCGCGGGCGACTTGAACATGCGGCACCCGCGCGTGACGGCGCGACCGTCGGCAATCTTGAGACGCGGAGCAGCCGCCGCGATGCCACTCGCGATGAAATAACGCACCGTTTCCTCGAGCAGCAGCGGACCTTTCGCGGCGTCGACGAGATCGGCGACACGCTCAAACGGCGACTCGTCTTCGTGCCAGGTCACGATCTCGGCGTTGAGCGCCAGTTGCTCGTCAATCGACGGCGCCTCGAAGAAAGGCGTCACGATGGACAGCGTGCCGTCCCGCGTCAGTACGGCCGCCGTGAGCCGCTCTGAGCGCCACCACTGGATGCCCGTAAAGTACTCGAGCGCCGAACCCGCCTCGATCAGCACGGCAGCGGCCTTCGATTCCCGCAGGAGGCCCGCAGCCTTCTCGAGTCGTGCCTGTCGCTCGGCCACAGAGATCGGCTTCGCGTCGCCCGTCAGGGGCGCCAGCTCGGTGCCCTCAATGGCGTCGCTGGCCAGTGCGGTGCGCGGCAACCCCAGTCCGGCTGCACCCGCAATCGCGGCCGATCCGCCCAAAAAGCCGCGCCTGCTCAATCCCCGCATGTCGTTCCCCTGCGTCCGCTGTGGCCCGTATGGTAACCGAGCGGCCGCAGCATATTGACAGGCCGCCACGCCTAAGCCGTTGCGAGGCCACAACAAAACTGGATTGTCACCCCATCCGTTTTGACCTACCCTTCACGGCATGATGAGGGTCGTGGGAATCTCGCAAACAACAGGTGTGAAGCAGCGCTGGATCGTGCTGCTCACCTGCGCACTGCTGCTTGCGCAAACTCTCGCCGTATCGCACGGCGTCGATCACGCGGCGCACGTTTCCCATGCCGAGTGTGACCTATGCGTCATGGGCGGCGCGCTTTCAGGCGCAGCGCCTGCGTCAGCCCCCCCACTGGCGGGCGTCGCGCCTCATGCCACCGCGCCTGTTGCCTGGGTCAGCCATTCCCGCGCTGACAAGGCAGCCGCACTGCCGCCATGCCGGGCGCCGCCTGCCCTGCTGTCGCTCTCCTGACAGCACCTTAGAACCGCATCGTGTGTGCGACGGTAGTCGCGCCCCCCTTCGCCGCCCTTTCCGAAGCGGCGAACGCCATAGGTATTTCCAAAATGATTCGCAAGTCACTGCTGCTTACGGGCAGCCTCGCCATTCCGTTCTGCGCCGCGGCGCAAGACGAAAGGACGGTCGTCGACGAGATTGTGGTTTCGGCCACACCGCTCAACCGAACCGTCGATGAACTCACGTCACCCGCGCTGGTCCTGACAGCTGAGGAGCTGCTGCTGCGTGCCACCACAACGATCGGCGAAACCCTGGCCAACCAGCCCGGGATTTCCTCATCGTACTTCGGCCCGTATGCGAGCCGTCCCGTTATTCGGGGCCTGCAGGGTCCGCGCATCACGGTCCTGCAGAGCGGCATCGGCACGCTCGACGTCGCTGATTTAAGTCCCGACCACGCCGTACCGCTCGAGCCGCTGTTTGCCGAGAGTGTCGAGGTCTTGCTGGGCCCGGCGACGCTGTTGTACGGCAGCAACGCCGCAGGCGGTGTCGTCAATGTGGTCGACAATCGCATCCCGCTCGCGCCGGCCGAGGAAGCCGTAAGTGGCGCTTTCGAAGTTCGTGGCGATACCGCCACCGGCGAGCAGACGATCGCGGGCCGACTCGACGGCGGCACCGACACCTTTGCCTGGCACATCGATATCTTTGATCGTGAGAACGACGACATCGAAATCGACGGTTTCGCGACCGCAGACGCGGCCGAGCGACCGCCTGAAGAAACGACGGGCGAGGTCTTGAACAGTGCCGGCGAAGCGAACGGCTACGCTATCGGCGGCACCTTGTTTGGCGAGCGCGGCAACATCGGTCTGTCGATCAGCCAGTACGAAACCACCTACGGGCTTGCCGGCCCCGGAGAGGAAGAGGAAGAGGAGGAAGGTGAGGAGGAAGAAGCCATCTTCCCGGGTCCCTTCATCGACCTCGAGCAGACGCGCGTCGACCTGCGTGCCGAGTACGAATTCGGCGGCTTCATCGAGACGGCGAAGCTTCGCCTTGGCGTCAACGACTACGAGCACTCGGAAATCGAGCCCTCGGGTGAAGTCGGCACGGTATTCGATAACGAAGCCACGGAGCTGCGTGTTGAAGCCGTCCATGCGGAGACCGCCGGGTGGCGCGGTGCGTTCGGCCTTCAATACGTTGACCGCGAATTCTCGGCGCTAGGTGCTGAGGCGTTTGTCCAGGAACCCGTGGAAACCTCGAGCCTTGGCGTCTTCATTTTTGAGGAACGCGAGACGAGCTTCGGCCGCGTTGACCTGGGCGCTCGCATCGAGACGCTTGAGCACGACTACCAGGGTCCACTCGAGGACTACGACGAAACGGCGGTGTCGCTGGCCATTGGCACCGAGTGGAAGCTGTCGGGCGCGACCGATGTGACATTCAACCTGTCTCGCTCGGAACGCCACCCGGACCCCGCAGAGCTGTTTGCGGAGGGCCCCCACCTCGCGACGGGGCTGTTCGAGATCGGCGTCGTTTCGGCGGGCTTTGAAGCCGAGAAAGAAGTGTCCACCAACTTCGACGTGGGCTACCACTTGCACGGTGATTCCTTCCACTTCCGCGCGAATGTGTTCTACAACGACATCGCCGACTATGTGGTCCTCCAGCTCACGGGCGGCACCGAGGACGGCTTGCCGGAAACGGTATTCGCACAGGAAGACGCTGAGCTCTACGGCGCCGAGTTTTCATTGGACTGGCGGGCCAATCAGGGCGACTCGCCGTGGTCGGGTCGCTTCTTTGGCGACTTCGTGCAGGGCGAAACGGATTCCGACTACCTCCCGCGCCTGCAGCCCGCGCGCCTGGGAGCCGAGGTACGGTACGGCGCGGGCAGTTGGTCGGCTGGCGCAGAAGCCATCTTCCACGCCGAGCAGGACAACGTCAGCTCGTTTCAGACGGACTCGTTCACGATGGTCAACGCAGACGTCCTCTGGAACATCGAGAGCAACCAGCTGAGCTGGGACCTGTTCCTGCGCGCGAGCAACCTGCTTGATGAAGATGCACGTCGCGCACCGTCGTTCCGTGCCGCATTCGTGCCGCTGCCTGGCATTAACTTCCAGGCAGGCGTTCGTCTGCGCTTCAACTAAGCCCTAATCGGCTGCAACGCTGGCCGGGGCCACACCGGCCTCGGCCAGCAACAGCAGCAGCGCCGCCTGTTCGGCGCGCATCGTGCCATCGTCCTGCCAGGTCTCATTGAGCGCGTGCGCATTGCGGCTGACACCGCCCCGGCTGATCGTGATCGCCGGGATGCCCAACGCCATGGGAATGTTGGCGTCCGTTGACGACGACGTAATCGCGGGCACCACGCCCACCGCACGCAATGCCGCCATGGCGTTGACCACGAGCGACGCATCAAGCGGCGTTCGGCCCGCGGGCCGCGCACCCACAGGATCGAGCTCGAGTTCGAGCGCCGCGCCTTCCCGACGCCGGCCATTCTCCGCGAGCAATGCGAGGTTCATCGATTCGCGAAATGCGGCATCCAGCGCTGCAAGTCGCTCGGGGTCTGTGCTGCGCATGTCCACTTCCATCCAGCTCTCGAACGCGATCGAGTTGATGGAGGTACCGCCGCCGATGCGGCCAACAGAAAATGTTGCCTTCTCGCCGCGTGCATCACTCACTTGCTGCGCCGCGCGTCGAAACCGCGAAATGGCGTCGGCCAGTGCATGGTGGGGGTTGGCGCGCCCAAAATCGCCGTAGGAATGCCCGCCGGGCCCGCGAAAGGTCACACGGTAGCGGTTCGAACCCACGGCGGTGGCAACCACGCGTTCCAGTGGGCCGCCGTCGATTGCAACGACGGTGTCGATATCGGGCGCATCGGCAGCGCCCGAGAACAGGTGCCGCACGCCACGCAAATCGCCGAGGCCCTCCTCACCCACAGAACCGATGTACAGCACGTCGTCATTGGTCTCGATCCCACTCAATCGAAAGGCGCGGGCAAGACTGAGCATCATGGCCAGCCCGCGCGCGTTGTCGCCGATACCCGGCGCCGTGTAGACATTGGCTTCGCGGCTCACGGTCACGTCTGTCTCAGCCGGGAACACCGTATCAATGTGTGCGATGACGGCGATCGTGCGTGCGCCGGTTCGGCCACGCTGACGGGCCAGTACGTTGCCCACAGCATCCACGCGTACCTCGAGCCCCGTGGACTCAAGTCGCGATGCCAGCGCGGCGGCACGCTCCGATTCGCCAAATGGCGGCGCAGGAATCTCATTAAGCACCACCATGTCCTCAAGCCCGGCCTCGCGCACGCGCCGCAGCGCGTCGAACGCGCGCAATGTGGTCGACTGTCCGGCGAGCCCCGCGATTCGGATGTCCGCCGCGTCCTGCGCCGCGACAGGTGCGGGTGAAAAGCCGGTCAGTGACAGGGCAAACGTGGCGAGGAGACCGCGTCGAAGCATGGGGGGGACCTCCTGGGGAGAGCCATAAGGTTACGTCAATGGCGCTCGCATAAGTGACTAATCCTGGTCACCGGCCGCTGCGACATAACCTGTCTGCGCCGGACCTTACGCACAGATCAAGGGCCGGCTGTGGCGGGCCGAGTCGTGACTCTATAGAATGCTCCTGGCGGCGCATTGAGCCCGTAAGCGCCTGATAAATAAAGCTTGACGTGGGGAACGGAGCGGGCTGCGAAGCACAGGGGGCACGGCGTGACGCCGTATCGACAGGACTGGCCACGGGCTTGAGCCAGGCGCCGGTGATTTGTGACCTGTGCACGTCGATTCCTTGTGGAAATTACGCATAATCAAGCGTGGTCGGGGAATGTGCCGGGCGGATCGAATGTTGGATGATACGAGCGGCGCGCGTCGCACCGGGAATGACCGGGGACGACGTCAGCGGGGCTACACAGTTCTTGAACTCATGATGACGATTGCCGTGATTGCGGTGATTGCCGGGTTCGCTGCGCCCTCGTTCCTCGCATCGATTCGGGCCAACCGGATCGTCACGGACAATAACGAGATCATCTCGACGCTCGCGTTTGCCCGTTCTGAAGCCATCAAGCGGGGCCAGCGCGTCACGCTGTGCCCGTCAGCCGACCAGGCCACCTGCGCCACGAGCGGCGGTTGGGAGCAGGGCTGGATCGCGTTCCTGGACCCAACAGGCTTCGGCACCGTCGATGCAGGCGAGCAGGTCTTGCGCGTCTGGGACGGGCTCGAAGGCACCACGGTCCGCGCCGCCGGCAGCTTCTCGACCTGGGTGTCGTTCGTGGGCAGCGGTGAGACCCGCGCCACGCCGAACAACGCGGACAGCTTCTACGTGTGTGGCAGCAATGGCGACACGGCCACGGCCCGCACGATCAATGTCGGACTGCTCGGTCACCCGAGCACGCAAAAAGGAGCAGTGGCATGTCCATGATCCGGCGCCCACGAATCTCTCCACACGGCCGTCAGGGTGGTTACACACTGCTCGAAATCCTCGTTGCAGCGATTATTCTGACAGGCGGTCTCATCGGTCTTGCAAGCATGCAGGCGAGTGGCACGCGGCTCAACAACTCGGCCTACCTGCGCACGCAGGCCAGCATTCTGGCCTACGACATCGCGGATCGCATGCGCGCCAACCGCGCCGCCGTGGTTGCAAACAGTTACGACATTGCCTTGGCGGACGCCACGCCAGGTTCGCCGACCACGGTTGCCGACATCGATCTGGTGCAGTGGCGGACGGCACTTGCCTACTACCTGCCGGCAGGCAATGGCTCCATCGAGACAGATGCAGGCGCTACGGCCGATGCCCCCCAGCGCGCCACGATCACGGTGCAGTGGAATGACGGCCGCGCCACAGCCGATGTCATTGACTTCGCGCTGACGACGGACCTGTGATGAACATGCGACGCCACAGCAAATACACGGGCTACACGCTCATCGAACTGCTGATCGCGCTGACCATCGGCGCGTTCCTCGTCGGCGGCATCCTGCAGCTCTACGTGGGCAGTAAAAAGTCCTACTCGACGCAGCAGGCATTGACCGAGCTGCAAGAGGTCGGGCGGTTCTCACTGAACATGATGGTGCGTGACATCCGGCTGGCCGGGTTCATGGGCTGCGGCAACGCCGCTACGGTCATCAACACGCTCAACAATGGCGCCGTCAACTGGGAATACGACGCGGCCACATCGATCGTCGGCTTCGAAGCCGGTTCGACGTTCCCCGCCGATTTCTCCGGACTGGCTCTTGCGGGTACTGACGCGCTGACGATCACGCGCGCCATTCCCGAAGACCGCTACGTGGTTCAGAGTCACTCGCCGACTACCGCCACGATCACACTCGATGCCGCGCACGATATCCAGGCCGGCGAGGTGCTCGCGATCACGGACTGCCTGAACACGGCCATCTTCCAGCAGACGAACGCGAACGCGGGCAACACCGCCACGACGATCGTGAATGCTTCGGGCGCCGGCAGCCCCGGCAACTGCACTCAGGGTCTCGGCGAGCCGCTTGACTGCAGCACGGCGACGGGCACGCCCTATCAGTACGATGAAGACAGCTTCGTCCTGCGCTTGATGTCACGCGCCTATTACGTGGGCACTGGCGCATCGGGCCGCAGCGCGCTGTTCCGCATGACGCTCGGTGCCAACGGCAGCCTGGGCACGCCAGTCGAGATCGCCGATGGCGTGGTCGACATGGAACTCGTCTACGGCGTCGACACCGACTTCGACGGCAGCATTGATGCCTACCAGCGGGCCAATGCCATCAGTACAGCCAACTGGGCCAACGTGCTGAGCGTGCAGATCAACCTGCTTATGGAATCGACTGACGATCGCGTTGCCGACAATCCGCAATCCTACGTCCTCTTCGACGGCACCACGGGCAGCCTGACGCCGGTCACACCGACCGACCGCCGACTGCGACGCGTGTATTCGTCGACGACCACCATTCGCAACCGGGTGCTCTGATGCGTACTGCCAGCTTCAACAGACAATCGGGTGTCGTGATGGTGATCGCGCTGATCGCGCTTTTGCTGCTGTCATTGATCGGCACGACGGCCATGCGCAGCTCGACGATCACCGAACGTATCGCGGGTAACCTCCGCGACCAGGACCTCGCCTTCCAGGCGGCCGAGGCCGGACTGCGCGAGGCCGAGGAGTTCATCGAGGGCCTCACGACATTGGCGCTCTTCGATAACTCGGGCGGGCTCTACGATACGGGCTTCGCACCTGACGTTTACACGGCCTGGCCCATGGACGCGCGCGACTACAACAACACAGCTTTCGGTGTGCTCAAGTACGTCGCGAGCGCACCCCAATACATGATCGAGATCCGCGGCACCGTGGACGAATCCGTCAACTCGTCGATCAACCTGAGCGGCGGCTACGGCGTGTCGACGGGTACCGGCGAAATCTACGTCTTCAAAATTCACGCACGGGGTGTGGGCGCGTCCGGCACCTCTCAGGTCATCCTGCGCACCAACTACGCCAAGCGCTTCTGATCGCAACACGCGCTCACGAGCGGGGTTACACCAATGAATAAGCACGTCATCATGAATTCACGAAAACGATTGCTGTCGGCTGTCGCGCTGGCACTGGGTTGCACCACGGCCTTAGCCGCACCGGGCCCGCTGTCAAACGCACCTCTGTTCCTTTCGGACGCGGTTGAGCCCAACGCCATTCTGATTCTCGATGACTCGGGCAGTATGGACTTCGAGGTTTTGTTCTCGACCAACGATGCGTCGGCCTGGTACAACATCGACAATTCGAGCTTTGTCGGGCTGGACAACAACGACAACCCAGCGCCGGGTGTCCTGAACTTCAACCAGGCCGGTAACTCGGGCGACCCGTGGTGGAAGTTCTCCTACCTGTTCCCGAACGGCTACGACGGTTCAAACCGGACGGGCTCACGTCGCTCGTACAACTCGAACCACTGGCCTTTGCCACCGACGCTGGACCTCGCGTGGTCACGCAGCCCGAACTACAACTCGGCCTACTACGACCCGTCGATCACCTACGAGCCCTGGGTCGATACCGGTGGCGCCTACACGTTCGGCAACGTCGATCCGACACGCGCGCCCTGGGACCCGATTGCAGACGCCACGACGTTCACGGTTGACCTGACTCAGGACATCCCGCTGGCCGATCCGGTGGACTTCGATTGGCACTTCGTACTCTGGACAGGCATGTTCGATGTCAACGGCGTAGCGGCGACGTTCCCGCAGTATTACAACGTGGCGTACTTCCCTGCGACCTACTTCATCGTCGACGACACGGCCACGATGGACATTGGTGGCACCACGATCGATTGCGCGTCACCGGACCCGGCGAACTATGCGTTGTTCCAGAGCAACTTCGCAGCCGGCACGGTGACGGGTACGGCCGACGCCATTGGCCCGGACGGTGCTTGCATGGTCCGCTACGAGATTCGACCGGCCAACACGTTCCCGAGCGGTCGCAGCTACACGGACGAAATGCAGAATTTCGCCAACTGGTTCACCTACTTCCGCAAGCGTCACCAGGCACTGCGCGGCGGTATCGCGCGCGCCATTGACGAGATTGACGGCGTGCGCATCGGCCAGGTTCGGTTCAACAACCGCACGACCGTCACGATGCAGAGCCTGACCACCGACAAGGCGGCCATCCTCGACAGCATCGTCACGTCACGCGGCGTCGGCGGCACGCCGACGCGCGAGGCGCTTGATTACGTGGGCCAGCAGTACGAGCGGACGGACGCCAACGCGCCCATCGAATTCTCGTGCCAGAAGAACTACGGCATCGTGTTCACGGACGGCTTCGCCAACGCCTCATCGATCAGCGGTATCGGCAATGAAGACTCCGGTCAGCCGGCACCCTATGGCGACACCTTCAGTGACACCCTGGGCGACATCGCCTGGAACTACTACGAAGACCTCGACATCACCGGTTTTGCCGCAGGACGAGTCCCCGTGCCGACGGCCTGTGCCGCAGGTACGGATCCGACGCTCGACTGTAATGACGATCTGCACATGACGACGTTCGGCGTCACGCTGAATGCCACGGGCACGATTTTCAACGTCACGCACTTCGACGTCGCGGACGCACATGCGAATCCGCCGACCTGGCCCGAGCCCAACATCTACCGCAGCCCGCGCATGGTCGACGACCTCTACCACGCGGCAGTGAACGGTCGCGGCGAGATGCTCAACGCACGCACGCCCGAAGAGATTGCCAGCAGGATGACCGACGTCTTCGAAGTTGTCATCGAGACCGAGGGCACGGCCGCCGCCGTAACCTTCAACACGGGCCTGCTTTCGAGCGACTCGGTGGTCTACCAGGCCAAGCTCGACTCTGAGGACTGGAGCGGCTTCCTCACGGCCAGTGACCTCGACCCCATCACAGGCGACGTGTCGACCACGCCGGCCTGGGAAGCAGCAGACCTGATTCCGACCGAATCGGCGCGCCAGGTCGCCACCTTTGATGGCGACGGCGTCGCGTTCCGCGACGTCGCAGACCTGACCGCCGGTCAGCTCGCCGACTTGTCGTCGAATCTGCCGGGCGGCACCACCGCGCAGGACGTCATCGACTACCTGCGAGGCGACCGAACCAACGAGGACCCGACCCTGTTCCGCGAGCGCAGCACGCGCACGCTGCTCGGCGACATCGTTCACTCGGGCCCCGTCTTCGTCGGTGAACCGACGAGTGACTGGCCCTCCGTGGCGCCGTTCCCGACGGGCACCGACGCCTACAGTACCTACAAGCAGGGCACGGCAGCCAGCCGCCGCCCCGCGGTCTACGTGGGCGCCAACGACGGCATGCTGCACGGCTTCTGGGGCGACACGGGCCAGCCGGGTTCGGGTACGGAGTTTGTGGGTTACATCCCCGACGCGCTGTTCAGCAGCACCGCCGGTGAAGGCCTGCACGCGTTGACCGAACAAGGCTACGTGCACCGCTACTACGTCGACCAGACACCGGCCGTCAGTGACGCCTTTGTCGCCACCGACTCCGCGGGTGTCGCGAGCTGGCGCACGATCCTGCTGGGCTCATTGCGCGGCGGCGGCAAGGGCCTGTTCGCATTGGATGTCACCGACCCCACGGTCATGACGGAAGCCAACGCCGCAGGCTGGGTCATGTGGGAGTTCACGGACGCCGACGACGCCAACCTGGGCTTCGGCTTTGCTGAGCCCACGATTGCGCTCATGAACAATGGCCGCTGGGCCGCTGTGATGGGTAACGGTTACAACAGCACGACGGGCGCTGCGGCCCTCATGATCATCTATCTCGAAGGCGGACTGGACGGCACCTGGACCCTGGGCACGGACTACCTCGTCATCGATGTACCGAGCACGGGCACCAACGGCATGAGCACGCCCCAGCTGGCCGACCTCGACAGCGACGGCACGCCGGACCGCGCCTACGCGGGCGACCTTGAAGGTCGCATGTGGGCGTTCGACCTGTCCTCGAACAATGACACGTCATGGGGCGTGGATTACACGAGCAGTGGCACCCCATCGCCGCTGTTCACGGCCGTGAACGATGCCGGTGACCTGCAGCCGATCACGAGCAAGCCCGTACTGGCACGATGCCCCTACGACAACAGCGTCACGCCCGACGTGTTCGTACTCTTCGGTACGGGTCAGTACGTCGCGGAAGCGGACAAGTCCAACACCGAAGAACAGACGTTCTACGGCATCTGGGACCGCGGCACCGACGACCTCGACCGCGCTGACCTGCTCGAGCAGCTCGCCAACGATCCATCGGCTGACGTCGATACCACGCTCGTGCGTGTGCCCACCGCAAACGCCTTCGACCCGCTCAGCGACCTGGGCTGGTACATGGACCTGCCCGACGCCGGTGAGCGCGTCGTGTCGAATCCGCTTGTGCGCGGCGAAATCGTCTTCTTCAACACCATCATTCCCGATGCCGGTGACCCCTGCGTCGTCGGTGGTGGCGGCTGGCTCATGTCGATCAACATTTGCGACGGTGGCCGTCCGCAGGCACCTGTCTTCGACCTCAACCGCGACAACGCCGTGGACAATGGCGACCTTGTGGCCGACCAGACGCTGACCGATTCCGACGGCAACCCGATTACCTACTCGCCGGGCGGCGAGCGCTTCAACCAGAACGAAGGTCTGCCGTGGCAGTCCTCGGTCCTGGGTGACCGCCAGTACACGCCGGGCAGCACGGGTGAGATCGAAGACCGTGATATCGATGTCGGCAGCTCCGTGGTCAGCGGCCGCCTCTCCTGGGAGCAGATCATCAATGAGTAAGTTGCGACAACAGGGCGTCACGCTCGTCGAGCTGCTGTCCGTCGTGCTCATCCTGGGCATCCTGGCGGCGCTTGTGATCCCGAGCTACCAGGACAGCGTGCGCAAGGCGCGACGTGCCGATGGCCAGGCCGTCATGCTCGAACTCGCGCAGTGGATGGAGCGCTTCTACACCGAAAACGGTCGCTACGACCAGGATCGTGCGGGCACCGCCGTGGGCGATATCGTGCCGGCCTCCCTGCTCTCCTCGCCCAAAGAAGGCGGCGTGACCTACTACAACTTCGCGATCGGCAACCTGGCGCAGCTGACCTACACCATCACGGCGACGCCCGCGACGGCACAGGTTGGCGACAAGTGCGGCAACCTGACGCTGACGCAAGCCGGCGTCAAAGGCACCACGGGGACCTCCACGGTCGCCCAGTGCTGGTGAGGTGACTGCGCACGCGCTCGCTGCCGTAGCCGTCTTTTGCGGCTCGCGTAGCGGTCGCGACGGCGCCTACCTTGCGGCCGCTCGCGCGTTGGGCGCCGCCCTCGCCGCGCAACAACTAAACCTCGTTTACGGCGGCAGCAGTGCCGGCCTCATGGGCGCCGTAGCCGACGCCGTGCTGGCTGCGGGTGGCTCGGCGACGGGCGTCATACCGCGGGCGCTGACCGACCGCGAACAAGTGCACCCGGGGCTCACGGAGCTGCACTTCGTCGACTCCATGCACGAGCGCAAACTGCGTATGGCTGACGCGGCGGACGCCTTCATCGCGCTACCCGGAGGATTCGGTACGCTCGACGAGACGTTCGAAGCGCTGACCTGGACCCAGCTCGGCATCCACCGCAAACCGCTGGGCCTTCTCAACGTGGCCGGTTACTACGACAAACTCCTGGCCTTCATAGAAGAACAGGTCGTCGCCGGTTTTGTCGCGCCCGACCACCGTGCGCTTCTCCTCGACGGGGATGAAGCGGCGCCGCTGCTCGAGGCCCTTGCGGCGCAGCAACTCCCCGAGCGCGGCAAGTGGCGCGCCACTCCGGAGGCTTAATCGCTAGTCCCGCGGACTGAACAGTGCGCGCTGTGCGGCCGCGGTCGCCGCGGGTGCCTCGTACATGGGCACGTGGCCAACCCGCTCCAGCATGACGACCCGCGCACCCGGGATGGCCCGTGCGTAAGCCGCCGCGCAACTGGGGTCGAGCACCTGGTCCTCCTGCCCCCAGACGATAAGCGTCGGGGCGCGGACGCGGGCCAACGCTGGCTCAAGTCCCTCCCTGTCGTGCGCCTCGACGAGCTGCCAGAAGATGCGATCGAGCAGCGCCTGGTGCTCCAGATAGCCCGCAAGCAGGAAATCACGTACGAAGCGCGGCAACCACATGGGTTTGTAGGTCAGCAAGTCCAGGAGCCTCTTGAGCGCCGCATCGTCGGTGGCGACGAGCGGGTTGTCTCCCGACTCAGCCACGGTCTGGACCACCGAAGGTTTGTCACCGTAGAGACCGGCCGCATTCATCAGCGTCAAAGTGCGAACGAGATCAGCACGATCGACGGCCAGCCAGGCGCTGATGTAGCCGCCCATGGAGCTGCCGACGACGTGTGCGTCCTTGATACGCAGCGCGTCGCAAAACGCGGCAAGCCGCCGCGCCTGGGCCCGCGGCGAGTAGTCACGGTCGGGGTCGCGCGTCGCCTCGCCGAAGCCCGGGAGGTCGGGCGAGATCACCTGATAGCGCGCTGAAAACAGGCGGGCGTAGGACAGCCACATGTCCTTGTCCGCGCCGTAGCCGTGCACGAACAAGATAACGGGGGCGGAGCTCGGGCCACCCTGGAGATACACCCAGGGCTCACCCGCAACACGCACCGTCCGGCGACGCAGGCCCAACGCGCGACGCGCCATGCGCAACAGGGATAGCGTGGCCGGAACGGGGCGCAAACGCACGATCACCCAGAGGCCAACGAAGGCCCCGATGACGACGACAAGCGCTGTAGTCATGATTAAGTCCGGGCCTGAAGACTCAGGCCGAACGATCGAGCATGATTTGCTGCTTCTGGGCGATCGTGACGAGACGATCTTCGAAGCGCTCGAGGATGCCGTCCAACGCGCGACTGATTCGGGTCTGGGTTCGAATCTTCTCGATCGCGGGCCAGGTCGCCCGCTCACCCATGCGAATGAGATCAAGGATCTCGCGCTTGGTCCGCGGCGACAGCAGATGGAACGGATTGAAGCTGCGCGATGCGGGCAGGATGTTGATGTCACCCGTGTAGGTCTGCGAGATCACGGAACCATAGGTGTTGATCCAGCGGCTGATCGTGAGCTCGCGCCCGAGCGGCTTCTGAATGAGTTGCGCGGCCGCCAGTGACCAGTCCTTGGCCGTGCGCAGGCCCGTGTCGCGCACGATGTCCCAGACCGTGTGCCGGTTCTTGTATTCACTGATGAACGGCAGCACCAGCGGGTTGGTCTGGCTGACCACCGAGTGGTTGACGCCGTAGAGGCGGGACAAGCGCTTGAGCGGCAGATCCTGGGCCACCGACCCGTCGACCCATTTGCGATTCGCAAGGTAGGGCTGGCGTCGCCCTTTTGAATTGCGCGCCGCGAGCGTCACGGGCGGATATACGGCGGGCACCGCGCAGGACGCCAGCACAGCCTCGCGCACCATGACGTTGGGCGAGGTGATCGCGTTGAGCAAACGCGACGCCTGGTGGTGCTCCACGGGCGCCACGGAAATATTGATGTGAAGCTTGCTGTGCTCGTAAGCCTCCTGGAACGTCATGTCCGGGACCAGGCGCTCAATGATTTCCCAGATCTCATCGGCCGACATGCGCGAGCGCGAGAAGGGGAACAATTGGCGAACGAAGCTGCCCTCTTCGGCGGCCTCAGCCTCAAGGAAATCGTCGTCGAACAGCTCGCCAAGCTCTGAGTCGCTGCGAGTACCCACAAGCCCGGCAATGAAGGCGCCGCCACTCGATCCCGAGAGGATGCTGGGCAGCACGCCCTCCTCCCAAAGCGCCTTGATCACTCCCAGGTGGTAGTAGAGCAGGCTGCCGGCACCACTCATGAGCAACGCAGAGCGGCCGTAGCAATGGCTCGCGCGCTGGAAAAAGTCGAGTTTGTCGTCCAGGTCGATGTCGCGCACACGACCGCCCGCGAGATGCTCGAGCGCCGCAACGACTTCCTCGGTGTAGTCGATGATGAGCTTCTTGGTGCCGAACTTCGCCTTGCGGTAAAGCGAAGGCCGACCCATGCCACCCAGGTTGCCGTGAACGCCCTCGTTCAGCGTAAACAAGAGCCCCTGGTTGTCCTTGCGGGCGCGCAGCTCACGGAGTTGCTCCAGGCGCGCGCGAATCTCGACGAAATCGTAGTCTTCCGACCGATCGTCGCGCTTCCAGCGGTCCAGTTTGAAACGCCGGTCAAAGCGCTGGGCCGCCCGCTTCCATTGCTGGTAGGTGTCGGCGCGACGCATTTGTTGTTCTTCTGTCGTCGGGAGTTGCAGCAGCACGCGGGCTCCAATCGGTTCCGCAGCGGGGCGCCGGCATGCCGGCACAGCCTCTCACAAGACCGTGCGCCGAGCCCCCCATCTGTCGTGTCGGCAACGCCACCAGGACGCGCCACGAACCCAGAGGATACCGGTCACAGCCCCCGCAAACCAGTGCATAGCACGCAGAAGTGAATTATCAGGAAGCGAGACCAATCTACTGACTTTATTCACTTTAATGCCTGGTTATGCATTGCCAGTCAGCACCCGTGGCGGACTTTTTTTGTGCGCCGCAGCAGACTCGTCAGGCGGCACCCGCAGCCAGCCGCTGCGCCGTGCGCTCGATGAGGTCGAGTAATGCCTCAATGTGTGCGGCCTGCGTACGTGGATTCATGACCGTCAGTCGCAACCAGCGCTTGCCGCCGGCCTCCGCCGATGTGATGTGGGCCTCTCCGCGGCGCACCATGGCATCTCGAATACCGACCATGAGCGCATCGTCATCACCGAAGCGGAACATGAGGATGTTGCTTTCGGGCTCGAAGGGCACTTCAAAACCCGGCCTCGCAGCGATCTGGGTCGCAAACTCGCGCGCCGCGGCGTAACGCGCGTGCACGAAATCGCCCAGGGCAGCCTCCCCGCGCCAGGCGAGGTTCATGAACAGTTTGAGCGCGAGCGACGACTTGGTGCATTCGACGGCGCGCGGCAGCGAGTCGTAGCTGTCGACGTCCTCACCGTAGGCCAGGTAGCTCGCCGCCTGCTGAAACGCGGCGGCACTGTGCGCGTCGTCGCGGAACAGGGCTGCGGCGCACAGCGCCGGCACCTGCAGCATCTTGTGGGCATCCCAGACCACCGAGTCTGCGAGTTCGATTCCATCGACAAGGCCTGCCGTACGCGCGTCGAGCAGTGCGCTCGCACCATGGCAGCCGTCGACGTGGAACCAGGTGCCCGACTCTCGGCACACCACCCCAATCTCGCGCAGCGGATCGTGCAGACCGGTCGCGGTCGCACAGGCGTTGGCAATGACGGCCATGCAACGACGCCCTTCGGCTTCAACAGCTTGGATGGCGGCCCTGACACCGGCCGGATCGACCACGCCATACGTCACGGCAGGCAGCGGGCGTACGGCATCGGCGCCCAGCCCCAGGATGGCCACGGCGCGCTCGACCGAATAGTGCGACAGGGACGGTGCGAGCACGACGAGATCATGCGGGGCGCCCTCGCGCCAGGCATCGGGCGCAATGGCCGCGCGAGCCGCCAGCAGGCAGGTGAGATTGGCCAGTGAGCCGCCGTGCGTGAGTACGCCACCACCGTGGCGGGCCTTGCCCACTTTGAGCGGGCGTGGTTGCCAGCCAATTCTCTCGATCATCCAGTTGACGATGACGAACTCGAGCGCGGCCGCCGACGGTCCCATTTCATAGACTGCCATGGGGTTGTTCATGAACCCCGTGATCATCTCGGCGAGCGCCGCCGGGTAGTCGGGCACGGCGACCTGATGGGCGATGTGCATGGGATGGTGCAGCTGCACCGAGTGCTTGAGGTAGTCGTCGAGGAACCCGGCAAACCGGGCCCGGTCCATGCCACCGTCGCGGATCCAGCGTTGTGCGTCGAGCGCCTCCAGGATGTCACGAAGCGGCGCATAGCCACTGGCCGGTATCTCGGCGCGCTGCTGCGCCGAGATGTGCGCCGTGATGCGTGCCACAGCATCATTGAAGACGGGTTCAAAGTCCTGAATGTCGTGGGTCATGACCCGCTCCAACGGGTTACGCACTCGACCCGCGATCTTAGTGTGTTTCGTCAGGATGCGACACTGCGCGCCATAGAAAAGGGCCCGGTGACTGATGCCACCGGGCCCCAATGCTACGACGGGGTCATTGCGACCGCGTCTTCATGCTCGATCAGTTGAACATGTATTTGTAGCGCAGGTAGTAGAAACCACCATTGAAGCCGAACGGCGAGAACTGGCTGTAGAGGTTACCCACGCCTGCCGCCGCACCCGGGTTGGCTTCCGGGTAGGTGTCGAAGATGTTCTGGGCGCCCAGAACGATCGTCGAGTGATCGGCGATGCTGTAACCAACTTCGGCGTCAAACAGGATGGCGTTGCCGTAGTCCTGGTTGTCTTCGGAGTCGAACCAGCCGTCGTAGAAGCTACCGCGCACGAGGAACCGGAAGTTTCCGTAGTTCGTTGTGCCGGACAGCGCCCAACGCGACTCAGGCAGACCCGTCTCGAGCTCGCGAATACGCGTGGCGTCGAGCGTAACGGGGTTGAACTCATCCACTTCCGTCTTGGTGCGGT
Organism: Pseudomonadota bacterium; assembly: GCA_039821605.1. Classification (GTDB taxonomy): domain Bacteria; phylum Pseudomonadota; class Gammaproteobacteria; order Steroidobacterales; family Woeseiaceae; genus CALBPI01. The sequence continues at coordinate 831,008 of JBCBNV010000001.1, read as the reverse complement.
TATAGGTGAAGCTCAGGTCCGTCGTCGAGTTGTCCGTTTCCAGCGTCGTCGTGGCGACGATGTCCACACCAGACGTCTTCGTGTCGAAATCGTTGGTGAAGAAGCGGAAGTTCTGCAGGTTCGCCGCACTCGTCACGCCCGCGTCGATCAGGTCCTGCAGCTCCTGGGCGGACAGGTCGTTGATCGAGAACAGCTGCGACGGTGTGATCCGATCTTCGAGATCGATCCTGAAGAAGTCGATCGTGACGGTCAGTGCATCCTGCTCGAGGATGAAACCGGCCGACGCGTTGAGCGACTCTTCAGGATCCAGCGGCTGACCACCGAACAGAACAGCAACGGGGTTCGTCGACGGAATCGTACCGTTGTTGACGAGATCGTTGAGCGCCGTATCGAACTCGGTCGAGACGTTGAACGCGTTCGACTGACCCGGCGTCGGCGCGCGGAAGCCCGAACTCAGCGACCCGCGAACGGCGAAGTTGTCATTCACGCGGTAGTTCGTGGAGACCTTGAAGTTGGTCGTTGAACCAAAGTCACTGAAGTCCTCGAAGCGCAACGCAGCCGTAACCAGGAAGTTGTCCACGGGATAAACTTCGATGTCGACGTAGGCGGCGTAGTTGTCACGCGACCAGCTGCCGGCGGCAATATCACCGAAGCCCGGGAAACCGTTCGACGCGGCACTGAAGCCCTGGTCGGCAAGCGGGCCGATCTCGAACGACTCTGGCTGGCCGATACCGATTTCGAATTCCTCATCGCGGTATTCAAGACCGGCGGCGATGTTGACCTGGTCGTTGAGGGCGTAGCTGACATCAAAGTTGAAGTTGAGATCAGTCTGCGCGTAGAGACCCGGGTCAAATGCGGTCGGCGTAGCCGGCCCCAAAGACGCGTTGACAGTGTTGTTGATGAAGAAATCGACTTCGTTGAAGCCGTAGCCGAAGCTCGCGTCCCAACGCAGGCCGTTGTCGAGCTCGCCGCGGAGACCGCCGACGATCGAGTAGTCGACCACGTCGCCCCCGAAGCGCGGCGTGAAGCCACCCGGGAAGAGCTCCTGGAACGAGAAGCAGTTCGGGTCATTGAAGACCTGACCCAGCGCCGTCGGATCCGGCACGTTGTCGGTGATCGTGACCGTCGGGCAGGCGTTGCCGTCGTTAGGCGTCAGGTCGCCGATGAGCAGCGTCGCACCACCGTCTGCCGAGTACACGCCACCACGGGTGTTCGGGTTACGGAAGTAGAAGCCGCCGTCGACCGTCTTACCGGCGTAGTTGGCGTGGCCGTAGAATTCCGCGGAGTCATTGATGTCCGCACCGAAGTTGGCCCAAAGCTTGATGTCGTCGGTAACCTCGGGCGAACCCCAGATTTGCGCCGGGTTGGCGACAGCCGTGTTGCCTGCAGCAATGAGGCCTGCGGCATCGTCACGCTGGATGGCGCGGTCGGTTGCGTCGGTTTCGCCGTACTCGAGGCTCAGGTTGACGAAGCCGTCGTCACCCAGCGGGAGGCCGAGGTTGCCCGACAGCGTCAGCTGGTCGCCGTCACCCTCGTAGAACGTGCCGTAGCGCAGCTCAACCGAGCCGCCTTCGGCGTCATCCTTGAGGACGAAGTTCATCACACCGGCGATGGCGTCAGAACCATACTGCGCCGAGGCGCCATCACGCAGGACTTCAACCTGCTTCAGGGCAATCGACGGGATCGCCGACAGGTCAGGACCCTGGGCACCGTCCGAGACACCGTTGCCGAGCCAATAGATGACTGCAGCGCGATGGCGACGTTTGCCGTTGACGAGCACCAGTGTGTGGTCAGGCGCGAGGCCTCGCAGGTTGGCCGGACGAACGATCGTGGCCGCATCCGAGATCGGCTGCGTGTTCACGTTGTACGACGGCACGATGTTACGAATCAGGTTCGAGAGGTCCGTGTCACCCTGGTTGACGAAGTCGTCAGCCGAGATGACGTCGACAGGTACTGCCGATTCGGTGACCGAGCGCGGGCGCGAGCGGCTACCGACGACAACCACCTCTTCGATGGCCTCGCTGTCCTGGGCAAGCACGGGTGCTGAATAGCTCAGCGTTCCCAGTGCACTGGCGACGGCTGTTGCCAGCAACGTGCGCCCGAAAGGTTTCTTCTGCATGGTGTTTCGATTCCCCCAAAGGACTGTTACTACGGGCCGAAAAACGGCACCGTGCGCCCGAAAGTCGAACGCAGTTCACATCGGTGCAGCCATTACAGTTGCTTTCGGCACACACCCGACAGCGTAGTGATACACCAAACTGCCAGATGTCACAAGGCAAAAAAGGCGTAGACACTTGATAAATGGCCGGGTTTGCGCGGTGTGCGCACATGTCGGATTTTTGCCACAGAATCGCACGGCGGTGCCGTGGCGGTGGCTTCAGATCACACCAGCCTCGCGCAAGGCCGTCAGCTCGTCTTCCGACTTCCCGAGGATCCCGCCGTAAACCTCGTCATTGTGCTGACCGAGCTCCGTTGGACCGGGCCAGCGGATCGTTCCCTGGGTCGCCGACATGCGTGGGAAAATTCCCTGCATCTTGAGGTCGTCGAATCGTGGGTGCGGCACATCGACAATGGCCTCGCGCGCCGCGTAGTGCGGATCGTCGATCATCTCGGGCGCACGATAGATCTTGCCCGCCGGCACGCCGTGCTCCTGCATGAGCGTATCGACCTCATCCATGGTCAGGGTCAGGGTCCAGGCCTCGATGATTTCGTCGAGCTCATCCTGGTGGGCGCCGCGGGCCGTATGCGTCGCATAGCGCTCATTGTCGGCGAGATCTGGCCGCTGCATGGCCGCGCAGAGCCTGGCAAACACCGTGTCCTGATTGGCCGCGATGAGATAGGCACCATCCTTGCACTCGTAGAGGTTGGACGGGGCGATGTTGGGTAGTGCCGAGCCGCTGCGCTCTCGGATGTAGTCGGACACCGTGAATTCGGGAATGGTCGACTCCATGACATTGAGTACCGACTCGAAGATCGAGGCGTCGATAACCTGCCCTTCGCCGGTCTTTTCGCGGTGGTGCAGCGCGCCAAGCGCGCCCAGGCAGGCATAGGTGGCCGCAAGGCTGTCGCCAATCGAGATGCCCGCGCGCGTCGGCGGACGGTCCGGCCAGCCGGCAAGGTAGCGCATACCGCCCATCGCCTCGCCAACCGCCGCGTAGCCGGCGCGCTTGGAGTAAGGCCCGGTCTGCCCGTAGCCGGATACCCTGATCATGATCAGGCGAGGATTGATGGCCTTGAGCGTCTCGTAATCGAGGCCCCATCGCTCCATGGTGCCGGGCCGAAAGTTCTCGAGCAGGAAGTCGGCGTCCTTGACGAGTTCCCGGACGAGCGTCTGGCCTTCCTCGACGCGCAGGTTCGCCGTCACACAGCGCTTGTTTCGGGCGCACACTGTCCACCACAACGGGTAGTCGCCGCGGCCCCACTCACGCATCGGATCACCCTTGCCCGGCGGCTCGACCTTGATCACGTCGGCGCCCATATCCGCCATGAGCTGACCGCAGAACGGGCCCGCAATGAGCTGCCCGAGTTCGATAAGCCGGAGATCGGTGAGCGGTCCCGTGCGTGGCGCGTCGGGGCCCGTGACGCCCGCTTGGCTCATGCGACCCCGCGATTACGCCAAACGGGCTGTTGCGGCGCTGGCAGGCCCGTGTCCGCCTCGCAGTTGGCGCGCAACGTCTCGAGATCGGGACCGAAGTCGAACACACCAAGCTCGCCCCGACCGCCGCGAACTTCCTCGCGCAGTGCTTCAGTAGCAGCATCGTCAACGATGCCGGCGGCATCGGCGACCACACCGTAGCGGCGCGCACCGTCAACGCTGACCAGCCCCTGCGCGACCTCTCTGCCGACCAGGCCCGGATCGCGCGCCAGCGGATCACCCCAGCCGCCGCCACCCCAGGTCACGTAGTGCAACAGGTCGCCCTCGTGGACGTCGATGTTGTCGACCTTGGAGCCCAGGGCCTCGCTCGAGCCGTCCGCGCGATCGATACGCTTCCACGACCGCGCCGCAGGCAGGCCGCCGTTAACACCCCAGGGCGGCACAAACCAGCGATCGTCATGAATCGAGATGCGCCCGTCGTGCAGGAAGCGGTAGGTCATGTGAATGCCGTTGCCGCCGCGGTGCAGTCCAGCGCCACCGGAATCGGCCGCCGACTCATAGCGTTCGATGAGCATGGGGAAATAGTGCTCGAGGAACTCATTGGGCACATTGGTGAAGCCCGGCCAGAGCGAGTGACCGTCGGGGCCATCGCCCATGGGTCGTCCCGGGATGCCGCCGAAGCCAATCTGGAACAGCTGGTACCACTCGCCCGTCTTGTCGAAGCCCGAAAACATGAGGTGCGGGCTCGACGAGAAACCGGCCGCACAGAGGAAGTCGGGTGTCTTCTGCCCAAGCAACGCACCGAGGACGTCGAAAATACGTCCCAACGCGTGCGTACGACACGACAGCGCCGCAGGGAATTTGGGCTTGAGCAATGAGCCTTCGGGGATGCGCACTTCGACGAGATCGTAGAAGCCATCGTTAAACAGGATCTGCGGGTCGAAGACCATGATCATGTAGATGCCAAAAAACATCTTGAACATGTTTTCGTTGAGGTAGAAGTTGATCGACGAGTCCGACTGCGGGTCGGTGCCCTCGAAATCTAGGATCACGCGCTCGCCTTCGCGCCACATCGTGCACTTGATCTTGAACGGACCGTTGCCCTTGCCATCGTCGCAGATGTAGTCCTCGAAGCTCACCGGTGCCTCGCCGATGGCCTGCCCGATGAGGATCTTCATGGCGCGGTGGTTGCGTGCGAGCAGTTCCTCGGTGGCCGAGACATAGACGTCTTCACCAAAGCGCTCACAGATCTCGTTGACGCGCAGCGCCGCGACCCGGCACGACGCGACAATCGCGTGCAGGTCGGCGCGGTACCACTCGGGCATGCGGCTCTGGTGCGTGGCGATCTTCAAGATGTCTTCCTGCAACTCGCCCTTGCGGTAAAGCTTCACGGGCGGCATGCGCAGGCCTTCCTCGAAAATCGAGGTGGCGTCCGTGGGTAGCGAGCCCGGCACCTTGCCGCCGATGTCGGTCATGTGACCGAACATCGCCGCCCAGCTGATGACACGGCCATTCCGGAAGATGGGCATGATCACGAGCTGATCGTTGTTGTGGCTGATCGCACCCTCACAGCTGTAAGGGTCATTGAGCAAGATCACGTCGCCATCCTCGAGGTCGCCGTCAAAAGCGTTGAGGAAGCCATCGATGAATGAGCCGAACTGGCCGACGATCATCTTGCCGTTGCGTTCGGCGATGAGCGGGAACGCGTCACCCTGTTCGCGAATCCCCGGCGACAGCGCCGTGCGGAACAGTGTCGCATCCATTTCGATGCGCGCGTTGCGAAGCGCGTTCTCGATGATGTCGAGTGTGACGGGATCGACCTCGACATTTTCGAAGCCTGCCGTGTTGGTTTCGATGAGCTTGGCGACCATGTCAGTGTCCTGCCGAGGGGTTGATGAGAATGTTGCCGTAGTCGTCAACGTTGGCGACGTGGTCCGGCAGCACCAGCGCCGTCGAGTCCATTTCCACGATAATGGCCGGCCCCGGAATGCTGTCGCCCGCGCGCAGCTTCGCGCGGTCGTAAATCACGGCATCGCGTTCCTCGCCATCGACCCACAAGCGGTGGTCCGAGAGCTTGGCGGCCGACGGATCACCGTCGCCTTTGTCGATTTCGAGTGCCGGCAAGGCCAGCGACTGACCCAGCGCAATGACGCGCAGATTCACAAGCTCGTGTTCGGCGTCCATGTTGAACGTGAACATGCGTCGGTGTTCGTCGTCGAAGGCATCGCAAAGCGCCTGCAGTGCGCTGTCGTCACCATGCGCGCCCGTGAATGGCATCGGGATCTCGAAGCCCTGGCCGTGGTAGCGCAGGTCAATCTCGTAACGCAGCTCGGCATCACCGGCACCGATCCCCTCCTCGGCCAGCTCCGAGAGCACCTGGCCTCGAAGTTCGGCCAGCGCATCGGCCACCTCGGCCGCGTTGGTTTGCGAAATGACCTTGGAAAAACTCCGGGCGGCTTCTGCGCGCATGCGCGTTGTCGCATCACCGAGTGCACACAGCACGCCCGGCGAGTTTGGAACCACGACAGGCCACGAGCCCATAAGCTTGGCCACGGCATTGGAGTGCAGAGAGCCCGCGCCACCGAAGCCCATAAGCGCGAAGTCGCGCGGATCGTAACCCTGCTGCACGGAGATCATGCGCAGTGCACCGAACATGTTCTCGTTGACGATATCGATGATGCCCTGGGCCGCCTCGTGCAGACCAATGCCCATCGTGTCGGCGACCTTTTGCACGACCGTGACAGCGGCGTCGCGGTCGAGACTGAAGCTTCCGCCGAGCAGCGACTCGGGAAGGTAACCGAGCACCACGTTGGCATCGGTCACCGTCGCCTGGTCACCGCCCTTGCCATAGCATGCCGGGCCCGGCACCGCACCCGCACTCTCGGGACCCACGCGCAGCGCGCGCGTCAGTTCGGGCACATGTGCGATGGACCCGCCACCGGCGCCGACGGTCTTCACGTCGAGCGATGAGGCGCGCACGCTCAGGTGGCCCACATCGGTGTTGCGCACGAGGCGCGGCTCAAGGTCTTCGATAAGCGCGACGTCTGTGGAGGTGCCGCCCACATCGAGCGTGAGAATGTTGCGCAGGCCGGCCTGGCTGGCAACCCAAAGTGCACCCGTGACGCCGCCCGCTGGTCCCGACATAAGCAGGTTGACGGGCGCGTCCTGCGCCTTCTTGGCCGTCATGAGGCCGCCATCGGAGCGCAGCAGGTTGATACGACCGCTCATACCGAAGCCGCGCAGCTCGCTCTCGAGGTTGCGTACATAGCGCCCGACGACGGGACGCACTGCCGCGTTCGCCACAGTGGTCAAGGCGCGCTCGTACTCATACATCTCGGGCAGGATGTCGTGACTCAGCGAGATCGTGATGTCCTGACCCGCAAACACGTCGGCCGCAATCTCGGCGACACGGCGTTCGTGGGCGTCGCTGACATAGGCATTCATCAGGCAGACGGTGATCGCCTCGACGCCGTTGGCCTTGAGCTGCTCGAGCGCCGCACGTGTCGCGGCCTCGTCAATGGGTCGGTACTCCACACCTGTTGCCAGCAAGCGTCCGGGGACTTCAACGGTGTCCTCGAGGCGCGCCAGCGGCTCGGGCTTGGGCCAGATAATCCAGGCGGCAAGACCACCGGGAACGAGCGAACGGGCGATCTGAAGGACCTGACGGTAACCCTCGGTCACCACGAGGCCGACGCGCGCGCCCTTGCCCTCGAGCACTGCGTTGGTGGCTACCGTGGTTCCGTGCAGGAAATCCTCGATTTCACTGGGGGCGATGCCCGCGGTCTCGCAGATACCGCGGGTGCCGGTAATAACGGCCTCTGACGGGTCATGCGGTGTGCTGGGCACCTTGGAGCGAAACGTGCGCCCGCTGTCGTCATCGAACAGCAACAGGTCCGTGAACGTGCCACCCACGTCCACTCCGAGTCGGTAGGCCATCTGTTGTGATCCCCCGGGCCGGCTACCGGCCGAATTGTCCTAAAGATATAACATTATCCCGCAAAGGGAGCTGCGCGCAATGTCGCGCGCCCCGGCCGAAAGCCAGGGCGCGCGTTGCGATCAGAAGCGGAAGGTGAACTCGGCGCCGTAGGCGTCGCGGGCACTGGGGTGCACGAACGAGCCGCCGAATTCAGGCGCCGGAATGACCTCTTGCAGGTACTCCTCGTCGGTCACGTTGCGGCCGTACAGCGTCGCCGTCCAGCGCTCGCCCGACAGGCTGAAACGCAGGTTGAGCAAGCCGTAGTCGTCACGTTTGGCCTGCGAGAGGTCCTGCGTCACACCGGGGCCGAAGAAGATCTGCCAGACCGTCGGCGTGGCCTCGCCTTGCAGCGTGTGGAACCACATCTCATCAACGAACTGGTAATCGATGCGCGCATTGAATTCGAGCCCGCCGATCGGTGCTGTGAAGTTGGCGCCCAGGTTGTAGGTCAGCTCGGGCGCCTGCGGGGCGTCGTTGCCGACCGACAGCGGGCGGTTCCGGTTCTCCGTGATTTCGCTGTCAAGGATGCCGATGCCGCCGAAGATCGAGAACTGCTCCGTAATCAGCGCGTCGAAGTCCGCCTCGAAACCGGAGATCTCGAGCTCGTCAATGGTCGTCACGACGCGCAGAAGGCCCCACGGTCCCGCGAAGAACTCGAAGAACTGGTTGTCTTCGACCTCGTTGCGGAAGACCGCGGCATTCACGCGCAGACGGCGGTCGAGGAAGTAGCCTTTCGCGCCCAACTCGAAGCTCGTCGTCACTTCCTTGTCGTACTCGTCGCGCACGAGCAGCTGTGCGTCAACGACAGCGCCCGGGTTGGTGCCGTCACCATTGTTGTTGAGCCAGAAGTCGATCGTGGCCTGGCTGCCGATGGAGTTGAAGCCACCGCTGCGGAAGCCAACGCCGTAGGTGCCGAACACGCTCAGGTTGTCGGTCGCGGACCAGTTGAGGCTGACCTTGGGCTGGAACTGACTGAAACTCGCGCTGCGATCCGGGATACCGCCCGGGTTGACGCCGAATGCCGGGTTGATGGGTCCAGGTACGCCACCTACGAGCGTGTTGCCGTTGAGACCCGACGCGGCGACGTTGGGCACGTTGTTGCTCACATCACGGTCTTCCTCATCGTAACGCGCGGCGATCGCGAGCTCGACGGTGTCAGACAGGTCGAATTCCACCTGGCCGAATGCGGAGATGACCTGCGTGTCAAAGGTGTCATCAAACAACAGGTCGGTCGGGTTTGGACCCGTGGGCGGCACGTAGGGCTGGCGCAGGAAACCCTGCCCCGTGTCCGCGCCATAGGCGACGACCACGTCGCGCTCGATGTCCGCGAAGTACAGACCCGCAATCCAGCGCGCAGCAAAGCTGTCATCAGAGGTCAGGCGCAGCTCGAGGCTCGTGTCAGACTGGTTGCGCTCCTGGTACTGGTAACCGTCACACGACGTGGGCGTGTACGGGCCGTAAACGCCCTGGAAGTTGTTGGGGTCTGTGAACGGGTTGTTGATGTCCGTCGGGGGCAATACACCGAAGGGGCCAAAGAACGGCCCGAACAGGTCGACACGGTCCGCGCCGCCAATCGCACCCGGCGCGTTGTTGAGCGTCAGTCGATCATTGAGACAGGACGGCGTGACCTCGTAGCCGTAGAACGACGCACTCGTGCCATCCGACAGCAGGTATTCCTCGAGATCGTTGTAGGCAAATGTTGCCGTCAGAGTCGAGCGCGCGAACTGGTAGTCGGCCTTGACCGAGAACTCTGTCGTGTCCTGCTCGTTTTCGCCGGGCACGTTGAACGCGAAGGTGAAGTCCTGGTCGTTGACGTTGGCGTCGAACGCAGGTTCGTTAAATACAGCCGCGAAAGCCGGGATCGCAAACACCGCGTTGAAGTTGATCGCCCCACCGTCGACCTGGCTCACGCCGGCGCGAAAGTCGAGCGTCAGATTCTCGTTGACGTCCCAGTCGAGGCGACCCTTGATCGAGGTGTCGTCAAGGTAGTCAACGGCATCGTCCTCACCCGTAAACACGTTCTCGTAGAAGCCGTCCGTGGTGCGGTAACTCGCGCCAATGCGGCCACGGACGTTGTCCGACAGCGGGCCGGATGCCACGGCATTGAGCCGCCGCGTGCCAACGTTGCCGACACCGGCCGTGACGCGGCCTTCGAATTCGTCACCGGGTGCCTTGGTCGTCACGAGAATCGCGCCCGACACAGCGTTTCGCCCGTACAACGCGCCCTGCGGCCCCTTGAGGACCTCGATCTGCTGCACATCGAACAGCTCTTCGTTGAACGCGTTGGGGTTGGTGATGAGTACACCGTCGACGACGTAGGCGAATGTCGACTCGGCGTCGCGCGTCGACACGATGCCGCGAATACTGACCTGGGTATCACCCACGTTGGCGGTATCAACAATCGTGACGTTGGGAATCAGGCCGATGAAATCCGCGGGCCGTTCGATGCCCGCCTGTTCGATTTGCGACTCCGTGAATGCCGAAACGGAGATCGGCACGTCCTGGAGACTCTCGGAGCGCTTGCGCGCGGTGACAACGACCTCTTCCAGCGCCTGCTGGGCCAGCGCGGCGCCGGGAAAGGAAAGCGCGACGGCGACGGCCAGTGACAAACGGCCGGCGGCGATGCGGCGCGAGCGCACCGGTGATGACGTAGACATGCCTGAGAACCCCCTCGGTATGAACAGTGGGACCTGCGCCACACAAGCCACTGCCCCCCTCGGCGACGGCTTTAGCACAGGTTCAACGTTACACACGCGTCTAAGTTGCGTGCCGCGACTGAGGATACAGCGGGCGTCTAACTTAGACAAGAGAGGTGTTTATCGAGACAAAAGGGCCGCCAGTTCTTTGACGAATTTGACACAAACCATGGCGGTCATGTCTTGCCAGTCACGGCGGGGGTTGTACTCAACCACGTCAGCGCCCACCACCTCGCCCTGCAGCGACTGCAATACAGAGAGCACATCGCCCACGCTCATCCCGCCGGGCTCGTGGTGCGACACGCCGGGCGCAAACGCGGGATCAAGCGCGTCGATATCGAGGGAGATGTAGACGGGCCGCTCGAAGCGGAGCCCCGTCGGTAGCGGCGCCCCGCCCCGCCAGGTGTGCGTCTCGACGCCGTGCCGCTCGATCATCTCGCGCTGTACCCCGGTCAGGGTGCGAATCCCCACCTGGACCAGACGGCCCACCAGCCCTTCCTCAACGATGCGGGCAAACGGGCTCGCGTGCGAATACGGATTGTTGTCGAAGTCGGGGTAGATATCGCCGTGGGCATCGAAGTGCAGAATATCGATGGTGCCGTGCGCCGCTTGGACGGCCCTCACTGCGGGCCAGGTGATCGCGTGATCGCCGCCGAGCGTCAGTGGCCGCAAACCCCGCTCGATGACGCCGGCCAGCGCCTCGGTAACACCCATGACGCCCTCATGGCTGTCCGTGAGGCTCATGTTGCCCAGGTCCTCGAGCACGCCCGGCGCGGACAGGTCCAGACCCGACTCACTCGTCAGGTTCGCGGCCCCGTTGTGCATGACGCGCCGGATACTGTCAGGCGCCAACGCGGGCCCGCGCACAAAACTCGAATTGGCATCGTGAGGCGCACCGATCAGACCGATCGTCATGCGACAGCACTCCCGGCAGATACCGGCCGTGCCGCCGCACCAGCGGCCGGCAGCCACAGCGCTACGGCGAGCCCACCCTCGCGCCGGTTTCGCAGCGTGATGCGCCCGCCGTGTGCATCCACGATCTCGCGGCACAACGACAAGCCAAGGCCCGACCCTGTGCGTTTTGTGCTGTAGAACGGCAGCAAGGCGTTGGTCAGCGCCTCATCATTCATACCGGGCCCGCGATCAGCCACCGTGATCAGGCTGCCTGCGTCCGACCCCGCCACGCTCACGGTGATGTGTTCGGGGTCCGAACCCGACTCGACGGCATTCTTGGACAGGTTGATGATCACCTGCTCGAGCTGATCGGGGTCGGCGTAGCCCGAACCGCCCGGCGCTTCCGGCTGATAATCAAAGGGGTGCAGCGAAGACAGACGCGTAAAGAACGGGTCCCACTCAATCGCACGGCGCTGCGGGTCGGGCAATTTCGCAAACCGCGAGTAGCCTTCGATGAAGCGCTTCAGATGCGCACTGCGCGACTCGATCGTGCCCAGCAACTCGACGACGCGTTGCGTATCGTCACGGGCCATGAGCAGCTGCGCCGAATGCGCCAGCGACGAAATCGGGGCCAGCGAGTTGTTGAGCTCATGACCGATGAGCCGGATGACCTTCTTCCAGGTGGCCACCTCCTGTCGATTGAGCTCCTGGGTCAGGCGCTTGAGCAGGTACAGGCGGTGCCCGCGCGCGTTGAGCGTGAACTCATTGCAGGACAGGTGATAACGCTCGTCCTCGGCGTCAGTCTCGAGGGTGACCATGGCATCGACGCCCTGCACGAGTGCCGTTTTCAGCGACGCCGAGTGGTCACTGACGACGTCACCAAGGAAATGCATGCCGGCCATGCGGCGACCCGCCGCGAACAACGCGCGCGCGTTCGCATTCGCATAGATGATGTGGCCATTGTCATTGGTCAGGACAAGCGCGAGCGGCGAAGCCTGCAGCACCGTGTCGAGCATGAGCTCGCGCTGGTGCAGGTTCTGGCGCTCATCTCGCAACGTCCCCACCATGCGGTTGTAGGCGCGCACGAGCCGTCCGACCTCGTCGTCGCGGTTGTCCGCAATCGTGAAGCTGAAGTCGGCATCGCGCAGGCTGTCGGCGCTGTCGACGAGCGCCCGAATCCGCTCCCGCGTAGGTTCCAGCGCGCGGCGCACGGCCCAGCCAAAGACGGGGATGGCAACGATCAGCCCCGCAGACACCGCGAGCACGGCACTGCCTGTGCGTTGGAAGATGCCAATGGCGATCGCGAGAGTCACGATGAAACACACCGTGGCAATCGCAAGCAGGCGCCCCTGCATGCTCGTCGCTGGGTTCACGCGCTTGGTCTCGTCAGTTGCCGCTGCCCTGTTCATGCAGGCCGAACTTTACCATCCGGCGGTACAGCGCCTGGCGACTGAGTCCGAGTTCGCGCGCAGCGCGGGCCACGACATTGTCGTGAAGCGCCAGGGCCCGCTGCACATCGGCCTCGGAGGGTTCCGGCAGCTCGCGCTCAGGCGCGCCGCCCAGCCCCAGGTCATCCAGGTCGATCACCTCGCCGGTCACAAGCACGGCCGCGCGCTTCATGAGGTTCTCGAGTTCGCGCACATTGCCGGGCCAGGGTTGCGCCGCAAGCAAGCGTTCGGCCGCTGCCGTGAGGCGTTTGCCCTCAGGCAGAAAGGCCGCCGCGAGCGCGGGGACGTCGCCAGCGCGCTCGGCCAGCGCGGGCACACGCAGCTCGATCACGTTGAGGCGGTAATAGAGATCCTCGCGGAACCTACCGGCGGCAATGGCGGCCTTGAGGTCAGCGTTGGTGGCGCTGATGATGCGGACGTCGACACGCCGCGTCTCGGAACTGCCAAGGCGCTCAAACTCGCCGCTCTGCAGCACGCGCAGCAGCCGGTTCTGGCCTTCGGCCGAGAGGTTGCCGATCTCATCGAGAAACAAGGTGCCACCGTCCGCCGCTTCGAATCTGCCGATCCGCGTCTTGGTGAGCCCCGTGTAGGCGCCAGGTTCCGCGCCGAATAGCTCAGCCTCGAGCAACTCGCCGGGCAGCGCGCCCGCATTGACGCGCACGAACGGGCCGTCGGCGCGCGCCGAGTTGGCCTGAACAATCTCCGCGAGCTTTTCCTTGCCCGAGCCATTGGGCCCCGTGATGAGAACAGCGATGTCCGAGTGCGCCACACGACAGGCCAGGCTCACGACGTCGTGCATCGCATCGCTGTCGTAGACGGTGCCACAGAGCGCGTACTGATCGCGAAGAGCATCCCGGGTTGCGGCGCGCTCCGCCTCGAGGCGACGGGAGCGCTTCTGCGCGGCGCGCAAGTCGAGCAAATTGCGCGCCGTCGTCATCAGGCGGTCATCGTCCCAGGGCTTACCCAGGTAGTCGGCCGCACCGGCCTTCACGAGACCGACCGCGGTCTCGAGGTCGGTCCAGGCCGTGAGCAGGATGACGGGCAGCCCCGGGTAGATGTCGCGGATCTCGTTGAACAGGGCCACACCCTCCGCGCCCGAGGTCTTTTCCTCGGCGAAGTTCATGTCCTGGATCACCAGGTCGATGTCGTGCTCCGACAGCTGCGCGAGCCCCTCGCGCGGTGTCGCTGCCGTCAGCGCGTCGATGCCATGCACGTCGAGCAGCACGCCCAGGGCCTCACGGACGCCGTCGTTGTCGTCAATGATGAGCGCGGTGGCCATGTGTCTCCGTCAGTTTGGGGTTAGACCGTTCGGGTTGCTATCGCCGGATCAATGCCCGTTGCCTTGCGGGCCGGCCCCGCTGCCGCGAGCAAGCCAACGCCCCACAGGCCCAGAACAACCAGGGGTAGATACACGGGGTCGAGCTTCGGCAGATTGTACTCGGTGACGAGCTGATGGTTGAGTACAAACGACAGTACAAGTCCCAGCACGATGCCACCCGTCGTGATGAGCCAGTTTTCGACGAGGAAGTAGCTCAGGATGTGGTGGCGTCGCGCGCCGACCGCACGTCGCGTGCCGATCTGGCGGCGCCGCTGCGCGACACTGAAACTGGCGAGGCCGACGATGCCCAGAGCCGTGATCGCAATGACCAGTCCCATCACAATGGTCAGCATTCGGTTCATGGCGACGTCGCGTGAGTAGGTCCGGGCGATAACTTCACTGTGCGTGCGTGGCTCACCCACGAGACGATCCGTGTCGAGCGCGACAAGGGTTTCCTCGATGATGGGGATCAGCCGGTCGCGATCCTCGGGCGCGGTGCGAATCACGTACATGAAGTTGATCTCGACGAACGGCGTGAACGAGGTCGAGTAGAGCTCGCCCCAGCCATACCAGGGGCGACCCACCGACGCGACCGTGCCAATGATCTCGATCGCGTCGCCGCGACTCGTATAGATGAACTTGCCGATCGGGTCCTCGCCATCGAAGATCTCGTCGGCTTTGGCGTCCGACAACACCTTTACACGGGGCACCTCGCCGTCCGCCGGGTTGTAGACAATCTCGTCATCGCGGAACCAGCGGCCACGCGTCACCTCTAGCCCCAGTGTCTCTGTGGCAACGGCATCCGTCTGGTAATAGGCCAGATTGAACCAGCTGCCGTCTTCGAGCTCGGCCGACGTCGAGAAACTCTGGCTGGAACCCGAGTTCGACAAGGGAACCGTTGAGATCTTTGAGACCTGCTGCACGCCGTCAATATTCAAGAGTGCCGCCGTGTCGCGCTCGACAATGCTGCGAACGTCGATGTCGCGGTCCGTTTGCACCGCGCGCGCCAGGATCAGGTTGCTGTCATCGACGCCTGTCGGCTCGGACATCGTGGTCCTGCGATCGGCGATAACGAAAGCTGCGTTGATGACCACGGCCATGGTGAGCGCAATCTGCAGCGCGATAAGAATCGCACCGGTCTTGTTGCGCATGAGCGTCGAGAGGATGGGTCGAATTTCCATGTCTTGAGTCTCCGCGCGCTACTGCGCCTTGAGGTGGACGGCTGGCTGGATGCGACTGATGCGCCAGGTCGGGTAGAGACCGGCGAGCGCCGCGGAAAACACCGCAAGACCAATGGCCGATGCCACCATGGCCGGGTCGAGATGCGCGAGATACTCGTAACCGCTGTACCAGGAGCGTACGGCGATCAAGCCGACCCAGGACAACGCAAGCCCCGCAAGGCCGCCCATGACGCCGATGATGAGCACTTCGATCCCGTGCTGGCGGATAATGTCGAAGCGGCTCGCGCCCAGTGCACGGCGCACGCCGACGAGCGGCGCACGGTTGATGAACTTGGCGAGCATCAACCCAATTGTGTTGAGCAGGCAGATGGCGAGGAACATGAAGGCCAGCACCATGAGCAGGCGATTGTCGTCACTGACCACTTCGCGAAACTCGAGCCAGGTCATTACGTCGTTGAGTCGATTGTCGAGCGGACGCCCGAAGCGGCCGAGCTTGCGCTGGTCGAGCGCGTAGGCGTCGATGAATGACTGGAACTCATCACGCTGCGCGTCGGTGTCGAGCTGCGCCCAGTGTTGCAGCCAGACGCATTCACTCTGCAGGAAGTCCTGGTAGGACTCGATGCGCTCGGGCTTCCAGCAGTTGGTGCTGCCGTCGGCGTAGTACTCGAGTGAAATCGGCACCTGAAACGGTACGAACAACTCCTCACTGTCATCGAAGTCGCCCCCGTTGAGGTCGTAGAAGTGCGGGATGGGGCGCCACTCGTCGATGACACCGACCACCGTGAACGGTGTGCCGTCGAGCATGAGTCGCTCACCGACGGAATCTTCGCCGCCAAAGAACTTGTCATTGATCCGCTTGGACAACACGACCACACGCTCGGCGCGGTCATCGGCATTGCGATCCCAACCACCGCCATAAAGGAACGGCACGTCAAACATCGGGAAGAAGTCGCCGTAGGTGGCTCGCGTTGACAAACGCTCGGGCCGGGCACCGTCTTCATCGAGGCGTGCGGCGAAACCCTTGTGCAGCATGACCGCCTGGTGGGTCGGGATGTCGCTTTCCATAAGCGCCATCGAATCGCGGAACGTGGTCTGCGGCGGTGGCGCGCTCCCGTCATTGAGCTCCGTGTAAGGATCGTCGGGGTTCCAGGTGTCCATCATCACGGCGAACACCCGATCGCTCTTCTGCGGCAGCGGGTCCGACGACATGACGTAGTACAGCGTAAGTGTGGTCATCGACACGCCGATGCCCAGAGCAATTGCGCCGATCATGAGCGAAGTCAGCAACGGATTCTTGCGGATGCTGAGCCACGCGAGCTTTAAGTAGTAGGCGGTCATTAGTCTTTCCCCGATCAGGCGACGGAGCGCACGCCGTCGTCATCATCAGCTTCGGCGGGCGGTGGCTCGAGCGGCTGGAAGTCCGACACCTGGCCGTCAAGCAGATGCACGTTGCGACCCGCACGACGCGCGAGCTCGGGGTCGTGCGTCACCATGATGATCGTCGTACCGCGCACGTTGATTTCTTCAAGCAGATCCATGACCTGGCGCGCCATGAGCGAGTCGAGGTTACCCGTAGGCTCGTCGGCAAGCAGCAGTGCCGGATCGCCGGCCAGTGCCCGTGCAATGGCGACACGCTGTTGCTGGCCACCCGAAAGCTGCGCGGGCAGGTGACTGCGACGCGAACTCAATCCGACAAGCTCGAGCGCCTCGTCGATGCGGCGCTTGCGCTCGCTGCCCGTGAAACCGCGGTAGCGCAGCGGTACGTCCACGTTGTCGGCGATGTTGAGATCCGGAATCAGATTGAAGGCCTGAAAGATGAAGCCGATCTTTTCATTGCGAATCTTTGAGCGCGCGTTGTCCCCAAAGCCAGACACGTCCTGGCCGTCGAGCAAATAGCGACCGCCCGAAGGCGATTCGAGCAACCCTGCAATATTCAGGAACGTGGTCTTGCCCGAGCCCGACGGACCCGTCACGGCGACAAACTCGCCGGACTTGACCTCGAGGTTCAGGCTGCGCAGCGCGTGCGTCTCGATGAGACCGGCCGCATAAACTTTTGTGATGTCCTGCATGTCAAGCATGGTGTGCTACTCCTCGCGCTTTAAGTTCTCGGTTCTTGGTTCAGTCTGTGATGAGGACTTCAGGCGCCCCTTCGAACGCCTGCGTGTTGGATACGACGATGCGGTCGCCGACGTCGACGCCCGACAGCACCTGGATGACAGAGGTGCTCGTGGCGCCTACGGTCACCGGCGTGCGGATGGCGAAGTCGCCGTCGACGCGGTATACGGCGCGACCGCCGTCGCTGTTGAAATAGGGACCGCGCGGAATCATGAGCGCGTCTTCCACGGTTTCGATTTCTATCCGTCCCGTTAACCGCTGATTCTGGCGAAGCCCCTGGGGCTGCGCATCGACAAACGCAATCCGCGTGGCCACGGTGTTGTTGGTGACCTCAGGTGAGATCGACGACACGCGCGCCGCGAATGTCCCACCCTGGTAGTTGACCGTCGCGGGCATGCCGACGGCGATATCGTCGGCGTAGCCCTGCACGAGCGGCACCTCCAGTTCGAGTCGCGTGAGATCGACAACACTCACGAGCGGCACGTCCGCAGCGACGGCGCTGCGGTCCTCGACGAGCAGGCTGCCAACAACGCCTGCGACAGGTGAGCGCACGCTCAGCGCGCCGACCTGCCGCTCGAGCTCGGTGACCCGCAACGCCTGTTGCTGCATCTCGAGTGCCTGCGCGCGTTCTTCGAAGTCCTGGCGCTCACGAAACAGCTGGGCATCGGCCTGCTTGTGCGTGTACTCGAGTCGGGCACGCGCCAGGTCGTCGACGGCCTTCTCGTAGTCCTGCCGCGAAATGACCTGGTACTCCCAGCTCTGTTCGGCGCGTCGCAGCTCGCGCTCAGCCGCCTTGATGGCAACCTCGGCCAAGTCGACGGCCTGCTGGTTCTGCAGGTCCGTCTGGCGTCCCGTAATGACCTCACGTTCGAGCGCGATCTGTTGCGACTGCAGCAGCGCACGCGCCTGGTCCAGCGAATTGGTCAGCGTCGGGCTGTCGATGTCGGCAATCACGTCGCCCGCGCCAACGACATCGCCTGGCGCCACGCGCAACGTGACCTTGCCGGCCGACGGCGCGAACAGCGTCGGCTTCACGGCCGCTACGATTTCACCCTGGATGGCCACGTCGCGAACAAACCGGCCCTGCGAGACCTCGGCGACACGCAGTCGCTCCCGCGCCACGGTGACGTCGGCGCGGGCCCAGGTGCTGGCCATATTGGTCAGCACCACGACGACCGCGACGAGGGCTATGGCAACGGCGACCCAGACCGGCCAGCGTCGACGCGGCCCGGCCACGACGCGATCCTGTGCTTCCGTGCCACGAATACCGGCAGCGGGTTCGGCGTTATCGTTCACGGGCTGAAGTGCCATCTCAGCCGCGCTCCGTGTTGTCTGCAAGCACGAGAAGCGCCGGGGCGAAGAGCGCGGCCGCGGGCGCCTGCAGCTCGATGCTCGAAACGGGCGGCGTCACGGTACATGCCGAGGGCTCGGCGCGATCCATGCTCCAGGCCACCACGGCGAGGTCGAAGCCGACGAAAATGACGCCTGCTATCCACGTGAAGAGTCTGATCTGTTGCTTGCTGTACATTTCGGTACTCCGCTTGCCCGATGAGAACATTGCAACCCCCGTGCCAAGTTCGAGAAAATGCGTAAGTGGCTAATAACGTAGATGTTTCTCGTGTAACGAATGTGTCCGGCACAACCCCGACCGTCCGCATGAAACACGGGCGGACACTTTTGCGGACACTCCCCCGGCCGCGCGGTACACTGCGCGCCCCATGACGCACAGCGACGACCACATCGGGAAGCCGCGGATTTCACTGGCGCTCGGCAGCGGCGGCGCCCGCGGCCTGGCCCACATCGGTGTCATCCGTTGCCTGGAAGCACACGGCTTCGACGTCGGTTACATCGCGGGCACATCGGTGGGCGCCCTCGTGGGCGGTATCTTTGCCGCAGGCCGGCTCGATACCTACGAGCCCTGGGCCCGCGAGCTCACGCGCCGCGACATGTTGCGACTGCTCGACTTCTCGTTCCGCCGCGGCGCGATCATCAAGGGCGACAAGGTCATCGATGCGATCTGCGAACTCGTCGGCGACGCCAACATTGAGCAACTCGCCGTCGGCTTCACGGCCGTCGCCACCGACATGCTCGATCAGAGCGAGGTCTGGTTGTCTCGCGGCTCGCTGTTCAATGCGATCCGGGCGTCGACGGCTATTCCGACCCTGATCTCGCCACTGCGTATCAACGGACGGCTGCTCGCCGACGGTGGGCTTGTCAATCCGATTCCCATCGCGCCCACGCTCAACCATGGCGGCGCTCTGATCGTGGCCGTGGACCTCAATGGTCCGCGCGAGGGCCTGGCCCGGGACGTCGAACCGACGCCAGAACCTGAGCCGGAGCAAGCATCGGACGCGGGTCGCAAGAGCGGCTACGCGAATGCCATCGCCGAGTTCGTCGACAAGCTCACACCCAATCGCGAGGCGACCGCGAGCAAGGAAGACGTACCCGGGTTTCTGCAAATGAGCACGCAGACCATCGAAATCATGCAAAACGCCATCGCGCGTCTGAAACTGGCGGCGTATCGACCCGACATGGTGATTTCGATCCCCCGTGATGTGTGCCAGTTCTGGGAGTTCGACCGCGCCGCCGAGATGATCGATATCGGCTACGAACGTGCAGAGCGTGCCGTTCGTGACTACCGCCGGTCGGGCGTGCACCAGACCGCCTACAGCGCTTCCTCGGACAGCGCATGAATCCGAATGCGACCGCCGACGAATTCGTGCGCGGCGACGCTCGCCAGCACTGACAGGACCCTGACATGCGACTGCTGCTCGGCATCATTCTGTTCTACGGCCGCTTCGGCCTGAGCTTCACGGCCATCGGCTACCTTGTACGCCGCCTGTTCTGGCGCACCGACGGTGACCGCCTCGACGGCAAGCGCGTGCTCGTCACGGGTGCGAGCGGGGGGATTGGAGCCGCCACCGTGGCCGGCTGCCAGGCGGCTGGCGCCAAGGTCACGGCGGTCGCGCGCGACGCCGAGAAACTCGCCGGCCTCAACGCATCGCTGCCTCAGTCCGTAACGACAGAAGTCGTCGACCTCGCCGAGCCGGCCGACATCGACGCCCTGCTCGACCGGCTCGACGCCGCCGGTGAAACCATCGACGTTCTCGTCAACAACGTCGGTGTCATGCTGCATGAGCACGCGCGCAACAGCGCTGGCCTCGACAAACAGTTCGCCGTGAACCTGCTGAATCAGTTCCGACTCACGGAACGCGCCATCGCACGCGGCCTGCTGGCCGATGACGCGATCATCATCACGGTTGCGTCCGGCGGTATGTACATGGCGCCGCTCGTGATCGCCGCGCTGGCCACCGACGATGCCGACGCACACGATGGTCAAACAGCCTATGCGGTGCAAAAGCGCGCCCAGGTCACGCTCAACGCGCATTGGCAGGCCGCCCACCCCGGGCGCAGTTTTTACGTGATGCATCCAGGCTGGGTCGACACGGCGGGCGTGAAACGATCGTTGCCCACGTTTCGGCGGCTGCTCTCACCGGTGTTGCGCAATGCGGAGCAAGGCGCCGATACGATCGTCTGGCTGGCACGGCAGCGACCCGAGGACGACGGCGCGAGCATCTGGTTCGACCGCAAGCCGCGCAAGACCCACGCCTACGGCTTCACGCGCGAGCGCTCGCAACCCACCGATGCGCTGGTTGAATTTCTCGAGCAGCAGCTCGCGGCGAACGACGCTACTTCAGGCTGACGGCACAGCCCACGCCGATGCGGCCGGTTTCGAGCGGTATGAGATTGACGCCGAACAGGATCTTGCCGGTGTCGGCATCGCGCCGGTAGCCCGACAAGGTCGCCAGCGGTTCACGGTCCGCGCGCTTAGCCCCCGTGGCCGGGTCCACGGTCGTAAACACACAGCGCGAACAGGGCGAGATGACCCGAAACGGCACGCCGCCCACGTCGATGGTGTGCCAGTCGTCCTCCTCGAACGCCGTCTGCGTTTCAATCACGAGATTGGGCCGGAAGTTCCGTGCCGTCACGGGCACCTCGAGCCGCCCGTTGAGTTCTTCCAGTGACGCCGTAGTCATGGCCAGCAACGGGTAGCCGTCGGCAAAGCTCACCACATCGTCCGGCGTCGCACGGCGCGACTCGGCCAGCGGGCGTGACCGCGGGTCCGCCTGCCAGACCAGGCGCAGCGCACGACCGAATTGCGCGCTGAGCCAGTCGGCGACGCCGTCGCCCGCGTCGTGCGCCCGCACCGTATCGCTCCAGACGACCACATCCACAGAATGATCGGTCGCTGGCGTGTCGACATCGAAGACGCTGCCGTCGTGCTCGAGCCGCAGTCCATTGTCGGTGACGAGCGCAAGGCAGCGCGAGATCGCCGGGACCTGCCGGCCCGTGACGAAACGGTTGCGCGCATCGACGACCATCCAGCGACGATCATCCGTCATGCCCTGCGCCTCCACAGACCATTGGGCTATGGCGTTGCCGCGCATGCTTTTGACAGGGTGCACAAAGAGCTGCACAAGCCGCATGTTGTGTCCTCCGGGCCAGATCTTGACTCAGCTCACCCGCTAGGTCGCTCTGACATCAGCGGTGGCGGGTAGGTCCAGTGTCGTCCACATCATGGACGACAGCCTGAGCATATCCTTCACGCCGCCTCAGCTGCGCGACATGCTCTCGCGCTGGCTGCCCGGGGATACGGCCAGCTCGGCCGACGCCGCCTGACCGGGCGCCAGTGCATTCCCGCGCACGACCCATGCGGCGCTGAGCAACGCGTACACGATCGCGGCAATCACGACGGTATCTCGAGACGGCGGCGCGATCTCGGCGGCCGCAAAAGCGGCCAGCGGCACGGTCGCCGCCAGGCGGATAAGCTCGAATGCAACAGCACCCGGGCGCGAGTCGCTGGCGATACCCACACTGGCCAGGAGCAGCCAGAGCACAACGCAGGCCGCAAGCATACCTTGCCAGCCCGCACCCGGCGCGGCGACGCCGATCACGAGTGTCATGAGGATCGCCACCGTAAATTGCGCCAGCAGGTAACGACGACTCGAGCGCGACACCAGCGCGCTGTGCTTCTCGAAGTCCTCGAGCGGCGCGTAGGGCCGCGGGTAGCGCTCGGCCACGTCGCTGGGACGCCAGCCCGGGTGCCGCAACCAGAGTGCCAGTCGGTCACGCCAACTCGATGCGTGCCGACTGTCGGCGATGAGGTCGCGGTAAACACTCCAGTTCGCCTCGAATGCATTGAAGCTCGACAGCGGGCGGCGCACGCCGAACACGACGGGCTCGTCATCGCGCTCCTCCGCATACGTCCCGAACAGCCGGTCCCAGATAATGAGGATGCCGCCATAGTTCTTGTCGAGGTAGGGCGTGTTCTGGGCGTGGTGCACACGGTGGTTCGAAGGCGTCACGAATACGCGGTCGGCCCATCCCAGCTTGTCGATATGCCTTGTGTGCACCCAGAACTGGTAGATCAGATCGAGCGCGGCAACGGTTGCGAACACATGCAAGGGTACGCCGAGCAGGAACATGGGCACGTACACGATCCAGCCGATAATGAAATCCGTACTGGTCTGACGCAGCGCCGTGGTGAGGTTGTACTCCTCGCTCTGGTGGTGAACGCTGTGCGCCGCCCAAAGCAGCGCCACCTCGTGCCCGAGACGATGCTTCCAGTAGTAGAAGAAGTCCCAGGTCAGCAGCACACCGAGCCAGGCGACCACGCCCGACACAGACGCGTCGAACCATTCCGCGGGCATACGCCAGAGCGCGAAGTGTTCAAGCACCCAGGCGTACACCGCAATGCCGATGAGTTTGGTGAACAGGCCCGTGGTGGTACTGAGCGCACCGGCGCTCAAGCTGCCCAGTGCGTCCTGCCAAGGCATCCAACCCACGTTACGACGCCGGTCCAGGACCCACTCGACGGCAATTGCAGCGAGAAAAAACGGAACGGCGAGACTGAGCAAATCGATCATGGGGGGATGGGTCGTCCGGCGGACTCCGAGTCTTTGCGAAGCGGGCGCCCGTCTGCGTGCACGAAGCGCTGTGCGTGTGAAACAATGAGGCCCCCGATATAGCGGCTGACCTGTGGAAAATCATAGCATCGAGACCGTAATCCGCCCACGTGAACGTAACTTAGGCGACTTCACGGTACGCCGGGTGCTGCCCCATGGCAGGCGCCAGATGGTGGGACCGTTCATTTTCTTCGACCACATGGGCCCCGCCGTATTTCCGCCGGGCAAGGGCATCGATGTGCGGCCCCATCCCCACATCAATCTGGCGACGGTCACCTACCTGTTCGAGGGCAGCCTGTTTCACCGTGACAGCGTGGGCGCCGAACAGAGCATTGAGCCGGGTGCCGTGAACTGGATGACGGCGGGCCGCGGCATCACGCACAGCGAACGCAGCGACGACGCCTCGCGCGCCGCCGAATCGCGCATTCACGGCATCCAGTCGTGGCTCGCGCTGCCCGTCGAGCACGAGGAAGTCGAACCCTCATTCGTGCATCACCCCGCCGACAGCCTGCCGGCCTGGCAGGACGGCGCACTGTCGTTTCGCCTCATCGCGGGCGAGATGGCCGGGCACACGGCACCTGTGGCCACCCTCTGGCCGATGTTCTACGCCGACTGCCATGCCGAAGGTGCGGGCAGCGTCACTCTCGAGGATCGCTTCGATGACCGCGCAGCCTACGTCGCGATGGGCACCATCGACGTGGACGGCCAGACTGTTGGCGAAGGTGAGATGATCGTCTTTGCCGCGGGCGCACCCGTGACAATCACCGTTGCTGCGGACTCGCGTGTCATGTTGCTCGGCGGCGACCCGATGCCCGAGACCCGCCACATCTGGTGGAACTTTGTGTCGAGCCGGCTCGACCGCATCGAGTCGGCGAAGCAGGACTGGGCCGAGATGCGCTTCGATCGTGTGCCGGGCGACGACGAGTTCATTCCCCTTCCGGAATGACGACCGCGCGATGACTGCCGACAACCGCTTCGCGCTTCAGGAGCCGGGCGCCATCGCCGCGCTCGATGCGGCCGTCGACCGCCTCGGAGACGGCCTGTCGCTGCCCGCGGCGACACGACCCGAGATCGACGATGCCGCACGCGACGCGTTGCTCGCGGCCGCGGAACGGCTGCAGGACAACTACCCCTACGCGCACCCGCTCTACGCGGGTCAGATGCTCAAGCCGCCGCACCCTGTCGCGCGGCTCGCCTATCAGCTCGCGCAGTATGTGAATCCCAATAACCACGCACTCGACGGCGGGCGCGCGAGCTCCGCAATGGAGAAAGAAGCCGTCGCGGAAATTGCCAGGATGTTCGGCTTCGACGTGCACCTGGGGCACCTGACCTCGGGCGGCACCGTGGCCAATCTCGAAGCGCTCTGGGTCGCGCGCGAAGAAACGGGCGGGCGCCGCGTCGTCGCCTCGGCCGAATCGCACTACACACACAGTCGACTGTCGGCGGTCCTGGGCGTCCCGTTTACGCCCTGCCCGACCGACCACGCGGGCCGCATGTCGCTCGATGCACTCGAATCGCTACTCGACAGCACAACCGACATCGGCACCGTGGTGGCCACAGCGGGCACTACCAGTGCGGGCTCAGTCGACCGCGTCGATGCAATCCTCAAGCTCTGTCACCCACGCGGCATACGTGTGCACGTCGACGCCGCCTACGGGGGCTACTTCACGCTCGCGTCAACGCTGGGCGACGACGCGCGCCGCGCCTACGACGCCATCGCGCGGGCCGACAGCGTCGCCATCGACCCGCACAAACACGGGCTGCAACCCTACGGCTGCGGGTGCATCCTGTTTCCGGACCCGGCCGTCGGACGGCACTACCAGCACGACTCGCCCTACACCTACTTCAGTTCCGACGAGCTGCACCTGGGCGAGATCAGTCTCGAGTGCTCGCGGGCCGGAGCCGCGGCCGTGGCTCTATGGACCACCCAGCGGCTCATGCCACTGGAGCGCGGTGGAACGTTCGCGGGCATGCTCGAGCGTTGCATCGAGGCCGCGCGCGACCTGGCGTCACGCATCGAGGCCGACGCCGGATTCACGCTGTTGCAGGCGCCCGAACTCGACATCGTGGTCTGGGGCGTTAACGCGAACGCGTTCAGCGAATCCTCGCGGCTCGCTCAGGCGATCTTCGACGAAGCGGCACGGCGCGATCTTCACCTGGCGCTCATCGACGTGGCGCCAGAGCGTCTCCCAGCCAGGTTGTCCGACATGTCCGCGGATCGCGAGGCGCTGACCTGCCTGCGCAGCTGCCTTATGAAGCCCGAACACCGGGACTGGATCGACGACATCACGGCGCGGCTGACAGCGTCGCGTGACGCCGTGGTGGCAGGCGACACGTCTTAGTCGAGTACGGCGCGCGCCAGACCCGCACCCACCACAAGGCCCGCAATCGACAGGCCGAGCGTGCCCAACGCAAACACCGATGCCGACCAGGTTGAACTCGCTTGCGCGAGGTCACGCGTTTCGAGTGCCAGCGCCGACATCGTCGTGAAGGCCCCGCAAAAGCCCGTCGCCAGCAACAGCCGACCGCTCGTTTGCCAGGCACCGCCACGCAAGGCGAACCAGTACACGAGCGCGCCCAGCAGCAACGAGCCCGCGACGTTGACGATCACAGTCGACCAGGGATAGTCACTGCGCGCGAACCCGAGATTGATCAGGTGCCGGCAGGCCGCACCGGCCGCGCCACCGAGCGCAACGAGGATGAGCTGCTGCGTGACGGGCACGGCGCGCCTCAGGCGGCGCCTTGGAGCCGCGCCAAGGTGTCGGCGTACTCGTCAGCCATGCGCTCGACAAGTTCAGCGACCGGCAGCACATCGTTGATGCTGCCCACGCCCTGACCCGCGCCCCAGATGTCGCGCCAGGCCTTGGACTTCTGGTTGCCACCGCTGCCAAAGTTCATCGTGGACTTGTCGGCCTGGGGCAGGTTGTCCGGGTCGAGCCCGGCGTTGGAGATGCTCGGCTTCAGGTAGTTGCCGAGCACGCCCGTAAACAGCGAGCTGTAGACGATGTCGACGGCCGCCGTCTCGACGAGCATCTGCTTGTAGCTCGAGTCGGCATTGGCCTCCTCGGTCGCGATGAAGCGGGACCCGATGTAGGCGAGGTCGGCGCCAATCGCCTGCGCGGCGATCACATCCTGACCCGAGGTCATGGCGCCCGAAAGCAGGATCGTGCCGTCAAACTCGGCGCGCAGTTCCTTGATGAGTGCAAACGGGCTCAGCATGCCCGCATGACCACCCGCGCCCGCACACACGGCAATGATGCCGTCGACGCCCTGCTCGATCGCCTTGCGTGCATGACGCATGTTGATGACGTCGTGGAACACCACACCGCCGTAACTGTGTACGGCGTCCACGACAATCTGCGGCGGTCGCAGGCTTGTGATGATGATCGGTACCTTGAACTTCACGCAGGACTCGAGATCCGCCTCGAGGCGGTCGTTGCTGGCGTGACAGATCTGGTTCACGGCAAACGGCGCGATGGGTTTGCCCGGGTTCGCAGCACGTTCTGACTCGAGGGTTTCCGTGATCTCGGCAAGCCAGTCGTCGAGCAATGGCTGCGGACGCGCATTGAGCGCAGGGAAACTGCCCACGATGCCGGCGCGGCACTGCTCGATGACAAGCTTGGGCCCCGAAACGATGAACATGGGGGCACCGACCACGGGCAGGCGCAGGCTATTGTGCAAAACGGGGGGTAAGGACATCACAACTACCGCTTCTTGAACCAGCGCCGGAGTATACGGACTGGCAGTCGCTGCGGGTACCGCTCAGCGCGAACCCACGGAATAGACGAGATCGACAGACTGGGTATCGCCTGATTTTGATTCGAGCGAAAGCCGCTGGTTGAGCTGCAGCCGCACGAGCACCGTGCTGACCTGGTCGAATACGCCGTAGGCGTACTCAAGGTACAGGTCTTTCGAAAGCTGTTTGCCCGCCAGTACGCGCCCGTCGCGACCGCTGCCGGCGACCGTCAACGTGTCGAGACCGACGGCATCGCGAATCGCGCTGCTCACACCGAAGGCCTGCTTCAGACCCAGCGTCAGCGCCGCGTCGGCGAGCGCCGTGTCGCCGGCCTCGCCCGCGGACTCAAGCGGTCGCCCTGTGAGCAGCAGGCTGAACGCCTCGGCATCGGGCAACGCAGGCTCAGAGAACAGCGTCGATGACAACGCATCGGGTGTACCGTCGATATCGATACCCACGCGCGTCTCGCCCACGAGACGCTCCGCGCGAATATCGAGCACGGGCGCATCGAGCGGACCATTGAATACGAGCTGCCCGCGACTCACCTCGAGCGCCTGGCCATAGGCTTCGTAGGTGGCGTCCTCGAGCTGCAAGCTACCCGTGCCGGCAAGTTCCGAACGCGGCCGCTTGGTCAGTTTCAGGGCACCATTGAGCCGCGTCTTGAGGCCGAAACCCTCGAGCCTGACGTCGTCGGAAAACGTCACATCGACATCCACGGTACGCACCGGGCCCGCCGGCGCGTCGCCTGGCTCCGTGGTGGCCTCGTTGACAACGACGATGTCGTCGCTGACGCGCACTGCACTGGCGGGCAAGCCACGGACCGTTACCGAAGCGCTATCCACAGCGAGCGAACCTGACAGCGACTGCCGTTCGGGCGTCGCCTCAACACTGAGGTCGAGACTGGCGACGCCTGTAGCATCCGGGAGATCGATGAAGGTCAGGCGCGTTGCCTTGACGGACGCGCGTGCATTGGGTGCCCCATCACCGCGCAGCTGCGCATCGCCCTCGAGCGCAAAACTGCCCTCGCCCGATTGTCCGGCCGCCTCCACGCGCACCTTGCCGCCGTTAGTTGATGCGGCGTTGAAGCGCAGCTCGCGCAACTCGATGCCCAGCGGCAGTAGGCGCGCGCGGATCGCCGTCGCATCGAAATCCGTCTCGATCCGGGGCTGCAACCGTGTGCCCGAGATCAACACCCGGCCCTCGAGCGCGCCCTCGGAAAACGCGAGCGCGTCGCTAAGCACGTTGAGTGCCGTCACATCGGGTACCGACAGGTTGACAGTGCCGGTCAGCGCATCGTCGGCAGCGTAGGCATCGCCCACGTCGATCTCAGCGTCGAGCGCGCCGCCCGTAGAGGTGTTCAGGCCCAGCGTCGCGCTTAGCAACCCGGCATCGAGTGCCAGCGATGCCCCGGCTTCGTCAAAGGCCACGCGATTGCGCGCGTCGCCCTCGCCTTGAGCCACCTCGAAGCCCGTGAAGTCGACAGTCGCGGCGCCACTGAGTCGTTCCCGCGGGCCGGCAAGTCGTACGGTGGCGTTGGCCTGCCCCGCGATCTCGAGACCACCCGCAAATTCTGGCAACCAGGTTGCAAGGTCCAGGCGCTCGAGCGACGTCTGCGCCTCAATCTCTGTGGGCGTCACTAGCGCCGCGGTGCACAACCGCGCCAGTGCGGTGCTGGCGAGGCAGCCTTGCTCAAGCCGAACCCGATCCGCACCCGCCGAAAGCGCTACGGGGGACTCGAGAGTCCAGTCCTCAGACGTCGCGCCGGGCGGCACCACGCTGATCTCGGCAACCGCGACGCGACCCGTCCACTGCGACGACGCATAGCCGCCGGACGCGCGTATCCTCGCGCGCGATACGGGTCCCGAGCTGGCCTCGAGCTCTACAACGTGATCATCGACAGGCCCTGTGACCGCAACGCGCAACGCGTCAACGGTCGTTTCGCCCGAACGAATGCCGGCGGCAGCGAGTGCGACGTCGAATGCCCCGGAGATCCCGGCGTCGGCGCGTACACGCCCCGACAATTCGGTCATTGCGAGGTCGCCATAGGACAGCGCAGGAACGTCGAGCTCGAGCGACACCGCAGGCGACGCCACCGTGCCCGCGATACGGCCTTGCGCAAATGCCGCACCCGCAAGTCCGGGCCAAAGTGCTGACACATCAGGCGCACGCAAATCAAAATCGAGCTCGGCGCCCGCCGCGCGGCCCAGCGTGCCTGCCAGCGACACCACGTTGTCCCCAACCGACGCGCGCACAGCGTCGAAGCTCACGGCGTCGGATGCGATCTGCGCACCGCCAGTCACGGTGACCGCATAGTCGCGCCAGCGACCCTCGATGCCCTGTGTGTTGAGGATCACCGTGGGCGCATCGCCCAGATCGCCGCCCGCCGACAAAACGCCATCAACCACCGCATCGAACTCAGGCGCGAGACGCGCCGTAGACAGCTGCCGCAGCTCCAGCCGCGCGTCCCAACCTGGCATGTCTTCAAACCGCGCCGAGCCCGTGGCGATGAGTCGTGCGACGTCCGCTTCGCGGATCTCCAGCGCGTCCACCACGGCGGCGGCCGTATCGCCGTGGGCATCGAGACGCACGGCGAGCCCCGAAAGCCCGTTGCCGTCGAGTTCGGTCTCACCCGTGATGCGCCAGTCATCGGCCTGACCCGAGACGAGCACAACAAGATCCGTCGCGACGATGTCCTGCGATGCGACGGTGTAGGCCAGACGCGGCGCGGTGCTCTCAAGATCAACGACGGGCGACGCGTCAATGGGCACGGCCACGGTGCCTGTTGTGGTCGCGGCAAATGGTGCGGCGAGCACGTGGCGAACCTCGTAGCGCTCGCGGTCGCCGGACACCACGAGCGACCCCTTGGCTTCAGCGCCTTCGTGAAGCAGCCAGTCGAGTGTGAGTCGGGCGCGCAAGTCCGGGGCCAGCCGCACCCGGCCCGCCAATGCGGCACGCCCCAATGGTGCGTCGACCTCGAGCTCACGGACTTCGAGATCCCGCCCATCGAGTTGTCCCGAGAAGACCACGCGGTGGACGACGACATCGGGCGCCGGGCCGCGCACGACGCGAATGTCCTCAAGCGTCACTTGCAACACGTCGATGGCCACGGGCAGCGGGTCCAGCGTGATGGCCGGAACCGTCGGTGAACTGCGCGCAGGATCGGGCTCGGCGACGCTTGTTTCAGGCAGCGTGATCACGGCACCCAAAACGGTGAGCTCGCGAACCGTGAGGCGGCGCCAGTTGATGACGACCGAGGGCGCCACGCGCACGCTCAATGTGTCGATGCGTGCGCGCGCAGCGTCATCGGCATAGTCCACCCCACGCAGCGTCAGACCACCGATGAGCGTGCCGTCGACCTCGGCAATCGCCAACGTCCCCGGCGCGTAACCGACGGCGCGATTCATGACGAAGCGAGCGCCTGACGTCGTACCGGCGAGCCACGAGGCAAGCGCAACGAGCGTCAGGAGCAGCACCAGCACGGCAAGCGCCGTTCGGCGCAGCCAGCGAAATCGCCGCGCGCTCACAGGTCGGCCCCAAACGTCACATGCAGCCGCACGGTTTGGTCGTCATCGAGCGGGTGTGCCAGGTACGCGCGCAATGGGCCCACGGGCGAACGCCAGACGACACCCAGACCGACGCCCGTGCGCTCATTCACATCGCGATCGTCGAACGCGTTGCCCGTGTCGGCAAACACAGCCACACCCCAGCGGCCGCGAAGCGCATGCTCATACTCGACGCTCGCCGTCACGAGGCTCGTGCCCCCAATCACGTTGCCGTCGGCGTCGACGGGTCCCAGCGACTCGTACGCGTAGCCGCGCACACTGGTGTCGCCACCCGAAAAGAAGCGCACCTGCGGCGGCAGTTCCTCGAAGTCGTTGCGCCACGTCGTCCCCAGTTCACCACGTAGCGCAAGCCGACCCCGCTCGCCCACGGGAATCAAGCGTCGGTATCGCGCGTACACCTGCAGGAAATCCGTTGAAGAACCCAACGACGTACCCGCGCCTCGAAGACGCATCTCGAGGCTCGAGCCCGAACGCGGGTTGGTGTCGCTGTCTGAGACGCGCCTCGTCAGACCGGCCACGGGCATGACCAGTGTCGTCGTGTCCTCGACGGTGCCGACCACGAAGTCGGAGCGACTCAGTTGCAGTCCATAGGTCAGCACCCAGCGATTGGGCAGGCTGCGGATGCGCTCCACACCGAGTTCCGCCGTCGTGCTCTCAGAGGTATCCGTGTCCTCGTCGGCAAGGCGCAGCTGGTAACTCTGCCATTCGACCCGCGGGTCCTTGAGCGGCTGCCGGTAGCGCGCCTCAAGCCGCGACAGCACGGGCGACGCCTCGGCCTCGGCCGTGAACTGGTGCCCTCTCGCATTGACACGCCGGTTGCGGTAGCCGCCCGACAATCGGGGACCCCGATCCGTCGACACGCCGACACCCACGAAGTAGCCGATGCGCTCGCCCGGCTCAAGCCGAATCGTGAGCGGGATTTCCTGCTCGGCCATCGCATCGTAATCGGGGGCCACGGTCACCTGGTCGAATAACGCGCTCGATGTGAGATCACGCTGCAAACGAATCAGCTCGGCGCGCGAGAACGGCTGCCCCGGCTCGATGTCGATGAAGCGCTCGATGAGCCCGGGCTCAAAAGCGTCCTGCTCGATGCGAATCTCGCCGTAGCGATAACGTGGCCCGCTCACAATCGAGATGTCACCGACTGCGAGCCCGCGCTCGACGTCGACGTCGACGCCCGACATATCGAAACGCCACTCCGCGTAGCCGCGCGCGGCGAGTACCTGCCCGAGCCGCGTCTTGTAGGCCTCGTAGCGACCGTGGTGCAGCGGGTCGCCCGCCGCAGGCCGCGCCCGCACCACGGCGTCGACATCGGCGTCACCCGCGGCAGCGCCATTCACGGCGACGTCAAAGCGCTCGTAAAGAATCCGCGGTCCGGGTGCGATCGTCAGGCTGGCGTGCCAGCACGACGCATCGAATCGGATGGCTGCGTCAATCTGCGGGGTGTAATGCCCGAATGCCGCCATCGCGTCACGCGCGAGGTCATCGGCACTGGAGAACCGACGCCGCATCTGCCATTCGGGTGCATCACAGGGCTGACTGTCGAGTCCGACGTAGGCGCGCACGTTGTCGGCCAACGCGCCGTCAACGCCCTCGATCGACAAGCCTTCGGCGTGCACAGCAGCACCCGCCAGCGACACGAGCAGTGTCGCAGCGAGCCATGACAGCGGCTTGCGGGTGCTAGCGGTTGCGGTAAGCGGGCGGGCGCGTGTCCGTAAGATCGCGGTAACGATCGCGGAGCAACGTCTGCCTGCTGTCGCCTTCGACGACGGCGCCATCGATCAGTACCTCGACCGGGTAGCTCGTCAACTCCAGCGGGTCGCCGTCCCAGACGACCACGTCCGCCACCATGCCGGGCGCCAGACGCCCGAACTTGTCGCCCAGACCCAGCACATCTGCTGGCGTGGCCGTGATGGCACGCAGCCCCTCGATCCAGGGCAACCCGTGCGCGACGGCATTACCCGCGAGCTGGGTGAGATTGCGCGCGTTGTGCGTATCGCCATCGGCGAGCACAAGACGCACCCCTGCCTCCTGCAACGCGCGTGCATTTTCGAGCGTCGACGAGAGGCTGTCGAAGCTGCCCGGCAGGTTGTTCAGCGGCGCGACGATGACGGCCGTGTTGCTGGCCGCCAGTCGATCCGCGACCTTCCAGGCCTCGGCACCACCAACGATGACGAGCTTCAAGCCGAAGCGATCCGCCATATCGATGGCCACGCGAATATCGCTGGCCCGGTGCACGCTCAGGTAGACGGGCGTGTCGCCCGAAAGCACGGACTGCAAGGCTTCGAGATCAGCGCGGCTCACGCTGTACGCACGCCGCGCACCGGCATCGTAGGCATCGCGGAATTGTGCAAAGTCGATCGCGTCCTCGAATGCTGTCGTCAGCGCCAGCAGCGCGCCCGCGCGTGAGCCGCCCGCAAGCGCGCCCCCGTTCGCCCCCAGGTGGGCCACGACAGCCGCCTTGCGCAGCACGAGGAAGTCGTCGCCATCGCCCAGATGCACGACGGCCGCCTGCCCCGATACGACGCCACCGGGCGTGCCGTTCCAGGCGTAGCCCGGCGACGGCACGATGGCTGCGCGTGTGACGCCCTCGATACGCGACACCGCGACCAGCGTCGAGGCCGGGTTGTAGGCATCGGCCACTTCGAAGGCCGCACCGAACTCGGTGCCGCGCTGCTGGCCGTCCACGGTGTCGCCGACAGCGTTGACTTCGACGAGACCCAATTGCGTGTGCGCGGCGAACAGGCCGGGTGTGACGACCTTGCCCGCGGCATCGATGACCGTGGCCGAATCGGGGATCTCGAGACCCCGACCGACCTGCGTGATCTGGCCGTCTTCGATGAGAATGACCGCATCGTCAATCGTGCCGCGCTCTGAAAGCGTGTGCACGGTACCGCCCGAAATGGCGATCACCTCCGCGTAGCTCGCCGTGCCCAGCAGCGTCAACGCACTCGCGAGTGCGATCGCGAAACGGCGGCTCACCGGACACCTCCCGTGGCACTGACGGTACCCAGCGCAAAATCGGTGACGGGCTGCTTGCTCGGGTCGTCCCGGTCGAACCACAACACACCGTCGATCCAGACCTGCTCGGCGCGCGCGTAAACGCTGAGCGGGTTGCGGTCCCAGAGCACCACGTCGGCCATCTTGCCGGGCTCGAGAGAACCCGTCTGTTCTTCGATGCCCAGCGCCCTGGCCGCATTGATCGTCAGCCAACGCATCGCCTGCCCGTCGCTGATCTCGAGACCTGCACGGCGGCCCGCTGCCACGGCTTTGGCTGTTTCCTGGTTGAGCCGCTGGATACCGATCGCGGAGTCCGAATGCACGATGGCGCAGGCACCGGCAGCGTCGACGAAGGCGACGTTCTCGCGAATGCCGTCGTAGGCCTCCATCTTGAAGCCCCACCAATCGGCCCACATCGCCGAACAGGCGTCCGCCTCAGCCAGCAGGTCTGCGATCTTGTACGACTCCACCGCGTGGTGGAATGCGGTGATCTTGAAGCCGAACTCACGGCCCAGATCGAGCATGACGGCCATCTCGTCGGCGCGGTAGCAGTGGTTGTGCACGAGGATCTCGCCATTGAGCGCACCCGCAAGCGTCTCGAGCCGGAGGTCGCGCGTGGGCGCCTCGCCCTCGCCGCGCGCCGACGCGTCCAGCTTGTCGCGATACTCGCTGGCCTCAATCCAGGCCTTGCGGAAGCCGGCGATATTACCCATCCGCGTTGAGGGCGCCTGACCTCGGCTGCCGTAGACGCGCTTTGGGTTTTCACCGCAGGCGATCTTTAGCCCGTAAGGCGCGCCCGGAAACTTCATGTCCATGACGCTGCGCCCGAAGACGTTCTTGACAGTCACGGCACGGCCGCCGAACAGGTTGGCCGAACCGGGCAGGATCATCATCGTGGTCACACCGCCCGCCAGCGCCGCCGAGAAGCCTGGGTCCTGCGGCCAGACGCTGTGCTCGGCCCAGACTTCGGCGGTATTCGGCCCCGTCGCCTCATTGCCGTCCGAATGCGCCAGCACGCCCGGTGAGGCATACACGCCAAGGTGCGAGTGCACGTCGATAATGCCCGGCGTGACGAAGCGCCCCGTGGCGTCAATGACCGTCGCGTCTCGCGGTGCGCGCAGGTCCTGCCCCACACGCTCGATGCGACCCTCGACCATGAGCACGTCGGCGTTCTCGAGCGTGTCACCCGTGCCCGTCAACACCGTCGCGTTCTCGATGAGCACGGGGCCGGCGGCCGCCGGATCGTAGGTGCTGGCAAACGCCCCGTCGGACGTCGCCGCGTCGTCATTGCCACCGCAGCCTGAAAGCAGTGCTACGCAAAGCAATACGGCGCTGCCATATAACTTCTTCATATTAATGACTTACGTCGCTTTATTTATGTGAATACGAAAGCGGATCGCGGTGCCGCTGGCTACGACCGTCAACATCGCACCGGCGAACTAGCCGGTCAACATGAATGTGCCCTCGGTCTCGCAGACGACCTCGCCGGTCTCGGCAATCAACGCACGCCCCGTGAGCTCGACAAGCCGACGGCGCTCCCGAACGCAGGCGCCCTCGAGGCGCAGCGTCTCACCCACGCGCGCTTCGCGCCGGTAGCGGATACTGGCCTTGCCCGTATAGGCGCGCTTGCCCTGCAGGTAGAGCCAGTTGGCCATCACGTCGTCGAGCGCCGTGAACAGGATGCCGCCGTGCACAACGTTGTCGTAGCCGACATGGTTCGGCCCCGGCGTGAATTCGGCCACGCACAGGTCACCGTCCAGGCTGAAGCGGATGTTGAGACCCATGGGGTTGGTCTGGCTGCAGGCGAAACAGTTGCTGCCGTCGATGTCGAATGACGTGGTCATGGCACAACCGTATTGATAACGAGCTCGATGGGGCCATCGATTTCAGCGCGTTCGACGCTCAGACGCCCCACCCAGTCGCCCGAGCCACCGATGGGATCACCGTTCATCGACACCCGCGCAACGATCTCGTAGCGCGTCGCTGAGCTGATGGTGCGACCCGCAATCATGGCGTCCGCGTCCCCGAGCGCCACCGTAACGGGCAATACTTCGGGTGCGTACTGTGCCGCCGCGAGCGGCGGGCCCGGACGCTCGGCGTCACGGACGGACACAAACAGCCGTGCCGTCTCGGGCCAGACCGGTTCGGGCGTGTCGCCCAGGCGAACAGCCAACGTCAGCGCCGAGGTATCGGCGGATGCGGGCTCGGCCGTCGCGCGCAATACGGCGATCTGTTCGGTAAGGAGCGACGCCACCTCGGGCGGCGGTTCGCGCGCGAGCAACGCCTCCCAGGCCGCAGCCGCGGCAAGATTCTCCCCGCGAGAGGCATGCGCGAGCCCCGCGTACCACATGGCACCGGGAACGTTGGGCGCCATCTCGTACGCCTGAATGAACAAATCGGCGGCCTCAGGCGAAATGCTGTTTGAGGCACCGAAGCTGATCGACTGCCCCAGTAACAACAGAAGCTCGGGGTCAGGACCGGGCGCCACCCTCAAGGCTTGGCGCAGCGCAAACTCGGCATCGGCGTACTCGTTGATTTCAAGCCGTGCCCGCCCGAGCAGGCGCCAGCCCCGGAAGTCGTCGGGTCGCGACATGAGCTCCTCGGACAGGGCTGCAGCCGCGCGGCGCACGCCGGCTTCATCCTGTGCATCGAGCAATGCCAGGTAATGGGTGCTCAGCGGCTGATAATTGCTGGCCAGCGGATACAAGGCTGCGCCGCCACCCGCCAGGGCGACGGCGACAAGCGCGGCAATGCCCAATCGGCGCTCGCGCAACAGCGGCCAGGCGGCCAGCAGAAACCCCGCGATCAGCATGACCGCGGCAAGTACGTAGAAGCTTGCGCCCATCTAGGCCCCGTCCACCCCGATGTCCATGTTCGCGCGTCGCCGCACAACTCGGACAATGGCGAAACCACCTAGTGCGATGAGCACCACGGGCGACAACCAAAGCAGCGCGGTGCGCGCCGAGAACGGTGGCTTGTACAAGGCGAAGTCGCCGTAGCGTGCCTGCAGAAACGCGTAGATCTCGGCGTCGCTGGCGCCAGCCTTCATCTGCTCGCGCACAACGGCGCGCAGGTCACGGGCCAGCGGCGCATTAGAGTCCTTGATCGACTGGTTCTGGCAGGTCAGACAGCGCACCTCGGCAATGAGCCGCTGGTAGCGGGCCTGCATCGCGTCGTCCTCGAACGCGCGTTCCGTATCGATGGCGACCGCCGATGCCGACGCGCCGATCAACAGCGCGACGACGACTGCGCGCATGAGCGACCTAATCACCGGCGCCTCCCGGACCCAGTTGCGCCAGGCGCGGCATGAACTCGTCGCGCCAGACCTGCGGTGTCAGCGGCCCAATGTACTTGTAGATGATGGTGCCGCCGCCATCGACGAGAAACGTCTCGGGCGCGCCGTAGACCCCGAGGTCGATGGCCACGCGACCTTCCACGTCGACGGCCGTCACCACGTAGGGATCACCCAGGCGCTCGAGCCAGGCGCGCGCCGAGGCCTGTTCGTCATTCCAGTTCAGACCGACGATCGGCACGCCATTGCGTGCCAGCTCCATGAGAAAGGCGTGTTCGGTGCCGCACTGCGCACACCAGCTGCCCCAGATGTTGAGCAGCGCGGGCTGACCGGCGAGTGCATGTTCTGTCACGGTCTCTTCGGGGTCGGCGAGGCTCGGTAGCGAGAAGCTCGGCAGCGGCTGGTCGAGCAGCGGCGACGGAATCAGCGACGCATCCCGTGTCAGGCTAAACGAGAACAGCGCGCCGAGCGCGATGAACAGGGCCAACGGCAATGCAAAGCGCATCTCAGCCCGCTTCCTGCGCCGGGGTGGTCGCGGCAGCCGCCGCGTCGCGCGCGCCGGCCTTGGCCGTCGCAGACTCGCGCACCCGATAGCGACGGTCTGACATGGCGACGAGTCCGCCCAGCGCCATGATGATGCAGCCCAGCCAGATGAGCCGGATCATGGGCTTGTACTGAATGCGTACCGACCACGCCTCGTCTCCAAGCGGGTCACCGAGTGCCACAAACAGGTCGCGGCCCAGTGAGGCATCGATGCCGGCCTCGGTCATCGGGCTCTGCTGCAAACGGTAGCGCCGCTTCTCGGGCAACAAGGTCGCAATGGCCTCGCCGTCTCGCGTGACAGCGACCGTGCCGCGAATGGCATCGTAGTTGGGGCCCGCAACGGTATCGAAGCGGTTCAACGTGAATTCGTGCCCGGCCACGGCCACCGTGTCACCGGGGCGGATCGAACGGTCGGCCTCGATGCCGTACGAGGTCACGATGGCCACGCCGAGCGTAAACACCCCCACACCGAGGTGCGCGACATGCATGCCCATGCGCGCGGCCGACAGGCGCTTCTTGCCCATCGCGGCCTGCACAGGCTCGGCCAGCGACGCGAGAATGACCCAGACGGCGGCTGTGGTACCCACAACGGTGAGCGGCCCGGGGGCGCCGAAACCGAACACGGGCAGCGCGATGCCGATGGCCAGTGCCGCAGCAATGAGCCACTTGTAACGCGCAAGCGTCTCGCGCACGTTGCCCGTGCGCCAGGTCGTGTGCATGCCCACACCCATGAGCGCGACCAGCGGCAACATGGGTATTACAAACGCCAGCTCGAATACGGGCGCACCGACGGACACCTTGGCGCCCGAGAAGTAGTCGACGAACAGCGGGTACAGCGTGCCGATCAAAATGAGCGCGGCGGCGATCACGAGCAATACGTTGTTGATGAGCAGGAACGTCTCGCGCGAGCTCGCCTGAAATCCGCCGGGTGTGTCGAGACCGGGTGCACGCCACGCGTACAGCGCCAGCGCGACACCAATGACCACAAACAGGAACGCAAGAATGAAGTAGCCGCGCGCGGGATCGCTGGCGAACGCGTGGACGGAAACGAGGATGCCCGAACGCACGAGGAAGGTGCCGAGCAGACTCAGCGAGAACGCCATGATGGCGAGCAGCAACGTCCAGCTCTTGAACAGTCCGCGTGTCTCGGTCACGGCCAGCGAGTGGAACAGCGCCGTGGCGGCAAGCCAGGGCATGAACGAGGCGTTCTCGACCGGGTCCCAGAACCACCAACCGCCCCAGCCCAGCTCGTAGTAGGCCCACCAGCTGCCGAGCGCGATACCGAGTGTCAGGAACACCCAGGCCGCCGTGGTCCAGGGACGCGTCCAGCGCGCCCATTGGCGATCGAGCCGACCCGACAACATGGCCGCAATGGCGAATGCGAACGCGACGGACAGGCCGACATAGCCCACGTAAAGCATGGGCGGGTGAATGACGAGTGCGGGATCCTGCAGCAGCGGATTCAAATCGGCGCCGTCGAGCGCCGCGGGCTGCAGACGCCAGAATGGGTTCGAGGTGAACAGGATGAAGGCCAGCGTGCCAACACTAATGAGCCCAAGCACGCCCAGCACGCGCGCCGCCATGTCCTCGGGCAGCGAGCGCGAGCGCCAGGCGACGGCCAGCGTCCAGGTCGCGAGGATGAGCACCCACAAGAGCATGGAGCCCTCGTGCGCGCCCCAAACGGCCGCGACACGATACATCGTGGGCAACTCGCTGTTGGAGTTGTTGGCGACGTAGGTCAGCGAGAAATCATTGAGCACGAACGCATTGACGAGGATGCCGAAGGCGATGGCGATGAAGCCGAACTGCGCCACAGCAGCGGGCCGCGCAAACGCCATGAGCGCCGCGTCGTTACGCTGCGCGCCAACGAGCGGCAGCACGCCCTGCAACACGGCAAGGACAAGAGCGATGATGAGGGCGATCTGCCCGAGTTCGGCGACCATGACTTACTCCGCCGGCTTGTAGCCCTGCTCTTCCAGAGACGCGGCTACCTCAGGCGGCATGTAGTTCTCGTCGTGCTTGGCAAGCACCTCGTCGGCGATGAAGACACCGTCGGGCCCCATGCGACCGTGCGCGATGATGCCCTGACCGTCGCGGAACAGGTCGGGCAAGACACCCGAGTAGGACACGATCAATGAGTTCGCTGTATCCGTGAGCGTGAATTGAAGCTCGAGGCTGCCCGGCTCACGCTCGAGGCTGCCCTCTTCCACGAGGCCACCCACGCGAAAACGTCGGTCCGCCGGGTACTGGCCGGCAGCCACTTCGTCGAGCTCAATGTAGAAGCCCGTGTTCTCGCGCAGCGCGCCGATGCTCAGCGCGGACACCACGACAAGACCCACGAGGAGCATGCCGACAGACAGCATGCGCTGTTGCTTGGGTGTCATGTCATGACCTCCTTGAAGCCGGGCTGCGCCTCGGGCGACTCAATCTGCGCATCACGACGCAGCGACGCCATGATCTGCGCGTGGCGACGACGCGCGAACCACCAGTTGCCCGCAAGCACGGCCAACGTCACGCCGAACGCGCTCCAGACGTAGAGGGCATAGCCGCCCATCGCGAAGAACTCAGCCATGCGCGGCCTCCCCGGCAACCAGCCGGCGCACCCAGCGCGCATTCGATTCCCGTAGCAGCACTTCGCCACGCAACCGCGAAAGCATGAGCGCGCCGAAGAACAGCGTGAACGCCAGGATCATCGTCAACAGCGGCGTGAGCATGCTGGCGGGCATGGTCGCATTCTCATTCATGATTGTCTGGCCCTGGTGCAGCGAGCTCCACCATTCCACCGAGTAGTGCACGAGCACGACGTTGACCACGCCCACGATGGCCAGCACGGCCCCGGCTCGATCGGCGCGCTTGCGGTCTTCGAACGCGGCGCGCAGTGCCATGTACCCCAGGTACAGAAACAGCAGGATGAGCTCCGTCATCATTCTCGGATCGCTCCACTCCCACCAGGTTCCCCACATGGGGTGGCCCCAGACCGAGCCCGTAAACAGCGCGAGGAATGTAAACGACGCACCAATGGGCGCCGCGGACGCCGCCACGGCGTGCGCAAGCTTCATGCGCCAGATGAGGCCAATGGCCGAGGCCACCGCCATCATCGTGTAGGCCATCAGTGACAGGTAGGCGGAAGGCACGTGCACGTAAATGATCCGAAACGCATCGCCCTGTTGATAATCGGGCGGTGCCAGCACGAGGCCCGCGTAGAGGCCGTACGCCATCAGCACAAGCGCAGCGCCCATAAACCACGGCGCCCACAGCCCTGCGAGGCGGTAGAAATGCGGTGGCGAAGCCAATTGATGAAACCACTTCCACATAGGATTGCGCGTCGTTAGATTCCTGTCCTGTTCCGAATGCCTCAATCGAGACTGATTCTCAAAGCCAAAGCTGTCGCGATGGGCGCCAGCAGCGCTGCGGCCAACCCGATGGCCAGCAACAGGTACACAGGGCCTGCTACGGGGTCACCTGCGGCGGCCAGCGAGACCGCGCGCGTGCCGAAAATCAGCACCGGCACCATCAGCGGCAACACGAGCAGTGCGATAAGCGCGCTGGCCCGTTGCACACCCACCGTGAGCGCCGCCGCGACAGCGCCCAATGCGCACAACGCGAAGCTGCCGACGGCCAGTGCGAGCACCAGGACCGGCAGGGCCTGCAGCGGCAGCCGGTAGGTCTCCGCAACCAGCGAGGAAACTAGCACAAGCGGCAGCGCAGCGACCAACCACAAGGCCACAGTTTTCGCGAAACAAATGGCCACGAGACTCTGGCCCGACATGACATAGTGCTCGAGCGTTCCGTCGTCGAAATCCTGACCAAAAAGCCCGTTGAGCGGCAACAGCGCGGCGAGCAACGCAGCCACCCAGACGATGCCGGGTCCGATGACCTCGAGCACCTGCGGCAGCGGGCTCACGGCCAGCGGGAACAGTGTTGCCACCACGGCAAAAAAGAACAGCGGGTTGAGCACGTCCGCGGGCCGCCGCACCGCCAGCTGCAGCTCTCGCGAGACAACGGCCGCGAAGCTCGCAAAGGGCTGCAGCGTGGCCTCGCGCACGCGCATGGCGCCCACCGCCGAATCCGGTGTGCCGTCAGCCATGACCTTGCCAGGCGAGACGTCGAACGGGCCGCCCCTCAATGTCGACGACGCTGTGCGCCGCAAACACAATGGCGCCCCCTTGTGCCGCATGATCGCTGAACAGCTCGCGCACGAGGTTTTGGCCACTGTCGTCGAGATTTGTGAACGGCTCGTCGAGCAGCCAGAGGGCAGCATCGGAGAGCACCACACGCGCCAGCGCCAGGCGGCGGCGTTGGCCGGCCGACAGACTACGGGCCGCGACATCACGTCGGTTCGCGAGCCCGAGGCGCTCCAGCACCTCCGAGACACGCTCGGGTGCGGCCCGTCGGCGTAGTGCGTTGTCGAAGCGAATGTTCTCATCGAGCGTGAGATCGCCCTTGAGACCAGCGGCATGCCCCAGCCACGCGAGGTTCTGGTGGAACTCGGCCAGGCGGTCGCGAATGGGCGCGCCGCGCCAGTGCACGCCGCCGTTCTCGGGCGTGGCCAGGCCGGCGAAGACCCGCATGAGCGACGTCTTGCCGCAGCCATTGGGGCCCACCAGGTGCACGATATCGCCGGCGGCAACGTCGAGCGACAGGCCCTGAATCAGGCACCGCTCGCCGCGAAACACGGCAAGCTCATGTGCGGAAAACAGCGGGGTTTCCAAGTGGGGTCCGGGGGAAACTAAGGGGCATTATGAAACAACAGCTTACGCGACTCTTCGAGAAACGACTTTACCAAACGCCGCAAACTGACTGCGCGAAGCCCGTCACAGTGAGACATATGTGCGCGTAATCGCACATCACATGGTAGGTATTTTACACCATCGATGTGCGGTGGTTAGACTGGTCGGCCAGCAAACCGCACTTGTAATGACAATAAGTTACGTGCGGCTGCCTGGCGAGAGCACCGCGACATAAGAGCAAGTATAGAGGGGCCTTACTTGTCCGCGACGACTGAACCACCCGCTGGCTTCACGCCAGTGCCGTTTGTGACTGATGCCAGCCGCGAGCAAGCGTTGGAGTGCCTGGCGTCTGCCTTCGCACGACCGCACGGTCTGTCGATTCTCACGGGTGCCCCGGGTTGCGGATTGTCGGCGCTGGTGTCAGAGCACCTGAGGCGAATCAACGACAAGCACGACGGTGCCGTCGTCACTGTCCACATCGACGTTCGCGGCGCCACGGTTGCAGGTGTCCTTCTAAGTATTCTGGAGCGCTTCGGCTACCCGCTGCCCGACGCCAACGAAACCGAGTCGCTGGCCATGACACACGTCATCGCTCAGCACCAGACAGACCACGGCACCCCGCCCATCCTGGCCTTCGATAACGTCGACGAGGCCAAGCCTCCGATCCTGAGGCTCATCGTCGAGCTGGCGAACATGAAACAGCAGCGCCAGAGCACCTACCGCATGGTGTTGGCCGGTGGGGAGGGGCTGAGCCACATCATCGCCGCGGAAGTTATGAAGCCCGTCCGCAAGCGGGTTGTCTGCGAAGCACGGGTCGAAGCGATGGCGGAAGCCGAATCGCGCCAGCTTATCCGGATGCTGCTTGAGGCCAATCAGCAGGAGACCGATGACCAGACCTTGGAAGTGCTCTGGCATGCGGGCCGCGGCCTGCCCGGTCGCATCACACGGCTCGTGGCCGATTCGGTGGGCGCACACGCGCCGCTGCCGGCGGACATGCTGAGCCCGACGGGCGACGCCTTCGAAGAACCGTCCGACGCGACGGAGATCCGCCGGATTCCGGGCGACGCCCAGACTTCGATTCCCTTCGATGATGGCGGCACCGAGACGCTGGGTGACGACCAGGCGCCCTTCGGCGAGATTCTCGTCAACTGCAACGGCGAGCTGCTGGAGCGGTACGTGATCCGTCGCCGCAAGGTGCTGATCGGCCGCGCGCCGCACAACGACATCGTACTGCCCTCGCGCTGGGTGAGCCGCCACCACGCCATCATCATCTGCAAGCCTGATTCCGCAAATCTCATCGACGTTAACTCGACTAACGGGATGACCGTCAACTCGCGGCAGGTGCGCCAGCAGGCACTCATGCACAACGACATAGTCGTCATCGGCGACTACCGCCTCAAGTATCGCAATGCGAAGGCGCGGCGCCGCGATGAGGCCGACCCGCTGTCCGAAACGCGGGTTCAGCGCATACTGGCGCCCGAGGTGGCCAAGCGCGAAGCCGAGTCGACGATCAAGACCAAAAAGAAGCGCCCACGCCGCAAGCGCTAAACGCCTGCCAGGCGTTGCTTTTCCGCGCCAGTTTCTTCAGTATCCGCCCTCCCGACCACACGGTCACGTGTGACTCGCGCCGCGGAGAGGTGCCGGAGTGGTCGAACGGGCTTGACTCGAAATCAAGTGTGCGCGCAAGCGTACCGTGGGTTCGAATCCCACCCTCTCCGCCAGTCGCACCCTCAATTCCTGCCGTGTTCTCGCAGCTTTCGACGACGCTTGTCTTGCGGGGATTCGAACCCACGGGAATAGACAATGCGAGTTCGAGCCGAGGGTCGCGCAGCGAACCGAGACCGGCGGAGCCAACCCCACCCTCTCCGCCATTCCTTTTTCGATCGTTAATCGACGCGACCCGCCCGGCGCTTGATCTCGGCTGCGACCAGCCACAGTCGATCCTGACCCCAAACGGCTAATTCGGGCTCACCGTCGGGACCCGACAAGCGAAAGCTCGGCACACCCCACAAGCCGAGCCCATCAATCATTTCGTTCTGGCTTTGCTCGACCATGGGCTTCCAATCGTCGGTATCCATGACCTGGCTTGCCTCGCCCCAATCGAGCCCCGCGGCCTCCACCGCACGACGCATGCCCGACGTCTTGTGCAAGCCAACGCCCATGGCAAACGCATGGCTGAGTAATGCGCTCATCAAGTCCTCGTCCCTGCCTTTTGACTTCGCCCAGGGCAGCAGCGAATAGGCACGTCGTGTCGGCGAACCCACGGGCATGATCACATTGCCGAACGGCACCCCGGCCGCGTCGGCCT
Organism: Pseudomonadota bacterium; assembly: GCA_039821605.1. Taxonomy (GTDB): domain Bacteria; phylum Pseudomonadota; class Gammaproteobacteria; order Steroidobacterales; family Woeseiaceae; genus CALBPI01. The sequence goes on along the minus strand of JBCBNV010000001.1, from coordinate 786,647 downwards.
CACGTTTGGTATCGAACAGCAGGTACTGCGCCTTGGGCAACGGTACGGGTAGACCACGCATGATCATGGGCAATACAGGCTTGTGCCCGAACGCGATCCCGCAGGCGTTCTTGAGCGCGATCGTGCGATCGAAGATGACCGCGGTGTAAGGCGAGTTCAGTGACGGGTAGAAGTCGAGTCGCAAGTCGCTCGCATCAATACCGGACACGTCCTCATCGGGACGTGGCGCGATGAGCGGCAGCTCCGGCGCCTTGCACGCGCCCAGATCCCTGAGTCGGTGCTCCAGGTGGTAGAGGCGATCGACACCCCAGTACCACTCGCCGCCGTAGTAGAACGTTGCGCCCGAGTAGTGCTGTCGTTCAGCGAGCTGCGCCGACCCGCGATCCAGAGCGGCATCCAGTTCTGCATCGCTACCACCGTCCTCAGCAAGCTCGATGAGGGCTGCTTCATCGCCCGACCAGAGTGCCCGCGAGATGACTTCTAGGCGCTCGATGAATGCGACGTCCGACCTGTTGGCCAGCGCGCGGCCCGCAAGTCGAACATGGTCCGCATTCGGCACGGTGCCAGCCTGTTCGGGGAATGCCAGTCCGAGATGCGGGGCCACCAACGCCGCGTCCCGGCGCGCCCAGACCGCGAGCTTGTCGAGCTCCGGCTGGTTCTTGCCGCCCGTGGCGCGAATGAGATAGCAGCGCAGCTCGATGTCGTAACGATTGGCGAACGTGGCCAGCACCTGCGCCGTGAGGTGCGAATAGGGATCGTCGAGCTGATGGAAGTACTCAACAACATGCGGCTCACCGCGCTTGCGTCGCTCGGCCTCCGCACGTCGGCGCCGCTTCTCGATGGCCTTGCGACTCGTGTACGGACCCAGTACGCGCTTGCTGATGAACCAGCGCAACCAGCGCGGCGGGTCAACGATTTTGCTGGGGTTTGGGTTGTTTGTTGGCTCAGGCATGCCCGCATCCTAAACGCTGTCGTGTTGACGTAACACCGGTGCCACTTCGCGAAGCCGGCAAAACACGCTTGCGACGACACGAATCGCGTTGCACGCTCTGCTTCTGAAACGTCGTGGGAGACGCAAGGATGACCAAGGTTTTCAGACTGGCAGGCTTGGCGGCCTGTACTGCCCTTCTCGTTGGTTGCGCGCTGCAAGGGCAGACCAAAGCTGATCCCCTGCCCACCTGGCTAACGGGCTGCTGGATCTCAAGCGACGGCCAGCAGATCGAAGCCTGGTCCGACGATGGCGAAGCGCTTATCGGTTTCTCGAGCGTCGCCGTAGAAAACCGCACGGTGTTTCATGAGCTCATGAGTATTCGCCGCAATGATCAAGGCACGCTCGTGTTTACCGCCTACCCCTCCAATCAGCCCGGTGGTTCGTTCCCGGCCGAGCAGGCCACCGACAACTTAATCGTATTCTTCAACGACCAGCACGACTATCCGCAGCGCATACGTTATCAACGCGAAGGCGACCGACTGTTCGCCGACATCTCGCGCGCCGATGGCAGTGACCGGCGCAACTTCGTCAAGCAGCGCTGCCCCGACCGCGCGACAGGTGCATAAAGTTCGACTAAACCGTCGTCTTTGCTTGTTTTGAGTCTTGGATGCTCAGCGCCGCATGCACACTTCTCCTCCCAAAATCCGCGACACTGGGGCGATTCGCACCATTTTCATACGGGTTGCTAACTGACCACAGTGGTACTTTTGAGCTTCTAGACTGGGCTATCGAAACTTCAACTCTGAATGGACCTGCAACTGTTGGCGTATCAAATTGAATTGATCGATCACCTCGTAAAACTCTGAGTTGCTTGGCAACGCATGAATGTCCTCGGGCCACGAAATGTATATTGGTTTGGCCCAAAGCCCTCCATCGGCCTCTTCCACGAGAGCGACATCGCACCGTGAAAGCGGTTTCCAGCTTGAGCCCTCCTCTACCACAGGGTTGGGTGGCTCAATAGTTTGAGACGATAGGCCCTCGTAAATTTCGTACAGCCTATCAAGAGACACCGGAGGCGATTGAATCTGCATGCTCTTCAACGCTTCATCCAAGACAGCTGTGACGACTGCCGTGCGACACAGCGTTGCAGTACGTGACGATGCGACAGTTTGAGGTGCGTCCTGCAATGAAATCTTGGCAGCACCCACTCGGCTCTGGTCAAGTATGACAACAACCGCAAGATACCCGTACGGATCGTTCTGAGCTCCGGCCCGCGAGATTGAGACGAATCTAACGCTCTCGGCCGGAACTTGCTGATTGGCTATTGGCTGCCGCCGCGACGCCATCGACTCGATCGTCTCAGGCTCCGCGGCGCCAGCCGACAATGTGGAAAGAAGCAGCGAGATTAGAATCCGCATTGGTTTGTCATGGTAACGGAATTGCTGGGAACGCTACACACAAGCAGCGCTGCCCCTAACGCGCGACGGGCGCCTGCAGCTCGATGACCTCGCCGCTGCGCAGGATGCGCAATGGCACGGTCGGGCCCACCTGCATCTCACGAAGTTTCCCGCGGTACTGCTGCATGGCGGGCGAGATGGGAATGCCATTCACCGCCAGGATGATGTCGCCGCCGATGTGCATGGGCTGGCCCTCGATAACCGCAACCAGGCGGCTAGGCTTGAGCCCCAGCCGCTCCGCGGGCGATCGCGCAGCCACCTGCTGCACGAGGAAGCCATAGCCCTGCGGCACGTTGAGCGCCTCGGCGAGCGCACCCGAAACCAGCACACCGCTCATACCTGACCAGATCATGCGGCGCTCGAACAACGCCTCGTAACTCGCGTTGGCGGTTACCGCGAAGCCGAGACCCTCGGAGCCGCCCGACTGGCTGCGGATGTAGCTCACGATGCCGATGACCTCGCCACGCGTATTGAACATGGGGCCACCCGAGTTGCCCTGATTGATCGCGGCATCGGTCTGGAACACCTCGGCCTGCACGCCGTCCATCATCGTGCCGTCATAGCGGTGGCGGGCTGACACATGGCCTGTCGTCAGCGTGTGCGTGAGCCCATAGGGCGCGCCGATGACGTACACCTCGTCACCAATGCGTACCTTATCGGAATCGCCCAGTCGCGCCGGCTTGGTTCGCTCCGGCATCTGATCGAGCTTGAGCAGCGCCACGTCCTTGAGTGGATCCGACGACACCACGACCGCGGTGATCTTCTGGCGGTCGACAAATTCGACCTGGATGAAGTCCGCGGTCTGCACGACGTGGGCCGCCGTCATGATGTGACCTTCATCGTCGATGAGCACACCAGAACCGAGCCCTTCGGACGCGACCTCACCCGTACGGCTTTGCTGTGAAGGCACGCGCTCCGTCGTGTAGATGACGACCACAGCCGGGTCCGTCTTCTCGAACAGGTCACCAAAGTCGGTGGCCGATGCGCTGCTCGACAGCGCCAGGGCAAGGACAGACACACCTACCGCAAACGTTCGCATCGTCAGAGTCTCCAGAGTTGGGGCGGCTCAGCCGCCGGGTTGAAACGCCTACGGGGCCTGCCCCGTGCCGCGCTTGAATGACCGTAGGAAATTTCCAGGCTCTGTGAAGCCTAACAGGATAAGACTACCGTCTGACGGTGCAGCGGAGTGCACCCGCATCAACGCCATACCCTGCCCTGAAGCGGAAACGTCCTTGAACGGCCGCTCTACTTCGCTCACCCGCCGCTCGTGCTTTTCTGGCTATACTCGCCGCTACTGACCCGAAGCGGCCGTCACAGCTATTCAACCTGCGCGGTTGCCTCATAGACTAAACCACTCTCGAGGCCAGCATGACCGCTGCCGATCAGGTGTTTTCAAGGAGCTGTGACGTCACATGCGAGCAATTACTATCCTCGTCATTGGGCTTTGGCTTTTCTGGTCTGGTAACGCGACTTCTGAAGACTTGGAACTGCCTGTTCTTGAGGCCTACTTCTCTGTTTTTGCCACGAAGTCGGCGGAAAACCTTCCATTGGCTGACGATGTCACGTTCTTCGGATCATTGTTGTCCGAGCCCATAGTTGGCCGAGACAAGGTCATCGCGTTTCTGAACAGAGTCGCACCGTCAGTTCAATTGAAGCAGGTCAAGCAAGCGTATGAGGGCCCGAACGGAGCGTGTGCAGAGCTTGTATTTCTCCTCCAAGGACGGAACGTAGAGTTGGAGGAAGCTCATTGTCTAGAGATCAGAGACGGGACGATTCTCTCAATCCGACTGTACTATGACCCTCGTCCTCTCTTGGTTGAGGCAGACGACTGATCTGGTCCTGAATGGAATCACCAAACATGTCCGCTTCTGGTCGATAGCAGGAGGTTTCAATTTCCTCAAGCGAGTAACTCAGGCGGCGGCTCCTGGAAAAACCGGCCGGAGCGTGGCGGGCACATCAGGGTAGACCTTGCTTACAACTGAGGCGGACGCATAGTTTCCGCCCCAGCACCGCCCCAACGGGGCGGGCGCTGCGGGCTCGCAGCACGTCAACAAACAAATCATCAAGCTTGCTCGCGCTCTGATCGCGCTCGCCAAGTAAAAGCGGAAGGACGAATGGGTCCACCTGGCCGCTATTGGCCGACTGGTTTGGCCCCGTAGAATCGGACCAGTTGAATAGGACCCAGCGGCTCCTTCTGGCCGCATTCAGCCGGTTTCATTAGGCCCAGCACCAGTGCTTGAATGACCGCTAACGAGAAAGCAGACGCTCACAGGCGGCTGGGGCTACTGGCATAAGTCGACCCTAGAGACACCCCGCAGCGCGATAGCGGAGGTGTCACACAACTTTCTCAATACTGTGGAAGAATTTAATGCCTTTGCGAACTGTTATGGGCTTTCGATGAAGATTAAGGCAACTGAACTTCCTGCGGCGCGCCCGCAACTTGAAGGACTCTTGCACGCCGTAGATATGGCGGAGATGCAAGGTGCTTATCTGACAGTGCCGAAAGGCACTGATTTCTGTCCGCTGCTTGAGGGACTGGAGAACGATCACTGCCAGTGCCCTCATTGGGGTTATCTCATAGACGGGCGCATCATCGTTACGTATCAAGATGGATCGGAGGAGATCGTTGAAAGGGGTGAATTCTACTACTGGCCACCAGGGCATACGGTAAGGATGGAAGCAGATACGAAGCAGGTTGAGTTCAGCCCGAAAGATCAGATGAACGCAGTGCTAGACCACGTGGTATCGAAGATGGAGTAGCGACTGTCGGATGTTGGCCGATAGCAGAAGGTTTCAGTATCCCTAAGCGAGCAACTCAGGCGGCGGCTCCTGAAAAAAACAGGAAGGAGCGTGGCGGGCACATCAGGGTAGACCTTGCTTACAACTGAGGCGGACGCATGGTTTCCGCCCCAGCACCGCCCCAACGGGGCGGGCGCTGCGGGCTCGCAGCACGTAAGTTGTTGTCGGAGTTGGTGCCCGGGGTGGGACTCGAACCCACACGTCCTTTCGGACAGCGGATTTTAAGTCCGCAGCGTCTACCGATTCCGCCACCCGGGCGCGGCGTGAGAATGGAGGCTAGGGTCGGAATCGAACCGGCGTACACGGCTTTGCAGGCCGCTGCATAACCACTCTGCCACCTAGCCGTGGTCGTGAAGGCGCGCAAATATAGCACGCGCGCCCCGGAGAATCACAGACGTGACCTCAGCTTTCGAGGCCGCGCGGCAGGTCCTGCCAGCACTCGGCGTAGTCCGCGTGCAGCTCGGGCGCACGCATCGCGAACTCTGTGGGTACGAGAATGGTGCGCGACTCGAACATGAACGCCATCGTGTGATCGAGCTTCTGCGGCGCGAGCGCCGTCGTTGTGCCCGTGCGGTAGCTCTTAAGGTCCGGTCCGTGACCCGACATGCAGTTGTGCAGGCTCGAACCGCCAGGGCCAAAGCCCGTTGCCGCCTTGGCGTCGTACTCGCCGTAGAGCAGCCCCATGAACTCGCTCATGACGTTGCGGTGGTACCAGGGCGGCCGGAACGTGTCTTCCATGACGAGCCAGCGCGGCGGGAAGATCACGAAGTCGCAATTGGCCGTGCCCGGCGAGTCCGACGGCGACGTGAGCACCGTAAAGATCGAGGGGTCCGGGTGGTCGTAGCTGATCGAGCCCATTGTGTTGAAGCGCTCGAGGTCGTAACGATAAGGCACATCGTTGCCGTGCCAGGCGACAACGTCGAGCGGGCTGTGGCCGATGGGCGCCGAAAACAGCTTGCCGCCGAATTTGGCCACGAGCTCGAAATCGCCCTCGCGGTCTTCGTAAGCCGCCACTGGGCTCTCAAAGTCACGATCGTTGGCCAGGCCATCGGTGCCAATCGGGCCGCGCTCGGGCAGCTGAAAGGCTGCACCGTAGTTTTCGCAGATGAAACCGCAGGAGGCGGTCTCAATGGCGATACGAAACTTCATGCCGCGCGGGATCAGCAGGATGTGACCCACAGGCACCTCGAGAACGCCGCACTCTGTGTGCGCGGTCAACGCGCCCGTTTGCGGCACGACCAGCAGTTCGCCATCGGCGTTGTAGAAGAAGCGATCGGTCATCGTGCGCGTGGCCGTGTAGCGGTGCACGGCGATGCCCGTCTGCCCCACGGCGCTGCCCGTCGTGGCCAGCGTGACGAGTCCGTCAACAAAATCTCCTTCGGTCGCCGCAGGATCGAATGGCCCCCAGCGCAACTGGTTGGGCGTCATGACGCCTTCGGCATCGGGCGCCGAGCGCAGGCGCGCGTGATCCAGCGGCGAGAATTGCCCCTGAACCACCGAGGGTCGGATGCGGTAGAGCCAGGTGCGCAGGCTCTGTGCACGCGGTGCTGTAAACGCCGTACCCGAGAGCTTTTCGGCATACAGCTCGCGCGCGACACGCTGCGGTGAATTGCGACCGACGGGCAGCACGCCCTCGAGCGCCTCCGACTGCTTGTGGCAGCGAAACCCCGGCAGCAGCGTCTCCCCGCCCTGCCCGCTCATGACGCCGGCACCACGGTTTGTTCGATGACGCCGAAGATCGAGTTGCCGTTCGTGTCGCGCATTTCGATGCGCACCGTATCGCCATACTTCATGAATGGCGTCCTGGGTTCGCCATGCTCGATGGTCTCGAGCATGCGTTTCTCGGCGATGCAGCTCGAGCCCTTGCTGCGGTCGTAATTCGAGATGGTGCCGCTGCCGATGATCGTGCCCGCGCCCAGCGCGCGCGTCTTGCTGACGTGCGCGATGAGCTGGTTGAAGTTGAAGGTCATGTCGACGCCACACTCGGGCGCACCGAAAACCGCTCCATTGAGCTGCGTCTCGAGCGCCAGCGAAAAGGTGCCGTCAGCGTAGTGCGCACCGAGTTCGTCAGGCGTGACGGCCACGGGCGCGAATGCGCTCGACGGCTTCGACTGGTAGAAACCAAAACCCTTGGCGAGCTCGCCGGGAATCAGCCCCCGCAGCGAGACGTCATTGACGATCATGAGCAGCTTGACGTGCTGCCCGGCCTCCTCGGCCGACGTCCCCATGGGCACGTCACCCGTGACGACCGCAGTCTCGGCTTCCATGTCGATCCCGAAGTCTTCGCTGGGCACTGGGATGTCGTCGCGCGGCCCCAGGAAGGTATCCGAACCGCCCTGGTAGACGAGTGGGTCGTGCCAGAAACTCTCTGGCATCTCTGCCCCGCGCGCCTTGCGGACGAGCTCCACGTGATTCACGTAGGCGCTGCCATCGACCCAGTGGTAAGCACGCGGCAGCGGCGACTCGCAGGCCGCCTGGTCGAACTCAAAGACGCCCTCGGCCTCGCCCCGCTCGAGTGCGTCGAACAACGCGGCCAACCGCGGTGCCACGGCATCCCAGTCATCAAGCGCGGCCTGCATCGTGGGCGCAATATCGGTCGCGGCGACCGCGCGCGTGAGATCACGACTGACGACAACGAGCTGGCCATCACGGCCCGATTTGAGGCTGGCGAGTTTCATGGTGAGCGGCGTTCCTGAGATCGAAGCTTAATTAGTTTCACTTGAAATTATATCCCAGCGGGTCAGGCTGCGCACTCTGGGCCCCGCGGGCACAAAAAAACCCGGCCGCGCGGTGCGACCGGGTTTTGAGCCTGGAGCGGGTGAACGGGTTCGAACCGTCGACCTCAACCTTGGCAAGGTTGCGCTCTACCAACTGAGCTACACCCGCTTGTTCGGTATCTCTGGGCGGCACGCTGGCCACCGACCGAGCGCGGCATTTTACTCCGCGCGACCGTGCTGTCAACGTCAGCCGGCCCACAATGTTAACTCAAGTACCGCGCCGCAGCACAGGCCAGGCGGCACTCAGGTACACCCACATGGACCACATGGTCATCGCGGCCGCAACGAGCAGCGCCGCGAAGCCCAGTTCCTCGATGGGCAGGCCCCAGAGTTGGTCTCCCCAGAGCATGAAACTGAGCCCGATGAGCTGGAAGGTGGTCTTGATCTTGCCGGCCATGGACACGGCCACGGTGGCGCTGGCCTTTTGCTGCGCCATCCACTCGCGCAGCGCCGAGACCGTGATCTCGCGCCCGATGATGATGGCGGCGACGATGGCCATGATCATGCGCCCGTCGGACTCGACGAGCAGCACGAGCGCAACGGCCACGATGAGCTTGTCGGCCACAGGGTCCAGGAAGGCGCCAAACGGCGTCATCTGATCGAACTTGCGCGCGATCCATCCGTCGACGAAGTCCGAGATCGCGGCGGCCGCGAAGACGAGCGCCGCGGCCTTGCGGCCCCACTCGACCGGCAAATAGAACAACATCACGCAGAGCGGGATGGCCGCGATCCGAAACGCGGTGATGCTGTTGGCGAGATTAAAGGTCACGACGCCCCCCCGGCGCTGTCGGGATCAATACTGCGGTGGAACTCAAGGTAGACGCGTTCTGCGAGATCGCGACTGATCCCTTTCACCTTGACCATGTCGTCAATGCTCGCACGGCGCAGCCCCTGCAGGCCACCAAAGCGTGTGAGTAGCTGTCGCCGCCGCACGGGACCAAGGCCCGGAATCCCCTCGAGCCCCGAGGTCTTGCGGGCCTTGGCGCGCCGACTGCGGTGGCCCGTGATGGCGAAGCGGTGCGCCTCGTCTCGGATGCGCTGGATCAGCAACAGCGCGGGCGCATCGGGTGCCAGCGTGGTCGGGCGGGTCGCGCCAGGCTGAAACAACTGCTCGGCACCGGGCTTGCGCGATCGGCCCTTGGCGACACCGATGAGCCGGACCTCGTTGAGCCCCAGCTCGTCGAGCACCTCGATGGCCTGCGCAAGCTGGCCCTTGCCACCGTCAATAAGCACGAGATCGGTCATGGGCACCTCGCCTTTCTGCACGCGCGCGTAACGGCGCTGCAGCGCCTCACGCATGGCTGCGTAGTCGTCGCCCGCACCCGCTTCCTTGATGTTGAAGCGGCGGTAGTCACTCTTGAGCGGCCCTTCGCTGCCGAAAACGACGCAGGACGCGACCGTGGCCTCGCCGCCGGTGTGGCTGATATCGAAACACTCGATGCGGCCCGGCGGCGCAGTCAGGTTAAAGGCCTCGGCAAGTGCCTCGAGCTGCTTGCCAATGCCGGTACGGTTTGCAGACTCGAGCCGTGCACCCTGGGTGGCGTTGTCGGCGGCCATGCCGAGCCATCCGGCGCGGTCGCCGCGCACGGAGTGCTTGATGGCCACCTTGTGGCCCGCGCGCTCGGCCAGCGCTTCTGCGAGCACCTCGCCGTCCTCGATGGCCATGGGCAGGATCACTTCGCGTGGCGGCTCGCCGTCCAGGTAGTACTGACCGAGAAACGCGCTGATCACCGCGGCATCGTGGACGCCAGCGGCATTGGCGGGCAAATAGGTACGGCTGCCGAGAACGCGCCCGTCGCGGACGATGAGTACGGCCACACAGGTGACACCCTCGCTCCTGTAGATGCCAATGATGTCGGCATCCGCATCGCCGCGCGTGGATACGCGCTGTTCTGCTTCGATGCGGCGCAGTCGCGACACCTGGTCGCGCAGCCGCGCGGCCTGCTCGAAGTCTAGCGCCTCGGCCGCGGCCTCCATGCGCACTATGAGTCGTTCGATAACCTCACTATTGCGCCCCTGCAGGAAGGCAACGCTGTCCTCGACGTCGCGCGCGTAATCCTCGGGCGTGATGAGTCCGACGCAGGGGCCCGAGCAACGCTTGATCTGGTACTGCAGGCAGGGGCGTGAGCGGTTGGCGTAGAAGCTGTCGCGGCACTGGCGTACGCGGAAGAGCTTCTGCAATTCGTTGAGCGTGTTCTTGACGGCGCCCGCACTCGGGTAGGGACCGTAGTACGCCGCTTTGCCCTTGCGACTACCGCGGTAGAACGAAAGCCGTGGAAACGCGTGCTCTGTGCTCACGCGAATCCACGGGTAGGACTTGTCGTCGCGGAGCAGGATGTTGAAGCGCGGACGGTGGCGCTTGATGAGCGTGTGCTCGAGCAGCAGCGCCTCGGACTCGGTGTTGGTCAGCGTGACCTCGATACCGGCCACACGCTCGAGCATGGCCATGGTCTTGGCGTCCTTGGCCTTGCCGCTGAAATACGTCGCCACGCGCTTGCGCAGGTTGCGCGCCTTGCCGACATAGATGATCTTGCCGTCGGCGTCCTGCATACGGTAGACGCCGGGCCGATGCGAGAGCTCGGCCACAAAGGCTTTCGGGTCGAACGCGCCCGCGTCGTCACTCATCGCAGTCTAGGCGGCGAAGTTTCCGACCTGCGCGAGCCGCGCTGCGCGCTCGACGGCGCGCAGAAACATCGCAGGCGTGAGCCGGCGCGTTTGCGTGTTGTAACGGCTGCAGTGGTAGGAGTCGACGAGCACTCGGCCGTCGGGCAGATGGTGTTCGGCGCCATGTGCAAACGGATAATCGGCTTGGCGCATGCCCAGCGTGCGGATAATCGCCTTATGCGAGATGCCACCCAGCGCGAGCAATACGCCGCCGTCACGATTGACCTCGGCCAGCTCATTCACGAGAAACTTGCTGGCGCAGGTGTTGACCTCGACGGCGACGGGCTTGTTCTGCGGTGGCAGGCACTTCACGGCATTCGTGATGCGCGTGCCGGCAAGCTCAAGACCGTCGTCTGCGCTGACAGACTGCTGGCGGCTCGCGATGCCGACGGCGTGCAGTGTTTCGTAAAGCAGCACGCCCGCGTAATCGCCCGTGAACGCGCGCCCGGTTGCATTGGCGCCGTGCATGCCCGGAGCCAGACCCACGATGAGTAACCGCGGTGCCTCGCTGCCGAAAGATGGCACCGGTCGCGCGTGGTACTCGGGGTAGCGCGAACGCACATCCTCGAGCAGCGCGGCCAGCCGTGGGCAGTCGGTGCAGTCGCGGTCGTAGGTATCCGTCATTTGCGCGTCAGTCGTCCATGTGACGGATGATGGCCTCGCCAAAGCCCCGGGTGCCCAGGAGCGTCGCGCCCGGGATCAGCTGCTCGAGTTCGTTCTCGACGTCGCCCTTGCCCGTCGGCTGCTTGCGTTTGGGTGCGCGGATGGCCTCACGCAGCAGCGCCAGGTCGAACGTGAGCTCCTTGGCCGCGATCGTGTTGGCGATGCCCTTGACGATGAGGTCGGCCGCTTCGGTCCAGCCCATGTAGCGCAGCATCATCTCGGCCGACAGGATTAGCGAGCCCGGGTTCACGCGGTCCTTGCCCGCGAAGCCCGGCGCCGTGCCATGCGTCGCTTCGAACACGCCAATGCCTTCACCGATGTTGGCGCCCGGCGCGATGCCGATGCCACCCACCTGGGCCGCGAGTGCGTCGGAGATGTAGTCGCCGTTGAGGTTCAGCGTGGCAATAACGTCGTACTGTTCGGGGCGCAGCAGAATCTGCTGCAGGAAGTTGTCGGCGATGACGTCCTTGACGATGATCTCGTTGCCGGTCCGCGGATTGTTGAACGCGAGCCACGGACCACCGTCCTTGGGCTGCGCGCCAAAGTCTTCCTGTGCAAGCTGGTAGCCCCACTGACAGAACGCGCCCTCGGTGTACTTCATGATGTTGCCCTTGTGGACCAACGTCACCGAAGAGAGGTCATTGTCGACGCAATAGTTGATGGCCTTGCGAATGAGGCGCTCCGAGCCCTCACGCGAGACCGGCTTGATGCCGATCCCCGAGCTCGACGGGAACCGGATCTTGGTGACGCCGAGCTCTTCCTGCAGGAACTTGATGAGCTTCTGCGCTTCCTGCGAACCCGTCGGGTATTCAATCCCCGCGTAGATGTCTTCGGTGTTCTCGCGGAACACCACCATGTTCACGAGCTCCGACTCCTTCATCGGCGTCTCGACGCCCGGGAAGTAGCGGATCGGGCGCACGCAGGCGTAGAGGTCGAGCGTCTGGCGGATCGAGACGTTGAGCGAACGGATACCGCCGCCGATAGGCGTGGCCAGCGGGCCTTTGATCGACACCACGTAGCGCTGCAGCGCGTCGAGCGTTTCCTCCGGCAGGAAGGTCGCGCTCTCGTAAATCTGGCTGGCCTTGGCACCCGCGTAGACTTCCATCCACGCAATTCGGCGCTTGCCGCCGTAGGCCTTCTCGACGGCCGCGTTGGCCACGTCGAGCATCACGGGCGTGACGTCGATGCCAATCCCGTCGCCTTCGACGTAGGGCACGATGGGCTGGTCCGGCACATCAAGCCGGCCGTCGCGCGTGAGCGTTATCGGGTCGCCGTGCTCCGGCGCCTGAATCTTGTCGTATTGCATGCTTGTCCCTGATGTCGTTTGCGGGGCTTCTTTGCCCGTCTGACCGGCCTCGTTCCGATCCACGCGAAACGGCCCGCAGTAGCGCGGGCCAAAGCCGACATTGTACCGTAACGGGCCCTGTCGCGGTGACCTCAGCCCATGCCCCTGGTCCTCTTCAACAAGCCGTTTCGCGTGCTCTCGCAGTTCACGACTGACGCCGACAAGACCACGCTCGCGGACTACATCGCGGTGCCCGAGGTCTACCCGGCCGGGCGGCTCGACTACGACAGCGAGGGGCTGCTGCTGCTGACCGATGACGGCAAACTTCAAGCGGCCATCGCGTCACCGCGGGGCAAGACGCGCAAGCACTACTGGGCGCAGGTCGAGGGGGAAGCCGACGCGGCGGCGCTGGCCGCGCTGACGGCGGGTGTGAGGCTTAAGGATGGCCCGGGCCGTGCACTGGAGGCGCGAGGGATTGCGCCGCCCGAACCGCTTTGGCCGCGCGTGCCACCCATACGCGAACGCCAGTCCGTACCGGATAGCTGGATCGAGATCGTCATCGATGAGGGCCGCAACCGTCAGGTTCGACGCATGACGGCGGCCGTGGGCCTGCCCACGCTCAGGCTGATCCGTCACCAGGTTGGCCCCTGGACCCTGGGTGACCTCGAGCCTGGCGCCAACCGGCAAATCGAGACGCGCGCCGCCTGGCACGCACTGCGCGATACGCGCTAGGCGCCGTCGCGCAGACCGCCGAGACGCAGCGCGATCTCGAGTGCCTGCTCGTAGTTGAGCCTCGGGTCCACCTGCGAGTGATAGGCGCGCGCGAGATCCGCGTCCGTCAGACCGCGAGCACCGCCCGTGCATTCCGTCACGTTGGCACCCGTCAGTTCGAGGTGCACACCGCCCAGGTAAGTACCCATTTCCTTGTGCACTTTGAAACAGGCCTCGAGCTCGCCGACGATGTTCTCGAAGCGCCGCGTCTTGTAGCCGCCCTCGGTCGTCTCGGTGTTGCCGTGCATCGGGTCGGAGACCCAGAGCACATGACTGCCCGTGGCGCGCACGGCGTCGATAAGTTTCGGCAGGTGATTCTCGACGTTGCCGGCACCCAGGCGGTGAATGAGCGTAATGCGTCCCGGCTCGTTGTCGGGGTTGAGCACCGACAAGAGCTCCTGCAGCCACTCCGTGTCCATGCCCTGTCCGATCTTGATACCGACGGGGTTGGCGACGCCGCGGAAGAACTCGACGTGCGCGCCGTCGAGTGCGGCCGTGCGCATGCCGATCCAGGGGAAGTGGGTGGTCAGGTCATACCAGCGCTCGCGCCGCAGTCGCGTCTGCGCCTGCTCGTACTTGAGATGCAGGCCTTCGTGCGCCGTGTAGAACTCGGCGCGCCGCGAATGGTGGATGGGCCGGCCCGCGATCGACTCGAAGAAATCGAGCGAGCCCGAGATGGCATCCGTGATACGTCGGTAGTCGTCGGCCAGTGGCGAGTGCGAGACCCAGTCAAGGTCCCAGTACTCGGGGTGGTGCAGATCGGCGAAGCCGCCATCGACGAGGCCGCGAATGAAGTTGAGCGTCAGTGCCGCGCGCTCGTAGCCGCGCAGGATGAGTTCGGGGTCGGGCGTGCGGTCGGCTTCTGTAAACGGCTTGCGGTTGACGAGGTCGCCTCGGAAGCTCGGCAGCGTCACACCGTCACGCGTCTCCGTGTCGGCCGAACGCGGCTTGGCGTACTGGCCTGCGAAGCGGCCGATACGCACAACAGGCTTCTTCATGCCGTAGAGCACGACCAGGCTCATCTGCAGCAACACCTTGAGTTTTTGTACAACGTTTTCGGAGGTACAGCCGTCAAAGGTCTCGGCGCAGTCGCCGCCTTGAATCACGAACGCTTCGCCACGCTGTGCGGCCGCGATGCGTTCTTTCAGTTTGTCGACTTCCCACGAGGTCACGAGTGGCGGCAGCGACGACAGGCGGCGCACGGCATCGGCCAGGTGATCGGGGTCGGGGTACGTTGGCATCTGGCGCGCAACGCGCGTTTCCCAGCTTGCCGGGTGCCAGGGATTCTGGGCGGGTGACTTGCTCATGGCGCGATGGTGCCACAGCGGTTTTGTGCGCTGCAAAAAGAAAACGCAAGGCTGCCAATGACCTACGGTTACATGAGAAACTGCCGAGTGGTCCGTGGGTGGTCACGGCGTCCCGGATTGGGCACACTCCGCGCCACCTGAAGAGAAGCGCACCCTGGGACGGGCGCGCAGCGGCAGCCGCAAGAGCTGCCCAAGTGATTGATAATAAGAGGGGAATTGGAACGTATGCACAAGGTACTGATTCTCGGTGCCGGCAAGATCGGCGCGCTGATGTCGGGGCTGCTTGCCGACAGCGGCGACTACGACGTCCAGCTAGCGGACGCCGACGCCCAGGCCGCGCGCACCGTTGCCGAAGGACACGGTCTCGACAACGTCCGACCGTTCGCGCTCGATGCCACCGATCCCGCCGCACTGGCAGCCCACATTGCCGAGCACGCGCCCGGCACGCTGATCTCGAGCCTGCCGTTCTTCTGCAACCCGCCCGTAGCCGAGGCCGCGCGCAATGCGGGCTTGCACTATTTCGACCTCACCGAGGACGTGGCCGTCACCGAGGCCGTGCGCGGTTTCGCCGAAGGCGCCGACACCGCGTTCGTACCGCAGTGCGGTCTCGCACCAGGCTTTATCAGCATCGCCGCCAACGAACTCATCAGCCACTTTGACGACGTTCGTGACGTGCAGCTGCGTGTGGGCGCCCTGCCCCAGCACCCGAGCAACGCGCTCAAGTACGCGCTGACCTGGTCGACGGACGGCGTCATCAACGAGTATGCGAACCTCTGCACGAGCATCGTCGACGGCGAACCCGTGCAGGTGCTGCCGCTCGAGGGCCTCGAGGAAATCCAGATCGACGGCACGCTCTACGAGGCCTTCAACACCTCGGGTGGCCTGGGCTCGCTGGCCGAGACCTACCGCGACCGCGTGCGCAACATGGACTACAAGACCATGCGTTACCCGGGCCACTGCGAACAGATGCGCCTGCTCATGAATGGCCTGGGCCTGAAAGACGACCGCGAGACGCTCAAGTTGATTCTCGAGCGCGCCGTGCCTGCGACGTTGCAGGACGTGGTCATCGTCTACGCCGCCGTGCGCGGCGTGCAGGGTGGCGTGCTGCGCGAAGAGAACTACGTGAACAAGGTTTACCCGCAGCGCGTGGCGGGCCGGCTCTGGTCGGCCATCCAGATCACGACGGCCAGCGGCATCTGCGCCGTGGTCGACAAGGTGCTCGAGACACCGGGCCGCTTCGCGGGCTTCGTCGCCCAGGAACAGTTCACACTCGAAGACATTCTGACCAACCGATTCGGACGCTGGTACGCCGACGGCGGCGACGCCAACGTCTCGTCCCTGGCCATCGCCACGGCCAGCACGGGGCAGTAAGCCCACAGAGGAACCCAACATGACCCACCCCGTACTCGAACAGCTCGGCCTCGGCGCCGACAATGCCGGTAGCTGGATTGGCGGTACGCCGCTGGCTGACGCCGGTGCAGGCCGCATCGCCTCGATCAACCCCACCACGGGCGAGACCATTGCCCATGTCGGCAATTCGAGCGCCGAAGATTACGAACGCATCGTTGCTGCCGCACGCGAGGCCTTCGCCGTCTGGCGCACGGTACCCGCACCCGCGCGCGGCGAAGCCGTGCGTCGCATGGGCAACGCGCTGCGCGACAACCTGGACGCACTGGGCAGCCTCGTGAGCCTCGAGAACGGCAAGATCAAGGCCGAGGGCGTGGGTGAGGTTCAGGAGATGATCGATATCGCCGACTTCGCCGTGGGCCAGTCGCGCATGATGTACGGCAAGACGATGCACTCGGAGCGCCCGCAACACCGCATGTACGAGCAGTGGCACCCGTTGGGGCTCGTCGGCATCATCTCGGCGTTCAACTTCCCGGTCGCCGTCTGGTCCTGGAACGCCTTCATCGCGGCCATCGCGGGCAACGTGTGCATCTGGAAGCCCTCGCCGAAAACGCCGCTCTGCGGCGTGGCCGTGCAGAAGGTCTGCAACGAGGCGCTGGCCGACATGGACCTGCCGCCGATCATGCACCTGTTCAACGACGCCGAGAACGCGCTCGCGACACAGTTCGTCGACGACCGCCGCATCGACCTCATGAGCTTCACGGGCAGCTGCGAAGTCGGCAACAGCGTTGGCGCACAGGTGGCGCGTCGCATGGGCCGTTCCCTGCTCGAGCTCGGCGGCAACAACGCGCTCATCGTGGATGAGTTCGCCAACATGGACCTGGCCGTGCCGGCCATTGTGTTCGGCGCCGTTGGCACGGCAGGCCAGCGTTGCACGACGACGCGCCGCGTATTCGTGCACGCGAGTCGCCGCGACGAGTTGCTCGAGAAACTCGTTGGCGCCTACAAACAGGTGCGAATCGGCGACCCGCTCGACGACGCGACCCTCATGGGTCCGCTCATCGACGAGGCATCGGTCGAGCGCTTCGAAAACGCAATAGCCGCCGTTCGCGACGCGGGCGGCAAGCTGCTCACGGGCGGCGAACGCCTCGACCGTCCAGGCAACTTCGTGACACCCGCGATCGCCACGGCAGAGAACCACTGGGACATCGTGCAGAACGAGACCTTTGCACCGCTGCTCTACGTGATCGGCTTCGACACGCTCGACGAGGCCATCGCAATGCAGAACGACGTGCGCCAGGGCCTGTCCTCGGCGATCTTCACGGACAACCTGCAACGCGCCGAGCAGTTCCTCGCGGCCAGCGGTTCAGACTGCGGTATCGCCAACGTCAATATCGGCACGTCCGGCGCCGAAGTCGGTGGCGCATTCGGTGGCGAAAAGGAGACCGGCGGCGGTCGCGAGGCCGGCAGCGATTCCTGGCAGGCCTATATGCGCCGCCAGACCAACACGATCAACTACGGCACGGACCTGCCGCTGGCCCAGGGCATCAATTTCGACCTGGGATAAT
Organism: Pseudomonadota bacterium; assembly: GCA_039821605.1. Taxonomy (GTDB): domain Bacteria; phylum Pseudomonadota; class Gammaproteobacteria; order Steroidobacterales; family Woeseiaceae; genus CALBPI01. Next base: position 769,078 of record JBCBNV010000001.1, on the reverse strand, counting down.
CGCCGCACGACTCAGTTCGTCAGCGACCCATAGACGGCCGCAACGAAGCGATCGGGCGGTACGAAGCCATCACCGAACTCGGCGTCGAATGGCGCCGAGGGCTTCGTCGCCTGAATCTCTTCGAGGCTCAAATCCTCGGCAATGCCCTTGGCCACGTTATCGCGCACACCGGCCAGCATGGCGCGGTAACCCATAAGCACCTTGCGATCGGCCAGAGGGCCGTGCCCCGGAATGATTTTGGTCTCGTCATCGGCGAGCGCCAGCACGGCGTCGACAGCTTCGATCATGCCCTCCACGTCGCCGCCGCTCTCGAGGTCGACGAACGGGTAGATGCCGTTGAAGAACGTGTCGCCCATGTGCACCACGTTGGCCTCTTCGAAGTGCACGAGCGTGTCCCCGTCCGTGTGCGCATGCTCGATGTGAAAGCCATGGATGGTCAGGGTGTTCACGTGCAGCGTGAGCGTGTCATTGAACGTCAACACGGGCAGCGCGACCTCGGGGGCCGGGTCGATCTGCATCTGGAACGCCTCGAGGAACTGGCCCTCGGCCATGCGCTTGCGCACGTTGTCGTGGGCCATGATCACCGTGCTGTCACCGAGGTTCTCGTTGCCACCCGTGTGGTCGAAATGCCAGTGGGTGTTGAGCACGTAGTCGATAGGCCGGTCTGTCACCGTGGCAACGGCCGCCACGATCTTGTCGGTGAGCGGCGCGAACTGGTCGTCAATAAGGAATGTGGCATCGTCGCCGACGGACAAACCCAGGTTGCCGCCGCGACCCATGAGCATGTACAGCCCGTCGCCGACTGGCAGCACGGTGATTTCGACATTCTCCATGGGGTTCTGCGCCGCTGCGGGCTGCGCTGCGGCGAGTGCCAGTGTCATGGCGATAACGGTCTTTCTCATTGCATGCTCCTGTCAGGCATTGCTGCCCGTTGCGCCGCCCGCGGGCCGCACCTCAAATCGGTTTCGGTCGCGGTTCTTGACGACATCGCCGGCCGCGAACACCTGGCCGCTCATCGTAACGTAGACGCCAGCGGGAAGACTCTGGGCGGCCGCGACAGCCATGCCGACGTTAAAAATAGCGTCTGTCGACCGGAATCGCGCGGGTGTCAACGCGCCCGTGAGCACGATGGTCTTACCGTCGAGCCCCTCGAGCGCGAGCGCCGTATCGACCATGGTGTCGGTGCCGTGCGTGACAATGATGCGAGTGGCCGCGTCGGATTCGACCGCCGTGCGAATGCTCGCGCGGTCGTCATCGGTCATTTCGAGGCTGTCCTTGCGCATCAGCGATACACACTCGAACTCGAAGTCGACGAGGGCTTCGCGCAGGAGCTGTTCGATGACGGACTCGCCGACTTCGAACGCACTTGCGGCGTCGAAGTAGACCTTGTCTATCGTCCCGCCAGTAGTGAAAAACTTGATTCGCGCCACGCCCAAGATGCCCCCTAGGTCACTGATTATTGTACGCCGTCCGACACCCCTTGGACGCATGATCTACGGTGACCGGGTATCGGGGTGCTAAAATGCGGTTATGAAGCTCGCAAGACTAAGCCAAGCAGCACGCCGCGTCGCGTCGGTGTTCTTCGGGACACTGGCTGCCACAGCGGCGTTGTCCCACGCGGCCCATGCGGCCGGTGCCTACGTCATCGACATCGAAGGCGGCATCGGTGCGGCCACGGCAGAAATCGTTCGCACGGGCATGCGCAAGGCCATCGAGGCGGATGCCGATCTCATCGTCCTGCGCATGGACACGCCGGGCGGTCTGGACAGCGCCATGCGCGACATCGTGAGCGAGATCCTCGCCTCCCCGATTCCCGTCGCAACGTGGGTCGGACCGGGCGGCGCGCGCGCAGCCAGTGCGGGCACCTACATCCTGCTCGCAAGCCACGTGGCTGCGATGCACCCCACGAGCAATCTGGGTGCCGCGACGCCCGTGGATATCGGCGGCAGTGGCGTGACCGATGATGACGCCCCGGGGCGCCCTGGCAGCGACGGCGCCGATGAGGTCGCAGACGCCGTTCGCGATGCCGTGGAGGCGTCCGATGACGCGGCGGACGAAGATACGGCTGCCGAGGACGCAGCCGCAGAAGACAGCCCTGCCGAGCCCGAACGCAACCCGAGCGCCATGGGCCGCAAGATCATCAATGATGCCGTGTCCTACATTCGCACCCTGGCTGAGCGCCACGACCGCAACGCGGACTGGGCAGAAAAGGCGGTGCGCGACGGCGCCACGCTGACCGCGCGCGAGGCCGTCGAACAGAATGTCGCCGACGTGCTCGCGAGCAATCTGGAAGAGTTACTCCTGGTCGTTGATGGCACCGATGTGGTGCTCGACGGTGGTGACACCGTGACGCTGGCCACGGCCGGCGGCGATATCGCCTTTTTCGAGCCGACCTGGCGCCAGAAACTGCTGCTCGTCATTTCGGACCCGTCAATTGCTGTGCTGCTTGTGCTCGTGGGCGTCTACGGCCTGTGGTTCGAGGCCTTCAACCCGGGCGCCATCGTGCCCGGCGTCATCGGCGCCATCTGTCTTCTGCTGGCCGCCTACGCGCTACAGGTCATGCCCGTGAATTACGTGGGGCTGGGACTAATCCTGCTCGGCGTCCTGCTCATGGTTGCCGAAGTCTTTGTCCCCTCGTTCGGCGCGCTCGGTCTCGGCGGGATCATTGCGTTTGTCGTCGGCGCCATTATGGCGTTCGACACGGGCGTGCCCGGCTTTGAGATCTCCCGACTCAGCGTCGGCGGCATCGCCGCGGTCGTCGGTGGCCTCACCTTCGCGACCGCCGCATACGCCCGCCGATTGCACACGAAAGGTGCCGTCACGGGCGTCGTCGGCATGAAGAAGCATCAAGCGGTCGCCATCGATGATTTCGACGGCGAAGGCTTCGTCTGGCTTGAGAGCGAGCGCTGGCACGCCGTCAGCGACGGCCCGGTCCGGGCCGGCGAGACGCTCCAGGTCACGCAAGTCGACGGACTGACCGTGCACGTATCGCCCGTCAAGCGCCGCTAGTCAGCACCCTGTTCATTGAATTAATCGGAGCCCGGTATGGAAGTCATCCTCGGATTTGTCGGCGTGCTCGTCGTCATTTTTCTCGTCAACGCCATCAAGATCCTGCAGGAGTACGAGCGCGGCGTTGTGTTCTTTCTGGGTCGCTACCAGACGGTTAAGGGGCCGGGCCTGATCCTGCTCATCCCGTTCCTGCAGAAGGCCACGATCGTCGATCTGCGTGTCAACGTCATGGACGTGCCAACCCAGGACGTCATCTCCAAAGATAACGTCTCGGTCAAGGTCAATGCGGTCATCTACTTCCGTATCGTGGCGGCCGACAAGGCCATCATCAATGTCGCCAACGTATTCGAGGCAACCAGCCAGCTCGCACAAACCACGCTGCGTTCTGTACTGGGTCAGCACGAGCTCGACGACATGCTCAGCGAGCGCGACAAACTCAACGCCGACATTCAGGCGATCCTCGACACACGAACCGACAACTGGGGCATCAAAGTCGCCAACGTCGAGATCAAGCACGTCGACCTCGATGAGAGCATGATCCGCGCCATCGCCCAGCAGGCTGAAGCCGAGCGCTCGCGTCGCGCGAAGGTGATCAACGCCGAAGGCGAGCAGCAGGCTGCACAGAAGCTGGCTGAGGCTGCACGTATGCTCGCGGGCGAAAAGCAGGCGCTGCAGCTGCGTTATCTGCAAACGCTCAAGGACATCGCGGGCGAGCAGACCACAACAATCGTGTTCCCGCTGCCCATGGATCTCATAGAGCCGCTCATGGGCATCGCGGAATCGGTGTCCGGTAACGGCGGGAAACCGAAGGACAGCTAGGCTCAGGCCGCCATCCGCAGAATGTCTTCCCAGCGCTTCTCGAGGCGCTTGGCGGAGACTTTCTCGCGGGTGCCCAGCGTCTGGGCGAACAACGACACGCGCAGCTCCTCGATGAGCCAGCGGAAGGCCTCCAGGGCATCGCTCTGCTCCGGTGTCGGTGTGGCGCGGTCAAACGCCCGCATGCGCGCCTCGAGGCTGTGCACCATGGCCATCGAATCGTGGTCGCGCGCCGTGTTTGAGGCCACGCGCTCGAGCCGCAGGCGCGCCGCTTCAAGGAATCGCGGCAGATCGTCGAGCCGCGCCGCCGGTGTATCGGCGAGAAAGCCCGGATGCACGAGCCGCACAAGCTGCACGCGCACGTCATCGCGAGCGTCGACGACATGCTCCGGCGCCGCGTCGAGCGCCCCACGGCAAGACACCTCAGCCGCGAGCACATCGCGCAGCACGGCAAGGACCTGTTCGCCCGCCTCCACGACTTCGTGCGCGTGCGCCTCGCATAAGGCCCGCCACGCGTCGTCATCGCGTATGCCGGCAAACCGGTCGCCAAACGCGCGTTGCAGTGTGGCGCGCTGCACGTCCTCAATGAGTTGCGCCCCGCCCGGGTCATCATGTGCCGCCCAGCGCAGCTGAATGCCGCGATCGGCAAGCAGCGTCTTGCGCAGCGCCTTCAGTTGCTGCGCGAACCGATAGCCCAATAACGCGAGCACGGCTGCGTTGTGGGCGCGTTGTGCCTCACCGGCATCGAGAAACGGGTGAACGATGACGCCCCCACCGCGCTCGCGCAGCGCGGGGTACACGGTCAGCGTCAGGTCGCCGCGCGCCTCGGTCTGTGATTCGGGGATGGGCTCGAAGCGCCATTCGCGTCTTGGCGTTGTGTCGCTTCGCGCCGCCTTGGGCGCATGCTCGCGCGTCTCCGCCTGCACTTGCGGCGCCAGCTCGCGTTTGAGCACGTCGAGATCGCGCCCTGACCCCAGCGCACGCCCGCTGTCGTCGACGACACGAATGGCGGGCTTCAGGTACTCGGGCTCGACGAGGTCCGCCCAGGTGTCAGGGGAAACCTCGACGCGAAATTCTGTTGCCAGCAATGCGCTAAGCCGTGCGTCGAGCGAGCCCCGCGTACCGAGTTCACCTAATCGCGTCACGAGCCGGTTTGAGACCTCGCGAATCGGGTGCAGCTGCCGGCGGCTGGCCTTGGGTAGCGCGCGCAGCCGTGCTTCGATGCGCCGCGCCATGAGCCCGGGGATGCTGGTCTCGACCTGGCTCATCGTAATCGCAGGCAACAGCGCCGCCGGAACCACAACGCTCGCACCATCATCGGCGCGGTCGGGTGCGAACTGGTAATCGATCTTGAGTCGGTTGCCGGCAAGCTCGACCTTTTCGGGCATATCGGCCAGCGCGTCGTCGTCGAGCGCCTCACCCGTGAGATCGTCTTGCGTGAAGTGAAGTCGCGCGCGTTCGTCGGGCGTTGCTTTCGCGAGCCAACGCACAAGCGAGCGCCGATCGATAACCGACTCGGGCAGACACGCCGCGTAGCGCGCCGCCAACGCGGCGGGTCCGATCTCCACACGCCGACGCAATCGCCCCGCGATGCCCGCAACGGATTCGAGCACGGCGCGGTTGTGAGCGAGAAACTCAGCGTCCAGACCCACGCGGTCGGCCGCGAGTGCGTCGCGAAGAAACACGCCACGCGCCGCCGCCGCATCGATGGCACCGAAATCGACACGCTTGCCGGCCTCGATGACAAGACCGTACAAGAGGCTCGTGCGCTTTGCCTCGACGCGACCCCGGCGCGCATTCCAATACGGTTGCTGGTACTCGTACTCGACCAATCGACCCGCGATTCGCGGCAGCCATCGCGCGTCGACGCGCGCGACATGGCGCGCGAGCCGACGCCGCGTCTGCACGATCTCGAGCGCCATGACCCAGCGCGGCGTGCGACCGTGCAAGGTCGAAGCCGGGTGCAACCAGAATCGTCGCCCGCCCGCGCCGACGTATTCGCCATTGGCCTCGTGCGTACCCACGTGCGACAGCAATCCCGAGAGCACGGCGCGGTGCACGCGATCCGCGCGCTCATCAACGACGCTGGCCGGCGGTGGCAGCTGATTTCGATCGGCGGCCACAAGCCGCGCGAGCTGTGTGAACACCTCGCCCCACTCTCGCATACGCCGCGGCGACAGGAAGTTCGATTCGCACCAGCGCTCGTAGGCGCGGCGACCGAGCGACGCGCGTTGTTCGTGGGCCGCAGTCCAGAGCGCGTACAGCCCCAGGAAATCGGACCCCGGCACCTCGAAAGCCGCATGCGCCGTATCGGCGGCCTCGGCCTGATCGGGCGGTCGCAACCGCGGGTCCTGGATACTCAGCGCCGCGACGATGACCGTGACGATGGCGCGCGTCTGCGGGTCCGTATCCGTGACGAGCATGCGCGCGAGGCGCGGGTCGAGCGGCAGGCGCGCGATCCTGCGACCCAGTTTGGTGATGCGACGTTTGCCGCCCAACGCGCCTAGCTCTGCGAGCAGTCGTCGCGCATCGTCGACGCTCGCAGCCGCCGGCGCGTCCAGAAACGGGAAATCGAGCGGGTCGCCGAGACCCAGCGCGGCCATCTGCAGCACCACACTGGCGAGGTTGGTACGCAGGATTTCCGGGTCCGTGAACGCGTCGCGCGACTCATAGTCGGGCTCGGGATACAGGCGCAAACACAGACCCGGACCGATGCGGCCGCAGCGCCCTGCGCGCTGATCGGCGCTGGCCTGGGACACGGGCTCCACACCCAGGCGCTGCACGCGGCTGCGGTGCGCGTAACGACTGATCCGTGCGAGACCCGAGTCGATGACGGCACCGATGCGCGGCACCGTAATCGACGTTTCGGCAACGTTGGTCGCCAGCACCACACGCCGCCGGCCCGCCGCCTGGAACACGCGCGCCTGGTCCTTGTCGGACAACCGACCATAGAGCGGCAACACGTCGACGTCAGGGCCGCGCCGCTTGCCGATGGCGCGCTCTGCGTCGCGGATCTCACGTTCGCCGGGCAGGAAAACGAGCAGGTCCGGCGCACCCTCGGCCAGCCGCTCGGAGAGCACCGTGTCGACGGCCTCGGCGACCTGACGCGCGAGTTTGCGGCTGTCATCGGTTGCGACCGCCGTATCGGCGTAGCGCAGGGTTACGGGGTAACCACGACCCGAAACCTCGATGACGGGCGCATCGCCGAAATGCGCGGCGAAGCGCGCGTGGTCGATGGTTGCCGACGTGATGACGATGCGAAGGTCATCGCGCTTGTCGAGCAGCCGTTTCAGATAGCCCAGCAGGAAGTCGATGTTGAGGCTGCGCTCGTGGGCCTCGTCGACGATGATGACCTCGTAGTCGAGCAACAGCGGATCGCGCTGCAGTGCGTTGAGCAGAATGCCGTCCGTCATCACCCGCACGAGCGTATTGGGCGCGCTGCGGTCGTCGAAGCGTACGGCGTAGCCCACGCCCTCCCCCAGCGTCACGCCGCAAAGATCGGCGATGCGACTGGCGACGGCGCGCGCGGCGATGCGACGCGGCTGGGTGTGCCCGATCATGGCGCGACGACCGAAGCCCGCCGCCACCGCGTAGCGCGGCAGCTGCGTGGTCTTGCCCGAGCCCGTCTCGCCCGACACGACAATCACGCGGTGCGACTGCAACGCGCCGATGATGGCCTCGCGGTGCTCGGCAATGGGCAGCTCGGCGTCGCCGCCCTCGTGGGTGAGCGTGAGCGCCTCGCGGGCGGCGCGTTGTGCCTGCGAGTGGTCGAGGATGTCTTGATTGAGGCGCTTGCCCGTGGCCAGCGCGTGCGCGTCGCGCAGCATGAGATCGTCTGCGCGCGGCATTGGAGACCGCGTCATCCGGTGATTATCGCACAGGCCTCAGTCGCTGCCCGAAGCACCGCCCGGGAGTGTCAATGTGAGCTGCGCACCACCCAGCGGCCCGCGATCGATCTCGAGCGCGCCTTCGTAAACGCCCACCAGCTCGTTGGCGACCGCGAGGCCGATGCCCGTGCCCGGCGTGGTCTCGTCGAGCCGCGTGCCGCGTTCGAGTGCACCTTCGACATCGACGATGCCAGGTCCGTCGTCCTCGATGCGAATACGGAGCACACCGTTCGCAGCACGCGCCTCGAGCAGCACGCGGCGCGCGCACCATTTGTAGGCGTTGTCGAGCAGGTTGCCCACGATCTCGACGAGATCGCCGCGGTCACCCTCGAAGCTGAGTCCTTCGTCCACATCCAATTCGGCACTGACACCCTTGTCGCGGTAGACCTTGTCCAGTCCGTCGAGCAGCGCGTGCAGCTCGGGCAGGATGGGCACCGCGCCGCGCCCCGTGAGCTGGCCGCCCGCCGCCGCGGGCCGCGCGAGCTGGTAGCGCACGATGTCCTGCATGCGCGTGAGCTGCTCGGCCACGGGATCGTCGCCGTCGCCGCGTTCGCCAAGCAGGCTTTGCGCGGCCGCCAGCGGCGTCTTGAGGCTGTGCGCGAGATTCGACAGCGTCTGCTGGTAACGCGTCGTGCGTCGGGTCTCGCTGTCGACGAGCCGGTTGAGATTGCGCGCCACACCCGTGAGTTCGCTGGGATAGTCGGCCGAGAGACTGGTTCGCTCACCGGCTTCAACCGCGCGGATCTCGCGCGCGATCTGGCCCAGCGGCCGCAGTAGCCAGGACAACAACGCCGCCACGGCAATGAGCAGCACGACGGCAATGGCGGCAAAGGCGATGTAGAGCTGACCGCGGAAACTTCTGAGCTGGGCCTCAATGCTGGCGCGGCTCTCGGCCACGGTGAGCGCGAAGTACCGGCTCCGGGTGTCGTCGAATTGCCAGACAATACCCAGCGTCATCGCTTGCAGCTCTTCACCTGTCGACGTCTGCTGCACGGTTACCAGGCGCTGACCGGCTCCGGGCAACGGTGCGGCAGGCTCGATGTCGAGACCGACGGCCGAAGCCGAGCGCCACTGCGCCGTACCCGCGTCATCGCGTATCGACGCGTAGAGTCCCGAGCCCGGTGCGTTGAGCCTGACTTCGGGCATGTCGTAGGGCAGCGCCAGCGACTCGTCCTCACCGGGTTCCGATACGGCCAGCAGGGTAATGATCTGGCTGTCGAGAAGATCGCGCTGCGCCTGTTCGAGCGCGGCCTCAAAGCCCGAGTCGATGACGGCGCCGAGCAACGCGAAGCTTGCCGCCAGCAGCAGGCTCGTCCAGGCCAGCAGACGCAGCCGCAGCGAGCGCACCGTGCCGCTCAGTCGCCGGCCCGGGCCAGCGCGAAGCGGTAGCCGCGGCCGCGCAGGGTCTCGATGGGCTTGAGCGTGCCGTCAGGGTCAAGCTTCTTGCGCAAACGACCGATGAAGACCTCGATCACGTTGCTGTCGCGCTCGTAGTCCTGATCGTAGAGCCGCTCGGTGAGCTCCGTCTTCGAGATCACATCACCCGCGCGAATCATGAGGTGCTCGAGCAACGCGTATTCAAAGCTCGTGAGCTCGACGTGCTCATCGTCGACGGTGAGCAGCTGTTTCGAGGTGTCGAGCTTGATGCGGCCGCAATCGAGCTCGGCGGATGCCCAGCCCCCGGCACGACGCAATAACGCATTGACGCGCGCAGCGAGCTCTTCGAAGTGAAACGGCTTGGCGACATAGTCGTCGGCACCGCTCTGCAGACCATCGACCTTGTCCTGCCAGCTATCGCGCGCCGTCAGAATGAGAATCGGGTAGGTCCGGCCCGACTCGCGCAGCTTCTGCACGAGCTCGAGCCCGGGCATCTTGGGCAGCCCAAGATCGACGATGGCCAGGTCGATGGGGTATTCGCTGGCGTAGTACCAGCCCTCCTCCCCGTCGGCCGCCTGCTCCACGCGGTAGCCCGCAGAGAGCAGCTGGTTGGTCAGGCTCTCGCGCAACGCGGCATCGTCTTCTACAAGCAGCAAACGCATGTCAGTTCGCGTTGATCCGGACCGTGCGCACGCGACCGTCGTCGGTCAGCACCTTGATCACGTGCACACGGCGATCACCGCTGCCCCGTGTCTCGGCGGACACGATGCGGCCGCCGTACTGCTTGCGCACGCGCCGTACGGCCTCTTCGAGCGTCACTTTGTCGCGCGCCACAGCATCGGGCGCGGGGCTGTCGGCGACGGCCGCAACCGCACCGGACGCATCTGCGGCTGGCGTGACCGGCTGGGCCTGGGCCGTGCCGGCGGCCAGCAACAGGGTGGCACCGAGAATCCTGATCATCCTTGGAATTCTCGGTCGCCACGTACGCCTTTGCAATGACGCGTTGCTCGAATTCAGCCGCAGCACGGGTGCCCCTGGGTTCAGTCGACGAGCGGCCTGACCTCGACGCGCACGCGGATCTCGTCACCGGGATCAGTCTCGGTGCGCGTGGTGTAGGTCTTGCCGTCGAACTCGTAGGTCACGCGGAAGCCTTCGACACGGTCGCGTTCCTCGTACTCGTAGGTCGTCTCGCAGTACTTCTGCGTGCGGTGCTCGCTGCCCCGCTCTTCACGGACGTCCTCAGAGGCGCTCGCAGCACCCATGACGCTGCCGAGCACGGTCATGGCCTCGCGGCCACTGCCGTCGCCGAACTGGCTGCCGATGACGCCGCCGATGATGCCGCCTGCGATGACGCGACCGAGTCCGCCGCGACGTCGCTCACGACGCACCTCGACGGGACGCTCGTAGCACTCACGGACGGGGATCTCGACCTGCACGGTACGGATCAAGGGTTTGACGTCGAGCACACGGGCGTACTCGTAGGTGGTTTCGCCACCGTCGTCGTAACGGTGGTCGGCCAGCGCTGGCTGGGCTGCTGTGGCCAGACACAGCGCGGTTGCGGCCGCAATTCGCGTGGGCGTGTTCATGGTTGCCTCCAGAGGACTCACACGGTTCGCCCCGGCCCCATGCCGGGAGCGTGAGCCCACACTACGCGCGCGGGGCTGAATGCGGCCTGAATAACCCTGAATCGGCTGAACGTCAGGCGTCGCGGGCCTTTGCGGCCTCCCAGGCGTCGTCGAGCGCGGCGTCATCAAGGCCGTCGATCGACCCGTCCAGATCGGCCTCCATGCGCCGGAAGCGGCGCTCGAACTTGGCCGAAGCGCGCCGCAACGCGCGCGCCGGGTCCACCCCGAGGTGTCGCGACCACTGCGCGACGGAGAACAACAGGTCGCCGAGCTCCTCCTCAACCGCGGTATCCGCGCCGGCCGTGCCCGGCGCCAGGGCGGCGATCGCCGCGTCGATCTCGGCCAGTTCCTCTTCCACCTTGCCGCGCACCTGCTCGGGCGCGCGCCAGTCGAATCCGGCGCGGCCGGCACGCTTGCCGAGCTTTACGGCGCGCTGCAACGCGGGCAGCCCCGTGGCCACGCCGGCCAACGCGCTGTCATCTGCTGCCTTTTCGCCACCCGCCGCGGCCCGCTCGGCCGCCTTGATGTCTTCCCAGCGGCCCAGCACCCGCGCGCTGTCGCCGCGGTCCTCGTCGCCGAAAACGTGCGGATGGCGTCGTACCATTTTGTCGACGATGGCCGTGACGACATCATCGAACGCAAACAGACCTTGCTCCTGGGCCATCCGGGCGTGAAACACGACCTGTAACAACAGGTCACCGAGCTCGTCGGGCAACTCGTGCAACGCACCGCGCTCGATGGCGTCGGCCACCTCGTAGGCCTCCTCGATCGTGTAGGGCGCGATGCTCGCGAAGTCCTGCTCGAGGTCCCAGGGGCAGCCGGACTCCGGGTCACGCAGGGCGGCCATGATGTCAATGAGTTTCGAGATATCAGTCATTAAAGTATGTTTTTAATAGAGATTCTTTATTCGAAAAGAATGCAGCGTACGATGCCTCGCGGCCCCGCATCACGGGCGCATGCGGAGCCCGCGCGGCTCGCGTAGCATGCCGCGTCTGGCCGCACAGATCACCTGAAACCTGACGCCCGAGGAGCGCCTCTCGTGGGACTTGCCAACGAACGCACCATTGCCTGGACCGAGCGCGGCTGGATCCCGGACTCGCTGCTGCGGCGCGCGATGCGCGGGCTCATGGCGAACCGACTCATTGAGTCCGCGACGACCGACGCCGAGCGCGTGGCCCGCGACAAACAGCGCTTTGTCGATGCGCTCCGCGACGCACCGATCGCGCTCGTGCCCGAGCGCGCCAATGAACAGCACTACGAAGTCCCCGCGGCATTCTTCGGCGCGGTCCTGGGTCCACACCGCAAGTACAGCTGCGGCTACTGGCCCAGCGGCGTCACAACACTCAAAGACTCGGAAGCCGCTGCCCTGCAAGTCACCTGCGAGCGCGCAGGCATTGCGGACGGCCAGCGCGTGCTCGATCTCGGTTGCGGCTGGGGCTCGGTGTCGCTCTGGATCGCGGCCCACTACCCGGCTTGCGAGGTGATGGGGGTGTCCAACTCGAACTCCCAACGCGAATGGATCGAAGCCGAAGCCCAGCGCCGCGGGCTCGACAATCTGCGCATCGTCACGGCCGACATGAACGACTTCGACCCGGGGGCCCACTTCGACCGCGTGGTGTCCGTGGAAATGTTCGAGCACATGCGCAACTGGCCGCGCCTGTTCGCGAGGATTCACGACTGGCTGGTCCCCGGCGGCCGCTTTTTCATGCACGTGTTCGCACACCGCAGCGCGGCCTACCTGTTCGAGGACCGGGGCAGCGTGGACTGGATGAGCCGGCACTTCTTCTCGGGCGGCATGATGCCCAGCGACGACCTGGCGCTGCGCTTCCAGAACCACCTGTCACTCGTCAGCCAGTGGCGCTGGGACGGACAACACTACGAGAAAACGTCCAACGCCTGGCTGGCCGCCATGGACGCCCGTGAGGCAGAGGTGCGCCCGATCCTTGGCGAGACTTATGGCGACGCGGAAACTCAGCGCTGGTGGATGCGCTGGCGCATGTTCTTCATGGCCTGCGCGGAACTGTTCGGCTATGAGCGCGGCCAGGAGTGGGGCGTGAGCCACTACCTGTTTGAGCGACCTCGCTAGGCGGCCAGGCCAGAGGGCCAGGCTGGACGGCTGGGCTAGTCGCGCCGCTCGATGACGCGGTGCAGACGCTCGATGACCCCCGCCGTGGCGCCCCAGATCCGGTGCTCGCGCCACTGGATCTCCAGTGCATCGAACGCGAAACCGTCATATTCGCGACGAAAACGCCGGTGATGGCGAACGTCGAACAGGTGTGCAGCCGGGACCTGAAATGCGCTCGCCACCTCACTGGGATCGGTCACCAGTGACACGGCACCCGACACGAGTCCGATCACGGGCGTCATGGTGTAACCGCTAATGGTCCACTGCGGGCGCAAGTAGCCGAGCACCTCGACGCGACTCGCCTCGATGCCCACCTCCTCTTCGGTCTCTCGCAACGCCGTAGCCGCAAGGTCGGCGTCCCGAGGCTCGGCAGCACCACCCGGAAAACTGACCTGGCCCGGATGGTGCTTCAGGTGCGCCGCGCGCTCCGTAAGCACGACCTCGAGACCGTCACCCGTATCGACAAACGGGACCAGTATGGCGGCGTGACGTGCTCCGGCAACGCGCCGCTCACGCCAATCTGCGGGCAGCGCCGGCTCGGCCTCGGGGACCACAACATCCTGCGGGTCGGGCGGCGCCTCATGCCCGACAAGGGCGCGTCGCAATCGCGCTGCGTCGACCATCAGTTGCGGATGCCGCCCTCCGTGAGCTCGGCGGGATCGAGCAGGCGATCGAGCTCTTCGGCGGAGAGGTCGGTCAGTTCGAGCGCGACATCCTTCACGGGACGCCCCTGCGCGTAAGCCGTCTTGGCGACTTTGGCGCCCAACTCATAGCCAATGACGGGGTTGAGCGCCGTCACAAGGATCGGGTTGCGGCCCAGCGCCTGCGTCAGGTTGTCCTCGTTGACCGTAAAGCCCGCAATCGCGTAGTCCGCAATATGTCGCGCTGCATTACTAATTAACTCAATGGATTGCAGAACATTCTTCGCAATCATTGGCAGCATCACGTTGAGCTGGAAGTTGCCGGCCTGCCCACCCACGGTGACAGCCGCGTCGTTGCCGATGACCTCCGCGGCCACCATGGCGACGGCCTCGGGGATCACGGGATTGACCTTGCCGGGCATGATGCTCGAGCCCGGCTGCAGGGCCGGCAGCGCGATCTCGCCCAGGCCCGCAAGCGGCCCGGAGTTCATCCAGCGCAGATCGTTGGCGATCTTCATGAGGCTGACGGCGATGACTTTGAGCTGCCCCGACAACTCGACGGCCGTGTCCTGGCAGGCGAGCGCCTCGAAATGCGATTCTGCGGGCTCAAACGGACAGCCCGTCTGTTCGGCGATGAGCGTGGCCACCTTGGCGCCAAAGCGCGGGTGCGCATTGATGCCGCTGCCGACTGCTGTGCCGCCCTGTGCAAGCCGCGTGAGGCGCGGCAGCGTCGCTTCGACGCGGGCCATTCCCGATACGATCTGCTGGCGCCAGGCGCCCAGTTCCTGGCTGAGCCGCACGGGCATGGCGTCCATGAGGTGCGTGCGCCCCGTCTTGACCACGCTATCGAGCGAGGCGGCCTTGTCCTCAAGCACGCTGGCCAGGTGCTCGAGCGCGGGCAACAGCTGCTCTCGCACACCAAGCGCGGCACTGACGTGAATCGTGGTCGGGATGACGTCGTTGCTGCTCTGCCCCATGTTGACGTCGTCGTTGGGGTGCACGGGCCCGTCGGCGATGTCGCTCGCGAGCCGCGCGATGACCTCGTTGGCGTTCATGTTGGTCGACGTGCCCGACCCCGTCTGGAACACATCGACGGGAAACGCGTCGAGGTGCTCGCCATCGATGATCGTCTGCGCAGCCTGCTGGATCGCCACAGCTCTCGATGAGGTCATGAGGCCAAGTTCGGCATTAGCCCCCGCGCAGGCCCACTTCACGCGCGCCAGCGCCGTGATGAAGGCAGCGGGCATCGTCTCGCCCGAAATCTTGAAGTTGTTGACGGCGCGTTGCGTCTGGGCGCCCCAGAGTGCCGCTTCGGGCACCTCGAGTTCACCCATGCTGTCGCGTTCGATTCGCGTTGCCTTGTCGCTCATGTCCCGGCCCTAAACCTTGTGTTTGATGCTGCGATGGGCCGCTCGGAGCAACGGCCATCACGTCCCCAGGGCGTGTATCATTAGGGGTTTGCTGAAGCTTGTCCAGCACGCCCATCGCGGCCACAGCCGCCGGGTTGTGACGGTACCCAGAGGGCCCCCGAATAATGGCATCGAACGAACGCGAGGCGTCCCAACACCAGTCGCTCAAGGCGCTGTCCCCCGTGGACGGGCGCTACGCGGGCAAGGTCGCCCCGCTGCGCGACATCGCCAGCGAATACGGCCTCATCCGCTACCGCATCGAGATCGAGGTGCGCTGGCTGCAGGTGCTCGCAGAGAGCGCCGAGATCAGTGAGCTCAACGGGCTGCCCGACGACATCTCGGCAAGGCTGACCCGGCTCGTTGATGACTTCGGGATCGAGGACGCGGAGCGGGTCAAGGCCATCGAGGCGCGCACCAACCACGATGTGAAGGCCTGCGAGTACTACCTGCGCGAGGTGATCGCGGGTCTCGACGGCGCCGAGCGCATCAGCGAGTTCATCCACTTCGGCTGTACCTCGGAAGACATCAACAACCTGGCCTATGCGCTCATGCTGCGTGACGCGCGCGACCGCGTGCTGCAGCCGGCGATGCGCGGCATCACGAACCAGCTCGCGGCACTCGCGGCCGACGAGACCTCGCAACCCATGCTGTCGCGCACGCACGGCCAGACCGCGAGCCCGACGACGCTGGGCAAGGAGCTTGCCAACGTCGTCGTCCGGCTCGACCGCCAGCTGCGTGCCGTGGCCGCCGTCGAGCCCATGGGCAAATTCAACGGCGCGGTCGGCAATTTCAACGCGCACGCGGCGGCCTACCCCGAGGTCGACTGGCCCGCGCTCAGCGCGCGCCTGCTGCGTCGCCTCGACCTGGCCCCCAACGCCATGACCACCCAGATCGAGCCGCACGACTGGATCGCGGAGCTGGCGCACGCACTGGCGCGGTTCAACACGGTGCTCATCGACCTCGCACGCGATATCTGGGGGTACATCAGCCTCGGCTACTTCCGCCAGCGCGTCATCGAGGGTGAGGTGGGCTCGTCGACGATGCCGCACAAGGTCAATCCCATCGACTTCGAGAACGCCGAAGGCAACCTCGGCGTGGCCAACGCCCTGCTCATGCACTTCGCCGAAAAGCTGCCGATCTCGCGTTGGCAGCGCGACCTCACGGACTCCACGGTGCTGCGTAATCTGGGCACAGCACTGGGCCACTGCCTGATCGCCTGTGCGTCGCTCTCCCGTGGCCTGTCCAAGCTTGAGGTGGATCGCCCGCGTATGCAGGCCGATCTCGAGGCCAGCTGGGAGGTGCTTGCGGAACCTGTGCAGACCCTCATGCGCCGCCACGGCGTGCCCGACGCCTACGATCGGCTCAAGGCCCTGACGCGCGGCGCCGCCATTGACGCCACGCAGCTCGCCGGCTTTGTCGCGAGCCTCGAGATCCCCGATGCCGCCAAGGCCGCGCTGCTCGACATGACGCCGGGCAGCTACACAGGCATCGCCACGCTGCTGGCCGAGGAAGCGTTGCGCGCCCGCGGCGACAGCGCCCCGGACGCGAGTTGACATAACGTGAGCGACACCGCGCGCAAGCCGGTGGTCCGGGTGGCCGACTGGGTCGAGGACGGCGACGCCATCCGCGAGATTCGCGAACGCGTGTTCATTTCGGAACAGCGCGTACCTCCCGAACTCGAATGGGACGATTACGACGCCCACAGCACGCACTTCCTGGCCTACGACATAAAACGTGACGCGGTCGGCACGGGGCGCCTGCAACCCGACGGTAAGATCACGAGGATGGCGGTGTTACCCATTGCCCGCGGCGCGGGCGTGGGTGCCGCCCTACTGGAGGCGCTGCTGTACGCAGCCATCCACCAAGGGAAGGCGGTTCCCTGGCTGCACGCGCAGTCGGATGCCGTTGGCTTCTACGAGTCGTTCGGGTTCACCGCGGTTGGTGACTCGTTCATGGAGGCCGGGATCGAACACCGCATGATGCGGTTAAGCCGGACCTGAGCCGACCTGCTGGCACTGCGATTGCGCGGTCCCCGTGGGATAGGCGCGGGAACGAGAGCAGTAGTGCAAATGACGGCAGCAGAACATCCCCGTCGGGAAGGCGAACGCTGGGTGCTGTCCTCGCGCAGTGACATGCGTGAGGCGGCGACGCAGGTGTGCGCGCTGGCCGAACGCAAGGTGTCGATCCTGACCCGGGACCTGGAGCCGGGCATTTACGACCACCCGGACTTTCTCGAAGCCGTCAAAAAACTGATCTTGTCTCGGCGGTTCGCCAGAGTGCGGGTGCTCATCGCAGACCCGATGCGAGCCATCAAGAACGGCAACCGGCTGGTGACCATGGGGCGCAGGCTCAACAGTTTCATCGAGTTTCGCAACGTTCACGACGACTACCGTGACCGTCCCGAGGCCTATTGCATTGCCGACAACCGGGCCATTGCCTACCGCCTCGATGCGACGCGCTGGGAAGGCATCGCGGACAGCTACTCGCCGCCCGTGGCCACGAATTACCTGCAGACCTTCGACGAAATCTGGGCCGCCAGCGAAGTCGAACACGAATTCCGCAACTTGCACCTCTGAGGCATGTCGCAGGGAGCACTCGAAACGGATGTCACGGTGGCCGCCATCGCCGAACGCGACGGCCACTACCTGTGTATCGAAGAAGTGAGCTCACGGGGACTGGCCGTGAGCCTGCCCGGCGGCCACATCGAAGCCGGCGAGTCGCCGGAACAGGCCATCGTCCGCGAGGTTCTCGAAGAGACCCGTTACGACTTCACGGTTACGGGCCTTATCGGCGCCTATCTCTGGCTCGACCTGCACCGCAACACACGCAAGCTGCAACTCGTCTACTGCGGTGATGCGCCTGGCGTCCCCGACGGGCTGGCGCTCGACCACGGCATCCTGAGTGTGCACTGGCACGACCGCGCCGCACTGGAGGCTGAGGCCCACCGGCTGCGCTCGCCGCTCATGCTGGCGGCACTCGACGACTACACGCGCGGCAAGCGCGAGCAGCTCGTCGTCGAACCCGGCCTCGACGCCGCCGGCCTGGCGCGCCGCTTCGAACGCAAGGCGCAGCGCATCTGAGACGTGCCTGGCAGCCGCAGGGTTGTCGTATTTCTCGTAACATACCCGGATGGACACCGAATTCTGGATGCCCGCAGGCACCGGCCCCGTCATCGTTGCGATGTCGGGCGGTGTCGACTCGTCGGTGGTCGCGTGGCAACTCAAGCAGGCCGGCCACACCGTAGACGGCCTGCACATGACGAACTGGGAAGACGACGACGGCTACTGCAGTGCCGCCGAAGACCTCCAGGATGCGCGTCGTGTCTGCGACCAGCTCGGCATTCCGCTTCACCACGTGAATTTCACGGCCGAGTACCGCGACCGGGTGTTCCAGTACTTCCTCGACGAATATGCGGCGGGCCGCACACCCAATCCCGACGTGCTCTGCAATCGCGAGATCAAGTTCGGCGTTTTCGCGGACTACGCGCACCGCCTGGGCGGCTGCGCCGTGGCCACGGGTCACTACGCGCGACTGCGCCCGGGCGCAAACGGCGTCGAATTGCTCAAGGGCAGCGACCCGGGCAAAGACCAGAGCTACTTTTTGCACGCCGTGTCGTCCGAGCAGCTGGCCACGGCGGCATTCCCAATCGGCGGGCTGGTCAAGGACGACGTGCGGCGTCTGGCCAGTGACGCGGGCCTGGCCACGCACCGCAAAAAGGACTCCACGGGCATCTGCTTCATCGGCGAGCGCCCGTTCCGCGAGTTTCTGTCGCGATTCCTGCCGGCGCAGCCCGGCGAGATTGTCGACGACGCAGGCAAGCGCGTGGGCGAACACCACGGGCTCATGTACTACACGATGGGCCAACGCCAGGGCCTCGGCATCGGCGGACGTGCTGATGCCAGTGACGCGCCCTGGTACGTCGCTGGCAAGGACCTCGAGCGCAACGAGCTACGGGTTGTGCAGGGTCAGGGCCACCCCGACCTCTACACGGGCGCCGTCGTCTGCGACGCTATGCACTGGATCAACGCGGCCCCTGGCGCACTCGACGGCGGCGCTCGGCTCAGCGCGAAGATTCGCTACCGCCAGGCCGATCAAGCCTGCACCGTGAGGCGCGAGGGCTCGGGTGTCCGCCTGGAGTTTGACACGCCGCAGTGGGCGGTCGCCTGCGGGCAATACGCGGTGCTCTACGACGGCGACCACTGCCTGGGCGGCGGTGCCATCGATCGCGTCGAAGCGGCGCGGACACAGCCCGAAGCGGTCGCCACAGGCTGAGCGCCGCGCGCCGATTCGCGGCGTGAATAGCGGATATTGCGCCGCCCGTGGCAGCGCCCCAACCGCTATAATTTGTGCCCTCAACCGAAGCGCTTGCCAGCCCTCAGCGAGGCATCGCAGCCCGTGTGCACTAAACGACGCAGCAGCGGCTGGCACGTTACTGGAGGCAACATGACGAACTCATTTGGCGCCCGACGCGAACTCACCGTCGACGGCACGTCGTACACGATCTACCAACTCGATGCGGTCACCGAAGGCCATGTCGATCGCTTGCCGTTCTCGCTCAAGATCCTGCTCGAGAACCTGCTGCGCCACGAGGACGGCCGCGACGTCACGCGCGATGACATCCTCGCGCTCGCGAGCTGGGACCCCAAGGCGGCGCCGGCCACGGAGATCTCTTTCACGCCCGCCCGCGTGATCCTGCAGGACTTCACGGGCGTGCCCGCCGTCGTCGATCTGGCGGCCATGCGCGACGCCGTGGTCAAGCTCGGCGGCTCCGCCGATGCCATCAATCCACTGTCGCCGGCCGAACTCGTCATCGACCATTCCGTGCAGGTGGACAACTACGGCGCGGCCAATGCACTCGACCTCAACAACCGCATCGAATTTCAGCGCAACCGGGAGCGCTACGCGTTCCTGCGCTGGGGCCAGAGCGCCTTCGACAACTTCAAGGTCGTGCCGCCCAACACGGGCATCGTGCACCAGGTCAACCTCGAGTATCTGTCGCGCGTCGTTTTTGACGCAGAACGCGACGGCGCCCGTCTCGCCTACCCGGATACGCTTGTGGGTACCGATTCACACACGACCATGGTCAACGGCCTGGGCGTGCTGGGTTGGGGCGTGGGCGGCATCGAGGCAGAGGCCGCGATGCTGGGTCAGCCCATCACGATGCTCATCCCACAGGTCATCGGCTTCAAACTCACGGGCCAGCTCAAGGAAGGTACGACCGCGACCGACCTCGTGCTGACCTGCACGGAGATGCTGCGCGAGCGCGGTGTGGTCGGAAAATTTGTCGAGTTTTACGGCGACGGCCTCGACCACCTGCCACTCGCCGACCGCGCCACGCTGGGCAACATGTCGCCCGAATTCGGCTCAACCTGTGCCATCTTCCCGATTGACAACGAGACCCTGCGTTACCTGCGCCTGTCGGGTCGTGATGAGACTCAGGTGGCGCTCATCGAGGCCTACGCCCGCGAACAGGGCCTGTGGCGTGAGACGGGTGCGCCCGATGCGTTCTACAGCGACACACTCGAGCTCGACATGGGCACCGTCGAGCCCAGCCTCGCGGGCCCCAAACGTCCGCAGGACCGCATCGCGCTCAAGGAGGCGCCAACCGTCTACGCCGAGCATCTGGGCAAGATGACCGAAGGTCGCGAGGCGGGCAAAGGCGCGGCAACACTGAGCCTGGACGGCGACACGGTCGAGATCGGCGACGGCGCCGTGCTGATCGCCGCCATCACGAGCTGCACCAATACGTCGAACCCGGCCGTCATGCTGGGCGCGGGCCTGCTTGCGCGCAATGCCGTGGCCAAGGGACTTACCGTCAAGCCCTGGGTCAAGACCAGTCTCGCGCCGGGTTCGCGCGTGGTCACCGACTACCTCGAGAAGGCCGGTCTCGACGATGACCTCGCCGCCATGGGCTTCCACACGGTCGGCTACGGCTGCACGACCTGCATCGGCAACTCGGGCCCGCTTCGCGACGAGATCGAAGCCGCCGTGAAGGACTCGGGCCTCATCGGCTGCAGCGTGCTGTCGGGCAACCGCAACTTTGAGGGACGCATCCACCCGCTCGTGAAGATGAACTTCCTGGCCTCGCCGCCGCTTGTGGTCGCCTACGCGATCGCGGGCAACATGGCTGTCGACGTCTTCGACGAGCCATTGGGCACCGACAGCGACGGCGCACCGGTCTACCTCAAGGACATCTGGCCGAGCCAGCAGGAGATCCACGACGTCATCCTAGCGAGCATCGATTCCGAGATGTTCAAGTCGAGCTACTCGCGCGTGTTCGCAGGCGACGCCAACTGGACGAGCCTGCCAAGCCCCGAGGGCCAGATCTACGAATGGGACGCGGACTCGACCTACGTCAAACACCCGCCCTATTTCGAGGGCATGACGCTTGAGTCCGGCGGCACGTCCGACATCTCGGGCGCCCGCGTGCTCGCGTTGCTCGGTGACTCGGTCACGACCGACCACATCTCGCCCGCGGGCAGCATCGCGCTGGACAGCCCCGCCGCCGACTACCTGCGTGCCCAAGGCGTGAAGCCGCACGAGTTCAACTCGTACGGCTCTCGCCGCGGCAACCACGAGGTCATGATGCGCGGCACCTTTGCCAACATCCGTCTGCGCAACTTGCTTGCGCCCGGCACCGAGGGCGGCTGGACCCGCCATCAGCCCTCGGGCGAACAGATGACGATCTTCGACGCCGCCCAGCGCTACGCGCAGGAGTCGACACCGCTCGTCGTCCTCGCGGGCAAGGAGTACGGGACCGGGTCTTCGCGCGACTGGGCCGCAAAGGGCACTTTGCTGTTGGGTGTCAAAGCCGTCGTCGCGCAGAGCTACGAGCGCATCCACCGCTCGAACCTGATCGGCATGGGCGTGCTGCCGCTGCAGTTCCGCGACGGCGAGAGCGCCGAGTCGCTGGGCTTGAACGGGCAGGAGACTTACGCGGTCACGGGTCTTGCCGGCGCGGAGCCGAAACTGGTCACCGTCACGGCAACTGCCAACGACGGCGGGACGACCGAGTTCCAGGCCCGCGTGCGCATCGACACGCCCAAGGAATGGGACTACTACCGCAATGGCGGCATCCTGCAGTACGTCCTGCGCCAGCTCGCAGGCAGTCGCGCCGCCTGACCGCATGTCCGGCAACGACGCGACCGAAGCCTGCGCCGAAGCGCTCGCCGCGGCGCGCCACGTCGCCGTGCTCACGGGTGCGGGCGTGTCTGCGGAATCGGGTGTGCCCACGTTTCGCGATGCGCTCGAGGGCCTCTGGGCAAAGCATGACCCCATGCAGCTCGCCACGCCCGAGGCGTTTGTTCGCGACCCGCAAACCGCCTGGGACTGGTATCGCTGGCGGCGCGGCCTCGTTGCCGAGGTCGCGCCCAATCCCGGGCACTACGCGCTGGCCACGCTTGCAGACCGGCTGCGCAAGCTCACGCTCGTGACTCAGAACGTCGACGGGTTGCACCAGCGCGCAGGGAGTCGAGACGTGATCGAGTTTCACGGCAATCTGTTCAGCGACAAGTGCGTGCCGTGTGAGACGCGTGAGCCCGCGCACGAGGCTGCGGCCGGCGATCCGCCACCCACCTGCGGCCGCTGTGGCCGTGTCATGACGCCCGGGGTCGTGTTGTTTGGCGAAATGATCCCCGGCGACGCGATGCAGGCCTCGGAGCTCGCCGCGACCACCTGCGACATGTTCCTTGTGGTGGGAACTTCTGCACAGGTCTATCCCGCGGCCGGGCTTGCCGGTACGGCCCGCGCCCACGGTGCAGGTATCATTGAGATCAACCCTGAAGCGACGCCCCTCTCGGCGGGCGCAGACCATGTATTGCGCGGCCCCTCGGGCGAGGTGCTGCCCGCCTTGCTCGCGGCCCTGGCCGCATAAGGAGATCACCGCATGTTCAACCGCATTCGTGACTGGTGGCAGTCACGCTCAAGCGGCGCCGCAGCAGCCAGCACCGCGCCCTGGTGGCGCATCCCGGCCATCGTCACGGGCGCGATCGTGCTGTTCGTGTTTCTCGTCGTCAGCTGGTACTGGTCGCGCGAACCCAAGGTTTTCTGGGTAGAGGCCCAGGTCGACGGCGAAACGGCCACCGTGGGCTTCGCGACGACCAACACGCTGATCCGCGTGGCCAGCACACTGCTCGACAAACCCGGCGGGCTGCTCGTCAACGACATCGCACCGCCCGGACTCGTCCTCGACAACATCCCCAGCTGGGAGGTGGGTGTGCTGACCCAGATCCGAGACCTGTCGCGAGTGATGCGCAACGATTACAGCCGTTCGCAGTCGCAATCGAATGAAGACCCCGACCTGGCGGAGGCCGAGTCGCATTTCTACATCGATTACAACTCCTGGATCTTCCCGGCCGCGGAGTCGGAATACCGCAAAGGCATTGAGGCGCTCGAGCGCTACCAGTCGCGGCTCATCGACACGGGCGCCGAGCAGTCACAGTTCTTTGCTCGCGCCGACAATCTTCGGGAATGGCTGGGCCAGGTCGAGAAGCGGCTCGGCAACATGTCGCAGGTCCTCACTGCCAGCGTCGGCCAGGCGCGCGTGAACACGGACCTTGCGGGCGATGCCTCGGCGCGTTCGGGCGGGGGTGGCGACACCAACGAGGTCATCGTGAAGACGCCCTGGCTCAAGATCGACAACGTGCTGTTCGAGGCGCGCGGCACGGCCTGGGCACTGCTGCACTTCCTGCGCGCCGCACAATTCGACTTCGAGCAGGTGCTCGATGACAAGAACGCCACCGTGAGCCTGCGCCAAATCATCCGTGAGCTCGAGGCCAGTCTCGAGCCGCTGGCGAGCCCGATCGTGCTCAATGGCAGCGGCTACGGTGTGTTTGCCAACCACTCGTTGGTTATGGCGTCCTACCTGAGCCGCGCAAACGCGGCTGTCATCGACCTCAGGGAGCTGCTGGACCAGGGCTGACGCGCAGGCTCGCGAGCACCTGCTCCGCGAGATCGTTGCCCCACATCGCGCAAGCCGCCGGGCCCGGGTGGTAGCCGTCCTCGGCCAGCAGCTCGGTGTCGAGCGGGAAGTCGGTCACGAGCGCCGTGACATCGGGGTAGAGGCTGGCCACGCGAATGCGTTCGGCTTCAAGCTGCCGGGCGCGGGCACCGAGCACGTTGCGCAAGGGTCGCGGCAACAGCGTGAAGCCCCACATGGGCGGCACGGGTGCCAGGAAGATCGATCCGAAGCCGCGCTGACGTAAGCGCGTGCGCACGGCTACGAGCTGCTCGTACCAGTGCCGAAGTGAATGCAGCGACGTCACGTCGTTGGCACCCAGCAAGACCACGGCGACGCGATTAGGGTCGGGAGACTTTCGGCGCTGTGTGGCAAGCAACTGCACGATATCCGTGGCCCGCGCGCCATTGCGGCCAATCACCTGCCAATCGACGGTCGCCCCGCCCAGCGACGCCAGCCGCGACGCGAATTGCATGCTTACGGCCTGCTCCGCCGTGTGACAGCCCACGCCGACGGCCGTCGACTCGCCGGTCACCAAAACCTCGATCGCGCGCTCGCCAGCCCCGACGCGTCCCGTTGCACCATTCTCGATGCGCGTGGCCATGCGTGGCGCGCGCTGCCTGATCCAGAGCCCCTGCACGCCTGTCACGGGCAGCAGCGCCAGGAACTGCAGCCAGAAGGCGGCGGGCGACGGCGCCTTCAAAGCAGCCAGCCCGGCAGCACCTCGTGTCGGGACGCGAGCCGACGGTCGAGCTCGCGCGCGCCGGGTACGTGGCGTTCGACGAGGTCCCAGAACGCGGGTGAGTGATCGAGATGACGCGCATGCGCAAGCTCATGCACGCAGAGGTAATGCGCAAGCTCGGGCGGTAGAAACAGCGCCGCATAATTCATGCTGATGGTGCCCGTCGACGAGTAACTCCCCCAGCACGAGCGCTGCGCGCGGACTTGAACGCGGGCGTAGGAGACGTCCATGGCATTCGCAATCGGCGGTAGCGCGTGCTGGAAGTAGTCGAGCGCGCGGCGGCGCAGCTGACGTTTAACGGCATCGCGCTCCTGCGACTCCGCCACGCCCTGGTCGCCGTCGAGGCGCAACACAAACTCCGTGGGTGCGGTGCCCGGCCGAAGGCGCGCGGCGAGTCTCCGGCCGGGGCGCTCACGACGCTCAAGCCGCCACTGTTCACCGACGGCAGACAGTGTCAGCGCCTCGGGCCGCGAACGATCGAAGGCACCGTAACGCTCGAGTTGCGCGTCGCGGGCCTGCATGAGCCAGTCGCGGTGGCTGTCGAGAAACTGTCGGACGTCGCGCTCGGGCGTGCCTTGTGGGACGACGAGCTCGGCGCTGCCGTCGTGTCCGACGTGAAGTGCAAGACGACGAGCGCGCCGGCTGATGCGCACCTCGGGCTCGATGAATGGCGGCGGTGCGGGGACCGATTCGCGCGCCGTTGTGTCGGCCGAGCCCTCGAACAACGTGAGTTGTTCAGGGTCCGGATGCGAAGACCGGTGTTGCCGCGTCACGGCAACACCGGTCTTTGAAATTCGTTTTGGACTACGTGCGCGTCAGGGCTCACGACCACTGTAGGTTTCCATCTCCACGTCGACACCGCTAATGCTGCCGATCTTTGCAGTCTCATGCACGTACAAGCGCACCTCGCGCTGCAGCTCGAGCTCGCCTTCGATGACCACGTTAGGCCCGATCACGACGCGTGAGGGATCACGCTTGCCCCAGCTCCAACCCATGCGCTTGGGCTTGCGTACGATGACGTTGCCGTTGATGCGCGTGCCGTCGGTAAGATTGATGTCGCCATTGACGTTGGACAAGTCGCCCACGACCTGCACGCCGGAAAGACCGATACCACCGTTGACCGCTTTGACGTCGCCGCCAATTGTCGTGCCCTGTTGGGCCTCGATGCCACCATTGACCGTCGAAACATGGCCGCTGACCTGAACGCGTTCGCCCAGGTAGTTGCGGCCGTTGACAGTCTCGCTCGACGCGATGGTCGAGTCGTCACCGATGCTGATCTTGCCGTTGACGCTCTCGATGTCACCGGCGGTCACGCCGCGCGCGAGCTTGATGCTCCCGTTGACGGTGCCCAGCTCGCCGTTGACGTAGGCGCCCTCGCCCACCTTGATGCTGCCGTTGACCGAGCTGGCGCCTTCCGAGGTGGCGCCGGCTTCTATTCGGACGCTCTTGTTGACGCTGGCTGCAGCCGGTACGGCAAGCAACGCCAGGGCTGCGGCCAATACGAGTGAATTCAGTGATTTCATAACGGGCTCCAGTGTACCCCAGTATTTTCGACTGTTGGATACCGGAACCACGCAGAGGGTTTAGCCGCGCAAGGTGTTTTTTTGGCCGGATGGCGCCTAGCGGCGCAGGGCTGTGATGCGCTCGGGCACCTGGGTGGCAGGCGGCGAGAGCAGGCGCGCCTGCTCAAAGTGATCCCGGGCGCGTTGCAGTTCGCCGTCGCGACGCAGCGCCTCGGCGAGCCAAAGGTGCGCATGTTCCTCGCCCCAGCTCGGCAGGTCGGGCTGACCTTCTGCGGGTTTTTCAAAGGCGGTGAGCGCCGTCTCGAGGTCGCCCGTGGCCTGGACTCGGCGCGTGGCGTCTTCGAAGCGGCGCAGGACCGTAATCGCGTTGAGCAAGCGCACGCGCGGATTCTCGGGCGCCATCGCAATGGCCCGCTTGAGCTCGCGCGCCGAGAAATTGCCCGCGATGATGGCAGACAGCGGCTGACGGCTGGCTGCGAGCCCGTGGCAGGCGCCGATCAGCGCCATGGCCTCGGCAAACGTATCGTCGATCTTGAGCGCGCGACGCGCGTTCTCGATGCAACGGTCCAGCAGCACGCCAACACGGAAATCGATGTCATCGTCGAGCTCGGCAGCACGGTAGGCAGCCAGCGCTGCGTAGTACGGCACGAGCGGCGCGGCATCGCCGCGGCCTTTCTCGCCCTCGAGCTCGACGGACAATTCGGCCAGGTAACGCACGTCGCCCATGTGGGAGGCGTGTTCAATGACGGCCTCACGATCTGCTAGGTCGGCCATACGCAGCGCGGCCTCGCCCACGAGCGGCAAGAGCAGCAGGACCAGCAGTGTGGCAAGCCGGTAGGTCATAACGCCAAGCATACCTGAGCGTGGCCTCGAAACTGTGCGCCGGGTCACCGTTTTTCCCGGGTGGAGTCACTGTCGCCAGACGGCTACACTCGCCCGCCGTAGCCTCGGGAACCCAAGCCCATGATCGATATTGGCGCCAATCTCGCGCATGACAGCTTCGACGATGACCGCGACACGGTCCTCGAGCGCGCCCATCACGCCGGCGTTGCGGCCATTGTCATTACGGGCAGCTCGATCGACAGCAACGCCGCGGCCGCGGATATCGCTGCAGCCACCGACCCGGCCTGGCCGCGCTGCTACTACACGACGGGCGTCCACCCGCACCACGCCGACGATTACGACAGCAACATGCACGACACACTGTCGCGGCAGATGGCCAGCGATAACGTCGTGGCGGCAGGCGAATGCGGCCTGGACTACTTCCGTAACTTCGCGCGACACGACACCCAGGCGCACGCGTTCGCCTCGCAACTCGGGCTCGCCATCGACAGGCAATTGCCCGTCTTCCTGCACCAGCGCGACGCCCACGACGACTTCCTTGCCCTGCTCAAGCCGCGCCTGGCCGAGTTGCCACGCGCCGTGGCGCACTGCTTTACGGCCGGCGAGCGCGAGCTGCACGACTACCTGGCGTTGGACCTCTATGTTGGCATCACAGGCTGGATCTGCGACGAGCGCCGCGGCAGTCACCTGCTTGAACTTGTCGGCGACATCCCCGCCGAACGATTGCTCGTCGAGACCGATGCGCCCTACCTGCTGCCGCGCAGCCTGCGACCCCGCCCCAGGACGCGACGCAATGAGCCCTGCTGGTTGGGTGAAGTGGTGAAGACCATTGCCGACGCACGCGGCGAGTCACCGGAGTCGGTCGGCCAGTACACGGCCGCGAATGCGCGCCGCTTTTTCGACCTGACCGACGCCGACTAGCTCGGGATCAACGCAGCCTCACGCAGCTTCTGCCACTCAAGCTCAAACGCCTTGCGCGTTTGCGTCGTGCGACCGGCCACGCGCGGCAGACTGGCGACTAGCTCGGCCTCGGTCAGCACGTGCGAGGGTTTGCCTTTCGAAAAATCGGCGCCGCTGCCGAACACGATGCGCCCGTCGACGGGAATGTCCGTAACCACGAGCTTCACGGCCGCCACGCGGTCATAAAGATCGGCCTGGGGATTGCCAATCGTGAAGCGGCGTCCCCCGTCCATGACCGTCCAGTCATGCATGCGGTCGCTGCCAAACACGATGCCCGTGATGTCGCGTGAGTCGACCACAAGGATGCCGCGTTCCGTCAGCAGAATGTGATCGATGTGAATCGCGCCGTCATCGGCCTTTGGCAAGACCACGTCGGTCAGCTGGTCATGGCAGACGTCCGCGAGCCGCGCCGAGAGCGACTTGCCACCGCGCGCGCGGATCCAACGCACGACCAGCAGCAGAAGCAACAAGACAAGCAATGCGAGCCCCGCGTACACGGGCCAGTGCTCAGGCCCGGGTTCGGCGAATGCGCCTGACACGACCTCGGTCACATTCATGACAGCGCCTCGGCTAGTGCGTCGAGTGACGGCGTGATCCGGCTGAAGGTCGCGGGTCGGTCGAGCAATTCGGCCAGCGCCGGCGGCACGGGCACCGTGGCATCTATGAGCGGCTCAACGATGGTCTCGAACTTGGCGGGATGCGCCGTAGCGACGACGGCCCAGGGCGCCGCACGCGCCGCATCGTCGAGATGCCGCTCCCAGGCGTACATGGCCGTCGCACTGTGCGGGCACCACGCGAAGTCGAAGCGCGCGGCGTCTCGTCGAATCTGTTCGCGAATCTCTGTGTCATCCACACTCACGGCATCGAGGCCCAGGGCGCGCAACGCCTCGGCCTCGCCAAACAGATCGCGCAGCCGCTCCATATTGCTCGGATCCCCAACGTCCATGGCCGACGCGAGCGTGGCGATACTCGCACGCCCTGCGTATTGCCCCGTCGCGAAGTAGTCGGGCACGGTCCGGTTGGCGTTGGTCACCAGCAGGATGTCGCCGATGGGCAGACCTGCCGCACGCGCCAGCACGGCAGCGAGCGCATTGCCGAGGTTGCCCGTTGGAATCGCAAACGACAGGCGCGCGCCGTGCTTGTGGAAGTACTGCGTCGAAGCCACGGCGTAGTACACGCTCTGCGGCAACAGACGGCCGATGTTGATGCTGTTGGCGGAGCTGAAGCGGTACTGCGTCGACAGCGTCGGGTCCGTGAAGGCGGCCTTGACGAGCGCCTGGCAGTCGTCGAAACCGCCCGCCACGGACAGGCTCGTGACATTGTCGCCCCAGCAACAGAGCTGGTGTTGCTGTCGCGGTGACACGCGGCCCTCGGGAAACAGGACGACGACGTCGATGCCGGGCCGGCCATGAAACGCAGCGGCCACGGCGCCGCCCGTATCGCCCGAAGTGGCCACAAGGATCGTAAGCGGCCGCGGGTCGTCGACTTCCGCGTCGAGGCGCGACAAGCAGGCCGCAAGGAACCGCGCACCGACGTCCTTGAAGGCCGCCGTGGGCCCGTGGAACAGCTCCAGTACACTCAGCGGCGCGTTCACAGTCTGCGACAAATCGACGAGCGGCAAGGGGAACGAAAACGTCTCGGCAACGATCGCATCAATCGAATCTGCGAGCCGCGTGCCCGCGAAGAACGGTGTCAGATAGCGAATCGCGATGGAGCGCGCGTCATCATCGTCGAAATCATCGGACGAGAAGGTCGGTAAGGACTCGGGAACATAAAGGCCGCCATCGGGCGCGAGCCCTCGCACGAGGGCTTCCTCGAGTGAAACGGCCGGCGCGCCTCGCGTACTGCGCAACCTCATTCGACGGACTCCAGTACCGCGCCCGGCGCATTCACGGGCGACACCCAATGGTCGCAAGCGACACCGTTCGATTCGAATGCGGAAACCATAGCAGCCGCCACGGAGTCACCGTCGGCGATATCGCAAATGGCGAACACGCTCGGACCGCTGCCCGATAGTGACGCACCCAACGCGCCCCGCGCGAGCGCTGCAGCCTGAACGTCCTCGAACCCGGGTACGAACCGGACACGCTGGTGCTCGATCATGACGTCGCGCAACGACACCGCGATGCCATCGCGGTCGCCGCGCGCGCAGGCCTGCACGAAACAGGCGAGCAGGCCCGCCTGCGTCACTGCCGTTGCGAGCGGCACCGTGTCTGCCAGCGCCTGCCGGGCCGCAGCGGTATCCACGCGCAGGTGCGGGTGCACGAGCACGGACACGAGCCCGTCAGGCAGTGCCAGTGACTCGCAGTGCGGCAAGCGCTGTGGTGGACACAACACGAGCCCGCCGAACAGACTGGGTGCAACGTTATCCGCGTGTCGCGCGCCACTTGCGAGTGCCTCGCCCTCGAGCGCCGCCTCGAGCACTGCTGGCATCGCCAGCGGCTGCTCGAGCAGCGCATTCGCCGCCACGGCACCCGCGACCGCGGATGCTGCCGAGCTGCCCATACCCGACCCGAGCGGCGTGCCCTTGTGCAGCGTCAGTGAGACGCCACCCGAACCTTTTCCGGCCTGCCACACTGCGGCTGCCGCGATGCCGGCGGTATTGCGCAATGCATCAGCACTCAGCAGGTGCGCATCGGCGCCAATGCCGTCGCCGGTGATGTCCGCAATGACCACGCCGGGCGCGTCCTGGCGTTGCGCGGTTACGCGGTCCCCGGGACCAGCGATCGCCAGACCCAGCACATCGAAACCCACGCCGAGGTTGCCGATAGACGCTGGCGCGAACGCCGTGGCCGTGGTGGCGATGCCGTCCGTCATCAGCGTCGGTTGCCGAGCTCTGCGGCCAGTCGTAACAGATCGGAAAACACGCCCGCCGCGGTGACATCAGGCCCCGCACCGGGCCCCTGAATCACAAGCGGGTTGTCGCTGTAGCGATCGCTCTCGATGCGCACGACGTTGTCAGTCAACGCGATATTGGCCAACGCGTCATCGCGGTTGACGGCGGTCAGTGCCACGCTCGCCTGACCATCCGCCGTGATGCGTCCAACGTAGCGCAGCACCTGGCCCGCCGCGTTGGCGGCCACAAGTCGCTCGGCCATCGCCGCGTCCAGCACGCCGAGCGCTCCAAGAAACTCCTCCACGCTGACCCCCTCGAGCGATTCGGGCACGAGGCTCTCTACGGCGACGTCGCCTAGCTCGATGGCGTGGCCCGCCTCGCGGGCAAGAATCACAAGCTTGCGCGCCACGTCCATACCGGAAAGGTCGTCGCGCGGATCGGGCTCCGTGAAACCCGCGTCACGCGCGCGGCGCACGATGGCCGAGAAGGGCTCGCTGCCGTCGTAGGTGTTGAACAGGTAAGCCAGCGTGCCGGAGAAGATCCCCTGCACGGAGCGCACACGGTCACCGGTTTCGACGAGGTCGCGCAACGTGCGAATGATCGGAAGCGCCGCGCCCACCGTCGTTTCGTAATAGAAACGGCTGTGCCCGCGACGGCTTGCGGCGTCGATAGCCGCAACGCGCGCGCAGGGCCCGCTGCCCGCGCGCTTGTTGGGCGTGATGACGTGAATGCCGCGCGCGAGCCAATCTGCGTAGTGCCCGGCGACACCGTCATCCGCAGTGCAATCGATGATCACGGCGTGCGGCAGATGGTCGGCATCGACATGGTTTGCGAACGCGGCCAGGTCGACCGGCGTGCTCGCCTGCGCTGCAATCTCGCGCCAGCCGGACAGATCCACGGCGCGTTCCGCCAGATGCATGACGCTCGATCGCGCGATCGCGCGCACCCGCAGATCCAGATTGAAGCGCTCGCCGAGACGTGTCACCTCGCCCGCGATCTGGTCGAGCAAGGCGCCACCCACGGTGCCCGGTCCAATCAAGCCAATCGACAGCGTCTTCGGCGACAGGTAGAAGCCTGAGTGCGCGGCGCGCAGCGCGCGCGTGGCATCGGCCGAGGCAACGACCACGGAGATGTTGCGCTCCGATGAGCCCTGCGCGATCGCGATGACATTGATTCCGGCCTGGCCCAGCGTGTTAAGAAAGCGCCCTGCGATACCCGGCCGCCCCGACATGCGGTCGCCCACGACAGCCAGGATGCTGCACTCAGGCGTGATCGACACGCGTTGGAGCTGACCCGTACCCAGTTCGCCGGCAAACGCGTCGCGGACCACAGCCGCGGCCGTCTCGGCCACATCATCGGGAACAACAAAACAAACCGAGTGCTCACTGCTGGCCTGCGAGATCAGGATGACGGAGATGTCCGCCTCGCGCAGCGCCCGGAAGATTCGGTGTGCGGTTCCCGGAACGCCGATCATGCCTGCGCCCTCGACGTTAACGACGGCGAGACCGCCGATCGATGTAATGCCCTTGACGGGCTCATCGCTGTCGGCGCCCGCGCTGACCACGGTTCCCGGGCTATCCGGCGCAAACGTGCTGCGGATGCGGATCGGAATGTCGTGCTCTACGGCCGGGCCCATCGTTTGCGGGTGGATCACCTTGGCGCCGAAGTACGCGAGCTCCATGGCCTCGTTGTAGGACAGGCTCGTGATCGCGTGGGCATCGGG
The DNA here is from genome assembly GCA_039821605.1 of Pseudomonadota bacterium. Lineage (GTDB taxonomy): Bacteria > Pseudomonadota > Gammaproteobacteria > Steroidobacterales > Woeseiaceae > CALBPI01. The sequence goes on along the minus strand of JBCBNV010000001.1, from coordinate 736,606 downwards.
AATCTGCCGCGGGTCGCCCGTGAGCACGCCAGGCACGTCAGTCCAGATCGTGACGGCGTCAGCGCCCAGCAAGGCGGCGAAGATCGCGGCCGAGTGATCGCTGCCATTACGCCCCAACGTCGTCTGCAAGCCGGCCTCGTCACTGGCGATAAAGCCCGTGACGATGACGATGTCGTTGTTGGCAAGCACTGTGCTTGAAGCGCTGCGCTCGCGGGACTCGGGCCAGACCACACTGGGGCCCAGTTTGGTCTGGCGCACGACCACAACGTCGCGCGCATCGAGCCAGCTCACGCGGCGACCGTCACCACAGTCCTGCGCGACGAGCGCCGCGAGCAGACGTGCTGACCAGATCTCGCCGTAGCCCGCCACGACGTCAAACGTGCGTTCGGGTGCCGCACGAACGACGGTCACGGCCTGAAGGAGTCCCGCAATGTCGTCGCGGTCCTTGCACCACTGTGCCAGAACATCAGCGCGCACCTCGCGATCGAGCACGCGTCCCACCGCCGTTTCGTAGCGCGCTTCCAGCGCGTCGAGCGCGGCGCTGAAGTCGGCGTCACCTGTGACGGCCTGTTCGACGAGCGCAAGCAAGGCGTCGGTCATGCCGCCCATGGCCGATACCACGACCGCTTTCCTGGCCGCAGAGGGCTCGTTGAGGATCAGGTCTCGAACACGACGGAAGCAGTCGGCATCGGCAAGTGAACTGCCGCCAAACTTGTGCACCTGCCAAGTGGTTTCGCCTGTCACGGACTCTGCTCCATCAGTACAGCGGCGGATAATACCCGAAGCGGGTCACTCATCCGCGGTGCTTGTGCTGTCCGGAGAAGGCGGCGTGGAGGCGGAAGTGGTGGGCCGTATAGGGATCGAACCTATGACCAATTGGTTAAAAGCCAACTGCTCTACCATCTGAGCTAACGGCCCGGTGTGAGGTACTTCCGGATGCCGTGTGGGTCCACACGGCGACCCCTGTTGGGGACGGCGCGCAATAATAGCGCAACGGGCGGAATTCTCAAGGCCCTTCGCGCTCAGACGTAGGGCGTCGGGTCCGGCACGCCGGCGTCCTTGAAACCCTGTGCGCGCAGGACGCAGGCGTCACAGCGCCCGCACGCCCTGCCCGCGTCATCGGCCTGGTAGCAGGACACGGTCAGCGCGTAGTCGACACCGAGCGCGACGCCGGCCCGGATGATGTCGGCCTTGCTCATATCGATGAGCGGGGTCTCGATGCGGATCGGCTGCCCCTCGACGCCAACCTTGGTCGCGAGTGTGGCCATGGCCTGGTAGGCGGCGATGTACTCGGGTCGGCAATCGGGATAGCCCGAGTAGTCGACGGCATTGACGCCGATGCAGATGGCTTCGGCTTCGGCCACTTCTGCCCAGCCCAGCGCCATCGAAAGAAATACGGTGTTGCGCGCGGGCACATAAGTGACCGGGATCCCCTCACCGCCCGGCTCGGGCACGTCGATGGCGTCATCGGTCAGCGCCGAGCCGCCGATCCCGGCGAAGTCAATCCGCATCGTGCGGTGCTCCCGGGCACCGAGTTGTGTCGCGACGCGGCGCGCGGCGGCGAGTTCGGCGTCGTGGCGCTGCCCGTAGTCGAAGCTCAGCGCCAGGCAGTCATGGCCCTGCGCGCGCGCCATGGCAAGCACCGTCGCGGAATCGAGCCCGCCCGACAGCAATACGATGGCCCGACGCGTCATTTGCCCGGCACGTCGCCCCAGAGGAGCTTGTGCAGCTGCAATTGCAACCGAACGGGCAAGCCGCTCTCGAGAATCCACTGCGCGAGCTCGCGCGGCTCGACGACACCCCACGAGGGCGACATCCAGATCGTGCAGCGCCCGACGAGATCGCGCTCGCGGATGCACTGCACGGCCCAGTCAAAGTCAGCGCGATCACAGACCACGAACTTCAACTGATCGTGATCGGTCAGCACCTCCAGGTTCTGCCAGCGGTTACGCAGGCACTCACCCGAGGCGGGCGTCTTGAGGTCGACAACGCGCGAAACTCGCAGATCGATGCCAGCGATGTCGATGGCCCCGCTCGTTTCGAGCGACACGGCGTAGCCCGCATCACAGAGCCGCTCGAGGAACGCGCGGCAGTTGGGTTGCGCAAGCGGCTCCCCGCCCGTGACACAGACGTGGGTCGCACCGAAACCTGCGACCTGGTCGATGAGCGTGTCGAAATCAAGCCACTCGCCGCCGTGGAACGCGTACTCGCTGTCGCAGTAGGTGCACCGCAGCGGGCAGCCCGTGAGACGCACGAACACGGTCGGCATACCACTGGCCAGGGCTTCGCCCTGCAAGGAGTGGAACACCTCGGTGATGCGCAGCCGTTCGGCCGCGTCGAGCATGTCGCGTGCAACCTGAACCATGTTCCCGGGCTCAGCCCCGTTCGGTTCGCAGCTGCTCGAGCCGCTTGCTCGCGAGACGCGCCGCCGTGGTTTCAGGGTAGTCGGCCACGACGCGGGCCAGCGCCGTCTCGGCAGCGTCCCAACGCTGCAACTCGTAGTTGCAGTAGCCAATCTTGAGCAAGGCATCGGCCACTTTGCGCGACGCGGGGAAATCCGAGATCACCGTGTTGAAGATGGGCAGGGCCTCATCGAAGCGCTGCGAGACGTAGAACGACTCCGCAAGCCAGTACTGCGCGTTGTCGGCCAGTTCGCTGTTGGGGTAGGCCACGAGAAACTGCTGGAAAGCTTTGGCTGACTGGTCGTAGCGCCCTTCCTTGAGCAACTCGAAGGCTGCCTGGTAATTCTCGCGATCAGAACCGTTGGGCAATGGCAATTCGCCGGCCTGCAAGGTACCACCCTGCATGACGTTGGAATCGCGCGGTGCCGACTCGAGGTCCTGCAGGCGCGCATCGAGATCGGCATACAGATTGCGCTGCCGATCCGCCATCTTTTCCGAGTCGAAGGTGTTGGCCTCAATCTGGCCACGCAGCGCGTCGACTTCGGTCGAAAGCGCGTCCACGCGAGCAACGAGCTGCACGAGACTGTCGTTCTGCACCACGCGCTCGACCCGCTCCAGCCGGCGCTCAATCTGCGAGAGCTTGATGAGCACCGGATCTTCCTCGGGAGGAATCGTGGCACAACCCGACACAACCGCCGCGGCCAGGACGGCTGTCGAGACGTTTCGAATCTGTTTCATGTCGCTCACCTCATAGTCGCGACGTCACGCGGGCTCAACGGTAACTGAGCTCCACGCGGCGGTTCTTTTCGTAGTCCGACTCCGTGCTCCCGAAGGCCACGGGTCGTTCCTCGCCGTAGCTCACGGTGCTGATCTGCCCCGCCGAGGCGCCCTGGATGAGCAGAAGCCGGCGAACGGCCTGCGCACGGCGCTCGCCGAGTCCGATGTTGTACTCACGCGAACCGCGCTCATCGGCGTGGCCTTCAAGCCGCAGGCGCAGGCCGGAGTTGCCGCTCAGCCTGCGCGCGTGGGCGGCCAGCAGGTCGGCGTACTCCGGGCGCACTTCGGCGCGGTCGTACTCAAAATAAATGATGAGGGCGTCGGCGGTATCTGTTGCCACGCTGTCTTCCTCGAAGCCGCGGCTTCGAATCGACGAGTCGGCCATGCCGGACCCGGAACTCGAATCACTGCCCGAACCCGAAACCTCGGTGGACGTGTCTTCGTACTCAGGCAGCGTCGCGCGCTTGGGCCCGCAGCCGGCAGCCACAAAGGCCGTGGCCAGGACGGTCAGAATCAGGCGCTTGTTCATGACTCGGGTACTCCTCGTGGTCATGGGATGCAAAGTGTAGTCGCTCACCGCGCGTACGGCGACCAGACGGGCTCGCGCACGTCGTTGCCAACCGATTTCACGCGGCCGCTAATGAGGCCGTCCGTGCTGACGGTCTCAAGCACGCCGCGGCCTTCGCGGCGTGTGGCGTAGATGAGCTGGGCCGAATTGGGCGCGAAGGCCGGCGACTCGTCGAGCGCGCCATCGGAAAGCACCTGCAGCGCCCCCGATTCGAGGTCTTGCACGGCCACACGGAAGCGACCGCGGTCGTCGTGCACTACCGCCAGGTAGCGGCCGTCAGGCGACACCCGCGGACGCGCGTTGTAGTTGCCTTCGAATGTCACGCGCTCGGGCGCGTCTTCGGAACCATCGGCCGCGATGCGGTAGACCTGCGGCGCCCCGCCCCGATCCGAGGTGAAGTAAACATGCCGGCCGTCTGCCGACCACGTGGGCTCCGTGTCGATGGAGCGGCGCTCGGTCAGCCGGACCAACCGGTTGCCCAGCAAGGTCAGCACGTGCACGTCGAGGTTGCCCTCCGCGTCCGACAGCGTCAACGCGAGCTGACGACCGTCTGGCGACCAGGCGGGCGCGTTATTCACCCCGGGTCTGTCCGAAACCGCCCGGCGCGAGCCCGTGCGCAAGGTCTGCACGTATACCGCGGCCCGGCCGCTTTCAAACGACACGTAGGCCAGCTGCCGCCCGTCGGGAGACCACGACGGCGACATGATGGGCTGCGCGCTCTCAAGCAACACGTACTCGTTGTTGCCATCAGCATCGGCGACGATGAGCCGGTAGGTTCTTTCAGGCGGCCGACCACTCACGGAGATGTAGGCCACGCGCGTCGCAAATACGCCCTTCACGCCCGTAATGGCCTCGAACACCGCGTCCGCAACCCGGTGGCTCGCGAGCCGCAGCTCGCGCGGCTCGAGCACGAGGCTGTCGGCGACGACCTGCCGTGCACCGTAGACATCGAACAGTTGGTAGGTCAGCGCCAGTTCATCGCCGATCTGTTCGAGTCGCCCGACGAGCACGTAGTCGACGGCCACGAGCCGCCAGTTGTCGAAGTCGATGTCGACGCCGCGCGCGGGTCGCTCGAGCATGTCCTCGTTGGCAAGCGGGTCGAAACGGCCACTGCCAAACAGGTCCGAGCGAATGACGCCGGCGGCATCGCCCGGCGCGTTACCGGGTCCGGCCCAGCCGAACGGGACGATGGCGATCGGGATCGGCTTGACGGCACCGCGCGTGATCTCGATGACGAGCTCGGCGCGTGCCGGCGCGGCCAGCGTGAGAACCAGCCCCGCAAAGACCAGCCACTGTCGCCAAAAGGCGACGCTCGAACTGCTGTTTTTCTGACTTTTTTCAGATAGATGGCGCATTTTTCAAAGTCTACCGCGAAGTCTATTCGGATTCACTGGTGTTGAAACGCAGCACAAGGTTGGGCTCGAAGAGCGAGGGATCATCGGGCGGAGGCAATGGTGACGCACGGTTCACGGCGATGGACAGGGAGCGTGACAGCGCCTCCCCGCCCGGGCAATCGGAAACGACGACACTCACGACATCGCCGCTGCGCAACTGACGCACACGCACGGTACACACGATGTCTTTCGCAGCACCTGCGGGGACCCGCCACGCGCGTCGCACTCTCTGCCGAATGACCTCAATGTACTTTTCCTGCAAGCCCTGATCGATGGCGCCCTGACGCGCGAGCTCCGCATCGAGCGCGTCCTTCAATTGCGCGTCAAGCTCCGCCTGGCGTGCCTCCGCAGCCCGGCGCTCGGCCTCCTCACGGGCCCTTCGCTCGGCCTCCTCGCGGGCCTTGCGTTCTGCTTCCTCGCGCGCCTGGCGCTCCGCTTCCTCGCGCGCCTTGCGCTCCGCTTCCTCACGCGCCTGACGCTCCGCTTCCTCACGCGCCTCGCGTTCCGCATCTTCTCGGGCCTGTCGCTCAGCCGCTTCACGGGCCTCGCGGTCAGCCTGCGCCTGCGCCTCACGTTCCGCCACCTCGCGTGCCTCCGCCTCGCGTGCCTCCGCCTCGCGTTGCAACCGCTCGGCCTCCTCGCGCTGCCGGCGCTCGCGTGCGGCGGCCTCCTGCCTTTGCCTTTCGGCAATCTCCGCGGCGGAGGGTTCCGCAGGCGGTGCGGGTCGGCTCACCGTCGTCTCGTCGCTGACAATGCGCGCCTTGATCGTGGTCTGCACCGGCAGCGGTGGCTCGTCGCCCCAGTCAAAGTTGATGAGTAGCAGCGCGACGAGGACCCCGTGCAACGCCACGGAGCCGATCAGCGCGATCGCGTTGTCGAGAACTTGGCGCATGCGGCGCGCGCTCAGCGCGTGAGCGCGTCCGGATCCAGCGGGTCGGTGATGAAGCCCACCTCGTCCGCACCACCCTTCTGCAGCAGCACCATGGCCTCGACCACGCGGCCGTAGGCAACCGCCTGGTCGGCCTTGACCATGACGGGCGTGTCGGGGCGGCGGCGCAACACCTTGGCCACGTTGTCGATCACGTATTGACCCGTGACGGGCACGTCCTTGGACTCGCCGGCGTTGAGATAGAGGGCGCCTTCGCTGTCAACTGATAGCACGAGCGGCAGGTTGTCTTCGGTCGCGGACGTGTCGAGCGGCGCGGCATCGGCTTCGGGCAGGTCGACCTCGATGCCCTGCGTGAGCAGCGGCGCCGTGACCATGAAGATAATGAGCAGCACGAGCATCACGTCGATGTAAGGCACGACATTGATGTCGCCCATGAGTCGGCGGCGCGCCATCTCAGCGCGGCCCCGTGGTCGTGCGCTGGGCGTGGCGTTCGAGAATGCCCAGCAACTCGTCACTGAAGGTCTCAAAGCGCGACTCGATGCGCCCGAGACGGTCAGCGTTGCGGTTGTAGAAAATCACGGCAGGGATGGCTGCAAACAGCCCCATGGCCGTTGCGACGAGTGCTTCGGCGATGCCGGGCGCCACGGTCTGCAGCGTCGCCGTCTGCGTGCCGGCGCCCAGGCTCGTGAATGAATTCATGATGCCCCAAACCGTGCCAAACAGACCCACGTAGGGGCTCGTCGAGCCGATGGTCGCGAGCGACGCCAGGCCCTGCTCCAGCAAATCCGTTTCACGGGTCATACTGACGCGCATGGCGCGGCGCGAGGTCTCTATGACGCGCTCCGCGGACACGCCGTCCTGCTGGATCAGCCGCTGAAACTCGCGAAACCCCGACTCGAAGATCGCGGGCATGCCCGGCCCCGCGCCCTTGCCCGAGGTCACCTTCCGGTACAGCGAGGACAGATCCGAGCCCGACCAGAACTCGGACTCGAAACGATCGGCCACGGACTGCGCGCGTCCCAGCAAGCGGCGCTTGCGAATAATGATGTACCAGGACCAGAACGACGCACCGAGCAGCATGAGCATGACGAGCTGCACGACGATGCTGGCGTCGGCGATCAGTTTGAGGATGGAGAGCTTGTCGTTGTTCATCAGGCGTGCTCCGAGCGCGGCATCGGCGGCGCCAATGACCGCGGCTGTCACGGTGGCTAGGGGGTGCTGTCGTCCATGTTGTCGAACAGCGAGGGTTCGGGGGCGGCCTCACGCGGCGGCGCCTTGAGTCCGAAATGCAGGTAGGCCGTGCGCGTGGCCACACGGCCGCGCGCCGTGCGCATGATGAAGCCCTGCTGGATGAGGTAGGGCTCGAGTACGTCCTCGATCGTGCCGCGCTCCTCACCAATTGCGGCCGCGAGGCTGTCCACGCCGACCGGTCCGCCATCGAATTTCTCGATGATGGCGAGCAAGAGCTTGCGGTCCATCGTGTCAAAGCCATGCGGATCGACGGCCAGCATGTCCATGGCCGCCGTGGCGCTGGCCTCGTCCACGACGCCATTGCCGCGCACCTGCGCGTAGTCGCGGACCCGGCGCAGCAGTCGGTTGGCAATGCGTGGCGTGCCACGTGAGCGCGCCGCGATCAGGTCGGCGCCTGCTGACTCGACCTCGAGCTCGAGGATGCCCGCAGAGCGCCGCACGATGGCGGCCAGCTCGCCGCGGTCGTAGAACTCGAGCCGCTGAACGATGCCAAAGCGATCGCGCAGCGGCGAGGTCAGCAGGCCAGCACGCGTCGTCGCGCCGACGAGCGTAAACGGCGGCAGGTCCAGCTTGATCGATCGGGCACCCGGTCCCTCACCGATCACAATGTCCAGCTGGTAGTCCTCCATGGCGGGATACAACACCTCTTCGACCACGGGACTCAGGCGATGGATCTCGTCGACGAACAACACATCGTTGGGCTCGAGGTTGGTCAGGATCGCGGCCAGATCGCCGGGACGCTCGAGCACGGGGCCGGAGGTCTGGCGCATGTTGACGTTGAGCTCGTTGGCTACGATGTGCGCCAGCGTCGTCTTGCCGAGTCCGGGCGGCCCGAAGATGAGCACATGATCGAGCGATTCTGACCGTTGCCGCGCGGCGCTGATGAAGATCTCCATCTGCTCCTTGACCGCGGGCTGGCCTACGTAGTCGGCGAGCCGCGCCGGGCGAATCGCGCGATCGAACACCGCATCATCGCCCAGACTGTCCGCCGCCACGAGACGGTTGTCGTCACTGCTCATCGATCACCCCGCAGCCTGGCGCAGCGCCAGGCGGATGTAGTCTTCGGCCGACTCGGCGTCGCCCGTGCCCTCAACCGCCTTGAGCAGGCGTCGCACCTCGGCGTCCTTGTAACCCAGCGCGATCAGCGCGTGGAAGGCCTCGGCACGACTGTCGGCGGCGGGCGCCGGCCCGGCGGTCGCATTGGCCGGCACCGGGGCGGCGACCGCGGGGGCATCGAGCTTGTCGCGCATCTCGTAGATGAGCCGCTCGGCCGTCTTCTTGCCGATGCCCGGCACCTTGATCAACGCCGCCGTGTTCTCGAAGGCAACGCACTGGCGAAAGCCCTCAACACTGATCCCCGAGAGAATGGCCAACGCGATGCGCGCACCGACGCCACTGACCTTCAGCAGGCTTCGAAACAGGTCGCGCTCCTCGGCATCGGCGAAGCCGTAGAGCAGCTGCGCGTCTTCGCGCACGAGAAAATGCGTGAGCAATGCCGTCTCGGCGCCGACTGCGGGCAGCCGGAAGTAGGTCGACATGGGCACCTCGAGCGCGTAGCCGATGCCGCCCGTTTCGATGACAATCTCGGGTGCCTGCTTGCTGACGAGCGTGCCGCGAATAGAAGCGATCATGCGCGTCTTGCTGCCGCCGCCAATGCGCCCGACAGTCGGCTGGCGTTTGCATGACAGACGGCCACGGCCAGTGCATCAGCCGCGTCGGCTTGCGGCAGTGCGTCGAGCGACAACAGCATGCGCATCATCTGCTGAACCTGCGCCTTGTCCGCGGCACCCGTGCCCGTCACCGCGCGCTTGATCTCACGTGGGCTGTACTCGGCCAATGCGATGCCCGAACCGAAGCTCGCGCAAATGGCCGCCGAGCGCGCGGCGCCAAGCTTGAGCGCGCTGCCCGCGTTGCGGCTTACGAACACTTGCTCCACGGCCAGCGTGTCGGGCTGGTGGCGGCTGATGAGCTCGCGCGTGGCATCGAAGATCACCTCGAGGCGCTCGCTGAGTTCGCCGTTTCCCGTGCGTATCACGCCCGCGTCGACAAACCGCGCCCGGTCACCGGCAAAGTCGATGACGCCGAAGCCCGTTAATCGAGAGCCCGGGTCAATGCCGAGAATGCGCGTCGCGGTTTTGCTCACTGCGGGCATCTACAGCGTCGCCAGGATGTCGTCCGCAATATCGGCATTGCTGTAGACCTGCTGCACATCATCGAGGTCTTCCAGTACGTCGAGCAGCTTGAGCATGGTCTCGGCGGAACCGCGATCGAGCGAAGCGCTGGTCTCGGCGCGCATCGTAACCTCGGCCGACTCGGGCTCGAGCTCAGCGGCCAGCATGGCATCACGCACCTGCTCAAATTCGGCAGGCGTCGTCAGCACTTCGATGGCGCCGTCGTCACTGACTATCACGTCCTCAGCGCCCGCCTCGATGGCTGCACCCATGATCGCGTCCTCGTCGCTACCTGCCGCGTAATTGAGGAGCCCGACGTGGGCGAACAGGTAGGCAACCGAGCCATCGGCACCCAGGTTGCCACCGTGCTTGGCAAACGCGTGGCGCACCTCGGCGACCGTACGATTGCGGTTGTCGGTCATGCAGTCGACCATGACGGCCGTGCCGCCAGGCCCGTAACCCTCGTAGCGGATTTCCTGGTAGTCGTCGCCGCCAAGCTCGCCCGAGCCGCGCTTGATGGCGCGCTCGATGTTGTCCTTGGGCATGCTCTGACCCTTGGCCTTGTCGACCGCGAGCCGCAGCCGCGGATTGGCTTCGAGGTCGCCGCCCCCCATGCGTGCCGCAACGGTGATCTCACGAATCAGCTTCGTGAACAGCTTGCCGCGTTTTTTGTCCTGGGCGCCCTTGCGGTGCTGGATGTTCGCCCATTTACTGTGGCCTGCCATGTGCCTCCCCGTCTCTCGTGCCGCGCTCAGAACCTGAGCTGGATTCCCAGGTGCAGCCCGTTATCCATGGTGACCTCGCCGAAGGGATCGAACTCGATGTTGGCATAACGCACACCCAGGAACACATCGGCCTCGCGCAGCACGTTGTAGCCGATCCGCGCTTCGAACTCCTGGTAGGTGTCGCCGTCACCAAAGGCCAGGACGTCGGGCGCAAAATAGGCGTGCGCGTAGAGATTGATGCGGTTGTACTGCGGCAGCGTGTAGCGGAGATAACCGCCAATGCCGAGCACAATGGCGTCGAAGCTCACGCCGTCCGGGTCGATGTAGAAGACCTTGCCACCGAGCCCGCCAATAACAGGAGAGGCTCCCGACGAGGCGGCGCCTTCGAGGTGAAGCCCCACATTCAGGACATCACCCCGGTCCTGGTGGTGCAGCCAGCCCGCGTCGAGCTTGAGATCGTTGTCAGTGACGTCCCAGGCGTAGGTTAGCCGCGCCGCGTCGTCATTGATGCTCAAGTTCAGCTCTTCGGCAATGGCCCCCGTCGAGACGGTTGCCGCACACAGCGTGCAGGCCGCGGCGGCGAAACCGGCACGGCGAATTCGGTTCAACATGCAAACTCCCAAGCTCACGCGCGGACAAGCGCTCCCAAGCGTCGGACCACACCCGCAGGGCGCGGTTCCGGGCGCGCTGTCCGCCCAAACCCGTATGATACCGTCTTACGGCGCTGTGACGCAGTTGCGTACGACGCCTCCTTGTTTCGGTTCGATCGCGCCTGCCGTTGGCTGTGGCGGCGCGGTCGTCATCGCGGTATTCGAGACGCATGGCAGAAGCCCCCGACACGCCGCAGCAGGACTCGCCCGCCAATGCCTGGCTGACGACGCTGCGGGACAATCCGGACTACGCCGCGGCCGCTGCCCAGTCGCAGGCGACGGAAGCGATCGTGGACACGCTGGCCGTGGACGCCGACCTGCGGCTCACGGCGGCGCTCGAGCCGTTCCGGCGCGCGGACTACATCTCGCTGACAGCCATCGACAAACGCGCGGGCCGCGACGTCGGCCTGCTCTGTCGCGGTCTGGGTCAGCTGTTCGAGCTGTCGCTGCCCGGTCAGTGGGCGCCCGGTGAGCAACTGCCGCCCGAACAGGGCGAGGCCCTGCGCCGCATGCTTCTGGCCGTGGTCAATGACTACCGGCTCGTCATCGTGCGCCTGGCCGCGCAGCTCGCCGACCTGCGGCTTGCACGTGACGCCGATGAGGCGACGCGGCGCATGCTGGGCCGCGATACGCGCGAAATCTTCGCGCCGCTGGCCAACCGGCTCGGTATCTGGCAGCTCAAGTGGGAACTCGAGGACTACGCCTTTCGCTACCTCGAACCCGACGAATACAAGAACATCGCCAAGGCGCTCGCCGAACGTCGCGACGCACGCGAACGCTACATCGCTGAAGTGACGGCAGAAATCGGCGCGCTGCTCACCGACGCGGGCCTGACGGCCGAGATCAGCGGCCGCCCCAAGCACATCTATTCCATCTGGAAGAAGATGCAGCGCAAGCAGGTGTCGCTCGACCAGCTCTACGACGTGCGTGCCGTGCGCATCATGGTCGACAGCGTGACGGACTGCTACACGGCGCTGGGTGTCGTGCACAACCGCTGGCCCTACATTCGCGAGGAGTTTGACGACTACATCGCGAACCCCAAGGGCAACAACTACCGTTCGCTGCACACAGCCGTATTCGGCCCTGAGGGCCACGCACTCGAGATCCAGATCCGCACCTTCGACATGCACGCCCAGGCCGAACTGGGCGTCGCCGCGCACTGGCGCTACAAGGAGGGCGGCTCTGGCAACTCAGCGTTCGAGCAAAAGATCGCCTGGCTGCGCCAGTTGCTCGAGGGCGATGACGACGCCGGCGACGCCGACATGCTCGAGGCCCTGTCAGAGGGCGTCTTCGACGACCGCGTCTACGCGATCACGCCGCGCGGTGACATCGTTGACTTGCCCGCGGGTGCAACGCCGCTCGACTTCGCCTACCACGTCCACACGGAAATCGGCCACCGCTGCAAGGGCGCACGCGTCAACGGGCGTATCGTCACGCTCACGCATCAGCTCGCGAACGGCGACCGCGTCGAAATCATCACGGCCAAGGAGGCGCAGCCGAGCCGCGACTGGCTATCGCCGCGCGAAGGCTTCCTCGTCTCTGCGCGCAACCGCACCAAAGTGCGCAGCTGGTTTCGCCAACAGGACCGGGATCTCAACCGCAAACAGGGTCGCGAACACCTCGAGCGCGAATTGCAGCGGCTGAACATCCGGGATCTCGCCGTGGCAAAGCTGGCTGATCGCATGGGCTTTGAGAGCGTTGATGACCTGTGCGTGGCGCTTGGTGTCGGCGACATCACGACGGCCGCCGTGTTCAACGCCGTGCAACAACTCACGGCACCACCTGTCGATAACGCGCCCGTCAAGAAGCGGCGGCGCCACAAGCCCACGGGTGCCGGCGCCGTGCTCATCGAGGGCGCCGAGTCCGTGCTCACGCACTTCGCCCGCTGCTGCAACCCCGTGCCGCCCGAGGCAATCAGTGGCTACATCACGCAAGGCCGCGGGATCAGCGTGCACCGCCAGGATTGCGGCTCGCTCGTGCGCCTGCAGTCCCAGCATCCGGACCGCGTGCTGTCAGCAAGCTGGTACGACGACGAGCGCGCGCGTTATCCCGTCACGATTCGTGTCGAGGCCGCGGATCGCAACGGTTTGCTCAAGGACCTGTCCGGCGTCATGAGCGACGAAGAAATTCGTATCCTTGGCAACGACGCGCGTGTCAGCCCCAAGACGCTGCGCGCGGTCGTTACGCTGCGCGCCGAGGTCGATGGCCTCGGCACGCTCGCGCGCCTCATGTCGCGCCTGCAGCAGGTGCAGGGCGTGGAGCGTGTATCGCGCGCAACCTGAAGGCCGTAGCGCGACGGACCTAGCGATTGATCGCGTGCAACGCGAGCTTATCGGCGCTCAACGCAGCTTCGTGTACCGCCTCCGACAGCGTCGGGTGGGCGTGGACGGTGCGCTGAATGTCCTCAGTGCTGGCGCGGAATTCCATCGCCAGCACAAGCTCACCGATGAGCTCCCCGGCCATGGGTCCGATGATGTGCACACCCAGTATTTCGTCATCGTCCCTGGCGCTCACGATCTTGACCATGCCAGCCGCCTGCTCCATGGCCTTGGCGCGACCGCTGGCCGCAAACGGGAACACCCCTGTCTTGTACTCACGGCCGCTTTCCTTGACCTGTTCCTCGGTCTTGCCGACCCAGGCGATCTCGGGGGCCGTGTAGACCACAGACGGAATGACGTCGTAATTCACTTCGGCGACTTCGCCCGCGATCAGGTCGGCGGCCATGACGCCTTCCTCTGTGCCTTTGTGCGCGAGCATGGGTCCGCGCACGCAATCACCGACGGCGTAGACGTTCGCGGCGCCCGTGCGGCACTCGTCGTCGACGACGAAGAAACCGCGCTCATCGACTTCAACGCCCGTGCCCTCGCCCAGCACACCGTCCGCGTAGGGTCGGCGGCCAACCGCAACGACGAGGCGGTCATAGGCGACCTCATGCTCGCCGTCCTTGTCTTCGTACACCACTTTGACGCTGTCACCGTCGACCGACGCAGCGCTCACGCGGGCGCCGAGCTTGATGTCGAGACCCTGCTTCTTGAATTGGCGTTCGGCGTCCTTGGCAATCTGGCGGTCGACCATGGCAAGAAAATCGGGCATGGCTTCGAGCACCGTCACGTCGGCGCCCAGGCGCGCCCAAACGCTGCCCAACTCGAGACCGATGACGCCCGCGCCGATGACACCGAGTTTCCCGGGTACGGCATCAAATTCGAGTGCGCCCCAGGAGTCGACGATGCGGTCGCCGTCGAAGGGCATGCTCGGCAACTCGATGGGCTGCGAACCCGTGGCCAGGATCACGTGCTTCGCCGCCAGCACGCGCGCATCGCCTTCCGCAGGCGTGTACTCGACCTTGTTGTTCGCAAGCAGCTTGCCGCGACCGCGCAGGCCGTCGACCTTGTTCGACTTGAACAACGCCGCAATGCCGCTCGTGAGCTGCGTGACGATTTTGCCCTTGCGCTGCTGCATGGCATCGAGATCGAGTCGGACGTTGTCGGCGTCGATGCCATGGTCCGCAAATTCATGTTGCGCGCGGTGGAACAACTCGGAGGACTCGAGCAACGCCTTGGAGGGAATGCAACCGGCATTGAGGCAGGTGCCGCCAAACGCGTGGCTGCCGTCATAGTTTTTCCAGTCGTCGATGCAGGCCACTGACAGGCCGTGCTGCGCGGCTCGAATGGCCGCAGGGTAACCGGCGGGGCCACCGCCGATGACGATGACGTCGTATTGATCACTCATTGAATTGTCTTCCGTGCGGGCGCGGGCCCGCGTCTTGGTCGGGGATCAGCTGTCGGTGCGGCGCCGCGCGCCGCCGCCCGGATTACAGCTGCAGCAACAAACGGCCCGGATCTTCGAGCGCGTTCTTGATGGCAACGACAAACTGAACCGCTTCTTTACCATCGATGATGCGGTGGTCGTAGGACATTGCGAGATACATCATCTTGCGGATCTCGACCTGGCCGTTGACGACAACGGGTCGGTCCATGATCGCGTGCATGCCCAGGATGCCGCTTTGCGGCGGGTTCAGGATCGGCGTCGACATCATCGAGCCGAAGATCCCGCCGTTGGTAATCGTGAACGTACCACCCGTGAGGTCTTCGATGCCGATCGTGCCTTCGCGGGCGCGGCGACCGTACTCGGCGATGCCCTTCTCGATGTCGGCAAACGACATCAGGCCCGCGTCACGCAGCACGGGCACGAGCAGTCCGCGTTCCGTCGACACAGCGATGCCGATGTCGTGATAGTCGTGGTAGACGATGTCGCGGCCGTCCACCGACGCATTGACGAGCGGGAACTTCTTGAGTGCCTCGACCGCAGCGCGGACGAAGAACGACATGAAGCCCAGCTTGACGCCGTGCGCCTCGGTAAAGGCCTCCTTGTGACGGCTGCGCAGCGCAATGACTTCCGTCAGGTCGACCTCATTGAAGGTCGTGAGCATGGCGGCATTCTGCTGCGCCTCGACCATGCGGTCGGCGATCGTGGCACGCAGCCGCGTCATGGGTACACGTTGTTCGTTGCGCGCGGCCGCGGGTGCCGTGCCGCCCACAGGCAAGTCTTCGGCGACGCCGTCGTCAGCGGCGTCAAGGTGCTGCATGACATCGGCCTTTGTGATGCGACCGTCGCGCCCGCTGCCGCTGATACGCGAAACATCGAGGTCGTGCTCCTCGACGAGTCGACGAACCGCTGGGCTCAGCTTGCCGCTCGCGCTGCCGCGCGCGGCCTCGGCAGGCGGGGCTTCGGCGCTCGGAGCCGCCGCTGCGGCCGTGGGCGCTTCGGCTGCAGCCGGTGCTTCGGCCTGCGCGCCGGCCTCGACGATGGCAAGCAGGTCGCCACTCTCAACCGTGGCGCCGTCGGCAACCTTGATCTCGGTCAAGACACCGTCCGTGGGGCACGGCACCTCGAGAACCACTTTGTCCGTTTCGAGATCGACGAGATTTTCGTCGCGCTTCACGGCGTCGCCGGGCTTTTTGTTCCAGGCGACCAGCGTCGCGTCCGCCACCGATTCCGGCAACTGTGGGACCTTAACTTCTACAGCCATGATGTTCTCTTGTTCGTCCTCTATTGGCGGCGCAGTGCCCGCCCTGTCCAGCCGCACGCGCGATCCCGAGGATTTCGCACGCGCGCGTTGTCCCTAAACCTGTTAACTCAATCTAGCGATCGATCTCGCCGCCAAGCGGCGCAAGCCCCAGCGCCCGCTCGACGAGCTGGATCTGCTGTTGTGCGTGCAACGCGGGAATTCCGGCTGCCGGCGCCGCAGCACTCGCGCGCCCCACGTAGTGCAAGGTGTGGCGTGAGCGCAGCGGTTCCACGAGCCGGTGGCGGATCTGAAACCAAGCGCCCTGGTTGCGCGGTTCTTCCTGGCACCAGATGACGGTCTCCGCATTGCGGTAACGCGCCAACACGTCAGCGTACTTGTCGATCGGGAACGGGTAGAGCTGCTCGACACGAACGACAGCGACGTCGTCGACGCCCTCCTTCTCGCGGCGCTCGACAATGTCGTAGTAGACCTTGCCGCTGCAGAACACGACGCGCTGGATGTTTTGCGCGTCGATATCGTCGGGCTCGTCGATGACGAGCCTGAACTCGCCCTCGCTGAGGTCCGACAGCGGCGACACCGAACGCTTGTGCCGCAACAGACTCTTGGGTGTCATCACAATGAGCGGCTTGCGCACGGGCCGGCGCATCTGGCGTCGGATCATGTGGAACATCTGGGCAGGCGTCGACGGCGCAACCACCTGCATATTGTGCTCCGCACAGAGCTGCAGGAAGCGCTCGAGCCGCGCCGAGGAGTGTTCGGGGCCCTGGCCTTCGTAGCCGTGCGGCAGGAACAGCGTGAGACCGCAGAGACGCCCCCACTTGGCCTCGCCCGAGCTGATGAACTGGTCGATGACGACCTGGGCGCCGTTGGCGAAGTCGCCGAACTGACCTTCCCAGATCACGAGGGTGTTCGGCTCAGTCGTGGCGTAGCCATACTCGAAGCCCATCACGGCCTCTTCCGACAGGAAGGAATCCGTCACGGTGAAGTCGTGCTTGCGATCTGCGATGTGGCGCAGCGGTATGTACTCGCTGCCGTCCGTCTGGTTGTGCAGGACGGCGTGGCGGTGGAAGAAGGTGCCGCGGCCGCTGTCCTGACCCGTCAGGCGCACGTCGTAGCCCTCATCGAGCAGCGTGGCGTAGGCCATGGTCTCCGCAAAACCCCAGTCCATGGGCTGGTCGCCGGCCAGCATCGCGCGCCGCGCGTCGACGATGCGCGCAACCCGTGAGTGCAGCTCGACGTCTTCGGGAATCGCGGTGAGCTTGGCGCCAAGCCGGGCCACTGCATCCACGTCCACGGCCGTAGCGACGGGCGTGAGCAGGTCACCGCTCGCGTACTGCGACCAGTCGATTGTGAATTCGTTACCGATCATGCCGAGCAGGTCGCGCGGCACGGGGCGGCCATCATCGAGACGGGCACGGTAGCGCTCGACCATGCCCTGCGATTCCTCGACGGACATCACGCCCGCCTCGGCCAGCCTGGCTTCGTACTGCTCGCGCGCCGTCTTGTGTGCACGGATGGCGCGGTACATGGTCGGTTGCGTCGCTGCCGGCTCGTCAGCCTCGTTGTGACCCAGGCGGCGGTAACAGACGAGGTCGATGACCACGTCCTTCTGGTACTTCTGACGGTAGTCGAGCGCCAGTCGTGTCACACGCAATACGGCCTCGGGATCGTCGCCGTTCACATGGAAGATCGGCGCCTCGATCATCTTGGCGACGTCGCTGCAGTACGGCGTCGAACGCGCGTCTTCCGGGTCGCTGGTCGTAAAACCGATCTGGTTGTTGATGACGATGTGAATGGTGCCGCCCGTTCGGAAGCTCGGCAGCTGCGACATCTGGAAGGTCTCGGTGACCACGCCCTGCCCCGCAAACGCCGCATCGCCGTGGATCAGCACGGGCAGGATCGAGTTGCCGCTCTCGTCACCACTGCGCAACTGGCGCGCGCGGACCGAGCCTTCGACAACCGGGTTCACGATCTCCAGATGCGAAGGGTTGAATGCCATGGTCAGGTGCACGTTGCCGCCCGGCGTCTTCATGTCGGCCGAGAAGCCCTTGTGGTACTTCACGTCGCCAGAGCCTGCGACCTCGGAGGGGTCGTAGCCGCCCTCGAATTCCGAGAACAGCTCCTGCGGCGCCTTGCCCAGCACGTTGACGAGCACATTGATGCGACCACGGTGGGCCATCCCGAAAACGACCTCTTTCACACCCAGACGCCCGCCGTCCTGGACGAGCGTGTCGAGCATGGGGATCAGGCTTTCGCCGCCCTCGAGCGAGAAGCGTTTCTGGCCCACATATTTTGTGTGCAGGTAGCGCTCGAGCGTTTCGGCGCGCGAGAGCTGCTTGAGTAGCCAGCGTTGTTCGTCGGGCGGGATGGGCCGCGTGATGCGTGCCTCGAACTGCTCGCGCAGCCAGAGTCGCTCGCGAGAGCGCGAGATGTGCGCAAACTCCGCGCCCGTCTTGCCGCAGTAGATCCGGCGCAGCAGCGCGAGGATGTCGCGCAGCCGCATGCGCTCATGACCGGTGCCGGCCAGGCCGCCCGTGAAGAACTCAGTGTCCATGTCGGACGGCTCGAGTCCCAGGAAGTCGAAATCGAGTACGCGCGGTGCCGGGCGCTCCATGAGACCCAGCGGATCGATATCGGCAATCTGGTGGCCACGCAGCGCATACACCTGGATGAGTCGCGAGACCGCGGCCTGCTTCTCGCCCGAGGACGCGGTCATGACGGGGGCGGCGGCGCCATTGCCCACGCGCGGCCGTGCCGTGCTCGGCATCCTGCCGATCTCACGCAGGCGGTCGACGATGGGGCTGTGCGGCGTCTCGCTCGCGGCGCTGCCGTTGGCGAGACCCGAGAAGTACTGGCGCCACTGATCACCGACGGCGTCGGGGTCGCTCAGGTACAGCTCGTAGAGGTCTTCGATGAGGGCCCCATTGGTGCCGCTGAGCGGCGTGGCCCGGTACTGCTCCTGCAGTGATTTGCTCATGTTTTTTAGCGTCAGCCCGTCCCCAGGCAGACCCTCTTGTTCGCGGCGCTATGAGGTCTCAGCGGTTGACCATAATTTTACTTGATGCCTGTTTCGATTGAAACGGCTGAGATGCCCTTCTGACGGGGTTTCGAGGGCGTTTCGTGACCTGCCGCACAGTGGTCGTCGTGACGCGCGTTTAGTCTGCAGTCACAAACCTCTCCGGAGACCGACATGAAACGGATGATCGCCGCCGCCGCTGTGCTGGCCACATTCGGCGCCACCGACGCCGTAGCCGACGATGACTTTTGGCTTGCTGCACGCGCGGGAACCCAGGGTCTGGGCCTTGAAGCCACCTGGCGACCTGTGCCCTATCTCGATCTGCGCGCTGGTTTCAGCCGCTACGACTACGATACGACCCGCACCGAAGCCGGCATCGACTACGATGCCGAGCTCGGCCTCGAAAGCCTCTACGCCACAGTGAATGCCCGCATCCCTGCGAGCCCCGTCCGCTTCTCGGCCGGCCTCGTTGCCAACGGCAATGAGGGCAATTTCCTGGGCAATGACACGGGAACCTACGAGATTGGCGGCCAGCTGTTTGACGCCAGCCAGGTGGGCAACCTGCGCGGCCGGGCGACGTTCGAAGACCTCGCCCCCTACGCGGGCATGGGCCTCGATTTCCGTCTTGCCGACACAATCGGTCTGCATTTCGATGCGGGTGTGATGTATCAGGGCGACCCGTCGCTTGCGATGTCGGCCGACGGCGTTATCGCCAGTGACCCCACGTTCCAGGC
Source organism: Pseudomonadota bacterium (assembly GCA_039821605.1). Taxonomy (GTDB): domain Bacteria; phylum Pseudomonadota; class Gammaproteobacteria; order Steroidobacterales; family Woeseiaceae; genus CALBPI01. The sequence goes on along the minus strand of JBCBNV010000001.1, from coordinate 717,000 downwards.
GGCGCTCGAGAGCGAGCGCGTCGAACTCGAGGAGGAACTCGAGGACTTTGCCTGGTATCCGGTCCTCGCCGTGTCCTTCTCCGTCAACTTCTGACTGCGCTCGACGCCCTGCTATGCTGATCCGCATCGACAACACGATGCGGGTCAGCGATGCAGGCAGCGCAACTCACCACTAACGGCGCGCCGCTCGAGCTGCGCGAGATCGATGCCCCGACCGCACAGGGGCGAGCGGTCATTGTGCGCGTGCAGCGCTGCGGCGTCTGTCACACCGACCTGCACCTCCACGAGGGCGCATTCGGCCTGGGCGGCGACAAGTCGCTGAAGCTCCAGCAGAACCTGCCCCTGACCCTGGGCCATGAAATCCAGGGCGTCGTGGCAAGTACCGGCGATGCCGTTGACAACGTGGCACCCGGCGACGCTGTCGTCGTCTACCCGTGGATCGGCTGCGGCGACTGCGGGATGTGCAAAAGTGGCCGCGAGCACCTCTGCAGCCGCGCGCGCGCCATCGGCGTCAATGTCGACGGCGGCTACGCCGACCTCGTGCATGTGGTCGACGCCCGTTATTTGCTTCCCATTGGCAACGTCGACCCGGCACAAGCCGCCATCATCATGTGCTCCGGGCTCAGCGCCTGGAGTTCGCTCAGCAAAGTGGCGCACGCCTTTGAGGCAGACCTGCCCGTCGCCATTATCGGCCTAGGCGGGCTGGGTCTCATGGCGCTGGAAATTGCACGGGCGCGTTTCGGCAAGCTGCCGGCCGTACTGGACGTCGACCCGGGTAAGCTCGAGCTCGCCCGCGAGCGCGGTGCCACGGCGTTCGACCTCAACGATGCCGACGTCCACAAACAGGTGCGCAGCACGCTGGGCTCGCTGGCCGCGGTCGTTGATTTTGTGGGTGCGGAAACCACGAGCGCGATCGCAGGCCGGCTCTGCGGCCAGGGCGGGCACATTGTTATTGTCGGCCTCTATGGCGGTGCGCTGCACACGCCGCTGCCACTCCTGGCACTCCGCGGAACCACCATCCAGGGCAGCTACACGGGCAGCCTTGAGGAAGCACGCGCGTGCCTCGCGCTCGCCGAGCAAGGGGGGCTGGACCCGGTCCCGACCGTGACCTGCGGACGCGAGGACATCAACGGGGCCTTCGACCGCCTGAGAGCGGGCGGCGTGCCGGGACGCATTATCATTGAGAATGAATGACTTAACATAAGTTCCTCGAGCGCTTTGTCATCCAGTGATAAGCCGTTAAGGTTCTATTCAGGCCGGTTTCGTTAGCGTGAGTCTCGAATCGGTCCGATCAGGAGACGGCCATGACCCAGCACCCCGTCAACGACGGCGTTGCCCTGCGAGTCGCCACATCATTGCTGGCGCTGCTTGCCCTCGTAGTCCAGTTTGCGCCCGCACACGCGCAGGACGAAGCGCCCGTGTTCGACGAAGACGAACTCGTCGATCTCGTCGCACCCGTTGCGCTCTACCCCGATGACCTGCTGGCCGTCGTGCTGCCCGCAGCAACGTATCCGTTGCAGGTGGTCGAGGCGCAGCGTCTGCTCGAGGCGCGCGAACGCGATCCGGGTCTCGAACCCGATCCCGAGTGGGACGACAGCATCGTCGCCCTGCTCAACTACCCCGAGGCGCTTGAGCTACTCAACGATGACCTCGACTGGACCTGGCAGCTCGGTGAAGCCGTGCTGGCGCAACAGGGCGATGTGCTCGAAGCCGTCGAGGTGTTTCGCGACCAAGCCTGGCTCGCGGGTAACCTGCAAACAGACGACTACCAGACTGTCGAGCGTAGCGACGAGGGCATCGAGATTCGCCCGGCCGCACAGGATGTCATCTACGTGCCCTACTACGACCCCGACGTGGTCGTGGTGCGCAACCGTCGCCCCGTATACTTCTATCACCCGCACGCCTACCCGCTGTACTACTACCCCTACCCGGTCGGCCACCGGTTCTACTCGGACTGGTTCTGGGGCGTGAGCACGGCATTCACGATTTCCTGGCGTCACCGCTACCTGCACCTGCACTACTACGATCACATTGGGCACCCGTACTACGGCCGCCGCTACCTGTCGAACCGCTTCTACCGGCACCGACGCGCCTTCGATCATCATGTCTACCGCAATGGCGTACGTGTCGTGCGCCGCCAGGGTCAGGCTTACCGCTGGCACCCGCGTAGCCGCCACGGCGCCCGCCCGGGCTACCGACGCTACGGCGCACGCAATGACACCGTGCTGGCGTACAACAACGACCGCCGCGTTCGAACCGCACGCACCAACCGCGCGGCGCGGATCAACAACGAACGCCGGCAGCGCTACCGTGGCGTCGACAACGTCGTCGAGCGGGACAGGCGCAATGCACGCCGAAACGGCACCAATGTCCGGCGCAGTGACACACGTTCGCGCCGCGACACGGCGGCCGGCGGTACGCGCACGCAACGCTTCGCGGCCAACGGCAACGGGCGCCAGCGAGCCAATCGCAGCGAACGAGATCCGGATCGCGCCGAGCGCAGGTTGCGTCGGGACACGAACTCGGGTTCGCGCAACCAGCGTTACACCACGCGAGATCGCAATCGAAACGTCGGCGACGCGAATCGGAACCGCAGTGCCGGCAGCGCGAACCGCAACCGCAGCGACACGCGACGCTTTGCGAGCAACGCGCGTCAGCCGTCGCGACCAGCACCGCGTGCGCAGCGCAATGACCGTAATGCGCGCCAGGCAACACCGCCTCGTGCGCAGCGGCAGGCGCCCCGCACACAGCAGCGCGCCGCGCCGCGTCAGCGCTCGGAGTCCCGTACGCGCAGCCGTTCGGAGTCCCGCGCGCCCGCGCGCCAATCGAACCGGAGCACCAACCGATCGACGTCGCGTTCGTCGAGTCGGAGCAGCAATCGCGGCAGCCGCGACCGCCGCAGTCGGCGCAACTGAGGGCGAAGAGCAAGCTGTCAACAGAGCCGCCGCCCTGACGGGCGGCGTTCCCTCTATCCTGCCAAGCGACGTCGGAGCGCCCGTCGCCGTCTCGACAGGCTCGTGGCACACTTGCGCCTCACTCGCCAAGCGCGCCCGTAGCTCAGTCGGATAGAGTAGTGGATTCCTAATCCATTGGTCGCAGGTTCGATCAATTGCGCAAGCAATTGACGACGAGCGGCGCAGCCGCGAAGCCCGAAGGGGCGAAACGGCCGCCAGGGCGTTTCGATCTATCCTGCCGGGCGACGTCGGAGCGCCCATCGCCGTTTCGACAGGCTCGTGGCACACTTGCGCCTCACTCGCCAAGCGCGCCCGTAGCTCAGTCGGATAGAGTAGTGGATTCCTAATCCATTGGTCGCAGGTTCGAATCCTGCCGGGCGCACCACTCCTATGACGATCACGATACGCGACGCGATACCTGACGATGTCACGGCCATCGCGCTCTACAACGCCGCGATGGCGCTCGAAACCGAAAACAAGGCCCTCGACCTCGAGGTGCTCACAGCCGGCGTGCGCAGCCTGCTCGAAGACGAAAACCGCGGCCGCTACTGGGTCGCCGAATCCAACGGCAACCCCATCGGCCAGGTCATGATCACGCGCGAGTGGAGCGACTGGCGCAACGCCTGGTTCTGGTGGCTGCAGAGCGTCTACATCGCACCCGACTTCCGGCGCCGTGGCGTGTTCCGTGCGCTCTACGAACACGTCCGCGAAAACGCCCGGGCCGCAGAGGCCTGCGGTTTGCGTCTATACGTCGAGCACGACAACACGGCCGCCGCCGACACCTACCGCGCACTGGGTATGGTTGATGCCGGCTACACCATGCTCGAACTCACCTTCGACGACTGAACGGAGTCCGACATGCTGAAGCCTGGATCCAAAGCACCGGCCTTTACCCTCCCCGACGCCGACGGTGAGCCCGTCTCACTGGAAGACCTCATCGCCGAGGGGCCGCTTGTGCTCTACTTCTACCCGGCAGATTTCACGCCAGGCTGCACCAAGGAAGCCTGCGCCATTCGCGATATCCACGACGACCTCGTAGCCAGTGGCCTGCGTATCGTGGGCGTGAGTCCGCAGGACGGCGACAGCCACCAGCGCTTTGCGGCTCGGCACACCCTGCCCTTCCCCTTACTCAGCGATCCGGACAAGACCGCTGTGCGTGCCTACGATGTCGACGGCCCATTGGGCTTCGGCGTGCGACGCGGCACCTATCTCATTGATGGCGACGGTGTGATCGTCGACGCGGTCATGGCCGACATCGCCATCGCGCGCCACCTCGAGTTCATCGAGCGCGCTATGGCGGCACAAAGCTAGGCGGCTTCGGCGACAAACGTCACCACCACCTCGCGGCGGTGCGCGGCGTGCCGGTGCTCCCAGAGGAACGCACCCTGCCAGGTTCCCAGCAGCAACTGACCGTTGCGGTACGGAATCGACAGCGACATCTGTGTCAGCACACTGCGCACGTGCGCGGGCATGTCGTCGGGGCCTTCGTCGTCATGAGCATAGCGGGGGTCATCATCGGGCACGAGGTCGCCAAAGAACCGCTCCAAATCACCGCGAACGGCCGGCGCCGCGTTCTCGGTGATGATCAGTGATGCGCTCGTGTGGCGGATAAACAGGTGGCAGAGCCCCGCCCCCGTCGACGGCACAAGTGCCGCCACGTCTCGCGTGAATTCATAAAGCCCGCGACCGCGTGTCTCGATCGACAGCGTGCTGCTCATGGATATCTAGCCCGGGTCGGCGGCGGGCACATAAGGCGCGCCGTACTTGAGCCGCAACGTCTTGACCTTGCCAAACCAGGGGATGGTGACGATGTAGAGATTGTCGTACTCGTCTTCGCTGATCTCGGGCACCTTCTTGCTGCCCCCGAGCTCGGCAATCATGGGTGCGATGGTGTTGCTGTGGCCCACGATGAGCACGATCTTGCCCTTGTGCCGCTCAACGATGTCGACGACGGCCTGCTCGACGTTGCTCACATCAAAGGGCCGGGGATCGAGCCCCGCCGCGCGCGCAGCGGGTCTGGCGGTGTCTACGGTGCGCCGGTACTGCGACACGTAGATGGCATCAACGCCGGCCACGACGTCGAGATCAGCGAGCACTCGTTCCAATTCGAGGGCGCGCTGGATGCCCGCTGTGGACAAGCCTGGGTTGTCGGCGGGCGCGGCGGCCTTTTCGGCGTGGCGAACAAACAAGAGCGTCGTGGTGGCCTGGGACTCAAAGAACCAGGCAAGGCCGATGCAAGCCGTGATGACCAGCAGGAGACTGATCGTCCGGTTGCGCCGCCGCCGCCGACGACGCGCCTGTCTTTCCATCTCGTTGTAGGCCACGCGCCGGAGCTTAGCTCAGAACGTTCCGAAGCCGCCAGCGGCGTGTCATTCGTCGATGACGCGGTAGTCGCCTTCAATCGTCGAGCGTGGACCGGCCTGACCCGGCCCCTGCGCGCCAACACCGGGCCCGGCGCCCGGACCCTGCGCCGGACGAGAACGTGCCTGGCGCAACACCTGCCGTCGCCACCACCAGAAGCGCACGCCGAATGCCACGGCAAGCGCAGCGGCCAGCGCCAGAAAGCCCAGCAAGAGCACACCACCCACAATGATCGCGACGACGAACATCGCGGCGCCCGCGATCGCGCCCAGAACGCGGGCGACGGGTGACGCCGCCTGGCTGCTGCCGCCAAAGCCTATCTGCGTGAGTCGCGGATCGTGAGAGTTCATTGCGTCGTCCGATAGCCCATAGCTTCATTATGGGACCATTTTGCGAAACGAAAAGTCCCCCACCTTGCAACAGCCTCGGCCAGCAGCGAGAATCGCGTCCGTCGGAGGGGTGGCAGAGCGGTTGAATGCACCGGTCTTGAAAACCGGCAAGGGTTAAACTCCTTCGTGGGTTCGAATCCCACCCCCTCCGCCATCTCAACCTGTCAAGCGCATCGCAGTCCACGACGCTGCGATAGCCCGCCTTGAGCGGGGATTCGAACCCACGAAATCAAACAACCGGGTTCGAGCCGACGCGCGCACAGTGCGCCGAGACCGGCGGAGCCAATCCCATCGCGCTGCGCCACTTTAGTTTCCGCTTTCCCCCAACACCCAACGAGTTTGGCGGCCGTCGACACGCACGGCTATACTCGGTGCAACCACCGGGGGAACAGCACTGACGGCACGACTCGAGCTCCTGACGCATCGCCTTGCGGGTCGGATTGCGTCCTCCGTACTCGTCGGCCTTATCTCCACGATCCTTGCCCTCTTCGCCGCCCCGGCCGCACTGGCCCAGGAAGACAGTTTCGACCCCGAGCCGGGCCTCTCGCGTATCGAGGCACTGCAGGAAGCGCTCGAGCGCCAGGACCTCACGCAAACCGACCTCGCGTCCTACCGCACCGAGCTCGAGCGCCTCGTCGCCGAGGCCGAGGCCTGTGACGCGGCCGTCTCGCCCGAAGTGGACCAACTGCGCGATCAGGTCTCCCTGTTCGAAGACCTGGGCCCGGATGACAACCCCGCATTGTTCGACCAGCTCATCGACATCCGCGCGCGCTACAACGATGCGCAGCAGCGTCAGGTCGCGTGCCGACAAATCATCAACGACGCTGGTGACCTGCTGCAGTCGGTCAGCGAACGCATCTCCGAGCTCGCCGCACGCTACCTCTGGTCACGAACCGCCTCCATAGCCGCACTGACGAGCACAGCACCTGATCGCGTACGCAGCTGGCCGGACCGAATTCGCGCGGGCATGTCACCTCAGGTTTCGGGCGGCATGAACATGCTGCGGCTGCTCTGGCTGCTCGTCGCCGCCGGCGCCGTCGCCATTGGCGCAGGTGTTTTTGCGCGCTACCGATTCGCGCGTTGGTACGAGCAGGCCGGCTACCCGGCACGAGGACCGCAATTGCGCGCCCTGCTGCCCAAGCCGCTGGCGGTTCACGCGCCGCTGCTGCTGCTGGGCGTCACGCTCATGCTGACGCTCATGTTTGCGACCGACAACGCGACGCTCGATTTGGCCGCGATGCGCGTCGCTTACGGCATCACGCTGTTCGGTTTGGGTTGTGTGGTGATCGACTGGTCGACGGGCGCGCTGTCGCCCGCCGCGCAGGTCACCGGCTTCTACCCCGAGCACGTCGTACCCACCCGACGGCGCCTGCGTGTGCTCATGCTCGTGATTGTCGTGAGCTACGTGGTGCTCGGTCGCTCTTGGCTAAGCATCAGCCAGCGAGCCGAGTACGACCCGCTGTCGCGCATGCTCATGATCATCGCGTTGTGTCTCGCACTGTGGTCCGTGTTCAGCTACTTCGGCCGCGTCAGCGGTCTGCGCCGCTTCCGTGTGCCGCGCCTCATCGGGTTTGTAGCGCTAGCTGTTGCGTTGGGCGCCGCAGCACTGGGCTATCTCAACTTCGCGAGCTACATGACGCACGGTGTCGTTCGCACCTTCGCGGCCATCATTGTCGTCTGGATCCTGCTCTGGCTGGTGTTCTCGCTGTTTGAATCCGTCATTGACGGCAGCACCGTTGTGGCGCGCCGATTCCGTGACCTCGTGTCGACGAGCGAAAGCGACTCGCGAACGGGCTTCGGCATCATGCAGCTCACGGCCGACATCATCATCTGGATCGGCTTCGCGGTGTACCTCGTCTACGTCTGGGACAGCTCGGGCGTAACCCTCGATCAGCTCATCAATCTCATCGTCGAAGGCGATACGATCGGCGGCATCAAGCTCGAGCCCCTGCGCATCGCTCAGGGCTTGCTCACATTCGCCGTTCTCATCGCGCTGACGGGCTGGATCAAGCGGCTGATCGACAAGCGCTGGCTGCGGCACATGAACATGGACCGCGGCGCCCGTGATGCCATTGTCACGTTGTCGGGTTACATCGGCTTCGTCGTCGCGCTTCTGGTCGCGCTCAATGCCGCGCGCATCAATCTGGCCGGCCTCGCCATCGTCGGTGGTGCACTTGCGCTGGGTATTGGTTTCGGTCTCCAGGCCATTGCCAGTAACTTCGTGTCGGGACTCATCCTGCTCTTCGAGCGCCCCATCAAGGCGGGCGACTTCGTGACGGTGGGTGGCGTCGAGGGCTTCGTGCGTCGTATTCGGATCCGCGCCACAGACATTGAAACGCTCGATAACCAAAACGTCCTGGTACCCAACTCGGAGCTCGTTTCGGGCCACGTCACGAACTGGGTTCTGCGCAACCCACAAGGCCGGCTGCGCATACGCGTCGGCGTGGCCTACGGTTCCGACGTTGAGCTCGTGCGCGCGCTGCTCGAAGAGATCGGTCGCGGTCATGAGGATGTCATCACGGACGGCCAGGCACCCGCACCGCGCGCCTTGTTCATGGGGTTCGGCGACAGCTCGCTCGACTTCGAGTTGCGAGTGCGTATCCGTCGAATCGAGAAGCGTTTCACGGTCATCAGCGAGATCAATTTCGCCATCGACCAGGCGTTCCGCGAGCACAACATTGCGATCCCGTTCCCGCAACGCGACCTGCACCTCATCAGTCTGCCCGAAAGCCAGCAGAGCACGGCCGTGGCAACACCGCCGGCAGAAGAGGAAAAGCCGCCGCGGCCGCGCCGCCCGGAACCGGCGACCGACGACATCACGCGCCGCATTCGTCAGCAACTGCGCCTCAACGCCAGTGTCGAGCGCATCTGGACTGCGCTCACGGACGCGGACGAGCTGCAACGCTGGTACGGCCGCGACGTCGAGATCGCAGCGCGCATTGGCGGCAACCTGCGCGCGACACTGCACGACGATTCCGAAGTCGATGCGGTGATTGATATCTTCATGCCGCCACGTCGCCTGCGCTTTGCGCAGCGAACACCCGACGGCGAAGGCCCGCTACCGACGGGCCCCGTCTCTGAGGAAATCACGCTGCTGCAGGACGCCGACAGCGTCCTCATGACGGTCAACGTCACGGGCATTCCCGCCGACGAGGACTGGGAAGGCTTCTACCGCCGCAAGGAGCAGCACTGGGAGACGAGCCTCAAAGAACTGCGCAAACTGCTGCGCGTTTCGGCCAAAGGCAGTTAGCCCAGCGTTTCGCGACCACCCAGGTACGGCCTGAGCACGTCGGGCACGCGGATGCTGCCGTCCTCAAGACGGTAGTTCTCGAGCACAGCGATCAGTGCGCGGCCAGCCGCAACACCCGAACCGTTGAGCGTGTGCACGGGCTCGGGCTTCTCCTTGGGTCCGCGACGGAATCGGGCACCCATGCGGCGCGCCTGGAAATCGCGGCAGTTGCTGCACGACGAGATCTCGCGGTAACGACCCTGCCCCGGCAGCCACACCTCGAGGTCATAAGTCCTGGCGGCCGAGAAACCGACGTCGCCCGCGCACAGCGCCATGACCCGATAGGGCAAGGCCAGCTTCTGCAGCACGGTTTCGGCGTGGCCCGTGAGCGCTTCCAGCGCAGACTCGGAATCTTCGGGGCGTACGATGTGCACGAGCTCGACCTTCTCGAACTGGTGCTGACGGATCATGCCGCGCGTGTCCTGACCGTAGGAGCCAGCTTCGGACCGGAAGCACGGGGTGTGCGCCGCGAATTTGAGCGGCAACTGATCGCCGTCGAGCACCTGCTCGCGCACGAGATTGGTGATGGGCACCTCAGCCGTCGGGATCAGGTAGAAGCCGCGCTCATCATCGATGCGGAACAGGTCTTCCTCGAACTTGGGCAACTGTCCCGTGCCGCGCAACGCGTGCGATTGCACGAGGTAGGGCACGTACACCTCTTCGTAGCCGTGTTCGTTGACGTGCAGGTCGAGCATGAACTGGATCAGCGCGCGGTGCAGCCGTGCGATATCCCTTCGCAACACGGCGAAACGCGCGCCCGACAGGCTCGCTGCGGCGGCGAAATCGATACCACCCAAGGCTTCGCCGATGGCGATGTGATCAGGCGCGTCCTCAACCGGAATCGCCTCGCCCCAGGTGCGCACCACGACATTGTCAGCCTCATCGCGACCATCGGGCACCGATGCGTCGAGCAGGTTGGGCACGCCGAGCTGCAGCGCCTCGAGCGCTTCTGCAACCGCCGCGAGCCGGGCCTCGTGGTCGTCAAGCGCCTGCCCGGCCTCGCGCTGGGCGGCCAGCAACGGCTCGATGTCCTCGCCGCGCCCCTTGGCCATGCCGATCGCTTTGGCACTGTCGTTGCGCTGCTTGCGCAACGCCTCGGTCTCAAGCTGCAGGGTCTTGCGGTTCGACTCGAGCTCAGCGAGTTCCGCGCGGTCGAGTTCAAAGCCGCGTCGGGCAAGATTGTCGGCAACGGCATCAAGCTCGTTGCGCATGAGTTTCGGATCGATCATGGCGGTCCGGCCTGTTGGAAAACGGTGGTCTGTCGCGCGTCAGTCGTCGTCGCGAGCCGCAGCGTTGGCTTTTGCCAACGCGGCAAGCTTGTCACGCACTTTGAGTTCGAGTCCGCGCGGCACGGGATGATAGTACGTTCGACGCCCCATTTCCGGCGGAAAGTAATCCACGCCGGCTGCGACGCCGTCGGGCTCGTCGTGCGGGTAGCGGTAGCCGCTCCCGTGGCCCAGCGACTTGGCCAGTCCCGTCGGGGCATTGCGCAGGTGTACGGGGACCTCGTGCGAGATGCCCTGCCCGGCGTCGTCGGCAGCCGCCTTGAAGGCCGTGTACACAGCGTTGCTCTTGGCGGCCACGGCCATGAAAACCACGGCTTGCCCCAGCGCGAGCTCGCCCTCGGGGCTGCCCAGTCGTTCCAGTGCCTGCCAGGCGTCGAGCGCAATCGTAAGCGCGCGCGGATCGGCATTGCCGATGTCCTCACTGGCCATGCGGATCACGCGGCGCGCGATGTATTGCGGATCACATCCCGCCGTGAGCATGCGCTGCAGCCAATACAGCGACGCGTCGGGATCCGATCCACGAACCGCCTTGTGCAAGGCCGAGATCTGGTCGTAGAACGCATCGCCGCCCTTGTCAAAACGCGCCGTGCGGCCCTCGGCCACTTCCGACAATGCTGCGTCGCCAAGGCTGCCGTCGGACTCGGCAAGTTGTGCACAGAGCTCGATGAGATTGAGAAACCGCCGCGCATCACCATCGGCGACATCGGCCAACCAGGCCAGTTGTTCGTCGGTCAGTGCAAGCGACAGCACCTGGTCGTCAGGCTCGAGTCGGTCCGCAAGCCCGCGGTAGAGCACGACGAGATCGTCGGCCTGCAACGCCTTGAGCACAATGATCCGGGCGCGGGACAACAGCGCGTTGTTGAGCGCAAAGGCCGGGTTTTCGGTGGTCGCGCCCGCGAACAGGATCGTGCCGTCCTCGATGAACGGCAGGAACGCGTCCTGCTGCGCCTTGTTGAATCGATGCACCTCGTCGACGAACAGCACCGTGCGCCGGCCCTGTGTCGACTGCGTGGCCTTGGCCGCATCTACAGCTGCGCGAACGTCGCGGACGCCGGCCATGACAGCAGACAGCGCGATGAACTCGGCATCGCCGCTCGCGGCGATGAGCCGCGCCAGCGTCGTCTTGCCCGTACCCGGCGGCCCCCAGAAGATCAACGACGCGGGCAGTCCGCGCTCAAGAATCTCGGCCAGAGGCTTGCCGGGTGCCAGCACATGCTGCTGCCCGGCGATGTCGGCAACCCGCGCAGGACGGGCACGATCCGCAAGCGGTCGCGCGTCAATACTCACGAGCGCACCAGTAGCCGCTCCGCCCAACGCGCCCAGTGTTCAAATCCCAGGCGTGCGACGGCCAGCGCCAGCAACACGCCCCCGGCGTCGGCGACAAAGTCCATGGGATCAGCACTTCGCGATCGCGTGAGCAGACCCTGCGCCAGTTCGGTGAGCACACCGAACAACATCATGCCGGCGGCCACGTGCAGCCAGCGCGAGCGTTGGTACACGCCCGCAAACCACATCGTGGCGCCGAAGAAGCCGATGATGTGCGCCGCCTTGTCGAAATTGCCCGGCGGCAGGACCTGATTACCGCCTGGCGACAGCAGGGCGACGACCATGAAGATGAGCAGCCCGAATCCGCCAACCCGCCAGAGTTGCGCGAAGCGCAGGTCGCGCACGGTTAACCGAGCCCGGGAACGATCGTGACCGGCGTTTCCGGGGCGTCGGGTCCGACGGCAGACTCAGGCGCCACCATGCCGGCTGGCGTGCCACTGATGTCGGCGCCCGGCGGCGGGGTAAATTCGAAGCGCGCGGCGTCGACGGGTTCGTTCTGCACCACGCCCGAGAATTCAATGAAGGTGCGTTGCGAGAGACTGTCACCGAGCTCCATTGCGGCCAGCGCACCGGATTCGCGGTCGAAGCCGATGCGCACCGCGCGGAAATCGCTGCTGTCATCGGTCGCTGTGAGCTGGGCCCAGAGTACGTTGTCGGCCTCGAAGGCCCCTTCGAACTCGAACGCCTCGAGCGCATCGGCACCGCCACCCAAGATGCCGGCCGGAGAACTCGCAAGCGCGCCAGTCTGATCACGGACGGACACCTGTTCGAGATCGACGTCGTGCAACCAGAGGTTGGTGCCGTCAGCCACGATGCGCTGCTCGTACGGCATCACGTACACCCAGTCGAAGCGCCCCGGACGCACGATGGCAAAATCACCTTCGGCGCGTTCCTTGATCCGTCCATCGTTACCCGTCACGGTCTGGTAGAACCGTCCGCGCAATGATTCGACATCTTCGGCGAGCGCTTTCAGCAGCGCTTGCGCGCGAGCGTCGAGCTCGGCCTGTTGGGCGGACGCGGTCGCCGCGATGAACAGCAGAACCAATAATACAAATGCGTGCTTCATGACACCTCAGAGCGTGGTCGCGTGCAGGGGTTCCGTGACGCCGTGGCTACTCAGTCCTTGGGCGGCGCGGGCGCGAGCACCTCGCGGCTGCCATTGGCCTCGAGCGGTCCGACGAGACCAGCCTCCTCCATCGCCTCAACCATGCGAGCCGCGCGGTTGTAGCCAATCTTGAGTCGGCGCTGGATGCCCGAGATCGACGCCTTGCGGGTTTCGAGCACAATGGCCACGGCCTGGTCGTAGAGCGCGTCTTGCTCGGTGTCGGCGTCGGGCATCGGCCCGCCAACGTCTGGCATGCCGGGCACGGGCGTGGCCGGACCCGACAACACCTCGTCGATGTAGGTCGGCGTCCCCGAGGCACGCAGCTGCCTGACCACGGTGTGCACCTCGTTGTCGGATACGAAAGCCCCGTGCACGCGCTCCGGCAGCGAGGTGCCCGGCGGCAGGTAGAGCATGTCACCGTGGCCGAGCAGATTCTCAGCGCCCTGCTGGTCGAGAATCGTGCGCGAGTCGACCTTGGCCGACACCTGGAAGGCGATGCGCGCGGGCACGTTGGCCTTGATCAGGCCTGTGATCACATCGACGCTGGGCCGCTGCGTGGCCAGGATCATGTTGATGCCCGACGCACGCGCTTTCTGGGCGAGCCGCGCAATGAGCTCTTCGACCTTCTTGCCGACGATCATCATCATGTCGGCGAGCTCGTCGATGATGACGACGATGAACGGCAGCGTCGTGAGCTCGGGCGCCTCGGGCATGGGCTTTTCTTCATCGAAGAGATCGGGCGGCTGCCAGAGCGGGTCCCTGAGCGGCGTGCCGGCCTCAGCGGCCTCGCGCACCTTGCGGTTGTAGCCGCCGATGTTGCGCACACCGAGCGCGGCCATGAGCTTGTAGCGGCGTTCCATCTCCGCCACACACCAGCGCAACGCGTTGGCTGCCTCCTTCATGTCGGTGACGACAGGCGCAAGCAAGTGCGGGATGCCCTCGTAGACCGACAACTCGAGCATCTTCGGGTCGATCATGATCAGCCGCACCTGGTTGGGCGTCGACTTGTACAGAAGGCTCAGCACCATCGCGTTGATGGCGACCGACTTACCCGAGCCCGTCGTACCCGCGATGAGCAGATGCGGCATGCGACCGAGGTCAGCGATTTTCGAGGCGCCGCCAATGTCCTTGCCAAGCGCCAGCGTGAGCGGCGAGTTGGAATCGTCGTAGGCGCGAGAGCGCAGGATCTCGCCCAGTGTCACGAGCTCGCGCTTGGCATTGGGAATCTCGAGCCCGATCACGGACCGACCCGGAATCACTTCGACCACGCGCACAGCGATCACCGACAGCGAACGCGCAAGGTCCTTGGCCAGGTTCGAGATCTGTGCCGACTTCACGCCGGGCGCAGGTTCGAGTTCGAAGCGCGTGATGATCGGACCAGGCTGCACCGAAACGACCTCGACGTCGATGCCGAAGTCCTTGAGCTTCAACTCCACCAGACGCGACATTTTCTCGAGCGACTCTTCGGAGTAGCCGCCCTCCACGGGTTCCGGGTCGTCGAGCAGCGACAAGGGCGGCAACTCGCCGGCTTCGGCCGGATCGAACAGCGGCACCTGGCGTTCCTGCTGTGCGCGGTCGCTGGGTTCGGGACGCGGCAGCGTCGGTTCGATGCGCGGCTTGACGCGCGTCGCCTTGCGCTTGCGCTCGACTTCGATGGTCGCCTTGCGCTCGGCTTGCACGCGACGACCTTCGGCGCGGTCTTTCATGCCATCGCGCCAGGCACCGAGACGCTCGAATCCCGTCAGCACAAGCCGCCCGGTGCGGTCCATGACCGCAAGCCAGGACACGCCCGTGAACACGGATACCGATGCGAACCAGCCCGCGAGCAGCAGCAGCGTCGTGCCCAGCATGCCCAGCGGCGCCAGCAAACCTTCGCCCACAATCTGTCCCAATACGCCGCCCGCCGACTGGCGCAGCTCGCCGGGTGAAAAGTGCAATGTGGCCAGCCCACAGCTTGCGGCCAGCATCAGCAGGAAGCCCGCAAAGCGCACGGCGAACACCGTCTTGTCGAGCGGCTCGGGATTTCGCCGCTCGCGGTAAAGCATGAGGCTGGCCGTCAGCATCATGACGGGGAACAGATACGCGGCAATGCCAAACCAGGTGAACGCCCAGTCCGAAAACCAGGCGCCCGTCACCGAGATCCGGTTGTGAATCCGGTCCGTCGACGCCGCCTGGCTGAACCCCGGGTCATCGGGGTGCCAGGTGGCGAGCGCGACCAGCAACATGAACGCCGTCACGAGCGCGAGGTACATGGCGCCCTCGCGCAGGGTGCGCGACATTGTCGTCTGAACCGCGCGCAGCGGCGAACCCTCGGGTGAGGACGTTGTGGTATTTCCCTGAGCCATTCCGCAATATTATTACAAACCCACCACCCGCACCGGCCTCGTGCAGGGAGTGCCCGTCAACATGGCGCAACAACGCCTGAACGTGCGGTTTCAGGCCGCCATGTCCGACATTCGTGCTGACGACTGGGACGCCCTTGTGGCGCCCGATTTGCCGCACCTGTCGCATTCGTTTCTCGACGCAGCCGAGACATCGGGCAGTGTCTCAGCCGATACGGGCTGGCTGCCCTGTCACGTCACCGTTGAGCGCGACGACGCGCTCGTCGCCGTCATGCCGCTCTACCAGAAGGCGCACTCCTGGGGCGAGTTTGTGTTCGACTGGGGCTGGGCCGATGCCTACCGGCGCGCGGGGCTCGAGTACTACCCCAAACTGGTGAGCGCCACGCCCTTTACGCCGGCCACGGCCAACAAGCTCTGCGTTGCACCCGGAGAGGACGCCACGGCGATACGCGAGGCGATGCTCGCGGCCGTGCTGTCCTTCGCGCAAGAGCAGTCTTTTCCGTCGCTACACCTGCAGTTCATCGCCGATGACGAGCGCGCGCCCTGCGAGGCCGCGGGGATGATTCTGCGCCAGGACTGCCAGTTTCACTGGCACAACGAAGGCTACACGGACTTTGATCATTTCCTGGCCGCGTTCACGAGTAAGAAACGCAAGAACGCACGCCGCGAACGCCGGCGCGTGACCGAGGCCGGCATTCGCCACGTGATTATCCCCGCGACCGAGATCAGCGAGGCCGAATTGGCCGACGCTTGGCGACTGTGCAGCTACACGTTTGCCGCGCGCGGCCACACGCCCTACCTCAACCTCGAGTTTTTCCAGACACTGCGCGAGACAAAGCCCGCAGCGCTCGAGGTCGTGCTCGCGCGACACGGCGAACGCAACGTGGCCGCAGCCATCCTGCTGCGCGGCGAAGACAGCCTCTACGGCCGCTACTGGGGCAGCGACCGGGACTACCACAGCCTGCATTTCGAGACCTGCTACTACCAAGGCATCGAGCACTGCATCAACGAGGGCATCACGCGCTTCGAACCCGGAACGCAGGGCGAGCACAAAGTGGCTCGCGGCTTCCTGCCCGTGCGCACGGCCTCGGCGCACTGGCTCGCCCACCCGCAGTTCGCCGCCGCCATCGGCGACTACATCGAACGTGAGGCCGCGGGCGTCGACCAGTACATGCGCTACATCGACGACCACTCGCCGTTTCGCGCCATCGACACGGGGGACGCCTCGTGAGCCTGTACTGGCTCGGCACGCAGCCCGGCGTCGATTTCCCCGACCCGGAATCGGCGCTCGACGAGCCCAATGGTCTGCTTGCCGCGGGCGGCGACCTGGCTGTCGAACGGCTGCTGGCCGCTTACCAGCGCGGCATTTTCCCCTGGTACAGCGAGGGCCAGCCCATCCTCTGGTGGAGCCCGGACCCGCGTATGGTGTTGCGGCCGCATGACTTCCATGCCAGTCGATCGCTACGGCGCACGCTGCGACGCGGCGACTGGTCATTCGCTACGAATAACGACTTCGAGGCAGTCATCGATGCCTGCGCCGAAGCACGCCCGGGACAGGAAGGCACCTGGATTACGCCCGCCATGCGGCGCGCCTACATCGAACTGCACCGGGCAGGCTGGGCGCACAGCGTCGCGGTCTACCAGAACGGGTCACTTGCCGGGGGCATCTACGGCGTGGCCATCGACGGCGCATTCTTCGGCGAGTCGATGTTTCACCGCGTCACCGACGCCTCGAAACTTGCGCTCTGGTACCTGTGCAGCCTGCTCGAGCGCGACGACTTCGCCGTGCTCGACTGCCAGATGCACACCACCCATCTTGAGACGCTGGGCGCCACCAACCTGCCCCGCCGCGCGTTCTGCGCGCTGCTTGGCCGCTGCTGCGCGCGCTTGAAACCCTGGCAGCCGGCCCCCATCTCGGAAGCGCTGGCGTAATCGGCGCCGGCGCATTGCAATTGCGCAGGCATTTGCGGACAATTCCGCCACTTTTCGACGAGGTACGGCTACTTGGCAAAGGAAGAAGCCATTCAGATGGAAGGCGTTGTCATCGACACGCTGCCCAACACGACGTTTCGCGTGGAGCTCGAGAACGGTCACACGGTGACCGCTCACATCTCGGGCAAGATGCGCAAGCACTACATTCGTATCCTGACCGGTGACAAGGTCACGGTCGAGTTGACGCCCTACGACCTGAGCAAAGGCCGTATCGTCTACCGCGGTCGCTAGTACCCGGTTACGCGCAGGTGCCGTCCGGCGCCTGACGTTCTACCCAGAATGAACGAACACCGGCGCGTCAGGCGCCGGGTTCCTGTGGTTCATCGGATGGCTCATCGGACGGTTCATCCGACCCCGCCGACTGATGCGTCAGTCTTGGCGTCTGGCGCTCGAATTCGAGTTTGAGTTCGCCGTCGACGACGCAGACCCGCACATGCCCGCCTTCTGACAGCTCGCCGAACAGCAGGTCGTCGGCCAGCGGGCGTTTGACGTATTTCTGGACAATCCGCGCCATCGGTCGCGCACCCATCGCCTTGTCGTAACCACGGTCTGCGATCCAGTCGCGCGCCTCGTCCGTGAGCTCGAGCGTGACGTTGGAGCTCAGCAGGCGCCCCTCGAGCTCGACGACGAGCTTGTCGACGACGCGCGCGATCGAGTGCGGGTCCAGCGGTTCGAACTGGATGATGGCGTCCAGCCGGTTGCGAAACTCGGGCGTGAACGTGCGCCGGATGACTTCCATGCCGTCGCTCGTATGGTCTTGCTGCGTGAAGCCGATGGACGCGCGGCTCATCTCCTGCGCGCCCGAGTTAGTTGTCATGACAAGCACCACGTTGCGGAAATCGGCCTTGCGGCCGTTGTTGTCCGTCAGCGTGCCGTGGTCCATGACCTGCAGCAGCAGATTGAAGACCTCGGGGTGGGCCTTTTCGATCTCATCGAGCAAGACCACGGCGTGTGGGTTCTTGTTAACGGCCTCCGTGAGCAGGCCGCCCTGGTCGTAACCGACATAGCCCGGAGGCGCGCCGATGAGCCGCGACACCGTGTGCCGCTCCATGTACTCCGACATGTCGAAGCGAAGCAGCTCGATCCCCAGCGAGGCGGCAAGCTGACGCGTGACCTCGGTCTTGCCGACACCCGTGGGGCCCGCGAACAGGAACGAGCCGACGGGCTTCTCGTCGTCGTTGAGGCCCGAGCGCGCCATTTTGATCGACGATGACAGTGCCTCGATCGCCGCGTCCTGACCAAAGATGACCATCTTGAGGTCGCGTTCCAGGTTACGCAGCGTCGCGCGGTCGGACACGGACACACTGGCTGGCGGAATCCGCGCCATGCGCGCGACGATGTTCTGCACAGCCTCGACGGTCACCGACTCGGGGCGCGAGGCCTCGGGCTGCAGGCGCAGGTTGGCGCCCGCCTCGTCGATGACATCGATGGCTTTGTCTGGCAAATGCCGGTCATTGATGTGCCGGGCCGAGAGTTCGGCGGCCGCCCCCAGCGCATCCGCGTCGTAGCGAACGCCGTGGTGGGCCTCGAAGCGGCTTTGCAGGCCCGCGAGGATCTGCACCGTCTCCTCGACGGTGGGCTCGGGGATGTCGATCTTCTGGAAGCGCCGCGCGAGTGCGTGGTCCTTCTCAAAGATGCCGCGGTACTCCTGGTAGGTCGTGGAGCCAATGCAACGCAGGCGACCGTTGGCCAGTACGGGCTTGATGAGGTTGGAGGCGTCCATGACGCCGCCTGATGCAGCGCCCGCACCGATGATCGTGTGAATCTCGTCGATGAACAGAACGGCGCCAGGCTCCTCGGAGAGCTCCTTGACGACGGCCTTGAGTCGTTTCTCGAAGTCGCCGCGATACTTGGTGCCCGCCACGAGCGCGCCCATATCAAGCGAGTAGATCGTGGCATCGGCAAGCACTTCGGGCACCTCACCTTCGACGATGAGCCGCGCCAGACCTTCGGCGATGGCCGTCTTGCCCACGCCCGCCTCACCGACGTAGAGCGGGTTGTTCTTGCGCCGGCGGCAGAGGATCTCGATTGTGCGCTCGACCTCGAGCGTGCGACCGATGAGCGGATCGATGCGTCCCGACTCGGCCTCGGCATTGAGGTTCGTTGCGAACTCATCGAGCGCCGAGCGCGGCGCCTCGCCGTCTTCGCTTTCGCTCGTGGTGCCGAGATTCTCGCCCTCTTCGCCGTATTCGCCCGCGCGGCTCACACCGTGCGAGATGTAGTTGACGACATCGAGGCGGGTGATGTCCTGCAGGTTGAGCAGGTAAACGGCCTGCGACTGCTTCTCGCTGAAGATCGCGACGAGCACGTTGACGCCCGTGACCTCTTTCTTGCCGCTCGACTGCACGTGGAACAAGGCGCGCTGCACGACGCGCTGGAATCCCAGCGTGGGCTGCACTTCCTGCTCGACGTCCTCGCCCAAACGCGGCGTGGTCTGGCCGATCACTTCATTGAGCTCGCGCCGCAGCCGGTTGATGTCGGCTTCGAGGGCGCGCAGCAGGTCGTAAACCTCGGGGATGTCGAGGATCGCGAGCAACAGGTGCTCAACGGTCATGAACTCATGCCGCTGGTCACGTGCTGACTGGAATGCCTCGTTGAGGCAGAACTCCAATTCACTGTTCAGCATCTTGCTCTCCGTGTCGTGGCTTGCGCCATCAGTCGGCTTCCATCGTGCACAGCAACGGGTGCTGGTGCTGCTCTGCCGCCTTGGTCACCTGGGCGACCTTCGTTTCTGCGACGTCATAGGTATAGACCCCGCAAACACCTTTTCCTTTCGTGTGAACCTCGAGCATGATGCGCGTGGCCAGCGCGCGGTCGTGCGAAAACACCTGCTCGAGGATCTGAACGACGAACTCCATGGGGGTGTAGTCGTCGTTGAGCAGCACCACCCGGTAGAGCGGTGGCTTCTTGAGTTTCGGCCGCACTTCCTCTGTGACCGTGCCCGTGTCACCGACGTGTTCGTCGGGGCCGGTCGGCTCATCGGGATCATGCTCTGCCATCGCCCTGCTCGTGATCATGCCGTTTTTCACACTCACTCATTTCTTACCACAAGTCCGGATGTGGTGTCTGTTACGTGTCTTCGAGGTCAGGAGATGGGGTCGCAGCGGCCCCGACGCAAGGGCTGGGGTCAATCGACTGACCGGGCCAGCGGAACCAACGCAAACCACCGGATTCTAAGCTGTTCAGACGCTTGGGCACGCTTGTTCGGTCCGCTGGGACTGCCGTATGATGCTGCGACGACTGCGCGGCTCCGGGCCTGCACCAGGCACAAATAACACCCATAAAGGCAACGCGGACATGTACGAGCGCAGTCTGGAGGCGGAAACCGAATCATGGCGATGAGTGGCGCGGACGCGCTGGACCGGTTCCAGCGCCTGGGTCAGCAACCGTGGCTGGCCACTTTGCAGCGACGCGGCCCCGGGCTCGCGGCGCTGGTACTGGCCGTTGTGGTTGCCTGGCAACTTGCCGGGCTCGTGGTGGCGATGCTACCGGAGCGCGAGGACGCGAATATCGCGCCACCCGTCGCTCTGGCGCCTGCGAGCGCCGACTCGGGATCGGCTGCCATCGCGTCGACGGACGTTTCCGCAATCGTTAAGGCGAGCCTTTTCGGTGTAGCGCGCAAAGAGGACGAAACGCCGATCGTGGACACGTGCCCGCCAGACTGCGAAGGGGATTACGAAGAAACCAAGTTGCCACTGGAGCTTCGTGGGACGCTGGCGGCCAATACAGAAGACAACGCGCTCGCGATCATCAAGGACGGCCAGAATGAGCGCGTGTTCGCGATTGGCGACACGATACGCAGCGGCGTCAAGCTCTACGCCGTCCAGCGCGAGCAGGTGTTGCTTAGCCGCGGCGGCGCTATTGAGTCGTTGAAACTCCCCAAACCGGAGGACGTAACAGGCAGCGCACCCACTGCGAACCGCTCGCGCACGAGCATCCGCCGCGCCAGCAGCCCGTCGATGACCCAGGTCCTGACAGAGAACGCCGCGCAATTCACCCAGATCATCTCGCCCCGACCCTACTACGTGGGTGGCCAGCAGCGCGGCTACCGGCTCTACCCGGGCTCCGACCGGCAGAGCTTTGCCAAGCTCGGCTTGCGTCCCGGTGACATCGTGACGGCGATCAACGGCACGCCGCTCAACAACCCGTCACAAGGCGCGCGTATTTTCAGTGAGCTGGGCAACGCCCAGAGCATTTCCGTCACGCTCGAGCGCGGCGGCCAACAACAAAATCTGACGCTCGACACGAGCTCACTCGACTTCTCGGACCAGGCCACTCAATGAACCACTCGCAATGCGCGCCCCGGCAGCGCTCGATCATCGCAGCACTGGCGCTTGCCACCGCGCTGACCGCCGCACCCGGTGTGCTGGCGCAAGGTATCGATGAAATCACGCCCAACTACCGGGAAACCGACATCAAGGCCGTCATTGACGCCGTGCAGGTGGCCACGGGCCGCACGTTCATCGTTGACCCGCGCGTCAACGCCAAGGTCACGCTCATTGCGAGCGAGCCCATGGACGCCGAGGAGTTCTACCTGGCCTTCCTGCAGCTGCTCGAAGTCAACAACTTCGTCGCCATCGAGGCGGGTAGCGTGACGCGGATTGTGCCCAACGCCAACGCACGCCAGGCACCCGCCAACGTCACGGGGGCGCTCGCCGACGAAACAGTCACCACGGTGCTTCGCGTCGAAAACGTCTCGGCCGCGCAGCTTGTCCCCGTGCTGCGCCCGTTGCTGCCCAGCAACGCCCACCTGGCGGCCCAGGCCAGCTCAAACTCGCTGATCATTAGCGATACGCAGCGCAACGTGAACCGCATTCGATTCCTGCTGCGCCAGATCGACCGTCCCGTCGACGCCGATGTCGAGGTGGTGCCGCTGACCTACGCCTCGGCCACGGACATCGTCACGACGATCAACGCGCTCAACGGCGGCAACCGTGTCGAAGCGGGCGCCAGCGCGCCCATCAATCTCGTTGCCGACGCCCGCACCAACAGCGTGCTCATCAGCGGCGTGCCTGCCGACCGCGTCAAGATTCGCGCGCTCATCGCGCATCTCGACACGCCGCGCGAAGCCGGTGGCGACACCCAGGTGCGCTACCTCAAATACGCCAACGCCGAAGACCTCGCGGGCAAGCTGCAGGGGCAGGTGCAAAGCGCGGAAGGCCAGGAGACCGCGGCCAACGCCGACGTCGAGGTCAACATCTGGGCCGACGAGATTACCAACGCGCTGGTCATCACGGCACCGCCCGCTTCGATGCGCTCGATCATGTCGGTCGTCGACAAGCTCGACATTCGTCGTGCACAGGTGCTCGTCGAAGCGCTCATCGTCGAGGTCAACATCAACCGCGACTCGCAGCTGGGCGTGACCTGGGCGCTCGACGGCAGCAACGATGACAACATCATCGGCACTACCGATTTCGCTTCGGCGGGCAGTCGCGTTGTGCCGTTGATCGGCGCCACCGAAAGTGATGACGCAGCCGCCCTCGCCGGCGCGATCGCCGAAGGCGTCACGCTCGGCGTGGGCCGCATCTCGGATTCCGGCGTGAGCTTTGCGGCGATCCTGAACGCGCTGCAGGGCGACGCCAACACCAACGTCATCTCAACGCCGGTCATCGTCACGATGGACAACGAAGAGGCGAAGATCGAGATCGGCCAGGAAGTCCCGTTCATTACGGGCCAGTTCACGAACACGGGCGGCAACAACGACGGCGCCGTGAACCCCTTCCAGACCGTCAACCGCGAACAGGTCGGCACCAACCTGCAGCTCACGCCGCAGATCACGGACGACGGCACGATCCTGCTCAAGATCACGCAGGAGATCTCGAGTCTGAGCTCCAGCGCAGGGGCCGTCGACCTGATCACCAACACGCGACTCATCGATACCTCGGTCATCGTCGAGGATGGCGGCATTCTCGTACTGGGTGGCCTGATCGACGACCAGGTACTCGAGACCGATCAGCGCGTACCCGTACTGGGCAGCATCCCGATCATTGGCAACCTGTTCCGCTCGCGGACGTCGGAGAAGATCAAGACCAACCTCATGGTCTTCATCAAGCCGAGGATCCTGCTCGACGGCATCGGCTCCATGCAAGTCACGGGCGAGAAGTACAACTACCTGCGCAACCTGCAGCAGGGCGATCGCCAGGTACCGCTGCTACGCGACGCTGTGCGCCCGACGCTGCCGCCGCTTGACGAACAGGTCCGCGATACTGCACCGATCCAGCCGCCAGCCGATATCATGCAGGAAGACAACGGCGGCGAATAAGCCGGAGCACGCATCATGGCGGTCACGACGGACACCTTAGAAGACGAGACGATCAGCTCACTGGCCGTGGAAGAAGCCGCGGCGACGACGCAGCTGCCGTTCTCATTCGCCAAGCGGCACGGACTGCTTGTGCGCGAGCAGGACGGACTGCCACAAGCCCTGCTCTACCGCGCGGGTGCGAGCCTCGCGAGCCTCGCCGAGGCGCAACGCTACCTGGGCCAGACGCTGACCATCGAACGCGTCAGCGAAGAGCGGTTCGATATGGAGCTGCAGCAGGCCTACGAGCGCGGCAGCGGCCCGGCCATGCAGATGATGGACGGGTTCGAGGAAGAGACAGACCTGCTGATGCTGGCGCAGGAGCTGCCCGAACAGTCTGACCTGCTCGAGTCCGACGACGAGGCGCCCATCATTCGCCTCATCAACGCGCTGCTCACCGAGGCGATCAAGGAAAACGCCTCCGATATCCACATCGAGCCCTACGAGAACCGACTCATCGTGCGAATGCGTATCGACGGCGTGCTGCGCGAAGTGCTGCAGACCGCGCGCGGCGTCGCACCGCTACTCGTATCACGCATCAAGGTCATGTCGAAACTCGACATCGCCGAAAAGCGCCTGCCACAGGATGGCCGCATCTCGCTGCGCGTCGCGGGCCGCGCCGTCGACGTGCGCGTCTCGACCATGCCCTCGGGTCACGGCGAGCGCGTGGTCATGCGTCTGCTCGACAAGCAGGCCGGCCGGCTCGATCTCGCACAGCTCGGCATGCGCGCTGACGACCAGCGAAACATAGACGCGCTGATCCACAAGCCGCACGGCATCATTCTCGTCACGGGCCCGACGGGCTCGGGTAAGACCACGACGCTGTACGCAGCGCTCGAGCGCATAAACAACGCCACGCGCAACATCATGACTGTCGAAGACCCCATCGAGTACTACATCGATGGCATCGGTCAGTCGCAGGTCAATACGAAGGTCGATATGACCTTCGCCCGCGGCTTGCGTGCCATTCTGCGCCAGGACCCCGACGTCGTGATGGTCGGTGAGATTCGTGACCTCGAAACGGCCGAGATCGCCGTACAGGCCTCGCTGACAGGTCACCTCGTGCTCTCCACGCTGCACACCAACACGGCGGTGGGCGCCGTGACGCGCCTGCGTGACATGGGTGTCGAGCCGTTCCTGCTGTCGTCGAGTCTCATTGGTGTCTTGTCGCAACGACTCGTGCGCACGCTCGACTCTGAGCGCTGCGAAGCCTACCCGGCCAGCGATGCCGAATGTGACCTGCTGCGCGTGAGCCGTGACGAACGTCCGACGCTGTACCGGCCGCCGGCCGACGATCCCATGGCGTTCCGCGGCCGCTCGGGCATCTACGAGCTCGTGACGGTCGACGACACCATGCGCACGATGATTCACGACGGCTCGGGCGAGCATGAGCTTGAACGCTACGCGCGTGAACGCGGCCCGAGCATTCGCGACGATGGCCGCGCCAAGGTCATGCAGGGTATCACCACGCTCGAAGAGGTCTTGCGTGTCACGCGCGATGACTGACGCGGGACACGCCTGAGCCATGGCAGCTTTCGAGTACATCGCACTCGACCCCCGCGGCAAGCAACGCAAGGGGGTTCTTGAGGGCGACACGGCGCGTGCCGTGCGTGGCGCGCTGCGCGAACAATCGCTGACACCGCTTTCCGTTGACCCCGTTACGACGCGCGGGCGCAGCGACGACAACAAACAGCGCGTCAGTATCCGCCGCGCCCTGTCGGGCGCCGAACTGGCACTCGTCACCCGGCAGCTGGCGACGCTGTCGCAGGCGGGCCTGCCGCTCGAAGAAGCCCTGCAGGCCATTGCTGACCAGTCGGATCAGTCAAAAACCCGCAGCATCATCATGGGCGTACGCGCCAGGGTCCGCGAAGGGTACTCACTGGCCGGCAGTCTGGCCGAGTTCCCACAGGCCTTCCCCGCAATGTTCCGCGCCACAGTCGATGCCGGCGAACAGTCGGGCAAGCTCGACAACGTGCTCGACCGGCTCGCCGACTACACCGAGAACCGCCAGAACCTCTCGCAAAAGGCCAAGACGGCCCTCGTCTACCCGATCCTCCTCGTGATCATGTCGCTGGCCGTGGTCACGTTCATGTTGTCCTACGTCGTACCGAAAATCGTCAGCGTCTTCGTGTCGACGGGCAACGAGTTGCCCGCGCTCACGCGCGTACTGATCGGTATCAGTGAGTTTGTGCAGGCCTGGTGGTGGCTCATGGTCATCGGCGTTGTTGCGGCATTCATCGGTCTCCGGATACTGCTGGCCCGGCCAGGGCCCAAGAAGCGCTGGCACGGCACCAAGCTGCGCATGCCGGTTTTCGGACGGCTGACACGCGGACTTAACACGGCGCGCTTCATGCGCACACTGGCGATTCTGGCGGCCAGCGGCGTGCCCGTGCTCGAGTCGCTGCGCATTGCGGGCGAGGTGATCGAGAATGTACCCATGCGCGAGGCCGTCGACGAGGCCGCCGTGCGCATTCGCGAGGGCGCACCCATCAGCCGGTCGCTGGGCGAGCGCGGCGTGTTTCCGCCCATGACGATTCACCTGATTTCCAGCGGTGAGGCCAGTGGCCGCCTCGACGAAATGCTCGAGCGCGCTGCCGTCAACCAGGAGCGCGAGACCGACAGCCTGATCTCGGCACTCATGAGCATTATCGAGCCTGCGATCATTGTCATCATGGGACTCGTCGTGTTGCTCATCGTGCTTGCGATCCTGTTGCCCATCTTCAACATGAACCAGCTTGTCGGTTAGCCGACGCGCCATCTCGCAAACTGTCGACGACGTAGTTGCACGCGCGCGAAGCGCGGGTTTATATTCGCGACAACCGAGCACTGTGAGCCGCTCTTGGGGACGTGCATGATCAGTGAAGAAACAGACCTACCCGAAGACGACCTCGACGACGGTGAGGACGACAAGGACTTCTCGGAGACCATCGTCATCGAGGCCGGCGACAACGTCGGTGGCATGTCGGTGGAGGTCAATGTCGAAGAGCTCGTCGCGGATATCGAGCAGGCCAAAGACCCGGGCAAAGACGGTGCCGCTGCGCGTCGCCGGCTAGAAGCGCTGCTCGAAGAGAAGCGACTCAACCGCCTGCTCGACGAAGACGACGACTTCGGTATCGACGACCTCGACGCGAGCTGAGCGTCCCGGCGGGCGCGTCGGCGCCCCTCAGTGGAAATCGCGCGACACGGTGGTCAGCTCGCCGAGCAGGCTGTTGTAGTCGCTGAGTTCACGTGCCACGACGTGAATGACATCGCCCTGCTTTTGCACCTTGCCCGCCACAGCCATGAGCCGCGCACCCACGAGCACGCGCCGTTGCGTTTCGGCCAGGTCCTGCCAGATCACGAGATTGATGTAGCCCGTTTCGTCCTCGAGCGTGACGAAGTTGACGCCGTTGGCACTGCCGGGGCGCTGCCGTGTCACCACGATGCCCGCAACCTGCACGGGCCGCCCGTCGGCGCAGTCCACCAAGGCCTGGGCCGTCAGAAACCCGTGCCCCTCGAAGCGTGACCGCAACAGTGCCATGGGGTGACGCCCGAGCGTCAGACCCAGGTGCCGGTAGTCGGCGACGATGTCCTGCGCCTCGCTGGGCGCGCGCAGCAGGGGCGTCGCCTCGCGCACCTCGCTGCCCTGCAGCAGGTCGTCCTGGCGCTCGACGCCGGCCACCTGCCAGCGCGCGAGATGGCGGTGGCCCGCAAGCCGCGACAAGGCGTTCGCGGCCGCAAGCGCACCGAGCTCGGCGCGATTGAGCTGCGCGCGCGTGGCCATCTCCTGCACCGTGCGAAAGCCCTGCCCCTCACGAACGCGCTGCAGGCGCTCCGCGGCGGCATCGCCGAAGCCCTTGACGAGCCGCAGACCCAAGCGCAGCGCAGGGCCGCCGCCCTCGCCTGGCTCGAGCGCGCAGTCCCAGTGGCTGTGGCGCACGTCCACGGGCCGCACCTCCACGCCGTGGTTGCGACGCACCATCTGCGTGAGCTGCGAGGCGCTGTAGAAGCCCATCGGCTGGCTGTTGATAAGTGCGCAGATAAAAGCGGCCGGGTAATGCCGCTTGAGCCAGCACGACACATACACGAGCAGCGCGAAGCTCGCCGAGTGCGACTCGGGAAAGCCGTAGTTACCAAAGCCCTTGATCTGCTGGAATATCTGGTTGGCGAAGCGCTCGCTGTAGCCGCGCTCGTGCATGCCCCGCTTGAGCTTCTCCTCGAACGGCCCGAGCCCGCCCTTGCGCTTCCAGGCGGCCATGGCGCGACGCAGGCTGTCGGCCTCGCCCGGGCTGAAGCCGGCCGCCACCACGGCCAGCTCCATGACCTGCTCCTGGAAGATGGGCACGCCAAGCGTACGCTCGAGCACGCCCTCAACCTCTGGGCTCGGATAGCTAACAGGTTCTTCGCCATTCCGCCGCCGCAGGTAGGGATGCACCATGTCGCCCTGGATCGGCCCGGGGCGGATGATCGCGACCTCGATAACGAGGTCGTAAAAATTTCGAGGCCGAAGACGTGGCAGCATGCTCATCTGCGCCCGCGACTCGATCTGGAACACGCCCATCGTGTCGGCCTTGCAGATCATGTCGTAGGTGGCGCGGTCCTCGGCGGGTACCGTGGCCAGCGTGTAGCGCTGATCGTGGTGTATGGCGATGAGATCGAAGCAGCGACGGATCGCACTCAGCATGCCGAGCCCGAGCACATCGACCTTGAGCAGGCCGAGCGCCTCGAGATCGTCCTTTTCCCACTGGATCACCGTGCGCTCGGGCATGCTCGCGTTCTCGACGGGTACGAGTTCGTCGAGCCGGCCCTCGCTGATGACGAAGCCGCCCACGTGCTGCGACAGGTGGCGCGGAAACCCGATGAGCGCGCTCACGAGCCCGATGAGCCGCGCGATGAGCGGGTTGTGCGGGTCGAGCCCCGCGTCGCGCACGCGCTCGGGGTCGACCACGTCGCCGTCCCACCACTGCATGCTGCGCGCCAGCCGGTCGACCTGCAGGTCGGCCAGGCCCAGTGCCTTGCCCACGTCACGCATCGCACTGCGCGGGCGGTAACAGATCACCGTCGCCGCCAGTGCCGCGCGATCACGGCCGTACTTCGAATAGATGTACTGGATCACCTCTTCGCGACGCTGGTGTTCGAAATCGACATCGATGTCGGGGGGCTCGTTGCGCTCTTTGGAGATGAAGCGTTCGAACAGCGTCGACTGGCGCGCGGGATCGACCTCGGTAATCCCCAGGCAGTAGCACACGGCAGAGTTGGCCGCGGAGCCGCGGCCCTGGCAGAGGATCGCGTGTTCGCGCGCCCAGTTGACGATGTCGTGCACGGTCAGGAAGTACGGCTCGTAGTTGAGCTCGGCAATGAGCGCAAGCTCGTGTTCGACCTGCGCGCGCGTGCTCTCGGGCACGCCGTCGGGCCAGCGCCGTGCCGCACCCTGCCAGGTCAGCCGTGCGAGCCAGCCGGCCGGGGTCTCGTGCTCGGGTACGAGTTCGCGCGGGTATTCGTAGGCCAGCTCGTCGAGCGAGAAGTCGACACGCTCGGCAATGGCCAGCGTCTCGGCAAGCAAGGGCGCCGGATACACGGCCTCGAGCACGGCGCGCCGGCGCAGGTGGCGCTCGGCGTTGGCGTGCAACGCGTACCCGGCTTCGTGCACCGGGGTCTTGAGCCGGATCGCCGTCAACGTGTCCTGCAGCGCGCGGCGCTCTCGGCAATGCATGTGGACGTCACCCGCGGCCACCAGCGGCAGGCCATAGCGTGCGCTCGTGCGTCGCAGCGCCTCGAGGCGCAGGCGGTGCATGCCGTCCGGGAACAGCTCGGCCGCAATCCAGAGCCGACCCGGGAACAGGCCCGTGAGCCAGTCCGCGTCACCGCCCAGCGAGAAGTCGTTACCGGGCAGCCAGAGCACCGTGCAGTCGGCCAGTGCGCGCCCGTCATCGCCTGCCGCGATGTCCTGCAACATGCCCAAGGTGAGCCGATAGTCGCCCTTGGGCGCCGCACGCCGGGCCGCGGTGATGAGCCGACACAGGCCTGCGTAGCCGCGTCGGGAGAGCGCGTGCAGCACGAGCCGGGGGCCGTCCTCGAGCTGGAATTCGGCGCCCGTGATGAGCTTGAGCGACGCCGACTTGGCCGCAGCGTGTGCGCGCACGATGCCGGACAGCGAACAGGTATCGGTGATGGCCAGTGCCGTGTAGCCCAGCGCGTCTGCCTGCGCGACGAGCTCCTCGGGGTGCGAGGCGCCGCGCAGGAACGTGAAGTTGCTGAGCGCGTGCAGCTCGGCGTAACCGGCCGCCATCAGCCGAAAATGCCGTGCAGCCGCCAGCGCACCTCGGTGTCGTCGATACGCTCACGGAAGATCCAGAGCCGGACGCCGACCGGGTTCTCGGCCACGAAATAGTCGCGCGCCCGGTTGTCGTCGGCCCCGTCGGCCTCACCCGCCTGTGCGGTCTCCCACCAACCCGAGGCAATACGCTCGGGGCCATGGCGCAAGGTCAATGCGCCTTCGAAATGGGGCACCCCGGCCACCGTGGTCAGCGCCACGGGCCTGCCCGTGAGCCACAACGGCCGTTGCAACAACAACGCCGCCTCGCGCTGCAGCGCGAGCACGCCGGCCGGCACGTCGCGCAACACCCAGGCCGCGGGCAGAGATGCACCCGCACCATTGCCCGCGTGGGTGCCGGCGTCGGGCGTCACGGTGCGCGACGCGTACTCGGGGCGGTGCTCTGCGACGTGGCGCAGCGCCTGCACCGAACGCTCGCCCAGGCGCGCCTGCAGACGATCCAGCAAGGCGTGGAGCTCGGGCGCATCGGGCACCGAGGTCTGACCGGGCTCGAACGCCAGTCCCGCAACACGGGCGCCCAGCGGGTCACTGATCTGCGCCGCCAACGACACGGCCACGGCCGGTTGCGACAGCGCGCAACGCTCGAGGTGTGCGGCCAGCAGGCGCTGCCAGTCGGCGAGCGTGTGGCCCGGCGCCGACAGCGCGACGTCGAGGACACCGGCCAGACCGCGCCAGCCGTGAAAGCGAAACGCGAGCCGACGCACGGCACCTTGCCGGCACCGCAGCCAGTTTTCGAGCTCACCGAGCAGGCGCTCGCAACCGAGGTGGAGCTGCGGTGCGGCTTCGATTTCGGCGTCGAGTTGCAACAGCGACTCGAACTGCTGGCGCGCCTCGACGTGCTGGCGCACCTCGGGCAGCTCACCGAACGCCTGCGCCAGCGCGTGCAGCGGTGCGGGCCCGAAACGCCGTGCCAGACCCGCACGCGGCAGGCGTCGGCAATCGGCAATCGTGGCCACACCCATCTCGCGTAGTGCCGCCACGGTTTCGGAAGGCCAGCCCGTGACGCCGATGTCGAGCGCATTGAGCGCGCGCAGGTAGCTGCCCGCCGCCACCCCGTCGGCGACCACCTCATCGGGATCGGGCGCCGCACCAGCCAGCGCCAGCCAGGTGGCGGCCGTCGCCGTTGGCGCGACGCTGTAGCGCAGGTGGCAGCCGCGCGTGTGCAGCTGCTGCGTGAGCCGCTCGAGCAGCGCCGCGATGCCACCGAACAGGCGCAGGCTGCCGCGTACCTCGATGAGCACAGCCTGGGGCGGCGCCAGCGATACCGTGGCACTGAACGCGATGAGATCCCGCGCGATGTCTTCGAGCAACGCCGCCTCGGCCGCGGCATCGCGGTCGATGATGGTGGCGTCGGAAGCCAGCGCCATGGCCGCCTTGAGCCGCTGGCCGGGTGCGATACCCGCGCGACGCGCGGCGCGGTCCCGCGCGATGACCGTGCGCTGTCGATCGTTGTCGACGACCACGTGGGCACGCCCGCCGCCGGGCTCGCACTGGCCCCGCACGGCCTGCAGCGGCAGGCCCGGAAACTGTACGCAGACCCAGAGCGGGGCGCGCGCACGCCGGCTGTTGTTATCAACCTGGGGAGCACGCTCGGAGGCAACCGGGGGGGTGGTCGCCGCCTCGGGATGCCGCGCAGGTGGGGCCGGCGGCCCCAGACCAGCGAACAGGTCGCGGTGCGGACTGGTGCGGGCGGTGCGCACCATGCTCAGGCCACGCCGTTGTCGTCAGTGGCGCCCAGCGCCTCGTGCAGCATGGCCGCGCCGACATCGACGCCGTCGTCAAAGGCCGGGATCACGGTCGGTTTGCCACCCCGCACCTTGACGACATGCAGGTTGCGCTGGCCCGACGCCACCTCGATGAACAGGCGCAGTGCCGCGGCCGACGGCTGACGCCGCGCCGTCGCGGCGCGCAACAGCACGGCCCAGCACTGGTGCGCGGCCGCGGCCAGCTGCAGCCGGCGGCTGAACTGCTGCATCGACAGCGCCGCAGGATCACGGCGACGCGCGGGCGCAAAGGCGCGCCCGGACTCGAGCGTGTCCGTCCAGAGCAACACGGCGATGCAGGTGCCCGAAGCCAGCGCCTGCTCGGCAGCCCAGGCCGCGTCGGCGGCCGAGCGCGGGTGGATGAGCAGCACACGCTCGGGCGGCAGACCCCACTGTTGCAACGCGGGTGCATTGGGCAGGTACGGCGGCGCAATCCAGACCACCCAGCCCGGCTGACGCGCCGCCAGTGCGGCCAGCGCCGGCATGAGCAGCCGTAACTCACCGACACCCGGGGTGCCGCTCATGAGCTCCGTGAGGCTCGTCACGGGCCAGCCGCCGCCCGGTAGTACGGCGTCGAGCTGCGGGTAACCCGTGGCGCAGGTGGCGCCCCCGCTGACCTGCAGGTTCGTGCCACGCCAGAGCTCGGCGCGCTCGAACAGGGGTGACAGGCCGTTCAGACCGGGCGCAGACCCCCCGTTGTCAGTATCCGCAAGGCCGGCTTCGGCATCGTCGGGGGAAAAAAAAACCCCGGCGTTGGCTTCCGGAGTTTTTTTCGTGTCGCGACCCGCCCCTGGCGGGCTGGGCCTAGTGGACCTGGACGCCATCACGAATGACACCGACAACGACGCCCTCAATGACCAGCGACTGTACCTTGAGGTCGACTTCGATGGGCTCGAAGTCTTCATTCTCGGGCAGCAACCAGACGGTGCTGCCTTCCTGGCGGTAGCGCTTGACCGTGACCTCGTCTTCGACGCGCGCCACGACCACCTGGCGGCTGCGCACCTCGGGCGTGCGGTGCACGGCCACAAGATCACCGTCGAGGATGCCAATGTCCTTCATGCTCATGCCGTGCACCCGCAGGAGGTAATGCGGCTTGGGACTGAAGAACGCGGGATCGACACGGTAATGTGCTTCGATGTTTTGCTGCGCCAGGATCGGGTGGCCGGCGGCGACACGGCCGATGAGCGGCAGGCCGATCTGGTTACGCAGCGAGTCCTTGAGCTGGATGCCGCGTGAGGTGCCGGGGATGAGCTCGATGACGCCTTTGCGCTGCAGTGCACGCAGGTGTTCTTCAGCCGCGTTCGGCGACTTGAAGCCCAGCTCGCGTGCGATCTCGGCGCGTGTGGGCGGCATGCCCGTCTCGCTGATGAAGTCCTGGATCAGCTCGAGAATCTGCGACTGTCGGGGCGTGAGTTCGTTCATGGCGCGCACCTGTATGGATATTCAGCACCTGTGATTATATACAGGCCTTTCAGGAGCGCAAGGGCATCATTGGGTGCGGGCCGCAATCGCCACCTGCACACGCTTATCACAAGTCCCGCAACTGCCTTCATATACAGCGTTTTTTGTCGCTAAAGCGAGACAGCAAAGTTCTTAACCCGCCACATAATATCTGGCATCATTACGCCGACTTCAGGCTTGGGCCTGTGGTTCAACAGTGTTGCAACACAGTTTTGACAAAAACCAATGGGGTTTCTCGTAATGATCAAGAACGTTCTGAAAGTCGGCGCAGCTGCTCTCGTCATCGGACTCGCGTCCGGTTGTGCCAACACGACTTCGATCGACGAAGTGCGTGCCACGGCCGAAGCCGCCGCAGCTGACGCCGCAGCCGCCAAATCGGCTGCCGAAGCTGCGCGTGCCGCGGCTGATCGCGCTGCACAGCAGGCTGCCAGCGCGCAGTCGACGGCCAGCCAGGCGCTGCAGCAGGCAAACTCGGCCCAGTCGGCCGCTGATGCCAACACGGAACGCCTGGAGCGCATGTTCCAGAAGTCGATGTCGAAGTAACGGACGCGTTACCGAAGACACGGATGCGCTAGACGCATCCACAAAAACGCCGCGCTGGCCTGGCCCGCGCGGCGTTTTTTATTGCCTGAATGTCTTATCGCCCGAACAAGTGGGGCGCGGCACTACTGCATCACAGTCAAGATATCCGTCGCCGGCTCGGGCACAGGCGTCCCAACCGCCGTCGGGATACCGCGCGCATCGGCCACCGCAGCCTCCATGGCCGCCCAGTCCGCCACAGCCTCGCGCGACGCAGTCGCTGCCACGAAGGCGCGCGTCATCACCGTCAACGCATCGTCCTCCGAAGCCGCAACCGTGGTCTCGGCGTCGGCGGGTGCGCGCACCGCGGCAGGCGCGCCCTCATCTTCCGTTGCAGACGCCTCGGGCGCGACCCGCGCCAGCACTTCGTGTGCCTCGACAAACAACTGCCCCTGCTCCCAGCCAAACTTGATGGGCTGGTTGACGATGTTTACGGGCGTGCCCACGGGCAACATGCCAAACAGCACGGCGATGTCCTCGGGGAACATGCGAACGCAGCCGTGCGTCACCCGCATGCCGACGCCGGCCGGACGGTTCGTGCCGTGTATGAGATAGCCCGGCAGGCCAAGTCGCAGCGCATGGTCACCAAGTGGGTTGTCGGGGCCTGGCGGTACGGCGCCTGGCAAGGGATCGCCGTCAGCGGCGTGCTCGGCGCGAATCGACGCCGGTGGGTACCAGGTCGGCCGCTCGGCCTTGGCCGTGACGCGCGTCGACCCGAGCGGCGTCTCCCAGTCCATGCGACCGATGCTGATGGGATAGGTGTGCACCGTACGCGGCTTACCGTCAACGGCGGGCGGGTAGTAGTAGAGCCGATACTCGGGCAGGTTGAGCACGACCCCGCGCCGCGGCGCATCAGGCAACACGAACCGGGTCGGAAGGACGATAGGCGTACCGGCACCCGGCAACCATGGATCCACATCGGGATTGGCCCGTCGCAGCTCCGTGTAGCCCAAACCGTGGCGCCGTGCGATGTCGACAAAGGTGTCTTCGGCCACGCTCTCGATAACCGCCACGCTGCCGATGACGTCATCGCCTTCGGGCGGCAGCGGAAAGACTTCGGCGCGCGCGGCAACCGTCAGACCCGTAAGGGCAAAAATGACCCCTGCGCCCCGTGCCAGACTGCGCTTCATGCTCTGCATCTCGTTGACCCCTGCCATCTTGCGACGTAGCCTTCGCGCTATTCTAACGGAGCGGCCACCAGCAAGGACAACGCCAACGTGACGATCGTCGTCAAGATCAAGATCTCAAGCAAGGACATCAGCGCGCTGCGCCGCGCCATGCACGCCGCACGGCAGACTATTGCCTGCGCCGACGAGGCCGACATCGTCGATGCGGCCCGCACCATGCTGGCCGAGTTCGACTCGCGCAAGGCACCCGACTTTGTTCGCGAACGCGTGCCGCGGCTTGAAGCCATGGTCGACATGCTCGAGGATGAGGACTGGGCGCTGCCCAAACGCGACCGCGAGAAGATCCTTGCCGCCCTCGTCTACTTCTGCGACCCCGACGACCTCATCCCCGATGATGTGCCGGGCCTGGGTCTGCTCGACGACGCGATCATGATCGAGCTGCTGCTCATGGAGCTCAAACACGTCATCGAGGCGTATCGCGACTTCACGCGTTACCGCGCGAGCCTGCTCAAGACAGTGCCCACAGACATTCGCGAGCAGCGGCTCGAGAAACGACGCTGGGCCCTGCACGGCCGCATGTCACGGCGCGGCAAGAGCGACCGGTCGGGTCTGCCCGAGCGCCCGCTGATCTGACGCCGCTGGCTCGTCAGCCCGTGAGGCTCGGCGCCTCGATCAACAACACCTGGCAGTCAGCGAGGCCTTCGCGCTTTTTCTTTAGCGCGGCGTATTCAAGTGAGTCCCAGAACCGGCGCGCGGCCGCCTTGTCGGGCCACTCCGAAATGACCATGCCCGCACCCGCTCCGAAATCGCCCTCCAGGCATTCGGCACCGGGCCCGCGCAACAGGTAGCGCCCGCCGAATCTCTCGACGAGTTCGCCCGCGGGCACGCCGTAGTCAGCGAGGAAACGATCGCGGTCGTGAACGACCGCAGTGATGATCATGTAAGCGGGCATATCGGGCACCGGTGGGCTGCGGTGCCCCGAGCCTGCCGCCGGCGGCGCGCCGGCGTCAACCCGACGCTAGAAGCGGACCAGCGCCGATCCCCAGGTGAATCCACCGCCGAAGGCTTCGAGCAGCAACAGCTGGCCGGGCTTGACGCGACCGTCACGCACCGCGACGTCGAGCGCCATGGGCACCGATGCGGCCGAGGTGTTGCCGTAGTCCTGCACGGTCTGCACGACCTGATCCATGGACATGCCAAGGCGCTTGGCCGTGGCCTGGATGATGCGAATGTTGGCCTGGTGGGGGATCAGCCAGTCGATGGCTTCTTTTCCGATGTTGTTGGCTTCGAGCGTGACGTCGACGATGCGCTCGAGCGTCTTCACAGCCACCTTGAACACTTCGTTGCCGGCCATCTGGATGAAGGCTTCGCCCTTCACAACGTCGCTCAAATTCTTGGACGGGCCTGCGTCCATCTTGAGCAGGTGGCGGTAGCGGCCGTCGGCACCGAGGTGGGTCGATACGATGCCGGGTTTGTCGTCGGTCTTGAGCACGACGGCACCCGCGCCGTCACCAAACAGCACGCAGGTGTTGCGGTCATTCCAGTCGGTGACACGCGACAGCGTCTCGGCGCCAATGACGAGCGCGCACTTGGCCTGGCCGTTGCGCATGTACTGGTCTGCGAGACTCAGCCCGTAAATGAAGCCCGTACAGGCCGCCTCGACGCTGAACGATGGGCAAGCCGGAATGCCCAGGTCTTCCTGGATCAGGCAGCCCACATTGGGGAAGACAACGTCGGGCGTGGTGGTGCCGACGACGAGGAAGTCGATCTCATCGGGCGATACGCCGGCCATGTCCATGGCCTCGCGCGCGGCGTGCATGGCCAGCGTCGAGGTGAACTCGTCGTCGGCGGCAATGCAGCGCCGTTCGATGCCCGTGCGCGAGCGAATCCACTCGTCGCTCGTGTCGACCATGTTTTCGAGATCGGCGTTGGTCAGCACCTTCTTGGGTGCGTAGCTGCCGGTTCCGGCGATTCGTGCGTACATCAAGCTGCCTCGTTCGAGAGCCAGCGGGCAATTCCCGCGGGCACATTGTCCTGCACTTCGAGCAACGCCGTCTCAATCGCATGTTCGAAAGCGACCGCGTCCGCCCCGCCGTGGCTCTTGATGACGATACCGTTCAATCCCACGAAACTGGCCCCATTATAGGCCCTGGGGTCAAGCGTCGCGCGCAAGTGGTTCAGTGACGGTCGCGCGACGAGCGCCTGCAGCCGCGACCAGAGCGAACGCAGGAAGGACTGGCGCAGGTAGTGCGCGATCAGCGTGGCCGTGCCTTCCATGGTCTTGAGCGCCACATTGCCGGTGAAGCCATCGGTCACGATAACGTCGACGCCGCCCTGGCAGATGGCGTCGCCTTCAACGAAGCCGACGTAGTTCAGGCCGCTGGCCTCGATGAGGGCTGCGGCTTCGCGCACCACCTGATTGCCCTTGATGTCTTCCTCACCGATGTTGAGCAAGGCGACGCGTGGCGCGCTGTTACCCGACAGATTGGCGGCGACAACGCTGCCCATGACGGCAAACTGGTAGAGCTGGCCGGCCGAGCAGCTGGCATTGGCACCCACGTCGAGCAGGTAGACGCCGCCATCCATGGCCGGCAATTCCGCCATGATCGCCGGGCGCTCGATATCGCTGACCGTCTTCAAGACAAACTTGGCCGTGGCCATCAGTGCGCCCGTGTTGCCCGCGCTCACGCACGCGGCCGCCTCCCCGTCCTTGACACGGTTGATGGCGATACGCATCGACGACTGCTTCTTGCGTCGAAGCGCATCGGCGGGCGGCTCGTCCATCGTGACGACCTGGTCCGCGTGCACGATGTCGATACGCTCGGATGGGTCACCGAGCAATTCACGCAACACGCCTTGGTCGCCGACCAGGTCGAGCGAGACGTGGGGATGACGTTGGGTGATGGCACGCGCGGCCGCGACCACCACCGACGGGCCCTTGTCGCCACTCATAGCATCCAGGGCCAGCCTGACGGGTCGTGACGCATCGACGGATGCGCGGGCGTGTGGTGCCAAGTCGGAGCGCCTCGAACGCGTCCGTTAATGCGGGCGCCCCACCCGGCTGGGCGGGGCCTTGCGCCGCTTACTCGTCGTCGGACTCGACGGCCGCGTCCGCAATCACTTGCTGACCGCGGTAGAAGCCGTCGGGGCTCACGTGGTGGCGCAGGTGCGTTTCACCCGTCGTGGGCTCGATCGAAAGCGTCTTCTTGCTGAGCTTGTCGTGTGCACGACGTGCGCCGCGCGTCGACGGCGTGCGCTTGCTTTTCTGTACTGCCATGTCAGTTCTCCGGTTTTCGTAGCGACGGGCATCAACGCCCGCCTCAGTTGTCCTGTTTGTCGTTGCCGGCCATGAGTGCCTGCAAACCCGCAAAGGGTCGCTGGCTCACGGCCGCCTCGTCATCGCCTGCCAATTGCTTCGCCAGTGGACCGCAGTCCTCAAGCGTCGCGTGCGCGACGACCAGTGGCAGATCGAGCATCAGCAGCTCGTCCACCAGTTCCGCGAGTGCGAGTGTGTCGCCCTCGTGGTCCCATTGTTCAAAATCGGCCTCGAGTGCCTCGAGCGTCGTATCGTCGAGCCCGTCAGCCACAGCAAGTCGCTGGTCAATGTTGACCTTCACGGCAACCAGCTCGAGGCAGCGCTGACACGGCAAGGTGTAGGTGCCTTCGATCTGAACCGAGACTGCAACGAAACTCGGCGCCTCGTGCTGTGAAAACGACAGCACCGCACACATGTCGGGCGCGACAACGTCGCCGCCAGCGGCGTCTTTCGCGGCCTCGTTCACAAGCGCGGCGAGCCGCGGCAGCTCGGCGGCACCGTAGTGCACCGAGAACTGCTGCTGGCGCTCGGCAGCTTCGCTGAGCACCACTGTGGCGACTGCGTTTGCTGCGTCACTGACCATAGCCGGCGAAGGATAAGAGGCGACTGAGGTCGTGTCAAAGAAAAACAGCGTTAAAATAGACGTTTAGTCGCCGGACCGAGGACCCGCCGGGATGCCTGATACCGCCCCCCAACGGCCCCAGAAACGGCTCGTGCTCGCATCGGCGTCCACAGGGCGGCGGGCGCTGCTGACGCGAATTGCCAGCCGCTTCGACGTCGAACCGGCTGACATTGACGAGTCACCGCTGCCCGGCGAGCCGCCGCGGGCACTCGCCCAGCGCCTCGCCCGGGAGAAAGCAGGGGCCGTCTGGCGCAGGCTGGGCGCGGCGCCCGGCACGATGACCCTGATCGGTTCCGATCAGGTGGCCGAGTGCTCGGGACGCATTCTGGGCAAGCCCGGTGACGCGGCGACCAACGTCGAGATGCTGCTGGACCTGTCGGGCCAGGATGTCCATTTCTACACGGCGGTCACCGTCATTGACGACGATTTCCAGGCGCCTCGTACCCACATCGACCACACCACGGTCGCGTTCCGGACGTTGCAGCGCGAGGACATCGTGCGCTACGTCCAGGCCGACACACCCTGGCACTGCGCGGGGGGCTTCAAAGTCGAACAAGCCGGCATCGGCCTGTTCC
Source organism: Pseudomonadota bacterium (assembly GCA_039821605.1). Lineage (GTDB taxonomy): Bacteria > Pseudomonadota > Gammaproteobacteria > Steroidobacterales > Woeseiaceae > CALBPI01. The sequence goes on along the minus strand of JBCBNV010000001.1, from coordinate 677,902 downwards.
GCCGCGTGACCAGTGAAGACCCCACGGCGCTCATTGGCCTGCCGCTCATTTTCGTGGCCGAAGCGCTGCGTGGCGCGGGCTTTGCGGCACTCCCCGAATCCGTCTAGCGCCTGCCGCCGGGCCGGAACAGGCGTTGGGCATATCGATTGAGCGCCTCAGGCAACGGGGCCGTAAACAGGCGCTCGTTGCCATCTCCGAAGTCGAAGGCGATCGACTGGGCATGAAGGAACAGCCGCTTGAGCCCGCGCTTGGCGTGCCACTCGTTGCGCTCGGGATCGCCGTAGCGGGCATCGCCCACAATGGGGTGTCCCATGTGCTGCAGATGAACGCGGATCTGGTGCGTGCGCCCCGTGAGCGGCCGCGCCACCATCAGCGAGGCGTCACGACACGAGTCCACGCGTTGCACCTCGGTCTGCGACGGCTTGCCGCCCGCATCGACGGTGACGTGACGCTCACCGCCGCGCCGCGTGTGCACCTGTAGCGGCGCGTCGATGGTCATGTTGCCGTGATCCCAGTGGCGATCGACGAGCGCCTCGTAGACTTTGCTGACGCGATCCTCGCGGAACGCCGCATGCAGTCGGCGCAGCGCGCTGCGCCGTTTCGCAAGCACGAGCACCCCGCTCGTCTCTCGATCGAGCCGGTGTGCGAGCCCCAGCTCCTGCCAATCGTCGCGCATGGCGCGCAGCGCCTCGACGCAGCCGAGCGACACGCCGCTGCCACCGTGCACAGCGACGCCTGCGGGCTTATCGATAACGAGCAGCTCCCGGTCCTCGAACAGGACGGCGGCCTCGAGCTGGGCCTGGAGCCCCCGCGGCACGCCAGGTTGTTCGCGCACCTCCAGTGCCACGGGCGGGATGCGCACATCGTCGCCCTCACGGACCCGTGAGGTCGGACGCACGCGCCCCTTGTTGATGCGGACCTCGCCCTTGCGCAGCATCCGGTAGATCCTGCCTTTGGGGACACCGGGCAGTTCCGAGGCCAGAAAATTGTCTATGCGCTGACCATCAGCGTCGGGACCGATGCGCACGTGGCGCACGCCGGAATGCGTGTTCTCTTTCTTGGACAATGACTTATTCGATTGCTGCGGCGACGCGCCTTGCTATATTATCCCCCAAGCAGGTCGGCTGTGCCGACGCTTGCTGTGTGCACCTCTGGCTCATCGGAGTCCGCGCCAGGTTTCCAGGTTCGCCAGCCCCAGACTTCCGTTTGGGGCCCGAAGAACGTTCACGAAGCCGGCAAACGCACAACGAATGCTCACGGGCTGCCAGCTGGCAGGCCCGATGTTCAACCCGGCCGCGTCGCCCTGTGCCACGCGACCAGCATTGGCGGATGGCCCCGGTGACACCGGGCCCGCCCGAACGGACTTCAAAGGCGCCTCGCGCCCACAAAGAAGCACAATGGTCCTGACCACATACATCCACAGCGTCTACTTGGCGTTTGTTGAAGCACTGCTAGCGCCATCGCGTGGCTCGGCAGTGGCGTGTGTGTGGCTGAGACCCGCCGCGGCTCCGGCCGCAGCACGTTCGGTGTCGGCAGGCCTGATGCCCGCACACCTACGGATTTCTCCACCCCATGAAAAGAATGCTCATCAACGCGACTCAAGAAGAAGAGTTGCGCATGGCGCTGGTCGACGGCCAGCGTCTTTACGACCTCAACATCGAGGCGCCCTCCCAGGCTCGTAAAAAGGCCAACATCTACAAAGGCCGCATTACACGCATCGAGCCCAGCCTCGAAGCGGCCTTCATCGACTACGGCGCCGAACGCCACGGCTTCCTGCCGTTCAAGGACATCTCGCCCGAGTACTACGTTCGCGAGCCGTCCGACAAGAACAAGCCTTCGATCAAGGAGGTCCTCAAAGAGGGCCAGGACATCGTCGTCCAGATCGAAAAAGAGGAACGGGGTAATAAAGGCGCTGCACTCACGACCTTCGTGAGCCTCGCGGGCCGCTTCCTGGTACTCAAGCCGAACAAGCCCAAGTCGGGTGGTGTCTCACGCCGCATCACGGGTGAAGACCGTGAAGAGATCCGCGAAGCGCTGTCCGAGCTTGAGATCCCGGACGGCATGAGCATCATCGTGCGAACGGCCGGTATCGACCGCACACCCGAAGAGCTGCAGTGGGACCTCGACAACCTGTTCAAGGTCTGGGACGCGATTCTGCGGGTCGTCGTCGAGAAGTCGTCGCCGTTCCTGATCTACCAGGAGTCCAACGCCGTCATTCGCTCGCTGCGCGACTACCTCTCGAATGACATCGGCGAGATTCTCATCGACGCCGAGAAGACGCACGCGGAAGCGCGCGAGTTCATGGAAAGCGTGATGCCCCACAACGCGGGCAAGCTCAAGCGCTACCAGGACAGCGTGCCGCTGTTCACGCGCTACCAGATCGAAACGCAAATCGAGACGGCGTTCGCGCACGAGGTGCGCCTGCCGTCCGGCGGCAGCATCGTCATCGACATCACCGAGGCGCTGATCTCGATCGATATCAACTCGGCGCGCGCCACCAAGGGCTCCGACATCGAGGCCACGGCGTTCAACACGAACCTCGAAGCCGCCGACGAGGTCGCGCGTCAGCTGCGCTTGCGTGACCTGGGCGGTCTGGTGGTCATCGACTTCATCGACATGTCGAGCTCGAAGAATCAGCGCGAGGTGGAAAATCGCCTGCGGGGCGCCGTGCGCGCCGACCGCGCGCGCATCCAGATCGGCAAGATTTCGCGCTTCGGCCTGCTGGAGATGTCGCGCCAGCGCCTGAGCCCGTCGCTCGGCGAGTCTGCGCACATCACCTGCCCGCGCTGTAACGGCATGGGCCACTTCCGCACCGTGGAGTCTCTGGCGCTGGCGATCCTGCGTGTCCTCGGCGAAGAGGTACGCAAAGAACGCACCTCAAAGGTGATTGCCCAGCTACCGCCCGATATCGCAACCTACTTGCTCAACGAGAAGCGCGAGTGGGTTCAGAAGCTCGAGTCGCGCAACAAGACTCAGGTGATTCTTGTCGCGAACTCGGCGTTCGAGACCCCGAACTACGAGATCCGCCGCGTGCGGGATGATCAGGTCGACCTGCCCGAAAACACGGGCACCAGCAATGAGCTGGCGGCCACGACCGAAACCGAGGAAGCCGCCACCGAATGGGGCGGTGAAAAGGTCGAGCCCGAGAAACCTGCCGTGCAGGTCGCAACGCCCGCGACGCCCGCTCCGACGCCGCGCCGCTTGCAACAGCAATCCGCGGTTGCGACGGGCCCGCGCCCCGGCATCTTCGTACGCATCTGGTATTGGCTGTTCGGCGAGCCCGACCCGATCGAGATCGAGAAGAAGCGCAAGGAGCGCGAGCGCCTGGAACGCCGCAAGCGCGACGCCGACCGCCGCGCCAAGAAGAATGCCGAACGCAAGTCACGTGGCAAGCCACAGCAAGCCAAGAAGTCTTCGGGCAAGGACAGTCGCAAGGAAGGCGGGCGCAACGCGCGCCGCGGCAAACCGCAGGAAGACCGCAAGCAGCAGTCCAAGCAGGGCGAGCGCAAGCCGCGGGGCCGCCGTCGTGACGAGGCCGACACCGAAAAAAGGGAACCGGCCAAGGGTCGCGGCAACCAGCAGCCTCAGCAAAACGCCAAGCAGTCCAATGCGGACGCCGATGGCGAGGGCGGTCAGCGCAAGCGGCGCCGACGCTCACGCGGCGGTCGCCGGCGCAAGTCGCAGAACGCCGAGGGCCAAGGTGGCGAGAGCTCGGCACAGCAGCAGGATCGCAAACCCGAACAGCAGGCGCAGGACAAACCCGCGACTGAAGCCACCGCGTCGAAGGCAGAGCAGCCGCGCCGCAAGGACTCGGGCGGTCGTGCGGAACAGGCGCCCAAAGCTGAGGCGAAGGCTGAGGCGAAAGCCGACGCGAAGCCCGCGCGGGAACCCAGGCGCGAGTCGCGCGCCGACGCCAAGCCTGCCGAGACCAGCGCTACAACCGACAAGCCGTCTCAGCCCAAACCGGCGCAGCCCGCAGCTGCGCGCGGCAATGGCGGTAACCACGGCAGCGACGATGCCAAGCCGGCGCCGAGAGCTGACAAGCCGAAACCGCAGGCGACGGACAAGCCGTCGGGTGGTGATCGGCCGCAACTCTTGCCCTGGGAAAGCGCGCCGTCCAGCGACAACGACAAGACCTACACGGTCTGGTCCAGCAACGACGAATAGTCGTCAGGTGTCAGATTCGGATTCGCGCGCAGCCTCGAGCCGCGCGTTGATCTGATCCAGCAGCCCCGCCGCGGCGGCGTCCACCAGGTCGAACACCTGCTCGAAGCCACGACTGCCACCGTAGTAGGGATCGGGCACCTCGGCGAACGGCGGCTCGGGGTGATGGTCAAGCATGAGTGACAGCGTCGCGCGCGCCGCCTCAGGCTCGAGATCTTCGAGAATGGACAGATTGTCGGCGTCCATGGCGACGATGTAGTCGAACTCGGCGAAGTCCTCGACGCGAACGCGTCGCGCGCGCTGCCCGTCCATGGCAATGCCCCGCCCCGTCGCCGTTTCCTGCGCGCGCTGATCCGGTGACTTGCCCACGTGGTAGGCGTGTGTCCCGGCAGAGTCGATGCGAATACGCGCGCTGAGTCCCGCGGCCTCGACTTGCGAACGAAACACGGCTTCGGCGGTCGGTGACCGGCAGATGTTGCCCATGCACACAAACAGCACGGCGACATCGGCGACGTCTTTTTGCTTCCTGCCAAACACGATGCAAGGCTCCCTGGGCCGACCGCGCAATCGCAAAGCTTACGCGAGTCGCCCGGCTCAATGCGACAGCCGCTATATCAGTCAGAGCGGCATTCGCTGCGACGTGTTTACCCGCGCTGCCCTATGGTAGTGACAGAGTCACCCGAGTAGCGCAGCAGTCTAGTACGTGTATATGCGGTAACTGCCGTCGTCTCGCAATTCCACGCTCCTGCCGGCTTCATCCATGGAGCCGATGGGCACCCATGCCTGTCGCAGCTGCTCGAGGTAATCGAGGATGGTTTGGTCTGTCAGCCAGACGTCTATGATGCAGGCCCTGCCGCCGCATTCCACCAACGTGGTGGCATCTGAGGCCAAGCCCTCAACTCGCTCAGAAACTGTAGCGGTAGTTGCCAATCCGATATCGGAATCCGGTGATTCCACACCCATCAAACGATCAAAGGCGACATGGAAAGCCTCTGTATCAGTTCGGAACAGGACACCGAGCCCCCGGCGTGAGGGCGGCAGCTCGTGCGCGATGCCATCGTGCGGCAGAGCCGAAGCCGCTACGTGATCAGAAGGCGCGACCGTTGTGCTCGCTTGCGCGGCATCACGCATGCCGGTTTCGGTGATGGAAACGGGAGCCGCTTGATTCGCAGCGGACTTGGAATCTGCGCCAAACGAAGCTGTGCTTTCAGTCTCTTGGTCGTGACTGAGGTCATTCGCGCTTGGCCGGTAAACCAAGAGCGTTACGACCACGATCAACGCCAGCGCCACCAGAACACGTCGGTTCATAACTGCAGAATGGTCATCTCATTCGATGAGACCTGGGTTTCCGCAACCTTCACTCATTCGCACCGCCTATGGATTAATCAGCACGCGGTCTGCGTCGCGCAACCAGACCGGACCACCATTGCGCAGCGACACGCCGCCAACGTCATCATCGAGGCCGTTGAGCGTGACCGCACTGGCGCGTCCCGCGAGGACATCACGGCCTGCGTCTGTCAGTGACAGCGCGTCGTCTTCGGACGCAACCAGTGGCGACGGCAGCCGCGAATCGGCCATGCGCGTCAAGCGCCAGCTCAGGTATTTGTCACCCACCGTGTCGTAGTCGATGTCGCGCCAGTCGGCGTCGCCAGTGCGCATCGCAAAGCGCAAGACGTCGATAGGGTTCGCGGGACCGCCCACCAGCGCCGTCAGCAACTTCTCGTCGAGTCGCGACAGACCGCGCTCTCGATCGGGAAAACGGCGCACCATGATGCGCAGCGCGGCGGCCAATGCCGCAGGCGTGCGACGCTTGCCAGCCAAGGCAGGCCACGACTCGGGCGTCTCCGACGTCAATGCGCGCCAGGCCTCCGCGTAGGCCTGCCAGTCGTGTTCACGCACGGCCTCGGGCGCCGCGCAGGCGGCCAGGGCCTCAGGCGTGAACTCCGCCGGACCGCGTACGCCGCTGCCACCGGCCGCAAGATCGACGAGCAGCACCTTGCCCTGGTCGCGCTCGCCACACAGCGCATCGAGGACCCAGGCCAGCATGCATTGATCGCTGGCAGCGGCGCCCACCCAGATGATGAGCCCATCGTGCTTCGCCGCTTGGCGGCAGCGATCGAGCACCTGGGCCAGACGCGTGCTATGCGGCAGCGGCTTATCCCCAAACACGGTCTGCCAGAAGTCGTTGCGCAGTGCGGCGAAGCGCGCGGGCGGCATGTCGACGCGCAATGGACCGACCGAAAGCACGTCGCGACAGGCGATGACTTCGGCCGATCGCGTGGCCGCAGTGACCGCGCCGCGCGCCGAATCACCATTGACGAGATGCAGTGGCACGTTGCTCCCCCAAACGATGCGTCGATTGAATCGAGCATCACGTTGTTTGTGTTCGGTTTTTTCCGCCGAGCAGGCGCTGTCTACATTACCAGCGTCGGCGTCGCAGGTGTATGCTCTCGCAATGCGTATGACCGAAATCGATATCGCCTGGATTCGGCGGCGTGCTCAGGAACTCGAGCGCGACGACATCACCCCCGCCGCGGCGCGCATCATCGCGATTCAGGAGGTCTGCAAACGTCGAGAATCCCAGGACCAGCGCGCCAAAATCGCGGGTGCCGTCCCGCTGCCCGCTCGTTGATTTCTTGACTAAGTCGATAGGTTGAATCATATCGACAACTACCATTCTGTCTAGGTTTTTATTCACTTTAACTTAGACAAATAATCCAAAGTTGCGTATGGTGGCGCTCCGATGTAGCGAATGGAAGGGCGTCTGCATGGTCCCCGCCTTCGACAAACTGAACCTGCCAGTCAGCCTCGCGCGCGAGTTGCGCTCGGATCACGCTGGCGAAACCGGCGCCGTCTGGATCTACAAAGGGATCCTCGCCGCGAGCCGCGATCCCGAAGTGCGCGCCTTCGCCGAGGAACACCTCGAAACCGAAAAGCAGCACCTGGCGTTCTTCGAGCGCTGGATGCCCAAACGCTGGCACACGAGGCTCACGAGCCTGTGGAAGCTGGCCGGCTGGTTGCTGGGCGCTCTGCCGGCCCTGTTCGGCCGCCGCGCCGTGTTTTCGACCATCCGCGCCGTCGAGACCTTCGTAGACGACCACTACCTGGCGCAAATAGAGATGCTTGAGGGCAACCGCCACTGGCACCCACTCCGCGACCAGCTCCAGGCCTTTCGCCAGGACGAAATCGATCACCGTGATGACGCGGCAGCGCGCATCTACGAACATGACGGCATGATTGCCCGCGCCTGGACACGCGTCGTCGAAACGGGCAGCGCCGCCGGCGTCATGGCCTCAAGGAGAATTTGATTATGCGACTCGCAACGATTGTCCTGACGCTCACCGCGGGCCTCGCGCTCGTCACGAGCAACGCAAAGGCAGACTGTGACGACGGCGCCCTGCTCGACCAAGACTTCAAGCGCCTGGCATCAGACGACACGGAGCAGCTCTGTGACGCTTACGACGACAAGGTGATCCTTGTCGTCAACACGGCTTCCAAGTGCGGCAACACGCCGCAGTACGACGGGCTCGAAAAGCTCTACCAGGAATATGGCGAGCGTGGATTCGTCGTGCTGGGCTTCCCGTCCAACGACTTCATGGGCCAGGAGCCCGGAACCGAGGCAGAGATCCAGGAGTTCTGCCGGCTCACCTACGGCGTAAAGTTCCCGATGTTCGAGAAGATCGTGGTCAAGGGCGACGACGCACACCCGTTCTACAAAGCGCTGGCTGACGAGGCCGGCACAGAACCGGGCTGGAACTTTCACAAGTACCTGATCGGACGCGACGGCAAACTCATCACCACCTTCAGCGCCCGCACACAGCCTTACGACGACAGCATCGTGGGCGCCATCGAGAAGGCGCTCGACGCCGACGCAAGCTGATCTAGTCGTTTGTAGCGCGCTCGCGCGCTGCGGTCAGATCCGCTTCGGTATCAATGCCGGGCGGCGGCGCCTCGACCGCCTGCGCCACACGAATCCTCATCCCGAGCCAGAGCGCGCGCAACTGCTCGAGCCGCTCCGTCTGCTCGAGCGCACAGGGCGGCGCCGAAACCATGCGCGCGAGACTGTCCGCGCGATAGCCGTAGATGCCGATGTGCCGCTGCGCCACGACGCCCGCGGCGTGCCGTGGATACGGGATCGGCGCGCGACTGAACAACAGCGCATCGCCACGCCCGTCCACGACCACCTTGACGCAATTCGGGTCTTCGAATTGCGCAACATCTTCAATCGGGACACTCAGCGTGGCGATATCGGCGGCCGTGTCTTCGGCCAGCATCTGTGCCACCTGTTGAATCGCACGCACGGGAATAAACGGCTCATCACCCTGCACATTGACGATGCGTTCGCGCTGCCAACCTGCCGCCGCAGCGACTTCTGCAATCCGGTCACTGCCCGACGGATGATCGTCGCGCGTCATGGCAACCTGCGCGCCGAAGGCCGCACAAGCCTCGCCAATACGGGCGCTGTCCGTGGCGATCCGCACCGAGTCGGCGCCGGCTTCTATCGCCCGCTCCCACACATGCTGCAGCACGGGTTTGCCCGCGAGATCCGCGAGCACCTTGTCGGGCAGTCGCGTGGAGGCCAGGCGCGCCGGAATGACAATGTGCCAGGCATCAGTCATGGGACCCGCCCTGTCGTTGGTTACAGCGCGTACGCGCGAGCTCGAGCACGCCCTTCAAGGCCGTCGCCGTGTCATCGTTCATAACGACACGCGCAGGCACCATCCAGTGCCGCGCCGACGTCGTGGCGTACTTCACGGCGTCCTTGGCCGTCATCAAGACGGGCAACGCGTCGTCAGGCGACAGGGCCGACGCCTCAAGTCGACCGTGGTCGGGCACGGCGATGGGCTGCACATCGATTCCGAAGCCTTCGAGCGCCGCATGAAACCGCGCCGGGTGACCGATGCCCGCAACCACATGCGCGGCAGCACCCGAAAACGACTCGAGTGAACGGCGTTCGCCGGTCTCGAGGTTGACGGCTTCGGTGATCTCCAGCCGGTATGACGTCCCTTGCGTGCCGTTCGAGTGCACGACGATGTCGGCGCGCGCCAGGCGCGAGACGGGTTCTCGCAAAGGTCCCGCGGGCAGGCAGTGTCCGTTGCCGTGCCCGCGCGTCGCGTCCACAACGATGACCTCGGCGTCGCGCCCCAGCCCGTAGTGCTGCAGCCCGTCATCGGCAATGACGAGGTCGGCACCGCCGGCCACGGCCTGCGCGGCCGCCGCATAGCGGTCGCGCGAGACGAACACGGGCAGCCCCGTGTCGCGCGCGAGCATCAGTGGCTCGTCACCGGATACCGCTGCGGAAGTCCCCTCGCCTACCACCAGCGGTTCACGAGGCTCGGTGCCGCCGTAACCGCGCGACACAATGGCCGGACGCCAGCCTGCCTCGCGCGCCGCGCGCCCGAGCCAGCCAACGAGCGGCGTCTTACCGCTGCCGCCCACGCTGATGTTGCCGACAACGATCACAGGCGCCGAAACCCAACGCGTGTCGGCGAGACCCGCACGAAATGCGGCGCGGCGCAGCGCGGCCAGCCCACGAAACAGCCACTCGAGTGGCCAGAGCAGGAAGCCACCTGGGGCCCTGTCGTACCAGACCCGCTGCAACCAGCCCTCATGCTCAGCCGTCATTGTCGGAGAACTGCATGCGGTACAGCGACGCGTAATGACCGCCCGCCGCCAGCAGGCTCTCGTGGTTGCCCTGCTCGATGATCCGACCCTCGTCGAGCACGATGATGCGGTCCGCGCGCTCCACCGTGGACAGGCGGTGCGCAATGACGAGCGTGGTGCGTTCCCGCATGAGCGCCTCAAGCGCCGCCTGGATGCGGCGTTCCGACTCCGTGTCGAGCGCCGAGGTCGCCTCGTCGAGAATGAGTACGGGCGCGTTCTTGAGCAGCGCGCGGGCTATCGCAATACGCTGACGCTGGCCACCCGACAACAGCACGCCGCGATCGCCAACGATCGTCTCGAGCCCCGCGGGCAACTCGTTGGCAAACTCCATGACGTGCGCCGCCTCGGCCGCAGCAATGATCTCGGCCTCCGTGACATCACCCAAGGCGCCGTAGGCAAGATTGCGCGCAATGGTGTCGTTGAAGAGCACGACGTCCTGGCTCACAAGGCTGATCTGGTCGCGCAGTGCATCGATTCGGTAGTCATCGATGGGTACGCCATCAAGCAGGATGCGGCCTTCGTGGTCGTCGTAAAACCGCGGCAAGAGGCTTACGAGCGTCGACTTGCCACTACCACTCCGCCCGACGATGGCAAGCGTCTCACCGGGCGCCACGCTCACGGATACACCGCGAAGCACCGGCATGTTTTCCTGGTCGCGGCCATAGGAAAACGAGACGTTCTCGAATGCGATATCACCGCGTGCACGCTCGACGGCCGTCGTGCCCGTGTCGCGCTCATCGGGACGATCGAGGATGTCGAACACGCTCTGCGCGGCCGCGATGCCGCGCTGGATCGCGGCATTGATGTTCGTGAGCTTGCGGATGGGCGGCAGCAACAGGATAAGCGCGGAGATGAACGCCACGAATGTACCCGGGCTCAGGTTGCCTGCCGCCGATTCGCGGCTGGCCATCCAGACAACGCCGGCGACGCCGAAGGCGAACAGGATCTGCGTGACGGCAACGCCGGCCGCCTTCGCGAACACAAGCTTCATGTTGAGCGCACGGTTGGACGTGTTGGTGCGATCGAATCGATCGCGCTCGTAGTCCTGGCCGCCGAAGATCTTGACCACGCGGTGCCCCTGCACCACTTCCTCAGTGACCTGCGTGACATCGCCAATCGAATTCTGGATGCGCGACGAGTAGCGCCGGAACGTGCGGCCCAGGATGCGCACAAGCCAGGCGATGAGCGGCAGCACGATGGCCACGAACGCCGACAGTTTGAGGCTCGTGTAGAGCATGACGCCGATGAGCGAAAACAGCTTGAGCGTGTCGCGAATGACGATGGTGACGACGTTGGTTGCCGACTCTGCAATCATCTCGATGTTGTAGGTCATCAACGACAGCAAGGGCCCTGACGAGCGCTCATCGAAGAACTGCGACGGCAGCCGCAGGTATTTCCGGAACACGTCGCTGCGCAGCTCCGTGATGACATTGCGACCGATCCAGCCCAGCGCGTACTCAGACATGAACCCGGCCAGCCCGCGCGCAAAGAAGATGCCCACGAAAGCCGCCGCCATCCACAGGGCCACGCCGCCCGACTCGCCCACGAGCGCCTCGTCCGTGAGCGGCTTCATCATGAGCGCGAGGCCCGCCTCGACCATGGCCGTAACGACCATGCCGAAAGCCGCGATGAGAAACATCGGCCAGTAGCGCGCGGAGTATCCGAGCACGCGCCGGTACACGGTGCCGACGTTCGAATCATGAGCGGCCGTGGGGGCCGCGACGGCCTGCTCAGTCATTCGAAGGCTGGAGCGTGGCGATGCTGATCGAGGTGAAGCCGAGCTTGCCCGCGACATCCATGGCCGTGATCACAGACTGATGGCTGGCATCGGCGTCGGCGACAATCGTCAGCGCAAGACCCTGGCGGCCCGACGCGACCTGTTCCAGTGCACGGGTCAGGGTCTGGCGTTGCTTGTTGATGAGCGGCCGGTTGTCGACGTAGTACTCGCCACTGGCCGTGATGGTGATCTCGAGGCGGTTGTCGTCGACGGTGGCTGTCGGCTCCGGGCTCGCCTCGGGCAACTGCACGGAAACGCTCGACTCGCGCACAAAACTCGTGGTCACCATGAAGAACACGAGCAACAGCAAGACGACATCGATGAGCGAGGTCAGATTGACCTGCGGCTCCTCACGCGGACGCGTGATGAGGTTCATCCCTCGGCCTCGCCCTGGTCCTTGCGTCGACCGATCGCCTCGATGAGCTTGAGGGCTTCTTTCTCCATCTGCACGACGAGCCCGTCAACGCGGTTGCGCGCGTAGCGATAACCGATGAGGGCCGGGATGGCCACCGTCAGACCCGCGGCCGTCGTAATGAGCGCCTCGGAGATGCCACCCGCAAGCACGGCCGGGTTGCCGACACCCGCGGCCGTGATCGCCGTGAACACCTTGACCATACCGATAACGGTTCCGAGCAGGCCCAGCAACGGCGTAATGGCGGCGATGGTGCCCAGCGTGTCGAGGTAACGCTCGAGCTCGTGCACGACGTGGCGCCCCGTGTCCTCGATGGACTCTTTCATGGCGGCGCGGTCGCGATCGAGGTTGGCAAGGCCAGCGGCCAGGACCTGACCCAGCGGCGAGCCGTGGTGCAGCGACTGCAAATGCTTGAGCGTCAGCTCGTCGTTCTTGACCCAGGCCCAGACCTGCGAGGTCAGGTCCTTGGGGATCACACGCTGCTGCTGCAACGTCCAGAACCGTTCGATCATGATGCCGGTTGCAATGATCGCGCACAGGATGATCGGCGCCATGAGCCAGCCACCTGCTTGTACGATTTCGAGCATGCTGAACCTGCGACAAAAAGTAGCCGCGAATATACCGCCTGAGCGGCAGCACTACCACAATGCAGATCGACTTTCGGCCCAAGGATCAGGGTCTTGCAGTCGCACGCCGTGACGCGCGCAGAGCGCAAGGCCCACGCCCGCGCGCGATGTAGAGACCACCTCTGCGCCCGCATCGCGCCAACGCGCCACGACGGCCGGCGCCGGCAGCGACCAACGCCCGCCGCCGTCGGTACTGATGACCGCAAGCCGCGCGCCCGATGCCAGCACCAACGGTGGCGTCGACGACGTGAGGCTGCCATGGTGCGGCACCGTGGTCGCCTTGGCGCGGACCGCGCGCAGCGCCACGAGCTCTCGCTCCGCGCGCGCCTCGACGTCGCCGGCCAGCAGGAGCGTCGAATCGCCCGCATTGATGCGAACCACGCAGGAGCCGTCGTTGTCCCGAGCATTCGGCCAGAGTCCCGGCACCGGCCAGACGACGTGAAACCCAAGCCCACCGGCCGCCCAGCGCTGACCGGCCGCGCAGATTGACGACGTCGGCGGTGCGGCAACGCCTGGCCCAACGAGCCAGGCCCGAACCGGGAATGCGTCCCCAAGCGCCGCAGCGCCGCCCGTGTGGTCGCGGTCCGCATGACTCAGAATGCCGAGATCGACGGTGCCCGTGTGGGCGCGGTGCAGAAAGGGCAACAGGGACTGGGACGCCGCGTTGGCACCGCCGGGCCAGGCTGGGCCCGTGTCATACACCACAGTCTCGGCCGCCGTGCGAACGACGATGGCCGTGCCATGGCCGACAGCCAGAAAGGCCGCGCGTGCACAGCCCGAATCGGGAGCCGGTGGCGCACTCCAGAGAACCGCAAACAACGCACTGGCCGCGAGCAGCCGTCCCGGCAAGGCGGGGGCAAGCGCCAATACGGCCAGTAATGCTGACGCGAGCAGCGTGGCGTCGACGCCGGGTAGTCGCGCCTCGCCCACACCCCAACCCGGCGCCGCAAGCCACGCGAGCGCGTCCAACGACGCCGCAATGATGTGGCCACACAGGGCCCACAGCAGCTCTGCGCCGGCAACAGACACGAACGAGACCGCGACACCGAGCAACGCGACCGGCACGACAACCAAAGAGAACAACGGCACCGCGACGAGATTGGCGGGCAGCGACAACGCACTCGCGAAACCAAACGCGTGCGCCGTCAGCGGCATCAGGACGAGACCCAGCGCGGCCTGCATGTGCACCGTGGTTCGTGCGGGACGCGCCGCGCGTCGCTGCGCCCGCGTGCGCAGCGCGAGCAGCGCCAGCACGGTTACGGCCGCGAACGAGAACTGGAACGAGGCGTCGGCCACGAATGCGGGTGTGATCAGGATCACCGCGATCGCGGCAAGCGCCACGAGCCGCAGTGGCGCGACGCGGCGACACGCCAAGCGCAGCACGGCAACACCGACGAGCATCATCAGCGCGCGCCGTGCCGGCAGCGCAAAGCCCGACAGAGCCGCATAAGCCGATGCGAGCGTGACACCCAACGCGATGGCGACCGCGTCACGATGGGCGACGGTGCCCGGCACCAGGCGACGCCCGAGAAAGTAGCCCAGCGCGGCCACCATGCCAACGTGCAGTCCTGAGATCGCCACAAGGTGCGCCGTACCCGTTCGCGCCAGCATGTCGCGCGTGGCGACGGGTAGTTGAGCCCGGTCACCCACCGACACGGCGCGCAACACGGCTGCTGCATCGGCGCGGTCGGGCACGGCGCCAATCCGCGCGCTGAGCGCAGCGCGCCAGGCTGCGAGCCGCGCACGCGAGGCAGGTCCGCAAGGTGCATTGCCGCGCCAGGGCAGAACCTGGCCAACAGCACCGACCGCGCGCCGCTGTAACCACAGTCGCCGATCGAACGCACCCGGGTTGTCGCGCACGGCCAATGGCTTGAGCCGGAGTCGGAGCTGCCAGCACTCACCCGCGAGCGGTTTTGACGCGCCCGGTGCCCGCCAGGTCACGCGGATACGACGCGGGAGTGTCGGGTCGTCCGTGACTACCGTAAAACGCAGTGTTGCCGCCTCAAGGGTCACGTTGCCGACCACGCCGACCTCAAGGTCCAGCGTGAACTTGTCGAGCGCCCCATGCAGGCCGCGAGCCCGGACGCCATCAACGCCACGAATGACCCAGAGCATCGCGAGCCCCAGCAACAGGGCGAAGGCGAGCCGCCGTGTTGGCGCCGTCGCGCGCAGAGCGCGCCAAAGCGCGAGACACAGCACAGCGACCATGACCGGCGACACGACGTGGCGTGTGGCGGCCACGGCCACGAGCGCGACGGCGACCCACAGCACTCTGTCCAACACGGCGCACACCCCTGACGCGACGTACCGCGACAGCATCTCTTGGCAACGTAACGACTGCGGCGCGACTTACGTGCCGGAATGGCTGGATTGGCGACACAGGGCACACCCTGGGGTCGGCGCACGTGTGACAATAAGCACCTTCAACCGGTCAACTCATCATGCCCCGCCGACTGTTTCGCCGCCTGAGCCCGCCTCGACATCGCGTCATCGGCCAGCCGTGGCTGCGGCCGCTCAGGAGCTTTCTCGACCACCCCGATCTCTGGGCCATTCGGCGCCGCGCCGTCGCGCCCGGTGTGGCACTTGGCTTGTTCTGGATGTGGATGCCGATTCCCGGCCACAGCCTCGCGGCGGGGCTTAGTGCCATCGGGCTGCGCGTTCACCTGCCGCTGGCCATGCTGGTGACCATGATCGTCAACCCCGTGACGATCTTTCCGATCTACTACTCGGGTTACCGGTTGGGGCAGTCGGTGCTCGGCACGCCGGAGCTCATCACGGGCACCATGACTCTCGACACGCTCATGACGCAGATCGGATCGGTCTGGCAGCCCCTCTTCGCAGGCTGCATCCTGCTGGGGCTTGCCACTGCGGCGATGGGATTCCTCTTCGTCGAACTGGCCTGGCGCACGCGCATCGGCCAGTACCTGCAGGCGCGCCGCGCACGGCGGCTCGCCAAGCGTCAGCGCAACTGATTCAGCCGACCGTCCTGAAGCGTCAGTTCGCGGTCCATGCGCGCCGCAATGTCCGCGTCGTGGGTGACGATCACGAGCGCCGTGCCCAAATCTCGTTTGAGCTCCAGCATCTGGCCCAGCACGCGTTCACCGGTGCTGCGGTCGAGGTTGCCCGTGGGCTCGTCAGCCAGCACGACGCGCGGTCCTGTGACGAGCGCTCGCGCCACGGCGGCACGCTGGCGCTCACCGCCTGAGAGCTCCGACGGGCGGTGATCAAGACGCTCGCCGAGGCCCACGCGCTCGAGTAACTCACGCGCGGCCGCCATGGCCGAGTCGCGCGCTTCGCGGCGGATCAGCAAGGGCATCGCAACGTTCTCCCAGGCCGTGAATTCGGGTAGCAGGTGGTGAAACTGGTAGACGAAACCGATCGCCTGATTCCGCACTCGGCCGCGCTCGGCGTCATCGAGTCTGGCCATATCGCGGCCCATCACCTCAATGGCCCCATCATCGGGCGAGTCGAGACCGCCGAGCAACTGCAGCAGCGTTGTCTTGCCGCTGCCCGAGGCACCGACGACAGCAATGGTCTCGCCCGCGGCAATGTCGAAATCGACACCGTCGAGCACAACGAGCGCTTTGTCGCCTTCGCGAAACACACGGCGCACACCGCGACAGGACAGGACCACCTCGCGGTCCGTTTTCGAATCAGTCAAACCGAAGCTCCTCGGCGGGCTCGGTGCGCGACGCGCGCCAAGCGGGATACAGGGTGGCCGCGAACACGAGGACGAGCGCGATCGCTGTGACCAGGGCGACGTCCGCAGCGCGCAGCTCGCTGGGCAGATCGCTGATGAAGTAGACGTCGGCTGCGAGCACCGTGATGCCAAAGGTGCCTTCGACGAAACCCACGATGCTTTCCAGATTGAGGCTCAACAGCGTGCCCAGTGCGACGCCCGCGAGCGCACCCACAACGCCGATCAGGGCGCCCTGTGTGACGAACACGCCCGTGACGCTGCCACGTGACGCGCCCAGCGTGCGCAGGATGGCGATGTCGCGGCGTTTGGTGCGCACGACCATGACGAGCGTGGAGACGATATTAAACGCTGCCACGGCGATCACGAGCGACAGGATCACGAACAGAATCGACTTCGTGATCTGGATGGAACGGAAGAACGCGCGATGGCGCCGGGTCCAGTCGCTGATCATGACGCCCCCACCCTGCGCCACGGCCACGTCGCGTGCGATGCCGGGGGCTTCGAAGAGATCGTCGACGCGCAGACGGATGCCCGTAACGTCGCGCTTGCGAAACAGCCGCGCCGCATCGTCCATGTGCACGAATCCGAACCGGCGGTCGAACTCGTACATGCCCGCGCGGAAGATCCCGACCACGGTGAAACGGCGCATGCGCGGCACAATGCCCGCGGGCGTCACGTTGCCTTCGGCGATCATCACCATGAGCTTGTCGCCGAGCCCAACGCCCAGCGACTCGGCCAGCGCATCACCCACGACGATGCCGTAGCCGCGCGGTACCAGATCGTCGAGTCCACCCTGCTGCATAAGCGCCAGAACGTCGGCGACATCGCGTTCGGCATCGGGCAACACACCGCGCAGGACAATGCCAGACAGCGCCTCGTCCGCGGAAGCCAACGCCCGCGCCTCGATGAACGGCGCCGCCGCTTCGACGCGCGGGTCCGCGAGTGCCTGCTCGCGTCGTCCCTGCCAGTCGTTGAGGTCGCCGTCGAGTCCTTCGACCGTGGCGTGCGAGGACATCGCCAGCAGCCGACCGGTGAGCTCTCGCTCGAAGCCGTTGACCACCGACAACACCACGATGAGCACGGCAATACCGATGGCCACGCCCAACATCGAGATCACGGAAATGAACGACACGAAGCCACCACCGCGACGGGGGCGGACGTAGCGCTTGCCGATGTCCCATTCGAACGCCATCTGATCAGCCGTATCGCAACGCTTGCGCGGGGTGCACGGACGCGGCCTGGCGCGCCGGGTAGACCGTCGCCAGCGCGGTCACGATGAGCGCCACGGCGCCGATCCAGACCACATTGGCCGGGCGCACTTCCGAGGGGATTCGACTCATCACGTAGACGTCTCCGGGCATGACCTGGAAACCCAGTAGACCCTCGATGAATGCCGCGGTTTCCGTGACATTCAACGCCAATGCCACACCGCCCGCGACACCGATCAACACACCGAGCCAGCCGATGACGATGCCCTGGGCAAAAAACACGCGCACGACACCCGTGGGCGACAGGCCCAGCGTGCGCAGAATCGCAATGTCCGTTTCCTTGTCGGTCACCACCATGACCAGACTCGCGACGATGTTGAACGCGGCCACACCAATGACCAGCGAGAGGATCAGCGCCATCATCGCCTTCTCGAGTCGGATGGCGCGGAAGTAACTCGCGTTTTCGCGCGTCCAGTCCGTCGCACTTGCGCCAGGGCCTGCCAGTGCTGCCAGATCGCCGGCCACTGCGGGCGCATCGAACGGGTCGACGAGCGTCAGGCGGATGCCGCTGACGGCATCACCGAGGCCCGCGAGTTCGCCCGCATCGCGCCAATGCAGGTAGGCCACGCTCGCGTCGAAGTCGGGTACCCCCGACTCGAACAGGGCGGCGACCGCAAAACGCGTCAGCGCGGGACGAATCTCGCCGGCCACGCTGCGCGGCACGAGCAGCACGATGTCGTCGCCGGGCGCGACGCCGAGGTCCAGCGCGAGATAGCGTCCGAGTACGATGCGCCGCGCACCGGCCTCGAGCGCATCGAGCGATCCCACGACGATGTTGTCGCCGAGTTCTTCCTCGAGGGCCTCGGGCACGATGCCCTCGGCAAGCACGGGAACAAGCTGTCCGGACGCGTTGGCCATTCCCTCGATGCTGACTTGCGGCGCCGCCGCCTCGACGCGCGGGTCCTGTTCGAGAGCGGCGGCGAGCGCAGGCCAGTCGCCGACACGCCCGCCCTCTCCCGTGATCACGGCGTGTGCCTGCACGTCGAGCAACCGACGCTTGAGCTCGCTCTCAAAACCGTTCATGACCGACAGGATGGTAATCAGCGCCGCGACGCCAATCGCGACCCCCAACATCGACGCGGCGCTGATAAACGACGCAAAGCGCGCAGTCTGTCGCCCACGCAGATACCGGAGCGCAATCAGCAGTTCGACGGGGCGTGACATCGCGCGAATTAAACCACACTCACCCCGTTTCGGGCGGAAACGAGACCTGTGTCACGATTTCGATGCATGCGGCGTGCAGGGCCCGGAAACACCGGTGTTATGATCAAACCTGCACCGGGCAGAACGGCCCGGCAGTCGAGGTGATGACCATGATCCGTATTTCTGTTTCCGCCGCCCTGCTCTCACTGGCCTTGCTATCGGCCCCGGCAGGCGCAGACGAACTCGACGTCAACACCGATGCGCTCGTGGACGCTTCGGCGCCTCAGCGTGGCATGACCATGCAGCGCGTCAGCGAAGGTTGGGGTGAGCCCCAGCGCCGCGTTGCCGCCGTCGGCGAACCGCCCATCACGCGCTGGCAGTACGACGGTTTCACCGTTTACTTCGAGCACGATCGCGTCATCCACACGGTCCGCGACCGCGGCTGAACGCCGCCGCCGGCCCACCGCCGGCAAAGCAACTGTGGCATACTGGCGCCCGCTTCGCAGCGGGCGTCGTCGTTGATGCTTCCTGCGTTTTTGTCCCAGCCTCGCACCCCGCCCGCCTGACGCCACCGCGCTCAGGCCTGGCCAGCGGACCGTGGCGGCCAACCTGGCCCGCCCCGACACGCGGCACCGCCGGTTGCAGGCTCACAAGCCCAGACTCATGAATGCAGCGCGACTGATCCAGGCCGGCGCCGCGGCGCTGGCCGATGGCGACGCAACACCCGTGACCGCAGACAGCCTGCCCGCCGCAATCGGCGGCCTGGCGGGTGCGGCCGACGCGCTGTTGCTCGTGCAGATCGCAGGCGGCCTCGACCGCCCTGTGCTGCACATCGCCGACAACCAGCAGGACGCGGACCGTCTCGAGAGCGAGGCCCGGTTCTTCGCGGGCGACGCACTGCCCGTGCTGCACTTCCCGGACTGGGAGACGCTGCCCTACGACAGCTTCTCGCCCCACCAGGACATCATCTCGCAACGCCTGCGCGTGCTCGCAGAGCTGCCCAGGATTCAACGCGGCCTGCTTATTGTGGCCGCGGAGTGCCTGCTGCACCGCCTGCCGCCCACGGATTACGTGGCGGCGCGCTCCCTGTCGCTGGCGGCGGGTGACACGCTCGACCGAGACGCGTTCACAGCACGCCTAACCGACGCCGGCTATCTGCGCGTTCCGCAGGTCACCGAGCACGGTGAATTCGCCGTGCGCGGCGCCATCATCGATCTCTTCCCCATGGGCAGTGACGCACCGCTGCGCATCGATCTGTTCGACGACGACATCGACAGCCTGCGCCACTTCGACCCCGATACGCAGCGCTCCGGTGAGACGCTGCCGCGGCTCGACATCCTGCCCGCGCGCGAGGTGCCGCTCGACAGCGACGCGGTGCGTGCCTTCCGCCAGCGCTACCGTGAACGCTTCCCGGGCGAAGCACAGCAGTCGCAAGTCTATCGCGATGTCTCGGAAGGCATCGCGCACGGCGGCATCGAGTACTTCCTGCCGCTGTTCTTCGAGCGCACGGCGAGCCTGCTCGAGTACCTGCCCGGCGACACCCTGCTCAGCCACGGCGATTCGCTCGACGAACTGCTCGGGCAAACGGCGGCGGACATCGCGGAGCGCTTCGAAGTGCTCAACGTGGCCGACGACCGGCCCTTGCTCAAGCCCGACGAAGCCTTCTTCTCGCTTGACGACTGGCGCGCGCAGACGGGCCAGCACCGGCATCTCACGCTGAGCCGTGAGAAGCGTCTCGACGGCGCAGCCGCGCTCGCCACAGCGCTGCCGCCCATGGCCCTGGACGCGCAGCGCGAGGACGGCGCGGCGGCTTTCGTCAATTTCCTGAAGGACCGCGCCTCGGGACCGCGCACGCTGCTCGTGGCCGAGTCGGCGGGTCGCCGTGAGGCGCTCATCGAAGTCTGTGCGGCACATGGCATTCAGCCGAAACGTTTTGAGGGCTGGCACGACTTCGCGGACGATGGTGCCGTACTGGGTGTCACCACGGGCTTGCTCGCACAGGGCATGATCCTGGCCGCCGACGGCACGGCCGTGATTACGGAACAGGCCGTCTTCGGTCGCCGCGTCAAGACGCGCTCGCGCCGACGCCGAGGCGCCGCGGATCCCGAGAATGTCATTCGCCAGCTCAGCGACCTCAGTGTCGGCGCCCCGGTCGTGCACGAGGCCTACGGCGTCGGCCGTTACCTGGGTCTGCAAACGCTGACGGTCGGCGACCACACCAATGAGTTTCTGACACTTGAGTACGCAGGCGGCGACAAACTCTACGTGCCCGTACACGCGCTGCAGCTCATCTCACGCTACACGGGCGCCGCACCGGATAAGGCACCGCTACACCGACTGGGCAGCGATCAGTGGGCCCGCGCGCGCCGCAAGGCCGCACAGAAGGCGCGCGACGTGGCCGTCGAACTGCTCGATGTCTACGCGCGCCGCGCGGCCCGAAAAGGCGTCTCGTTCCGGCTGCCCGACGCCGAGTACCGGCAGTTCGAGTCGGACTTCCCGTTCGAGCTGACCGAGGACCAGGCCCAGTCGATCGACGACATCTTCGCAGACCTGCACGCGACCACACCCATGGACCGCGTCGTGTGCGGCGACGTCGGCTTTGGCAAGACCGAGGTCGCACTGCGTGCCGCCTTCATGGCCGTGCAGAACAACCGCCAGGTCGCCGTACTCGTGCCGACGACGCTGCTCGCGCAGCAACACTTCCAGACCTTTTCCGATCGCTTCGCGGACTGGCCCGTGCGCGTGGAGCAGCTGTCGCGTTTTCGCTCCAAGAAGGAGACGGAGCACGTGCTCGCGGGTCTTGCCGATGGCACCGTTGACATCGTGATCGGCACGCACAAGCTCCTGAGCCACACGGGCGCGTTCAAGAATGCGGGCCTCGTGGTCATCGACGAGGAACACCGCTTCGGTGTGCGCCACAAGGAAGCGCTAAAGAAGCTGCGCGCAGAGATCGACGTACTCACCCTCACAGCGACGCCCATTCCGCGCACGCTCAACATGGCACTCGGCGGCCTGCGCGAGCTGTCGTTGATCTCGACTCCGCCCGCGGACCGGCTTTCGGTGAAGACCTTCATCAGCCGCTGGAACGACGGTCTCATCCGCGAGGCCTGTCTGCGCGAGATAAAACGCGGCGGCCAGGTGTACTTCGTGCACAACCGGGTCGAAGACATCGAACGTGTCGCGCAGGAGCTCGGCAAGCTCGTGCCCGAGGCGACGATTGGCATCGGCCACGGCCAGATGTCGGAGCGCGAGCTCGAATCCGTGATGTTCGATTTCTACCACCGCAACTTCAATCTGTTCGTCTGCACGACCATCGTTGAAAGCGGCATCGACGTCCCGACAGCCAACACGATCATCATCAACCGCGCCGACCGCTTCGGCCTTGCGCAGCTGCACCAGCTGCGTGGCCGCGTCGGGCGCTCGCACCACCGCGCCTACGCCTACCTGCTCACGCCGCCCAAGGCGGCGATGACGGCCGACGCGCAGAAGCGCCTGGAAGCCATCGAGTCTCTCGAAGACCTGGGGGCCGGTTTCGCGCTGGCCAGCCACGACCTCGAGATTCGCGGCGCGGGCGAGTTGCTCGGCGACGGACAGAGCGGCCAGATCCAGGAGATTGGTTTCTCTTTGTACTCGGAGCTGCTCGCGCAGGCCGTGGCCTCGCTCAAGTCGGGACACGAGCCCGATTTCGACAAGCCGCTCGACGCCGGTGTCGAGATCAACCTGCACGAGCCCGCGCTGCTGCCCGAGGACTACGTGCCCGACGTGCACCTGCGGCTGATTCTCTACAAGCGCCTTGCGGGCTGCGCCGACGACGACGCGTTGCGTGAGCTGCAGGTCGAGCTCATCGACCGGTTCGGTTTGCTGCCGGAGCCCACCAAGCTGCTCATCGAGGTCACGCGGCTCAAGCAACGCGCAGCCGCGCTGGGCATCACCAAGATCGATGCGGGCCCCGAGTCGGGCTACCTGAAGTTTGCCGCGGGCGGCGCCGTCGACCCGCTCTCGCTCGTTGAGCTCGTGCAGCGCGACTCGCGCCGCTATCGCCTGCCCGACGCCGAGCGCCTGGCCTTCCGTGAGCCCATGCCTGACGGTGCCGCACGCGTGGACGCCGTCAACGCGCTGCTCGACAAGTTGCGCACGCTCGGGTGATAAACTGGCGCCGGCCTTAACGACGACGAGACGCTTCATGCACGCAAGACACCGAGGCTGGTGGATCGCCCTCCTGCTTGCAGCCGCGCAGGTGCAGGCGCAAACGCCCGCAACACCGGATCCGGCCGATGCATCGCCGGAGAACGAGGCCGTCGAGGACGCGGCGCCTGTCTACGACATTGAGCTCATCGTCTTCGCCTATGCCGGCGGCATCAGCGGCCGCAGCGAGGACTTCGCCTACGAAGACACGGGGCGTGAGGCCGTGCGGCTGGCGCGCGAAGCCCTGCTTGCGGAAGCCGGCCCGGGTTTCGATGGCACCGTCGACGAGCTCGGCAACGACCTCCCCGACCCCATCGAAGAGGCAGTGACCGAAGGCCTGGCCATCGATCCCGAAACGGGCGAGCTCATCCCGGCAGACGAACCGCGGCCGTTGGAATTCACCCGGCTGGCGCCCGAGACGTTTCGCCTCGCGGATACGTCGGCGGCGATTGCAAGACGCGGTGAGTTCGAGCGCCTGCTGCACGCGTCATGGCGCCAGCCCGTGTACGGGCCCGACGAGGAAACGAGCCTCGACCTGGGGCGCGTGGCCCGGCTGCCACCCGAACTCGGCGGCACGGCATCGATCTACGTCACCCGTTTTCTTCACCTGACGCTGGACCTGGCGTTGGCCGACACCCGCGCGCCCGTCACGGACTCGGGGACGCTCATCTACAAGCTGGCCGAGCGACGCAAGATGCGCAGCACCGAGCTGCACTTCTTCGATCACCCGCGGTTTGGTGCGCTGGCGCT
The DNA here is from genome assembly GCA_039821605.1 of Pseudomonadota bacterium. GTDB lineage: Bacteria > Pseudomonadota > Gammaproteobacteria > Steroidobacterales > Woeseiaceae > CALBPI01. Next base: position 654,213 of record JBCBNV010000001.1, on the reverse strand, counting down.
AATCAGTCGTTACGAAGCCGAAGAGGAAGCGCCCGTGTTCGACGACACGGACGTATTGAGCCCGGGGGGCCAGCCGGGGGGCCAGCCGGAGGGCTAGCGAACAGGCAGGCTGTCCGCGATGTGTACGTTCTCGGCCGGCGAATCGATCTGCGCAATAGCGCGCTGCAACAGCCGCGCGGCGTTGACGTCACCCGTCGGCACCTCGGCACAAACACCCGCTGACAACGAGATGTGTCGCGAGCGCGGCGAGCGCGGATGGTGAATGGCCAGTGCACGGATGTCCTCGGCGATGCTCTGCGCGAACTCGAGCGCCATGGGCGCACTGCTGCCGTGCACGAGCAGCGCCACCATGTCGGGCGCAATGCGGCCACCCATGTCACCGGCGCGCTTGAGGCGCCGGCGTATGCTGTGTCCAATGCGTTTCAGCGCCGAATCACCGGCGTGCTGACCGAAGGTGTCGATGTAGGCCGACATGGCATCCACGCGCAGCGCAATCACGGCGAGCCAGGCCTGCTCACGCGCCGCGATCGCGGCGTCGCGCCCCAGGACGTCGAGCCAGTGCTCGCGCTCGAAAAAGCCGGTCACAGGGTCGCTGGCCAGCGCACGCAGCTGCACCGAGCTTGTTGACGTCGAGGCCTGCTCTGCGGGTGCGGCCACGTTTAGGTACACGGCGCGCAGGCCGCCCGAGCCCAGCATGAGCACCTGGCCGTCGATGGCTCGGTCCGGGTCGTCCGGGCTCAGGAAGACGCTCTCGAACTGCGTCTGAGGCTGCTCGGCGCCACACCGGCGGACGGCATCAACCGCCGTGGAGCCCGCGAGCTTGATCAGAATGGGTTCCGCGGCCTGGTGGCTGATGTCGCCCGCAGCGATCCCCAACAGTCGCTGCAGCGCCGGATTGAAAAAACTCACCCGCCAATCGTCTCGCGCCGTGTCGACAACGAGCAATGGCTCGCGCGTCCCGTTGACGAGCTGCAGCAACAGGTTTTTGGATGGGCTCTTCAACGGGATCGGGCGTCGGGTCGTCTTATGGAAGGTCCAGTATTATCAGCGCTGGCATCAGAAATCGAGCCTAGCGCACTGAAAATGCGAGCAAAGTCGCGCCTTAGCGCGAGCTGCGCAGGAAACTGCGAACCAGTTCCGTTGCCTGGTATCGGGCACTCGCCATAGACCCCACGAGGTCGTCGTGGATGGGTGCATCGCCGCGCCCGGCCGCAGCGTTAACCACCAATGCCACGCAGGCATAGGCCAGGCCCCGCTCTCTTGCGAGCGCGGCTTCGGGCATGGCCGTCATGCCGATGAGCGTGACGCCGTCGCGTTCGAGCCGATCCACTTCGGCGCGGGTTTCGAGCCTGGGGCCCTGAGTCACGCCGTACACACCGCTGCTGGCCACGGCGATTCCGGCTGCGGCCCCGGCCGCAATGAGCGCCTTGCGTAGCGCGCCGTCGAACGGCTCCGTGAAGTCCAGGTGATCGAGCGACTCGCGGTCACCGTCGAGATAGGTGCATTCCCGGCCCCAGGTGTAATCGATGAGCTGATCGGGCACCGCGAGCCCGCCAACCGGGGTGGCGTCGCCGATGATGCCAACCGCATTGAGCGCCACGACCGTGTCGCATCCGAGACGGGCAATCGCGTCGATATTGGCGCGGTAGTTGATGCGGTGCGGCGCAATCTCGTGGCCCAAACCATGGCGTGACAAGAACCAGGCCTCGCTGTCCGCGATGCGCGCGTGCACGAGCGGTGCGCTGGGTTCTCCGTAGGGCGTCCCAATCTCGCGCCGTTCAATGACATCGGCGCCGGGCCATTGCTCGACGCCGGTGCCGCCTATAATCGCAACATTCAAAATTCGAGCTCCAGTGGCGGTCGATCGAGCGCTGTGTCCAGCGCTTCGCGCGCCGCCTTCCACCGTGGCTCGCGTTTCAGCGACGTGGTATCGAAGTGCGGCGTGCCGCGCATGCGCGCAAGCCGTGCCATCGACTGCGGCAAAACGACATCGGCCAGGTGCTCGGCGACACGTTCGGCCGCAGGCCGGTCATTGCATACGAGCAGCATGTCGCTGCCTGCCGTAAGTACGGCATCGGCGCGCGCCTTGATGTCACCCAGCCCCAGCGTGGCTTTCATGGTCAGGTCATCGGAGAACACGGTGCCGCGGAATCCAATGCGCTGGCGCAGTTCCGAGCCGATCCACCAGGGCGAGAAACTCGCGGGCAAGGGATCAAGCTCGCTGTACACCACGTGTGCCGTCATGACCGCAGGCAGGCCCGCGCGCACCAGCTGTTCGAAGGCGCGCAGATCCTCGGTGATGTCCGCGTACTCGCGCCGGTCGACGGGCAACTCGTGATGCGAATCGGCGACCACGGCGCCATGGCCAGGGAAATGTTTGCCCGTCGCCTGCATGCCGGCCTCCGCCATGCCCCGCATCATGGCCGTGGCGAGCTCCGCGACAACCTCGGGTTTCCTGTGCAACGCACGATCACCGATCACGGTGCTCACACCGCGCGACAGATCCAGCACCGGCGCGAACGACAGGTCGAGCCCAGCCGACAACAGCTCGGCGGCCAGCAGCCAACCGGTTTCGCGGATGAGATGGAGCGCGGCAGGCGCATCACGATCGTAGAGATGCCCGAGCCAACCCAGCGGCGGCAGCGGCGCGAAGGGCGCGCCGAAGCGCTGTACGCGACCGCCTTCCTGATCGACGGCAATCAGCACGCCGGGGCTTTTGACCTTCCGAATTTCCGAACATAGTTCAGCAAGTTGCGTGAGGTTCTCAAAATTTCTCTTAAATAGGATCACACCACCCACGGCCGGGCTTGCGATGAGCTCCCGGTCCACGGGCGAGAGCGCGCGGCCCTCGATATCGAGCATGAGTGGACCCAGCGCCACGGGTCAGGCCGCCCGCTCGAACACGGCCACGGATTCCACGTGGGCCGTGTGCGGAAACATGTTCATGATGCCGGCCGCGGCCAGGCGGTAGCCCTGCTCGGTCGCCAGCACACCGGCGTCCCGCGCGAGCGTGCCCGGGTGACAGGACACGTAGACGATGCGCCGCGCGCCAAAGGCCGCGGCCTGCGCCGCAAACTGCGCGGCGCCCGCACGTGCCGGGTCGAGTAGTACGAGATCCCAGTTCTCCTGAGCCAGCGCGCGAACGGCGGCCTCGTCGTCGAGATCGGCAACGCGAAACGCCGCATTGTCGATACCGTTGCGCTCGGCGTTGTCGCGCGCGCGCTCGACCTGCCCGGCTGCCACCTCCACGCCGAGCACGTGCGACACGCGCCGCGCGATGGGCAGACTGAAGTTGCCGATACCGCAGAAAAGATCCAGGACACGGTCGCCGCGCTCAGGCGCCAGCAGCTCGAGCGCCTGATCGATCATCAACGCATTCATTTTGGCGTTGACCTGGATGAAGTCGGTGGGCCCGAAACCGATCACAAGCTCATGCTCCGGCAGCCGGTATTCGAGCGCCGGCGGCAGTGCGCCATCGGGGCGCGCCAGAGGCTCGAGCGCATCGGGCCCGCCGTGCTGCAGCGTGATCCAGCAATCCTGTGCCGCGCTGAACGCGGCCAGCTGCTCGCGGTCGGCAACCGACGGCGGGTCCAGCACACGCATCGTGAGCGTGGTGACGGGCCCCGTGTCGCCGTCACCGACAGCAACCTCGACCTGCGGCAGGCGTCTCACGATGGACAAACCTGCGATGCACTCGGCCAGCGGCTCGAGCAGTGCATCGACGCTCGCCACAAGTACGGGGCAGCGACGCATGTCGGTGATGTACGGCTTGAAGCGCTCGCGGAACCCGACGAGCACGCGGGCCTTGGCGTCAACGTAACGCACGCCGAGCCGCGCGCGGCGCCGATAGTGCCAGGGGTCCGCGGCAAGCGGCTCGAGCCAGCGCTCGGGCGCGACCTGCCCGATCTTGCGCAGATTATCGAATAAAACTTCATGTTTCGCAGTTACTTGCTGCTCATTGCTCATGTGCTGCATCACGCAGCCGCCGCATTGCCCAAACACGGGACACGCCGGTTCCACGCGATGCTCGGAAGCCACCAGGACCTGCTCGCAACGCGCCTCGTCGAAGTTTCTCTTGCGCCGTGTGCGTACCCATTCAACGGTCTCGCCGGGCAGCGCGCCATCCACAAATACCGTCTTGCCTTCGGTATCGGCGATGCCGCGGCCGTCGTGCGTCAGCGCCCGGATACCGCTCGTCACGGGCTCGCGGGAAAACTTGCTGGCCTTCCTACCCACTGCCGGCCTCGGGCCAGGCGGCCAGATATTCCTCGAAGTGCGGCCCATCCGCCTCCTTGAGTGCGCCCCGAACCAGCGCCAGCTCGCGTTCGAGCCCGGCAGCGTCGATTCGGCCACGCATCTGCTCAAATCGCAGGAACACGAGCCAGGTGTTCACAACATCGGTTTCGCAGTAGTTTCGGATTCGCTCGATCTCGCCCGCGTTGAACGCCGACCAGACCTTGTCGCCACTCATGCCGAGCTTGCCGGGGAACCCGAGCATCACGGCGATCTCGTCGAGCGGCGCGCGACCGCGCATCTGGTAGCCAGCGAGCACGTCCATGAGATCGATGTGACGCCAGTGGAAGCGGCCCAGGTAGTTGTTGAAGCGCCACTCGCGCTCGCCTTCGCCCACCTCCCAGTAGCGCGACGCATCGATGCCGTGCAGCAGCGCACGGTAATGCAGCACGGGCAAGTCAAAGCCGGACCCGTTCCAGGTCACGAGGTCGGGTGCGAAACGGTCGATGCCATCGAAGAACCGGCGCACGATTTCGGCCTCACCGGCGTCGGCATCGCCCAGTGACCAGACCTTGAAGTCGGACCCGCTGCGCAATGCCACGGAAATGGCCACAACGCGGTGCAGGTGCAGGGGCATGAAATCAGTGCCGGCCTTCTGTTCGCGCAGCGCGACCATGGCCGCGTGCGCGCCTTCGTCATCGAGCGCCTCAAGCCCGTACAGTTGGCGCCCCGACGCAAGGTCGGGCACGGTCTCAATGTCGAAGGTCATGTAGTGCATGGCCGTCAGGTCTTGCGTTCCATGATGGCCATGGCCACCACGAGCCCGGCCTCATCGGTCAGGCTCACATGGGCTTCGCCGATGCCCAGCGCGTCGCACTTGGCGCGGCCGCGCTCGCTGAATACGACCAACGGCTTTCCGAGCGGGTCACTGACCACGCCAACATCGCGAATCCACATACCGTTGGAGAAGCCCGTACCCATGGCCTTGACACAGGCTTCCTTGGCCGCGAAACGCATCGCCAGGAACCGCACCTTGCGCTTGTAGGGGTCGAACAGTGCACGCTCCTCGTCGAGCAGCAGCCGGCTCACGAAATGATCGCCGAAGCGTTCATACGTCGCCGCGATACGGCTGACCTCCACGACGTCGGTGCCGACCCCGTAGATCATGTCCGCGCCTCCACCATGAGGCGCTTCATTTCTGTCACCGCGGCGGGCAAGCCCTCAAACACGCTGTCGGCAACCAGCGCGTGGCCAATGTTGAGCTCGACAATTTCCGGGATGGCGGCGATGGGTTGCACGTTGTGCCGCGTCAGGCCGTGGCCCGCGTGCACGGTCAGCCCCAGGGACGTTGCATAGCGCGAGGCCTCCCGGATACGCGCCAGTTCGTTGCCGATCTCGCCACCGCGTGCCAACGCGTAGTGACCGGTGTGCAATTCGATAACCGGGGCGCCCGACGCAGCCGCGGCATCGATCTGGGCGCGATCGGCATCGATGAACAGCGACACGCGGATCCCTGCCAGCGCATCGACCGCGTCCTTGATGCGGGCCTGGGCACCCGCCACATCGAGCCCGCCTTCCGTAGTCAGCTCCTCGCGCTTCTCCGGGACCAGACAGCAGTCGGCGGGCCCCACCTCGCGCGCAAAACCCAGCATGGCGTCAGTGACCGCCATTTCCAGGTTCACGCGCGTCTGCGTGCTGGCTTGCAAACGGACGACGTCGTGGTCCTGGATGTGGCGACGGTCTTCACGCAGGTGGACCGTAATCGAGTCGGCACCCGAGCGCTCGGCCACCAGTGCCGCGGCCACGGGGTCGGGGTAGCGCTCGCCCCGCGCCTGGCGCAGCGTGGCCACGTGGTCGACGTTGACGCCAAGAAAGATTGGGCTGTGCATTACTGGGCTCCCGTCCCATAGTCACGCTGACGCAAGTCGCGCAGCACCCGTCGCGTGTGCAGCGGTTTGCCATCAAGCTGGAGGTCGATCGCGCGTCCCAGCAAACGCCGTGCTGTGCGCAACACCTCGGGCTCGCGCCAGTCGCGGGCCGCCATGGCCAGCAACACAGCACCGTCTACAGCGTCTGCGCCTGCACCCGACCCCGTCGCGTGCGGTCCCTCGTCGACAACGAAATCATACGCACGACCCGCCGCAACCGGTGCGCCGCTCACGACATCGTGCGTGAGGTTCGGCGCGAAACCCAGCGCCTCGAGCAAGTCGAGCTCGAAATCACGCAGGGTCGCCGCGACCGGATCGTCTCCGGACAGTCGCTGCAGGCAGTGCGCATACCGATCAAACACATCGGGCTGCGGGTCGAATCGGTGCGTCAGTCTCAAGATCAGTTCGTTAATGTAGAACCCGGACATGAGCCGCGTGTCGCGCAAATGGTGCGGTGCGCCCTGCCCGGTTTCCGCGCCACTCATTGTAGCAAGCTCACGGCCGGCGACCCATGAGAGCAGCACGGGTGCAAACGGCTGCAGGATGCCGCGCAGACGACTCTTGGGGCGCTTGACGCCGCGCGCCACAAGACCCAAACGGCCGTGCTCACGGCTCAGCACCTCTATGATCTGACTCGAGTCGCGAAAGTCTCGGCGGTGCAGTACCCAGCAGGGCTGCAGATGAATGCGCTGTCCGGACACGACAGACTACTCGTCGCCGTAGCCGAGTCGCTGCAGCTCCTGCTCGCTGTCGGCCCAGTTGTCGCGCACCTTGACCCAGAGCTCAAGGTGTACGGGACGATCGACCACACGGATCATGTCGCGGCGCGCCGCACTGCCAACGTCGCGCAGCTGGCTGCCGCCCTTGCCCACAACGATGCCCTTTTGTGAATCGCGCTCGACGAAAATCGTGCAGTGCACGACGAGCCGCTCACCATCGCGCTCGATGCGCTCCGTCTGTACGGTGAGGCCGTAGGGCAGCTCCTGACGCAGCCTCAGTGTGAGCTTCTCGCGAACAATTTCGGCAAAGCGAAACCCCTCGCCGCGGTCCGTGAGCATGTCGTCGGGGAACATGGCGGGCGACAACGGCATGAGCGCCACAAGCGACTCGCGCAATTCACTGGTCTGCGCACCCGTGCGTGCCGACACCGGCACGATGGCGTGCAGCTCGCGCCGCTTGCCCATCGATTCGATGAAGGGCAGCAACTGCTGCTTGTCGGCCATGAGGTCAACCTTGTTGATGGCGCACAGCACAGGCACCGTGCAGTCCGCCAGTCGCGCCAGCACATTCTCATCGGACGCCGTCCACTGCCCAGCCTCCACGAGCCAGAGAATCGCGTCGGCGTCACCGAGCGCACTGAGCGCCGCCCGATTCATCATCCGGTTGATGGCCTTCTTCTGACCCAGGTGCAGGCCCGGGGTATCGATGAACACGAGCTGCGCATCGTCGGCCGTGGCCACACCCAGAATGCGGTGCCGCGTCGTCTGCGGGCGCGGACTCACGATCGACACTTTGCTGCCGACATAGTGATTGATCAGCGTCGATTTGCCGACGTTCGGTCTGCCCACTACGGCGACGAAGCCGCAACGGTAGTCGGCACTATTGCGAAACCCCTCAGGCATCAGCAGCCACGGCCTGGATTCTGGCCAGCATGGCTTCGGCCGCACGTTGTTCGGCGCGACGACGGCTCGAGCCCTCGCCATCGGTCACAGCGTCGATGGCGGAAACGCGGCAGCTCACGCGAAAGCGCTGCCGATGCGGCGGACCGCTCGTGTCGGTCAGCGCATAATCGGGCAATGCCAATCCATCGCGTTGCAGACGCTCCTGCAGCTCGGTCTTTGCATCCTTGCGCGCGGCATCGAGCTCCAGCGTTTCAAGCCGGTCGCGCATCACGGCGAGGATGACGTGCTCGGCGGCGGCGTAGCCGCCATCGATGAACACGGCGCCAAACACCGCTTCGAGCGCGTCGGCCATGATCGAGTCACGCCGCGCACCGCCGGATTTCAGCTCGCCGGGCCCGAGCGCGATGAGGTCGCCAAGCCCCAGGCCTGCGCTCATTTCAGCCAGTGATGCGTCCTTGACGACCGACGCGCGCAAGCGACTCAGGACGCCCTCGGTGGCATCGGGAAAGCGGTCAAAGAGAACACGCGACACGACCGTGTCGAGCACGGCGTCACCGAGAAATTCGAGGCGTTCGTTGTTACGACCCTGGGCGCTGCGGTGACGCAGCGCACGCTCGATGAGCTCGGGGTCTTCGGGCCGGTAGTCGATGGCGTCGAGAAACCGGGCGAGCCGGCTTTCCCGGGCTTCAGCCGACACGGCTCATCGCTCGAGCGAGACCCGGTGTGAAAAATCGACAGCGAAGTAGATGTTGAACAAGAACGGTTGCTTGTTCGTGTAGTCGATGCTGACGTCGTAACCCCGGCTCGTCTTGCGGATCTTGATGTCCTTGGAGGCGATGACGTTGACGCTCTCGACGTCAAACCGTTTGCCGATCGACTTCTCGATGGCTACCTTGCTGCTGGCGCCGCCCGAGAATTCCTGCTCGAGGCTCTTGAAGGTGCCCGCGATCTTGAGATCTTCGAGGTAGACAGGCACAAGTCGCACGCCCGCGTACAGGAAGATGCCGACGAACACGAGCAGGATCAGGAGACCCAGAGTCGTCATCCCGGTTTGCCGGGCCGGATTGGTCTGCATGCGCGTCATGATGATTCGCCTCGCAAGCTCGAAAACGGCGCTATTGTATCTTATTGCCGATCCGGCCCCAGCGAGGCATGTCCCATAATTGCCAACTCATCCAGATCCGCGTGGCGCGGCCCACGAGGTTCTCGCTGGGCACGCAGCCGATATCGTCAAAGCGGCTGTCATGGCTGCGGTCCCGGTTGTCACCCATCATGAAGTAGCAATCTGGACCAACGATTCGCGTGAACGGCTTGGTCCAGGTCGCCTGGATCAGGATCGGGTGCACGACCTCACCGAGCGTCTCATCGAACAAGAGGCCTTCGTTGTCCTCGTTCCGGAAGGTCCCGGTCCGCACAATGGCCACGGGTTCCCCGTTGACTCTGAGGATGTGGTCCGAGCCGTAGTCCAGACGATCACCGGGCAGGCCGACGACGCGCTTGATGAAGTTGACGTTGGGCGCTTCGGGCTTTCGAAACACGGCCACGTCGCCGCGCTTGGGCGCACCCGTTTCCCAGATCAGCGTATTGGTCACGGGCAGCCGCAAGCCGTACGAGTACTTGTTGACCACCACGAAGTCGCCAATGAGCAACGTCGGCAGCATTGATTCCGACGGGATGCGGTAGGGCTCGAACACGAACGAGCGCAACACGAGGATGACCGCAAAGATGGGAAAGAAACCGCGCGAGAAGTCGACGTAGGCCGGGACCTCCGTGACATTGCCGGCCTCGCGTTGCGGGCGCAGGTAGAAGCGGTCGAGCAGCACAACGGCGCCCGTTGCGGCCGTGATAACAACAAAGACTAAAGGCAGGTTGACCCAGTCCGGCACCATGGTGTGATCCTCAGCTATCGACCTTGAGTACGGCGAGGAAGGCTTCCTGCGGAATCTCCACGGAACCGACCTGCTTCATACGCCGTTTACCGGCCTTCTGCTTTTCAAGCAGCTTGCGTTTTCGGGACACGTCACCGCCGTAGCATTTCGCCGTGACGTTCTTGCGCAGGGCCTTGACGGTCGAGCGCGATATGATCTGGTTGCCGATCGCGGCCTGGATGGCCACGTCGAACATCTGCCGCGGAATGAGCTCGCGCATGCGTTCGGCGAGGTCACGGCCACGCGCCTGCGCGCGGTCGCGGTGCACGATAATCGACAGGGCGTCGACGCGGTCGCCATTGATCAGCAGGTCAAGGCGCACGAGCTTCGCGGCCTCGTAACGCGCAAAGTGATAGTCGAAGGACGCAAAGCCACGACTCACCGACTTAAGCCGATCAAAAAAGTCGAGCACGACTTCTGCCAACGGCAGGTCGTACTCAATCGACACCTGGCCACCGAGATACTGCATGCGCGTCTGCACGCCCCGCTTCTCGATGCAAAGCTTGATCACAGCGCCAACGTGCGCCTCGGGCACGAGAATCGATGCGCTGATGATGGGCTCTCGAAACTCGTCGATAAGATTCACGGCGGGCAGGTTGGCCGGGTTGTCGACGTACTCGGTCTCGCCACGCGTCGTCAGAATCTCGTAGATCACGGTCGGCGCCGTGGTGATGAGCTCGAGCTCGTACTCGCGCTCGAGTCGCTCCTGGACGATTTCCATGTGCAACATGCCCAGGAACCCGCACCGGAAACCAAATCCGAGCGCCGCTGACGTCTCGGGCTCGAAGTGCAGGGCCGCATCATTGAGCCGCAGTTTTTGCAGCGCCTCACGGAACGACTCGTAGTCGTCGGAGCTGATCGGGAACATGCCCGCGAAGACCTTGGGCTGCAGCTGCTTGAAGCCCGCCAGCGGTTCCGGCGCCTGGCGCTGCTCATGGGTAATCGTGTCGCCGACCGGTGCGCCCTCGATTTCCTTGATACCCGTAATCACGAACCCGACCTCGCCCGTGTGCAGGGCGTCCTGGTCGTGCATCTTCGGCGTGAAGCAACCCAGCCGGTCGACGATGTGTGCAGACGCCGTCGACATGATACGAACCTTCTCACCCTTGCGCAGCGTGCCGTTGACGATACGAACCAGTGAGACCACACCGACATAGTTGTCGAACCAGCTGTCGATGATGAGCGCCTGCAGCGGCTCATCGGCACTGCCCTGCGGCGGCGGGATGTCGCGCACGATGCGTTCGAGCAACGCCTTGATGCCCTCACCGGTCTTGGCGCTCACACGCGAGGCGTCGGTCGCATCGATACCAATGATCTCTTCGATTTCCTGGCAGACGCGATCCGCGTCCGCGGCGGGGAGATCGATCTTGTTGAGCACAGGCAGGACCTCAAGGCCCTGTTCAATGGCGGTGTAGCAATTGGCCACGCTCTGCGCCTCGACACCCTGTGCGGCATCAACGACGAGCAGCGCGCCCTCGCAAGCCGACAGTGAGCGCGAGACCTCGTATGAAAAATCGACGTGCCCGGGCGTGTCGATGAGATTGAGCTGATAGCGCTCGCCGTCATCGGCGTCGTAATGGAGCGTCACGCTCTGCGCCTTGATCGTGATGCCGCGTTCACGCTCGATGTCCATAGAGTCGAGCACCTGCTCGGCCATCTCGCGCTCGGCAAGACCCCCGCACAGCTGGATGAACCGATCGGCAAGGGTCGACTTGCCATGATCGATGTGCGCGATGATCGAGAAGTTGCGAATGTTCTGCATTGGGGGGATTGGTTGCCGGCGCGGCAAACACCCATTATAGACGGTGCCGTCGCCAAGAACCGCTTAGTCGATCGCATCCAGGTATTCCCGCACGGCACGGGCATCGACAAAGGCTTCACAGATGAGCGTCTCACCCTGGCAGAGCACGGGAATGCGCACACCATAGGCGGCGACGAGTTTCGGGTCGGAGTCAATATCCGTCACGTCGACACGCGCGCGACCGCGAATCAACGGTGCCAGTGCCTCGAGAAAGTCCTCGCAGAGGTGGCAGCCCTGGCGCGAATACAGCGTCAGTGCCCTCAACGCGCGGTACACCCTTCAACGATGCGCCAGCCCACGCGACCGCGCAGCGCCGCGCGGGACACGGCGATGCCAACCAGCAGTCCAACCAATGCGGCGGCAGGCCCAAACATAGCGCCCGCGAGGACACCCGCCAGCGGCAGGCCGTAGCCCAGCAGCGCCGCCCCGACGACGCCAGGCGCACCCGACAAGGTGATCTCACTTCCGGGCTCGGGACGTGTCCGCGGCGCCGGCAAGGCCACAGAGACCGTGCCGGACCGCAAACTGCCGATGAGCCCCATGCCACAACCCTGGCCGTCGAGACAGCGACGGCAGGCAACCTGGCGCGGCACGGCCGCGATGAGCTGATCGTCACGGTATCCCGTCACGCGGGCCGAGACCAAGATCAGTCCTCGGCGACGGGCGCTGTCGCGCCGATGAGTTGCTTCTCGGCGAGGTCGGCGACCTGGCGCAGTGTGGCTTCGGGCACTTCGCCCATGAGCGTGACCGTCTTGTCACCCACATCGCGCTGATAGCTGTGCACCGCGCCAAACCGCGCCACCTGCGACTGCGGCTTGCTCGACTCGGCATCGGTGCGGCGGGCAGCGATAAAAACCGATACCGTGGCGAGCCCGTCGGAGAACACCACGCGCTGGGCAACCTGCCCATTGACGCGAACTGTCTGCGTCATCGTGGCGCGGAACCGGAACCCGGGCGACGCCTCCGCCGGCCAGCCCTCGGAGCGCGCTACGGTGTCGGCCGCGACGCTCGTGGCCGTGGTCTGCGGGCTCGGGCCCGCGCTGGCGCGAATCACCTCGAAGTCCGTGCTGTCGATGTCGCTCTCGAATTCCACGTCTGGAATGTCGATGCCGATGTCGATGTTGGTAAACCGGATTTCCTCGACGACCCTGCTGCGCCCGATCATCTGCATGCGCAGCGGCAGCATCGTCTCCGTGTCGACCCAGAGCCGGTGTCCGTAACGCAGGCCATCGCGCGGCTTGATGAAATAGCGCTGTACCTTGCGGCCCGCGACACGCGCCGGCCCGTGGTCCTCAAGCACATAGTAACGCTGCAGGTCGCTCGAGGCGAGCGGCAGCCGGACCAGCGAACTCGCCGGCCCCGTGTCCGACTCGATGAGCTTGATCCGTTGCTCGGGGAACAGGCAGATAAGCTGCTCACCAATGCGGATCACTTCGCGGCCCTCGCCGTCCTGAGCGACGAGCTTCTCGCGAATGACGCCGTCCCGATTGCTGTGCATCACACGCAGCGTGCTGATGTTGTTGTCCACGGAGCGGATCATCGTGCCGCTGTAAGTGATGTCGCTGACGGCCGAACTGATGCGCTCGAGCAATGCATCCGGGGTCTGCTGGGCCAGCGCCACACCGGACGCCGCGGACAGCAGGAGCCCCAAGACGTGGCGCGACTGCAAGGCCGGCGCACGCATCAGCGTGATGCCTCCTGCGCGGTATCGACAGGATCGTCCTGTTCTGCTTCCGCCGCCTCGGAGTCACCCTCGGTCGACAGGATGCGCATACGGCCGCTGCCCGGTGCGATCGACGGCGAATTGACGCTGTGGCTCAGGTAATAGGCCGCGAGCTCAGGGTTGGCGCTGACCAGACCCGATTCGTTGAGGCGCTCGGGCACCGTGTATTCGAACGACTCGGCCGTGTCGGGCAAGCCTGCCGCGGGCTCCGTCACGGTGTCTGCGGTCTGCGCCTCGATGGTGGGTGATTGCACGGCATCGGGTAACGCCAGCAATGCCACTGCCGCGACGCCGGCGACGATGCCACCGCCCGCCGCCATACGCAGCCAGCCGCCGCGCGGTGCAGGCTGCGACTCCGTCGCGGCAGCCTCATCCAGCGTCGGCTCATCGTGGATCGCCGCGAGCACGCGCGCAGAGAAACCGGCGTTGGCCACGCTGTCCTCGCCGCGAATCGCCTGGCTCAACCGCATCTGGCGTTCGGCCTCGGCGCGCAACTTGGCGTCCGTTGCCAGACGCCGCACGAGCAGTTCGGCTTCCGCTTCGGGTAATTCACCGTCGATGAACGCTGAAATTTGTTCCTGGATTTCCTCAGTCATGACCTGTGTTCCTGCAAGCCCCCGTGGCCTTAGTTGTTCTTGTCGGCCAGCGATGCGATGCCTTTGGATATGGCCTCGCGCGCCCTGAAAATTCGTGATCGCACGGTGCCCACGGGACACTCCATGGTCTGTGCGATCTCCTCGTAACTCATGCCATCGATCTCGCGCAGGATGATCGCTGTGCGCAGATCGGGTGGCAGCTCATTGATGGAGCGGTTGATCTGTTGCTGCGTCTCATCCTTGAGCGCAACCGCCTCTGGCGTGTCGGTCGTGTTGAGCCGCGCGTGCATCTCATACTGGTCCGGGTCCTGGAGGTCCAGGTCGTAGTCCATGGGCCGGCGCTTGGCGGCCACGAGATGGTTCTTGGCGGTGTTCACGGCGATTCGGTAAAGCCAGGTGTAAAACGCGCTGTCGCCTCTAAAGCGCGGCAGCGCCCGGTAGGCCTTGATGAAGGCTTCCTGGGCGACATCGAGCGCCTCGTCGGCATCGCGCACATATCGGGACACCAGATTGACGATCTTGTGCTGGTATTTGAGAACCAACAGGTCGAAAGCACTCTTGTCCCCTTTCTGGACGCGCTTGACTAGCAGCGCGTCATCGGATGTCGAGCCCATGCGGGCGTGCCCCTTTACTCGTCACCGGCCCGCCCGCGGTCACCACCATAGACCTGCGGATTCGGGGAAAGTTCTGTAGAAATCCCGGCAAGTCTACACGAATGTGACGCCGGTCCCGCCGGGCTGCCCAGCGCCAGATCAGGAGTGCCCTGGACCAGGTTGCCGCGTTGTCGCGGCGCATGCAGGCCACCTGGCACAAACGCCCCTGATGACCCGACTCGCGCCAGGCCAGAAGGGCCAGATCGCGGCCCAGGATGCTCGACGACTGCAGCTGCGCGGGTAGCTCGATCCCTGCGCGCCGCACCCAGAAACTGCCGTCCGACCGCAGCCGCAAGGCTTCGGGCGGTGGTGGCAGGCGCCAGACGCGAAGAAACTCGAACACAGCCGCACCGAGGACGAGCGTCAGGGGTAGCGATCGCGCCGGCCAGGGAACAAGCAATGTGGTCAAAAGACCCGACACACTCAGGCAGAGCGTGACGACACTGACCCGCCACTCAGGTTCGAACCGTGACGGTTTCAGCAGCGCCGAGCACGGCGCGGACGATATCGCGAATCCCGGCATCTTCCGGCTGCTCACCGCGGACCAGATAGCCGAAGATAACGGGGTCCTGGAGTTCCAGCAGCCGTTCAAACTGGTGCTGAAGCCCCGCATCGGCGCCCGGATAGTGATCCTGCAGGTAGCCGACCAGCAGCTGGTCGAGCTCGCGCATGCCGCGGCGGCACCGCCACGTCAGGGCGCGCAGGTGGGCGCTGTCGTCGGCGTTCGCTGTCGACAGGTCGGTCACGCGCGCCCTAGTGACGACGCTTGGCCATGAGCTTTTTCGTCTCGGCGATGGCCTTGGCAGGATTCAGACCCTTGGGGCAGGTCTGTGTGCAATTCATAATCGTATGGCAGCGGTAGAGCTTGAACGGGTCCTCGAGCTCATCGAGGCGCTCGCCCGTTGCGTCGTCGCGGCTGTCGACGAGCCACCGGTAGGCCGCCAAAAGCGCGGCCGGGCCCAGGTAGCGGTCGCTGTTCCACCAGTAGCTCGGGCAGCTGGTCGAACAGCACGCGCAGAGAATGCAGGCAGACGGTTCGTCGATGCGCTCCTGCTCTTCCTTGGTCTGCAGGCGTTCCGCGGTCGGCGGCGGCGGCGTCTTTGACTGCAGCCAGGGCTTGATCGAGGCGTACTGCGCGTAGAAGTTGGTCAGATCGGGCACGAGGTCCTTGATGACGGGCATGTGCGGCAGCGGGTAGATGGTGACCGTGTCGCCGATCTCTTCGGCCGACTTGATGCAGGCCAGTGTGTTGCCGCCGCCGATGTTCATGGCGCAGGAGCCACAGATGCCTTCGCGACACGACCGGCGGAAGGTCAGGCTCGGGTCGATCTCATTCTTGATCTTGATGAGGGCGTCGAGAACCATTGGGCCGCAGTTATCGGCGTCGATCTCGTAGGTGTCCATGCGCGGCGGTTGCTCCGCGTCCGGGTCGTAGCGGTAGACCACGAAGCGTCGCACATTGCTGGCGCCCTCGGGCGCGGGGAAGTGCTTGCCCGACGTGGGACGCGAGTTTTTCGGTAGCCTGAATTCAGCCACGGGGGACTCCTCTCGAACCTAGTACGTTCTCGCCTTGGGCGGAATGGCCTCGACCTCGTCCGTGAGTGTATGCGAATGCACGGGACGGTAGTCGATGGACGTCTCAGCTTTGTCATTAACCCAGATGAGCGTGTGCTTCATCCAGTTCTCGTCATCACGATCCGGGAAATCCTCACGCGCCTGAGCGCCGCGGCTTTCGTGCCGGTTGGCGGCGGACATGATGGTGCCCATGGCATTGGCCATGAGGTTCTCGAGCTCGAGCGCCTCGACAAGATCGGTATTCCAGATCAGCGAGCGGTCGGCAAGCTTGATATCGGCCATGCTCGCCGCCGTCGCACGCAGCTTCTCGATGCCTTCCTGCAACAACGACTCGGTGCGGAACACCGCCGCGTGCTGCTGCATGGTCTTTTGCATCTCCAGCCGGATCTCAGCCGTGTTGCGCGTGCCGTCGGCGTGGCGCATACGATCGAGTCGCGCAATCGAGGCCGCACCCGCGTCATCGGGCAGCTCGGGCTGCGCCGCGCCCGGCGTCATGCTCTCGGCGCAGAACTGTGCTGAACCGCGGCCGAAGACCACGAGGTCGAGCAGTGAGTTTGAGCCCAGGCGGTTGGCGCCGTGCACCGACACGCAGCCCGCTTCGCCGATGGCCATGAGGCCCGGCACGATCGAGTCCGGGTCGCCATCACGCAGCGTGACGACCTGGCCGCGGTAGTCCGTTGGTATGCCGCCCATGTTGTAGTGGACTGTGGGCAGCACGGGGATCGGCGCCTTGTTGACGTCAATGCCGGCGAAAATACGCGCCGTCTCGGCGATACCCGGCAGCCGCTCGTCGATGACCTCGGGACCCAGGTGCTCGAGGTGCAGGAAGATGTGGTCGTTCTCCGGGCCCACGCCGCGGCCTTCCTGAATTTCGACCGTCATCGCGCGCGACACGACGTCACGCGAGGCCAGATCTTTGGCATTGGGCGCGTATCGCTCCATGAAGCGTTCGCCGTCCGAGTTTGTCAGGTAGCCGCCCTCGCCCCGCGAACCCTCGGTGATCAGGCAGCCCGCGCCGTAAATGCCCGTCGGGTGGAACTGCACGAACTCCATGTCCTGCAGCGGCAGACCGGCGCGCGCGACCATGCCGCCGCCGTCACCCGTGCAGGTGTGCGCCGAGGTGCACGAGAACCAGGCGCGCCCATAGCCGCCCGTGGCCAGGATGACCTTCGCCGCGCGGAAGCGGTGCAGCGTGCCGTCGGCAAGGTTGAGCGCGATAACGCCACGGCACTCGCCGTCCACCATGATGAGGTCGATGGCGAAGTACTCGATGAAGAACTCGGCATCGTGCTTGAGCGATTGCTGGTAGAGCGTGTGCAGCATGGCGTGGCCCGTACGGTCCGCTGCGGCGCAGGTGCGCTGGGCCGTGCCCTCACCGTAGTGCGTGGTCATGCCACCGAACGGGCGCTGGTAGATCTTGCCGTCTTCGGTGCGTGAAAACGGCACACCGTAGTGCTCAAGCTCAACCACCGCCTTGGGCGCTTCCTTGCACATGTACTCAATGGCGTCCTGGTCACCGAGCCAGTCGGCGCCCTTGACGGTGTCGTACATGTGCCAGCGCCAGTCGTCCTCACCCATGTTGCCCAGCGCGGCGCTGATGCCGCCCTGTGCCGCCACCGTGTGGCTGCGGGTCGGGAACACCTTCGTGACGCAGGCCGTGGCGAAACCGGCCTCCGCGAGACCGAACGTGGCCCGCAGTCCGGCGCCACCGGCCCCGATGACGACGACGTCGTAAGTGTGATCGACGATCTGGTAGTCCGCGGTCATGAAGGGGCTCCGAGCGATACGCGAAGAATGGCGAAAATGGCTGCGGCGCCCATTACGAAATAGGCGAACCGCACGAGAATCAGGGTGACCACCTTGGCCGGACCCTTGACGTAGTCTTCGATGACCACCTGGGTGCCCAGCGCCGAGTGATAGAGCAGCGTGAAGCTGGCGAGCAACATCAGCACGGCGTTCACGGGCGCCGCGAGCCACGCGGACACCGTCGCGTAGTCATGCGCCGGAAGCGCCAGCATCGAGATCACGAACCACAGCATGAGCGGCGCCATGGCCACAGCGGACACGCGCTGCGTCCACCAGTGTTCCGTGCCTTCCTTTGCCGAGCCCAGGCCCAGTGCCTTGCCCAGCGGAGATTTCATCGACATGTCGTTAGATCCGTTGGTCGTGTGCGCTCAGCCGAACGCGAGGAACCAGGCGCCCAGCGTGGCCAGTGCGCTGACCGACACCACGGTCCAGCCCGAAGCGCGCGCCTGCGCCAGTTCGAAGCCGCGGCCCGTGTCCCAGAACAGGTGCCGCACGCCGTTGCAGAGGTGGTAGAAAAACGTGTAGAGCCAGCCCGCGATCGCGATCTTGCCGACGATTGAGCCGGCCACCGCCGCGAACAGGGCGTAGGCGTCGGGGCCCGATGCTATGGCGAAGAGCCACCAGACGAGTGCCGCGGCACCGACGCTCAGGGCCACACCCGTCAAGCGGTGCAGAATCGACAGCGTCGAGGTGATGCGGAATTTGTAAACGGAAAGGTGTGGCGACAGAGGCCTGGACTTGGCGGTCATCGTGTACCTGGCTACTTTTCGTGTCCCGGCCGCGGCATGGAACCGCGGCATGTATTCATTCTTGGCGTGTTTGTCACTGCGCGGTGCCGCGCAGTGACGTGGCTACTTCATGGACCCCGCGTCGGGGCGTTTCATTTCACAGAAGGTGCCTAGAAGTCGATGCACCGGCCGTTCTTTTCCCAGTCGCCGTAACGCGTGGGCTCGGGGCCTTTTCGCCCGCCGATCTCACGCGGCCTGGACTCGGGCGGCGCTGCGTCACCTTGAGCTTCCCCGGGTCGGTAGGTCTGCGGCGAAGGTGTTGAATCATCCGCAGTTTTGGCGCTGTCATCACGCGTCTCGCTCATACCCAAATTATGCCAGAACGCCTCGGGCGTTGGCAGTGCCTGACAGCCTACAAAGGCCTAGACAACGCGTGGTCAGCGGCCGGTTTTGGCACCCCGTCGCCCGCATCGCGGCAGCGAGCCTATAATCCCGGGCATGAACACACCCAAACCCTGGCTCACACTCATCGAAGCCACGGGTGAAGACCGCGAGGACTTTCTGCAGGGCCAGCTCACCCAGGATCTGCGAAGCGTCGACACGACCTTCCCCGTGCGCCTGGCAGCCAGTTGCGATGCCAAGGGCCGCGTGCTCGCGGTCCTCACGCTCATTCGCCACGGCGACCGGCTGCTTTTGGCGCTGCGCTCGGACCAGGCCGACGCCTGGCTCGCGCACGTGCTCCGATTCCGGCTGCGCGCGCGCGTCGAACTGGCCCCCTGCGAGGACCTCAAGATCGTGGCTTCGGCCGCCGGGAATGCCTGGACGCCGCTCGCAGACGCCGCGCTGGAGCACCCCCCGTCAGGCGAGCCAAGCTGGCGCATTGACGGGATCACGGAACGCCTGGCGCCCGCAGACGAAGCAGCCGAGACGCTCGACGCATCGGCATGGCGCGCAGCGCGGATCGCAGCAAACATCGCCGACGTCGGACCGGCCGCCGCGGGCGACTTCACACCGCACATGCTGGGACTCGATCGCGTGGGGGCCATCAGCTTCAGCAAAGGCTGTTACACAGGCCAGGAAGTTGTCGCCCGAACGGAGCACCTGGGCGCCGTGAAGCGGCGCGCGCAGAGAATCCGCGTCAGCGCGGGCGTGCTCGACGAAGGTGCCGCTCTGCTGTCGGGTGATCGAAGCGCGGGACGTATCGTCGTCGCCAGCGGCGATTCGGGCCTGGCCGTGCTGCCCGTAGCAGATGACGGCAACCCGCTCGCGCTTGAAGACGGTCGCGCCGTCAAGCGCGACGACTAGTCGGAACCGGCCTCAGGCCGCATGTGCGGAAACAACAGAACGTCGCGAATCGAGCCCTGGTCCGTGAGCAGCATCGCCAGTCGGTCGATGCCGACCCCGAGACCCGCCGTGGGCGGCAACCCGTACTCCAGCGCCCGGATGTAGTCGGCGTCGTAGTGCATGGCTTCGTCGTCGCCCTCACCGCGTTGTTCGACCTGGGCGCGGAAGCGCGCAGCCTGGTCCTCGGGGTCGTTGAGCTCCGAGAAGCCATTCGCGATTTCGCGGCCACCAATGAACAGCTCGAACCGATCTGTGACGAATGGGTCGTCGTCGTTGGCCCGTGACAGCGGCGATACCTCGGCCGGGTAACGCAACATGAACGTCGGCTCGCGAAGTCTCGGCTCCACGACCTTCTCGAAGATTTCGATCTGCAGCTTGCCGGCGCCGTAGCTGTCCTTGACGGGAATTCCCAGCGACTCGGCAATTTCGCGCAGGTGGCCGACGTCACGCAGCCGGTCGCGGTCGAGCGCATCGACGGCATCGACGATCGAATCTTCAATCGTGATCTGCGCAAACGGCTTGCCGAGGTCGTAGGTCTCGCCTTGCCAGGTCACGGTCGTGCCGCCGCAGATCGCTTCGGCCAAACCGCGAATCATGGCTTCGAGCAGATCGATGAGGTCTTCGTAGTCGGCGTAGGCCTGGTAGAGCTCGAGCATCGTGAACTCGGGATTGTGCTGCGTCGACAGACCCTCGTTGCGGAAGTTGCGGTTGATCTCGTAGACCCGCTCGAAGCCACCGACAACGAGCCGTTTCAAATTGAGCTCGGGCGCGATACGCAGGAACAGCGACATGTCGAGCGCGTTGTGGTGCGTCACGAACGGGCGCGCGATCGCGCCACCGGGCGTCGTCTGCATCATGGGCGTTTCCACCTCCATGAAGTCGCGCGCCTCGAGAAAGCTGCGGATAAAGCCGATGATGCGCGCACGTTTGCGGAACACGTCGCGCGATTCACCGTTGATGATGAGATCGACGTAGCGCTGCCGGTAGCGCGTTTCGGTATCGGTCAGTCCGTGCCACTTCTCGGGCAACGGGCGCAACGACTTGGTCAACAGCCGCAGTTCGTCGACGGCCACCGTAAGCTCGCCCGTGCGCGTTCGAAACAGTGTCCCGGTTGCGGCGACGATGTCGCCGAGGTCCCAGGTCTTGAAGGCCGCGTAAACCCCTTCAGGCAGTTTGTCGCGTTGCAGAAACAACTGGATCTCGCCGCTGCGGTCGGCGATCTTCACGAAGCTCGCCTTGCCCATGACACGCTTCGTCAGCATGCGCCCGGCCACGCTCACGGTGATGGGCGCGGCCTCGAGCGCATCGCCGTCGAGCTCGCCGTAGCGGGCGTGGATGTCGCCCGCGAGCACGTCGCGACGGAAGTCGTTGGGATAGGCGTTACCCGACTCACGCAGCGCGTCGAGTTTGCGCCGGCGCTCGGCGATGAGCTTGTTCTCGTCGCGAACGGTTTCGTCTTTCTGATCGGCCATGCTTACAAACCCTGTTTGAGACTGGCTTCGATGAACGGATCCAGGCCGCCGTCGAGCACGGCCTGCGTGTTGCCCGTCTCGACGTTCGTGCGCAGGTCTTTGATGCGCGACTGGTCGAGTACGTAGCTGCGAATCTGGCTGCCCCAGCCCACGTCGGCCTTGCTGTCCTCAAGCGCCTGCGTTTCGCTGCGCCGCTTCTGCAATTCGAGCTCGAACAGCTTGGACTGCAGCTGCTTCATGGCCGTCGCCTTGTTCTTGTGCTGCGACCGGTCATTCTGGCACTGGACGACCGTATTCGTGGGCAGGTGCGTGATGCGTACGGCCGACTCGGTGCGGTTGACGTGCTGCCCCCCCGCACCGCTGGCGCGGTACACGTCGATACGCAGGTCGGACGGGTCGATGTCGATTTCGATGCTGTCATCGATCTCGGGTGACACAAACACCGACGCAAACGAGGTGTGCCTGCGATTGCCGGAATCGAACGGCGACTTGCGCACCAGCCGGTGTACGCCGGTTTCGGTGCGCAGCCAGCCGTAGGCGTGATCACCCTCGACACGAATCGTGGCGCTCTTGATGCCCGCCACTTCACCGTCGGAGGCCTCGACCAGCTCGGCCTTGAAACCATGGCTCTCGGCCCACTTCAGGTACATGCGCAACAGCATGTCGGCCCAATCCTGGGCCTCGGTGCCACCCGCGCCAGACTGGATGTCCACGAACGCCGGCGAGGCATCCTGCTCGCCCGAAAACATGCGTCGGAATTCGAGTGCGGCGACCGCCGTCTCGACCTCACCAAGATCGGCGACGATCTCCCCAACCGTGGCTTCGTCGTCTTCCTCGATGGCGAGCTCGAGCAAGCCGTCGCTGTCTTCGAGCCGCGATGTCACCGAGTCCAGCGAGGTCACGACGGCCTCAAGCTCACTGCGCTCCTGCCCCAGCGCCTGCGCGCGATCGGGATCGTTCCAGACCGCGGGGTCTTCGAGTTCTCTCAGGACCTCGTCGAGTCGCTCTTTGCGGCCCGCATAGTCAAAGATACCCCCTGAGCGACTCCGAACGGTCGCGAAGGTCTTCGATGGTCTGGCGGATGGCGTTGGTTTCCATGTCCGGGGGAGCCTCGGCAGATTCAAAAGCCGCGTAGCCTACCACGTGGCGGGCCATCGGCGGGCGTCGACACGCGTTGCCATTGCTCGACGACAAGCTGCAGCTTGCGGCTGTCGCGCCAGGTGTTCACGTCGAGGCGGTAGGCCACTTCGAGCCGCTCGCCTGCGGCAGGTAACGGATCGTCCACCTGGTTGAAGGCGATCGCCTCGACACCGCCCTCGAGTGCCAGCTTGAGATGGCGCTCGCCGACGATGCGGCTGGACACCACATCGAAGCGGCCCTCGAACACGGGCTCCGGGCAGCCCTGCCCCCAGGGGATGACGGTGCGCAAACGTTCGGCGAGCGTGAGCGTGAGCTCATGAGCCTGCAGCACGCCATCCGTGAGGCGGTTGGGCGCGCGACCAACCTCGGGTCGGATTGCAGCGACCGCAGCGCCAATGCGTATCTCGAAATCGGGTAACGCACTGGCCGACAGACTCAAACCCGCGGCCATGGCATGGCCACCGAACTTGTCGATGAGGCCGGGCACCTGGCTGTCGACGGCTGCGAGTGCATCTCGCAGGTGTATGCCGGGGACCGAGCGGCCCGAACCCTTGAGCCGGCCATCGCCTTCGTCAGCGAATGCGAACACGGGGCGGTGCACCCGCTCGCGCACGCGTGATGCCACGAGACCCACGATGCCCTGGTGCCAGTCGGCGCGGTGCAGACACACGCAGGCGGGCAGACCCGCGTCTTCCTCGATGGCCGCGACGGCGGCGAGCGCCGAGTCCTGCATGTCGGCCTCGACCTCGCGCCGTGCGCGGTTGATGGTGTCGAGCTCCGAAGCCAGTCGCGCGGCTTCATCGGCGTCGTCCGTGAGGAGACAGCGAATGCCGATTGCCATGTCCTCGAGCCGACCAGCCGCGTTCAGTCGCGGCCCCACGGCAAATCCGAGATCGCTTGCGACACAATCGCCGTGGCGGCGGCCGGCCACATCGATAAGCGCACGGATGCCAGGCACCGCAGCACCCGATCGAATGCGCTGCAGCCCCGCGTGAACAAGGATCCGGTTGTTGTGATCCAGTGGCACCACATCAGCCACAGTGCCGAGCGCCACGAGATCGAGGTAGCGCGCGGGCAGGCGCGCCAGCTCGGGGTTGTCGGCAGCAACCCGGCGCGCGAGCGCCACCATGACGCAGAACGCCACACCCACGCCCGCCAGGTTCTTGCTCGGGTAGTCGTCGCCCTGCGCGTTGGGATTAACGATGACGTCGGCCGCAGGCAACGCATCAGGTGGCAGGTGGTGGTCGGTCACGAGAACGCGGATGCCGAGCTCGTGGGCGCGTGCCACACCAGCGACACTCGAGATGCCGTTGTCGACGGTCACGATGAGGTCGGGCGCCGACTGTGCCGCGACGTCCACGATCTCCGGGCTGAGCCCGTAGCCGTAGTCGAACCGATTCGGCACAAGGAAATCGGTGTTCGAGAAGCCGAAGGCACGCAGGCAACGCAACACCAGCGCCGTGCTGGTGGCGCCGTCCGCATCGAAATCGCCCACGACGACGATGCGGCCGTTGCGGTGGGCAAGCAGCAACTCGGCGGCCGCCTCGACGCTGCCCAGTGTTCCCACTGGCGCGAGCCGCGCGAGGCTGAGTTCGATGTCTTCGGGCTGCGTCAAACCACGCGCGGCGAACACGCGTGCGATGACGGGATCGACACCCTCGAGCGCGTGTTCGGCGACGGGTCGCACAGCCAGCGGCAGCGGTTCGGTACGGCCCGTCATGCGCGGCGCCTCACAAACAGGCGACGCCAGCCGCCACGCGCCAGCGTAACGGTGTCATCACCGGCGACGATGGTCAGGCTGCGCAGGCCCGTGTCGGCCAGCAAGCTGTGAATCGCGCGCGTTGCGGCACCGGGTTCGGGCGCGACAACGCGCCCCACAGCGGCGATGGCGTCAGATGGCGGGCTGGCGACCGCGGCCTCAGGCGCCAACAGCGACCAACTACCGCGCCAGAACGGATCGTCACTGGCCAGCGGTGGCAGCGGTTGTGGCGGCAGGTCGGGCAATCCGCCGGGCGCAGACAACCAGAAGCCGGAAACTGCGCCGCCCTGCGCGTGACACAGCATCTGCAGCTCCGTGGTCAGCCGCTGCACGAGCGGCCCGTCATCACCCGTGGGCTTGTGCGCGCGCAACGCGCGTCCAAGCAACAGGTCGGCTGGGGCGACGTCGAACGCGAGCGCATCGTCTGCAGCGCCCGCAAGATACCAACGCGCGGGTGACGCCATGACCAGCTCGAGCCGGCGCAACCGCGGGTCACTGTCGCCGGCGAGAAGCTCGGCGACGGATGCGTGTAACGACCTCGCAGCATCGCCGTCGAGATCGTCGAGGGGCCAGGCGCTCAGCCGTACATCGCGCAGGTCGGCCGTGAGACGAACGGGATCAATGGCGCAAACCCAGGGGCTCGCAATGCCGTCGGCCTTCGCCCGCACAGCGGCGTAGCCGGCGCGAGCGGCGCCCAGGTCCGCCATCGAACGGGGGTTGCGAACCATGCGCCAGCCCTCTCGAGCCAGATCGCTGAGATCCGCGGCGCGCAGTGCGGGTGCGACGACGGCGGCCGCTTGGCGCGGCAGGGTCGCAGGCAGCTTCATGGCATAATTGAGGGCATCACAGCAGCCCATTGTAACGGTGCACACGGCGCCGCGCGCGGCGCACAGATCACAGAGGACAGCATGCAGTTTTCGCGCGAAGACACGCCGCGTCACGCCATCACGCGATACGCGGCAGACAGCATTCGTATCGCCGGCAGCGACTACCACGGCAGCCTCGCCATTACGGGCGACAGCATCCTGACCGAGTGGCAGTGCAATGACGTCAGCGCACTCGACGAGGCGCTCCTGTCACAGCTCGTCGCGCTCGAACCCGAGACCATCCTGCTGGCTGCGGGTGAACGCGTACAGTTCCCCGACGCGGCCGCGATGCGCACGGTGATGCGCGCCGGTATCGGCATCGAGGTCATGAATGACGGCGCGGCGGTCCGCACCTTCAACGTGATGCTGGCCGAGGGCCGGCGCGTGGTACTTGCGCTCGTGCGCGGTGGCTAGCTAGCGCGGACCCAGCAGGGGCATCGGGTCCACGGGCTGGCCATTACGACGAATCTCGAAGTGCAGCCGCGGGCGTTGCGCGCCCGTTTCGCCCATGGTCGCGATGCGCTGCCCCGCGTTGACGCGCTCGCCCTCGGCGACGAGCAACGCGGCGTTGTGTCCGTAAGCGCTCAGGAAGACCGCGTCGTGCTGCACGATCACAAGCTTGCCGTAACCTTTCAGGCCACTGCCGGAGTACACGACCTGCCCGGGCGCCGCCGCACGCACGGGCTGCCCGCGTTGCCCGCCGATGAGGACGCCCGTGCGCGGTACCTGCGCGTCCATGTCGAACTGCGCCACGATGCGCCCGGTCGTAGGCCAGGCCCAGTCGAGTTTCGACACAGGCGCAGGTTCACGGGTGGGCGGCTTGGGCCGCGGCCGATTCGCAGCCGCAGGCGGCTGCGTGAGCCGCAGGCGCTGGCCGGGGTAGATCAGCGTCGCGTCGCTGAGCCCGTTCCAGCGCGCCACTTGTCGGTGATCGAGTCCGTAGCGGAAGGCGATGCTGTAAAGCGTATCTCCGGCGCGCACCGTGTAGCTGCCCTGCGCAGGCACACGCTCGGTCTGCGGCGGCGCTTCCCAGTTGAGCGCCCTGCCGCCACAGCCCGCGAGCGCCAGGCCTGCGAGGCCCGTGATCAGGTGACGGCGATCCACGCCAGTACTGCCACAATCGCGGCCACGACGATCCAGCCGATGAGGTCGACGTAGCGACGCAGGTGATTGGCCGCTTCCGGGCCGCCCGCGTACATGAGCCCCGCAACGAGGAAGAACCTCGCCCCGCGACCAATGAGCGAGGCCACCACAAACGCCGGAAAGTTCATGGCCGCCGCACCCGCGCCAATCGTGAAGACCTTGTAGGGGATGGGCGAGAAGCCTGCGACAAAGACAATCCAGATGCCGTAGGCCTCGAACCAGCGCTGCGCCGTGAGGTAGGCATCGGCGTAATGGCTCTCCAGCAGCCAGGGTTCGATGGAGGACAACAGGAACCAGCCGATGGCGAAGCCCAGCATCCCACCCAGCACCGAGGTGATCGTCGTCACGGCCGCGTAGAAAAACGCACGCGCACGCTCGGCCAGCGCCATGGGTGCGAGCATGACGTCGGGGGGGATGGGGAAGAATGACGACTCGGCGAAACTGAGCGCACCCAGCCAGTACACGGCGTGTCGGTGGCGCGCGCGTTCGAGCACCCAGTCGTAGAGTGGCGTGAACAGTTTCACGGTGACTGCCTCAGGTTGAACGGACCAGTGGGACGAAGCTGACGCCGCCCAGGTCCTCCTGTCGAAAACCCTCGTCCGTCCGCGTAATGCGCAACAGGCGCTGGTTACGCGGCGGCCCCACGGGCAGCACCATGCGCCCGCCATCTGCCAGCTGTTCGAGTAACGCCGTCGGAATGAGTTCCGGCGCCGCGGCCACGATGATGCCGTCATAAGGTGCGTACTTGGGCCAGCCCTGCCAGCCATCACCCTGCCGGTAGCGCACGTTGTAGAGGTTCAGCGCCGCCACGTTCTGGCGCGCCTTGCGCAACAGCGGCTTCAGATACTCCACGGAAAATACCTTGCCCACGAGCGGTGCGAGCACGGCGGTCTGGTAGCCGCACCCGGTCCCCACCTCGAGCACGGATTCGGGCGGGCCGGCCTCGATGAGCGCTTCGGTCATGCGCGCCACCACGTAGGGCTGGCTGATCGTCTGACCGTGTCCGATGGGCAGTGCCGTGTCCTCGTAGGCACGGCTCGCGAGTGCCTCGTCCATGAACAGGTGGCGCGGTACATCGCGGATGCGGCCCAGCACAGCCGGTGAACGGATGCCCTGCTCCTGCAGCCGTCGCACGAGCCGCTCGCGCGTGCGCATCGACGTCATGCCGATACCCTCGCGGGAACTCACGACAGCGCCCCGAGCCAGCCGCGCAACTGCTCAAGCTGCTGGTGCCGCGTCAGGTCGATCTGCAACGGCGTCACCGACGCGAAGCCGTGCTCGACGGCATGAAAGTCCGTACCCGGCCCCGCGTCCTCGCCGGGACCCGCGGGACCAATCCAGTAGATCTCGCGCCCGCGCGGGTCACGTTGCCGTACCAGCGGCTCCGCACGATGGCGGAAACCCAATCGCGTGGCACGGATCCCCGCCAGCGACTCGAGCGGCACATCGGGCACGTTGATGTTCAGAATAAGGTCCGCGGGCAACGGCTCGCGCGTCATGCGCTCGATCACGGTGCCCGTCACGGCCGCAGCCGTTTCGAAATACGTGTGTGTATCGCCGACGAGCGACACGGCGATGGCGGGCAGACCGCAGTAACGCCCCTCAATGGCCGCGGCCACCGTGCCGGAATAGATGACGTCATCACCGAGATTGGCGCCGTGGTTGATACCGGAAACGACCATGTCGGGATCGCTTTCGAGGAATCCCGCCAGCGCCAGGTGGACGCAGTCCGACGGCGTGCCGTTGACGCTGTAAATGTCCGTCGCGGCCTGCGCCACGCGCAAGGGCGAATGCAGCGTCAGCGAACTCGAGGCGCCACTCTGGTTGCGATCGGGCGCCACCACCTCGACCTGGCCGAGCTGTTTGAGACGCGCATGAAGCACCGCGAGACCACGCGCACGGTAGCCATCGTCGTTACTGAGAAGGATCTTCAACTGGGCGAGAACCCGCGCATGGCAAACCGTGATGATACGCAATCCCGGAGACGAGCTTAAGCACCGCTTTCAGCGCGCGGGCTGCCCGGTTATCCTCAAAGGCCACCCGGTGACTCCTGCCATGGCTGAACACGACGACGACAACTCGCTGTTCCGGGACGCGGTTAGCGGCGCGCGCCCCCTGTCACACGACCGCGCCGAGCCCCCCCGCCGCAAACCCAAGCCACGCGCCCGGATGCGGCGCGAGGACGAACGGCAGGTGCTTGAGGAAAGCCTGCAGGCGGACATCGAGCAGATGGAGTGGCGCAATGGCGACGCACTCCGGTTTCGTCGACCCGAGGTTGGCGAGCGCACACTGCGCAAGCTGGCCCGAGGCGGCTACCGCGTTGAGGCCGAACTCGATCTGCACGGCTACACGGTGCGCGAGGCCAAGGAGGTTTTGCGCGAGTTTCTGGCCGACTGTGAGCACTACGGCTGGCGCTGCGTGCGCATCATCCACGGCAAGGGGCTGGGCTCGGGTCACCGCGGCCCGAAGCTCAAGGGCAGTGTTGACGGTTGGCTGCGGCGGCTGGATGCCGTGTCCGCCTTTGTCTCGGCGCGCCAGGTCGACGGCGGCAGCGGCGCCGTGTACGTCTTGCTGCGCTACTAGACGACCGAGAAGAACTCGTTGACAACGGCCGTGGCGAAGCTGCCGGCCGGCAGCGTGAAGTGAAGCGCGTATCCTTCGGCGACGGGGCCCATCTCGAATTCCGAAGCAAACACCCGTAACGCGCGACGCGCGCCCTCGGCACGCGCGCGGTGCGTTGCCTCGACCCATTCCGGGTGCGCCGCGGCGACGCGCGACTCGAGCGCTTGGACGTCGCCCGCCACGGCCGGCTCGCCATCGCCCCACAGCGGGCCCGTGGGTTGCAGATCACCGCCTACGGCACGCTCGCGTAGCGTGTCCAACGGCTCATCGGGGCCGGCCAGGAAGAAGCTGTTTGAGCCCGACAGCATGAGTGCATCCCCGGACTGCGGAACACGCCAGCTCGCGTCGGCCACGCGCGCGGCAAGCACCGCATTGAACAGTGCCGCCCGTGCTGCGGAGACCGCGAATCCTCGGTCCCCGCGCCCGAGTCGCTCGCCTGCAGCGAGACGGCTCGCGAGCGCGAGATTGCCCGCGTCACGTCCAAACCGCTGCGGGCCGAAATAGTTGGGGACGCCCTGAGCTGTCACACAGGCTGCGCGGGCCTCGAGCGCCGCAACGTCGACGGCTGCGAGATCCTCGAGGCTCGCGACGATGCGGAAGCGATTACCGGCCAGTGCGCCAGGGCGCAACTTGCGGCGGTGCGCATGCACCTCGAGCACGCGGACGCCTTCGACCTCAAGCGCGTCCCAGTCAACGCTGCGACCGCCCCGCTGCACGCTAAACCACTGCCGCGTGACGGCATGACGATCTTTAAGGCCGGCATAACCCACGTCGCGGGCGTGGCAACCCGCGTGGCGCGCCAGTGCTCCCGCCACCCAACGTGTGTTGGCACCGCATTTTTCAACATAGACGACGTCGTGTTCGCCGTCGCCCGTCGGGGTCCAATTCGGCAGTTCTTCGACCGCGAAATGCTCAGGCTGAACACGCAGTCGCGCGGGCGCCAGGCTGCGGCCGTGCGCCGCAGGTTGCGGCCAACCGCCGCCGGCGGGGGTCACTCGGGGTCCGAGACGATGATCTGGTAGAACGACTCGTTGACGCCGATCATGCCGAGATCGGCGCGGGCGCGCTCCTCGGCGGCTTGAAGACCGCGCTTCAGGTTATTGACCTCGGCGGCCAGCGCCGCGTGGCGCCGCTCGAGCGACGCAATCTCGACACGTGTGGTGGCAACGGCGGCGCGCAATTCACGGGTCTTGCGCAACCCATCGGGTGACAAGAGCAACTGCGTCATCGTCCAGGCGAAGAAGGCACCCGCGACCACGAGGCACACGGTGCTGGCGCGGAGTGCTCGGCCTGTCCGGACGACGTCACGCATCAGTCACCTACCGCCACGCTGGCGGGGAACGCCGCGCGTCCGTGGTAGGTGGCGCGCTCGCCGAGCAGTTCTTCGATGCGCAGCAGCTGGTTGTACTTTGCGATGCGATCTGAGCGCGACAGCGAGCCCGTCTTGATCTGAGTGGCACGCGTTCCAACCGCAATATCTGCAATGGTCGCATCCGCCGTTTCACCCGAGCGGTGCGAGACCACGGCTGTGTAGCCGGCGTCGATGGCCATGTCGATGGCCGCCAGCGTTTCGGTCATGGTGCCGATCTGATTGGGCTTGATGAGGATCGAATTGCCCACACCCGAGTCGATGCCGCGCTTCAGAATCCGGGTATTCGTGACGAACAGGTCGTCGCCCACAAGCTGCACGCGAGACCCGAGTCGGTCCGTGAGCAGCTTCCAGCCGTCCCAGTCCGATTCGTCCATCCCGTCTTCGATGGTCACGATCGGGTACCCATCGCACAGACCGGCGAGGTAACCCGCGAAGCCGTCCGCATCAAAGCTCCGGTTTTCCGAGGCCAGCACGTAACGACCGTCCTCGTAGAATTCCGAGCTCGCGACATCGAGGCCCAGCAGGACGTCGCCGCCCGCCGTGTAGCCGGCTTTGCCGATGGCCTCCATGATCGTCTCGAGTGCTGCTTCATTGGACGGCAGGTCGGGCGCGAAGCCGCCCTCGTCGCCAACAGCCGTCGACAGGCCGCGACCGCTCAGCACCTTCTTGAGTGCGTGGAAGATCTCGGCGCCACAGCGCAGTGCCTCTTTGAAGCTCGGCGCACCGACGGGCAGCACCATGAACTCCTGAATGTCGACGCTGTTATCGGCGTGCGCACCGCCGTTGATGATGTTCATCATCGGCAAAGGCATGTTTTCGTTCTCGCCCAGCGTGGCAAATAGCGGCAGCTTGCGACTCACAGCCTGCGCCTTGGCAACGGCCAGTGACACGGCCAACAAGGCGTTGGCGCCGAGACGGGCCTTGTTGTCGGTGCCGTCGAGCTCGATGAGCGCGGCATCGACGGCCGCCTGGTCGGCGCCGTCGCGACCGATGAGCATGTCGCGAATCTCGCCGTTCACGTTGGCGACGGCTTGCGTCACGCCTTTGCCGAGGTAACGACTCGCGTCGCCATCGCGCAGCTCAACGGCTTCGCGCGTGCCCGTCGATGCGCCCGAGGGCACGCCGGCGCGCCCGTGGCTGCCGTCCCCAAACCACACTTCCGCCTCAACCGTGGGGTTGCCCCGCGAGTCGAGAATCTCGCGCGCCGCAATCAGTTTTATTGTCGTGCCCTGCACTGCTTATTGCTCCACTGCGCCGAGGCCGTAGGCCGACTCGGCAAAGGCCCCGGATTTTACCGTTTCGTCGATTCGTTTGAGAGTTTCGAGTAGCGCGGGCATATCGTCGAGCGGCCAGGCGTTGGGGCCGTCCGACAAGGCCTGCGACGGATCGGGGTGCGTTTCCATGAACACGCCCGCCACGCCCGTCGCCACGGCCGCACGCGCGAGTACGGGCACAAACTCCCGCTGTCCGCCGGACGCATTGCCCTTGCCGCCCGGCAGCTGAACCGAGTGGGTCGCGTCAAACACGACGGGCGCACCTGTGCGGCGCATGATGGCCAGCGATCGCATATCCGAAATCAAGTTGTTGTAGCCAAACGAGAAACCACGCTCGCAGACCATGATATCCGTGTTGCCCGTGGAACGCGCCTTGTCCACAACATTGTCCATTTCCCAGGGCGACAGGAACTGTCCCTTCTTGATGTTGACGGGGATGCCCTGCTTCGCCACGTTGACGATGAAGTTCGTCTGCCGGCACAGGAATGCGGGCGTCTGCATGACGTCCACGACCTCGGCCACCTCGTCGAACGGCGTGTCTTCGTGCACGTCCGTGAGAATCGGGACGCCGAGCTTATCGCGCACGCGCGCGAGGATCTCGAGCCCCTCGCCTATGCCCGGTCCCCGGAAGCTGTCGACGGAGCTGCGGTTGGCCTTGTCGAACGACGATTTGTAGACGAGCCCGATGCCGAGCTTTCCTGTCGCCTCGAGCAAGCGCTCGGCCGTCTCCATGGTCGTGGCTTCGGTCTCCACGACGCAGTTCCCCGCAATCAGGAAGAACGGCCGGTCGAGACCCACCTCGATGGCACCGATTTTCACGCGCTCGCGCTCCTGCCCGACGACTCGTGACCACTCTCGGCGTAGGCGCGGGCCGCGGTAATGAAGCCCGAGAACAGCGGGTGACCGTCACGCGGGTTCGAGGTGAACTCGGGGTGGAACTGACTCGCGACGAACCAGGGGTGCCCCGGCAGCTCGACCATTTCGACGAGGTCGTCCTCGGACAGACCCGAGAACACCAGGCCAGCTCCGGCAAGTTGGTCGCGGTAGTTGTTGTTGACCTCGTAGCGGTGCCGGTGGCGCTCGCGAATTTCCTGCTCACCGTAGATCTCGCGCACCGCCGTGCCTTCCTGGAGTTGAATCTGCTGTGCGCCCAGGCGCATCGTACCCCCCAGGTCGGACTGCTCGCTTCTGAGCTCCGTCACGCCGTCGATGCCGCGCCACTCGGTGATCAGACCCACGACGGGGTGTGGCGTCTCGCGATCAAACTCGGTGCTGTGCGCGTCGGTCAGCCCGGCGACGTGGCGCGCGTACTCGATGACCGCAACCTGCATCCCCAGGCAGATACCCAGGTAGGGCACACCGCGCTCGCGCGCGAACCGCACGGCCTGGATCTTGCCCTCGATGCCGCGGTCGCCGAAGCCGCCCGGCACGAGAATGGCGTCATACTGGCGCAGCTGGTTGGTGCCATTGCGCTCGACGTCCTGCGATTCGACGTAGTGGATGTTGACCCGAGTGCGCGTGTGCAGACCCGCGTGTAGCAGCGCCTCAGCCAGCGAGATGTAGCTGTCGCGAAAATCGACGTACTTGCCAACCATGGCGATGTTGACCTCGCCCTCGGCTTTTTTCTTGGCATCGACCACAGCCTTCCATTCGGACAGGTCTGCCTTGGGCACGTCCATGCGGAACTGGCGACAAATGATCTCGTCGAGCCCCTGCTTGTGCAGCACCGACGGGATTTCGTAGATATCGCCGACGTCATAGGCCGACACGACGGCGTTTTCAGGCACGTTCGTAAACAAGGCGATCTTGCGGCGCTGCTCGTCAGGCAGCGGCTTCTCGGAACGACAGACCAGAATGTCGGGCTGGATCCCGATCGAGCGCAACTCCTTGACTGAGTGCTGCGTCGGTTTGGTCTTGATTTCGGACGAGGTCGCGATGTAGGGCACCAGCGTGAGGTGGACATAGGCCACACGCTCACGACCAAGTTCCACGCCCATCTGACGAATGGCCTCGAGGAACGGCAGCGACTCGATATCGCCCACGGTGCCGCCAATCTCGACAAAGCAGATATCGGCATCGCCGGCGCCGCGGCGAATGCTCTCTTTCATCTCGTCGGTGATGTGCGGAATCACCTGCACCGTTGCGCCCAGGTAGTCGCCACGCCGTTCGCGGGCGATCACCGACTCATAGATCCGGCCCGTGGTGAAGTTGGAATGCTGGCCCGTGGTGATGCGCACGAAGCGCTCGTAGTGGCCCAGGTCGAGGTCCGTCTCGGAGCCATCGTCGGTGACGAACACTTCGCCGTGCTGGAACGGGCTCATCGTGCCCGGATCGACGTTGATGTAGGGGTCGAGCTTCATCATGCTGATGGAGAGCCCGCGCGACTCCATGATGGCCGCGAGGCAGGCCGAGGTAATGCCCTTGCCCAGGGACGAAACCACCCCACCCGTGATGAATACGTAAGCTGTCATGTAGGACCCGTCGTGTGCCTGCTCGTCATGTACGCCAGTGCATCAGGCCGCAGCTGCCGATGCGCATTGTTGCGGCACTAAAAAAGCCGGAGCAAAGGGTGTCGTCGCGGCGCAACCTCAAGAGGTTTTGCGCAGCTCGCCTGGCCGACCGAACATCGCTCGGTGGGGCCGGACGCAAGCCTTCACTCCGGCTCTCGGTCACTGTCGCACGTGCCATTGCCCAGTGATTGGAGACGGAAAAGCAGGTTATCAGATGGGCCCCTCGCAAACAATTTAGCCGGGCGGCTGGATCAGGCTTCAAGGCCGCGCGGCGCCCCCGTCCAGCGCGGCACCCAGGCCACGTATTCGGGCGCTACGGCCCGTGTGCCAATGACCGCGAGCACATCATCGACAAACGTCAGTGGCAGTCGCAATCGCAGCCAGGGCGCAATGGACTCGCGCTGGCACCAGGCGGCAAAGGGCGTACTGTGCGCGCCGGGCTCTCGACGCACGCGCTCCCCGCCGCGCCGGAACCGGCACTCAATGCTGGCGCCGTCGAGCGCGGCGCGGTCGTAGTGCAGTCGGCCGTAAGGCAGAGGCAGTTCCAGTGCCCCCGTGCTGTCGGGCGCAGCGCGCCAGCCGTCCTCCGGTGGCGCCGGGAGCGGCGGCGTCAGGTACAGCCAGTTTCGGTAGCGCCGCGCCTCACCGCCGGACCAGCGCACCTCACCCCGCGGTGTGTCGCCCGCAGCCAATGCCTGCAACGATTCAATACGGCTCGCCGTCGGCGTCGGCAATGACTGTGCGCGGCACAGGAAGCGCAGCAGATTGCGCTGTCGTTCGGCGGTCAGCGCCGACCACTGTGACACGTCAATGCGCTCGGGTTGCGGCGCGAGGCGGCGCGCGTCGGCGGCGGCCAGCGTGCTCGCATGGCGATCGGCTTCTGCCTGCCAGTCCGCGGCCCGCGACAAGGTGGTCGCGAGGCCGGGCCAGCGCTCGCGCAGCCGCGGCATGACCTCGCGACGCAGGTAATTGCGGTCAAAGCGGTTGTCGGCGTTGCTGGGGTCGTCGAACCAGCGCAGCGCATGGGCCCGCGCATAGTCCTCAAGGGCATCGCGATCCACACCCAGCAGGGGCCGCATTAGATGGCTTGCGCCCAGCTCGGCGAGCACCGGCATCGCCGCGAGCCCGGCCGGCCCCGCCCCGCGCAACAGCTGCAGCAGAAGCGTCTCCGCCTGATCGTCACGGTGCTGGGCCAGCAGCAACAGTTCGTCGTTCTCGAGCGCGTTGCTGAATACTGCGTAGCGCGCCTCGCGCGCGGCAGCCTCCACGCTCTCCCCGGGCGCCGGGGTCACGCGCGCCTCGAGGACCTTCAGCGCAATGTCGCGTTGCGCGCAGGTTTCGGCCACGTGCGCACGCCACGCGGGCTGTTCGCCCTGCAGGCCGTGATAGACGTGGAGTGCTCGTAACGGCAGTGGGCTGCCCGCGGACACCAGTGCCAGCAATACCGTGGAATCGAGCCCGCCACTGTAGGCGACGGCGAGCCTGCGCTTGCCCAGCCTTGCGGCCGTGCTGTCGATGCCGTCACACAGCGCGACGGGATCGAGCGGCATCAGCCTTCGCGGAACTCGCCGTAGGCGGCGAGCTTGGCCGCACGCTGTTCAAGCAGCGTCTCCGTCGGCAAGGACTTGAGCTCCTCGACCTGCGCGACGAGTGCATTCTTGAGACCGGCCGCCATGGACTCGGCATTTCGATGGGCACCGCCCAGTGGCTCGTCGAGTACACCGTCTATGAGCCCGAATTGCTCGAGCTCGCTGGCGGTGATCCGCATGGCTTCCGCGGCGTCTGCGGCCTTGTCGGCGCTCTTCCAGAGAATCGAGGCACAACCTTCGGGCGAAATGACCGAGTACACGGCATACTGCAGCATGAGCAGGCGATCGGCAACGCCGATGGCAAGCGCACCACCCGAACCGCCCTCGCCGATGACCACGCTAACCACGGGCGTCTTGAGCCGCGACATGACGAACAGGCTGCGCGCAATGGCCTCGGACTGTCCGCGCTCCTCTGCACCGATGCCGGGGTAGGCGCCCGGTGTGTCGATGAGCGTGATGATGGGCAGGCCGAATCTTTCGGCCATCTGCATGAGCCGCTGCGCTTTGCGATAACCCTCGGGTCGCGGCATCCCGTAATTGCGGCGCACGCGTTCCTTGGTGTCTCGTCCCTTCTGGTGACCGATCACCATGACGGGCGTGCCCTCTAGCCGCGCCATGCCACCGATAATGGCGTAGTCGTCCGCATACATGCGGTCACCGTGCAACTCCTGGAAGTCGTCGAAGATCGCCGGCACGTAGTCCATCGTGTAGGGCCGCATCGGGTGACGCGCCACCTGCGCGACCTGCCAGGCCGACAGGCTCGAGAAGATCTGCTTGGTCAGCGAGGCACTCTTGGCCTGCAGCCGGTCGATTTCTTCGGCAATGTTGACGCCCGAGTCGTCGCCGACATAGCGCAGCCCATCAATTTTCGCTTCGAGCTCAGCGATTGGTTGTTCGAAGTCGAGAAACTTGAGGTCCATCCGAGACTTCCGGCCAGAAGAATCCGGCAAATTTAGCACAGCGCCCGTTGTGGCCGCACGATCAGTGTTCGGTTGTGAAGGCGAGTCGCAGTGCAGCGGCACCGGGCAGCGCCGCCAGCGCCAGGCGCAAGTCACGGCTGGCGCGAACGCGCCAGCGCTCCCCGAACAAGAGCTGCGCTGTCTTGCCCGCCACGCAATACTCGACGGCTACCTCGCAGGCGCCGCCTACATGCGGCTCGAGCGTTTCCTTGAGCGCGCGAAGCTGCAACATGGCCTCGGCGTCATCGTCTGACTTCTCCAGCGTCAGTACGAGGCGCCGCGCCTGCTCCTCGATGACGTGATCGATATCGCGCAGGCTGCGCGCGGAGACTGACCAGCCGTTCAGGAAGTTGTCCCAGCGCAGCTGCCCGATCGCGATGACGACCGCGTCCTTCACGAGCAGGTGGCGCACGGCGTCCACCACCTCGGCGTAAAGCTGGATCTCGACTCGGCCGGTATCATCGTCGAGCGTCAGTGTCGTGCGGTTGCCGCGCCGCCGGATGTCGAAGATCAGCCCAGCCACGGTGGCATTGCGGCGTGGCTGCGCAAAGCTGCCACCGTTGCCGGCCTCGGGGGGCGGCTTGATCGAGGTCACGTCGGCCAGTGAGCCGCTCGTGATGTGCTGCGCCATGTCTCGGTAGGCCTCGAAGGGGTGACCGCTCAGATACAGGCCCAGCGCCTCCTTCTCGGCCCGCAACCGATCGCCGTGCTGCCACTCGGGATGCGCGGCGATCTCGAGCGACGGTGCGGCCGGTGACGACGCATCGTCAAGCGCGAACAAGTCGGTCTGCCCCGCGTCGCGGGCACGCGCGTCCTGCTCTGCCTGCGCGAGCGCCAGCGGCAGCGCCTCAAAGAGCGTGCGCCGATTGTGGCCGAGGGCGTCGAGCGCACCGGACTTGATGAGCGCTTCGAACATGCGGCGGTTGATGCGCTCGGCATCCACGCGACGGCACAGGTCCGAAAGGTCGGTGAACGGGCCATCGGTGTCGCGCGCCTCGATCGTCGCGTCGATGGCCGCCCGCCCGACCCCTTTCACGGCACCGAGGCCGTACCGGATGCCGCCATCGTCAGTTGCCGAGAACGCCCACACGGAAGTGTTGATGTCCGGAGCCAGCAGCTTGAGGCCCAGCACCCGGCAGTCGTCCTTGAGGCCGACGAGCTTGTCGGTGGCGTCCATATCCGACGACATCACGGCCGCCATGAACTCCGCGGGGTAATGCGCCTTGAGCCAGGCCGTTTGGTAGGACAGCACGGCGTAAGCCGCGGAATGCGACTTGTTGAAGCCATAACCCGCGAATTTCTCCATGAGATCGAAGATGTACTCGGCTTGCGCCTTGTCGACGCCGCGCTCCGTGGCACCTGCCACGAAGATTTCGCGCTGCTTGGCCATCTCCTCGGGCTTCTTCTTGCCCATGGCGCGGCGCAACAGGTCGGCGCCGCCCAGCGTGTAGCCTGCCAGCACTTGCGCGATCTGCATCACCTGCTCCTGGTAGAGGATGACGCCATAGGTCGACTCGAGCACGGGCTGAAGCTCAGGGTGCAGGTAGTCGATTTCGCCGCCGCGGCCGTGCTTGCGGTTGATAAAGTCATCGACCATGCCCGACTGCAACGGGCCGGGTCGGAACAGCGCCACCAGTGCCACGAGATCGGCAAAGCTATCGGGCTGCAAGCGCTTGATGAGGTCCTTCATCCCACGCGACTCGAGCTGGAACACGGCTGTGGTCTGACAGCGCTGCAGCAGCGCGAACGTCTTTCCGTCATCCATGGGCAGGTTGGCTAGGTCGAGCGGCGGTTCGCCAGCCGCAGCCCGGCGCGCGTTCACGGCGTCCAGCGCCCAGTCGATGATCGTGAGTGTGCGCAGACCCAGGAAGTCGAACTTGACCAGGCCCGCGGCCTCGACGTCGTCCTTGTCGAATTGTGTGACGAGGTTGTTGCCGCCCTCTTCGCAGTACAGCGGGGTGAAGTCCGTGAGCTCGGTGGGGGCGATGACGACACCGCCAGCGTGCTTGCCCGCGTTGCGCACGCAGCCTTCGAGCGAACGCGCCAGGTCGAGGATACTGCGCACTTCTTCGTCTTCTTCGTAGAGCCGCGCGAGTTCGGCCTCCTCGGACAAGGCCTTATCGAGCGTCATCCCGACTTCAAACGGGATGAGCTTGGCGATGCGGTCAACGAATCCGTACGGGAACTCGAGCACGCGCCCGGCATCGCGAACCACGGCCTTCGCGGCCATCGTGCCGTAGGTGATGATCTGCGACACCCGATTGCGGCCGTAGTGATCAGCGACGTAGGCGATCACGCGATCGCGACCCTCCATGCAAAAGTCGACGTCAAAGTCGGGCATGGAGACGCGTTCGGGATTCAGGAAGCGCTCGAACAGGAGGTCATGCTCGAGCGGGTCGATATCGGTGATGCCCAGCGTCCAGGCCACGAGCGAACCCGCACCGGAGCCGCGCCCGGGCCCGACGGGCACACCATTCTCGCGCGCCCAGCGAATGAAGTCGGCAACGATAAGAAAGTAACCCGGAAAGCCCATGTCGCAAATGACATCGAGCTCCCGCGCGAGCCGCGCCTCATAGGTCTCTTCGCCATGGTCGTGTCGCTCACTTGCGGCGAGGCGTTCGTCGAGCCCGACGGCGGCGACATGGCGCAGCCATGAGTCTGTCGTGTGTTCGTCGGGGGTCGGAAACTCGGGCAGATAGCTCTTGCCGAGTTCGAGGTCGAGGCTGCATCGCGCTGCGACCGTGACCGTGTTCGCTACGGCGACGGGCACGTCGGCAAACAGCGCATACATGTCCTCAGGCGAACGCAGGTACTGCTCGCGTGTGTAGACGCGCGGGCGCCCGGTGTCGGCGAGCGTGCGGCCCTGGTGGATGCACACACGCGCCTCGTGGGCCTCGAAATCGCCGGCGGCCAGGAAGCGCACGTCGTTGGTGGCGACGAGCGGCACGCCGTGCGCCGCAGACAGGCTCACGGCGTGCTGCAACCAGCGCTCCTCGACCTCACGCCCCGTGCGCGAGACCTGCAGGTAGTAGCGGTCACCGAACAGCCTGCGCCAAGCCGCAAGCCGCTCGCCCGCGGCTTCTGCACCACGCGACAAGGCCAGCCGCGCGACATCGCCCGCAAATCCGCCCGACAGCGCGATCAGTCCCGACGTCTTCTCGGCCGTGAGCCAGTCGCGGCGCACGCGCGGCCGACCGCGCAGCTGCCCATCGAGAAAGCTCTGGGTCACGAGTCGCGTCAGGTTGCGGTAACCCACCGCGTCCTGACACAACACGACCATGACGTCATCGGTCTTGGCGTCTTCATCGGCAACCAGGGCCAGCTCGACGCCGACGATGGGCTTCACGCCCTGCGCGAGCGCCTGGCGGTAGAACTTGACCATGGCAAACAGGTTGCCGGCATCGGTCAGGGCCACGGCGGGCATGCCCGCGGCGCGCGCCTGGCGCACGAGCTCGGGCACGCGCACGAGCCCGTCGACAAGCGAGTACTGGGTGTGTACGTGCAAGTGCACGAATCCACCCGAGGTCTGCGCCTCGGTGCCGCCAATCGTCTCGGCGACGGCGCTGGCCTGGGCCGCCATCAGTCGCGCTCCTGCGCCGCGCGCACGGGCGCGAAACTTACGCGGTGGATGTCGCAGGGACCATGCTCACGCAGTGCAGTCAGGTGCGCGGCGGTACCGTAGCCCTTGTGCTGCGCGAACCCGTACTCGGGCCAGCGCAGGTCGTAATCGCACATGAGCGCGTCGCGGGTGGTCTTGGCCAGGATCGACGCAGCGGCGATCGACGCGCAGCGCCCGTCACCGCCCACCCAGGTCGTCACAGGCACGCGCTCATGTCGTGCCATGAGCGTCGGCGCACGGTTACCGTCGATGCGAACCTCGGCTAGTGTCGCGTCAATGCCGTCGGCCGCCAGCGCCATCGCATGCATCGTTGCCTGGAGAATGTTGAGCCGGTCGACATCGGCTGCGGATACGACGGCCACGTGAAAATGCAAGGCTGACGCGCGGATGGCTTCTGCAAGCCGCTCACGCGCACTTTGCTTCAGACGCTTGGAGTCATCGATGCCCTCGGGCGTGTTGGCGGGATCGAGGACCACAGCCGCGGCGACCACGGGGCCCGCCAGCGGCCCGCGACCCGCCTCGTCGATTCCGGCGACGGGCCCGAGCTCTGGCATGGGCGGCAGCGGCAGCGGACGTTGACCTGTCATGCGGACTTCGCCGTGGCCAGCACAAGCTCCGCGGCGCGCGCATCGGCGTTGCGCGCGAGCAGCTCGTGCACGTCGCTGAATGCCCGCCGCATCGCCGCCGCGCGCTCGGGCGATGCCATGAGCGTATTGAGCTCGCTGGCCAGCCGTTCGGGCGTCACATCATCCTGCAACACCTCTGTGACGAGCGGCTCGGGCGTGAGCAGGTTCGGCAGTGAGAAGTGCTTGAGCTTCACTAGCTTGAGGGCCCTCAGAATCCGGTAGGTCGAGGTCGCGAGCCGGTACGCAACCACCATGGGGCGACCATGCAGAAGGCCTTCGAGCGTTGCCGTGCCCGAGGCCATGAGCAGCAGGTCGCAGGCCGCCATACAGGCCCGCGCGTCGCCTACGCTGATCCTGAAGTTATCACCAACGCCCAGGTCAGCGACAATGGCGCGGAAGGCATCGGCCCCGGCTGGCGTAGCCAGCGGCACCAGCACGGTGGTGCCGGGGTTGGCCGCACTGAATTGCTGGGCCGCGGCCGCAAAATCGGCGCCCAGCCGGCCGATTTCACCCAGCCGGCTGCCGGGCAAGACGGCCAGGACGGGCCCGTCGCCAGCAATCGACAATGCGGCGCGCGCCGCCGCCGTGTCGGGCTCGGGCGAAATGCGTTGCGCCAGCGGGTGGCCGACAAAATCCGCCGGCACACTGTTGTCGGCGTAGAAGTCGGGCTCGAACGGCAGCAGGCACAGCACGCGGTCGCAGGCCCGTCGGACCTTGCGTACGCGGCGCTGCCGCCACGCCCACACGGACGGGCTCACGTAATGCACGGTGCGCACACCGCGGCGTCGAAGCTTGAGCTCTAGCCCCAGATTGAAATCGGGCGCGTCGATGCCGACAAATACATCGGGTGGCTGTGCGGTCCAGCGTCGCACAAGATCGCGGCGCAGCCGCAGCAGTCGCGGCAGATGGGCCAGCACCTCGGTGAGCCCCATGACGGCCAGCGCCTCGGCGTCGTACCAGCAGTCCATACCGGCCGCGCGCATCGTGTCGCCGCCGACACCTTCGAATTGCGCATCGGGGTGGCGTGCGCGGATCGCCTCGACGAGACCGCCGCCGAGTACATCGCCCGAAACTTCTCCAGCGACGAGACCGACGCGCACGATCAGCGCGCCGTGACAGGCATCCCCGCCCCGCCGACCTCAGCGGACAATGCTGCGCTCCGAACGCTCGATAGACTCGAGCATGGGCAGGATCTCGGGCTGCTCGGCAGCCAGCGAACGGAGCTTGTTTACCGCCTCTTCAAGGCGCAGGCCGTCACGGTACACGACCTTGTAGGCCGTCTTGATGTTGCGAATCTGCTCCGGCGTGAAGTCGCGCCGCTTGAGGCCTTCGGCGTTTATGCCGCGGGCGGCTGCGGGACTGCCCATGACCATGACGAAGGCGGGTACGTCCTTGCCGATCGCCGCGTACATACCCAGGAACGCGTGCGCGCCGACCTGGCAGAACTGATGGATCCCGGCGTAGCCACCCATGATCGCCCAGTCGCCCACCTTGACGTGGCCGGCCAGCGTGGCGTTGTTGGCCAGTATGCAGTGATCGCCGACAATGCAGTCGTGGGCGATGTGCACGTAGGACATGATCCAGTTGTCGTTGCCGATGCGCGTGACACCTTCGTCCTGCACCGTGCCGCGGTTGATCGTGCAGTACTCGCGGACCGTGTTGCGGTCGCCGATGATGAGCTTGGTGGGCTCATTGGCGTATTTCTTGTCCTGCGGGTCATCGCCAATCGACGAGAACGGGTAGAACCGGTTGTCGCGGCCGATCTCCGTGGGGCCGCGCACCACGACGTGGGCGTCGATGAGTGTGCCGGAACCAATCGTGACGTCGGGGCCAATGATCGCGTAAGGCCCGATCGTCGCGTCATCGGCGATCGTGGCGCCGTCATCGACGATCGCCGTCGGGTGGATGCCCGCCATGTGTCAGGCCTCGCCCGGTGCGCACATGAGTACGGCCGACGCGACCTTGGTGTCGCCGACCCAGGCCGTGGCCTCGAACCGCCAGACCGTGCGAATACGCCGAATCAGCTTCGCCTCGAGGCGCAGTTGATCGCCTGGCTCAACGGGCTGGCGAAAGCGTGCCTTGTCGATGCCGACGAAGTAGTACAGGCGGCCCTCGCCGGGACCCTCCCCCACGGTGGCAAACGCCAGGATGCCCGTCGCCTGCGCCAGCGCCTCGATGATCAGGACACCGGGCATGACAGGCCGACCGGGGAAGTGACCCTGAAAGAAGGGCTCGTTGAAGGTCACGTTCTTAAGCGCCACCACCGACTCACCCGGCTCACAGGACAACACCCGGTCGATGAGCAGAAACGGATAGCGGTGCGGGATCAGCGACATGATCTTTCGAATGTCGAGCTGGTCGGCGAAATTGATCTCGCTCATTCTGGGTTCTCGTTGTGCTTCAGGCGCTTTTCAAGCGCAGACAAACGCCGCGCAAGCTTGTCGAGCTGGCGGTAGCGGGCCACGTTGCGCTGGTGCGAGCGGATGTCTTCGTGCGGGAAAACACCGCCAAAGGTGCCGGGCGCGTCGATATCGCCCGTGACCGTGCAGCGCGCCGTAATGATAACGCCATCCGCGATGC
This sequence comes from Pseudomonadota bacterium, assembly GCA_039821605.1. Taxonomy (GTDB): domain Bacteria; phylum Pseudomonadota; class Gammaproteobacteria; order Steroidobacterales; family Woeseiaceae; genus CALBPI01. Next base: position 610,745 of record JBCBNV010000001.1, on the reverse strand, counting down.
TGAGGTGGCCCGTGGTGCCGCTATTACCACCGAACGCGCAGTTGGCGCCGATGGTCGTGGAGCCCGCGATGCCCACCATGCCGGCCATGACGGTGTGCTCACCGATGACGGTGTTGTGCCCGATCTGGATCTGATTGTCGAGCTTGACGCCGTTGCCGATGCGGGTGGGCTCGATGGCGCCCCGATCGATGCTCGTCGAGGCACCGACGTCAACATCGTCACCAATAATCACGCCCCCGACCTGGGGCACGCGCTCCCAGCCCGCCGGGCCGCGCGCGATTCCGAATCCGTCACTGCCGATGACGGCCCCTGAGTGCACAACGCAACGGGCGCCCATGACGACGTCGTCCATGATCGTCACGTTGGGCGCCAGGCGCGTGGCCTCGCCAATTTGCGAGTTTTTGCCCACCACCGTGCCCGCGCCAATCACCGCATGCGCAGCGATGACGGCGTCCGGGCCGATGACCGCATTGGGCCCAATCTCTGCGGTCGGGTCCACGGTTGCCGTGGCGTCGACCTGCGCGCCCGGCCCGATGCCGGGCCTCGCCGCAGCCGGCGGATACAACGCCCCGGCCATACGGGCATAGGTCAGGTAGGGATCGGCCGCCACGATGGCCGTTGACGGCACCGCATCGGCGTCGGCCTCGGCGACCACGACGGCGGCAGCCGCCGTCGCCGCGAGCTGCGGCCGGTAACTGGGATTGGCGAGAAAACTCAGCGACGCGGCGTCGGCGTTCGCCAGCGTGGCGACACGCGACACCCGGGCGTCCGGGTCGCCCTGAACCTCGCAGCCAAACTGGACCGCGAGATCGCCGACACGAAGCTCGGTCACGGCGGGCCCGGAATCAGTCGCCGCCGGCCGCGTTCTCGAAGTCCGAGGTGAGCTTGTCGAGCACGGCGCGCGTGATGTTGGTGCGCCCGCTCGCAAAAATCACGCCGTCACCGAAGATGATGTCGTAGCCGTTATCCCGCGCATACGTGTCCACCTGCTGCAGCAGCACGCGCTGCAGCTTGGCCAGCTCTTCGTTGCGGCGCAGATTGCTTTCCTCAACGAACTCCTGCTGCAGGCGCTCGAGGTCGCGACGACCGTCCCGAAGCTGGCGCTCCATGCTGCGGCGTTCTTCCTCACCCATGACGGCAAGATCACGCTGCGCCTTCTCGCTAAGCTCCTCGAGCTCTTTCTGTTTGGCGAGAACCGTGCGCTCTCGAGGTGCAAACTCTTCCTGCAAGGCCTCGAGCGAAGCCTTGGTCTGGGGCGCCTGCTGCAACAACGCCTGCACGTTGACGACGCCAATCTTGAGTTCCTGCGCCGACGCCACGGGCGATGCACCTAGCACTGCCAACAGCAGGGCTGCAAACAGGGTTCGGGTGCGATGAGTCAGGTCGAACATGGTGTGATTTCCCTCAGAAAGCTTGTCCAATTGTAAACTGAAAGCGCTCCACGTCGTCGCCGAACAGGCGGTCGTTGCCGCTGAAGTCGTTCAGCGGGTACGCGTAGCTGAAACGGAACAGACCGAGCGGCGCGAGCCATTCGACGGCTAGGCCGACTGATTGCTTGAGGTCGTCTGCATCGAAACTGTAGTCGATTAGGTCCGCGCCAAGGCGGTCCGTAAAGGCGATCTCGCCGTTACTGAACACGTTGCCGACGTCGTAAAACAGCGCGGCGCGGCCGCGGCCGCGGAAGCGCTCGGGCATGGGCAGGAACAGCTCGGCTTGTCCGGTGACCAGGATATTGCCGCCGTAGGGGCGGCCAAAGCTGTCGCGCGGACCCAGATCGAATTCGCGGAAGCCGCGCACGGAACCCGGGCCGCCCGTTCGGAACAGCTTGTAGGGCGGCAACGCCGTTGTGTCGCCAAGGCCTTCACCGAACGCGAGGTCCGCGGAGAACGACAAGGTCCACTGCCCCCAGAGCGGCACAAGCTTGACGCCGTCATAGCGAAAGGTCCAGTACTCAACATCCGAGCCCGGTACGGCATAGGCAAACGACAGGCGGTGGCGCGACCCCCGGTCGGCAAACAGGGCACGGTTGCGGCTGTCGAAACCCCACCCGGCAATGAGTTCGTAGGTATCAAACTCACTCGTGTAAACCGTCAGGTCACCGAAAAACGGATCCTCGATCTCCGTCACCTGCGCGTCACCGTTCTGCGTGATCCAGTCGATGGCCTGCTGCGTGGAGAATTGTCCCTGATCACTCTCCGACGCAACGAGTCGGGCGCGCTGCAGCGCCGCGCCTAGGCTGATGCTCTGAAACTCCGACAGCGGGTAGCTGTACTCGAGTGCCGCCGTCAGTGTTTCCGTCGAGAGGTCCGACGACGAATCGTTGAACTGCTCGAAGTCGCGGTAGGACAGCGACACGGTGCGCCGCACCCCATCCATCGTCACGTAGGGGTCCGTGTAGGACAGGCTGTAGAGATTCTGGAAGCGGCTCGAATTGATGTCGGCACTGACGCGGTTGCCGGTGCCCATGAAGTTCGTGTGCGTAAAGTTGCCGTTGAGCAGCAACTTCTGGGTCTCGGAGTAACCGAGGCCGCCACCAAACTGTCCCGGCAGGCCGTACTCGATGTCGAACACGACATCGACCTGGTCGTTTACGCCCGGCACCGGCACGGTTTCGAAATCCACGGTTTCGAGATAGGGCAAACGCTGAAGACGAATCTTGGAGCGGTCGAGCAACTGGTTGGAAAGGTAGGCGCCTTCCATCTGGCGCACCTCACGGCGCAACACTTCATCGTTGACCTGGTCGATGCCGTCGAAGTTGATGTTGCGCACGTAAATACGGTTGTTGGGTTCAATGAATATCGTGACGTCGACGGTCTTGCCGTCGCGATCGAGCTCCGGTGCGAACTCGATCTCTGCCTCGGCGTAACCGTCGGCACCGAGCCTCAAGGTCATGAGCTCCGTGGTCTGCGTCAGCATGCGCTGGTTGAAGATGTCACCGGGCTTGGCGAGAACCAGCTGCATGAGCAACTCTTCCTCAACCACGAGCTTGCCCGCGATCTTGATGTCGTTGATCGTGTAGACGTCGCCCTCGGACACGTTGACGGTGATGAACACGTCCTTGCGATCGGGCGAGATGGCAACCTGCGTCGAGGTCACGCGGAAGTCGGCGTAGCCGCGGTCGAGGTAGTAGCTCGACAGCGTCTCGAGGTCGCCCGTCAATGCCTCGCGCGAGTAGCGGTCGTCCTGTCGCAACCAGGACAGCCAGTTGGGCGTCTTGAGCTCGAACTGACCAACGAGTTCCTCGTCGTCGAAGATGTTGTTGCCAATCACATTGATCTGGCGGATGCGGGCGCGCTCACCTTCATTCACGTTGATGTTGATCGCTACCGCGTTGTTGGGTCGCTCCTCGACGTCAGCCTCGACGGCAACGCCGTACTTGCCGCGGCTGTAATACTGGTCGACGAGGAACTGCGTGACCTCGTCGAGTACGGATCGGTCAAAAGTCTTGCCGCGCGCGAGACCCACGGAGCGCAGCGAGTCCATGAGGTCTTCGGTCTTGATGTCCTTGTTGCCCTCGATCGAGAAGCTCTCGATCGAGGGGCGTTCCTCGACGACGATCACGAGTGTGTTGCCGTCCCGGCGCAGCTCTACAGTGTCGAACAAGCCGTCACCGCCACTGTACAACGCGCGAATGGCCTCGCGGGCCCGCACCTCGTCGATAACATCGCCAATGTTCACGGGCAGGTAGTTATAGACCGTACCTTCCGCGATACGCTGCAAGCCTTCTACACGCAGGTTGCGCACCTCGAACGCGTCGAAGGCGCTCGCCGTGGTGGCTGCGAACAACAAGACGGGTGCTGCCAACCAGAGCAGTCGACGGCGCAGGCCAATGAAACGAAAGGCCGGGGCAACGGCTCGGGATTCGGTGTGCATGATAGTGGCGATCAGCTCAGAAAACGTTCGACGACACGGGCAATGTCGTTATAAAAGGCGAGGCTCATGACACCCACGAGCAGGAACAGGCCAACCTGGTGGCCCAGCATCTGCAAACGCTCGGAGAGCGGACGACCCGTGATGCCTTCGACGGACTGGTAGACGATCTGCCCGCCGTCGAGCATGGGTACCGGCAGCAGGTTGAGCACGCCGAGGCTAACGCTCACGAGCGCCAGGAAATCGAGAAAGTCGATGAAGCCGCGGCTCAAGGTGAAGCCCGCGTACTCGGCGATGTTGATCGGGCCCGAGATGTTCTTTGTCGACACCGAACCCGTGATCATGCGACCGAACATCTCAAGCGTGAACATCGTGAGCTCGCCGGTCTTCACGACAGCGGCCGGCAGGGCCTCGACAACACCCAGGCGCTTTTCAGCGTAGAGATTCTCGGGCCGCGAATCAGGGCCGACAAAATTGGCTGCGCCGATACGCGCAACGCGCCCCGCTTCCGTGTCGACCATGCGCGGCGTCACGGACACATCGACAATCTGCTCGCCCCGTTCCAGGCTGAGCTGCACGGGCGTCTCGCCCGCGGCGCGGATGCGCTCGACAACCTGGTTCCAGGTCGTGACCGCATCGCCCTGCACGGTGAGGACACGATCGCCCGGCTGGATCCCTGCGAAAGCGGCCGGGGTATCCGGCGTGACCTCACCGATGATGGGGCGTGGCGACCAGACACCGAACCCCAGGCCCTCGAAGAGTTTGCCCGGCTCACTGAGACGCGCCGTCTCGGCGTCGGTAACGAGCACCGTATCGAAACTGGCCGCGCCTTCGCGATCGATCGTCAGCGGGATGCGGGCATCGTCGACGAGTTCGTCAACCAGTACCTGCAGGCCGCCCTGCCAGCTCTCGATGGAACGGCCGCCCACCGACGCGATGACATCGCCGTATTGCAGGCCCGCCACATCGGCCGGTGAACCCGGTGCGACCTCGCCAACGACAGGCCGCGTCACCATGGTCCCGAGCACGAGAATCAGCCAATAGGCAGCAATGGCAAACAGAAAATTGAACGCAGGCCCCGCGAGTAGTACCGCGATGCGTTGCCAGACCGGCTGGGCGTTGAAACTCTGGCCCGCGTCGCGCGCCGAAACATTGCCCTCGCGCTCGTCGAGCATCTTGACGTAGCCACCCAGCGGCAACGCGCTGATGCAGTATTCCGTGTCGTCACGGTGGCGCTGGTAGCGCCAGATGGGCTTGCCGAAGCCAATCGAGAATCGCAGCACCTTGATGCCGCACCAGCGCGCCACGATGAAGTGGCCGAACTCGTGCACGGCAACGAGCAGACTGATCGTCAGGATCAGCGCAAACACATAGCCCAGTACTGTCATTCGTGGCCCCTCCGCGCGCTCGGCACGTCACCGACGTTACAGACCATGCCTGGCAGCCATCGTTCCCGGGCTGCAAGCATCGAAACGCTGAGCGAAACGATACACGAGGGGCCGCGCAGGCTTAAGCCGCTGCGCCCGACTACCACGGTCCGTGCCCGAGGTAGATGCCCGCCACGAACAACGGTGTGCCTGCGGCGATGCTGTCGATTCGATCGAGAATCCCGCCGTGCCCGGGAAACAATGTGCCCGAATCCTTGATCCCGGCCTCACGCTTGAACAGGCTCACGGTGAGGTCGCCGACAATCGAAATAGCCGCCACGGCCACGCACAGGGGTACAAGCCGGAACCAGGCAAGCCCTGTGATCCAGGCCCCACCAGCGCCGATGAGCGCCACGAGCACCAGCCCGCCCAACACGCCTTCCCAGGTCTTGTTGGGGCTGACATGGGGCGCGAGCTTGCGTTTGCCCAGCGCACGGCCCGCAAAATACGCACCGACGTCCGCGCCCCAGATCGTCACGAGTACGAACAACAACAGCCCTGCACCGTCGAGTGTCGTCAGCATCTCATTGCGCGTCAGCGCAATCAGCGCGAAGCCCGCGGGAATCAGCGTCAACGGCCCGCCAAGCAGCACCAGGGCGCGCGGCACTTTCACGGGGTAACGCACCACAAGAATGAACGCGAGCAGCCACCAGACCCCGGCGGCCACGAGCAACGGCCCAAACGCCAGGTGCGGCCAGGTGATCGAGGCGGCTGCGGTCGCCGCCGCGATACCGAGGATGTAAGCGGCACGCGGCAGCGCAGCCTCGAGCCCCGCGAGGCGGGACCACTCCCAGGCCGCGCCCGTGATCACGAGCAGGATGACGGGTGCCACCACCACGGGAGGCAGCACAAACAGCACCAGGAAAATGGCCGCCAGTGCGCATACGGCGGTGATGATGCGCGCGCGCAGCACCTCAGCTGGCCTCTTCTTTTGGGAGCGTCTCCACGCGGCCAAAGCGGCGCTCGCGACTGCCGAACCAGGACAGCGCCTGTTCCAGCGCCTCCGCGTCAAAATCGGGCCAGAGTGTGTCGCAGAAGAACAGCTCGGCATATGCCGCGTGCCAGAGCAGGAAGTTGCTGATGCGCTGTTCGCCGCCCGTGCGAATCATGAGGTCGGGGTCCGGACAGCCTGCGAGCGACAGGCTGTCGCTGACATGCTGTTCGTCGAGTTCCGCGGGGTCGAGCGTACCCGCGCTAGCGCGCTCCGCGAGCTCGCGCGCAGCTTCGACAATGTCCCAGCGGCCACCAAATCCGACGGCAACCTGCAGCGCCAGGCCGCTGTTCTCGCGCGTCAGCCGTTCGGCATCCTGCATGCCGCGCCGCAATCGTTCCGACAGGCGCGACAGGTCGCCGATGAACCTCAGGCGGACATTGTTCTCGTGCAGCTCCGCAACCTCACGCTGCAGCGCATCGAGAAACAGCTTCATGAGACCGACCACTTCATCGCGCGGTCGAGACCAGTTTTCACTCGAGAATGCGAACAAGGTCAGGTAGTCGACACCGAGCTCGCCGCAGCGTCGCACGGTCGCCCGCACGGCCTTGACGCCGGCTCGGTGACCCAGGTGACGGGGCAGACCACGCCGTCGCGCCCAGCGACCGTTGCCGTCCATGATGACGGCCACGTGTTGTGGCAGGCGCACCCGTTGGCTTGGCGTATCGCGATCCGACATGACCCCGAGTAACTCAGATTTCCATGAGCTCGGTTTCTTTCTCGGACAGCAATGCGTCCACCTGGCCCACGTAGGTGTCGGTCAGGGTTTGCACGTCGTCCGCGGCGCGTCGTTCGTCGTCCTCGCCGATATCCTTTTCCTTCAGAAGGTCCTTGAAATCGTTGAGCGCATCACGTCGGATATTTCGGATCGCGACGCGACCGCCTTCAGCCTCATTGCGCACGATGCGAATGAGGTCTTTTCGGCGTTCCTCGGTCAGCGGCGGCAGCGGCACACGAATCACGGTGCCGGCCGAGGCCGGGTTGAGACCGAGGTCGGAATTCATAATGGCCTTTTCAACCTTGGCAACCATGTCTTTTTCCCAGGGCGTGACGGTGAGCGTGCGGGCATCCTCCACGCCCAGGTTGGCGACCTGGTTCAAGGGCACGTCGCTGCCGTAGTACTCGACCATGATGTGATCGAGCAGGCTCGTGTGCGCGCGGCCCGTGCGGATCTTCTGCAACTCGACCCGAAGCGATTCGACGCTCTTGCCCATACGCTCTGCGGCGTCTTTCTTGATGTCTTCGATCATATTGGGTGTTCCAGCTTCAGGCGGTAACGAGAGTGCCGAGGGGCTCGCCCTCGATGACACGCACGAGCGCGTCGGGTTCGGTCATGTCGAAGACTCGCAGCGGCACGGCATTGTCGCGGCACATGACGATCGCCGTCGCATCCATGACATTGAGCCGGTCCGCGAGCACGCGGTCGAAACTGACTTCGGGCAGCTGCTCGGCATCGGGGTTGGTCGCAGGATCACTGTCGAAGACCCCATTGACCTTCGTGGCCTTGAGCATGAGGTCTGCGCCGATCTCGATGGCGCGCAAGCTGGCGGCCGTATCGGTTGTGAAGAACGGGTTACCCGTACCGGCAGCCAGCACCACGACGCGGCCTTTCTCGAGGTGGCGCATGGCGCGCCGCCGAATGTAGTCTTCGCAGACGTCGTTGATGGCCAGTGCGGACATCACGCGTGCATAGACTTCCTGGCGCTCGAGCGCGTCCTGAATCGCCAGCGCGTTCATGACCGTGGCCAGCATGCCCATGTGGTCACCCGTGACTCGGTCCATACCCGCGCGGGCCAGGCCCGCGCCACGGAAGATGTTGCCACCGCCGATGACGATGGCGACCTCGACCCCCATGCTGACGATCGTGGCCACTTCGCTTGCGATACGGCCAATCACGTTCGGATCGATGCCGTACTTGAGATCCCCCATGAGCGCCTCGCCGCTGAGCTTCAGCAGGACGCGCCTGGCGATCGGTGCCGCCTTTTTACTCATGCGTTGATGGCCTCCGTGATGTCATGGCCGCTGCGGCGGCGGGCGACAGTGTAACCCAGCGCCCGCCACCAACGGTCATCGCGAAGTGCTTCAGGACTTGCCCTGTGCGGCAGCAACCTGAGCCATGACTTCCTCTGCGAAGTTGTCTTCTTGCTTTTCGACACCCTCGCCCACCTCGTAGCGCACGAAACGCGACACCGTCGCGCCGTGCTGCTTCAGGAGCTTGCCAACGGTCTGGTCGGGGTCCTTGACGAAGGGCTGACCCACAAGCGTGATCTCGCCCAGGAACTTGCGCATGCGCCCATCGACCATCTTGGCGATGATGTCGTCGGGCTTGCCGCTGCCTTTCGCCTGTTCCACGAGGATGGCGCGCTCACCGTCGATCGTCTCCTGCGGCACACCGGCTTCGTCGACGCACACGGGCGACGATGCGGCCACGTGCATCGCGATGTCCTTGCCCAGCGCATCGTCGCCGCCCGTGACGGCAACCAGCGCGCCGATGCGGGCACCATGGGTGTAGCTGGCCAAGGCGCCGTCGCCGGCGTCAACGATGTCGAAACGACGCACGCCGATGTTCTCGCCGATCTTGGCGATGAGCGCCGTGCGCGTGGCTTCGACCGTTTCGCCGTCGGCGAAGGTGGCCGCCATGAGCGCGTCGACGTCTGCCGGACGCTGCTCCAGTGCGACCGCGGCAACCGATTCCGCGAAGTCGATGAAGTTGTCGTCGTTGGCCACGAAGTCGGTTTCGCAGTTCACTTCGACAATGATCGCGGCCGTGTCGCCGTGGCGTACAACGATGCGGCCTTCTGCGGCCACTCGGCCGGCCTTCTTGTCGGCCTTGGCCTGGCCCGACTCGCGCAGCAACTGTGCTGCCGCTTCCATTTCTCCGTCAGCCTTAACGAGCGCCTTCTTGCACTCCATCATGCCGACGCCCGTACGCTCACGCAGTTCTTTGACCATTGCTGCGGTGATAGCCATGAGTGTTACCTCGTCATTGGTGTTTGAGGCTGCCAGGAACTCGTCCCGGCAGCGTGTCAGATAGCCCTGTGGCAGTGCCTCAGGCGTCGGCGCTGGCGTCGTCTTCGGCGGCAGGCGCTTCGGCTTCGGCAACGGCTTCAACCGCCGGCTCGGGCGCTTCGGCCGCGGCGGGCTCGGCAGCCTTGGCAGCGGGCTCAGAAGCCTTGGCGGCAGGCTCGGCAGGCTTGGCGGCAGGCTTACGGCCACCGCGTCCCTTGCCACCGGCCTTGCGCACATTGCCTTCCTCGTCGAGCTCGACGAAGTCGTCGTCGCCCAGTGCTGCCTGCGGCGCCGTTGCGCGGCCGTCTAGCACGGCGTCGGCGATCGCCGTCGAGTACAAGTTGATGGCACGCATGGCGTCATCGTTGCCCGGGATCACGTAGTCGATGCCATCAGGCGCGCAGTTCGTATCGACCACGGCAACGATCGGAATACCGAGCTTGCGGGCTTCGTCGATGGCGATGTTCTCGTGCCCGACGTCAACCACGAACATGGCGTCCGGCAGACCGCCCATGTCCTTGATGCCGCCCAGGCTGCGCTCGAGCTTTTCGCGCTCGCGGTCCAGGTTGAGCACTTCCTTCTTGGTCAGCGATTCGACCATGCCACCCTCGCCCAGGCTCTCGAGCTCCTTGAGGCGCTTGATCGACTGACGAATGGTCTTGAAGTTGGTCAGCATGCCGCCGAGCCAGCGGTAGTTGACGAACGGCATGCCACAGCGGCGCGCTTCTTCGCCGATGGTGTCGCGCGCGGAGCGCTTGGTGCCCACGAACAGGATGTTGCCGCCATCAGACGCTAGGCCGCTCACGTAGTTCAGCGCTTCGCGGAACAGGGGCAGCGTGCGTTCGAGGTTGACGATGTGGATCTTGTTGCGATCGCCAAAGATGAACGGGGCCATCTTCGGGTTCCAGTAGCGGGTCTGATGTCCGAAATGAACGCCCGCTTCCAGCATTTGACGCATGGTAACGTCGGCCATGGAAGTCTCCTTAGGGTTAAGCCTCCCCATATCCCCCAAGTGCAACCCCTTTTTCGGTGGGGCACCCAGCACCGGGTGTCGATATAGGTGTGGAATAGTTAGAATTGTGAGCTGGGCTCGGTACGGCAAGCCGTCCACGCCCTTCTCGGCGCGCGCTTTATAGCACAGAGCCCGGGCGCGTGCCAGCGCGGCGCGGGCGCCCGCAGCGCCGCTGCCGGGGCAAATTACGCCCCGGATGATCACTACAGATAATCGACACAGACAACAGGAACAGGCATGCCGGTCACGATCAAGAACGCCGAGCAGCAGGAAAAGATGCGTATCGCAGGCCGTCTGGCGGCCGATGTGCTCGACATGATCACGGATTATGTAAAGCCCGGCATCACGACGGGCGAGCTCAACGATATCTGCCACCGCTACATTACGGAGGTGCAGGACGCGATTCCGGCGCCGCTCAACTACCGTGGCGGCGGCCCGGTGCCCTTCCCCAAGTCGATTTGTACGTCACTGAACCACGTGATCTGCCATGGCATCCCTTCTGATCGCAAGCTGCGCAACGGCGACGCCCTGAACATCGACATCACGGTTATCAAGGACGGCTGGCACGGCGATACGAGCCGCATGTTCCTGGTGGGCAAGCCGAAACTGCAGGCCGAGCGCCTGTCCCGGATCTGCCACGAGGCCATGATGCGCGGTATCAATGAAATCGCGCCCGGCAAGCACCTGGGCGATATTGGTCACGCCATCCAGACCTTCGTCGAGGCCAGGCGTTGCTCCGTCGTGCGCGAGTACTGCGGCCACGGCATCGGCCAGGGCTTCCACGAAGACCCGCAGGTCGTACATTTCGGCAAGCCGTGCACGGGCCTCATGCTTGAGCCTGGCATGACCTTCACAGTCGAGCCCATGGTCAATGCCGGCAAGCGCCACACCAAACTGCTGCCCGATGGCTGGACGGTGGTCACCAAGGACCACTCGCTGTCGACGCAGTGGGAACACACGATACTCGTCACCGAAACGGGCTTCGAGATCCTGACCCTGGGCGCCAGCGAGCGCGACCAGGCCAACGCGGCCTGACAGGAGCCTTCGATGCTGGTCAGCGGCGAAAGGCGTCAACGCAGGCCCCAGGCCCTGCGCGATAACACGGTGGCGGAATTCGAAGCCAGGCTCGAGCGTCTTGAGCCGTTTACGGCGTCGGCCTGCCGCGAGCCGCTCGCGGCAGCCAAGCAGGCGCTTGCGGCGCGTTTTCGTGCCGCGGAATCGGTCGAGGCGCTGGTGGCCGCGCACGCGGCCCTCATCGACGCCTTGCTGCGCCGACTCTGGCGCCATTGCCAAGTTGACGCCCGCGAGATATCGCTCATCGCGGTGGGTGGCTACGGCCGCGGCGAGCTCCACCCCGGGTCCGACATCGATGTCATGCTGCTGCTCGCGCACGACGACACGGACACGGGCGCCGCCGCGTCGTTCGTCACCGCGCTCTGGGACAGCGGTCTCGAGGTGGGGCACAGCGTGCGCACAGTCGCGCAGTGCCGCGAAGCCGCGGCCGACGACGTCACGGTTGCCACGACGCTGATGGAAGCGCGGCTGCTCGAGGGTCCCGAGTCGTTGTTTGAGGCCATGGTTGCGGAGACGGGGCCGCAGTCCATATGGCCGTCGACGGCGTTTTTCCGCGCCAAGCGCGACGAGCAGATCGCGCGCCACCGACGCTACAACGACACGGGCTACAACCTGGAGCCCAACATGAAGGGCAGCCCGGGTGGCTTGCGTGACATCCAGATGATCGGCTGGGTGGCCAAGCGACATTTCGGCGCCGAGAGCTTCGCCGAACTCGTCGATCACGGTTTCCTGACCGAAGGCCAGCACCAGCGACTTGTGGAGTGTCAGCACTTCCTCTGGACCGTGCGCTACGGCCTGCACACACTCGTCGGCCGGCGCGAGGATCGACTGCTGTTCGACCACCAGAGATCGCTGGCCGAACTGCTCGGCTACGAGGACGCGCGCTTCACGCTCGGTGTCGAGCAGATGATGCAGCGCTACTACCGCACGGTCATGGAGCTGTCGCGACTCAACGAGATGCTGTTGCAGCGCTTCGAAGAGGACATTTTGCTGCCGCAGGATGCCGAACCCGTTCCCATCGACCACCAGTTCGTCTCCGACAACGGCTACCTCCAGGTGGTGCACGACGATGTCTTCGCGCGCAACCCCTCGGCGCTGCTTGAGCTGTTTCGCTGCATGCAGGACCACCCTGACCTGCGTGGCGTGAGCGCCAGAACGCTCGGGCTCGTGCGCCGCAGCCTGCACCTCATTGACGAGCAGTTCCGTCAGCACCCGCGCAACCACCGACTGTTCCTGGACCTGCTGCGTGCACCCAGCGGCGTGACGCGCGAGCTGCGCCGCATGAACCGCTATGGCGTCCTGGGCCTGTATATCCCGGCCTTTGGCCGAATCGTTGGGCGCATGCAGTACGACCTGTTCCACGCCTACACGGTCGACGAGCACACGCTGTTTGTCGTCAGCAACCTGCGTCGCTTCACGTCGCCGCGGCACGAGTCGGAGTTTCCGCACTGCACGGCCGTCATGAAGGACATCGAAGACCAGGCGCTCATCGTGCTGTCGGGCTTGTTCCACGACATCGCCAAGGGTCGCGGCGGCGACCATTCCGAACTCGGCGCCATCGACGCGCTGGCCTTCTGCCGTGAACACGGCCTGGCCGAAGAGGACGCGCAACTCGTGTCCTGGCTCGTCGAGCACCACCTCGTGCTTTCGATGACGGCACAGAAGAAGGACCTCAGCGACCCCGACGTTATTGCGCGCTTCGCGAATCTCGTGGGCGACAGGCGCCGGCTCGACCACCTGTACCTGCTGACCGTGGCCGACGTCCGCGGCACCAACCCGGCGATGTGGACATCATGGAAGTCCAAGCTGTTCCGCGACCTTTACGCGGCCACACGACAGGCCCTCGAGCGGGGGCTCGAGAACCCGCTGGAGCGTCAGGCACTCATCGATGCGACCCGCGACGCTGCGCGGGCGGCCATTGGTGACCGTGTCAGCAATGCCGACCTCGACACGGTGTGGCGAGCCTTGCCCGGTGACTACTTCCTGCGCCACGAAGCCGATGAAATCGCCTGGCACACGCGCACCCTAGCGCGCGCCGGCCTGGATACCTCGCAGCTCGACGTGGTCGCACGAACGGATGCCAGCGGACTCGCGATCATGCTCTACACGCCGCACACCCATCACACGTTTGCCGCCGTCACGGCAGGGCTCGATGAGCTGGGCCTCTCGGTTCTCGACGCGCGTATCGAGCCCATCAACAACGGCTACAGTCTCGACACCTACATCGTCGTCGACTTCGACGGCGCCGACATCAACGACGACAGGCTCTCCGATGTCTACGAGCGGCTGCGACCGATAGCCGAACGCCGCGCGGACGTCATCCCGAGCGTCAGCCGCAAGGCGTCGCGTCGGCAGCGAATGTTCGACACCCGCACGCGCATCACATTCCGGCCCGATCCAACGGGGCGCTTCACGGTCATGGAGCTGACCTGCGCCGATCATCCGGGTCTGCTCATGCGCGTTGGTGAGACCCTCATCGACTGTAAGGTGTACATCGTCATGGCCAAGATCGTGACGATCGGCGAACGCGCCGAGGACGTGTTCTACCTCACGGACGAGAATGACGAGCCTCTGAGCGACGCACACTGTGACGCGCTGCGGAAGGCATTGCTGCAGGGTGTCGACGAGAGCCTCGTTGTGAGTCAGACGATTCGCGTATGACGGGTCCGTCCAACCCGGGCATGGCGGCGCTGGCGCCCTACCCGTTCGAAAAACTCGATGCGCTGCTGCGTGGCAGTGCGCCGCCCGCGTCGGTGTCGCCCATCCCTCTGTCGATCGGCGAACCGCGGCATGCGCCGCCCGAGATGGCACTGACCGCCTACCGTAATGCCCTTGTCGAAGGCGTCTCGCGCTACCCGACCATTCGCGGCAGCGATGCGCTGCGCAGCGCGTGCGCCGACTGGCTCAAGCGCCGCTTCGACGTCTTGGTTGACCCCGCACGCATGGTGCAGCCCGTAACCGGGACGCGCGAAGCCCTGTTCGCGGCGGCACAGGTATTCTGCCGCGCGGGCGCGGGGCAAACCGTGCTCATGCCCAACCCGTTCTATCAGATCTACGAAGGCGCGGCGCTGCTTGCGGGCGCAACGCCCGACTATCTCAATGTCACGGCGGGCAACAATTTCCTGCCAGACCTGAACGCCATTGCACCCGAGCGCCTCGATCGTGCGCGACTGTTCTATCTCTGCAATCCCGTCAACCCCTGCGGCACCGTTGCCGAGCTTGACTACTTGAAGCGCCTCGTCGAACTGGCCGAGCGGCACGACTTCATCGTGCTCACGGACGAGTGCTACATCGAGCTTTATCGCGCTGAAGCGCCCGCATCGATGCTCAACGCCGCCGCGGCATTGGGCAACGATCAATTCAAACGTGTGCTCGCGTTCCACAGTTTGTCCAAACGATCCAACCTCCCGGGCATGCGCTCGGGTTTCGTAGCTGGCGACGCCGAACTCATCGCCGACTACGCGCGCTACCGCACCTATCACGGCTGTTCGATGTCGCTCGCCGTGCAAGCGGCAAGCATCGCGGCCTGGAACGACGACGCGCACGTCGCCGACAACCGCGCGCAATACAATGAGAAGTATTCACAGGTGCTGCCGGTGCTCGCGACACACTGGTCGGTAGACACCCCAGCTGCGACATTCTATGTGTGGCTGCCCGTTGGCGGCGATGAAACCCAATGGACGCGACAGCTCTACGCGAATACCGGCGTTACCGTGGTGCCGGGCCGCTACCTCGCGCGAACGGTTGACGGGCGCAACCCCGGCGAGGGCTACGTGCGACTGTCGCTGGTCGCGACGCCGGAACAGACACTCGAGGCCATCGAGCGCGTGGCCGAATTCGAATCAACGCAAGGAGACTGACGCCATGCAGGCGATCATCGACACCATCGAAGCCGCCTGGGAGGCGCGCGACACCATCGATAGGACGGACACAGCACTGCGCGGCGCCGTCGACGCCGCCATTGGGCTGCTCGATCGCGGGGAGGCCCGGGTTGCCGAACCCGTGGACGGCGGCTGGCAGGTCAACGAGTGGCTCAAGAAGGCCGTCTTACTGTCGTTCCGACTGCGCGATAACACCCGCATCGAGCACACGCCCAACCCTTACTACGACAAAGTGCCGCTCAAGTACGCCGACTACACGGCCGAGGACTTTGCGCGCGACGGTGTTCGTGTGGTGCCCGACGCGCAGGTCCGACAAGGTGCTTACGTCGCACCCGACGTGGTTCTCATGCCCTCCTACACCAACATCGGCGCCTACATCGGCAGCGGCACCATGGTCGACACCTGGGCGACGGTAGGCAGCTGCGCGCAGATCGGCAGCAACGTTCACTTGTCGGGTGGCGTGGGGATTGGCGGCGTGCTCGAGCCGTTGCAGGCGACACCCACGATCATCGAGGACGACTGCTTCATCGGCGCGCGCTCCGAGGTCGTCGAGGGCGTGATCGTGGAGCGCGGCAGCGTGCTGTCGATGGGGGTGTACATCGGCCAGAGCACCCGCATTTTCGATCGCGACACCAATGAGGTGCATTACGGCCGCGTGCCATCGGGCAGCGTCGTGGTACCCGGCAGCCTGCCCTCCAACGATGGTCGCTACTCGCTGTACGCCGCCATCATCGTCAAGCGCGTCGACGAAAAGACGCGCAAGCGTGTCGGGCTCAATGAATTACTGCGTGCGGCGTCGCACGGATGATTACGGTCCACGGCCTCAAGAACTGCGACAGCTGCCGTAAAGCCAGACGCTGGCTGGATACCCAAGGCTCCGCGCACACGTTCGTCGATGTGCGTGCGTCGACGCCGGACGCGGCAACGCTGGCGCGCTGGCTCGACGCCGTGGGCGCTGACGCCCTCATCAACCGTCGTTCGACGACCTGGCGCGGACTCGACGAGGCGACGCGCGATCGCATTCTCGACGATCCGGCCACGCACCTGGTCAGTCACCCGACGCTCATCAAGCGCCCTGTTCTCGAGACCGCGAACGGGATTACGGTGGGCTTCGACGCGGACCGCTGGTCAGCGCTTCTTCGCTGAGACCCAGCCTCAGGCCACGCGACCTGTGATGTAGTCCTCGGTCAGCCGGTGGCCCGGATTCGTGAAGAGTCGGTCGGTCTCATCGACCTCGATGAGTTGGCCCTTGTGAAAATAGGCGGTGCGCTGCGACACACGTGCGGCCTGCTGCATCGAGTGCGTCACGATCACGATGGCATAACGTTCGCGTAGCGCGTCAATGAGGTCCTCAATCCGCGCCGTGGCGATGGGGTCCAGTGCCGAGCAGGGCTCGTCCATGAGGATGACCTCAGGCCCCACGGCCAGCGTGCGCGCGATACACAAACGTTGCTGCTGCCCGTCGGACAGGCTCGTCCCGCTGGCATCGAGCCTGTCTTTCACCTCACCCAGCAAGCCGACGCGATCCAGACACTGGTGCACAATGTCGTCGAGCTCGGCGCGATTACCCGCGAGGCCATGGATGCGTGGGCCGTAGGCCACATTGTCGTAGATCGACTTGGGGAACGGGTTCGGTTTCTGAAACACCATGCCGACGCGGGCGCGCAGCGCCACCACATCCATACCGCGCCCGTGAATATCGTCCCCGTCGATGTGGATCTGACCCGTGACCCGCGCATCGTCGATCGTGTCGTTCATGCGATTGAGACAACGCAGGAATGTCGACTTGCCGCTGCCCGACGCGCCGATGAGCGCGAGCGCCTCATTGTGCGCCACATCCAGGCTGACGTTGTGAAGCGCCGGTGTGCTGCCGTAGTGCACACTGATACCGCGCACGCGGATGCACGGCGACTCAACCAAGGGTGCGCCCACGGCGTCGACGTCGGACCGCTCCGCGGCGGCCGAGTCGCGATCGTCTGGCTGGGGCGTTACTGCGGCCACCGTAGTCTCCGGTTGCGAATTCGAGTACGGGTGATCGTCATACGGTACGCCCCTCGAACTTACGCCGCAGCATCACCGCCAGCAAGTTCATCGCGAGCAGGAACGCGAGCAACACGATGATGGCCGCGGCCGCGCGTGCGACAAACGCCTGATCCGGACTCTCGGCCCACTGGTACACCTGAACCGGAAGCGCCGTAGACGGATCGAGCGGGCTCCTGGGGATGTCCGCGATGAATGCAACCATGCCGATCATGAGCAGGGGCGCTGTCTCACCCAGCGCACGCGCAATGCCGATGATCGCTCCCGTGATGATACCGGG
Organism: Pseudomonadota bacterium; assembly: GCA_039821605.1. Taxonomy (GTDB): domain Bacteria; phylum Pseudomonadota; class Gammaproteobacteria; order Steroidobacterales; family Woeseiaceae; genus CALBPI01. The sequence goes on along the minus strand of JBCBNV010000001.1, from coordinate 593,161 downwards.
CAGCGCCTGCGGCAGTACATGCCCGAACACCGTTTGCACCCGCGAGGCACCGAGCGACAGCGCCGCGTCGCGAAGCGTGCCGGGCACCGCCTTGATGGCGGCCCGTGCGGAAATGATGATGACGGGCAAGCTCAACAATGCCAGTACCAGGCCGCCCACGAGCGGCGCCGATCGCGGCAGCGACAGCCAGTCGATGAAGACCACGAGCCCGAGCAGGCCGTACACAATCGAGGGTACGGCTGCGAGGTTGTTGATATTGACCTCAATAAGATCCGTCCAGCGATTTCGTGGCGCAAACTCCTCCAGATACACGGCGGCGGCCACGCCAACGGGAAGCGCCAGGACGAGCATTACAGCCAGCATGTACAACGATCCGCGAAACGCCGCCCGGATGCCGGCAAGTTCGGGATTGCGCGAGTCACCATTCTTGATCAGCGCTGCGTTGAACACACGCGCAACGCGCCCGTCCGCAGCGAGGGTATCAACCCAATCAAATTGGCGGTCCACAAGCTCACGCGCGGCATCCGGTGTGTCGCGATCCACACGGCCTTGCACGTAAAGATCCACAGCATCACTGGCGGGCACCCACAGCTCGACGCGTTGCCCGACGAGCTCGGGCGTTGCGATGACACGATCGCGGAGCCGGAAACCGGCCTCGACGCTCACGAGTCCGACCAATGCGGCCCGGTCAGCACGCAGCTCCGTACCGGGAAGCAAGCGCTGCACGGCGTCTCGTACGACGGCGTCGTAGTCCCCGGCGGACAGCGAAACGCGGCTGCCATCGCCAAGCGGATCAACCTGCGCCGCCGTGACATCCATGGGCAACATGAGTTCGGTCTGACGAAAGGCGCCCACGCCTTGCGACAGGACGGTCATGAACAGCAGCAGCAGAAACAGTATGCCGACGAGCACCGCGGCCAGGCCGAACAGGCGGAAGCGGCGCTCGCGCGCGTGTCGCCGGCGCAGACTCGCGGCGACGGTGTTGCGGATGTCCTGTCGCGTCGTCGCCATGACCTAGCGCTCGTGGATCCGCTGCTGGCGCACGACACGCTGCGCCAGGACATTGAGCGCAAGCGTGACCACGAACAGGAACAGCCCCAGCGCAAAGGCAGCCAACGTTCTGGCGCTTGCGAGTTCCTGGTCACCCGTGAGCAGCGACACGATCTGGACGGTCATCGTGGTCACGGCCTCAAAGGGATTTGCTGTCAGATTCGCGACCAGGCCCGCGGCCATGACAACAACCATCGTTTCCCCGATGGCGCGAGACAACGCGAGCAGAATGCCGCCAACGATGCCGGGCATCGCCGCGGGCAGCAGCACCTTGCGAATGGTCTCCGAGCGCGTCGCGCCCAGCGCCAGTGCGCCATCGCGCAATGGGCGCGGTACCGCGGTAAGGGCATCGTCGGAGAGCGATGAGATCTGCGGGATGACCATGATGCCGACCACGAGCCCGGCGGCGAGCGCCGACTCCGAGGCGACATTGAGACCCAGACCCTCGCCGAGCTGTCGCACCATGGGTGCCACAGTCAATGCCGCGAAGAAGCCATACACGACCGTCGGAATACCCGCCAACACCTCGAGCAACGGCTTGACGACGGCGCGCAGTCCGCGCCCCGCGTACTGCGTCAGGTAGATCGCCGTCATGAGTCCAACGGGCACGGCGATCGCCATGGCGATCACTGCCACGAGCAGCGTGCCCAGCAACAGCGGCACGACGCCGAAACTGCCGGCGGCCGCCACCTGGTCGTCGCGGATCGCGGTCTGCGGACTCCATTCGAGCCCGAACAGAAACTCCGTTGCCGGCACCTGGCCGAAGAACCGAATCGTCTCGAGCAACATGGTGGCGACGATGCCGAGCGTTGTGAGCACGGCGACACTCGAGGCCAGGAACAGCACGGCACGGATGAACCGCTCGACACGTTGTCGCGCAGCAAAGCCTGGGCGAATGCGCGCCAGGCCGAAGGCGGCGCCGGCCAACGCCAGCGCAAGTGCCGCGACACTGAGCTTGCGCCGCGACTCGACCTGCAACGCCTGGTAGTCACGCGCGAGTGCGACAAGTACGTCGTCGTCGACCCGGATGGCCCCGTTGGCGATGTTGCGGATTTCGTCGAGTGCAAGGCCCGGGTTACCGGCGGTCGACGCGACTACCGAATCGGGAATGCGCTGCAACATGCTGAGCTCGATGAGGCGGCCCGACAACGACCACCAGACCAGGAGCGCAATGACGACTGGCACGAACAACCACAGCGCCGCGTAGGCGCCGTAGTACGCGGGCAGCGACTTGAGCCCCTTCTGCGACGTGCCAAGCGACAGCGCGCGCCGTCGCCCGAGGAAGAAGAGCGAGAATGCCGCGAACGCGCCGAGCAGCAGCAACGTCACCGGTTGCATGGCGATCATTCGGCCGGACTCACAGGTAAACGGGGCTCAGGGCCAGTACGCTTGCGAGATACTCAGCACGCTCCGAGGCAGGCATCGGGATCAGGCCGCGTGAGGCCAGGTAGCCGTCGCGTCCCCAGGCACGTTCGCTCGTGAATTCAGCAACGAATTCGCCGAGTCCGGGGATGACACCGATATGGGCGCGCTTGACGTAGAAGTACAGTGAGCGCGACACGGCGTAGCGGCCCGTCGCGATGTTCTCGAATGTGGGCTCGTAGCCGTCGATGACGGAGCCCTGCACCTTGTCCGTGTTCTGGTCGACGAAACTGAAGCCGAGGATGCCCAGGGCGGACGGGTTGGCGCGCAGCTTCTGCACGACCAGGTTGTCATTCTCACCCGTCTCGACGAAATGCCCGTCCTCGCGGACGGCCTGACAAATAGCCCGGAACCGCGGCGCGTTGTTCGCTTGCAGGTCCCGGATCCAGTCGATGCCCTGGCAGCCGCCGGTCATCGCGAGCTCGACGAATGCGTCGCGCGTGCCCGAGGTGGGCGGCGGACCCAGCACTTCGATCTCGGCGTCGGGCAGCGACGGGTCGATGTCGCGCCACCGTTGGTACGGGTTCGAGATGAGCCGCTCGCTGCCATCGGCGGCCGGAACGTTCTTGGCGAGCGCCAGCCAGAGTTGCGTGCGCGTCAATGCGACGCGCGGCGCGCCGGCCGCATTGGCAAGCACGATACCGTCGTAGCCCACCTTGACCTCGAGAACGGCTTCCACACCGTTGTCCTCACACAGGGCAAGCTCGGACGCCTTGATGCGGCGTGAGGCATTCGCGATGTCGGGGAACCGGGCGCCGACACCCGCACAGAATGCCTTGAGGCCACCGCCCGACCCCGTCGATTCAACCTTAGGCGTGCGAAACGCGCGCCCGCGCCCGAACCGCTCCGCGACGACTGTCGAGAAGGGGTATACGGTCGACGAACCCACGATTGCGATGTAGTTTCGGCCTTGCTGCGCCTGCGCGGACGCAACAAAGAGCAGAAACAGCGCGACGGTGATCGCGAGCCAGGTCGTCCGTGTTTTTGTGTTGTTATGGAGCAACGCCACGCGCGGCCACTCAAATTAATGATTTGAAAGGATAAATCTCTTTCGTTACCGAATTGTTGCAGCCCGGGCGCGTGTCCACCTGCGGCGGTAGCGCTAACCCCATGATTTGCATTGAGTCCCGATGTCTGAACACAGCCTCGACAAAAAAGCGCTCGAACTCACGGAAGCGCTGATTCGACGTCCCTCCATTACGCCCGACGATGCGGGCTGCCAGACGCTGATTGCCGAGCGCCTCGCGGCGCTGGGATTCGAAAACGCGCACATGCCGTTTGGCGAAGGCGCGGTCGCAACCGACAACCTCTGGTCGCGACGCGGCAAGGACGGCCCCGTGCTGTGTTTCGCGGGTCACACGGACGTGGTGCCACCCGGACCGCTCGAGAAGTGGGACAGCGATCCGTTTGTGCCCACGCAGCGCGATGGCCTGCTCTACGGGCGTGGTGCGGCAGACATGAAGGCCAGCCTGGCCGCCATGGTCGTCGCTGTCGAACGCTTCGTGGCGCGCCATCCCAGACACCGCGGCTCGCTCGCGTTTCTGATCACGAGTGATGAGGAAGGCCCCGCGCGACACGGGACGCTAAAGGTCGTAGAAGCACTCGTCGACCGGGACGAGCGCATTGACTGGTGCGTCATCGGCGAGCCTTCGAGCGAAGCCGCATTGGGCGACCGCATCCGCATCGGACGACGCGGCTCACTGTCGGGCATGCTGACGGTGCACGGCATCCAGGGTCATGTCGCCTACCCTGAGCTCGCGCGCAACCCGATTCACGCCTTCGCACCTGTGCTGGACGCCCTGGTTCGGATACCGCTCGACGATGGCAATGCGCACTTCCCGCCCACCTCTTTCCAGGTGGTCAAAGTCGTCTCGGACACAGGCGCCCCCAACGTAACACCAGGCAGCCTGTCGGCGCGGTTCAATTTCCGCTATTCGACTGAGTGGTCGTTTCAGGAACTGCAGCGAAAAGTCGAAGCGCTCGTGGGCGAATTCGGCATCGACTGCACGCTCGACTGGCACCTGTCGGGCGAGCCGTTCCTGACGGAGCCCGGCACGCTGACAGACGCCGTGACGGCCGCGATTCACGAGGTGTCCGGCCTCACAACCGAGCTCTCAACGGGTGGTGGTACGTCCGACGGCCGGTTCATTGCGCCCGCCGGGGTCGACGTCGTGGAACTTGGCCCCATCAACGCGTCGATTCACAAGATCAACGAACACGTGAAAATCAGCGATATCGGTCGGCTGGCGACCATGTACGAAGGCGTCATGCAGCGCCTGCTGACCTGACTCTTACAAGGCGGGGGCGTGGCGCCTCGGCAGCCACGTGTTCACCGCCAGCACCCAGAGCAGCAGCGCGGAAACCGCGATGACCACCCAGGTCGGCATCGTCAGCCCAAGGAAGCGCCAAGACACCTCGGCACACTCGCCGGATGCCGTCAGCACCTGCCGCACGACGCTCGTGAGCGGCAGCGTGTCGAGCAAGTAGTCGAGCCCGGCGCCACAGGCGGGCACCTCATCGGGCGGCAGGTTTTGCAGCCAAACGTGACGCGCGGCGATGCCGACCCCCAGCCCGCCGGCCGCGAGTGCCAGCACCGTGTAGGCGATGGTGCCCACGCGGGCGGGATTGTGGAGCGCCGCGATGAGCGTAACGAGACCCAGACCTGCCACAGCAATACGCTGAAAAATGCACAGCGGGCACGGGTAAAGCTCGAGCGCGTACTGCGAATAGAGCGCGTAGGCCAGCAAGCCAAAGCAGGCAAGCGCGGTCAGCGCGTTGCCCATTCGTCGGGTCAGTCTCGGCATCCGTCAGTCCTGTTTGTCGAGATCGATCTCGTCGACGTTGATGTGGCGGATGTCCTTACCGCGCACCATGTAGATCACGTACTCGCAAATATTCTTGGCGTGATCGCCAATACGTTCCAGTGACCGCGCAGCCCAGGTCACGTCCATGAAGCGACGGATTGTGCGTGGGTCCTCCATCATGAAGGTGATGCACTGGCGCTGGATCTTCTCGTATTCCTCATCGACGTACTCGTCTTCACGCACCGTGGCCAGCGCGGCATCGACGTCCATGCGCGCAAACGCGTCCATGGCCGCGGCCACCATGCGGCGGACGTGAGCACCCAACGTCTTGAGCTCCCGGTACGAGTCACTGGGCCGATCCATGTTGGCAAGCCGTGACGCGAGAAAGCCGATCTTCTCGGCTTCATCGCCGATGCGCTCAAGATCCGTGATCGTCTTGATGATGGCCATGATCAGGCGCAGGTCCGACGCCGCAGGTGCGCGCGTCGCGATAATGCGGCTGCAGGCTTCGTCGATCGAGACTTCGAACCGGTTGACCTTGTAGTCGTCGTGCGCGACGCGCAGACCGAGCTCGCTATTTCCGGACACCACCGCGTCGATGGCCTTCGACAGCTGCGATTCGACGAGGCCGCCCATGGCGAGCACACTGCTGCGCAACTCCTCGAGGTCCTTCTCGAAGCGTTTCGAAATGTGATTGGTCAGATCGAGCGATTGCATGTCCCTACCTTCGCTGCAATTGGCGGCTTTCGCCGTGATGCCCGTCGCAACGGGCGTCCCTGGGAGAAGTTTAGCAGTTCGACCGGCTTGATTCGGCCGGGTTCAATCGCGGACTTCAGCGCTCACCGCCGACCGCCTGCAAGGCCTCCGGGCCCGCAAGCCGCGCCGTCGGGAACAGGCAGCGGAAAGCACTGCCCTCGCCGAGCTTACTGTCGATCTTGAGCGCCGCGTCGTGACGTGCGAGCGCATGCTTGACGATGGCGAGACCCAGACCCACCCCGCCCGAGTCGCGGCCTCGGCCTCGGTTGACGCGGTAGAAGCGCTCCGTGAGCCGCGGGATGTCCTCGGGTGCAATGCCCTCGCCACGGTCCGCGACGACGAGCTCGGCGCCCGTGTCCGTGTTGAACCAACGCACCGTGACGGGCGCGTCGCCGGCACCGTAGCGAAAGGCGTTACTGAGCAGGTTGCTGACCACAGAGACAATCTCGCCGTACTCGCCAAACACATTGGCACCCGACGACACCTCGAGCTCGATGGTCGTATCTTCCCCTTCGAACAGTGCCGCACACTCGCGGATGACACCGCCCATGTCCACAATCTTGTCGGCCGGTGCCGTGGCGCTCGCTTCGAGTCGCGACAGCGCCAGCAACTCGTCGAGCATCTGGCGCATGCGGTTGGCCTGCTGACCCATTTCATCGAGCGGCTTGTCCCACTCCCCCTGCAACGCCGGGTCATCGCGCATGGCGTCGAGATATCCCGAGATCACTGTCAGCGGCGTGCGCAATTCGTGCGATGCGTTGGCGACGAAATCGCGGCGCATGCGCGTCAGTCGCGTGCGCTCGGTAATGTCACGCACGGTGAGCAGACGGCCTTCATCGCTATACGGTACAAGCCGCATGCTCAACCAGCCGCCCTCGCGCACGGGCGACGGGATCGTCACGGGCAGCGAGTAATCGTCGGCCGAGAGGTAGGCCACAAATTCCGGGTGACGAACGAGATGGTCCACGCGCTGGCCGCGGTCGCGTCGCCGCCGCAGTCCCAGCAGCAGGCGCGCCGCCGCGTTGTAGCGCTGGATCTCATTATTCTGCGTGAGCACGATGACGCCGTCCGGCAAGGCGTTGGTCGACTGACGCACCTCACGCATGACTTCGCGCGCGCGCCGCTTGTGCCGGCGCACGCGTTGCTGCTGGTAGTGCACGCCCGCGAGCACACGCGACCACACACCATTGCCCTCGGGTACCTCAACGCGCTCGCGTAGTCGCAGCGTGCGCTCGAGGTCGAGCAGTCGGTAAAGGTTGTAACCAAGCAACGTGGCCAGCGCGAGCGCGAGGCCCTCAACGGGAAACCCGACAATCGCACCGACGCCGAGTCCCCCGCCGATCGTCCCCGCGACGATCAGCAACACGCTGCGCCAGGCGCCAGGCATCAGTCGCTCCGGGCCGAGAATCGGTATCCGGCACCACGGACCGTCTGGATGCAGCCGTCCGCGTCGTAGGGCTCCAGCGCTTTTCGCAGCCGACGGATGTGCACATCGACGGTGCGTTCCTCGACGTAGACGTTGGCACCCCAAACCCGGTCCAGCAGTTGTGCGCGGCTGTAGACGCGCTCCGGGTGGGTCACGAGAAACTTGAGCAGCCGGTATTCCTTGGGACCGAGCGACACTTCCGCGTCACCCGCAAACACGCGGTGACCAACGGCATCAATCGTGAGCGGCCCCGCTGTGTGCTGCTCGCCGGCGGCGGGCGCCGAACGGCGCAGCACCGCCTGGATGCGCGAGAGCAGCTCGCGCGAGCTGAAAGGCTTGGTCACGTAGTCGTCGGCACCGCTGTCGAGCCCGCGCACCTTGTCCTGCTCGTCGGCACGCGCCGTGAGCATGATGATGGCGAGGTCTTCGTACTGCGGGTCACGCTGCAGGGAACGCACGAGTTCGAGACCGCTCATGTCCGGCAGCATCCAGTCAACGATGGCGAGATCGGCACCCTGGTCGGCGAGTTTGGCGCGCGCGGTCTCGCAATCCGCCGCTTGCGCGACGTCGTAACCGGCGCGCGACAGATGAAACGCCACCATATCGCTGATGGCTGCTTCGTCTTCAACAATTAGGATGCGTGGCCCGCTCATCTTCATGGCTCGGACACCATTGACGCCGGTATTACAACGATATGACGTTACACCGATGTTACAGCAGCCCGAATCGTCAGGCCGGCTTGGCCGTCGCAACCTGCTGGCGCAGGTACACGGCGGCCGCGCGCGCTGCCGGCGTCCAGCCCGCTTCGTCGGCCGCACGCGCCAGGACGAGCAATTCGCGCGCGGAAGGCAGCACAAACTCCGGGTCTGTCATCATCCCGTCATCTGCAAGGCGTGACGCGAGCGCCGGCATGGACTGCAGCGCGCCGCCCAGAACGACGCCATGCGCCAGCGTCGCCACGGCATCAGGACCCAACAGGCGATCTGCCGCGGTGGCACGAACGATGCCCAGGCTATCGGGCGCGTAGGTGCCTGCATAGACTTCACCCATGCGCGCGTCCTGCACAACGAGCAGGTCCCGCCCCGGATATGAGGCCACCGCAGCCTGCGCAAGCACCGCAAGGCTCGAGACCCCCAGCACGGGCACCGCGAGCCCCGCGGCAAGTCCCTGCGCCAGGGCCACGGCAATGCGCACACCCGTGAAGGAGCCCGGGCCCTGCCCGTAGACGATGCCAGCCAGCGCGTCCATCTCGACGCCGGAGGCCTCGAGCGCCGCATCGATCATGCCCATGATGTGGTTGGCGTGCGCGCCCGGTTCCTGGCGTTCCCGCAGTGTCGTGGCGCCGCCAGCCTCCACAGCCACGGAACAGGCCACGGTTGACGTCTCGATGGCCAGGAGCGGCTTCGACATCATGACGCCACGCGCGCGTCGTCTGCGTCTTCGCGTGCCGCAAGAAACGACGCGGCGGCGGCCACGTCATCAACCACGGGCATCGGCTGGACGGCGTCGAGAAACAGGCGACCGTAAGACTTGCCATGCAGGCGCTGGTCGCCGAGCACCACCACCCCGTAGTCAGAGGTGTCGCGAAGCAGTCGTCCCACACCCTGTTTGAGCGCAAGCACGGCCTGCGGCAGCTGGTAGTCGCGAAACGGGTTGCGGCCATTGGCGCGCAACCAGGCGCTGCGCGCCACAAGCATGGGATCGTCGGGTGCAGCGAAGGGCAGCTTGTCGATCACGACAAGCGTCAGGGCCGGCCCGCGCACATCGACGCCTTCCCAGAATGTGCCCGTGCCGAGCAAGACGGCGTTGCCCTCGGCGCGAAATGCCTGCAGCAACTTGTCACGCGGTGCATCGCCCTGCACGTACAGCGCGCGATCGCCGAGCACGGCCGGCCGCGATGAGAACCACTCGGCGCTTTCGGCCAGAGCGCGGTAGCTCGTGTGCAAGAAGAAGGCACCGCCTGTGGTGGCCGACAGCAACGGCGCCGTGGTTTCGAGCAGGGCGCCCATGAAGCCGCGTTCGTTGGGTGCCGGCAAACTGCGGGGCACGAGCACGCGGGCATTGCGCGCCTGATCGAATGGCGACTCGAATCGCAGGCAACGCGCGTCGTCAACACCTACGCGATTGGTGAAGTGCGAGAAGTCCTCGCCAACGGCAAGCGTTGCCGAGGTGAATACCCAGGCCGTCTCCATGGCATCCATGGCCGCGCGCAGTCGCACGGAAACATCGAGCGGCGTCATGTTGAGGCGCACGCTGCGGCGTGCCACCTCAACCCAGCGCAAGCCATCGAGATCGTCGTCGTTGACGATGATGCCCAGACGGTCGACGAGCCGCACGACGCGGTCGACAAGCGCATCGGACGCGTCGACACCGAGTCCGTCGAGCACTTCGAGCAACGCCGAGAGCGCCGCCGACAACTCGGACAGCGGCGCATCGATGGCACCGGCCAGGTTGGCCAGCTCATAGCGGCCGCTGTCGGCCGGTGCCTGTTCACGGAGGTCGAGTACGGCCTTACGTGCACGTCGCATGGCCTCGTCGAGCGGTGGACCGCCGATACCCGCCGTATCGACCTCGAGCTCGTCGAACAGGTCGATGCACTGCCGCGTGGACAAGCTCACACCGAAGAACTGGAGCGCCGTGTCGGGCAGCTGATGTGCCTCGTCGATGATCACAGCGTCCGCGTCGGGCAGGAACTCGACAAAGCCTGTTTCGCGAAACGCGAGGTCGGCCAGCAACAGGTGGTGATTGACGACCACGAGATCAGCACGTTGCGCGTCGCGGCGCGCCTGAGCGACGTAGCAGTCCTCGTAGAATGCGCACTTCTGTCCCAGACAATTGTCGGCCGTCGAGGTGACCCGCGGCCACAGCGACGCGTCCTCAGGGATCTGTGTCACCTCTGCCCGATCGCCGCGCTGCGTCATGTCCCGCCACTCGGAGAGGATGCGCGCCTCCTTCCCCGCGAGCGCCGCGGCATCCGTCAGGGCCTGATCGAGCCGGTGCAGGCAGAGGTAGTTGGCGCGCCCCTTGAGCAGCGCCGTCTTTACAGGCCGGCCCACGGCCGCGGCAATCATGGGCAAATCGCGGTGAAAAAGCTGGTCCTGCAGCGCGCGTGTTCCCGTGGAGATGATCGTTCGACGTCCGGCCACAAGCGCGGGTAGCAGATAGGCAAAGGTCTTGCCCGTACCCGTGCCCGCCTCGACAACAAGGTGTTCGCGACTGGCCATCGCGTCGTCGACGGCCTCGGCCATGAGGCGCTGCGACAGTCGCGGTTGATAGCCGGGAATGGCACGCGCCACGGCGCCATCGCTGGCCAGCAGATCGTCGAGGTCGGTCATGGCGCGCACTATACCGCGCCGAAGTCGCTAGCGGTCCCCGCGAATTCTGCCCGTTATGCGCTTAAGCGTGTGCTGGTCAGCCTTGATCGTGACGCGCAGGTAGGGGCCGGTCGCCGTGTAGCGCGCATCGTCGAAGTCTTCGTCGCGGAAACCCGAGAAGTTGTAGCCCAGCGTCAGCCAGAGATTGTCGCGCGGGTTGAATCCGAGATCGACACCCACGCCGTAGTCCGTCACGCCCGACTCGTACGAGGTCATGGCCGAGCCGTGCACACCCCAGTCCCAGCGCGCGCGGAAGCTGCGGCGATAATCGATGCCGGCCAGGTCGGTGTAGCCCGAGTAGCCGACACCATCGAATTCGCTGTCGACGTACTTGACGGCGTACTGCAGTGACAACTCGCCCGCAGCGCCAATACGACGTACTGCGTTGAAGTTGTTGATGAAGCGCATGCTGCGACGCTCGCCGCCCAGACCATCGCCCTCATCGAGCACAAGGTCGAGCCTGTCCAGGAACGCCCAGCGGCGATCCGCTTTGCGGTAGGCCCAGCCGAAGCGTAGGTCGGCGCGGCGCTCGCCGCGATCGGCACGGTCACTGTTGAAGTACTGCAGCCCCGCCGACAGCCCGTGACCGGCGACGGGCTCGCGGAACCAGCCGAACAGCACCGTGTCGCGGTCTTCGTCGTCGGCCGAACGGCGCTCGTAGCGTGCGTTGGCCGACCAGTTGTCTGACTGGTACAGCGCGCCTGCGAATGCGGCGACGAAGTCGGCGCGCAGGCTGCCCGACGTGAGCTCGCGGTCGGCATCGAACACAAGCGCATTCTGCTCGTCGATGAGCGTGTTGCTGTGGTCGACGCCGAGGTCGAGCGTCCAGCGCTCGCCGATCTGGATGCCCTGGATAAAGCCGACGTTGGCAAAAAGACGCGGCCCGAACTCCGTGACCTGGTTGTCGAGCGTCGTCACGAACTGGGCCCGCTGCCAGGGCGTGGCACGCAGACCCACGCGCGAGGTCTGCGCGTCAATGTCTTCACCATTCGCGACCTCGTGCTCTGCAAACAGCGTGGCCTGCGCAAGTTTCCAGTCGAGCCCTACGAGCGTGCGCGACGGGTAGTCGAGGCTTTCGTCGGTGTCGATGGCCTGCTCCGTCGACAGGCGCAGCGTGATGCGGTCGCCAAAGAAACTGCGCCCGACGCCGGCACGGGCCAGCGACGAGTCGCGCGTCAAACCATCGGCCGCTTCGTCGCTCACGAACGCAAGACCCATGAACGCCGTGTTGCGCGAATCCTGGTAGCGCACTTCGGCTTCGCCACGCTGGCGTTCGACGCCCGTATCGAGATTCTCCTGGCGGCCAAGCGACACCTGGCTGAACCAGCGCTCGGCGTGCTGCCAGCGTGCATCGAGCCCCGTGGCCTCGATGCCAAGCTGGTTCGCGGCCTGCGCGCCGAGGCCGAAATTCGAATCGGACAGGCGGTGGTAGAGCCGCGCGTCGAGCGCACCCGTCGCACGCTCGAGCTCGATCTTGTAGGCGTAACCTGAGGTCGTGGCGCTGACGTCATTGCGGTCGGTATCCGCGTACTCGGCAGTCAGTCGCGTAACGTTGTCGATCTGCCAGGCGACGTCGACACCGTAAAGCGCATTGGCGTCCACGGCGTTGTTTTCCTGGACCGCCGTGACGCCAACTTCGAGCGCGCCGTCCAGCGCCTTGATCGACGCGCGACCGCCCGCGATCGTGTCGTCCTCGGCGGCATCCCGCGATTCGTATTCCGCGACGATGACGAGTGGGTTGAAGTCCTGGTCGCGGCTGGGCACGGGTCGTTTGAAGAACAGCGTGCCATTGATGTAGTCGATGTCGTAGTCGAGAAAGCGCGTGAGCCGCTCGCTCGCGATCACAACCGACGCATCGAAGCGGTCGCGCGTTTCGATACGCACGGCGTCCGAGTTGACGACAATGTCCCGACCCGAGAGACGGTAGAGGCCCGAAGTACCGTCCCCGGGGATGTCGTCGCGCTGGAATGACTGGTCACTCTCGGCTGCGAACGCATTGACCGTGAAGCGGTCGCCAAAGTACTGCACCTGCAGCCCGTTGAAGCGGCGCTCGTAGCGCGCCAGTTCCGTGACGGAAAGCCCCGTGTCGAAGTCGCCGAACAGGGCCGAGAACTGTCGTCGCTCGAGTTTGATGTAGAGCTTGCGCTGGCTCGCCGCCTCGAAGCGTGTTTCGGTGCCGTCACCGTAGAGCGTGAAGAACGCATCGGGGTCGACCTCGGTGCCGAAGCCATCTCGGTCAACCGCAGTACCGCTCGTATCGTAGGCCAGCGTCAGCAGCGCGTCGCCCTTGATCCGGCCCTTGGCGAAGAACGCCACGCGACCGTCGGTGTAGACGTCGTCTTCAAAGCCCGCCGCGTCGGCCGCTGCGACGTTGTCGCGCAGCGTGTTGTAACCCACGGTGCCTTCGGCAAAGCCCACAAGAATCCAGTCGCGCGGCGCGGGCGCGAGGTAGGTGCGCAACTCCTGCTGGCGACCGTTTTCGAACTCAAGGTCGACGATGACCTCGCCCGCGCGCGTCGTGGGCTCGAGTTCGAGATAGGCGATGCCGTCGTCACCGACGCGGTAGAGCGGCCGCCGCTCGCCCACTTCGACAAGCCGGTTCTCGCGCTCGCGCGACACTTCGAACCAGGAGCGGTACGGGGCGCGCACACGGAAGCTGCCGATTGAACCCGCGCGCGCCGGCTGATCGTCGCCATCAAGCAGGCGGACGCCGATGACGGGACGCTGGCGGCCGTTGGCAATCAGGCGGGACTCCGAGGCTACGAGTTCACCTCGGATGGGCTGGCCCGCGTAGTGCACGGCCCGCCGATGCGTGGCCAAAACCACGCCGTTCGCATCAAGCACCGTCGCGATGAGCGTGTTGTCGCCGTTAACGAGGTCGACACCGCGCCAGCTGCTCAGCGCGTGCTGCTTATCGGCGCTGCGCTCCGTACCGTCGAAGTTGAGGTTGCTGACGGGCTCGCCGTTGAGCGACAGCTCAACGCGGCTGTCGCCGGCGTGCGCCACGACGACGGTCAGGCTGGGAATGGGCGGCTGGTAGTCGGCGGCGGGTGCAACGAAGCCGTGCGCGCTGCCGAGCGCCTCGACACCCGGCGCCGACACCATGACGGCCTCATCACCGGCTGCGGTCACGCGCGCGATCTTCTCGTCAAGCGCGTCACGCGATGCCGTCTCAGGCCCCGGCGTGGCACCCGTGGTGTCCACGCGCTGCACGCCACTGGCAGCCTGCGTCACTTCCACAACCGACTGGCGACCGGGCCGCGTGCCACTCATGATGAGCTCTACGCGTCGGTTGCGACGCTTGCCGTCGGCCGTGTCATTACTGGCCACGGGACGATCGGGGCCGAAGCCGCGCACCTCGGTGGCCTGCGTGTCGATATCGAGCGCGCTGGCCAGGTAGCGTGCCGCGGCAGCAGCGCGGGCTTCGGACAACGCGTAGTTGTCGGCGAACACGTGGCGGTTGCGCGCCGCGATACGATCGGCGTCAGAGTGTCCGGCCGCTGCGAGGCGGATGTCGTAGACGCCGCGCCAGGTCTCGATGAGTGCGTCTAGCGTTTCGCGGTCGTCCGCAGACAACTCCGCCGACAACACGTCGAAGTTCAGCGACAGGACGTACTCAGCATTCTCGGTCGTGGCCGCCTCGCGCAACATGCGCGCCTCGCCCACGGGTGTGCGCTGATTACCTGTCGCGGGGGTATTGAAGTTGGCCACGGCGCGGCTCACGAGCTCGCCCGCGTACAGTGCGTCGATCTTGGCCGAGAACGTGATCCGGTCACGCCAGCCGCCCGCGCGCTCGCCAATCACAAAGACGACGGCGTTGCCCGTCTGGCGCGGACTCGGCAGCAGCTGGCCGTTCAGACGGGCCGTGCCCGGCACAAGCGCCGCCGACTTGGGCAGCAGCACCGTGGCACTCAGGCCCTCGACTGAGACGTTGCCGGCACCCGTGAGCTCGAGTCGATAGTCGATGGTGTCTGGCGCGCGGCCACTCTCGTTGACGAGCTCGAGAGAAACGGCACCTGTGTCAGGCGCGCGGCGTTTCAGATAGAAATCGGCGCGGTGCAACAAGCCCGGCTTGAGGTCGACCCACTGCGAGTCGGCGCGACCGCCGAAGCGCGGCGCCGCGTCGCAAGGTACGAGCTCAAGCCACTCAGGCACCGTGGTGTCGTCGAGCTGCGCGACACGACGCCCGGGCGTCAGCCCTTCGAGATGGTAACGGCCGCCGTCGTCGGTGACCGCAAAACGACCGTCCTCGAGGAAGACGCGCACGCCGGCAACGCCTTGCGACTCAGCGAACGTCTCGTCGGTGCAGTTGCCCTCCACCACCCGCCCGACGAGCACACTCGTGCTGCGGAACAGGTCTTCCCGCAAGCGGATCGACACCTGGGCCTCGTTCGAGGCAACGCCGCGATCCGCGCGTGCAGAAGCAATATTGATGGCCTGGCGCCCACGCGCACCGGGCGTGATTTCCATGACGTAGGCCAGTGTCGCCGAAGCCGCGGCAGGCAGATCGGGCAGCGTAAACGTGAAGGCGCTGCCCGTGGCATCGGCGAACACGGGGTCTGCGATGACGTTGCCATTGAGGCGCGCCGAACCGGCCACGTAGCGAAAGCCTTGCGGTGGCACGTCGCTGACGGTAATGCCCGTCGCTGAGACGCGCTCCGAGGCGTTGGTCAGGCCGAGTTCGTAACGCACGAAGTCACCCACACCAGCTACGGCCGTCGTGGTGCGCTTGGACAGGAACAGGCCGCCGTCGAACGGGTCGAGCGGCACATCGACAAGATCGCCGGCGCCATCGACGGGCTGCGTGAAATCGCCTCCGAACGATGCGGTTGCGAGGTCGAACGGTGCACCGGGCAGGCTGTTCAGCTCCGCCACGCTGCGGTTGGACGGCGCGATGAATTGCGCGGGGGGCACGATCTGGAGTCGGTAGTCGCCCGCTGGCAGGACGGGGAAGCGGTAGCCCCCGGCCGGGACGTTGTAGACGATGCCCGCGGCATCGGTCGCGGGCGCGCCGCTGACTACCGTCGCGGGATAGGTGCTGACGCCGTCATTGCCGAACACCGTCGCCGGCTGACCCGTGGCCGCATCGACGAGCGTAATCGTCGCGCCGTCGACAGGCTGGCCCGTGCTGGCGTCGAATACGATTGAGAGCGGCTCGACAAGCGCCAGCGCCTGGCTCGCGTCCGTGTTGTCTGCGGGGTCGGCGTAACTGATGGACAAGGTGCTGTCGGGCGTCGTCTCAAGCACGCAGTTGCCCGTGGCGGGCGTCGCTTCTGCGAGCGGCACATAGCCCGTAAACACACCCGTGTTGTTGCCGGTTTCAGTCAGCGTCAGCGTCTCGCTGTCGCCGCCGGGCGCGTTGCTGACGGTGACGGTCACCGTCTCGCGCAACAGGCCATTCAGGTTCTGGTCACCGTCATCGAGACGCACGAACGCGGTCTCGTCGGTGTTGTAGATGCCCGTGTCCGCGACCGTCTGGGCCGCGGTCAGGTCGATGGGCTGCCCCGCGCCATCCAGTGGTGCGGGCAAGGGGGTAAACGTCCCGTTGAGTGCACACTGCACGGGACCGATGGTTTCGCTTCGGCTGATCGTGCCGGCAGCAAGGCGGGTGAAGGTCGCCTGCGAAGGCGTGCGACCGAACACGGTGACGACACTGGCCGTGTTGCTCAGCACCGTCACGGGCGTACCCGCTTCGGTCTGGAACAGTGCCAGCGCCTGGTTGTCGATCTGGGTCCCGGGTGGCGTCGCCGCGGCAGCGGAGAGTGCAAAGCCGAAGAGGCCGGCGAACGTCAGCGCCGCGCTGCGAAGAAGCGCCGGGGCACGACGAACGTACCCCGGAGCCACTCGCACGGCAAGACGGCGGCGGACACACAAACGCCCGCGCGCCGCGGCCGGTTTCCCGGCCACGGCGCGCAGTGCAAGAGCAGCGATGCGCTCGCTCATGGGCGTCAGCGTCTCCGCAACTACCGTCAGTTGATGGTCACGCGGAAACGAACCACCAGCGTGTCATCGACACCCGGGTTGGTACCCAGCGTCGCGTTGACATCGGCTTCGAGCGTCGAACCCGTGAGGCCACAGGGGTCAGCGTCGGCGTTGTTGGCCGTGCAACCCGTCGTGGCACCACCGAGGTCAAACTCGATATCAGCACCGCCACCGTATTCGCCCAGTGCCAGGGTCAGGTCGCCATCGATGACGTCCGTGACGCTGACCTGTTCGGCATCGGCGGTACCCGTGTTCACGATTGTGATCGTGTACTCAACGACCGCACCCGGAATGTACAGCGGGTCCGTGGTGCCGTTGATCGGGTCACTGATGATCGCGTCCGCCTTGGTCACGGTCAGCGCGGCCGACGAAACAGCGAAGCCGTCTTCGGCCGTCTCGAGACCGTCGTTACCGGCATCGGCAAACACGACGTCAACACCGGCGGTGTTCCCGCCCGTGGTTTCCGTGACGATCGTGGCGCCGCTCGTGCCCGCGACCGCGGTCGTTGCGGTCATGCTGACGTTGGCGAACTCACCGTTGACCACACCGATCGGCACGTCGGCAACGACGAACACGAGGATGTTCGTGTCGGCCGCCAGCGTGTCGACGAACTGGGCGTCACCGCCCGAGAAGTCACCACTGCCGTCGGTATCGGCGAACGCGCGCAGGTTGTTGACCTGCTGGTCATCGGTGTTGCCATGGACGACCGCGCCGGCCGCGAGGTTGGCTGCGACCAGTGCGTAGCCCTGCGCCTCGTTACCGGTGTTGGTCAGGCTGAAGGTGGCCACGACATCGGCCTGGCCCGGGCTGACCGGGGTGGGCGCGCTGTCGGTTTCCACGAGGGTCAGATCGACACGGTTGTCGACGAGGAACGTCGTTGCCGTACCGTTGCTGACACCCGGTGTGGAGTTACCCGTCGGAGACGACTCGATCGGCGTTTGTGCGATCGTGCCGACTTCGTAGTCGACGGTAGCCACGTTTGCGATCGAGGTCCCGGCCGCGGTGCCGACAGCGTGTGCCGTACCCGCGAACGACATCGCGATCGCTACGAGTCCCGTGGCCGCAATACGGGCCAGGGGTGTGCGTGCAAGCGTCATTTCGCTTCTCCTTTCATGCATTAAATTGCTCTTGCCAATGCGCAGGTCGCTCGGTTGCCCCAAACCGCCCTGCGCAGCGGCCTGGAAGTCCTTGTTATCGTTGAGCCCGGTGGTCCCTTACCGGGCGAATCTGGTTGCGCCTAATTGAGGCGTGCGCGGAATCTGGCGAAGCCCTGAGCGCCGGGGTCGAGCGGCTCGCGCAGGATCCAGCGAATGTGTGTGAGATCGTCAACGCCGGCCGCGATCGAGGTGCCATCGCGTTCGATGGTCAGCGCGTCGAGCACGTCGAACGACGCGCCGCCGTCTACGGAGAAACTCACGTCAGCACCCGGCGCGAAGGCCGAGTCGACGACATAGCTCAGGGCGTCATTGATGGGGTTGGTGATGACGACGTTGTCAACGGCCTGGTCGGCGACGTTCGTGTAGGTCACGGTGTAGATCACCACATCACCCGGGACGACCTTGTCGGCGGTCACGAGCTGCACGACCTCTTCGCCCGCGTCATTGACGACGCGCACTTCTTTTTCGACGACGCTCTTGAGTTCGATCTTGCCCTCCTGTGCCAGGGCGGGTGCCGCCAGACTCAGAGAGAGCACGGCTGCCAGTAGAGTCAGTGCTCGGTTCATAATTCGCTCCTTGTTAAATGCTGTCATTGCATCGCCACTTCGTTGGTGGCGTCAGTCGATGAGGACTTCGAAAGTGATGGTCTGTACGCCGTCGGCAGCGACGAGGTCGCCCAGCGTCACGCGTACCAGTGGCGTCGGTGCCGCCTCGTAGACTCCGGCGTCACCATCTGCCGCATCGCTGAGGCCGGCGGCATTCAGGCTGAGGCTGCCCGGGACGTAGCTCGTGTTGGCCGGAATCTGGTCTTCGACGGCGACGGCGACGGCCGTCCCCGTGCCCGTAACCTCAGCCGTGACCGTGTAGCGGATCGTGGCACCAGGCACGGGCTGGTCGCCGCCAAACGGGTCCAGTACGAGTGCGGCCTTGTTCAAGACGAGCGCGACATCGGAAACGAGGTACTCACCCGTTGCCGTTGCAGTCGCACCGCTGGCGCCCGCCACGGCATCAACGCCGCCGGCACCGGCACCCGCGAACAGCGTGCCCGGCGCACCACTGCCTGTGGCTGCGACGGCGGTCAGCGCGCTCGTGCCACGGTCGCCGTTGGCAAGCCCTGTGGGAATGTCGTTGACGACGATGAGTGTGATCGCTGCGTCGGGGGCGAGGTCGGGATCACCGCTGCCCGGCACGTAGGGCGTATCCGCGGCGCTGAAGTCGCCGCTCGCGTCGCTGTCGAAGTAGATGTTGGGGTTCGCGGCGATGGGATCGAAGTCGTCGCCGGCCAGCGCGTTGTCAACGCTGAACGTGAATGACTCCTGGCCGTTGCCCGTGTTGGTGACCGTGAAGACCAGCGCCTGCGCCGTGTCACCGGGGCTGACCGACTGCTGCGGACTGACAAGAACCACGGTGACGTCGAGGATCTCGGCGACACTGATGGTGACCGTGTTGGAGTCTTGCGTGACCGGATTGCCGTCGAGCTCGTAGCTGACGCTGGCCGTATTGGCGATGTCCGTGCCCGCGAGCGTGCCGGCGGCACCGGCGCCTGCTGACAGCATGGCCAGAGCAATTAATGCGAGAAAGCGCCTCGTCCCCGTCGCGCACACGCCAATTCTGATTGTCATAAGCCTACTTAGCCCGGTTTCCCGGGCGCACCCTGGTTTCACCATAAGATTGTCCCTGACGGGGACGCTAAAGCCTATGGATCAGGGTGTTACGAGCGTGAATCTGTGAGCGTATTCACGACCCCTGTGTGAACCAGGTCTCATTCTGGCTAAGCAGTGCTTAAGGATTCCGGGACGCTGCCGTGCGCCGGGCTAACTCAAGGCAAAAACTTACAGAAAAAAGGTTGACAGCACCACGACGCTGCAATATTGTGCGCTGCAACATTTGCTGCACCGCACCATTGAGGGACCACACCGTGAAAGAACAGATCGAAAACGCGCTCACGCGCGTCACAGACTCCGCACGTACGACCATGAACACCGCCGTTGACGCCACGCAGGAACGCGTTGGCCAGGCTGGCAAAGCCATCGCAACGGGCAAGAAGCCCGTGGCCAAGATTTCCAAGGCCAGCATCGACGTTAACGGCATCGGTTTCCGCCTGTCGAAAGAACTGATCGAGCTGCAGACCAAGAGCGTTCAGGGCAGCCTCGACGCACTGGCTGGTGGCTTCGACGCTGCTGCCCGCGCCGATTCGATGGGCTCGCTGCTGGCTTACCCGCGCGACACGCTGCCGAAGGTCGTTCGCGGCTACATCACTGACATCCGTGAAGCGTTCGACCTCGTTCGCGGCGCCGCAACGGACGTGACCGACGTCGTCGTCGGCCTGGGCAAGAAATCGGCACCCAAGCGCGCCAAGACGGCTGCCAAGAAGACGGCACGCAAGGTCGCCCGCAAGACCCCTGTCAAAAAAGCTAAAACGAAAGCAAAAGCGGCCGCTAAAACGGCTGCGCAGAAGGTAGCAGAGGTCAAGTAGTCGGCAACGACTGCCTGATCTCGACCTCTCCCCCTGAGGTTACCCAATACTGGCCATCTCTCCCCCCCCCTGACGGCCAGCGCAACCTGACGCTGACACCTCCCCCCCGGGGTGTCAGCGTTTTTTTTTCGTACGATTGACAGCGCTGACATCACCACCGCGCCAGGGGGCTGGTCTATAATCGCGGCCCCTTCAAACGACCGCGAAACCATGCCCCAACACAGCCGATTGCAGGACCTCAATTCATGGGTCGATGCAGTTGCCGCGCGCACACAACCCGATCGTATTGTCTGGTGTGATGGCAGCGACGCCGAATACGCGCAGCTCGTCGCCCAGATGACCGACGACGGGACGCTCCTTCCGCTCAATCAGGACCGCTACCCGGGTTGCTACCTGCACCGCTCGGACCCAGAGGACGTCGCCCGGGTCGAGCACCTGACCTTCGTCTGCACGAGCGACGAAGACGATGCGGGGCCCAACAACAACTGGATGGCGCCTGACGCGGCGCATGCCAAGATCGACGCCCTGTTCGACGGCGCCATGCGCGGACGCACGATGTACGTCGTGCCTTACTGCATGGGGCCGATCGACTCGCCCTACGCCCGTTGCGGTGTCGAAATCACGGACAGCCCCTACGTGGTCGTCAACATGAAGCTCATGACCCGCATGGGCGACGCCGCGCTCGCGCGCATCGAGCGCGACGGCGACTATGTGAAGGGATTGCACTCAACGGGCACGCTAGACCCCGAACAGCGCTTCATCATGCACTTTCCCGAGTCGCTCGAGATCAAGAGCTACGGCTCGGGCTACGGTGGCAATGCGCTGCTTGGCAAGAAATGTCACGCCCTGCGCATCGCCAGCTGGCAGGCGCGAAAGGAAGGCTGGCTCGCCGAACACATGCTCATCGTGGGCGTGCAGAGCCCGGCCGGCGACACGCACTATCTGGCCTGCGCGTTTCCCTCGGCCTGCGGCAAGACCAACCTGGCCATGCTCATCCCGCCCGCGTCACAGCCGGGCTGGAAGATCTGGACGCTGGGTGACGACATCGCCTGGCTGCATCTCGATGACGCCGGCCAACTGCGTGCCATCAATCCCGAGGCCGGTTATTTCGGCGTCGTGCCGGGCACCAACGAGAAGACCAACAAGAACGCCTTCGACACGATCCGTCGTGACACGATCTTCACGAATGTCGCCCTGACCGAAGACAACTGCCCCTGGTGGGAAGACAAGGGCGAAGGCACACCCGCGACCGACTGGCGCGGCAAGCCCTACACGGGCGATGGCCCGGCAGCACATCCGAACGCGCGGTTCACGGTGCGGGCGACGGCCAACCCCGTCTACAGCGAGCTGGCAGAGTCACCCGACGGCGTGCCTATCTCGGCGATCGTGTTTGGCGGGCGACGCAAACAGCTGGCCCCGCTCGTGTTCGAAGCCAAGGACTGGCACCACGGCGTCATGGTGGCTGCGGGTGTCGCTTCGGAAACAACCGCAGCCGCAACGGGCGCCGTGGGCGTGGTGCGTCGCGACCCCATGGCAATGAAGCCGTTCTGCGGCTACAACTTCGCGGACTACTGGGCGCACTGGCTGTCGTTTGCCGAGCGCTCCAAATCACTGCCGCGCGTCTTCCACGTCAACTGGTTCCGCCAGGACAACGACGGTCGATTCCTCTGGCCGGGCTTTGGCGAGAATCTGCGCGTGCTGCGATGGATCATCGGGCGTTGCGAAGGCCAGCTCGACGCGCGTGACACGGCGATTGGGCACCTGCCCCACGCGGCGGACATCGACGCCAACGATCTCGATATGGCGCCCGGTGCACTCGAGACGCTGCTCGATGTCGACATGGCGGGCTGGGACGCCGAGATCGCGGCCGTGGGTGAATACCTCGATGCCTTTGGTGCGCGTGTGCCCCAGCGGCTGCGCGACACGCAGCTCAGTATTCGGGATGCGTTGAAAGCCGTGAGCTGACGCGCTGTCGCGTCAGCCGTCGGCGGCTTCGAGCAGGTAGTGCACCGCCAGTGAGGTACCCGGTTTGGCGACCTTGCCCAGACCGATCACGCCCTCACCCTGCAGCTGCATGCTGTCGCGACGGACGAAGGATTCGAGACCGTCGATGGTCACGACGAACGAGCCGTTGGTGCTCTCGTCAACGAGAAAGTACTTGTTGCGGCGCTTCTCAATCCGCGCATGCACGCGCGAGATCAGATTGCCCTTGATGACGAGGTCGTTATCCTCAGCGCGCCCCATCGTGATCTGCTGACGCTCGGGCTCCACCACCATATTGCGGCCTGCAAATGACAGCGTGAGACGCTGCGTCTCCTCGGCCGACGAAAACCCGATGGTCTGAACGACACTCGTGGCTTCCTCGTTGGGCTGCCAGAGCACTTCAAACAGCGCCACTTCGTCTTTCTTGCCCTTGACCACGGCCAGGTCGATCTGTCGCGTCGTCTTGCGCCAGGCATCGCCCAGTCGCTCGACCATGGCGCCCGTTGTGACGATCTGGCGGGCCTTGGCCTGCGACGTCATTCGGTTCGCCGTGTGCACCGCGGCACCGAAGATATCGTTGGGCTCACGGGCCACGACACCGTAGTGGCAGCCGATGCGAATCGAGATGCTCTGCCCGTCGGGCACGAGGTTCTTGCCGCCCGAGATGCGTTGCTGCATCTCGACGGCCGCGCCGATGGCGGCATCCGAGTCGGGGAAGATCGACATGACCTCATCGCCCATGGTCTTGATGACTTCGCCACCCGACGAGTCGGTGGCGCTGATCATGACGTCCAGACACTGGCGCACGACAGCGCGTGCCTGGTCGTCGCCCAGCGATTCATACAGTTGCGTGCTACCGACGACGTCGGCAAACACAATGGCGACTTCCAGTTCCTCGCTCACGGCGACGGCCCCCTACTCGCTACACAGGCGCCGGCCATTGAGCCCTGCGCCTCCACGGGGTCGATTATAAGCGCGCAACGCCTTGAAATGTCGAGGCAATGCCGTTCGATGATCAGCGCTCCGCAACAATGTAGGCGATCCAGGCCGGATCTGCCTCGCCATGCGGGTCGGGTTCGTAGACCCCGTTGCCCTCGCCGTCCTCGTCAACACCCTCCCAATAGACGGTCGCGCTCCCGAAGCCGGCCTCAAGCAAGAGCTCGCGAATCTCGGGCAGCGTCCACAGTCGCCAATCGTAGGTGAAGGCCTTTTTCATCTTCGAACCGTCGGGGAAGTGGAAGTGAATATGGCAGCGAATCTCGCCAGTTACGGGACGGTAGCGGGCCTGGTGCCAG
This sequence comes from Pseudomonadota bacterium, assembly GCA_039821605.1. Taxonomy (GTDB): domain Bacteria; phylum Pseudomonadota; class Gammaproteobacteria; order Steroidobacterales; family Woeseiaceae; genus CALBPI01. The sequence continues at coordinate 569,436 of JBCBNV010000001.1, read as the reverse complement.
ACGTAGGTGAAGCCATCGAGCTTGGTTTTTTCCTTCATCTCGCTGATCGCTTCGGAGCCACCGAACGCGTCTAGGATGAACAAGCCGTCGTCTGCGAGGCCGCGTCGCGCATTTTCAAAGTACCCGCGCAGGGCGTCGCGCGTCTTGAAAATGTTGTAGCTGAAATTGAAGGCGCCGATGATGTCCGCGGGCGGCGCGGTTACGGTGCACACGTCCTCCTGCAGCAGTTTGACGCGCAATTGCGCATCGGCGCTGAGCCGCGACAGGCGGTGGTCGATGCCCCAGTCGAGCGTCGGGCGGTCGAGATCAACGCCAATCGCTTCGTTGCTGGCACGGCGCCGTACCCACTCGCAGGCGGCGCTTGCCGTGCCACAGAAGTCCTCGCGAAAGCGCTTGGCCTTGCGACCGCGAAGCTTCTTGAAGGTGGCGTCCAGGAAGTCGATTTCGACCTCGACATCTTGCACCGACGCCTCGTACAACTCATGACGGTCTGCGGTTTCGGCCATCGTGCGTTGCTGGCTTTTTCTAGTGGCGCGGCCCATAACGTCCCCTACGGCAATCTGGATAGAAACCACGCGGCGCGCGGCCGGGGTTTGTGAGCGCGCGATTGTATCGAGTGGCCCCGAACGAGACCAGCGAGCGCCCTCAGGCGGCCACGGATTCGAGGGGTTCGAACGCTTCGAGCATCAGCTCGGGCCCCGCGCCCTCGAGATGCGCGCGCTCGCTGAGTGTTCGACGCCAGGCGCGTGCGCCAGGCAAACCGTTGAATAGGCCCAGCATGTGCCGCGTGATGTGCTTGAGTGACGCGCCCTGAGCGAGCGCCCGATCGGCGTAGTCGGCCATTTTCCGAACCACGTCGGCCCGCGCCGGTGGCTCGTTGTCGGCGTTTGCCAGTTGCTCGAACGCCGTCAGTGACCATGGATCCTGGTAGGCCGCGCGACCGATCATCACCCCATCCACGTGCTCCAGATGCGCTGCCGCGGCACCAGCGTCGACAATTCCGCCATTGATGAAAACGCGAAGTTCGGGTCGACGGTGTTTTTGGCGGTACACGGACTCGTAGACGAGCGGCGGCACCTCGCGATTCTGCTTGGGGCTCAGGCCCGCCAGAATGGCAATGCGCGCGTGGATGTCGAAATGGCTGCAGCCTGCGCTTGCCACGCCATCCACAAAGGCATCGAGAAACGCGGCATCGTCGCGGTCGTCGATGCCGATTCGGGACTTCACGGTCACGGGAATCGAGACGGCCTCAGCCATGGCCTGCCAGCACCGCGCCACGGTGTCGGGCTCCGCCATGAGGCAAGCACCAAACGCGCCCTTCTGCACGCGTTCGCTGGGGCAGCCGACATTAATGTTCACAGCATCATAGCCGGCGTGCTCGGCCATCTTCGCCGCCTCGCGCATGAGCTCGGGCTCACTGCCGCCGACCTGCAACACGACCGGGTGCTCCTCGGCATTGAACGCGAGCAGTCGATCTGCGTCACCGTGCACGAGTGCGGCCGCGGTCACCATCTCGGTGTAGAGCACGGCAGACGGTGCGAGCAGACGGTGGAAATACCGACAGTGTCGGTCCGTCCAATCCATCATCGGGGCCACGGCGAGGGGGGAATGTGCCATTGCCTTAGTGTACCCAACCGGACCCGCGCCGTGCGCTAGGGGTCGCCGAGAAACGGGGGTGCGGTAGACTCCCGCGCATGAACGGCGCCGACGCACTGATCGCCACGCTGGCCGCGAACGGGGTACGCACCTGCTTCGCCAATCCGGGCACCTCGGAGCTGCACCTTGTCGCCGCGCTCGACCGCCAGCCGGGCATGCGCGCCATACTGGGTTTGTTCGAAGGTGTGGTGACAGGCGCCGCCGACGGTTACGGCCGCATGGCCGACGCACCCGCCATGACGCTGCTGCACCTGGGACCGGGCTTCGCCAACGGATTGGCCAACCTGCACAACGCGCGCCGCGCACGCAGCCCAGTCATCAATGTGATCGGCGACCACGCGGTCGATCACGTCGCACTCGATGCGCCGCTCACCTCGGACATCGACGGGCTGGCGCAGCCCATGTCGGACTGGCTTCGGCGCGCTACGTCACCCGACGATCTTGCCCTGGCCGGCGCAGAAGCCGTCGCTGCGGCACAGCTACCCCCGGGCGCCATCGCAACGCTGATCGCGCCGGCCGATCACTGCTGGGGCCCGAGTAAGGCGGCGCCGATAACCGTCGCGCCCCGACAAGCGCCTGCCGTGGACAACGACACCATCGCGACCGCGGCCGCAGCACTGAACGCGGGCTCGAATCCCTGCCTGTTTCTGGGCGGACCAGCGCTGCGCGGCGCGGCCCTCGATGCCGCGGGGCGCATTCAGGCCGCGACGGGCGCCCGCCTGGTCTGCGAGACGTTTCCGGCGCGCGTCGAACGCGGCGCCGGGCGCGTTGCCGTTGAGCGCCTGCCCTACTTCGGCGATGCCGCCATGGCGTCGCTGGCCGACACCGACGCCCTAGTGCTCGCGGGGGCTCCTGCGCCCGTTTCGTTCTTCGCCTACGAAGGTCAGCCGTCGCGCCTGTTACCGAACGGCGCCAATGTGGTCGCACTCTGCAGGGCGCGCGATGGCGTTGCCGCTGCACTGACCCGCCTGGCGGATGCCCTCAACGCGCCCGCCGCGGTCACCACTGCAGGCATGAGGGCCAAAGCCACGCCCGACGGACCGTTGACGCCAAACTCGGTTGCGGGCGTGCTAGCGGAGTGCCTGCCCGAAGGGGCCATCATCTCCGATGAGGCCGCGACGACCGGACTGCCCTCGTTCCTCGCCACGGCCGCAGCAGCGCCCCACGACTGGCTGACGCTCACCGGGGGCGCGATCGGCCAGGGCCTGCCCCTGGCCGTGGGCGCCGCCGTAGCCTGTCCCGACAGGCCCGTCATCGCGCTGCAAGCGGATGGCAGCGGCCTCTACACGCTACAGGCGCTCTGGACCATGGCGCGCGAGCAGCTCGACGTCACCACCGTCATCTTCAACAACGGCAGCTACGCGATTCTCAACATCGAGCTGGCGCGTGTGGGACTCGCCGACGTGGGTGAGACAGCGCGATCCTTACTCGACCTCACCCGGCCCGCCATCAACTGGACCGGTCTTGCGGCTGCGCTGGGTGTCTCCGCCAGTCGCGCCACCACGACGGCTGAGTATCGAGCAGCGCTTCAGGACGCGCTCGCGGTGCGCGGCCCACGACTCATTGAAGTCATGGTCGCGCCCCGCGCTTGAACGTCTCAACCGGCGCGTAGTTGATCGCCTAGCGGCAGCGTCGTGATGAGCTGCCCTGTCGCTGCAAAAATCGCGTTGGTGACCGCCGGCGCGATGGGCGGCAAGCCCGGCTCACCGACCCCCGTCGGGGCTTCACCCGAGTTGACGATGTGCACCTCGACCTCGGGCATTTCGCTGATGCGCAACGGCCGGTACAGGTGGTAGTTGTTTGAGAGCACCTGGCCCTCGCTGAACATCACACCCTCGCGCAGGAACGCGCCCAGCCCCATGCCGATGCCGCCCTCCATCTGGGCCCGCACGATGTCGGGATTGATCGCGAAACCACAGTCCACTGCGCAGACCACGCGATGCACTGTCAAACGCTTATTCGAATCAATACTAATTTCAGCGACTTGTGCCACAAAACTCGAGAACGACTCGTGCACCGCCACCCCGCGGAACCGGCCTTCGGGCGCAGGCCCGGACCAGTCCGCGGCACTCGCGGCGCGCTCGAGCACGCCCCGGTGGCGCGGATGCGCCTCGAGCAGCCCCAGCCGATAGTCAACAGGATCGGCGTTAGCCGCATGCGCGAGCTGGTCGATCATGACCTCCGTCACCCAGCCATTCTGAGTGTGGCCGACCGAGCGCCACCAGAGCGCCGGTACACCGATGCGCGGCGTGTGCACATCCACCTGAAGCTGCTTCACGGCGTAGGGCAGATTCGCCGCACCCTCAACCGTCGACGGATCGATGCCGTTGCTGATCATGCCTTCGAACGGGGTGCCCGAGAGGATCGACTGCGTCACGATGCGGTGCGACCAACCCACCGGCTGACCGGCGGCGTCGATGCCGGCTCGCATGACGTGCAGGCTCATGGGCCGGAAATGGCCCGAGGTGAAATCGTCCTCTCGCGTCCAGATCAGCTTCACGGGATCGCTACCCTGGCTCGCGCGCGCCACGGCGACGGCCTCGCCGATATAGTCACTGTTGGGCACGGCGCGGCGGCCGAAGCTGCCACCCGCGAACAGTGTGTTGACGCGGACCTGGCCCATGGGGACACCGGCAACGGCGGCCGCGACCTGTTGGTCGACGGTCTGCAGCTGCGAGCCCGTCCAGATCTCGCAGCCGGACTCATCAAGCCGCACCACGCAATCCATGGGCTCCATGGTGGCGTGCGCCAGGAACGGGGTCTCGAAGGTGAGCTCGACGACCTGGCTCGCGTTGTCGAGCGTCGCGTCGACGTCACCGCCATCGCTGGCTGTGACACCGGGCGCGGCGGCCAGCTCGCGGTAGTCGGCCATGATCTCGTCGCTGCCGCGCAGCTCCGCGTCGCGGTCGTCCCACTCGATCTTGAGCGCGTCGCGACCCTTACCCGCCGACCAGAAGCTGTCGGCGACAACGGCGACCCCCGTGGGGACTTCGATCACTTCACTAACGCCTTCGACGGCCTGCGCCGCTGTGGCATCAAATGAGGCCACGCGACCGCCGAACCGCGGCGAATGGGCGACGAGCGCCACCTTCATGTCGGGCAGGTCAACATCGATCGTGTACTGCGCGCTGCCGTCCGTCTTGGCCGCCGAGTCGATGCGCGGCAGATCGGTGCCCAGCAGCTTGAAGTCCTCGGGCGCCTTGAGCGCTGGCGCGTCAGGCGGCGTTTCGCTGGCAGCGTCAGCCGCCAACTGGCCGAAGCGAGCCGACTGACCCGACGGATGACTCACGACGCCCGCCGCTACAGTGATCTCGGCAGCGGGTACCGACCAGCGCTTGGCCGCAGCGGCCACGAGCATGGCGCGCGCGCCGGCCGCGGCCGCACGGTACTGCATCCAGGAGTTGGCGATTGCGGTCGAACCGCCCGTGCCTTGCACGCCAAAGAACAGGTTTGCGTACTTCTCGGCATCAGCCGGCGCGAACTCGAAACGCATCTGCGACCAGTCGGCATCGAGCTCTTCGGCCACGATCGAGGGCAAACCGGTCGTGACGCCCTGCCCCTTGTCGAGGTGCTTGACCACGGTCGTGACCGTGTCGTCGCTGCCGATGCGCACAAAGGCGTTCAGGGTCTCGAGGCTGACCGGCTCCGGAGCCGCTTCGGCAGCCGCGGGCGTGGGCTCAGCCGCGTCCGCGGGTGCCTGCTCGCGCTGGCCGCAGCCGACGACAAAGCCCGCACCGCCCAGTGTCGTGACCGTCAGGAATCGGCGCCGCGAAAGCGCCGGTGAAGCCGTGACGGCGGCCGCATCGATGTAGCGTTTCATGCTGCACCTCCCAGCTCGCCGGCCGCCTGATGAATGGCCTTGCGAATGCGCTGGTAGGTGGCACAGCGGCAGAGATTGCCGCTCATGGCCGCATCAATGGCCGCATCGTCGGGCGCGGGGTTGCTGCGCAGCAGCGCGATGGCACTCATCATCTGCCCGCTCTGACAGTAACCACACTGCACGACGTCGAGCGCGCGCCACGCGTCACGCACAGCCGTCGCAACCGCGTCATCGGCGCCCTCGAGCGTGGTGATTTCGCGCCCCGCCACGGCTGACACAGGCAGCCCGCAGGAGCGTGTCATGTTGCCATCGAGGAGCACGGTGCAGGCACCGCACTGACCGATGCCGCAGCCAAACTTGCTGGCTGTGAGCTTGAGGTCCTCGCGGACCACCCAGAGCACGGGCTTGTCACCCGGGACATCGACTGTCCGTGGCTCGCCGTTGACGGAAAACTCGACCTTCATTGCCTGCCTCCTGTGCCGCTCGCGCGGTGGGTGAATCGATGGGTCCCCGGAGACAGTAGTGGGCACGACCTACATGGCAGCGACGCGCTTGGGCAGTGACGGTACTGCAAGCTCCGAGTACAGGTCCTTGGGATCATCAGGCGCGAATACGAGTGTCGATCGACGCCCGAATCCGCCGTCATTGGCAATCCCGTAGACGCAGCGTAACACCGAGAAGTCCTCGATGGCGAAGCCCACCGAGTCGAACAGCGTGATGTCATCGTCGCTCGTGCGAACGGGCGCGGTGCCGCTCAGCACCTGCCACAATTCCGTCACGGGCGCGTCGGCCGGCAGCGCCTGAATTTCGCCCTCGATACGCGACTGCGGCTCGTACTCCACGGCAATCTTGAGATCGGCCAGCATGTCTGGCGCGAGCTCGGTCTTACCGGGGCAGTCGCCGCCGACGCCGTTGAAGTGGCGACCCGGGACGAGGTGTTTGCGGCCCACGACCGTGCGGTTGGCCTTGTCGGCCGTGACCGTGGACACGATGTCCGCGCCCTCGCAGGCCTCGTCGACGCTGTCGCACCGCACGAGCCGCAAGGGGTGCCCCGCCATGTTGCGCGCGAACTTGCGGCAGGCGGCCGGATCGACATCGAAAAAACGCACGGTGTCGATGCCGAATGAATGGTGGAACGCGTAGGACTGGAACTCGGCCTGGCAGCCCGTACCGATGAGCGCCATGGTGCGCGACTCGGGCCGCGCCAGCAGCCGCGCGGCAAACACCGAGGTCGCGGCGGTGCGAATGGCGGTGAGCAGCGTCATCTCCGACACCATCACCGGGTAACCGCTCGAGGCTTCCGCAAGGGCACCAAATGCCGCAACCGTCAGCTTGCCGTCGAGCGGATTGCGCGGGTGACCCGTGACGTACTTGAAGCTGTACCAATCCTCGTTCGAGATCGGCATGAGTTCGATGACACCGTGCGGGTAGTGGTTGGCCGTGCGCGGCGACTTGTCGAACCCTTCCCAGCGACCGAAGTCCTCGGCGAGGTGGTAGATAACGCGGTCCATGAGCTCGGCGAGGCCGACTTCGGCCACGATCGCCTGAATGTCATGTTTTTCGAGCAGAAGGGCCATGGGGCACCCTCCTCTGGCAGGTTTGGGGTAGCCGGTAAGTATCGCAGAAAAAGGCTTCGGCTGCCGATCCGCGACGCTCAGTTTTGGCGGTGTGCTGCGGTCTCGTCGATGAGCTGGCGCACGACGGCCGCAAGCGCATCGTCATCGCTCTTGCCCTCGGCGATGGCTTGCTCGTAGCACGCCACCTGGCGGTGCGCGCTGCTGCCGCGCTCAAGGATATTCCGAAGCGAGAGGATCTCATCGGTGCAGCCCAGCGCGTCCGCGTCCTCGCCTACAAGCTCGATAATCTCCTCGAGCAGTTCCGAAAACGGCACGACGTCGCCCTTGGCAAGGTCCACCATGCCCGCATCGAAGCCGTAACGAATCGCGCGCCAGCGGTTCTCGTTGATGAGCATGGGCGTGTAGATGCGCCAGCGTTGGTTGTGCGTGCGCAGACGCCAGAACATACGCATGAGGCATACAATGAGCGCAGCCAGCGCCAGTGCATCCTCGAGCAGCGTGGCGACGTCCATGACGCGCGTCTCCAGCGTGGGGTATCGAACGCTCGGGCGCTGGTCCCACCAGATCTTGGTCGCGTCCTCGATCAGACCCGCACGGCGCAGAATCTCGACGTGACGGCTGAATTCGGCGTAGCTCGCGAAGCGCTCGGGAATACCCGTGCGCGGCAGCGCATCGAACACGGTAAGGCGGTACGACTTGAGCCCCGTGTTTCGCCGGTCCCAAAACGGTGATGAGGTCGACAGCGCCAGCAGATGCGGCAGGAAGTAGCTCATCTGGTTCATCATGTCGATGCGAACGGCATCGTCCTCGACGCCGACATGCACGTGCATGCCGCAGATGATGAGGCGCCGACCCGGGGTCTGCATTTCGGCGGCCAGCGCCTGGTAGCGCAGTTTCTCGGTCGGTTTTTGCGCCCACCACTGCGCCGTGGGATGCGTCGATGCGGCAATCGGCGCGAGGCCGTGTTCGGCGGCCGTATCGATGACGAGGTTGCGCAGCCGTGCCAGGTCCTCGCGCGCCTCGGTGATGTTCTTGCACACGCGCGTCCCAATCTCGATCTGCGACTGCATGAACTCGGGACTCACCTGGCCTTCGCCAGCCTTCTGGCATTCCTCGAGCATCGCCGGTGGCGGCTCCGAAGCGAGCTCACCCGTCGTTGCGTTGACGAGCAGGTATTCCTCCTCGATCCCCATCGTGAACGTCGGTGCCTTAAGCGCCATAGCGTGATCCCCTTTCGTGCGCCGCCACACGTCCCTGATCCGCGGCGGCGATGAGCCCCGCTTCTCTCGTAAAATCGGTCGCCGGCCGCGCCGCCAGCGGATGCGCCAAATCCGGCGCTCGAGCCAGTTCGTCGAGTGCCGCCGCCAGGCGAACGGCCCAGGTGGATACGCCGGCAGCCGTGCGCAGGTGGTCCTGGCGAATCTCAATCGCGACGTTCGCGAGCCCGGCGCGCTCGGCGTGAAAGTCGACCGAGAAATCGGCGGCGTACTTGCCCGAATACGGTTCGTTGTCACCGATGAGCAGCCCCGGCTCGCGGTGCAGCGCCTCGTGCAGTCGCTGCGCGAGGCGCGGATCGGCGTCCCACATTACGCCCATATCCCAGGGGCGTGGTGAGCCCGTGAGCTCGGGCGTGAAGCTGTGGATGGCCACGTAGACGGGCGACGACAGGCCCGATGACAGGTCACGCAACTCGCGGGCGACAGCCGCATGGAACGGGACGTAGATGTCATCGACGCGTGCCTTGCGTTGCGCCTCGCTGAGATCGCAGTTGGCGGCGACGGGACCCAAGTCTGAATCGCCGAGCACCAGGGTCGGATCATCGAGCCTGCGATTGCAGTCAATCACAATTCGGGAATAGCGTGCGATGACGGCGCGGGCGTCGAGTGCTGCGGCCAGCTGCCGGATCAGCGGCTCGGTACCGATATCGCAGCCGTAGTGCGTCTCCAGCAAAGTCTCGGGATAGGCACCGTGGAGCCGGTCCGGGACCCTTCGGCTCGCGTGCTCGCAAACGAGCAGGAGCGGCCGCGTCGCGTCTGCGTTGAGGACTTCGTAAGGCGGCGGCTCATCGGGGCCGAGCAATGCTGGCGCCATGCGCGTTATGGGGCGCGGCGCGCGTCAGACAGGTTCATGCCCCCAGTCTATCGCACTGGGACTCGGGCTCAAGCGCGCCGCGGGGCCTCGGCGGACCAGGGCGAGAAGCGGCGCACGGGCGCGGGTCTCGCGATGTGGAAGCCTTGCACGAGCGGCACGCCGATCTCGGCCAGCCGAACTCGCGTCGCCTCGTCCTCGACGTGCTCGGCCACGGCGCGAATACCCATAGCCTGCGCCACCTGCTGAATTGCCGCCACCATGCTCTGGTCAACGTCGTCGCGGGCCACGTTCTTGATGAAGGCGCCGTCGACCTTGAGAAAATCGACAGGGAGATTCTTGAGATAAGCGAACGACGACAGGCCGCTGCCGAAATCGTCAAGCGAGAAGAGACAGCCGAGCTTCTTGAGCTCCGACATGAAGTGACGCACACGATTGAGATTGGCGATGGCCGCGGTTTCGGTGATCTCGAAGCACACGCCACCCTTGCAGAGCGGCGTCTCGGCCAGCAGGTCCTTGATGTACTCGAGGAAGCGGTCATCGGACAACGAGTTGCCGGACAGGTTGATGGAGAGCGTGTAGGCGGCCTGCTGTTCGGGATCGCCCTGGTCGGCGTGGGCAAGCGCCTCGGCGACCACCCATCGGTCCAGCGCCTGCATGCGGTCGTAGCGCTCAGCGGCCGCAATGAATGTACCTGGTGGGATCACGTTGCCGTCTTCGTCGATCATCCGCAGCAACAGCTCGTAGTGCGTGCATTCGGGACCGCTTTCGGGTGCCACGGTGTGCGCGATGGGCTGGAAGTAGAGCTCAAACCGCGACTCCTCGAGCGCCCGATTGATGCGGTTGAGCCAGTGCATCTCCTGGTGGCGCACGCCGGCATCGCCCTCGCGGTAGAGGTGGAATCGATTGCGCCCCATGTCCTTGGCCGCAAAGCAGGCAACATCGGCCGCGCTGAGCAATGCGCCCACGGTCGCGTTGTCGCGATCGAGCATGACGATGCCGATACTGGCCGTCACTGCCTGGACATGGTGCTGCCATTCGAAGCGGTAACCCTCGACCGTGGCGCGAAGCGTCTCCGCGAGGTCGGTGGCACGGTCGGCGTCACAATTCGAAAGCAGCAAACCAAACTCATCGCCACCGAGTCGGGCCACGGTGTCATTGATGTGTATGGAAGTCTGCAGGCAGCCGGCAATCTGACGGATGAGCTCGTCACCCGCCGTGTGTCCGAAGGTATCGTTGACGATTTTGAACTGGTCAATGTCAATGTAGAGCAGCGCGTATTGATGCGTCGGGTTCGTGCGTCGACGCGCAATGGCGCGTTCGAGTACGTTCTCGAATTCCTGGCGGTTGATGAAACCGGTCAGCGCGTCGTGCGTCGCCTGGTAGGACAACTTGCGCGACAGGCGGCCTTCGGCGCTCACGTCATGAAACACCATGACCGAACCCACGGTGTGTCCCTTGCGGTCTCGAATGGGCGCCGCCGAATTCTGGATTGCGATTTCCTCACCGGAACGGTCGATGAGCAGGGTCGGCCCCGACATCGTGATGACACGACCTTCATTGAGGCAACGGATGATCGGGTTGTCGACCATCTCGCGCGAATGCTCGTTGATGAGGGTCAGCAAGTCTTCTACGGGTTCGCCGCGCACAGCACGCAGGCTCCAGCCCGTGAGATCCTCGGCTACAGGGTTCAGGTACTCGATGCGGCCCTCGGCGTCGGTCGTAATCACGCCGTCACCGATCGACTTGAGCGTGACCTCGGCGCGCTCCTTCTCGGCGAAGATGCGACGCTCCGCCTGCTTGCGCTCGGTAATGTCCGAGATCGTGCCTTCAATGCAGCGCTCACCGTTCGCATAGTCCACGGCGCGGGCATTCTCGATGACTTCGATCGGCGTGCCGTCGCGGCGCAGCATGATCGCCTCGAAGCCCCGCACCTCACCGTGCTCCTCGATTTCGCGCTCGAAGAATTGCGCGTCCTGTTTGTTGGCATAGGCCGTCTTGCGCCGCGCATTCCCGATGAGGTCCTCCTCATCGGCGTAGCCGAGCATGGCCACCAGTGCGGGGTTGGCCGAGATGACGTGCCCGTCCGTGCTCGCGATGTAGACGCCTTCAACAACATTCTCGAACAAACCACGGAAGCGACCTTCACTTTGCGACAACGCGGCGCGGTTACGCTCGCGGCCGATAGCGATGCCCGCGAGACGGGACAGGCTGCCCAGCCAGTCGAGCTCGTCGGTGGTCGGTTCGCGTTTTTCCTCGAAGTACACGTCGATGGTTGCGGCAGCTCCCGTCTCGAAGCCCGTCACGGGGAACGACCAGGCGCTGACGAAACTCAGGCGGCGCGCCAGAAAGTGGTGATCGGACCAGGCGCGGTGCGCGAACACGTCGGGCGTGATCACGGGCTTACCCGTGGCGATCGCCACACCGCAGCTCAGCCTGGGCTCGTCGAGCGGCAGGCGCCGAATGGCCTTGAGATCGGCGTCGCCGAAGGCGGGTGCACTGTGCAGCAGCAGGTCAGAACGATTGACGTCGACGAGCATGATGCTGGCCCTGCAGTTGCCGACAACGCGCTCCGCGGTGCGGCACAGCGCCCGCATGACTTTCTTGAAGGTCACGCCCGAGGCGATCATCTCGAGCAGTTTCTTTTCCGAGTATTCAACGAGCTCGCGTCGCTTGCGACTCGCGATTGAATTGACGCTGACGCGGACCAGGTCGCGGTCTTCCGCCGGCATGCGACTCAGACGGACTTCGCAGGGCAACTCCGCACCGCCGCGGCTGTGGTAGATCCACTCGAATGTCGGCTGGCCACCCTGCAGCGCGCGCTGCAGGAAGGTTTCGATGCGCTGTTGCTCGGCGCTGGTCTCGACGCCGTTCGAGACATCGCGCAGGCCGAAGAAGCCGCTCGCCAGCAAGCGTTTGCGCGGCAGGTTGAAGAGCGTCGACGCGTGATCGTTCGCGTCGATGAACTGGTTGGACCCCGCATCGAAGACGAGGATGGCCTCAGGGGCGTGCTCGACGAGTGCGCGGTAGCGTTCTTCGTTCTCGCGCAGTGCGGCGGCGGCCGCGGCGCGCGCCGACACGTCACGCATGCAGATGACGTATTCACCGGCGCCCAGCGCCGACATGCGGCTGGCCGTCAATTCGATGCGGTAGGCGCGGCCGTCGATGTGGCAGCCGGACATCTCGCCGCCGATGAGATCGGGATTGGTGCGATCGAGCTCCGCCACGAACGGATCCAGGAACGCGCCAACGTCTACGCCCTGCGTCATGGGCAGGAACTCGCTGAGCGAGCGTCCGGCCAGCGAGCGCTGATCGGGCGCGAAGAATTTGACCGCGACGCGGTTGGAAAACTGGATCAGCCCCTCGTTGTCGACCGTGAGCACCATGTCCGCGATGCTGTCGAGCACGGTACGCAAATCGTCAAGGTGAATGCCCGAAAAGCGCGCACGGATTCCGGAGTTGGAGGCCATGGACACGGCCATCGTGGTATCGGTCGGGGACAACGCCGGTGGCGCGACCTTGGGTGCGACGTCGACGGCTTCACTGCGGTCCAGCACGAGCGTCGATGCGGCCAGCACATCGTCGAGCGCCAGGCTGCCGCCATCGAGGGACCCATAGAAGGCACCGACCAGCTCAATGAGCCGGCCAATATCGAGGCTCGACGCCGTGCCTTCGCCCCGCATCGCCTCGGATAACTGTGCTTTCAGAATCGGGTGCATCGTGCCCTGCCCTGCGACCCCCCGGGCGCGCGCCTCCATGGCGCCCGTTCGGTGACGTGGCGGGCCCACACGGCATCCGGGCCGTGCATGCTGTGGCCAGCCGCTCTGCGCGCAACTCCCGATGCGCACAGCGTTGCCACAGAAAGTACTGCGAACCAGGCGTCGCCGCTGTGATGCAGGTCCAGTTTTGACAACCGGGTGGGAAAATTTTCCCGAAGCTGGCCCGGGCGCCAAAAAAAACGCGCCCGGTCAATGCCCTGGGCGTGCTTTTTGCGGCCGAAGCTGAGCTCGATCGGCGCCCTAGCGCGTGCTGTCGCCCGTCTCGAGCTGCTGGTCCGCGGGCATCGAGGACAACACCTCAACACCGTCGTCAATGATGACGCCGTTGGTTTCAAGGCGCGGGCCACCCTCGCCGACCTGCACGGGGATCGACATGGCCTTGGTGAACGGCTGGCCTTCCCAGAGACCGTTGACCTGGATGCTGACGTAGCTGCGACCCGTGTCAGACGGCGTCACAACGATGTCCTGGGTCAGGACGCCGTCACTGCTAGACGCCGCCGCCTTGAGCGGCATCTGTTCCGGCGTGTTCTTGCTCAGTGCCAGCGCACCGCGCGTGGCAACGCGCATGCCGCTGGCCGCAACCGTCGTGGCACCGGTCAGCTCGACGCGCACTGTGAGCGGCTCGCCGACGGCGGGCGTCTGCAGGAACTCATAGGCCATGAAGACGGGCACCGTCGGTTTACCGGGCGAGTCACCGGGCAGACGTTTGCTCGAAATCTCGGCAACAGTGGGCGCTTCAGTCGTGGTCGCGGGCGGCTCACCGCCGCAGGCCACGAGCGACACACTCAGGATCAGGGTAGAAGCAATGCGATTCATGTTCATGGTGCCTTGTGTCAGGGGCTGATCGTGAGATCGAAGCAGGTGTTGTCGTCGGGCTGGCTGATTGCGGGTACATCACCGCGCAGATACGAGTACTCGTAGATCTCGAGCACGTGCTCACCAGCCGCCAGGTTCGTCGTCAGCGTTTCACTGTCCGCCACCGGGCTGAAGCCCGCCGCGATAAAGCCAACCTGGAACACGGCAATGTCGGGATCGCTCTGACCCGAAGCCGGCGGGTTGGTCGTGGTGGCCTGGATCGTGTAGCTGCCCGCCGCCGGCACGTCGAAGCGTGCGAAGCGCCGGATACCCAGTTTGTTGCCGTCCTCGTTGGGGTCGTAGCGGTTGCTCGAGCAGATGTTCACGGCCGGACCGCCCACGCTAACTTCCGTGTAGATCGGCAGCACGTTGACGCCACCGCTCGCGTCGTCGGTCTCACCCGTGCCGTAAGCGTCTGCGTCAAATTTGATGCGCTGTTGCGCCACCAGGGTATTGATGGCGGGCACGGCCGCGGGTTCCCGGTTACGAACACCTTCGAGGAACGGATAAATGGTCGTGAACGGTACGCCGTTGGCCTGCTCGTTGACCAGCACCTCGTAGATCGAGCTGAAGCCGATGTTGACGGTATCGCCCGTATCGTCTGCCGCGTCGAACAGGTCGTAGAGAATGGCCTGTACGCTGCGCTCGCTGTAGAAGCCGCGATTTGAGGCGCTTGCCGCGTTGTCGTCGACACTGAAGTTGAAGCCCGAATCCTGCTGATTGCCCGAGGTGTCGTAGTACAGCGGGTCGTTCAGAATCATGCCGGCGACGGCGTTGCCCCAGCCCTCGCCGAACGCGAGGCGCGGGTCGAGGCGCTGGTTGAGCGAGTGCGAGCCGCCAATGCTGTCGGAGCGCGCGAAGTTGTCTTCGAAGTAATGGCCCCACTCGTGCGTCACGACGTGGCTGTCAAATTCCTCGGTGTCGTCGTTGGCCTGGCCGAGCAGGAACAGCGAGTCGAGATCGCCGCGGTAGAAGGAGGTACCGATCTCACCCGTTTCGATGCTGCCGCCCGTCGTGCCCGCCGTGGAATTGTTCACACTCCAGTAGGCGTCGAGTGGAGCGAACTCAGCATCGGGATCAACGGCCAGTACCAGCTCGATGGACTTGTAGATCGCGTCGAGGATGGCAAACGGTGCCGCCGAGCGAATGCCTGTGTAACTCGAGCCGCCCCAACCCGTGCGCGCAGCCAGCGTAATGTTCTGCGGCCCCGTGCCTGTATTGAACGGTTGACCGTCGAGCACGTAGAGCGGGCGCTCGTTGAGCGGCAGGCTCGTGGACGACGTGTTGTCACGAACCTCGACGTCCCAGCCGGGCTGTCCTGAAAGTTTGAGCTCCGCGCGCACGCGCACGAACACGTCGGTGTTTGCAGGTACGCCCAAAGAGAACTGGCCTTGCTGATCGAGCAGGGCTTCGGCCAGCACCGTGCTGTTGGCCTGGTCGATGACCTGCACGGTCGCTGCGCGAACCGGGCGCGTTTCCGTGGCGTTGTAATTCAGACCCGCAGCCGAACCCGGCACGAATTCATAGGTGACCGATCCGAGTACGGTTGGTGTGCTCGTGTCATTAAAGACTGTAACGACGACTGTGTCGCTCGAGCTCAGTGAACCATCACTGACCGTCAGCTGAAATTCCAACACCACAAAGTCGGCGGTGGACGGCGCCGTGAAACTCGCCGTAGCCGTATCACCACCCGCGATGGAGACAGCCGGTCCGCCCGTTTGGCTCCAGGAGAACGACAGACCTGCTGCGCCACCGTCATCGGTAGCGGAGCCGGTCAGCGTAACCGAGCTGTCCTGCTCGACATTCTGGTCGCCACCAGCGTTGACCGATGGCGCGGTGTTGCTCGGCGGCGGCGGCGGTGCGCTGCCACCACCACCTCCGCCACAGGCCGCCAGCGTGGCTGCGGCGATGACGAGGACGGCGCGTTGCACACGCTGCCGAAATGCAAGAACGGGGGTTGCAAATGACATGCGATACGTCTCCTTACGGACGGCTACTCCGTGTGGTACCCGACTTAATGGCGCACAGGGTAGCTCGCACGGGATACTTGAACCAGTGACGTAGACCACAAAACAGTCGCAAAATTGCGACTGGGTAGACGGTTGTTCGACTTGACGCTGTTATTATCTTGCGCCTGAATTCAGGCGTCGCGCGGGTTCTGTCGCGCGCAGGAAACGATACATGTCGAAAAAAGCGCGCATTCTAGTTACCGGCGGCGCTGGCTACATCGGCAGCCACGTCGTTCGCCGGCTCGGCGAACGCGGCGAACCGACCATCACCCTCGACAACCTGTCGACAGGATTCGAGGCCGCCGTGACGCATGGCGAACTGGTCATCGGCGACACGGGCGACACCGCAGCGCTCAACGCGATCTTCGAGCGCAGCAGCATCGACACGATCATGCACTTTGCGGCGGCCACGGTCGTGCCCGAGTCCGTCGAGAATCCACTCAAGTACTACCGCAACAACACCGCCAACACGCTCGCGCTGATGGACGCGGCGCAGGCGCATGGCGTGCGCCATGTGGTGTTCTCGTCGACGGCCGCCGTGTACGGCAATCCCGATGGCGGCGTGGCCGGCGAAGAATCGGCGACCCGCCCCATCAACCCTTACGGCAGCTCAAAACTCATGACGGAGTGGATGCTCCGCGACCTGGCGTTCGCGGGCGGACCCAGTCACGTGGCGCTGCGGTATTTCAACGTCGCGGGCTCCGACCCGGGCGGTCGCATCGGGCAGTCGACGCCGCGTGCCACCCTGCTCACAAAAGTGGCCTGCGAAGTCGCCACCGGCCGTCGCGATCAGATCTACGTCTTTGGCACCGATTTCGACACACCCGATGGCACTGGTGTGCGCGACTATATTCACGTCGAGGACCTGGCAGCGGCGCATCTCGATGCGCTCGACTACCTGCGTGCGGGCGGCGAGTCGGTCACCCTCAATTGTGGCTACGGTCACGGCTACAGTGTGCGCGAGCTCATCGCCGCCGTGGAAGCCGCGCACGGCGCGCCACTGGCCGTGGAGGACGCGCCACGACGCGCCGGTGACCCACCGTCACTCGTGGCCCGGGCGGAGCGCATCCGTGATGTGCTCGGCTGGTCACCGCAGCTCGACAACCTCGATGCCATCGTCACGTCGAGCCTCAACTGGGAACGCCGCATCGCGGCGCGCGACCCGGGCGCCTACTGGCGCGACTGAGGGCAAGAGACGGCATGGGTTTTCGGCTGCCAAGACCGCGCTCGATCAACGCACTCGTGTTGATCGGTTACGCGTGCATCATGCTGCCGCTGTCCGTGGCGCTTGTGTGGGCGCTGCTACAACTCGACCGATTCACCACGCGCAGCGAATCGCTCATCGTGCGCGGCATCGAAGCGACGCAAAACAGCCGCGAGCTGCAGGAGCAGCTCAGCATCATGGAACGCGTCGCGCGTCAGTACCTCGTGTCCGAGGACGCCGAGCTCATCGGCTTCCTGCGCGAAGATGCCGGCGAAGCAGGCGTCGCAATTTCGGCACTGCAGCAGCGCACGACCAACGAAGACGCGCTCGAACTGCTCACGGTCATCGAAACGCGCATGACCACACTCATGATCGGCCTGACACGCCAGCCCGCGGACCCCGGCAGCGCGGCAACGGCAACGGGCGGCTTTGCGCAAGCGATCGCCGCGGCACAAGAGTTGTCCCGCCTGCTGACCGCAGACATCGACAGGCAGCTCTCCGCGCTGCAGCAAGACACTGCCGCGACACGCACGGCGCTCGCCTGGCAGGCCGGCAGCCTGATTCTCATCAGCGTCCTGACGATGGGCTTCGTGACCTGGCGAGTGAGCCGACCGATCCGAGCCCTCGACCGTGCCATCCGACAGCTTGGCGAAGGACAGTTTTCGCGTCACATCGAAGTGGATGGCCCCGCTGACCTGGTCTCACTGGGCCGGCAGCTCGAATGGCTGCGACGGCGTCTGCTTGAGCTCGCGAAGGAAAAAAACCGCTTCCTGCGCCACATGTCGCACGAACTCAAGACCCCGCTGGCCAACATCCGCGAGGGTACGGAACTGTTGCTTGACGGCTCCGTCGGCGAGCTCGACGAACCGCAGGTCGAGGTCACGGACATCCTGCGCAACAACGGTCTGCGATTGCAGCGGCTCATTGAAAACCTGCTCAACTTCTCGGCCTGGCAAAGCCGCAATGAAGTACTCAACTTGAGTGAGTTCGCGATCGGCGACGTCGTCAACTCGGTACTCAAGAGCCATGCGCTCACACTGCGCGGCCAGAACGTCCGGCTGCTTGCCGACATAGACACGCTTACAGTGCACGCCGACCGCGAGATGATCCGCACCGTACTCGACAACCTCATTTCCAACGCGCTCAAGTTCTCGCCACGCGGCGGCTGCCTGCTGGTGCGCATCAAGGACGGCAACGGACAGTTCCAGATCGAGGTCGCCGACCAGGGTCCGGGTATCCCCATGCGAGAGCGCAAGAAGGTCTTTGATGCGTTCTACCAGGGCGAGCAGGAACAGGGCGGCCTCGTTGCCGGCACGGGCATCGGGCTGTCGGTTGTGCTGGAATCGGTTCAGGCCCATGATGGCGTGGTGGACATCACAGACGACCAACAGGCGATTCGCACGGGGCGAGGCGACACCGTTGTGTTTACAGGCGCGCACTTCAGAATCCTGATTCCGCAGCCCGAAATGCCCGAGCTTGCGACACGGCAGGCGGCCAGTGGCTAGCCGGCTAACAACGTGTGTTGCGGCAGCGCTGCTGCTCTCCGGGTGCAGCTCGATAGGCGGCCTGTTCGAGGGCAGCGGCGAGTCCATCGATGCCGACGTCAGCCAGGAACCCTCGACGGTGCAGATCTATCTCGCCGACGTGGATCGGCTGCTGGGCCCCGACCCGACGGCTGCAGATCGGACCTGGCGCGAACTCGAACTTGATTTCGAACGCGCGCCGACGACAACCAACACACTGCGGCTGGGTCTCGCCATGGCCACCCCCGGACACGCCAACACGGACCTGGCCCGTGCCGATGGCATGCTGACCGATCTGCTGCAACGCCCTGAGCTGTTGCTGACAGATGAACAACTGCTCGCGAGCGTGCACCTCGCGCTGCTGCGCTCGCGCGTGTCGGCCGAAAGCACGGCGCGCCAGGCCAGCAACACCGAAAACCGGAGCAACGCCCGCGAGCTTGCCGCGGCGCGGGCCCAGCTCGAGCTGCTGCAGGCCGACAATACGCGGCTGCGCGACGCGCTGGCCGAAACCGAACAGAAACTCGCGGCCATTACGGAAATCGAACGTACGATCCGCGAGCGCGACGGCGATCCCGTCGTGCCGACCACAGAAGCGACGCGTAATGATGAGTGAACGCACTGTCCTGGGCCGCAAGATGCGCGGCCGCATCCTGCTCGTCGATGACGACCCGGGCCTGCTTCGCCTGCTGAGTATTCGACTGCGCGCCGAGAACTACACCGTCGAGGCTGTCGAAAGCGCCGTGGCGGCATTGGCGGTGCTGGGCCGCTTTCAGCCCGACCTCGTCATCTCGGACCTGCGCATGGACAAGATGGATGGCATCGGGCTGTTGCAGGAACTGCAAAGCCGCACACCGGGCCTCAATGTGCTCATCATGACGGCGCACGGCACGATCCCCGACGCCGTCGAAGCCACCAAGAGCGGCGCGTTCGGGTTCCTGACCAAGCCCATCGAGAAAGAAGAACTGCTGGCCAACGTCGAGAAGGCGCTCAAGAATTCGGGCACCTCGGCCAGCACCGAAGACTGGGCCAGCGAAATCATCACGCGTAACGCCACGATGCGCGATCGCCTGAATCAGGCCCGCATGGTGGCCGACACCGACGCGCGTGTGCTGATCACGGGCGAGTCGGGCACGGGCAAGGAGCTGCTCGCCCGCGCCGTGCACCGCGCGAGCAAGCGCGCCGACAAGCCGTTCGTCGCGATCAACTGCTCGGCCATGGCCGAAAACCTGCTCGAGTCCGAACTGTTCGGCCATGCCAAAGGGGCCTTCACGGGTGCCACGACGGCGCACAAGGGTCTGTTCCAGGCGGCCGATGGCGGCACACTGCTGCTCGACGAGATCGGCGACATGCCCATGCGTCTGCAGGTCAAACTGTTACGTGTACTGCAGGAGAATCAGGTGCGCCCCGTGGGCAGCACCGAGTCGGTGTCCGTTGACGTGCGCACGTTGTCAGCCACGCACCGCGACCTGCGCGAGATGATGGCCTCGGGCCAGTTCCGCGAAGATCTTTATTACCGGCTCAACGTGGTCAACATCGAGATGCCGCCGCTTGACGAGCGCCGCGAGGACATCCCGCTGCTCGTCTCGCACTTCCTGCGCCAGCTTACCGACCAGGGTGACGCGGAGCGCAAGGTGTACGCGCCCGAGGCGCTCGAGCTGCTCGTCATGGCCGAGTGGCCCGGCAACATCCGCCAGCTCTACAACGTCGTGCGCCAGAACGTGGCGCTCTCGAACTCACCTGTGATTTCAGCCGAGCTCGTGCGCAGCGCGCTGGGCGCGCATGGCGACAAGCTGCCGTCGTTCTCCGAAGCGCGTGACGAGTTCACGCGCAACTACCTCTCGCAGATCCTGCAGATCACGGGCGGCAACGTGAGTCAGGCCGCGCGGCTGGCAAAGCGCAACCGCACGGACTTCTACAAGTTGCTGGCACGCCACGACCTGAACCCCGACACGTTCAAGGAAGCGTAGTCGGGTCGAATCAGTCCGCGTTGGCGGCCCGGGAGAACTCCGCAGATTCGATGCCGTGACGCTCGAGCAGGTCGTAGAGCGTCGGCCGACTCACACCCAATGCCGCCGCAGCGCGCGAGATGTTCCCCGCCGTCTGCACCATGGCCTGGCGCACCGCATTGCGCTCCGCGGCATCACGCACTTCGCGCAGATTCAGTGACCGCACCGAGTCGCTGTCGGCCAGACCCAGATCCTCGGCCGTGACCTGCCGGCCTTCGGCCATGATCACGGCACCTTTGATCTTGTTTTCAAGCTCGCGCACGTTGCCGGACCAGCGGTGCGCGAGCATGGCGCGCTGGGCGTCATCGCTGAAGCCGCGCAACGGTTTGCCCTGTTTCTTCGCGTACTTGTCGAGCAGCGAGCGCGCCAGCATGAGCACGCCGTTCTCGCGCTCACGAAGCGGTGGAATGGCGATTTCGATCTCGCAAATTCGGTAGTACAGGTCTTCGCGGAAACCGCCTTCGGCGATGAGGTTCTGCAGATTCTGGTTTGTCGCACAAACCACGCGCACGTCCACGGGAATCTCGACGCGACCGCCGATGCGCTCGACCACGCGTTCCTGCAGGAATCGCAGCAGCTTGGCCTGCAACGGCAACGGCATGTCGCCGATCTCATCGAGGAACAGCGTGCCGCCGCTGGCGACCTCGACCTTGCCGGGTGTGGTCTTGTTCGCGCCGGTGAAGGCGCCCTTCTCGAAGCCGAACAACTCCGACTCGAGCAGGTTTTCGGGGATCGCAGCACAGTTGATGGCGACGAATGCTTTGTCCTTCCGGGGACTCAGGTCGTGCAGCGCGCGCGATAACAGCTCCTTGCCCGTGCCCGACTCGCCGAGCAGCAGCGTCGTCACGTCGGTCGGCGCAACCTTCTCGATCATGCGACAGACTTTGAGCATCGCGGGACTCACGGCCACGATGCCATCGAGCGGTGAGTGCCCGCCCAATGCGGCCAGCCGGCGGTTTTCGGCTTCGAGCGCGGCCAGCGTCGCCGCGCGGTCGACGAGCAGATTGAGTACGTCCGTGTCGACGGGCTTCTGATAGAAGTCGTAGGCACCGGCCGCCACCGCACGCAACGCGTTGTCTTTGTCGCCGTGGCCCGTCACCACGATGACCTTGGTGTGCGGCGCCATGGCCAGGGTCTCCTCAACACAGGCCAGGCCTTCGGTGACGCCCTCAGCATCCGGCGGCAGGCCCAGGTCCTGGAGCACGACAGCGGGTTCGTGGCGGCGGATCGCATCCAGCGCCTCGGTGCGGGTCGTGGCCTGAACGATCTGGTAGTCCTCAAACACCCATTTGAGCTGGCTCTGCAGCCCGGGGTCGTCCTCAACGATCAGCAGGATCGGTTTGTCGTCTGCCATGACTGTCCTGTTTCAGCGATTTCGCGGCAGCCCTGCGCCACGCTTCGCGAGTTTGCCACGTCCTTGGGGCCACGTCAGAACCGGCATCACAGCCCGGGGTGTGACCGAATCACCCTTTCGAAAATCTCGAATTTCTCGCATCAATGCTATTGAGAATGATTCTCATTTCGCATAGTATCGGGGTTGTGGCAGCGCAGTCGCGGCTCGGTTCGCGCACGACACATTGCGGGATTCTTCCTTTGGGTGAGGCCGGGTTCCGCAGCTCGCAGCGACTCCTTGGCAGGTTTCCGTGTCGCGACAGCGCCACCACGCCACCTCCCACCCCGGTCATGTGACGGACGCCCTGTTTTGATGAGAACGGTATTGACAATCATTCTCATTTGCATTTAGATAGAGCCATCATGTACGTCTGCATCTGCCAAGCCATTACCGACCGCCAGATCGAACGCGCCGTTGACGCGGGCATCGACAGTGTCGACGGCCTGCGCGACACCCTGGGTGTGGCGAGTTGCTGTGGCAGTTGCGCGACCACCGCGGAAGACATCGTGGCAGCACGCAAAGCCAGTCGTGCCCTGCCCAGCCCGCAGATCTACCGCCCCGCGACGCAGGCTGTCTAAGCCGCGTACAAAAGCCCGCGCGCAAACGCGAAACGCGGCGCTAACAAGAATCATTTTCGTTTAAAAACACGGACTTGCAAAGTCCGCGCGAGCGCCTATCATCGCGGACTTGGCACCGGTTTGGTCGGTGTCCCACCCTGCCCTGGACGACCTTAGAGGCCCCCAATGAAAGGCGACAAGACACTCATCGCGCATCTGAACACGATCCTGAAGAACGAACTGACCGCGATCAATCAGTACTTCCTGCATTCCCGGATGCTCAAGGACTGGGGTCTGCACAAGCTCGGCGACTACGAGTACTCGGAGTCGATCGACGAGATGAACCACGCCGACAAGCTCATCGAGCGCATCCTGTTCCTCGAGGGCCTGCCCAACCTGCAAGATCTGGGTCGGCTGCACATCGGCGAAAACGTCGAGGAAATCCTCGCGTGCGACCTCAAGATCGAGATGATCGCGATTCCCGACCTGCGTGAGGCCATCGCCCACGCGGAATCCATCAGTGACTACGTGTCCCGCCAGATGCTCGACAGCATCCTCGAGTCCGAGGAAGAGCACGTCGACTGGATCGAGACCCAGCAGAGCCTCATCGCGAAGATGGGGATCGAAAACTACTGCCAGCTGCAGTCAAAGTCGGCCGGCGAGTAAGCCAGGCTGAGACCATCAGACGGTGGTCGCGAGACCACCGTCGACGGGAATCACCGCCCCGTTGAGATACGCGCCCGCCTGCGACGCCAGGTAGATCGCCGCACCTGCCATGTCCTCGGGCTTGCCGATACGCCCACGCGGGACTTCGGCCACGATCTGCTCGCCCATGGTGGCCAGCGTGTGCGCCATCATCTTGCTCTCGAACGGCCCCGGCGCCACAGCGTTGACCGTGATGTGCCGCTTGACGAGGTTCTTGGCCATCATGCGCGTGAGGTGCAGGATTGCCGCCTTCGACGCCGCGTAGGAATAGGTCTCCATACGCGAGACGTGCAGACCGTCGATGGAACCGATGTTGATGACCCGCGCCGGGTCTTCGTGCGAGCCCGCAGCCACGAGCAAATCGATGAGCGTCTGGGTCAGGAAGAACGGCGACTTGACGTTGATATCCATGATCTTGTCCCAGCCCGCCTCGGGAAACTCGTCAAAGGTCGCACCCCAGGTCGCACCCGCATTGTTGACGAGAATGTCGAGCTGGCTTTCGCGCTCGCGCAGGGCTGCGGCCAGCGAGCCGATGCCCTCGGCCGTCGATAGATCGGCCGGGAACGAGATGCACTCGCCGAATTCAGAGAGGCGATCCGCGGTCTGGTCGCAGGCCTCAGCTTTGCGCGCCGTGATGTAGGTGCGCACGCCGTTTCGGACATAGCCCTCGGCAATCATTTCACCGATGCCGCGTGACCCACCGGTTACGAGCGCCACCTTTCCAGAAATGTCGAAAAGCTGTTCCATATCGGCCTGTCCCGTCGGTTTCGAAGGCCGCTCATGCTACACAATCGGCGCGCCTTGTGCGGCCGAGCGGCTTGTGTTTCAACAGCTTGACAGCCCCAGTGCCCTCGACTACATTACCGCGCTCTGTCGGGGCTATAGCTCAGCTGGGAGAGCGCTTGCATGGCATGCAAGAGGTCGGCGGTTCGATCCCGCCTAGCTCCACCAGATTCTCCGGCAAGCCGAGACACTGTTCCGGGTCCCCTTCGTCTAGAGGCCTAGGACACCGCCCTTTCACGGCGGTAACAGGGGTTCGAATCCCCTAGGGGACGCCATCTTAAAAATCCCGCCTTCGAGGCGGGATTTTTTTTGCCCGCGTATCCTTCACGAGAGTCGCGAACACGAGTCCGTAACTGCGATGACTTGGAGCCCGCGACGGAAATCATGTGCCGCAGAGGGCATCGTGCTTGGCGAAGAGCTCCCCGTCCGAGGCGTGAGCAGGCGCCCCGACCTCACCAATAGCGGTCAGGGCAGCACTGAGGCGAAAAGCGCCGCGCCACCGTCAAGAATAGTCGTGACATCGGCGACACTGAACCCCACGTGCGTCGTCGCGCCCGCGACAAAGAAGAACTCCGTCTGAATGCCGGCCGCATTGGCGGCGGGGATTACCTCGCAGGCACCCACAGCGACAATAGGAAACCCGCCCAGGTCCGCCGTGCCCGTGCCGCAAGGCACGACGGGGTCAAATTCTTCGTGTGCCGCGTAGATGGGCACCGTCTTGTCGTCGACCCAGATGAGATCACCGATAGCGCCAGAGACCGACAGCACGCCCTGCACTTCGGAAGAGTACAGGCCCGCGTTGGCCGAGCTATTACCGTCGAGACCACCCTTCGTGCCCAGCCACGCTTCAACACCGGGTGATAACGGGTCGGCCTCGTCGAGCACGCCGCTCGTCAGCGCCAGCACGGCGCCCGCCGAGACACCGGCCGCGAAGACGAATTCGCCATCCGTGCCATAAGTGTCAGTCGTGGCTGCGTCCTCGCGGAAAAAGCGTACAGCGGCCTTAAGGTCGTGCAAGGGCTGGAGCAGCGCGATGGTCGCCGCATCAGCGTCGGCGGGCTGCGTCTGCAGCAGGCGGTAGTCGATGGTCGCGGCCACGTAGCCGCGCAGCGCAAAGTCAATGGCGAGGTCACGCAGGTCGCTGCGCACTCCCGAAACGAAAGCGCCGCCGAAGGCCAGCAAGACCACGGGGCGGTCCGTCTCCGCGTCATCCGCGGGCGTGTAGATGTCCATGAACAGCGGCTCGAGTGTTTGCTCGCGCTCGCCAGCGCCGTATTGCACCGCCTGCGTCTCGACAAAGCCCGTAAACACCGTGTCTACATAGCGTTCGCCCGAGGGAGGCGGGTTCCCACCGCCCGTCGGTGGCGGCGCGCTATCGCCCCCGCTGCTGCCGCCGCAGCCTGCAAGGGCCAGGCTCAGGCTGGCCGAGAACACAGCGAAAAGCCGGCGCGCTGGCGTCTTCACGGGGTGCTTGGTCATGCTCAAGTCCTGCACTGGAATCCGACCATGCTAGACCATACGGATACCACGTGATGTGAAACTTTTTCCACTCTTGGCACGCCCAAGGTAACTGGTATGCTCGACTCGAGCTTTTGGACCGCGCCTGCAATGGAGATTTGCAATGTCTGCGACGATGGCCATCGTTCTTGCACTGTTCTGTCTTGTCTCGGGCGGGTTGCTCGGCTTCTTCGCGGGTCGCGGTGGCGCGAGCACTGAGGCCAAGCGTGCCGAGGCGCTTGAGGAGGAGTTTGCCGACTACCGGCGCAATGTGACGGAACACTTCGGCGAAACGGCCGAGCACTTCCGCAACATCGGCCGTCAGTACCGTGATCTCTACGACCACATGGCCAGCGGCGCCGATGCGCTCTGCAATGACGAAGACCGCGCCCGGCTGGCGTTCCCAAGCCTGCGCGCCATCGAGGGCGTGGCGGCCACGGCGGTGGCCGGCGCCGCAGCCGCCGGTGTCAGCGCCGCAGCGGAACCTGCTGAAGCCGATGTGTCGGCGGCCTCGGAACCCGTTGACGCGGCCGAACCCGCGGAAGCCGCGACCGATGCTGATGCGACGGCCTCGGACGACGCGGACGCCATTGAAGATGCGATCCACGTAGAGGTAGAAGTCGAGGTCATCGACGACGACGACGAGCCCGAGGGCGAGGCGGTGGCCGAGGCCGATGCCGAACCGGAAGCAGAGATGGGCGCCGCAACCGCTGAGACCGATGACGACGCGGACGCTGAAGCAACCGGCACCGAGCCTGACGACGCGACTAAGGCCGACCCTGAAACGCTGCGCAAAGCCGGCGCCACCTGACACAGCCATCCAACCCGATCTGAACCCCGGCGCACCCGTGCGGTCTCAGGGGTTTTCGGTGCAAGGCGAGAAATGAATTCAATGCACTTACTCGCGCCGCATTGGCGCAGGGCGTCACTGGTCGTGCTCGGCGCGTTGTACTGCGTCGCCGCCAGCGCCGAGGACTCGCACAAGCTCTCGTTTCTGCCGCAGACCGGCGTGGTCACACTCGAGTTCGCGGACCGGGACGGCGAGGTGCTCGCGCTCGCGGGGCGAGACGATTCTGGCGCGCCGCGCATCGCGTTCCTGACTGCCGACGCCACGGGCACCACGATCATCGAACGCGCCCTGCCCGAGGACGCCGTGGCCATCGATGCGGGTCCGAATGGTCCCGGCGACGCCCTGTTCGTGCTCTGCGCAGACCGCGTCGAGCGACTCGACACCCTTAACGGCGCCTACACGCCGCTCGCCAGTGTCGAGAGCCTCTACCGCGGCCGCTCGTTCGCGCCGCTCACCTCATCGCTCGACATCGCCCAGGACATCGACGGTGACGACGACAGCGAGATTCTCGTTCAGGGATTCGATGAGCTTGCCGTCATCGGTGGTGAGACGTATTCAGAGGTCACTCTGCTTGATCTGCCCAGCATCCGCCGAAGCTTCGAACGGGCACAAAACTACCGCCCGGTGCGCACGGCTCCGGCACGCGTCAATGCCCAGGCCGCCGTCGTGGCCGTGCGTGGCGACGATCTGTTGCGCTTCGACCTGACGGGCGCCGGGGACAACGTGGCGGCGACAACGCAGGCGCTGGGCCTAGAGCTCAGCAGCGAACGCGACATCGAGCGTTTCTACAACGGCGACCCCGAGCTTGACCAACGTGACGTGACGCTGCGCGAGCCCGAGTTGCTCTCCGATATCAACGACGATGATCTGCCCGACCTCGTGACGCTGGAGACAATCAGCACGGGTGTCTTCGACAAACAAACCACCTACCGCATCCACCTCGCTCGACCCGACTTGAGCTTCGACACGACGCCCGACACCGTGATTTCGAGCAAGGGCTACCAGTTCTACATCAGAAGGGTGCAGCTCGAAGAAGGACGCGCGGCCATTGTGTCGCCGGGTGTCCGCATTGGCGTGCGCACGATCATCGGCGCGCTGTTTTCACGTTCGGTCACGCTCGACATCGCGGTGCACACGGCGGACGAGACGGGCGTTATCGCCGCGGAACCCTCGGCCGAAATCCGCGCCAAGGTGCGCTTCGACTTCGGCAGCGGCCAGGTTGAATTCCCCACAGTCGAATTCGGCGATCTTGATGGTGACGGGCGCCAGGACCTGATCCTGAAACGCGGTCGCGACAAGCTGGGCTGGCGCCGCAACCTGGGCGATGGTCGATTCGAGCGGCGCAATACCGACATCGAGCTGCGCGCACCCAAGAACGGCAGCAACGTATTCGCAGCCGACCTCGATGGCGACGGCAATGACGAGATCATCGTGCGTTACGACATGCAGGACGGTGACGACCTGAGACGCACGCTCCGTATCGCCAATCCCTGACCCGCCGCGCCGCGCGGCCGTCGCGGTACACTGACCGCATGGACGCAAACAGCGAAGACCGCGACCGCGCCGTACGACGCGTGATCGTGGTGGAGGGGCTGGCCAACCTGTCGGTCATCGCGACCAAGCTCTGGGCAGGCATTGCGACGGGCTCACTGGCGATCCTGGGCGACGCCGTGCATTCGCTCTCGGACCTGTTAAACAACGTGCTCACGTGGCTCGTCATGCGCGTGTCGGCGCAACCCGCAGATGACAACCACCCCTACGGCCACCGCAAGTTCGAATCGCTGGCCGTGTTCGTGCTCGCGACACTGCTCGTGGTGCTCGCATTTGAGCTCATCACCACCGCCGTCACGCGTGACAACACGCCCGTCGCAAGTACGCCCGTGGCCCTGGCCCTCATGTTGGCAACGCTGGTCATCAATCTCTGGCTGGCCTGGTGGCAGCGTGGCTGGGCCCGGCGGCTCGATGCCGACATCCTGCGCGCCGATGCGTCGCACACGCTGTCGGACGCACTGACAACGTTGGCGGTCATCATCGGCTGGCAGCTTGCGGCGCGCGGTCTGCCCTGGCTCGATCGCGTCGCGGCCATCGCCGTGGCCGGCATTGTGCTCTGGCTCGCACTACAACTGTTTCGGCGCGCGGTACCCATTCTCGTCGACGAGGCCGCGCTCGACGCGAACGATATTGCCGCCCTGCTCGGCGACGTCGACGGCGTCTTGAGCGTGCGTCGCGTTCGATCCCGGCGCACGGGCATGGGCTTTGCACTTGACGTCGAGATTGGTGTCGACCCCAATTTGAGCCTGGCCGAAGGCAGCCAGGTCCGAGAGCGGGCGCTGCGCGATCTCATTGCGCGTTACGACGATATCGACGCCATCATCACCTTGGCGCCACACAGCCACACCTAGACTGTCCCGTCTTGCGTGGCGCTGGCTTCACCGAGCGCTTCGCGCCGATCATTGATGTGCTGCAGCAACCCGGCTGCCGCCTCGGCATCACAAAGCGCCCGGTGGTGCTGGTCGAGCGCGATATCGAAATCCGCGCACAACGACTTGAGGCTGTAAGAGGCGTGACCCGGAAACAGCCGCCGCATCGTGGCGCAGGTACAGAGTTTGGGCATCCTGAATGGTGAGCCCAGCCGTCGAAACTCACGGCTGATGAAGCCGTAGTCGAACTCCACGTTGTGTGCCACAAAAATGGCGCCGTCCAGGAACTCGGCGAACGACGATGCGACGTCAGCAAAACGCGGCGCGTCGGCCACCATGGCGTCGGAAATACCCGTCAGGCGCGTAATCGACGCCGGGATGCGTCGGTCGGGCTGGATCAGCGTCTGGAACCGATCAACGATCTCACCGCCGACGACACGCACGGCGCCGATCTCCGTCACGCGGTGGTGTTCGCTCCTCCCGCCCGTGGTCTCGACGTCCACAACGACATAGGCTTGCTCGGGATCGACGAACCACTCGACGCGCAGAACGTCCGCGCGCAGCCCGGCTGCTCGCAACTGCTCGATGCGCAGCAGCTGGTTACGACGCAGCTGATCACCGGATGTCTTGACCTCGACGAAACGAAGGCCCTCTGCATCGGCAACCAACAGGTCAGGAAAACCGTGGGCACTTCGAAAGTCCCGCGCCAGTTCGCGGAGAACCTGAACGACGCTCTGCGCGTCGCCCAATCGCGCCAGCGCAAAGACCCCGTCGAGCGTCGGCGCGTGCCAGCGAAACAAGGCATTGGATTCACCGTGGTAGCGCGTTGCAGCGGCGACGATCTGTCGACGTAATCCGGCGCCCGTTGCGCACGCCTCGAGGATCTGCTCGATAGCAGCCTGTTGCTGCGAGTAGAAGCTGCCGTCATCGAGGCCCGCGGGGAGCGCGTCGAAGGGCGAGTGGCGCGCGTTGGCCGACTCGCCGAACAGCAGGTCCCAGAACATGAGCCCAAACAGCGTCCGCCACAACGTGTTCTCGGCGCGCCAGGCCTCGTGTCCCTGCCGTTGAAACCAGTCCACGACGGCCCGTTCTGGGCTGTCGCTCGCGGCCTGATCGAGTCGAATACACGCTGCCTCGCGCAACACATCGGTGAGCGTCGACGTGCGCTTGCCGCCAAACTGGCGCGCATAGAGATCCTGGGCAAACAACCACTCCTCATCGCTGCGTGGCGTGTCGAGGCAACTCTCGAGCACATCGCGCGCCGCGTCCTTGTGACCACCTTGCAGCAATAGCCGTACCTGCCGTTCGAGGCAGTGCGCGGTGGTGCCGCGCCGGTACACCGCCAGCGCATTGTCCGTGCGCGCCTGTTGCTCAAGCGCTTGGCCCAAGCGCTTGGCGAGCGAGTCCGCCTGCATCGCACCCGTCGCTGACACCGGTTCGGGCCAGCGCCCCAACTCGCGCACAAGCGCATCGACGGCAGGCGCACCCAAGGCCCGCAGACGCGCCTTGCGGCTCGCAAAGAACCAGGTTTCGATGGCGTCTTCGCGCGACGCGAAGCGGGGTTCGTAGGTCGCATCGTGTGCTTGCGTGCGCACAATGCCCAAGTCGCGCATTGTGAAGCGCAGCGTGCCCTGCTGCACGGTCCCGAAGAACAGGAACAAGAGGTAACCCACGACGTCGGTCTGGCGCTGTACAACCCAGCGCGAACGATCGAGCGCCGATAGAAACCGCGGTGCGCCAACGGCCTCGCGCGCGTGCGTCACAAGCTCGGCCTTGCGCAGCGAGCGGCGCAATCCGGGCGAGACCCGGTCGAGAACGGCGCGAAGGTCCGCGCACGATAAGGCGGGCAACACTTCCTCGAAATCGACCAACTCCGGTCGCGCTGCGAATCGTGCACCAATCAGCTTTTCAATCAGCGGTTCTGCGGGCCCCAGCTCGGGGTAGTCAAGCTTGCCGACGCCAAGAACGCTGCCCTTGCGATTGACGAGCCGGACGTAAAGGCATTGCACTGCGTGCGGCAAGCCGCGAAACACTTCGAGGAAGTCACGGTCTTCGCTGCGCAGTGCGTGCGCGTAGTGCCGCTCGACGAAGGAGAGCATCTCCACGAAGTGCGTGTGGTAGTAGAACTGCGGCAGCTCGCGAAATGGACGCGACCGCGTGACGGCCTCCTCACCTGCCGGCGGTTGGGACATGCGAGCGCCGCCCTATCCCGTGGCGAGATGTTTCGCGTGGAACGCGACGTGCTCGTCGATGAAGCTCGCGATGAAGAAGTAGCTGTGGTCGTAGCCCGCCTGCATGCGAACGCGCGCATCGGCTCCGGCGTCCGCCAGCGTCTGCTCGAGCAGTGGGATGTTGAGCTCGCGCTCCAGGAACGCATCAGCCGCGCCCTGGTCGACAAGTGTCGGCGGCAACGGGGCACCGCCCGCAATCAGGGCGCAGGCATCGTAAGCCTGCCAGGTGCTGCGATCGTCGCCGAGATAGCCACCCAGCGCTTTCTCCCCCCACGGGCAGCGCGAAGCGGCGGCAATGGGCGCAAACGCAGACACCGAGCGGTAGTGGCCCGGATTGCGCAAGGCAAGCACGAGTGCCCCGTGGCCGCCCATGGAGTGACCCGAAATCGATGCGCGTTCGGCGTCCAGCGAGAGCGCTGCGGTCACGAGCGCGGGCAGCTCTTCGGTAACGTAGCTGTCCATGCGGTAGTGGCGCGACCAGGGCGGCTGCGTGGCGTCCACGTAGAAACCTGCGCCCTTGCCGAAGTCCCAGGCACCGTCGGGGTCGTCGGGCACCGCGTCCCCGCGCGGCGACGTGTCCGGTGCCACAATGGCGATCCCCTGCGCCGCCGCCGCGCGCTGTGCGCCCGCCTTCGTAACGAAGTTCTCATCGGTGCAGGTCAAGCCACTGAGCCAGTACAGGACGGGCACGCGGCCCGTCTCAGCCTGCGGCGGCAGGTACACCGACACCGTCATTTCACAATCGAGCGTGCTCGACGCATGCCGGTAGCGCTGCTGCCGGCCGCCAAAGGACACATTCTCGGTTTCGAGCTGCATATCGTTCTCTCCCTCGCCCGTGGGAGAATACGTGACGCAGGGTCCGTCGTCATTGGCGGCCCACCGGCGAACAGGTCACGGGGGAGTCGACGTATGCGCAACACGAGATCAACGATTTGGGGCCTGTTCGCGCTAGGCTGCGCCGGCCTTGCGGGCACGCCGGCTCTCGCCCAGCAAAGTGTGCTGGAGCGCGACCTGACACGGCTCGTGGCGCTGCTCGCGGGCGACTTCGACAACCAGGAACAGGTCTACTTCGAAGGCGAACTCGACGCCGACCCGGATGCACGCCACAGCCGCGAGCGACAGGTCGTCGAAACCGTTGGCGATGCCGGAGACGCGACGCTTGCGTGGCATCGTCTCGCCGAGGATTCCGATACCGTCACGGCACGCGGTCTCTGGCGGTTGCAGGTCGACGCGGCGTCAAGCGGCCTGCGCATGGTGCGCTGGCAGCTACCGCTGCTGGCCGACCTCGAACGCGCCGCGATTGAGCCGGACGCCGTGGGCTCCCGGAAGTGTGACGTGGTCTGGCGGCGCCGCGCCGAGCAGTTTGAAGGCCGCGTGTCGGGTGAGGACTGTGATGAGTCCGAAGACGCGGCCTGGCTCATTGCCGAGAGTGAGCTGCAGCTTCCGGCGGTGAGCGTCGACGACGAGACCGGCACCGAGCTGCCCTACGTCCTGCGGCGCGCGAGGGCATTCCAGTGCTGGCTGGCGATCCCCAAACGCGATGGTGAGAACTGGCACTTCGAGAGCCAACTCAACCTCCATGACCAGGGCGGCCGCGCCTGGGTCGACACCGACGAGCCCGAGCCGCAACGCGTGGGCATCAAGATACGCAATGTCGCCTGGCCCACGGGTACCAATCGTGACTCGCTCGTGCTCTACGTGTATCGCGGTGACGAGTCCGCCGCGGCCAGCTACGCCTGGGGCGAACCCACGGCAACGCGACTCGCGATCAACCTGCGCTGGATGCAGGCAAGCTGCACGCTGGCGGAGTAGCCCGGCATCAGCGCTTGTGCGCAAGCAACATGTAGTTGATCGCGGTCATCGGCGTCAACGTCATCGTGCGTGACAGGGGATTGACCCGGACGCCGGTGAAACTGGCGAGGTCGAAGCCATCGCGTTCTAGGCAGGCCCGCACTTCGGAGGGCTTGCGCAGCATGCGGTAGCGGTGCGTGCCGCGCGGAAGCCAGCGCAGCACGTACTCGGCGCCGAAAATGGCGACGAACCAGGCCAGCGGATTGCGGTTGATCGTTGCGACAAACTGGCTGCCGCCGGACCGTACGAGCCTGCCGCAGTCGCGCATGAACGCATTGAGATCAGCGACGTGCTCGA
This sequence comes from Pseudomonadota bacterium, assembly GCA_039821605.1. Lineage (GTDB taxonomy): Bacteria > Pseudomonadota > Gammaproteobacteria > Steroidobacterales > Woeseiaceae > CALBPI01. The sequence continues at coordinate 536,335 of JBCBNV010000001.1, read as the reverse complement.
CAACCTCCATGTTGAGCACGACATCGAACTGGGCACCAGTGTCGGCCAGTGATGCCACTGTACGTTGCTGGTAGTCGATGGTAAGGCCGGAATCACGCGCGTGCTGGCTCGCAATGCCAATGTTCTTCTCGACGATGTCGATACCCGTCACGCTGGCGCCCATGCGCGCCATGGACTCGGACAGGATGCCCCCGCCACAACCCACGTCCAACACCGCCACGCCCGACAGAGGCTCTGAGACCGTGGCGTCGAGATGCAGACGCGCACAGAGCTGGTCGCGGATGTAAGTCGCACGCAGGGCATTGAGCGTGTGCAGCGGCCAGAAAGGGCCTTCCATGTCCCACCAGGTCTCAGCGAGCTTGCTGTAGTGGGCAACTTCGTAGTCGTCGACAGTGCTGTCGGGCTGCAGTTTGGTCGTCACAGCGGTGTATTCGTCCCGGAAATCCGCGCAGATTCAGCAGCCTGTCGAGTCCGTCGTTGCGGTAATCGGCGTCGCCCGGCACTCTTGGGCCATGACGCCCCCCAGCCCCCGTGATCGCGCCCGGCGCACGGCGCGCACGCCCCTGAGATCGCTGTTGACCCTGCTGCTGGCCGGGGTCATGACGGCACCGCGTGCCGAAGTCACCGAAGACACGCGAGCACGCTTCAATGCCCTCGAGGCGCAAGGCGTCGCCGTCGGCGAGATCACGCTCTCGATCAATAACATTTTCGATACGAGCAAGCCGGGCGAGAACAAGAGCCTGTATCGCTTCGCCAACCGGATCCACGTGACGACGCGACCCTCCGCCATCCGCTCGCAGCTGTTGTTCGAGCCCGGCGATCCCATCGTGGCGCAGAACATCGAGGAATCGGAGCGCCTCCTGCGCAGCAACCCGTTCATCTTTGACGCGAGCATTCGAGTGCTGCGCGTTGAGGACGGCCGCGCCGATTTGCTTGTTGAAACCCGCGACAACTGGACGCTGTTCCCCGAAATCTCATTGTCGCGCAGCGGTGGCGAGACGCGCTGGACGCTGGGGCTTGAGGAAGACAACATCCTCGGTACCGGGAGCGCGGTCACGGTATCACGCAGAAGGGACGACGACCGCAGCTCGACCAACTTCGCATTCTCCGACCGCAACGTCGGGCGCACCTGGATTTCGCTTGATCTGCGCTACCGCGACAGCGATGACGGTGAGGCGCGGCGCTTTCGCGTTGCGCAGCCATTTTACTCGTTGCAGTCTCGATTCAGTGCGGGCTTTGACGTCTTCACCGAAGACCGCGAGGAGCCGTTGTTCTCGCGTGGCAGTGAGATCGGCAGGTTTCGCCAGGATGAGCGCGGCCTCAATGCCTGGTGGGGCGTCTCGAACGGGCTCGTCGACGGCTGGACCACACGTTACCGATTTGGCGTCGTTGTCAGCGACAACCAGTTCGACGTACCTGAAGACGAACCGCCAACACCGCTCATCCCCGACGATCGAGATCTACGTTACCCCGTCGTGAGCGTTCAGCGGGTCGAGGACCGATTCGAGAAGGTGCAGAACTTCAACCAAATCATGCAGACCGAGGACCTGTTCCTGGGCCGCAGCTATTCTCTGAGCCTGGGCTACGCGGGCACGAGCCTGGGTGCGGATCGCAGTGCCTTCATCGTCAACGCGGCGGGCACGACTAACTATGGGGACCCCGCGAAGTTGCTGCTCACGCTCTCAGGCCGCGTCAGTGGCCGCCTCGAGTCAGGCACGGTCCGCAATGGTCGCGCGCGCATCGACGCGCGTTACGTGCGCCGCCAGTCGCCGCGACGGTCAGCCTTTGTCGGCACGCGCATCGAACTCGGGAAGAACCTCGACGTGGATCGCCCGATCACGCTGGGTGGCAGGACGGGCCTGCGCGGTTACGACCGCGCGTTCGGTAACGGCGATGCGAGTGCGCTGTTCACGGTCGAGCAGCGCTTTTTCACGGACTGGTTCCCGTGGCGCCTGTTCCGCGTGGGTGGTGCTGTGTTTGCGGATGTCGGACGCACCTGGGGCGAGGACGTGACCGGCCGCGAAGACTCCCGTTGGCTCGCGGACGTCGGTGTGGGCCTGCGCCTGGGCAATGCCCGCGGCAACAACAACACCGTGTTCCACCTCGACTTTGCCAAGCCGCTCGAAAGCGGGCCCGACATCGACAGCGGGCTGCAGATCTCGTTCGAGGCGAAACGCGGGTTCTAGTCGCTCCCACCCGCCCGCGCGGTGACCCGGATACCGTCTTCGATACGCGAACTCGGAAACGCCACGATCCGCTCGCCGTCGGCCAAGCCCGCTGAGATTTCGGCGGCCACATTGCTGCGTTTGCCGACCGTCACACTCCGAAGACGGGTATAGCCATCGTCGACGACGAACACCGACCACTGACCGGCCTGCCGAAACAGCGCCGTAGCCGGCACGACCAGCGCATCCTGCGCGCGGTCCAGCACGATGCGCGCCACGACACGGTAGCCGTGACCCAGGCGCGTCGCGTCGTCGGGTTCGCCGGCAAAGTCGATGACCACGTTGACCCGCTGCTCCTCGATGCCCAATGAAGACACCTTCTCGAAGCCAAAGGGCTCCACACGTCGAACGGTTCCGGACAGGGCAACGGATCCGCCCCACTCCTCAATGGACACGTCCTGCCCCGGCAGTACCTGAACCGCATCGGCCGACAGCAATTCGACGACAACCTCCAGAGCGCTCGGATCGCCGACCTCGATCAATGGCGCCCCCGCCGCCACGACGCCTGCGCTTTCGCGAAGCACCTGGAGCACACGCCCATTGACGGGTGCGGTGACCGGTATGTCGCAACAATTCAGCGCGTCCGTCTCACCAACATTGGGCGCAATCAGTGCCGCACGGGCGCGCTCGAGCTCGAACAACCGAACCTGCACGGCCGCCTGCGCGGTATCGAGTCGCGCCTGCGCCGCGCGCGCGGCCCGCAACAGCGCATCGAACTCACGCTCCGCGATCGTGCCGGAATTGACGAGCTCGCGACCGCGGTCGAGCTCGCGGTCGGCAAACTCCTTATCGGCGCGTGCCTCGTCGAGCGATGCGCGCGCCAGCGCCAGGCTGGAAGTGGCCGCCTTGACGTCGGCTTCGGCCAACGCCGCGTCGCGCGGATCCAGAAACGCGGCATCGGTCGGCGCGATGCGCGCCACGACGGTCTCTGCGGCCGCCACGGGGTCGCCGGGCTCCAGAATGACACGCCGCATCGTACCTGCGACCGGTGCAGACACGATGTACACATCGCGCACCCGCGTGCGTCCCTCTTCGTCCACAGTCACGAGCAGATCCGCACGGGACACGACCACCACATCGACGGGTTCGGCCCTGGGCCGGAACAGGAATGCGAGCAGCGCGATGACAGCGATACCCAAGCCGCCCCAGATCATCAATCGTGTGTGCGAAGCACGCATAGTAAGACTCCCGGCTATTCCCTCGTCTTGAGCACGCCAATCAGGTCGAGTCGATCCAGGCGGGCACGAACGATGAGGAGAGAAAGAAACGTGGCTCCGAGCGCGACCAGCGTCGCCTTGCCGAACACGGCAGGTGTGACGACGAGCGGCACGCGAAACAATTCATTGGAGAACGCGGTGGCCATCAGTGCGGCGAGCCCGTAGCCGAGCAAGTAGCCGACGGGGATGGCGACGAGTGCGAGCAAGGCGGTCTCGGCCAGGCAGATGTAGGCGATCTCGCCACGCGTCATGCCGAGTACACGAAGCGTCGCCAGGTCCCTGCCATTCTCCGACAGTGTGATCCGCGCGTTGTTGTAACTCACGCCAAAACCCAGCATGAGCGCGAAGACGACGTAGAAGCCGACGTAGACGGAGATCATCTCCTGGATGGTGTCCTGGAACATATCGACTGCGGCGCGACGGCTGGAGATGCCCGTGACGATCGGCAAGTCCTTGAGCCGCGCGAGCAGTTCGGCCTCCTCGGCCACGTCAACGGCAAGCAATACCTGCTGGATTGCGGGGCCGTCCCCCACCAGCCGATTGAGCGCCGCGAGCGACGTCCAGGCTGGCATCCCCATGTACGACTCAGCGAGACCCGCCACGACGACATCGCGCTCCGGTCGGGTGCCGGTCAGCACCTCGACGTGAACCGTATCGCCCGTGGTAACGCCCAACTTCTCGGCAAGACTCCGGCCCAACAACAGGCCGTCCGGAGGCACCTCGAGCGGCCCCTCCCGCGCATCGTGCACAGGCTGCAGCCAGGCGTTGCGCGGCACACCCTGTAACCCGCCACGATGCTTGCGGGAGCCATTCGAGAACCAAACGGGGACGCTGCGTGACGCCTCGGTCCCGAGCACAGACGGCAAATGACGGAAGTCGTACTCCGTGGCTGCAGTCCGAGGTTCAACGAACGAAATCGAGTAGTCCTGGTGCTGGGCCTCAAAGTACTGAGTGTTGACGAGCGCCGCGATCGAGTCGATCCACTGCAGCGCGAGAACCAGCACGGCGATACTCGCGGAGAGGCCGACCACAGCACCCGATGCGCGAACCGGCGCACGCGCGATTTGCCTCAGAACGATTCGGGTCGCCTGATCCGGCCAGCGCCGCGCTCGCGCGCCCTGTTCTCGCCGTGGGCGGTACGCCGTCGGTTGCGCCGGGCGCATCGCCTCGGCCGGGGATAATCGCACGACACGCGCGACGCCGCCGATCGTGCCGATCCATGCCGTGGCGAGTGCCACGGCCGCGCTGCCGGCATACACCGAGGGCTGCATGCTGAACACGAAGACGGGCAACCGGAACAAGTCCTGGTAAATGCCGGCGCCCCAACGGCCCAGCGAACCGCCAAGCGCCCATCCCAGAACCACGCCGATCAACGCAATGACCGAAACGAGCTTCAGGTAGTGCCAGGCGACGGCACCATTGCTGTAGCCATTGGCCTTCATGAGGCCGATCTCACTGCGCTCAACCGCGATGAGACGCACCAGAACGACATTGACGAGGAACGCCGCGACCAGGAGAAAGATCGTCGGCATGATCGTCGCCATCGTCTCCATCTCGTCGAGTTCGTTCATGACAAACCAGTTCGACATCTGGTCCGCGCGCGCAATGCTCCCCGTGCCACCGTAGCGGTCGAGCACGTCGTCGACTGCCTCGAGTACAGCATCCACGTCGGCCTCGCGACTGAGCGCGAGCGCGACGCTGTTGAAGGCACCGTCCAGATCGAATGCCGCCGCGAGTGTCTGCTCGGGAAGCCAGATCACACCGTAGCGACGGTCGTCCGGCATCATGGCGCCCGGCGCCATGACGTAGACAAATTCGGGTGACATCGCTGTACCCACAACAGTGAACGCGCGTTTGCGACCGTTGAGCACGGCGGTAAATCGATCGCCGGGACCCAGTTCATGGGCCTCGGCGAACTGCGACGCCAGCACAGCCTCGTGACTCGCAAAGCTCCGCGGCAATCGACCCTTCTGCAGGGCCAGCTGATTGAGTCCGGGTGCGCCCGACCGCGACAGCGATACGAGCTGCGCCTGAACGGGCTCAGCAACATCCGCGATGCCCACCGTGGCGTGACCCACGATCCGCGTCTGGACCGCTTGCACGCCCGCGATGGCGTTGATGTCTCGGGCAACCCGCCGCGGTGCGCGCTTAAGCGTGGCGAACGCGTCGGCGAATCGGTAGCGCTCGTAGTAGACGGCAACGGAGTCCTGCAGCGACGCCCGCATCGCGATCGACATCACGAGCAGACCCGTGCCCGTCGCAATGATCAGCGCAATGGCCAGCACCTGGCCACGGATGTGCCAGAGGTCACGCACAAGCTTCTTGTTGAGCACGCGCACCCCCGTCACCAGTGGATTTGCGACGGATGGATCGGCGCATCGTTGTGCTCGATGGTCGCGATTCGGCCGTCCGCCAGTGTGATGACGCGATCGGCCATGGCGCCCGTTGCGATGTTGTGCGTGATGACGGCCGTCGTCGTTCCCAGATCGCGACTGACGTCGCGGATCGCCTCAAGGACGATGACACCCGTCTTGCTGTCCAGTGCGCCCGTCGGCTCATCGCAGAGCAGGATGTCAGGCTTCTTGGCGATTGCGCGGGCTATGGCCACACGCTGCTGCTCGCCGCCCGAAAGCTGGGCAGGAAAGTGGTGCATGCGCGGACCCAGCTGCACCCGCTCGAGCGCCTCCGCCGCGGACATCGGGTCACGCGCGATCTCTGTGACGAGCTGAACGTTCTCGAGCGCCGTGAGACTCGGGATCAGGTTGTAGAACTGGAACACGAATCCGACGTGTTCCCGGCGGTAGCGCGTGAGCGCCGCAACGCTACCGGAGTCGAGTGCGGCCCCACGAAACTCAACGCGACCGGTGCTCGGCTCATCAAGCCCGCCGAGGATGTTGAGCAATGTGGATTTGCCGCTCCCCGAGGCACCCAGCAACACGATGAGCTCACCCTCGCTGAGCGCGATATCGACGTCACGGAGTGCGTGTACGGCAGTGGGTCCACTGCCGTAAACCTTGCACAGCTTGACCCCCGCCAGCACGACGCCGGCCGCAGTTGGAGATGCTGGACTGTCAGCCGGATTCGCGGTCACACACCCCAGTATGCGCCTGGGGTGGTGCCGCGGTTATACGCAGAAACCGTAGCGTGCAGCTGCGCCTAGTCTCCGGCGGCCGCCTGCTGCGCGCGCTGTTTGCGGCGGTACTCGACGTAGGCCCGGTACTCGGCCGGACTCAGGCCTTCGTCCTTGTCGGCATTGAACGCGTCGAAACGACCTTCGCCGAACGCTTCGCCCATGCGCTGCGGCATTTCGTCCTGCTGCATCACGCCGTCAAAGTTGTCGTCAAGCGCGCCAAAGAACTGGTTGATCTCGAACGCCATCTGATCGTGTACGGGTGCTGCCGCCGTGCCTTCGGTCCAGCGGAAGAAGAAACCACCGTAGAGCATTTCGTCGTGCGACTGCAGCCCCCAGGGCACCGTGCGCTCCGGATCCGGGTTGGCCGGGTTGCGTGCGCTGTTGTCGTACACCGAGGTGTGCACGATGCGCGCACCTGCGGGTACCGTCAGCGGCTCGGCCAGCGTGTAGGTGTGCTGCCAGTTGAAGTCGTAACGCGGCACGTGCAGGAGCGGCTCGCGCTTGCCATCCGGGTACTCGATGTCAAAGCGCGTCGAGTGGCCCCGGTAGTGGGCGTGCGGGAACAGACTGTAAATCTCGGCCTCGCGGTCGAACCGGAAGTACGCCGTTTCCTGGTGGCGCGCCTCGCCGGGCGGAATCGCGATGTCCCAGCCCATGACGACCTGCTGACGCAGGTGATGCAGAGGTGCCTCGTCATGGAAGTACAGGGCCACCTGCGTTTCGTCGGTGGCCTCGACGCCATACGGCGTGTAGTGCATCTGCAGGTGGATCTGACCGCCCTGCTTCACGAGCACGCCCGTGCCTTCGGGGTAGACGTAGCTCTCGGCACCCGGGGCGTAGCCCATAAGGTAGTTCGAGAAAACGGCGTCGAGCCGGCCCTCGTCACCGTCGGGGATGACCTCTTCGGTCGTACCCACGAGCACGTGGTGCACCACCTTGCCGTTGCCGGGCTTGATACTCACAGCGCGCACCCAGACGTCGCGCTCCAGCGGATTGGGTACGGCGGGAAACTGGTAGTCGACGATGCCCGTGGCGGGCACGGTAAACGCCGGCGCCGTCACAACGAGATCGGGCTCACCCAGTGGCCAGGCGTCGGGCACGGGTGCCGTGCTCTTGAGCGGATCGGGGCCATCGCCACGCGGTGCGCCCGCTTCGATCCAGTGGATGAGCGTTCGCTTCTCGTCGGTGGTCAACGCGCGCGACGCGTGAATCTCGGGCAGGTCAGTCGCAACCTCCCAGGGCGGCATGCGGCGCGTGCGCACGACCTCACGAATCATGGGCGCGAAACCACGCACCATCTCGTAGCTGGTCATGGCCCAGGGGCCGATGCCACCTGGACGGTGGCAGGCCGTGCAGCGTTCTTGCAGCAGCGGTGCAATCGTATCCGAGTAGCTGATCTTTGCGTGCTCGGCGACGCGCTCGCGCTCGGGGAAGTTGATGATGCAGCCGACGGCATCGCGTCGCGGCTCGGCGACCGGCTCACCGGCAATAACGCTATCCAACGCGTCGGCCAGGTAAGTGGCTGTGGCTTCTTTCTTCTGGGTTTCGTAGCCCACGCGGTCGCTGAGCGGGCCACGGTAGGCGATCTGCCAGTTGCGCGGGTCGATGACGAGCACCTCGCCGCTGCGATCGAGCTCGAGCGCCTCGCCGATGAGCTGGGTTTCGTCGACGAGAATCGGCATGTCGATGCCGAATTCCTCGGCCTCGGCGCGAATAGCGTCACGCGTGTCCTGCAGGCTTGCGTTGATCATCGCGAAACGCACACCCTTGTCGGCGTAGGTGTCGCGCAGCGCGCGGTAGTCGGTCAGCAGGTTGCGTGCAATCGGGCAGCCATTGGCTTGCACGAGGAACACCACTGCGGTGGCGTCCTTGTGGTAGTAGAGCTCGTGCGATTGGCGGTCCTGGTCGAGCAGGCGGAAGTTGTCAACGCGGGTGCTGGCAGAAGCCGTCGCAGCGAGAATTCCGGTGATCAGAGCAATGCAGGCAGCATAACATTTCACGTTCCAGACCCCTTGGATTGGTGCGGCGCAACAGATGCGTGAATGATGCCCGTCGGCCCTGCTGCGGGCAAGGACACACCACGCGGACCGCAGGCAAAAAAAAGCCCCGGCGGTCAGGAACCGCCGGGGCTTTGCTCGATACCGATCCGCTTACCGGAACGACTTGCGGATCGAGATGCCGTAGGTACGCGGCTGGCTCGGGTAGCCGTTGAAGCTGCCATCCTGTGCCACGCCCGGGAAGGCGCTCAGGAGCCAGTTCTCGTCGGTCAGGTTACGACCCCAGACACCGAACTCCCAGCCGTTGTCCAGCGACAAGCCGGCGCTCGCGTTGAGCTGCTTGACCTCGCGTGACGCCAGCGACTCCGGCACGTTCTCAACGACCTGGATTTCGTCTTCGAACAGGTACTCGCCGCGGAGGTAGGCTTCGTTGCCGCCAGACAGGAACCACGTGTAGGTGGCCGAACCAACTGCGCTGAGCTCATGAATACCCGGCGGCGTCGTGCCTGACAGGTCGCCCACGGAGCTGTTTACGAACGAGTCGTACTCGGGGTCCATCCAGGTGGCCGCGAAGGTCAGCTGCAGGTTGTCCGTCGGAAACCAGTTGCCGTCGAACTCGATACCGAAGCTTGACTGCTCACCGGCGTTGGCGAGCTGGAAGCCTGTGCCTACGAAAACGTTCGACTGGAAGCCCTCGATGGTCTGATCGAAGATCGTGACGTTGTAGGCGAAACGATCGTACTTAGCCTTGAGGCCAATCTCGTAAACCGTCGCTTCCTCGGGGCCCGCAAAACGCGTACCCGTCGTCAGGTTCGCAACGGTCAGGCCGGCAGCATCCAGAGCGGCGATGTCGCCGGCAACCGGGCGCGAATCACGCGACAGGTTCCAGGACGTCGCCTTGAAGCCCGTGGCCGCACTGGCGTAGATGTTCAGGTTGTCGTTAATGTCGAACGCGAGACGGACACTCCAGGTCGTCTCGGAATCATCCGACCTACCATCTTCAACCGAGTTCGGGTAGTTCACGAACGGCGGCAGGAACTGAAACGGCTGCAGTGCGAGCAGGTCGTTGCAGTTGGGCGGCGGCGCTGCTGCTGAACACTGGGTAGTACTCAAACCCTGTGCCACCGGGATGGCGCCCGCAAAGGCTGGATCGGCCAGGTTTGCAGGCGTAGCCGGAACACCCGTGATTGCTTCAAAGAAGCCAGCGAAACCGATAGCGACAAAGTCGAGGCTCGAGAACACGTCGGAGTTGATCTGACTGACCGCAACGTCTTTCTCGTCTTCCGTGTAGTTCAGACCGAGCGTCAACGTGGCCCGGTCCGTGAGGTACCAGTCCAGTGTCGTGAAGAGTGAAAACGCCTGGTTGTCCTGCGTCGCGAATTCCTGCACACCCGAGCCCTCGGCCCAGAGAATGCCCGTCGGCAGACCCAGCGCGACCTCGAGGCCGTCTGCCAGCAACGGGTCACCGGCCAACAGGCCGCCGTAACCGCGGAAGTCCGCGCCGTAGAGCAGGTCCGTGTTGTACTTGACGTCTTCATCGAAGTAGAACGCGCCGATCATGAGGTCGGCACTCTCGCCGATGCTCGTCGTCAGGCGCAGCTCCTGCGTCATCGTTTCGATGTCACGCGTCTCGAAGTTCTGGCCGATGAGGTCCGCGCTCGTGAAGTCCGAGTCGGCGTTGGCTTCGGTGTCCTGCTGGCGGAAAGAACCGATCCAGACCACATCGAAGTTATCGAACGCAAAATCACCCTGGATCGACACACCGCTGTTTTCAATCACGTTGATCGTGTCGAAGTTCAGGAACGTAGCGAAGGAGTCCTCGTCGTTGGGCACAAGGTTGCCGCCCAATGCGCGAACGGCGTCACCCGTCGGGCCGTCCAGCAGGTTGACCGTGCCACAGCAGTTCTCGTCGATCTCGTCGTAGTCAGCGATGAGGCGGAACGAGATGTCGTCGTTGACGTCCCAGAGCAGCTGGCCACGGACGCCCCAGCGATCGCGCTCGTTGATTTCCGAGCCGTCTTCGAGGTTGTCAAAGTAGCCGTCGCGCGTGTTGACGCTGCCCGAGAGGCTGAATGCGAGGTTCTCACCGAGTGGGCCCGTCACGTCACCCTTGGCGACAAAAGCGCCGTAGTTACCGGCGACGAGCGATGCGTTGCCGCCCCACTCGTACTGCGGCGCCTGCGTGATGACGCTGATGACGCCCGCCGATGCGTTCTTGCCGAAAAGCGTCGACTGCGGACCACGCAGTACTTCGACGCGCTCGAGGTTGGGCAGATCCGACAGCGCGCTGGCCGAACGGCTGCGGTAGACGCCGTCGATGAAGACGCCGACCGAGGGCTCAATGCCCGGGTTGTTGGCGCCGTTGCCGAAGCCGCGGATCAGGAAGTTGGTGTTGGCCGACGACTGCAGCTGCGTGACACGCAGCGACGGTACAACCGTCTGCAGATCCAGCACGTCGAAGATCTGAGCTTTTTCGATCGTGTCGGCGTCGGTGACCGAAACCGCGATTGGCACTTCCTGCAGCGTCTGTTCACGCTTGGCGGCCGTTACCACGATTTCTTCAAGGAACGGTTCGCTTTGTGCAAGCGCCTGGCCCGAGAGTGAGCTCAGTAGAACGGCCGCAGCCGCGACACCCGCCGGCGCGACGCGCGGTTTCCCGTATTTAATCAGCATGTTAAACCCCTGTTGACAGCTGTAGGTCGTAAGCTATTGCGGGGCGCCCCCGCCCTAAACGCCGCCGAGTATAGTTCAGGGCTAGGAACTTAGGAACAGTTGTTGCGTTAAGACCATAAAAACACGCAACAATTATGTGATCGGTGTCACGAAACCTGGCCCGTGAACTGGTCCGGTTCGATAGTCATACACGTGTCATCAAGCGTTTCGACCAGTGCCAGTCGCGTTATGGCAATTGGCAGTTCGTAGCGGAAGAAGTAGCGACAGGCCGCCAATTTGCCTTCGTAGAACGCTGCGTCTTTGTTGTTTTCCGCCAACGCCGCGTCCGCGACGAGGGCTTGTCGCAACCACAACCAGGCCACGATGACGTGGCCAAAGCCATCGAGAAACGGTGTCGCATTGGCGAGTGCCCGTTCGCGGTCCTCGCAACCGGCGACGGTCGCGACCGTCTGCTGCACCTGCTGCCAGGCTGATGCCAGTGCCTCGGCATGCGCTGCCAATCCGTCGCGCAGCGACGCCACATCGAGCGTTGGCTGCATTTCGGCCGCCAGCAATTGAAGCGCCGCACCACCCGCCAGTCGCACCTTGCGACCCAGGATGTCGAGGCCCTGGATGCCCCAGGTGCCTTCGTGAATGTGGTTGAGTCGGTTATCGCGGTAATAGCGTTCGACGGGGTAGTCACGCGTGTAGCCGTACCCGCCCAGAACCTGAATGGCGAGCTTGTTGGCTTCGAGGCAGTACTCCGAGGGCCAGGACTTGGCGACCGGCGTGAGCAATTCGAGCAACAGGTTGAGCTGACCTCGAGCTTCGTCGTCGCCCGCCAGGCGTTCACGGTCCTGCAGCGCACCGCAGTAATAGATGAGCGCCTGACCGCCCTCCACCCAGGCCTTCTGTGCGAGCAACATGCGCCGCACGTCGGCGTGTCGGATGATGGGGACTTGCGGCGACTCAGGATTCTTGTCCGAAGCCGGCCGGCCTTGCAGACGCTCTTTCGCATACTTCAAAGAGTAGAGGTAACCACCCAGACCGCACATGACAGCACCGAGCCCGACACCGATTCGCGCCTCGTTCATCATGTGGAACATGTTCTTGAGGCCTTCGTTCTCGCGCCCGACGAGCCAGCCGATGCTCTCGCCGCCCTCGCCAAACTCGAGCAGGCAGTTGGTCGTGCCGCGCTGGCCCATCTTGTGGTTGAGACCCGTGAGCGCGATGTGGTTCCTCTCGCCTAGGTTGCCGGCCTCGTCAACGCGAAATTTGGGCACGAGGAACAGCGAGATGCCGCGCACGCCCGGCGGTGCGTCGGGTGTGCGTGCAAGCACCATATGCACGATGTTCTCCGACATGGGTTGCTCGCCGCCCGAGATCCACATCTTCGAGCCCGCCACGGCGTAGCTGCCGTCGCCGCGCGGTGTGGCCGTCGTGCGGATATCGGCCAGCGACGACCCGGCCTGCGTTTCCGACAGGCACATCGTGCCGTACCAACGCCCCTCGAGCATGGGTGGCAGAAAGCGCGCCTTCAGCTCATCGCTCGCGCATGCATTGAGCATGTTGGCGTTGGCCGTGGTCAGAAACAGGTAGTTGGTGGCCGAATTGTTGGCGCAGGTGAACATGCCACTCATGGCGTGCTGCGCAACGTAGGGCAGCTGCATACCGCCCACGTCGGCATCGAAACCGGCAGCGATGAGCCCGGCCTCGCTGAACGCGTCAAGCGCGGGCTTGACCTCGGGCATCATCTCGACGGCGCCGTCGACGAAGCGCGGCTCATCGGCATCGAGCGCCGCAGCCAGGGGTTCGAAGCGCTCCGTCGCGATCTGCTCGGCCGTGTCCAGCACCGCCTCGATGGTCTCGCGGTCGAAGTCCGCGTAATCGCCCTGCCCGAGCATCTGCTCGAGACCAAACACTTCATAAAGGAAAAACGCGAGATCGCGCCGGTTCACGATGGTCGACATGTGCGGCTCCGGGACCTTGGTCTGGCTGGCCCGCAAGGGTAACTGAGCGCGCCGGACGCTTCAGCCCTGCCGCGTCGAATTCAGCCCAGTACGCCGCGCTCGCGCAACGCGGCGATCTCCTCATGACCGAACCCCGCGTCGGCGAGTACCGCATCGCCGTCGATGCCTTCGGCGTGCGGTGCCGCGGGCGCGTCGCTGGGCGTCTCGCTGAATCGGGGCGCCGGCGCCGGCTGCACGACGCCGCCCACCTCGATGTAGGTGCGCCGCTCGACGTTGTGCGGGTGTCGCGTCGCGGCATTGATATCGAGCACGGGGCTCACGCAGGCGTCGGTTCCCTCAAGCCGCTGTTGCCAGGTCGCGAGCGTCTCCTGCGCAAACACGTCTGCCACCGCGGTCACAAGCTCGGGCCACTTGGTGATGGACTGGCCGGGCCCAAACGCCTCCGCGTCGAGGCCGAGCAACTCGATGAAGGCAGTGTAGAACTGCGGCTCCAGCGGACCGACAGCGACAAACTGCTGGTCGGCCGTTTCGTACACGTTGTAATGATGCGCCGCGCCATCGAGCAGATTGCGTGCGCGCCTCGCGCGCCAGAAGCCCACATCCTGCCAGCCGTAAAATCCGGACATCAGGTGCGCGCTGCCGTCGGTAATGGCGGCGTCGACGACCTGACCCTTGCCCGTCTTCTGCGCAGCCAGCATCGCAGCCAGCATGCCCGATACAAGAAACAGGCTGCCGCCCGCGTAGTCGCCAATGAGATTGAGCGGCACGGCCGGTTTGTCTTCGCTGCCGATCGCGGCCAGCGACCCCGTCAGCGCGATGTAATTGATGTCATGTCCGGGCGCCTGCGAGAGCGGACCGGTCTGGCCCCAGCCCGTGATGCGGCCGTAGACCAGTTGCCGCCGCCGCGCGAGACAGTCGTCGGGCCCAATGCCCAGGCGCTCCGTCACCCCGGGACGAAACCCCTCGATAAGCCCGTCGGCCGTATCGATGAGCCGAAGCAGCGTATCAACGCCCTCGGGCTGCTTGAGGTCCAGCGCAATGGAGCGCTTGCCGCGCGAGTGCACGTCCTGGGCCGACGGCATGGCAAGCCCGTTGGGCCGCGCGGAGCGCTCGACAACGATGACGTCGGCGCCCATATCGGCCAGCAGCATGCCCGCATAAGGTCCCGGCCCAATCCCCTTGAGCTCGATAATCCTGAATCCGTTCAGCGGGCCCATGCGCTAGCTCTAGTCGACACTAGGTAAAGCGTGCCGCAATCCGACGGACGATGCGAGCCCGTGTCGTTACTGGCCTTCGCAACCTGTATTGACGTTAACGTCAACGTAATTTAAGGTCCCGTCATGCCTGATACCCGCAGTTATTCGATCAGCGACCTGGCCGCTGAATTCGGCGTGACGACGCGCACCCTGCGTTTCTACGAAGAGAAGGGGTTCCTGGCGCCGGAACGCCGGGGGCGCGTTCGCTATTTCTCGGCTGCAGACCGCGTGCGCCTGCGCCTGATCCTGCGCGGTCGACGTCTGGGGCTGTCGCTCGAGGAAAGCGCCGAGATCATTGATCTCTATAAGGCACCCGAAGGCGGCAAGCGCCAGCTTGCTGCCCTAATCGACAAGCTGGCCGAGCGGCGGGGGCAGCTTGAGAAGCAAGCCGCCGACCTGGCCGCAACGCTGGCCGATCTTGAGGGTGTCGAAGACGCCTGCCGCGCCGCACTGGCCGATCTCAAACCCGCTCGGAGCCGCTGATGCCGCGTTTCATCGAAAGCCACGTCGATACCGGCTCGGCCCCATTCACCGAGAACGCCAACCGAATGCGCGCGCTCGTCGACGATCTCAACGAGACGGTCGCGCGCATCAGCGAGGGCGGCGGCGCAGCGCGCGTGCAGCGCCACCGTGACCGCGGCAAGATGACGGCGCGCGAACGCATCGACGCCCTCATCGACCCGGGCACGGCATTCCTTGAACTGAGCCAGTTGGCCGCGTTGGGCGTCTATGACGACGACGTGCCGGCCGCCGGCATCATCACAGGCATCGGTCGAGTGAGCGGCGTCGAGTGCGTCATCGTCGCCAACGACGCCACGGTCAAAGGCGGCACCTACTACCCGCTCACGGGCAAAAAGCATCTGCGCGCCCAAACCATTGCCGAACAGAATCGTCTGCCCTGCCTCTACCTCGTGGATTCGGGCGGCGCCTTCCTGCCGAAGCAGGACGAGGTGTTCCCGGACCGCGAACACTTCGGGCGAATCTTCTTCAACCAGGCCCGCCTGTCGGCCGCAGGCATCCCGCAGATCGCGGTCGTCATGGGCTCGTGCACGGCCGGGGGCGCCTACGTACCCGCCATGGCCGACGAGTCCATCATCGTCGCCAACCAGGGCACGATTTTTCTGGGCGGCCCGCCGCTCGTGAAAGCGGCCACGGGCGAGGAAGTGTCAGCCGAAGAACTGGGCGGCGCCGACGTGCACTGTCGCGAGTCGGGTGTCACCGATCACTACGCACGCAACGATGCGCACGCGCTGGAGCTAGCGCGCGATGCGGTCGCTCGCCTCAACTGGCGCAAGCAGGATACGGGCGACGTCATCGACGCCGTGGCACCACGCTACGACATCGAGGAGCTCTACGGCATCGTGCCCACGGACCTGCGCAAGCAGTACGACGTGCGCGAAGTGATCGCGCGCATCGTCGACGACTCGGCGTTCCACGAATTCAAGCCGCTTTACGGTGAGACGCTGGTCTGCGGCTTCGCACGCATCGATGGCCGTCCCGTTGGGATCCTGGGCAACAACGGCATTCTCTTCAGCGAGTCGTCGCGCAAGGGCGCGCACTTCATCAACCTCTGTACGCAACGCAAGACGCCGCTCATCTTTCTGCAGAACATCACGGGCTTCATGGTCGGGCGCCAGTACGAGGCGCGCGGCATCGCAAAAGACGGCGCAAAGCTTGTGAATGCCGTCGCCTGCGCTGAAGTGCCCAAGATCACCGTGCTGATCGGCGGTTCATTTGGCGCCGGCAATTACGGCATGGCGGGTCGCGCCTACGATCCAAGGTTCCTGTTCATGTGGCCCAACGCACGCATCAGCGTAATGGGCGGCGAGCAGGCCGCGAGCGTGCTCGCCACGGTCAAGCGCGACCAGGCTGAACGCGCAGGCAAGGAATGGCCCGCCGAAGACGAAGCCGCATTCCGCGAGCCCATCGTGGCGCAGTACGAACGCCAGGGTCACCCCTACTACGCCTCGGCCAGACTCTGGGACGACGGCGTCATCGACCCCGCGGATACGCGCACGGTGCTCGCGCTCGCGTTGTCGGCCTGCGCCAACCGCCCCATTGAAGAAACACGCTTCGGCGTGTTCCGGATGTAAGCCGTGGACAAGCTGCTCATTGCAAACCGGGGCGAGATCGCCTGCCGCATCATGCGCACCGCGAAGCGTCTCGGCATCGCGACCGTGGCGGTCTACTCAGACGCCGATGCCGACGCACTGCATGTCGAGCTCGCCGACGAAGCGGTTCGTATCGGGCCACCCTTACCCGCACAGTCGTACCTCGACACCGACACGATCATCGCGGCGGCACAACGAACCGGTGCGCAAGCGATTCACCCCGGCTACGGATTCCTCTCCGAGAACGCGCGCTTTGCGCGCGCCTGTACCGATGCGGGCATCATCTTCGTTGGCCCGCCCGTTGGCGCCATCGAGGCCATGGGCTCGAAGTCGGCCGCCAAAGGCATCATGGCTGAGGCCGGCGTACCCATGCTGCCCGGCTACCACGGCGACGATCAGTCGGACGACCGTTTGCGCGCTGCGGCCGAAGACGTCGGCTACCCCGTCCTGCTCAAGGCGGCCGCGGGCGGCGGCGGCAAGGGCATGCGCATCGTCAACAGCGCGGGCGACTTCGACGCGGAACTCGCCGCAGCCCGACGCGAAGCCCAGGGCGGCTTTGGCGACGACACAATGCTCGTTGAGAAATTCCTGGGCGCACCGCGCCACGTCGAGTTGCAGGTGTTCGCCGACAACCACGGCAACTGCGTGCACCTGTTCGACCGCGACTGCTCGATCCAGCGCCGTCATCAGAAGATCATCGAAGAGGCCCCCGCGCCCGGTCTCAGCGATACGCTGCGCGCGGCCATGGCCGACGCCGCAGTCGCGGCCGCACGCGCCATCGACTACGTCGGCGCGGGCACCGTCGAGTTTCTCGTCGACGGCGACGGCTTTTTCTTCATGGAAATGAACACACGGCTGCAAGTTGAACACCCCGTGACCGAACGCATCACGGGCGTCGACCTCGTCGAGTGGCAGTTGCGCGTGGCTGGCGGCGAACCCCTGCCCCGCACACAGGACGACATTACCGCCACGGGTCACGCCATCGAGGCGCGCGTCTACGCCGAAGACGCCGACGGCGGCTTCCTGCCCACGAGTGGTCGAATCACAGCGCTGCGCGAGCCGTCCGAGAATGCCAATGTCCGCCTCGACACGGGCGTACGCGCAGGCGACAGCATCGGCGTTTACTACGACCCAATGATCGCCAAGCTCGTCGCCTACGGTGACGACCGCGAACAAGCGCGGCGACGTCTTGTGGCGGCCCTCGACGACTACTTGATCGATGGGCTCGTCAACAACCTGGGCTTCCTGCGCCGCGTCGTGGCTAGTGCACCGTTCGCCGCAGGCGATCTCGATACAGGTTTCATCACGCGCAACGAGAACGCGATCGCACGACCTGCGCGCGATGTCGCGGCCGGCATCGTGGCCGCGCAGCTCTTGCACCGCGCGTCGCTGACCGACGCTTCGGCATCTGTGTGGTCGCGCGCCGCCGGCTGGCGCATGAACAGCGCGAATACCGTCAGCGTCCAACTCGACCTCGACGGCCCCGTCGACATCGGGCTGGAGTTTGATCGGCGGGGCGCAGGCCCCATTGCGGCGCACGTGGACGGCACGCGACACGCTGTCGCGATTGATACCACCGATAGCAGTGTGCGTATCGCACTCGATGGCTTTGAGCAGCGCTTCATCGCGCTTTGCGATGGCGATGCCGGCGTCATCGCCAGCACGCGCGGCCGCTGGACCTTCTCGCGCATCGCGCCCGACACGGGCCGCGACAGCGAAGCCGCCGGCGACGGCGCCCTGCGCGCGCCCATGACCGGGCGCGTCGCGAGCATCAACGTCGAGGCCGGCGCGAGCGTTGTCGCGGGCCAGGCACTCATCGTGCTTGAAGCCATGAAGATGGAACACACGCTGGCGGCACCTTTCGCGGGCACCGTCAGCGAATGCCGCACCACGGTCGACGCGCTCGTCGACGGCGGCAGCGTACTCATTACCCTACAACCTGACACTGAAGACACCGGATAAGACATGCTCGACTTCAATCTGGGCGAAGAACTGGATCTGCTGCGCGACACCGTGCGCCAGTTCGCCGATCACGAGATCGCCCCGCGCGCGGCCGATATCGACCGCGACAACGAATTCCCCGCCGACCTCTGGCGCAAGCTGGGCGACATGGGCCTGCTCGGCATCACGATCGGCGAGGACTACGGTGGTACGGGGCTGGGCTACCTGGCCCACGCGATCGCGCTCGAGGAAATCTCGCGCGCCTCGGCGTCCGTTGGCCTGTCCTACGGCGCGCACTCCAACCTCTGTGCAAACCAGATCTTCCGCAACGGCACCGAAGCCCAGAAGCAGAAGTACCTGCCCGGCCTGTGCACGGGCGAACAGATCGGCGCCCTGGCCATGTCGGAGCCGGGCTCGGGCTCTGACGTCGTCGGCATGAGCCTGCGCGCCGATGAGGACGGTGACCACTTCGTGCTCAACGGCAACAAGATGTGGATCACGAACGGGCCCGACGCCCACACCTTCGTGATTTACGCGAAGACAACCCCCGAAGGGGGCTCGCGTGGTATTACGGCCTTCATCGTCGAGCGGGGAACGCCAGGCTTCACGCAGGCGCAGAAGCTCGACAAACTCGGCATGCGAGGCAGCAATACCTGCGAGCTTGTATTCGAAGACTGCCGCGTGCCCGCCGAGAACATCCTCGGTCAGCGCGACGGCGGCGTCCGCGTGCTGATGTCAGGCCTCGACTACGAGCGCGCCATTCTCGCGGCGGGCCCGGTTGGCATCATGCAAGCTGCGATGGACGTGGTGCTGCCCTACGTGCACGAGCGCAAACAGTTCGGCAAAGCCATTGGTGAGTTCCAACTCATGCAGGGCAAGATCGCGGACATGTACGCCGCCCTCAACGCGTCGCGCGCCTACCTGTACGCCGTGGTGCGTGCATGCGACGCGGGCCGGACGAGCCGCGCCGACTGCGCCGCCGTCATCCTCTACACCTCCGAAAAAGCCACCCAGGTCGCACTCGAGTCCATCCAGGCGTTGGGCGGCAACGGCTACATCAACGACTACCCCACAGGCCGTCTGTTGCGCGACGCCAAGCTCTACGAGATTGGCGCCGGCACCTCAGAGATCCGACGCATGCTCGTCGGGCGCGAGCTGTTCGCGGCCTCGGCCTGAAGGAGCACCCCATGCCCGGGCTTTACTACGAAGACGCGAGCGTCGGTCACATCATCCGGCACCGCCTCACACGAACCATCACGGAATCGGACAACGTGCTGTTCTGTGCCATCACGCACAACCCGCAGCCTTTGCACCTCGACGCCGAGTACGCGAAGAAGACCGAATTCGGCCAACGCCTCGTCAACAGCCTGCTGACGGTGTCACTGGCAACGGGCGTCAGCGTCGAAGACACGACGCTCGGCACGCTCGTCGCCAACCTGGGCTACGGCGAGATGCGTTTTCCGAAGCCCGTGTTCATCAACGATACCTTGCGCATCGAAACCGAAGTGACGGCCTGCCGTGAGAGCAAGTCGCGCCCGAATGCGGGCATCGTCACGTTCATGCACCGCGTCTACAACCAGCACGACGACGTGGTCTGTACGATCGAGCGCACGGCGCTGCTGCAAAAGCGACCGGAAGGCGACGCGTGAACCTGCGCAGCCTGCTATTCGTTCCTGGCGACAGCGAGCGCAAGCTCGCCAAGGTCGCCGACAGCGACGCGGACCTTGTGATCTTCGACCTCGAGGATGCCGTGTTGCCCGATCGACGCGAGGCCGCGCGTGCACTCGTCGCGACAGCGCTGGCGACTCCGAACAAGCCGCAACGCGGCGTGCGCATCAATCCCGTCGATACATCCGACTGGACGCACGATCTGGCCGCCGTCATGCCCGCCGCGCCTGCCTTTGTCATGCAGCCCAAAGTGCGCTCGGTCGCCGACGTCGCGACGCTCGACGCCACAATCTCGGCGCTCGAGCACAAGCACGGTATCGCGCCAGGCAGCACTCGCATCATCGCGCTCATGACCGAGACGCCTCAAATGCTGTTAGCCCTGCCGACGGTAACCTCCCTGCCCAAGCGCGTCGCTGCACTGACCTGGGGCGGTGAAGATCTCTCGGCCGCGTTGGGCGCCAGCACGCATCATGACGCAGCAGGCAACTGGATCGCGACGTATCAACTCGCGCGCAGCCTGACCCTGGTGGCCGCACGCGCCTGTGGTGTACTTGCCATCGATACCTTGCACGCCGATTTTCGGGACCTTGAGGGAATCGAAACCGTTGCAGGTGAAGCACGCCGCGATGGCTTCGACGGCATGATGGCGATCCACCCGGCGCAGGTCCCGGTCATCAATGACGCATTCACGCCGTCTGAGGAAGAGCTGGCGCACGCGCGTCGCGTGGTTGCTGCATTCGACGCGGCGCCGGAAACCGGCGCCGTGCAGCTCGACGGCCGCATGCTCGATCGGCCGCACCTGGCGCAGGCCAAGCGGCTGCTGCAGCGCGCGGGCACAGGCCGCTAACGGCGCTTACGGTCAAGAAGCCCGGACATCCCGAGTCCTTCCACGATCTAGGCGTCGCGTTCGAGCCCACCAAAGAAGCCGATCACCAGTGTCACGAGGCCATTGTCGTCCGTGTGCGTGACATCGAAGCCTTCGAGCACAGTCTTTCCCGCGTGCCGAATCGCCCAGTGGTAGCGATGAAACCCGTTCTGAGAATCAACGGGACTCACGCGCAGGTATTCGGCTCCAGGAACCTGCGACTGGACCTTCCTGACGTTGGCCTCAAAGGCGTCGATGCCCGTTAGATCGATTGAGGGATCGACGAACCGGATGTCGGCAGACAGCGCACGATCAAGGTGACCGCGAATCTGATCCTGGTCCCGCTCATTCCAGGCGGCCATCATATGGTCCAGTGCTTCCGGGTGGTCTGACATTGCCTGCGCTCCCGCGACGACCGGTGGTCGCTATGTCACTTCCGACGGGTGTCTTGAAACGCCATCATCACGCAGGGCGGCCGCCCGATTCAAGCGATCGTTGATCGCCTCGCCCAGCCCCGTTTCGGGAATGGGCATGACGGCAATGCAATAAGCTCCCTGCGCATCCAACTCACGAAGCTGCCGGTAGAGGTTTGCCGCCGCTTCCACGGTGTCCCCGTCTTCCGAGAGATTGGCGGCGGCCGGCGGCGCACCGGGGCCAAATGCCAGCAGGACTTCACCCTCTTGCGCTTCCGACGCATTGAGTCGCACAGCTGCCCGCGGCGCGTAGTGCGATGTGAGCTGCCCGGGTGCCGTGATCTTGTCCGGGCGCGGCAACGTTAGTGGTCCGACAAGCGCCTCGATGTCCTCGCGCGCTATCGCCCCGGGCCGCAACAGTCGAACGGGCTCACCGGGGATGACGCCAACGATTGTTGATTCGATACCCGTCTCACTGGCGCCACCATCGAGCACGACCGAAACGGAATCGCCCAGTCCCGCTCGGACGTCGTCAGCCGCCGTTGGGCTGAGCTTGCCAGACGGATTCGCGGATGGCGCCGACACGGGTCCAGCGTGCGCGCGCAGCAAGGCCTGCGCGATCGGATGACGCGGCACGCGTAGGCCAATCGTCGAAAGGCCCGCCCGCGCGAGCTCCGAGGTTTGCCCCGTCTCCGCAACCGGCACGACGAGCGTCAGCGGCCCAGGCCAAAACGCTCCGGCCAGCGCCAGCGCACGGCCGTCCAGAACACCCTCACGCATTGCCATCTCGAGATCGGCGACATGCGAAATCAGCGGATTGAATTGCGGCCGCCCTTTGGCCGCAAACACACGCGCCACGGCATCGGGGTTCGCGGCATCGGCGGCAAGACCGTACACCGTCTCAGTGGGCATGCCGACGAGCTCGCCCCGCGCGAGTGCGATTGCGGCCTCCTCGATCGGCAGCCCGTTCGGCGTCGCGTCCCGCACGTCAGATCAGCCCGAGCTCGATGGCCTTCAGCACGGCGCGTGTGCGATCGCGCACCCCGAGCTTGGCCAGCACGTTCGACACATGGTTCTTGATCGTGCCCTCGGACTTTGAAAGCGCCGTCGAGATTTCCTTGTTGCTGTAGCCGCCCGCCATGAGCCTCACCACCTCGGTTTCGCGGGGCGTCAGCGGCTCGGGCATGCTCGCGGCATCGAAGTCACGCTGCTGCCCGCCGAGCCCCTTGAGCAGCGTCTCGGTGATCGCGGGCTGGATCATCGTCTCACCGCTGTGCACGGATTCGATGGCGCGGATCAGATCATCCAGCGAGACGTCCTTAAGCAGATAGCCCCGAGCGCCAGCGCGAATGCTCTCAAGCACCTGCTCATGGTCGTCAAACGTCGTGAGCACGATGACGGGCACCTCGTGCCCCGCGTCGCGCAACGACCGGATAGCATCGGCACCGTTCATGCGCGGCATACGCATGTCCATGAGAATCACATCGGGCGAGGCGCGCTCGACAAGCGCTACGGCCTCGGCGCCATCGTCGGCCTCGGCTACGACGGCAACGCGATCGGAAAGCTCGAGCAGGCCGCGGATACCCTGGCGAACGAGGTTCTGGTCGTCGATCAGGGCGACGGAAATGGGCAAGGTCAGTGTCCCGGCAGCGGAATCTCGACGTTCAAGCTTAGCGCGTTGCCGACGCGTTCGCGCGTCAGCGAACCGCCCACACGCTCGAGCCGCTCGCGCATCCCCACGAAGCCATTGCCCTCGTCAATATTCGCGGGCGCCTGTCCGTCGTCACGGACGCTGACGCGGACGGCCTCGCCCTCGCGCCACACGCGAACCCAGCTCTTCGCCGCGCCCGAATGGCGCAGTGTGTTCGTAATGGCTTCCTGCACGCAGCGAATGATCGTGTCGGCCACGTCGACGTCGTCGATCTCGACGTCCTCGTCGATCTCGAGATTGACGTCGAGCCGCGGCACCTCGTCAACCATGAGCTGCAGCGCGCGGCGGAAATCCAGCGCGCTCTGTTCGCGCAACGTGCTCACCGCCTCACGCACATCGGACAACAAGAGACGCGCCAGGGCGCGACTCTGCGCCACACGCTCCTGCGCCTCGCCTTCGGTCTGGCGTTCGGCGATCTGCAAATTGATCGAGAGCGCCGTTAAGTGATGGCCAACGAGATCGTGCAGGTCACGCGCAATCCGTGTGCGCTCGCTTTGGCGCGAGGCCTCCGAGAGCAAATGCTGCGTCGCCACAAGCTCGCGGTAGAGGTCCTGCGTTCTGTCGCGTGCTTCCTCGGCGGCCGTTGCCGTGCGTGACATGAGCAAGGCAAACATGTGGAAGGTGCCAAAAAGCGCGACGGGCAGGATCGGATCGGGGTCGTACCAGTGCAGGCTGTAAATCAGGTACCAGGTGGTCATGACCACCACCAGTAGGCCGAAACACACGCGCTGCGAGTAAAAGCCCGTGGCCATGGCGAGCCAGATGATCGTGAAGATCTGCAACCACTCGTAAGGCAGCAACAGGCCCATTGCAAACACCGTCAGGCCCTGCACGGTGTGGGCGACCCAGCGCACGCGCAGGCTGAATCGGTCCGCGTCGACGCTGAGCATCGCGACGAGGTTGAGAATCACGAGCGCGAGATAGGGTTCGAGCGTCCCGCTGAACACCCCGCGACCGCCGCTCTCCAGGATCGCCTTGAGCGTAATCGCAGCCACGACGAACCAGGTCAGCACGCCGGCCGAGAACTGCAGGTTCCTGGTGATGCGGTTTTCCTTCATGCCACACATTTTGCGCGCGGCGCCAGAATCCCGCCATAGGCCAAAAGTCATGGTTTGAAGTCATGACCCCCGGCACGTTCGCGGCGCCCGGTGAGCCACTAATCTGGTGCCGTCACTGGGAGGACCTGACATGCACACGTTTCACGCCGCACTGCTCGCAGCCCACATCGCCATTGGCAC
Source organism: Pseudomonadota bacterium (assembly GCA_039821605.1). Taxonomy (GTDB): domain Bacteria; phylum Pseudomonadota; class Gammaproteobacteria; order Steroidobacterales; family Woeseiaceae; genus CALBPI01. Next base: position 511,938 of record JBCBNV010000001.1, on the reverse strand, counting down.
TGTCGCGATCTTCGTGTTCTGGTTGCCGATCATCGCGCGCAAGGGCAGCCCGCTCCACATCAAGGCGGGACGGATCTACACCTGGACCATGTATGCCGTCTCGGTAACCGCCATCGTCATGTCGCTGGCCGTGTTACTCGACCCCGTCGGCGTGCGTTTCCCCGAGCGCAACCTCGAGATGAGCCGCGCATTTGCGGTCGCCGAGGGCAACCGGATGTTCGCGCTGTTTCTGCTCATGCTTGGGATTCTCGTGCTCAGCGCACTACGCCACGGCCTGCTCGCACTCCGCGAGCGGCGCGGAGAGCGCGTGCTCAACCGCCCAGGCCACCGCGCCCTGCTTATCTCGCTCGGCATCCTCGGCGTCGCCGTCGGCATCGTCGGCTTTCTCAACGAAGAGATCCTGCTCATGGTCTTCGCGGTCCTGTCGGTCTCGGGCAGCGTCGGCATGCTGCGAGAAAGCTGGCGAGCAGAACTCACGCCCCGTGAGGCACTCATCGCCCATTTCAATGGTCTCATCGGTACCGGTATCGGTGCCTACACCGCCCTGTTCGCCTTTGGCGGCCGCGAGTTTCTCTCGTCGCTGCTGAGCGGACAGTGGCAGGTCATTCCCTGGATCACGCCGGCCATTGTCGGCACCATCATCGTCGCGCGCATGAAGCGCCAGTACCCCGAAAGGAGCCCCGCATGAACACCGAACCCCTCGACCGCATCATGCGCAATGTCACTGTCGGATTCGTCCTCCTGCTCGCGGCGGGCTTGTTGCACGCAAGCCCGGGCACCGACGCCTTTGAAGCAGGCAACTACGAGCAGGCCGAGGCGCTGCTCGCAGCTGAGCTCGAGCGCGCGGAAGACCCGCAGAAGACGCTGCTGCTCGGCCGAGTCGCCTTCGAAACGGGGCGCTTCGACGAGGCCTACGATCGCCTCAAGGTGGCCGCAAAGGCACTGCCCGATGACGCCGAGGCCCAGTACTGGTTCGGCTCCGCCGCCGGCACACTGGCCGGCAACGTGAGCATGTTCCGGGCAGCGGGTTACGCCAGGAAGTCGCGCCGCGCGCTGCAACGTGCACTTGAGCTCGACCCCAAACACGTTGGCGCGCACGAAGCCATGGTCCAGTACCTGCTGCAGGCGCCCGGCTTCATGGGCGGCGACAAGGACGAGGCGGAGGACCTGGCCAAGAACCTGAGCGGGTTCGCACCCGTCGAAGGCCACCTGCTGCTGGCCGCGATCTACCGCCAGACGAATCGTGGCGATGACGCGCGGGCAACGCTTGCGGCACTCACGAAACGTCTGCCCGATGACCCGCGCGGCTGGCTGCAGCTCGGTTTCGCGCACCAGGGCGATGAAAACTACGCCGACGCGCACAAGGCCTTCGCGCGCGCCGCCGAGCTGGGCGCCGCGTCGGGCGATGTCACCAGCGAACTCGGCGCGCTCTACCAGGTCGCCCGCACCGCCGTGTTCAGCGAGGCACGCGTCGACGACGGTATCGCCGCCATGGAGCGCTACATCGAGACGCGTCCCGCGGACGACAACAGCCTGCCCGGCGCCGACTGGGCCCACTTCCGTCTGGGTCAACTGCTGGCGAAGCGCGGCGACAAGAAGGCCGCCGAAGCGGCCTTCGAAAAGGCGCTCGCGATAACTGAAGACGACAACTTGCCGACGGCGATTCGACGCTTCCGACGCAGCACTTGAGCCATGAATGGCGTGGTACGCTCTGGCGCTCTGGCCGGAGCAAACCATGCGACTGAACATCAATGGCGAGGCCTTTGAGGTCGACGTCGAACCCGAGATGCCCCTGCTTTGGGTGTTGCGCGACGAACTGGGTATCAAGGGTCCCAAGTACGGCTGCGGCATCGGTGCCTGCGGCGCCTGCACCGTTCTGCTCGACGGCAACCCCGTGCGCGCGTGCAGCCTGCCCGTGTCAGCGGTTCAGGCGCCCGTCACAACGGTCGAGGGGCTCGGCACGCCGGACGCACCCAGCGATGTGCAACAGGCCTGGATCGAGCACCAGGTGGCGCAGTGCGGCTACTGCCAGTCGGGCCAGGTTGTCGCCGCCACGGCCCTGCTCGAACGCTTTCCTGAACCCACCGATGCCGATATCGACCGGGCCATGTCGGGCAATCTGTGCCGCTGCGCGACTTACCCGCGCATTCGCGCGGCCATCAAGACCGCGGCACAGCGCCGCAAGCTGGGCTAGCCATGGGCAAGATCGCCAAGATCACACGCCGCACGCTGCTCGTGGGCGCCGTCGCCGTCACGGGCGGCTTCGCCGTCGGTTACTACCTCTACAAACGCGATCCCGGCAACCCCCTCGCCGACAACCTGCCCGAAGGCAGCGAGACACTGAACCCCTACCTGCGCATCGACAGCGATGGCGTCACGATCATCACACCCCGCACCGAGTGCGGTCAGGGAGTGCACACGGCGCTGGCCGCCCTTGTGGCCGAAGAGCTCGACCTGGCCTGGGACGCGATCCGCGTGGAAGCCGGCCCGCCCTCCGTCGCCTACTACAACGGCAAGGTGCTGGCCGAAGGCCTGCCCTTCGCAGCCATCGACAGCAGCTGGAGCGCCGAGCGCGCGCGTGGCTTCGGCGACGTGCTGGGCAAGCTCCTCGGTATGCAAATGACGGGCGGTTCCTCCTCGGTCCCCGACGCTTACGACAAAATGCGCCGCGCAGGCGCCGCGGCGCGCGAGATGCTGCTGAGCGCCGCGGCCGAGCGCTCGGGCCAGTCACGGCAATCGCTGACCACCCGCGACGGCCACGTCATACTCGCCGACGGTTCGCGGCTCAGCTACACCGAACTCGCGCAGGAAGCGGCCCGGATCGAGCCGCCGGCCGATCCCAAACTTAAGGCGCCCGCGCAGTGGCGTTACCTCGGCAAACCCATGCAGCGTGTCGATACGGCAGCCAAAGCGACGGGCACGGCGGAATACGGCATCGACGTGGAACGCGCGGGCATGCGTTACGCGGCGGTTGTCACGAACCCGGCCATCGGCTCGGCAGGAACGCTGGTCGATGACGCAGCGGCTCGGGAACGGCGTGGCGTTCTGGACGTCGTCCCCATCTCGGGCGGTGCGGCCATCATCGCAGACAACACCTGGCGCGCGCTGCAGGCCGCGGGCGCCTTGCGCTTTGACTGGGCGCCCGCCGAATACCCTGCGGATACCGATGCGATGTTTGCGGCGGTAGCCGATGCCTTCGATGGCAGCAGTGACAGTCAGCTGCGCGATGATGGCGATGTCGAGGACGCGTTGGGCGACACGCCGCTCGAAGCCGAGTACCGCCTGCCCTACCTGGCCCATGCGCCGCTCGAGCCCATGACGGCAACCGTGCACCTGCAGCCCGACCGGCTCGACATCTGGACGGCGTCGCAGGTGCCCCTGCAAGCCCGCAAGTCAGCGGCGGACCTCACAGATCTCGATGAAGGCCGCATCCACGTGCACACGCTCATGGCCGGTGGCAGCTTTGGTCGCCGCCTCGAGGACGACTACATCAAACAGGCGATTGAGATCGCAATCGCGCAGCCCGGTGTGCCTATCAAGATGACCTGGTCGCGCGAGCACGACATGACACACGATTTCTGCCGCCCGCTGTCGATAGCGCGCGGCCGCGGTGCAGTGGCTGGCAACGACATCACGGCCTTCGACCTGGGTGTTGCCGCACCATCGGTCACGTGTTCACAGGCTGGTCGTGCCGGCCTGCCCTTCGCGGGGCCCGATGTCATGATCGTGGCGGGTGCCTGGGATCAGCCCTACGCAATCCCCAACTACCGCGTCACGGGCTACCACACACCCGGACTCGCGCCCGTCAGCTCATGGCGATCGGTCGGCGCATCCGTGAACGGCTTCTTCCACGACTGCTTCATGGACGAGTTGCTAGTGGCCGCCAGCGTCGATGCGGTCGAGGGTCGGATCGCTCATCTCAACGACGCGCCATCACGCGCGGTCATCGAAGCCGTGGCCGATATGAGCAGCTGGGGCGGCGCGCTGCGCGACGGACATGCGCGCGGTGTCGGGTTCTGTCTCTCGTTCGGCGTACCCTGCGCCACGGTCATCGAGGTGAGCAAGCAAGGCGAGCGCGTGCGCATCGAACACGCCTGGGTCGCCGCAGACGTAGGCACCGTGCTGGACCCGGACAACGTGGACGCGCAGCTCTCGGGCGGCACGCTGTTCGGTCTGGGTCACGCCATGTTTGGCGAGATCACGTTTGCCGACGCCGCGATCACACAGACCAATTACCACACGTTCCGGTCGCTCCGCCATAACGAAGCGCCGCCCGTCACGACGCGTGCGCTGGAAAATCAGTCGGAGATTCGGGGTATCGGCGAGCCTGCCGTTCCGCCCGCGGCACCGGCGTTGGCGAACGCGATTTTCGCGGCAACAGGTCAGCGGATTCGCGAACTGCCGTTTGCGAAGTCTATTCGGTTCGCAATCCGCAGCTGACAGCCGCGCCGCTAGTTGAATACGACGGTCTTGGTGCCGTTGAGCAACACTCGGTGCTCGACGTGCCAACGTACGGCGCGCGAGCACGCTGCTTTCGATCTCGCGACCAATCAGCTGCATGTCCGCGGCACTCGTCGCGTGATTCACGCGCCGCACGTCCTGCTCGATGATCGGGCCTTCGTCGAGGTCATCGGTGACGTAGTGCGCGGTAGCGCCAATGAGCTTCACGCCGCGGCGGTGCGCCTGACGATACGGCAGCGCGCCCTTGAAGCTCGGCAGGAACGAGTGGTGAATGTTGATGCAGCGCCCGCGGAGCTCGCGCGAAAACTCGGGCGACAGGATCTGCATGTAGCGCGCCAGCACCACAAGATCGATGTTGTGCTTCTCGATGGCTGACCGCCAGGCGGCCTCCGCCTCGGGCTTCGAGTCTTTGTCGACAGGAACATGCTCAAACGGCACACCGTGCCACTCGCAGAGCGAACGGACGTCTTCGTGATTTGAAATCACGAGCGGAATGTCAGCGCCCAGGCTACCGGTGGCCCAACGGTTCAGAAGGTCCGCGAGACAGTGGTCAAACTTGGATACCGTAACGAGCAAGCGCATGCGCTGCGCTAGGTTGCGCAGACTAGAGCGACCCGAGAATCGATCAGCGAGTGCAGACAGCGCGTCCCTAAGCCCGGGCTCGTGCTCAGGGTCTGCAAGGGACAAATGGATCCGGATAAAGAACTCACCCGAGTCTTCGTCGCCGAGGGATGCCGCGTCCCGGATGTCACCACCCGACGCGGCAATGGTCTCGGCAACCGCCGCGAGAATGCCTGCGCGGTCCGGGCTGACCATGAGAAAGATGTACTGCGAATCTGTCATGGGCCGCTTTGTACCACGCGCGTCACGGCCTGTCTGGCCGGACCGCACGCTATTCACTTCTGTCTCGACCCTGTTGTCGCTGGTCAGTTGACGTCACGACCGCGCGTGGCGGCGCGCGAGTTGTCGCAGAGCCAGCATCGCGATCGCTGCCGACACCAGGTGCATGCTGGCGACGATCGCGAACACGGGCAAGTAGCCCGCGGCCTCGGCAAGACGACCACTGAAGCTCGAGAACAGCGCGCCGCCGATGCTGCCGGCGGCACCAAAGACGCCCCACACTGTCGCAACATCGCGCGCCGGGAATAAGTCGGCCGGCAATGAGAACAAGCTCGCTTGCTTGAACTGGATCGCAAACAAGGTCACGCAGATCAAGGCAAAGCAAAGCACCAACGATGACGTGTAAGCGGCAGGAAACGCGGCAATGGCTAGCCCGGCGCCGAGCCACATGGGTACGGCCCTCGCACGCGCTATGCTCCAGCCACGCCGCATCAGTCGCGTCGACATCCAGCCACCCGTAAAGCTGCCGATATCGGCAAACAGGAAGGGCAGCCACCCCCACACGGCGAGATCCCGGAGCTCGAATCCCCTCGCCTCGGTCAGGTAGGTCGGCAAGAACACGAGAATGAAGTAGAACGCGCCGTCGGCCACAAATCGACTGGCCATGAGCACCCAGGTCTCGGGCAGTCGCAGCAACTCGCGTAATGGCGTCTGCGCGCCAGGCGCTTCATCTCGCTGCTCCAGAATGAGACCACGCTCGCCGACGCCCAGCGCGGGGTGATTCTCAGGCGCGTGATACAGGCGTTGCCACAGCACGAGCCACAGCAACCCCATAATGCCGGGGACGATGAACGCCCACTGCCAGCCCAGATGAAAGATGAGCTGGCCGACGATGGGCGGTGTCAGGATCATGCCCAGGCCCACCCCCATGGTTACGAGCGCTACGGCGATCGAACGCTCAACACGGGGAAACCACTCGGCTACGGCCTTGAAGGCCGCCGGAAAGTTGATTGCTTCGCCGAGACCCAACGCAAGACGCGCGACGCCAAAGCTGCGCACACCCTGCCCCAGCGCGTGCGCCATGCAGGCCAGGCTCCACGCAGCCACACCAAAGGCGTAGGTCCGCTTCACCCCGAACCGATCAACGATGGGGCCGGCCAGCAACTGCCCTATGGCATAAGCGACCAGGAAGGCAAAGCCGATGTCGCCGATATCCGCCTTGTCGAAACCGAACTCTGCTTGCAGGGTCGGTGTCGCAAACGAAAACGCGGTCCGATCGACGTAATTGATCGTCGTAATGAGACAGAGCAGCAGTGCCATGCGCCATCGCACGGCCATGTGCGCAGGCGGCAACGCGCCAACACCCGTCGTCACGGCGTGGCGGGTTCCACGTGGCGATCGAGGAAGGCAACCAGATCAGTCATGAACGGCTGGTACCAGGTATCGGCCTCTTCAAACAGGCAGTGCCGCGCTTCAGCGTAAACCTGTTGTTCGCAATCGCCGAGTCGCTCACAGGCGGCCGCGGCCACCGTGTTGTCAATGTAGCGATCGTCTTCGGCCAGGGGCATCCAGACGGGAATCGTCACGCCGTCGAGCACGGCGTCAGAGGCAGCCAGTCGCCCCGACTCGATAAGTGCTACGGCAAAGGCGTTACTCATGCCGCCTATCTTGATGCGTTCGTTGGCCACCATCGTCGCGTAGAACAGCTTGGTGCGGTCGTTGGGGTGGCTGCACTCGCTCGACGTGGCCGTATGCGCATTCATGTCAAATACCCAGTCGGTGCCACCCGGTGCGTAGCGCTCCCCAAAGCCCAGCGCATTGAGCGTTTTGAGCACGAACCACTCGGGGCCACTAGGACGTCCGTTTGAAAGTGCGTACGCCGGTGTCACAAGCGCCGCCGCACGGAATCGACCGGATCCTGATACGAGCCGCGTGCCCAACTGCGCGCCCATGGACAGGCCGACAACAAATCGCGGCATGCCAGCAAAGCGTCGGTCCATCTCTCGCGAGATAGCCTCAGCCGCAGCGACGTGACCGTCCAGCGACGAGGTGGCGTGAATCTTCTGCGGGTGTGCCGTGCCGCGACTTGAGGCACCCTGCGCGGGCCAGTCCATGGCGACAACAGCGTAGCCGGCCTCGCGCATGATCGAGAAGGCCTCGAAGTACAGCTCTAGCGGCGCCGAATACCCGGGCAGGAACAGGACAACACCGCGCGCGCCTTCTGGCTGGGTGTGTCCCCAGCGCACGGTGCCACCGCCTGAATCGAGTTGCTCCCAGGTCCAGCCTTCAGGCAACGCGAATCGCGGGTCTTCGAGAACCGCGGTCGCATCATCCGGAATCGGCACCTCGGGTGCCGGGGCCTCACGCGTCAGCAAAAACACGCCCGCGCCAAACAGCACGAGCACCACGGCAAGAACGATCAACAGCCATTTCATGGCCGCGATTCTAGCCCGAGCTGGGGTACTGAATCAGCTCTCTCTACCCGTTGCGGCGATTTCAGGCGGTCGATTGAGGAACCAGTTCCAGGCTCGACGGGTCGCACGCAGGAAATCGTCCTGCAGCATATAGAGCGACGGGATCAGCAACAGCGTGATGAGCGTGGCAAACAGAATGCCGAAACTCAGGCTGATCGCCATGGGAATGACGAACTGCGCCTGCGTGCTCTTCTCGAGCATGATCGGCATAAGCCCGACCGCTGTCGTCAGCGACGTAAGGATGATGGCGCGGAAACGGGCCTTACCCGACTGCACGACGGCCTCCTCGATCGGCATACCGGCCCTTCGCGCTTTGTTCACGAAGTCGATCATGATCAGGCTGTCGTTGACGACAACACCCGCCAGCGCTATGAGACCAAACAGCGAGAACAGGCTGATCGCCTGGCCAAGGATGAGATGACCGATGACGGCGCCGACAAAGCCGAACGGGATCACTGACATGATGATCAGTGGCTGCGCGTAGGACTTTAGCGGAATGGCGATGAGCGCATAAATCAGGAACAGCGCGGCCAACGCGCCGAGAATGAGATCTCTGATCGCCTCCTGCTCCTCGAGACTCGAGCCCGACAGCGCGTACTCGACGCCGCTGTATCGAGACAACAAGTCGGGGATGACCCGCGTTGAGATGTCAGCGACCACACGGCCCGGTTGCGCCACAATGGGGTCGACATCGGCCGACACGGTCACCGTACGCTCGCCGTTCAGTCGAGAGATCTGCGAATACGCGTCACCGTACGTCACCTCAGCGACCTCGAAGAATGGCACCTCGTCGCCGTCCGGGGTCGTGATGAGCATGTTCTCGAGATTGGCCACCGACGCGCGCTGCGCTTCGGGGTAGCGCAGCATCACCTTGAGCTCGTCGGTGCCGCGCTGGATGCGCTGCACTTCCTCACCGAAGAACGCCTGGCGGACCTGCGTGCCGAGTGCATTCAGCGTGATGCCCAGCGCCTCGGCTTCCGGCTTGATCTGCAGCTGGATTTCGTCACCGCCCGGGCTCGCCGAGTTGCGGATGTCAAACACACCTTCGTAGGCGCGCAATTCCGCCGACAGCAATTCCGAGACCTGCTCCAGTGCCTGATAGTTGCTGCCGCTGAACGAGAAACTCAGCGGCGGCCCGCCACCCAGCGGATTGCCGTCCGAGAACGTCACGCTCCGCGCGCCGGGCACGTCACCCACAGCTTCGCGCCAGAGGCTCGTGAGTTCATCCATGTAGATCGTCTGCGTTTCCGCAGGCGGCATCTCGACGATAATCGTCCCTGAAGTCGGGCCTTGCGTGAATGTGGCCACGTTCTTGAGCGGGTCAACGGCGCCCGGCGTATTGGCCAGATATTCGTCACGAACGCGGTACAGGTCGTCCTCGATATCGATCAGCGCAGCATTGCGTTGCGTCGTCGGCGTCCCGTTTTGCATCGTGAGGTCCATCTGCATGAACTCACCGGGGATCTCCGGGAAAAAGACGAAACGAACGAGGCCACCGGCAAAGAGACCCATGGTCACGATGAGCATGCCGAAGAATGTGGTCACGGTGAGGCCGCGGTATCTCACAGCTACCGACAGCACGGGCGAGTAGACGTTCTTAATAATCCACTGCAGGCCATGTTGTGTGCGCCGTTGCGCGCGCTCGATAGCCTTAAGCGGCCAAGTCCAGAACGGCACGCTGCGGTACGGGCTAAAGATTTTTTCTTCGTCGACGGGCGTAATTCTCGAGTGCGCCAAATGCGCCGGCAGGATGAGCTTCGACTCGACGAGCGAGAACACGAGACACAGGGCGACGACAACAGACAGCGGCGTCAGGAACGCGCCCGCAAACCCGCCAATGGCGAGCATGGGCGCGAACGCCGCGATCGTCGTCAGGACACCGAACGTCGCCGCAATCGCGACGCGATGCGCACCGTCGATGACGTTCGTAACCGAATGCCCTTTCTCCCGCACATTGGTATAGATGCTCTCACCAATGATGATCGCGTCATCGACGACGATCCCGAGCACGAGGATGAACCCGAACAGGCTGATCATATTGATCGTGGCCGGCCAGGGATTGAGCGGCATGAGCCAGAGGGCACCGAAAAACGTCACGGGAATGCCGACAATGACCCAGAGCGCAAACTTAAGCCTCAGGAACAGCGTCAGAACGATGAACACGAGCAGCGCGCCCTGCGTCAGATTCGTGAGCATCAGGTCGAGGCGCTGCTTGAGGTAAGCCGAGCGATCGACCCAGACGTCTACGGACACGCCTTCGGGCAGGCGATCACGAACAGTATCCATGTAGTTGCGGACCTGTTCCGCTGTGGCCAGCTCGTTCTCCTGCCCGCTGGCCAGGATGTTGAGGGTCACATTGGGTTCGCGCTTGTAGCGCCCGAAGCCGTCGTTGTCGACAAAGCCGTCATTGATGCGAGCAATGTCGCGCAGGCGCAGGCGGGTGCCGTCCGAGAACGTACGAATGACGAGGTCGGCGTACTCCTGGCCCGTGTACACCTGGCCCTGCGTGCGCAGCAGGATGTCACCACCCCGTGTTTCGATGGTGCCACCCGGAATATCGCGCGCGCCATCGCGGATGGCCCGTGCGATCTCGGTCATCGTCAGGCCGTACTGACGCAGCGTCTCCTGCGAGACCTCGATGCTGATTTCATAGTCGCGGTCGCCGTAGACCTCAACATCATTGATGCCGGGCAGTGATAAAAGACCCGTCCTGATATCGAGCGCGAGCTCTTTGCGCGCGAACTCGTCGAGGTCGCCATAAACAGAGGCAAAGATGACCGGGAACGTGAATTCCTGACGCTCGATAACGGGGCGCTCCGCGAGCTCCGGAAACGAGTTGATGGAATCAACGCGCGTCTTGACCTGGTTCAGGACCTGATCGAGATCCGCGTCTGTCTTGACCTCAACGGTGACGTTGCCAACGCCTTCGCGGGCGGTCCCGTTGATCTCCTTGATGCCCGGCACGTCCTGCAGCGCATCCTCAATCTTGATGACGATGCCTTCTTCGACTTCCTGCGGGGCGGCACCCGGGAAGGCCACGGACACCTGCACGAGGTTGGCCTCAAAATCCGGCGTGGTCTGCTTGCGGATCGTCAGTGCGGAGTAAATACCGAGCCCGATGATGAGGAACATCATGAGGTTCGCGGCAACCGGGTTGTGCGCGAACCACGCGATTATGCCTGTGCGGGGTGCTGCGCCTTCCGAACTCACGTGCTGGGCTCCTCGTCGGCCTCAGGCTGCGCTGTCGTGTCTTCGGCCACGCTTTCATCGGGCGCTTCAACATCAGCGCCGGTACGCACCTTCATACCGTTGAGCGGCGCCTCGAGGCGCGTCGATACGATTTTCATAAGGGCCAGTTGGTCGGCACTCACGTAGGCGTAGTCGGCATCCGTGCGCAGGAAATCCAGGGTCTCGAATCGCAGCTGAGACTCGTCGTCGAGGAAGATGACCTGGTCACCCCCGCGAACGAGCTCGCGGGGAATCTTCGCGATGTTGTCCATCGTGACACCGTCGATGGCGGCATTGACGAACGTCCCGACAGGAAGCGCCGGGCCCTCACCGCCCAAGAGTCCGTACGGGTCGTTGACGCGGGCAACGGCGAACACCATGCGATTGCGTTCATCGATGACACCTTCGGTGCGTACGACACGGCCCAGCCAACTGGCGGGCTGACCGCGGAAGCTCCCGTTGAGCGTGACCGCAGGCCCTTCGGCCGCCGCACCGTCACTGACCAGCGGCAGCGAGACGAACGCGAGGTCAGGGTCGGGCAGCGGCAGACGCACTTCCACGATGTCCGTGGCGAACACGCTGCCGAGCAACGCGCCGGGCGCCACGTAGTCGCCCAGCTGCGCGTTGCGGTTGCGGACGATCCCGTTGTAAGGCACCCGAACCACAGTGCGGTCGAGGTCACGCTCGGCGCGCACGAGGTCGGCGCGCGCCGATGCCAGTGCTGCTTCCGCGGACAAAAGCTCCGCTTCGGCGCGGTAGCCCTGCTCGTTAAGCCGTTTGGCGCCGTCGTATTCGATCTGGCGCTGACGCACCGAAGCCTCGGCACGGTCAACGGCGACGCGGTAGTTGGTCGGGTCGATCGTCATGAGCACCTCGCCCGCGACGAAGGTGCCGCCTGCGACGAAGTCGTCAGACATGCTCACGATGGTGCCCGCGATTTCCGCGGACAGCGTGGTCTGGGTCAGCGGCTGGACGGTGCCCTGGCTGGCGACGCTGAACGTGACGGTTTCGGGCTTGAGCTCGATGATCTCGACGATCGGCGCCACAACGTCTTGGGGCTTACGATCCGGCGCGGTGCGGCCAGCCAATAGGGAAACGAAAGCCAGGAATGAGACCAATAGAATAATTAACGCGATCACGATTCGCGCGACCCAGCTCAGCACAGTGAATGCTCCCAATAAATCAATGCTGTATCCGCACTATTGTGCGCCCGCTGTGGAGTCGATGACCAGCTTCGGCGCGGTTGTCCGACGCGGCCGGACTCAGCCCGTGGCGCAGTGTCACCGCCCGGAGCGCCAGCCATCGCAGCGTTTCCGCCGACATCGTGGCGCGCGGTGCTCCCGCTAAGTCATTGATCAAACTACGAACGCAGCCCGGCTGCAGCACCGGCCCAATGGGCGAGCTTGCGCAAACGCAGGCAAAAAAAAACCCCGCGCAATGCGCGGGGCTTTCGGTGCCACCGAGGTGGCAGCAATAGCTGTAGTTGCTATGCCGTGATCAGGCGCGACGGCGGCGTGCGAGGCCCAGACCCATGAGCGCGAAGCCCAGCAGGCCGAGTGCCGCAGGTGCCGGAATCGGCGTGACCGACGAGACGAGAACCACGAAGTCTTCGTAGTCGCCGTCGCTGTTCGTGTACGGCAGGTCTTCCCAGGCCAGAATGAAATCGCCGGGTCCGAACAGCGTGGCACCGTAGCCCAATGCGTCGATGTAAATGTCACCATCGCCCTGGTAGGCGACCATCTGATCAGCACCGCCTGGGTTCAGGTGCGCCTGTGAGTAAAAGTTGCCACCCGGTCCGGACAGGTAGTAGCCGAACGCACTCGTGGTGAAAGACGCGGCGCCTCCGTCGAAGAGCGAAATGAACGTGTTGCCGAGACCCAAGGCAACCTCGAACGAGCCGGCATAATCACTGCCCGAGAAAATCTCGAGGGTGTTGCTCGAATCGTAGATGTCGTAGATGCCGAACGAGTTGTTGTTCGCAAAACCGGCAAACTCGAGTATTAGCGAGTTGCCCGAGGCAATGCCCGACGTGATCGACCAGATCGCGTCGCCGCCGATCTGCGCTGCGTTTACGTCGTAGAAGTCAGCATCGATCGTGCCCGCGCTATTGCCATAGGTCACGTTGTTCAGACCGTTCTGGAGGCTGTTGCCCTGCACCACGGTGGCGCTTGCCGGGGCTGCAGCGATCGCAGCGGCGACGAGCATCAGGGAACGGAGGTTACGGATTGCCATGTTGGTGGTGCTCCACGCATAAGTTTGTGTCGCGAGATACAAAGCAATCCGCATGCCAGTTTTTAAGCGGCATTAAAATCAAGCACTTAGCGGCACGCCGAGGGTGGCGTGCGCCGCAGTTGTCAATTCCACCGACAGGCAAGTTTCCGGAAGTTCGAGAAAAATGTGAGCTAGTTCACACTTTTTTCCCGTCACGATTTGGCGCGATCCTCGATGTACCCGAGCGCCCTTTCGAGCCGGGCCAGCGTGCGAGACTTGCCGACGAGCGCCAGCGTGTCACCCAGCCCCGGGGAGGCGCCGGAACCCGTGACCGCCACGCGTGCGGGCTGCCCGACCTTGCCCATCCCGAGTCCGAGAGACTCGGCGACGCCTTCTACGACGCCCCCAAGCGCTTCGGGCTGCCAGTCTTCAGTGGCGGCCAGCGCGTCACGCAGCGCGGCCAGCGGTTCTGCGACAACAGGCCGCAGGTGCTTTTTCGCTGCTTTCTCGTCGAGAGCGATCTCATCGGCGAACAGGTAGGCGCTGTCCTCAGCCATTTCCCGCATCGTGACCGCCCGGTCGCGATAGGCCTCGACGACGTCCGCCAGCGCAGGTCCGGCGGCCGGGTCGAGCCCGTGAGACGTCAGGTGCTGGGCCAGCATTGCAGTCAACCGATCGACATGCGCGCTCTGGATGTACTGCTGGTTAATCCAGTTGAGCTTCTCGGGGTTAAACGTGGAAGCTGCGGCATTCACGTCATCGAGATCGAACAGCGCGATCATCTCGTCCATGGAGAACATCTCCTGGTCGCCGTGCGACCAGCCAAGTCGGACGAGATAGTTGAGCAGCGCCTCGGGCAGGTAACCGCGTTCGCGGTAGTCGATCACGTTCACGGCACCATGGCGCTTCGAGAGTCGCGCGCCGTCGGCGCCCAGAATCATGGGGACATGCGCGTAACGCGGTGGCGTCGCGCCAAGCGCGCGCAGCATGTTGATCTGACGCGGCGTATTGCTCAGATGGTCGTCACCGCGGATCACGTGTGTGATGCCCATGTCCGCGTCGTCGACAACCACTGTGAAGTTGTAGGTCGGCGTACCGTCCGAGCGCGCGATGATGAGGTCATCGAGCTCGGCGTTGGCAACGCTGACGAGCCCCCGCACCGCGTCGTCAATCACGACCTCGCCCTCGAGTGGATTGCGGAACCGGATCACGGGGTCCACGCCTTCGCGCGGCCCGGTGCGGTCACGCCAGCGGCCATCGTAGCGCGGCTTGAGGCCCGCGGCACGCTGCGCCTCGCGCAGCTCATCGAGCTCCTCGCGCGTGCAGTAGCAGTAGTAGGCGTGGCCCTTTTCGAGCCAGTCGTCGAGCACTTCCTTGTAACGATCGAAGCGCTGGGTCTGGAAAAACGGCCCCTCGTCGGCCTCGAGCCCGAGCCAGCTCATGCCCTCAAGGATGGCGTCCACGGATTCCTGCGTGGAACGCTCGCGGTCCGTGTCCTCGATGCGCAGGACGAACTGGCCGCCATGGCGCTTTGCGTACAGGTAGCAAAACAACGCGGTGCGGACACCGCCAATGTGCAGGACGCCCGTGGGACTGGGCGCGAACCGGGTTCGAACGCTCACGTTGTGCTCCGTCGCTGTGAGTGGGCCGCGGCCTGGGCCGTCAACCGATGTCTTCGTCTATGAAACGACGCCCATCGCGCATGATGTCGATGAAGGTGTCGTGCTTGCCGTCGCGCACGGCGTCGCGCAGGCGATTGACCGAGGTCGCAAGTCGCTCCAGGGCGTCGAGACCGTAATCGTTGAGTTTCTGAATCTCGTAGTAGAGCTCAGGGCTCTCGTGCAGGACCTTGCTCGCCGTCTCGAGCTGGGCATCAAACGTCGGACTCGTCATTTGCGTCACACCGTGGGGCACCGACGCACTCGACGCGAGCGCATCGGCGAACGCGATGCCCGTTGCGTGCGACAGGCCCAGCACATCGGCGATGACGCGGTCGTGCTGGTCCAGGTCCATATCGACGCAGCTCGCCATGGTCGAGGCGAACAGGTCGCGCGCGGCCGCCTTCGCCTCGGCATGCCCCACGTCCACGAAAATGACGTGCTTGCCGGCAAGCAGCTGCGTATCGGGGCCGAACATGGGGTGCACCGACGTGACGCGGAGACCCGCCTGCGCCAGCCGTTCGAGTGGTTCGCGCAGCGGCGACTTGAGCGAGCCGACATCAAAGATCAGGCCGCGTGGCGCCAATTCAACCAGTGCGTCGAGTACATCCGCGCTGCGCGCCAGTGTCGTGGCCACGACGATGATGTCGTAGTCGACACCCGCGCTGGCTAGATCGGGATAGTTTGCGGGTGCCTCGGGGTCGGCGGCAGGGTCAGCCACGGCCGTCTGGAAGCCCTGCGAGTGAAAAAACTCGCGGAACCATCGCCCCATACGACCTGCCCCACCGACAATGAGCACACTCTGCCCGCCGCCGGTGCCTTCGGCCCGAACGCGCGCCTTCTCCTGGTGTTGCAGCGATGCGCGGATCAACAGTGCCAGCACATCGGTCGCCAGCCCCGCATCGAGACCGGCGGCCTCCGCCGTGGCGCTGACCCGCTCGAGCACCGCTCGCTCGCGGCGAAAATCCCGCGTCTGGTGCCCGCGCGCAGACTTCAGAGCGCCGATATCAGCGACGAGCTTCTGGCGTTCTGCGATGGTTTCCACGAGGGCGCGGTCGACGCCGTCAAGACGCTCGCGCAAGGCGCGCAGCTCAGCAAAATCGATGTCGTTGTCGTTGCCGTGCATCGGCGATCAGGTGGGTGGCTCGAAACCGCGCGAGTATACCAGCGCGCGCCGCCGCGCAGCGCGAGGCTAGCGACGCGGCGCGATGAGAACAAGGCTAATGCGAGCCTGCAGAAACACTATACCGCCCATACCTGGATCGTACTCATGTGCACGCGACATTTTTCGCGCCGCGATCTCGGGAATGTAGGTCACATTGAGCCCGACGTTTCGCGTACCAAATGACAACGCCGGCAAGACGCCTGGCAACAGCTTTCTACCACCTCGAGACTCACGCGACATGGCGAAGGCCACGAGACCGGCATCCAGGTAAAAATTGGCGTCACGATGCGCGCCCACTAGCCGGCGCGACAGGCCAACGCCCGTCATCACAGAGTTTTCCTTGTTGCTGTCTTTGAACTGGCTCGCGACGGCTTTGACGACCCAGGGGCCGCGACGCCGGAACTCGTACTCCAGCCCAAGACCGTTGTTGGCCTCATTCCAGTCGTAGTCAGAATCGACGTGGATCGACTTGCCGTTGACGACCAGACTGAACCGTTCCGCCGCGGCGGAATCCGGCAGAACCAGAATTAACAGAGCGAGAAGGCATGCGTGGCGCATGCCTCATCAGTAAGCAAGTCGCGTTCCATGTCATTGATTCCATACTTTTCAATGGTTTATTGAAAGCACGGAAACTAGATTGTCAAGAAACCCGACAGTACCACTGATCCTACTGCGGTTATGTCGCGTTCACGCCAACAAGGCGGCAATCATCTCGTACTGCTGGTCGCACGCTTCGATGTACGCGCGGCTGCGCGCCTCAATTTTGGGTCTTGTAGCGTCGAGCGACGCGGTCAAATCGTCAAACAGCCCTGTAATGCGCGCCACCGTAAAGGCGGCAAAGTCGACCTGGAATTCGCCATGCCCCATGTCCGTCAGCAGGTCACCAATCTTGCGGTGATAGCAGATGCCAATGGTCGGCGTGCCGCAGCGCAGCGACAGTACGTTACCGTGAAACCGGGTCGGGATGGCCAAGTCGAGGCGTTGCAGGAAGGCGAGCAGATCATCAACGCGCCTCGGCTGTCGCACCTGCACTTGGTCGCGAAGCTCGCGCGCAAGCACTGATGCGACATCGGCGATGACCGCGTTATCCTGAACCTGGGTGCTGAACAACACAGGTCGGTGCCCCCGCTTGAGAACGTGGTCCACGAGCGCCGAGAGCTTTTCGACATAGGCGCGATACTTGCTCGAATCGCCCGCATGCCAGTACCGGGCATCGAAGACTGGCATGGGATTAATGCCGACAAGCAGTCCATTGCCCGCCCCGAGATCGGTCGCAGGCTCAGGCAACGCGATGTTGCTCGCCACGTCGGGGAAAACGTGACCCTTGTAGTGAGGCCCGTGACCTTCGACGAGCGCGCGCGACGGTTCATCGCGGTACGACGCGTGATGCGCGAGTGCCAGCGTCATGCGGCAAAAGCGCTTGCTCCACCATCCGTCAAGCGGACCGGCACCCAGGCTGACCAGCGCCACTTTGCAGCCGCTCATGCGCGCGAGCAGCGTCCACTTGAGCAAGGTGTAGGGGAATCCCCACACACCGCCGAAATTGTCGAGAAACTGATTCGAACCCGTGATCATGAGCAGGTCGTAATCGCGGATGATCCGACGCGAGCGGCGCAAAAATCCAATTTCGCCGGGCAACGCGCGTAATCCGCCTGTCAGCGTGCGCGCCAGGTTGACGCCGAACCGCAAGGGCGGGAAGCGTTTCAGTCGGGCCACGATTCCCGTGGCGGGCTGCGTGCTGACGGGCGCATCGGCGACGTCCTGCAGGCGTCCCTCACCGAGCTCGGGCTCGCCCTCCAGCGGATGGGCGGCCAGTGGTGGCAAGATATTCCGAATCGGGTACGCGGGCACGTCATGGCGGGCGGCGGAATCGGCCGGGTTGATCGAGAAACACGCAACCTTGGCGCCCGGGATGTGTCGCCGGACGCCCTCGATAGCGGCTTGCGTGATGGCCTCGTCGCCGAGGTTGGCGTTGCCGTAGTGTCCGAAAATGCCGACTTTCATGAGCCGTTTCCTGCCGTTGCCGTATGCACCGTGTTGGCCTGCGACGCCACATCAAGCCGGTCCGCAGCCAGTCGCGCTAGCGCCAAGGATGCCGTGATGCCCGGGGACTCGATGCCAAACAGATTGACGAGACCGTCCTGCCCGTGGATTTCGCGACCTTGCACGACAAAGTCGGCCGCTGGCTCACCGGGCCCTGTGATCTTGGGTCGGATGCCCGTGTAGCCAGGGGCCAGTCGATCGGGATCGAGGCCCGGGTAATAGCGTCGAATGGCCTCGACGAATCGTTCTCGCCGACTGTCGTCGAACGCGTAGTCGATCCCCTCGACCCAGGTCACGTCGGGGCCAAATCGCACCTGCCCACCGATGTCGAGCGTCACGTGAACGCCCAGACCCCCGCCGCCCGCGGTGGGATAGACGAGGTGGTTGAACGGCGACCGCCCGGCCAGTGTGTAATAGTGACCAATAGCAAAAAACGCCTCGGGCACATGCTCGGGCGCCAGACCCTCGATGCGATGTGCCAGGTCGACGGCGCCCAGCCCGGCGGCATTGACGAGCCGACGTGTTCGCACCACCAGGTCCTGTCCCTCGAGTCGCAGCGACCAGCCGCCCGCCATGGGCCCGGCACTAGCGACACGGCTCCCACACACGAGCAGCCCGTTGTCCGCCTCGAGATCGCCCTGGAGTGCCAGCGCGTAAGCATGCGTGTCGAGAATCCCCGTCGAGGGCGACCAGAGCGCGCGCGTGCAGCGCACGGCGGGTTCGGCCTGACGCATGTCGTCCGTGTCACGCCACTCAAGGTCTGTCACACCATTGGCCGTGGCGCGCGAGACATAGTCGTCGAGCACGGTCTCGTCTTTGGCATCGACGGCGACGATGTACTTGCCAGTGTTACGGTGCGCGACGCCGCGCCGCTCGCAGTATTCGTACAGCAGCGCTTTGCCCTCGACGCATGTCCGCGCTTTTAGAGAGCCCTCCGGGTAGTAAATGCCTGCATGAATGACCTCGGAGTTGCGGCTACTTGTGTGCGTCAGCGGCAGCGACTCGGCCTCGAGCACCACCGTCGACAAGCCGTGGCCGGCCATCTCGCGGGCCACAGCCAGCCCGATGATGCCACCACCAACGACCACACAATCGAAATCGAACCGCATCGCCTACCACTCTCCCAGCGCAACCCTGTGCAACGCGCAAGCTTAACGGGGCCCCATGGCCCATTCGGTGAACCGTGTCGCCGAATGGGTGCCCGGACAACGGGCTATAATCGCGGCGCGCGGGCATCTCGGCCGCGCGCCGCGCGAGAATACCAAACACGACGATGAGCATCGGCAAGAAAATTGCGCTGGGCGCAGCCTGGATGATGCTCATGAAGTTCTCGATCCGGCTCATCGGGCTCGTCAGCACGCTCATTCTCGTGCGCCTGCTCGACCCGACTGACTTCGGCATCGCGGCCATGGCCATGACAGTCGTTGTCGCGGTGGAGCTGCTCACGATGTTCGGCTTCGACGTGGCGATCATCCAGAATCAGAACGCCGACAAGGACGATTACAACACCGCGTGGACACTGAACGTCGCGCTGGGTCTCGGCGCGGGCCTGCTGCTGATCGCACTGGCCTACCCCGCCGCCAGCTTTTACGGGCGGCCCGAGCTCGTCGCCGTATACATGGCGCTGTCACTGGCCACCATCTTCCAGGGGCTCGAAAACATCGGGCTCGTCGATTTCCGCAAGCACCTGCACTTCGACCGCGAGTTCCAGTTCCGCGTCGCGGTAAAGGTGGCCGCGTTCATCGTCACCATGCTGCTGGCATTTACTCTACGCTCGTACTGGGCGCTGATCATCGGCACCATCACAGCCCGTCTTGCCGCGACCGTCATGAGCTACGTCGTGCACGACTTCCGGCCGCGCTGGTCATTGGCCGCGGCGGGACGAATCATGACGTTCTCGAAGTGGCTGTTCCTGAACAACATCATGCACACGCTGCGCACGATCCTGCCCGACCTGATCGTGGGCCGCGTCGCGGGCGCGCGGAAACTGGGTCTCTACACGGTGTCCTACGAGATCTCGAACCTGCCCACCTCGGAGCTCATCGCACCCATCAACCGCGCACTGTTGCCGGGCTTCTCAAAGGTCGCTGATGACCAGGCCGCTGCCGGGCGCACGTTCCTCGGCGTCGCGGGGCTGCTTGCCTTGCTTTCGTTGCCCATGGGCCTGGGCATCGCCGTAACCGCCGAACACCTGACTCCTGTGGTGCTGGGCGAAAAGTGGCTGGACGCTGCGCCCGTCATCGAGATCCTCGCACTGTTCGGGTCCATCATGGCCATGCAGTCGCCGATCACGATGGTCATCATCGCGCTCGGGCGGCCGCGCGTGGTCAGCCTCATGTCGTTGGCGCAGCTCGTATTCATGCTGCCCATCATGGTCATGCTCACGCGCGCGCACGGCGTCACGGGTGCCGCGTCGGCGATGCTCATCATGTCATCGCTGTCCCTGCCCACCTACTACGTCATCGTGGGCCGCATTCTCGGCATCCGGTTCCTGGAGTTCGTGAGCGCGGCCTGCCGTCCCCTGCTCGCGTCGCTGCTCATGTTCCTCGTCGTGCGCGAGCTGACGGCTCACGTCGACGTCAGCCTCACAGGACTGCTGCTGCTCGTCGCGGCAGGTGGGCTCGTGTACACCGTCGCGATCCTCATGCTCTGGCTCGCCTGCGGCCGCCCCGAGCAAAGCGCCGAGCGGCGCGTGCTCGATTCCGCACAGGCTGTGCTGGGCCGGATCCGCCGTTCGCGCACGCCTGAGCCCCCCGCCGTGTGACTGAATCGGTTGTCCCGGCCGCACGGGGCTCTTACCCTTCGCCCATGACTGGACCGTCCTCCAATCCCAACACCGCTGCACCGCTCATCTCGGTAGGGATGCCCGTGTACAACGGCGAGGACTACCTCGCGGGCTCATTGCAGTCTGTGCTCGACCAGACCGAAGGCGACTTCGAGCTGATCATCGCCGACAACGCCTCGAGTGATGCCACCGAGGCCATCTGCCGGGACTTCGCCCAACGCGACTCGCG
Source organism: Pseudomonadota bacterium (assembly GCA_039821605.1). Lineage (GTDB taxonomy): Bacteria > Pseudomonadota > Gammaproteobacteria > Steroidobacterales > Woeseiaceae > CALBPI01. The sequence goes on along the minus strand of JBCBNV010000001.1, from coordinate 490,844 downwards.
CATCCGCTATGTGCGCAACACCAAGAATATTGGCGCCGCCGGCAACTACAATAAGCTGCTCGACCTCGCCCGCGCCGAGTTCTTCCGCTGGTCCAACGCCGACGACCTGCTTGAGCCGACCTTGCACGAGCGCTGTCTTGCCGCGTTGCGCGCGCACCCCGAAGCGGTGCTCGCTTACGGCAAGACCGTCATCATTGACGGTGACGACAAGAAGCTTCGCGACTATGACGACAACCTCGCCATCGACGATGCGACGCCCAGCGCGCGGTTTTCCCGGTACTTCGAGCAGGTTGGCCTGACCAATGCGATTTATGGCCTCATGCGCACCGCGGCCGTGCGTCGCACGCACGTCTTCGGTGATGGCTCGCTGCCGGCTGCCGACACGGCCTTCATGGCGGAGCTGATCCTGCACGGTAGCTTTGTCGAGGTGGATGAGCCTTTGTTCTACCGGCGCATGCACGAGGCCGCGAGCAGTCACGACCGCGGCGACGACTCCAGGCAGACGGCCTTCTGGAGCGCATCACAGTCTAAATTCCGGTTGCCTGTGATCCGGCAACACCTGAAATACCTGCGCCGTGCCTGGCGCACGGACGCCGACGCAGGCGAGAAAATCCGGCTGACCGGGTATATTCTGCGCCGGCTCAACTGGCACCGCAATGAGGTCGCCTCGGAACTGGTCGGCGCGCTACGCCGCGGTTCGAAATAAGAGACAACACAAGGGCAAGACGATGAAAGTAGTACTGTTCTGCGGCGGTTTGGGGACTCGGCTGCGCGAAAACTCGCAAACCATGCCGAAGCCGCTCGTCAACATCGGCTACCGCCCGATCATCTGGCACCTCATGCGCTACTACGCCTACCACGGCCACAAGGACTTCGTCCTGTGCCTGGGCTACCGCGGCGACCTCATCAAGGAGTACTTCCTCAATTACAGCGAGGCGGTGTCGAACGACTTCACGATGCGCGACGGCGGCCGCACGATCGAATACCACAACGAAGATATCGCCGACTGGAGCATCACCTTCGTCGATACGGGCCTGCATTCGAACATTGGCCAGCGCCTGAGCGCCGTGAAAAAGCACGTCGCCGGCGAGGAAGCGTTCCTGGCCAACTACAGTGACGGGCTCGGCGACGTGCCCATCAATGACATGATCGAGCAGTTCCATGCGCGCGACGCCATCGCGGCGTTTGCCGCTGTGCGCACCTGGCAGAGCTTCCACGCGGCGAAGTTTGACGACGACGGCATCGTCACCAGCCTCGGCGAGCTCAGCGACCGGGACTTCTGGATTAACGGTGGCTTCTTCGTGCTGCGCCAGGACATCTTCGACTACATCGAAGCGGGCGAGGAACTCGTCGAGGCGCCATTCCGGCGGCTCATCGACCAAAGCAAGCTCCTGGCCTGCCCGCACAACGGCTACTGGCGCGCCATGGACACCTTCAAGGACAAAATCTCCTTCGACCGGGCCTATGCGCAGGGCGACACGCCCTGGGAGATCTGGCGCGACAGCTAAGCGCGTGCGGGCGCCGTCTGGCGCCCAGGCGCACCGGCCGTCCAGGCCCGCATTTATGTGCGCTATTCCACACTTTCAAACCGGACGTGAGTCAAGGAACGCCCGGAAGCCCCATGTATAATTAGGGCGGTTTGCGCGGTCTCGCCAGGCGCGGGGCGGGACAGAACCGGAGCAGCCGACAGATGTCGGCTGTTGTCATATTCAAAGGCGACAATGCGCGCCGCATAAGAACACCAAGACAAGGGGACGACATGAGAGTGCTGGTCACAGGCCATCGGGGCTACATCGGGACGGTAATGGTGCCGATGCTGCTGGACGAGGGTTTCGACGTTGTCGGTCTCGACACCGACCTCTACCGTTACTGCACCTACGGCGATGCGCCGCGAGACGTCGAGACGATCCTCAAAGACGTTCGCGACATCAACGCCGCAGATCTCGATGGCGTCGATGCCGTCGTGCACCTGGCCGCGCTGTCCAACGACCCGCTTGGCAACATCAACCCCGACCTGACGTACGACATCAACCACCACGCTTCGGTAAACACGGCCAAGGCCTGCATCGAGGCCGGCGTGTCACGTTACGTATTCGCGTCGTCATGCAGCATGTACGGCAAGGCCGGTGAGGACGTGCTCGACGAGACGGCGCAGTTCAATCCCGTCACGGCCTACGCGAAGTCCAAGGTCAACGTCGAACACGAAGTGGCGGCGATGGCATCGGACAATTTCAGCCCGACCTTCATGCGCAACGCCACGGCCTACGGCGTTTCACCGCGGATCCGCTTCGATCTCGTCATCAACAACCTGGTCGCCTGGGCCATGACGACGGGCAAGATCTTCATGAAGAGCGACGGCACGCCCTGGCGGCCGCTCGTACACATCGAAGACATTTCGCAAGCCGTCATCTGCGCGCTCAAGGCGCCGCGCGAGACGGTTCATAACCTGGCCGTAAATGTTGGCGACAACGACGAGAACTACCAGATGCGTGAACTGGCGCAGATGGTCAAGGAGACGGTACCGGGCTGCGAGCTCGAGTACGCTGAGGGCGCCAGTGCCGACGAACGCTCCTACCGCGTCAACTTCGACAAGATTCAGCGCGTGTTCCCGGACTTCAAGACGCGCTGGACCGCGCGCCAGGGCGTCGAGCAGTGCTACGAGTCGTACAAGGCTTTTGGTCTCGACCGCGACGACTACGAAGGCATCAAGTTCAAGCGCATCGCCCACATCAAACACCTGATCGCCGACGGCCAGCTGGACACAAACCTGCGCTGGCAGCGTTAACCGGCCATGTTGTTTACACCCACTCCTGTTGCGGGCGCCATGATCCTCGAGGTCAACCGCATCGGCGATGATCGCGGTTACTTCGGGCGACTCTGGTGCGAACGCGAAATGGCGGAACAGGGCCTGGTCTCTGTCATCCGCCAATCGAACGTGGGCTTCAGCCCGCGCAAGGGCACGCTTCGTGGTTTGCACTACCAGCGTGCGCCGCACCAGGAAGTGAAAATCGTGCGCTGCACCCGCGGGCGCGTGTTCGATGTCGTGGTCGACCTCCGGCCCGATTCGCCCACCTACTGCGCCTGGCATGGTGAGGAGCTGACGCCCGGGAACGGCAAAATGCTCTACGTTCCGGAAGGCTGCGCAACGGGCTACCTGACGCTCGAAGACGACTCGGAGATCTACTACAACACGTCCGAGTCTTACGCGCCCGACGCGGCCACGGGTGTGCGCTGGGACGATCCCGCGTTTGCGATCGAATGGCCCGCGCAGCCCACGGTGCTGTCGGACAACGACGTCTCCTGGCCCGACTACACGCCCAACGCAATCAACGAGGACGCGCACTCATGATCATCGTCGATACGGCCATCGCCAAGCGACTCGAGAGCGACAAACCCATCCGCGTCGGCATGATCGGCGCCGGCTACAGCGCCAAGCACATCGCCGCGCAAATCCAGAATTCGTTCCCGGTGATTCACCTTTGCGCCATTGCCAACCGCACCCCCCCGCACGCGGAAGCCGTGTACCGCAACGCAGGTGTCACCGACATCACGAATGTTGGCTCGGCCAGCGAGCTCGAGGCAGTGATCGACAAGGGCGGCTTTGCGATCACCGACAACCCGCACGCGCTGTTCGAGTGCGGCCCCGTCGAAGCCATCATTGAAACCACAGGCGAAGTGGAATACGGCGCCTGGGCCGTGCTCGAGGCGATCCGCCACGGCAAGCACACGGTCGCCCTGAACTGCGAGATGGACGCCACGGTCGGCCCGTTGCTCAAGGCCTTTGCCGACGAGCAGGGTGTGGTCTATTCGAACACGGACGGCGATGAGCCCGGCGTCGCGACCAACCTCGCACGCTACGTGTCGACGATTGGCCTCGAAGTGGTGGGCGCGGGAAACCTCAAGGGCTTCTACGATGTGCACCGCACGCCCGAGACGCAACGCGCGTTTGCCGAGGCCAACAACCAGAAGCCGCACATGATGACGTCGTTCGTGGACGGTACGAAGCTCTCCATGGAACTCACGGTGCTCGCCAATGGCCTGGGCTTCGGCGTCGGGAAGCGCGGCATGCACGGCCCGGCCTGCGAGGACGTGCGGACCTGCGTACCCGAATTTCCGACCGACACATTTCGCCCCGGTCACGGCGTCGTCGACTTTCTGCTGGGCGCCTCCCCCTACACGGGCGCGTTCGTCATCGGCCACACCGAAGAGCCCATGAAGCAGGACTACCTCAAATACCTGAAGCTCGGGGAAGGACCGCTGTACGTGTTCTACACACCGTTCCATCTGCCGCAGCTCGACATTCCCGTGAGCGTGTGCCGCGCTGTGCTGCTCGGCGACGCGGTTGTGGCCCCCAAGGGTCGCCCCTACTGTGACGCCGCCGCGATCGCCAAACGCGATCTCAAGGTCGGCGAAACACTCGACGGCATCGGTGGCTTCACGGCTTACACGCTCATCGACAACTTCGACACCTGCCTGGCCGAAAACCTGCTGCCCATGGGGGTGTCGCAGGGCTGCAAGCTGATTCGCGATGTGCCTATCGACCAACCCATCACTTACGACGACGTCGAGTTGCCGGCAAACCGCCAGATCGACACGCTGCGTCGTGAGATGATTGAACGGTTCTTCTGACGGAGACCGGTCGTGTTGACCCTGCCCCTTTCGCGACCCGACGGTCAGCCCCTCAACGTCTTGTGCCTCGGTGCGCACTGCGACGACATTGAGATTGGCTGCGGTGCCACGCTGCTCACACTGGCCGAACAGTCAGAGATCAATCTCCACTGGCAGGTGTTTACCTCGACTCCGGAGCGGCGGCTTGAGGCGGAAGCCGGTGCCAGGGCCTTTGGCGGCGCAGCGCACGAACTCAATGTAGATATCCTCGACTTCCGTGACGGCTTTCTGCCCTACGAGGGCACAGCGGTCAAAGAGGCCTTCGAGGCGCTCAAGCAGCGCGTCCAACCGGACCTCATCTTCACCCACTACGGCCGCGATGCGCACCAGGACCACCGCCTCGTGTCGGAGTTAACCTGGAACACGTTCCGCAACCACCTCGTGCTCGAGTACGAGATCCCCAAATGGGACGGCGACCTGGGTCAACCTGGCGTGTTTTGTGCCATCGATATAGAAACCGCGCAGCGCAAGATCGCTCTGCTGCAGCAGATCTACAACTCACAGAACCAGAAGCGCTGGTTTAGCGATGACCTGTTTCACGGCCTCATGCGGCTGCGCGGCATGGAAGCCAATTCGCCCACTAACCTCGCCGAGGCGTTCTATGCACGTAAGCTCGCGCTGGGATAGCGCCGCAGCGACTGGCGCTATCGCAAGCCCCGCGAACTGTGTGACACGCGCATGAATATTTCCGCCGCTAACACACTACCCAACCGCTACCTGCTCTATAGTGGGTCGCGACATTCGCTGTATCGTCGATCCGTGGAAACAGGAATCAACTGGTTTGTGGGTTCGTGTCGCACAGGATAATCTCAAGGCATGCGTGCCGTTCAAGGCGACGCTGCGTCGTCTGCTGCGTCGCTACCGCCCATACCGGTCGTTACCTGACAACGATCAGTATGCGCTTGAACAGGGCATGCAGTTGATCGGCTATCTGAACGAGTACGGCATCCGCGCGGGCGATGTTCTCGAAGTGGGCACGGGCTGGATTCCGACCATTCCGCACCTGCTCAAGGCACGTGGTGCAGCGCGGCTGGTGCTGACAGATATTGAGCCCCTGTGCGACGCCGCGACGATGTCATTCGCGTCTGGGCTTGTGCGCGACGAACTGCCACGTCTAAGCGCCGTGTCCGGTCTCGATGTCGCCACGCTCGAAACCAATCTCGCTCGCGAGGGGATCGAGGAATACCGCTGCCCGCCGCGCGTCGACGCCTTGCCCGACGACTCACTGGACCTCGTGTACTCGAGAACGGTGCTTGAGCACATTCCGCCAGCAGTGCTGACTGACTTGCTTGCAGAATGGCAGCGCATCCTCAAACCTGGCGGCACCTGTGTTCACTTAATCGACAACAGCGACCATTTCGAGCACCGTGACAAGCGCCTCTCGCGACTGAACTTCCTGGCACTCTCTGACTTCGCCTGGGCCGTCGCAAGCTTCAACGCACAGAATTATCAGAACCGACTGCGGCATCCGGACTACGTGAGGATGTTTTCCGACGCAGGTTTCGAGCTCTTGCACGTGGAAGGCGAGCCCGACGCGCAGGCGCTGGAGGATCTGGACCGATTGAATATCGACGCACAGTTTTCGCACTACAGCGACGACGACCTCGCGACACTGACTACCGTCATCATTGCCAGAAACCACTGAGAACGCACCCGTTATGCCGAGCTTGCTCCACAACCTCGTACTGGATCGCCGCGAAGACACGGCGACCGCACTCGTCGACAAAAAGCGCAGTGTCAGCTACGCCGATCTCGCCGAGCGTATCGATACGGCCGCCCGAGGCTTTGTCGCGGCCAGACTCGGCCGTCGCGAACGCGTCGCTGTTTACCTGCCCAAGAGCATCGAAACGGTCGTCGCACTATTTGCGGCCACCCGCGCGGGCGGTGTCATGGTGCCTGTAAATCCAGTGCTCCGGGCGCCCCAGGTTCGGCATATCCTTGAAGACGCAGGCGCGACCATTCTCGTAACGAGCCGTGATCGCTACACAGGACTGCGCGACGCACTGGAAGGCATCGACTGCCTTAAGGCCATTGTGATTACGGACGGGCCAGTGGGCGACCATGTCGGCCCCGTACCCGTTATCGACTGGGACGCGCTCGACGGCAAGGCTTCGTTGCTGGCCAAGAGCATCGACGCCGACGTTGCGGCGCTGCTCTACACCTCGGGCAGCACTGGGCGCCCGAAAGGTGTTGTGCTGTCGCATCGCAATATTGTCGCCGGCGCCGAGAGCGTCGCCACCTACCTCGAAAACGGCCCCGAAGACCGCATTCTGGCGGTGCTGCCCCTGAGCTTCGATGCGGGCTTCAGCCAGCTCACCACGGCATTCCATTCCGGAGCCACTGCAGTACTGCACGACTATTTTCTGCCACGCGACCTGCTTCGCCTCGCGGAACGCGAAGGCATCACCGGCATCACCGCGGTGCCGCCGCTCTGGTCACAACTCGCCGAACTGGACTGGCCAGACAGCTGCCGGAAGTCGCTCCGTTACTTCGCGAACACGGGCGGCAAGATGCCCAAGGCGCTGCTGGCACGTCTTCGCGAGACATTTCCCAGTGCCGCGCCGTATCTCATGTACGGGCTGACCGAGGCATTTCGGTCCACGTATCTGCCGCCATTCGAAGTCGACAATCGACCGGACTCGATCGGCAAGGCGATTCCCAATGCAGAAATTCTCGTCGTGCGTCCCGATGGCACGGAATGTAACGATGACGAGCCCGGTGAGCTGGTGCATCGCGGCGCACTGGTTAGCCTGGGCTACTGGGCGGACCCGGCACGCACTGCGGAGCGATTCAAGCCTGCACCGGGCCAACCTGACGGCGTACCGCTGACGGAAATCGCTGTGTGGTCTGGTGACACGGTGCGCCGCGACGCCGACGGCTTTCTCTATTTTATCGGCCGAAAGGACGACATGATCAAGACCTCCGGCTACCGCGTGAGTCCCACGGATATCGAAGAAGCTGCGTTTGCGTCAGGATTGGTCACGGAAGCTGCGGCCATCGGTATCGAGGACCAACGACTGGGTCAGCGTATCGTCCTCGTGGCAGCCACGGGGGCGCCCGGTGAACCGCCGACCGACGGTGTCTTGCAACACTTCCGCAACGCACTTCCGAACTTCATGGTGCCCGCTGAGGTGCACTGGCAGGCCAGCCTGCCGCGCAACCCGAATGGGAAGATCGACCGGGGCGCGGTGCGTTCAATGCTGGCCGAACAGGACAGGGAGGCGTCGTGAGCGAACGCGAACTGCCGCTGCACACGCGGATTGACGGCTACGGTGTCGTCGACAATGAGCTCACCGTCGGTGGCCGCAAAATCTCGGATATCGCCCGCGAAATGGGCCCTGGCCCGTTCTACGTGTACGACAGCGCCCTGGTCCGCCAACGAATCGAACACCTGCGACAGCACCTGCCTGAGGACATGCACCTGCATTACGCCGTCAAGGCGAACCCCATGCCCGCGCTGGTCAAGTTCATTGCACCGCTCGTGGATGGCCTGGATATCGCCTCGGCGCTGGAGATGCATGTGGCACTGGATACGGGCATGTCACCCGAGTTCATGAGCTTCGCCGGGCCGGGCAAACGCGTGCCAGAGCTTGAGCAAGCCGTAGCCGCAGGTATCACGGTCACCATCGAGTCGACCACGGAAATGAAACGGCTCGAGGCCATCGCGGCGGCGCAACACGTGCGCCCACGCGTTGCGCTGCGAATCAACCCGGACTTCGAACTCAAGACTTCGGGTATGAAAATGTCCGGTGGGCCGAAGCAGTTTGGCATCGACGCTGAAATCGTTCCCGAGATTATCGACCACATCGTCACCTCGGAGCTCGATCTCGTCGGCATCCACATCTTCTGCGGATCGCAAAACCTCAAGCCGGACGCACTCATCGAAGCGCAGCGCAAATCTTGGGACCTCGCATCCGAGCTCATGGCGCGCATGCCCTACGCACTCGAGTGGTTCAACATCGGCGGCGGATTTGGGATTCCTTACTTCCCGGGAGATACGCCGCTCGACATCGCGCCCATCGGTGCGACGCTGGCCGAGATTCATGAGGCGATCAAGAAGCAGTCGCCGTCAACTGACCTCGTCATTGAGCTGGGCCGCTACATCATCGGCGAGGCAGGTCTCTACTGTTGCGAAGTCATCGACCGTAAGACGTCACGAGGGCGAACCTACCTGGTCGCGGACGGCGGCCTGCACCACCACCTGGCCGCGTCAGGCAACTTCGGCCAGATTATCCGCAAGAACTACCCGGTGCTCATTGGCAACCGGGTGTTCTCCGACAATCCCGAGGTACAGAGCATCGTGGGCCCACTGTGCACGCCGCTCGATCTGCTTGCCGACCAAATGGAAATGACGCGCGGCGAGATCGGAGACTACGTCGTTGTGTTTCAATCGGGCGCGTACGGTCCGACGGCCAGCCCCATCAATTTCCTGAGCCACCCGCACCCGCGCGAACGCCTCGTCTGACGCGGGCCTCGGGGATCGGCGATGTCGGGCAGGTTCAAAGCGATTACGGACGCCTGTCGCGAACTGGGCGTCGCCGATACGCTGCTCTACGCGACGGACCGCCTGCTGGGCAAGCTGCCCGGCAGGTTTCGCATTCACTGCCACCACCTCGTCGTGCAACCGGTACCAGACGCCGCCGCGTTGCCGCAGCGGCTGCTTGACCAGATCGCTGTCGAAGACCTCTCGACCGATCCGGACGCGCTCAATGCACTACCGGTACCCAAACCTGTCCTTGAGGACCGTCTCCGACAGGGTTCAACCTGCGTCGGTGTAACGCGAAAGGGCGTGCTGTTGGGCTACGGGTGGCTTGCGCTCGAGGCCTACGAGGATGACGAGTTTCGTGTTGACTACCGCTTGCCGGCGGGCATCGCAGCGTTTGATCTCGACGTGTTCGTCTTCGAGCAGTATCGAGGACTGAGGTCTTTCGCCTACCTGTGGGAGGGGCTCAACCGGGAGTTGCGGCGTCGAGCGATCACTACGACCTACAGTCGCATATCGCGTTTCAATTCGGCTTCCATTCGATCACACACCCGTATGGGCGCACGTTTGATCGGCACACTGACGGTCCTTCAACTAGGCCGTCTGGAATACACCGTCACGCGAATCGACGGACGGCGGCGCCTGACGATGTCGCGTCGGCAGCGCCATTCTATCGACATGGCGCCAGCTTAACGCTAGTCGTCGAACTCGTAGGCACCGACATCAGGTGCGCCGATCACGGAGCGCGCCTCGCGAAGCGCATTGTCGACGTACTCGAAGACTGGCACGAGCGACTGACCTGCGGCTGCGCCGACATTGACACCCGCGTCAATGCCGGCGGACCCGGGATTGAGACGATAGTCGTAGTTGCTACGATCGACAAAACTCGGCCCAGTGCCTGTGATATTGCCACCCGAGGCCGTGGGCGACTTTCCGCTGTAGGTGTTGCCTGAATCGTAGAAGATGTTGTTGTACGACTCGAGAATCGTGGTGCCACCATTCGATTGCACGAAGGTGCCGGACGAACGGTCGTTGACCACCGTGTTGTGTGACAGATAAAGCTCGTGATCGCGACCGCCCGACAGTCCTTCCGCGCCGTAAGCGATGATGGCCGAGTTTGGCGAGTTGGGGCCCTGCTGAATGATGTTGCCAATCACGAATGTGCGCCCGCCATTGGGCACATCGATGTTGTAGCTGCCATTACCCGTCGCCTCGTCCATCAATCGGTTGTAAACGATGATGTTCTCGCGAGCTCGCGTCTTCAGCGCGTGACCAAAATTCGCACGGCGGGAATTGTTGTGGCGAAACACGAGCCGGTCGCCCTGCTGACTGCCCGCGACGACATAGACGTTGTGCGTGAACCCTTGATCTCCGAGGCCGTTGTTGTCGAATTCGCTGTACTCAAAGGTGAGCGTGCCGATGGCCTCGCCCAGGAAACCATTCTCGTTGTCGTGGAAGTAGCCATTGCAGACCGTAAGGTCGCGACCTTCGCCGCGGATTCCTGCACCGTTTTCGCTCGGCACCGTGACGCCCGAGAACTCAATATTCTCGATGCGAATGTCCGTACCGCGCGTGACAAACAAACCCTTGCCGTTCTTGAGGTCATTGCCCGATTCGAACGGAATCTCCTGTGTGGCGCGCACATGCGCGCGCCCGCCGACACCACGTACCACGATGTTATCGTCGCGGAAGACGACAATGTCGTCGTCGTAGAGGCCTGCGTCGACCTCTATGACGCCGCCGTCCTGGAGCACGGCGGCGGCGGCGGCAATCGTCGGATACGGCTTGCCTGGGCCAACCTGTAACAACTGCTGCGAACCGACGTCAGCTACCGTGCCGCCGGTACCAACCGTGACCTGCTGCGTGCCGATAAAACTGATGCTGTCGTCGGCGCCCGGTTGGTCGGAGGCAGCGTCGGGTGTAAATGCCAACGTATACGTGCCTGGGTTGAGTGCGTCGAGCGCGTAGCCAAACTCGCAACTGTTGTCGAATTGTGTGACTTCAGCGGTCACGAGCGGGTCGCCGCCGTCGCCATCAATGTCGTCGGGCGTTGCGCCTGCGGGAAATAGGTAGACGCGGTTGAGGCCCTGCTCGCTGATGCGACTCGAATCTACCTTGCCACTGAGTGCCGCGCTGCCGCCCCCACCGCCGGAGGCGACCTGGACCGTGACCGACTCCGAAGCGGTGCCGCCCGGGCCGTCACAGCTCAGGTTGAATACGGCGGTCGACTGCAGCGGGCCCGTCTGCTCGCTACCCGCCGCAGACTTGTCGCCCGACCAGTCACCCGACGCCGTGCAGACGGTGGTGTCCGTACTGTCCCAGCTGATCGTAGCAGCCCCGTTGAGCGCAACCGTGCCTGGCGAAGCAAGCAAGCTCAGGGTGGGCATCGGCGGTGGATTGTCGACGAATACGGACCGCGTCTGGCTCACGGTGCCACTCTGGCCCTGGCAGTTCAGCGTGAACTGCGAATCATCCGTCATGTTCGGAATCGCCTCCGACCCATCGAGCGCCTTGTCGCCCGTCCAGTCGCCACTAGCGCTGCAGGTCGTCGCGTTCTCCGATGACCAGGTGAGCGTTACGGACTCGCCCGACTGCACCTGCAGCGACGACGCAGAAAATGAGAGTGTCGGTGCGGGCGGCGGGGTTGCCGTATCGTCTGGCGGCGGCTCGTCGCCGCCACCACTGCCGCAAGCCGAGACCACGAGCACCGGCAGCAGTAGCGCCGCGGCGCGGCCCACCGGGAACAGCGAACGCATCATGCAGACCTCCAGGCGCTCAGGCTAAGCGGCGCCGCGCGGGTAGGCGTCGCGCCGCAAGTGCGAAGCCAAGCAGCACGAGCCACAGCGGTGCCATCGCACCACCACCACCAGAGTCGTCGTCGCCAGACGCGCCGCCGCCGGAGCCGCCACCCGAGCCGCCGCCGCCGGAACCGCCGCCGCCCGTACTGGCGTTGACCGTTACCGACACCGAGCGGCTGACGTCGCCGCCGTCACCGGTGCAACTCATCGTGAACGTCTGGCTACTCGTGAGATTCGCCATCGTTTCACTGCCACTCAGGTTCTTGCTGCCCTGCCAGCCGCCGCTGGCCGCGCAACTCGTCGCATTGGTCGTGGACCACGAAAGCTCCACGGCACCGCCGCTATCAACGCTGCTCGCATCGCTCGTGAGCTCAAGCGTCGGCGCTTCGGGCGGCGGTGGCGGCGGTGGCGGTGGCGGCGGCGGTGTGCTATTGACCGTAACGACGGCGCTGTCTGAGCTCGACCCGAGCGTGTTGCTCTGGCAATTCAGCGTGTACGTCGCATTGGACTCGATACCGCCAATCGTCTCAGAGCCCGACAATGCCTTGTTGCCACTCCAGTCCCCGGAAGCGCTGCAGGTTTCAGCGTTCTGACTGGTCCAGCTCAGTGTCGTTGACCCTCCCGACTGGACCGAGGTGGGGTTTGCCGATATCCCCACGGCAATCTGTGGACTGCCCAGACCATGGGGCACGACGGCCCAGATCGGGTTGTCGGTATAGTCTGGTGATACACCTGACGCCTGCGACAGGTTCCAGGCTTGCACGCCCCCAGGAAGGCCTGAGTCGTAGGCGGCTGCGAGCGCTGGCTGAAGGTTGGCAAACCAGTAGGTCGTGCTGTCCTGCCCGCCGATCATGCCGTTGGCAGGCACGTTGAGCGCACTCGACATCTGCGAGCTGCCGCAGGCGATGCTGGATACGGACGACGCCGTGTTGTCGTACACGGTGCGCCAGTCATCGTAGAAGTTGCCACTGCCACCGGGACCAACGCGCCAGGTGTAGCGCGGAGCAGACTGGAAGCAGTAGCCACTGTCGTCGTCGCCCATGAGGCCAATGGGAAACTGGACTTTGTAGTCCCGGAAGGCCGCGGCATTGGTGAATCCGAGGTCCACGAGGTACTGCGCCGTCCACGACATGAAATAGTCGTAGAAGCGGTACTGGTCGGTACCTTCCACCATGTACATTGCGCCCAGGTTGTTTTTGTATGGACCACCTGGCGAGACGTACTTACTCGTGTCGTTGTCAATATTGTTGTTGAGCTTGTCGAGCAGGTACGCCTTGTAGGGATGGTCGTCGGGCGTAATGTAGGCGGCCTGAGCCAGCGATCGATACGCCCATGCCTGACCGCGCAGCGACCCGGTGTACCACCAGCCGTCAGTGCCGTTGCGGTTGTTGACGTTGGTCCAGATCAGGTTGAACGCAGACCAGAACTGAGATTCTTCGAGAAAATAGTAGTCGCCCGTAACAACGTACGGCAGGTAGCCGATCGAAGGCTGGTGCGACGCACCGCTACCTTCGAAATAGGGCGAATCACTGGACGGTTCGGGCAATGCCGGGTTGCTGCCAACCGGGTCGATCAGCGAGGTGTTCGGGTGGTCGTCTATAGAAATCGGCAGTCCCGTCAGCTCATCGCGCAAGTGAATACTGTATGCACCACCGCCGTCGGCGTTGGCGATCATGTAATTGAATGCACGTACATCGGCGCTTACAGCGTAGATGGCATCCCAACGGGGCAGCGGGCCGATGCCGGGCTGATAGCCCGTGTTGTCCATGTTGTCGGTGTGATCACCATTGTCCATGGGCGCGGTCGACTGGCGCACGCTGTTCAGAAACCCCTGACTCGGCTGTACGTCTTCGTAACGCGGTATGGCGCGCGTGGATTGCAGGTAGTCGTGGTCGAGTCTTGCATAGACTTGGGGGTCACCTCCCCACCACACCACGCGGTGCCAACGTGCCCTTGAGTAATGCGTGAGCGAATTCTGGTAGTTGCTGCCACCGGGCACGGCGATCGTAACGTCGTAGCTGCGATTCTGCGCATTCGGTACGAAGGACCAGTTGTTCTCGAACACCACGTCGACGCGCGCGCGGGAGACGGGCTCTCCGGCATAGGCGCGCACGTGGAAATACACAGCGAGGTGTGGGTGCGGGTCACCGGAACCATCGACCACGGGACCGCCGCCGATCCATTCGGACACGACAGGGCCTTCGAGCCACTGCGTGGCGCCCGCGAGCGCATCGCGAGCTGATGCGGTGTACTGCGTACCGCTCACGTTCATCGTAACGTCGGCGTCGAAGTTCGTTGCGAGCACGTCGGCCACCGTGACGGATGGTCCGGTGAGGCCGCTCGAGGCCGTCGACAGCGTAATGGTGTCGTTGGCACTCGAGGCCAGCGTGTCGAGCGACATCGTGAGAATGGCATGACGCAGCGAGCCGTCCGAGTGCGTGGCCTTCTTGTCGACCTGCAGCGGTATTGAGGTGCCGTCACTGCGTGTGGCCACGAGCGTTTCGTTGGCCGACACATCGCCAGGGCGGAATACGTGACCAAAGGTCACGTGCGTGTTGCTCTTGGACTGGCTTTCGAGATTCTGTACCTGCAGCGTCGTTACAGGTGCGGCATGCGCGGTGGCCAGCGACAGTGAAACGCCGGTCACGACCGCCGCAGAGAACGCGCGGGCGCGACGGCGACTCGCGGCAAGAAGGGCCAGCAACGCCAGAATCGTGAAGATGCCTGTGGCGCCGCCGCCGTCGGAGTCGTCGACGGCCTCACCGCCCGGTGGCGGCGCAGGCGACGGCGGTGGTGGTGGCGGATTGACGGAAACCGTGACGGGACGTGTTACGGTGCCTCCGTCACCACCACAGGTAAGCACGAACTCCGTCGACGATTGCAGGTCGCCCGTCGACTGCGAGCCCGACAGGGCCTTGGTACCAGACCAGCCACCTGATGCTGTGCACTGATTCGTGTTCTCACTCGACCAGCTTAATGTGCTGGACTGACCACTGTCGACCGTCGAGGGACTGGCGCTGAAATTGACGATCGGCGCCGTCGCAACGGGATCTACATTGACCGTGACTGAGCGCGACGCAGTACCGCCGGGCCCCGCGCACGTCAGAGAGAATGCGGACTGCCCATCGAGCGGCCCGACACTCTCGCTACCAGATACAGGCTTTGGGCCGGACCAACTCCCGCTGGCCTCACAATCCGTGGCATTCGAGGATGTCCAGCTCAGTGTCGAAAAACTGCCCTGGTCCACCGTAGTGGGATCCGCACTAAAATTCAGTGTGGGCTCAGGATCAGCGGCAAGCACCGTGACGGATACCGTTCGCGTCACCGTCGCACCCGACGACGCGTTGCACACGAGCACGAAAACAGCATCGCTCGTCAGTGGACCCACAGTCTCATTTCCTGACGTGGGCTTGGTGCCCGACCAGCCGTCGCTGGCCTCGCAGTCCGTGGTGTTTGCCGACGCCCACGACAGCGTGGTGCTGCCGTTATAGTTGACCGTGGTCGGCGACGCACTGAGCGACGCCGTCGGCGGCAGCTGGCCGCCGTTGTCCGGAAGCTTGAAAAAGTACACGTTCTCGTCGGTGGCGTTCACGAGCACGAGGCCGTGTGCCGACGGCACATAGCGGAAGCGGCCGTAGGTACCCGTGTTGTAACCCACCTGCCTCGGGCCCGCGGCCTGCGTCGGCGTCACATTGTTGCTCGGATGAAGCTGGATCTGGCTCCACACCCAGGTGCCGCCACTCAGGTTACTGGGCGGCGTGAGCGTGTACAGGCTCGCACCATTGAACCAACCGACGAAGTTGTCATTGATGGGGTCGTACACGAAACCCGGCGCCTTGCCGTTTTCGACGTTCTTGGGCCCGGACGTCGACACCGTAAACGAGCCGGCAGACGGGTTGTCGAGATCCCAGACGCGCACGCCGCCGCCATCACCGGTGGCAACCAGAATGTTGCGTGTGGGATCAATGGCAGGGGTCTGGTCGGCGCCAAAGCTCGACTTGGCGTAGGCCGACCAGCTATTGGTCGACGGGTCGTACTCCTGCAGCCGCGAGTTGCCGCTGTTCTTGTCGTGGTACCAGACCGTATCCGTCGCCGGGTTGTAGGCGCAGAATCCCTCGGTGGCGTACACCGTCGACGGCGGGTTGGGACCTGGTGACCAGGGTTCCTGACCATTGCCAAGGTCATCGAAATCGAAGAAATCGAGACCGGCGTTGCTGTAGCCATTGGACCACTGCGAGCCGACAGCACAACTGACCATCCGGCTGTGCGGCGCTGGCATGTAGTCGATCAGGTTGTAAGTGTGGCGGGATACCGGTCGCCCATCCGAGCCGCGCGGGGTGTTCTCGGCCGGCGGCGAGCTTGGGTCGGTCAGCCGGCTCCAGCTCGGGCTACCACCAGCCAGCGGACCGAAGGCGTAGACTTCGTTGCCAGAGTAGTCGCCGTGTCCCCCGCCCCAGATAATGAGTTGGTCACGATCGGTGTCATAGACACCACTGCCCCACGCAAAGATGACCGATGCAATGCCGCTGTTGCCCGCAGGCAATGGGTTGGGCGCCACATCCTCCATATTTGAGTTGGGGAATTCGATCCAGGTGCCCGGCGTCTGATCAGACAACGGGTCGGCGCTTGCTGTAGTGCAAGCCAATATCGCCAGGGCGGCGATGACGCGAGTGCGCTTCTCTGCAATCGCGTTGAGTGCGTTAATCACGAGTCTGCATCTCCATGATGAAATCGGGTCGCTCGATGACGAAATACCGTTTTGCCCTGCACATCCGTCCGGCAGTGCTGCTGCAAAGTTCAACAGAGATGGAACGCCTGGTCTGGTCGCTGACCGCGGCCGCTGAAGCGCGACCCTTGTGGTCGCCAAGACCCGGTCAAACCCGGATTGTTCCTAGCGGCCCCGCTATCTGTTCGGGAACAGACCGGAGGCTTTGCGTCTCTGCTTCGCAACAGATTTGCCCTTATTAGGTCGTCAGACCTTATCGAGTCGGTACTGCGAAGGCAACGCGACGGAATGCACTTTTTGGGCAGAATCCGACGCGCGTCACAATGCGCGCCTATTCAAGCCTCGTGCCAAGTTTGGCCACTTTTTTAAAAACATGCGCTTAGGTCAACAAGCTACAATTCGCTTGATGAAGTTTGTCGGCGTCTGGCGACATAACGCCAGTGATTTTACTTAACCCGCTGAAAACTCACCTTTTTCGCGTGTCGGCGGTCGGAGACGCGTGACAAGACGCTGACAATCGCCAGAGTGGTCGCCGGACAAACCGCGCGCTTTTGCGCAGATTTCTGGATTTGTGAGCTGCGTCACATTTGGGATCGAGCGCCCGTCGACGTTGCGCGGACTGCTTGTCTGCTAAAATCGCGTGACCAGGCTTGGGGAAGCCACAGGCGATTTCACGGGACAAGAACGAAAGATGCTGGCCAGGCTCACAAGAACCATTGCGGTGATCGCGATCATGTCGACGGCGACATGCATCGCGCCCGCTGCACTTGCCCAGCTCGACCCGGAATGCGGTCGGCTCGACAATGCCTATGGTCCGTTTGATTACACAAACGGCGCCCATTTTCGCCAGCGACTCCCCGTCGTCGAGCAGCACCACTTCACCGCGAAAGTAGAAAACCTCGTGGCAGGTGAGTCGGGCGGCCTGATGGCCGACATCGACTACACGCTGCGCGCGTTTCCGAACCATCACCGCGCGCTGTACGCGATGATTCGGCTGCAACTCAAAGAGCCCGTTCGCTACGGATCACAGTTCTATACGATGACGTGCTATCTCGAGCGCGCCGTGGCCTTCAAGCCCAACGATCCGATTCCGCGCCTGCTCTACGGCATCTACATGCAGCGCAAAGGCGACCTTGAGGAGGCGCGCGAGCACTACGAGATGGCGCTGCGTCTCGATCCCGACTCGGCCGAGATCAACTACAACGCCGGTTTGCTCTACCTAAAACTCGGTGAAGAAAAACGAGCGCTGGAAGCCGCGCACACGGCGTACGCGAACGGCCATCAGCTGCCTGGGCTGCGAAACCAGCTCAAGCGCCGTGGCGTCTGGCAACCGCAACCCGAACCACCCGCTGACAGCAGCTGACATTTCCGAACACCCGTAGGAACGCGCACATGCAGCGCGCGCTGCGCCGTGCCCCAAATCCAACCCAACCACTGAGGCAAGACAAGACCATGACAACGCTCGAAGCTGTTCGTACCGAAATCCGAACCGTCCTTCAGCTGGGCCCCGAGTTCGACACGTCCGATGCGTCGACGCGCCTGCTCGGCAGCATCCCGGAACTTGACTCCATGGCTGTCGTCTCGATCCTGACCGCGTTTGAGGACGTCTTCGACATTGAAATCGAAGACGACGATATCGATGCAGAGACCTTCGCCACGCTCGGTTCTCTAACCGAGTTCGTCGAGCAGAAACGCGCCGCGTGACATGGGCCATGCGTCATGCCGAGTTCATCGGCACGGGCGCGGCGCGGCTGTTCTTGTTGGCCTACGCGCCGCGCAACAGTGACATCGCGCATCGGTGCTTCGTCGTGGCGCCCGCATTCGCCGAGGAGATGAACCGTTCGCGCGATCTACTGCGACAGTTCGGCCTTGCCGCCGCCGAGCGGGGCGACGCGGTCGTCATTCCGGACCTGCGGGGAACCGGAGACAGTCCGGGTGACTTCGGTGATTATGGAATCACCGACTGGCATGAAGACCTCACGCAAAGCATCGCCTGGACGCGCAAGCGTTTTGGTGGCGCGCCTGTCACCCTCCTCGGACTTCGGTTCGGCGCCCTGCTTACGCCACACGTCAGTGCCCGCGCAGATGTCAACAACCTGCTGCTTTGGCAGCCCGTCACCGAAGGTCGGCGAATGGTGCGCGAGTTCCTGCGCATCTGGAGCGCGGCCAACATGGGCACGGGGGACGACCCCCGCACCATGCTCCAGCGCGACGGCTCGCTGGAGGTTGCAGGCTATCGTGTGAGCTCGGAACTCATCGACAGCATCGAGCAGCTCACGCTGGCGCCCGAGGCCGATCGCGCGCTGGCGATCCACTGGGTCGAAGCAGGCGCTGCGCTCTCAGTTCGTAGCGAGCGCGCGATCGCGGCATTGCGCGATGCGGGCCACAACGTCGACACTGCAACTGCGGACAGCCCGCCATTCTGGCGCGTTCAAGAGCGCGTTGATGCGTCGGCATTCGTTGCCGCCAGCGCGCCCGGCGGCGCGGCATTAGACACACATGGCTGACGAGCGTCCCGTGTCCTTCGACTGCGACGGCGAGCCCCTCTTCGGGTTGCTGCACGACGTCGAGGCGCACGAGCCCCGCCGTGGACTCGTGATCGTTGTCGGCGGCCCGCAATACCGTGTCGGCAGCCATCGCCAGTTCGTGCTTCTCGCGCGTGCCGTCGCTGCCGCCGGATTCCCCGTGCTCCGATTCGACTACCGCGGCATGGGTGACAGCATGGGCCCGTCCGTTGAATTTGAGGCCATCGATGGCGATATCCGGGCTGCCGTTGACACACTGGTCAGCCATTACCCGACGCTCGACTCGATTGCACTCTGGGGCCTCTGCGACGCGGCCACCGCCGCCCTTTTTTACGCCGGCAACAAAGCTGATGCCCGCGTCGATGGCCTCGTGCTCTTGAATCCCTGGGTGCGAACCGAGTCAGGCGAAGCGCGAGCACAGGCGCAGGGCTACTACGGCCGTCGCCTGAAGAGCGTTTCTGCCTGGCTCAATCTTCTGAAACAACCTGGCCGCTTGCTGCGTGTGATCGGCAATCTCGCAAACGTTGCCCGGCGTGCGCTGTCGCGCAGCGACGCGGACGAGGCCGCACTGCCCGAACGTGTACTGGCGTCGCTGGGTTCGTTCAGCGGAGATGCATTGCTGATGATCAGCGGCAATGATCTGACGGCGACGGAGTTTCTGAACGTCGCCCGCGACGACCATCGGTGCATCAAGGCACTCGAATCGGGCCGGCTGACGCGCCGCGATCACGCGGATGCCGATCACACGTTCAGTACCGCCGCATGGCGCGGTTGGGTCGAACGCGAAACCGTCTCCTGGATGCAACGTTGACACGCCGGGTACTGCTCATTGCCTACCACTTTCCGCCCATCAGCGGCAGCAGCGGTATGCAGCGCACCTTGAAGTTCTGCCAGTACCTGGGAGACTTCGGCTGGCAACCCACGGTGCTGACGATCACCCCCACAGCCTACCCGGCCACGACGGAGGCGCAACGCGCCGAGGTACCCGAATCGGTCAAGGTGATTCGTTGCCGCGGATTCGACGCATCGCGCAAACTGGCTGTTGCCGGTCGTTATCCCCGGATCGCCGTGACCCCCGACCGGTGGCTCAGCTGGTACCCGGACGCCGTTCGCCAGGCCAGGCGGGAACTGCTGGCGCATCCCTACGACGCCGTTTGGTCCACTTACCCGATCGCCTCGGCGCAACTCATCGGCTCGCGTATCGCCGCAATCAGCGGTCTGCCCTGGGTGGCCGACTTACGCGATCCCATGACCGACGAGGTGTACCCGCCGCCTGGACTCGTGCGGCGCAGCTATCAATGGATCGAGCGCCGACTGGTGCAGCGCGCCACCCGCGTCACATTCACGGCACCCGGTTCACTGGCGCAGTACCAGGCGCGCTACCCCGACTTGCCACCGGAGCGCTGGGCACTGATCCCCAACGGCTATGACGAAGCCAACTTCGTCACGGCGGCGGCACGCCGCAATTCGCGCGACGCGGGCGGACCGCTGACCCTGCTGCACAGCGGCACCGTATACCCGAGTGAGCGGGATCCCAGTGCATTGTTTGAGGCGCTCGCGCGGCTCAAGCAATCAGGGAGCATCGACGCGAGCAAGATCAGAGTCGTGTTTCGCGCCAGCGGCCACGATGACGTGTTGGCACCGATGATTGAGGCTGCGGGCATCGCGGATCTCGTCAGTCTGGCCCCGTCATTGCCCTACCACGATGCGCTCGCGGAAATGATGGACGTTGACGCATCCTTGTTACTGCAGGCGAGCAACTGCAACCACCAGATTCCCGCCAAGCTGTATGAGTACCTGCGCGCCGGCCGGCCTGTGCTGTGCCTGGGTGACCCGGACAGCGATACGGCGTCCACGCTGCGCGCAGCCGGTAGTCACTTCCTCGCTCGGCTCGATGACGCGGACGACATTGCGGATGCGATCTTGAGGTTTTCGGAATCGTTGCGCGCCGACGTCGCGGCCGGCTTCGACACGCAATTCGTAAGGCAGTGCTCACGCTATGAGCGCACACGAGAGCTCGCACATCTCCTGGATCAAATCGTCGGTGAACGAGGACAGACGCCGTGACAGATTTTGTCGCCGTAATCTACGACGATGAAGTGGCCGCGATGGCGGCTGCTCATCGGCAGACGACGCAAGCGCCACTGGGGCCGGCGTATACGAGGTCGCAAGTCATCGGCAACGCATGGCTGCGGACTACAGGTGCCGAAGTCGTCATCGATTCGCGTGCCGACGGCGCAACGCTGGTTTGCAGCAACTCGCGGAGCGCGGCGCAGCTCACCGCGCACGTCGAACCCATGGCGTCGACAGCGCTATCCACCGCACCTGACAGTTTCGCAGCGTTATGGCTGAACAACGATGGCAGCTGGTCAGCAGCCACGGATCGATTCGCCAGTCGACCGCTCTATCTGGCGACAGCGCGCGACGGAGGCCTCTGGCTGGCGACGGACCTGCGATCACTCCGCGATGCGCCTGAGATCGATCATGCGCTGGACGAACAGGCGCTGTTCAATTTCGTTCACTTCCATGTCATTCCGGGACCGCGAACCGTGTTTCGCGACGTGAGCAAAGTTGGCGCGGCGACGCGCATTGACGGTCGCGGCGGTAGCACCGCGGCGAGCGCACGCTATTGGCCGGAGGCGACACATGACGTCTCTCGCGACCGCAAGCGGCTACTCACGGACATCGCGAGCGGACTGC
Organism: Pseudomonadota bacterium; assembly: GCA_039821605.1. Classification (GTDB taxonomy): domain Bacteria; phylum Pseudomonadota; class Gammaproteobacteria; order Steroidobacterales; family Woeseiaceae; genus CALBPI01. The sequence continues at coordinate 468,944 of JBCBNV010000001.1, read as the reverse complement.
ACACCGCAGTCGAGCGCCTGGCTTCCGAAGCACCGAATGCCTGCTTCCTGAGTGGCGGGCTCGACAGCTCAACGATCGCAGGCATCCTTGCCCGACATGGCCGCACGCACGCGTTTACGATCGGCTTCGACGAACGCGGCTATGACGAGATGGCGTACGCCGAACTCGCCGCCGGACACTTTGGCCTCGAGCACCACACGGTGTACATCAAGCCTGCGGACGTCGAACGTCTGCTACCGGATATTGCCAACCGATTCGGCGAGCCGTTCGGCAACCTTTCGGCCATTCCGGCGTTCGCCTGCGCGACGATGGCACGCGACGCCGGATTCGACACCATGTTCGCGGGTGACGGGGGCGATGAGTTTTTCGCGGGCAACGAGCGCTACGCGCGCCACCGCCTCATCAGCCACTGGCGCCGACTGCCGCGCGCACTGCGCAAACCACTCGAACCCCTGCTCGTGCGACTCATGGGCAGCCGCGTGTCGTTGCTACACAAGGTCGGACGCTATGTGGATATCGCGAAGAACGACCTCCCGGTCCGCCTGCGCGAGGACTTCGAGCACTTCCAGGGGTTCGCGCCAGAGCAGATCTTTAGTGAGCGCTTTATGGCGCATATCGATCGCGACAATCCGATGCATGTATTGCGAACCATTGTCGACGAGGCCGGGGGCCGCGACCTGCTCGAAACGCTGCTGCAGGTCGACTGGCAACTCACACTCACGGACAACGACCTGCGCAAGGTCCACTACGCGTGCAAAGCTGCTGGCGTAACACCCGTCTACCCCATGCTCGACGCCGATTTCGTCGAGCTCTCGCGGAGTATTTCCTCTGCAGAGAAGCTCACGGCCACGCGCCTCCGCGCCATCTTCAAGGATGCGTTTTGTGACTTTCTGCCGGAACGCATCATCAACAAACCAAAGCATGGCTTTGGTCTACCCTTCGGCGAGTGGCTGCAGAGCGACCCCCGTTTGCGCGAATTGTGTGATGCACGGCTCTCCAGCGCCGTAGACCGCGGGCTGATCGAGGCCCCGTTTGTCGCGCGACTGCTCGAGGCACACCGCGACGAGCACGCCGCCTATTTCGGGACGATGATCGGCGCGCTGCTGATGCTCGAATTTTGGCTGGAGCGTAACGCCAGCGCCGCAGGCTGGAGCGCTTAGGCGGCCGCACGCGCTGCAATGATGCGAAGCATCCAGCGCAGCGCCGTCGCGTCCCAGGGATTGACACGGGGCAACGCAAACCGGTCGCTACGGCGATCCGCTACGTCCCATCTTGTGGACATCGCGTAATCAAAGCCCAGCGCTTTGACGAGCGCGACATCACGTTCCGTGTAGTCATCACCGGGTCGGCCATTGGGATACGCAAACCCAGTGATAGCGCCGCCCGTGATGGCCTCAAGCACGCTTCTGCTTTCGTGGATTTCATCACGCGCGGCACCGTCGTCGGTCTTGCAGAGAATCGGGTGCGAAACCGTGTGCGCTCCAATCTGCATGCCGGCGTGGGCCATCGCGCGAACCTGAGCCGTCGACATCATGAGATCAGCGGGTGGGGTCACACCCGCCGTTGCCGCAAGATGCGTCACGTGCTCAAGACGCTGTTCCGGCGGCTCGTGCTTCACGCGCCCGATGATCCGCTTCGCAAGCACGTTGCGCGCCTCGGGCGTGCCTGTGGGCTGAACTCCGAGCGCGAGCAAGTCAAGGTCCAGCGACTCACGAGCGGTGCGTCGCAGGCTCTCGATGATCACGTCATTCCACATGATGCCGCCATCAAGAAAACCCGTGGCAACAAAAAACGTGGCCGTGAGTCCGTGCTTTTGAAGAAGCGGCAACGCGACGTCGTGATTGTCACGATAGCCGTCGTCGAATGTGATCGCCACGGCGCCGCGCGGTAACGGCGCACCACCGTAGAGCGCCGCCACGGCCTCGTCGAGCGGCATGACCCGGAAGTATCGTCTGAGCACACCGAGCTGCCAGTCGAAGGTCGCCGCATCGACATCATCTTGGGTGAAGGCGTCGTGCGACTCGTGCACGCGGTGGTAGATGAGCACTGTCAGGCGATTGCCCCACCAATGGCGTGGCGCAAGCGCCGAGTAGGCGCCGCCCAGCACCCGCGCTGCTGGCGACAACGTGCTCATCCGGTCGTCGCAGCGTGACCAAACGTGGCGCTGTGACGCTCGGGCTGTTCCGCGGCTGCTGCCAGCGCCCGCTCCCGTCGCACGTGCGCCTTGAGCAGCACCAGCAGCGCCATGAGGTGGTAAGGAAGATCGAAATACGCAAGACCCAGGAACAAGCCCCCCGCGACGTAGCCCGTGAGCGCCACCTGCGCCATGCTTGCCAGATCAGCGGCCCACTGCAGATCGGGCCGGCCACGCGCCTTCCGTATGACCCAGTTGCCGTTGAAGAAAGTCATGATCCCCATGGTGAGAAACAGGAACAAGCCGACGTAGCCGTGCTCGGCCAGTACCTCGAAAAAGATGCTGTGCGCATCGTGGTGGTCCAGCGGGTTGGGCGCGTACTGCATGAACAGCTCGGGAGTAAACGTCCCGTAGCCCCCGCCCAGGAATGGATAATCATTGGCGATGTTTACAGCAAACAGCCATGCGTTAATGCGCCCCATGGCGGACGCATCCTCTTCGTAATTCTGAATCGTGCCCATGCGATCCATCCACGCATCCGGCATGAAAATGACGAGCAATACCAAGGCAACGACCGCGGGTATGGCAAGCGCAATCTTGTGGCGCGACTTGAGCCACAGCATACCCATCATCGCGAGCCCGCCTAGCAGCGCGCCGCGCGAATACGAGCCGACGATGGCGAATCCCGACGACAACATGCAAAAGAGCAACAAGCGCTTGAGCCACTTGTTCTGTGCCTGCGTAAAGAAAAAGTACATGAGCGGCATTACAATCAGCAGCGCGAACGCAATCTCGTTGTTGCCTTCAATAAACGTGCCCTGCGGCCCCCACACGAGATACGCGCCGCCTGTTGCCAGCACGAAAACGCCGCCCTTGATGCCGTAAAAGCCGATTGAGAACGCCATGACGCCAGCCAGCCAGATGAGACGTTCCTTGCTGCCCATGATGAGCAGCGTCACAAAAACCATGAGCTGGATTTTGACGGTCCGCGACAACTCTGATGAAGCCGCCTCCGGGTTTAGCGCGAACTGCGTGGAGATCACCATCCACAGTACAAACAACGCCCAAACGATCGTAGTGGGTGTGATAGGCAGGCGCAGATTACGATCCCGCCCGATGAGCAATCCGGCCATGGTGGCCGCCGCCGCGATCGCGACGAAAGGAAACGAGTAGGCAAAACCCCAAGTCAATCGGTGAGGGTTTAGATAGCCCAAGCAAGACCACACGAGCAGTCCGATGTGCGGGCGCCAGAAGCAAAACGGTAAGAATGCCGCGAAGACGAGAAGCAGTCCGAGATCACGCACGGCGACTAAGCAACGACGTCCGGCTGCGCGGGTGCGTCGCAGCTCTCGATGAGTCGCGTGAAGATATTGAGTTGGCCACGGCTCGTGGCGTCCCAGCTAAACCGCTCAGCAAATTTGCGCACGTCAGCGCGCGGACGGGCGGCATCGAGCACGGCACGAACGACGCCGGCGACATCAGTGGCTGCCGTCGTGTCCACAAGTTGCCCGGCGACAGGTGCGCTGAGCACCTCATCAGCGCCGCCCACGTTCGTGGCCACAACGGGCGTACCGCAGGCAAGACTTTCAAGAATGACGTTGGCCATGCCTTCACGTGATGACATCAGCAACATGCAGTCCGCTTGATTGTACAGCGCGACAAGCTGCTCTTGCGACTGGCGCCCGAGGAACTCAACGCGATCCACGACACCGAGTCGCCGGGCGCGAGCCTCGAGTTCCTGACGCAGTGGACCTGTGCCCGCAATGCGCAAACGGCAACCGGGAAGCTCTGCCAGCGCGTCGATGGCCAGGTGATGGCGCTTGCGTTCGATGAGGTAGCCCACGGACAAGAGTATCTGTTCGCGAGCCGGTGTCTCGACGGTGGTACTGGGTAGCGGCCGAAAGAACTCGAGGTCCACGCCATTGCGCAGTACCGAGACTTTGTCGGGGTCCACGCCAAGCGCCGTCATATCGCGTTTGAGTGCCTCACAGACGCTGATGATGGCACCGCACGCCGCCGCAGCTTTGAGAATCTGGCGGCGCGGACTGGCGTAATTTGGGATGAGCGTGATGTCGGTGCCGCGGGCCGTCATGGTGTTAGGCAGACCCAGCTCACGGGCGATAGCGGTTGCGGCTACGCCATCAGGGTACACATAGTGCGCATCGATAAGATCGAAGGGCGTCTCGGTGTGCAGCCGCCGAACGGTCGGCAAGACTGCGCGGGCCATGAGTGCCGGCGCAATCGACATGCCCAGCTTGGGAATCACAGGATAGCGCGGGTGCAGCACCCGGGTGCCGTACTGCGTTTCCTCGCGCGGCGCCCGCGCGAACTCACCGTACTCTCCGAATCGTTCGCCCTTGAACGGAAACCACGGTACAGGTGCCACAACCGTAGCTTCGATGTCTGATGTCGCCAGCAATTGCCTCAGCCGCGCCTGAACGAACACGCCCTTGGTGGGCTGTGCCGCGTTGGGAAACAACGAGCTGAAGACGAGGATTCTCATCCCACAGGGGCGCTTGCGCCAAGGTGCCTTAGGCTGCCTTCGAACATGAGCATGGCCCAAAGAATTGCGCTGTGATCCCGGCGACCCGACTGATGATCGTCTACAAGTGTCGCGAGCTCGGCGTGGTCAAACAAGCCGCTATCCGCCAGCGCCCCGCCGGTAATTCGCTCTCGAACCGGTTGGCGCAACTCGTTGCGAAACCATGAGGCGACGGGCACACCAAAGCCCATCTTGTCGCGGTACAACACGTCATGCGGCAGCAACGATTCGAGAGACTTCTTGAAACAGTACTTTCCCTCGCGCCCGCTCAGCTTGTCCTCCGGGCGAAGCTTCGCGACCCAGGATACGAATTCATGGTCGAGGATGGGGACGCGGACCTCCAGGCTGTTGGCCATGCTGACACGGTCAACCTTGGTCAGGATGTCGCCCGGCAGATAGGTCTTGAAATCGAGGTACTGCACGAGCGGCAAACCCGTGAGCTCGGGCTTGTCGGCCACGAGATCACGAAAGGTGTCAATGGCACAGTAGCCGCCCAGCGCACGTTTGAGCGAGCCGCTGTAGAGGCGCCGGCGCGGCGCGTCTGGATAGATACCGACGCTGTGCAGGTAACCCGCCAGCGAGTCGCGTCCTAAAGCCTGCAACGTCGACTTGGCGCGGAGGATCTTGGGGGCGCGGTCGAGCTTGGGGTAAATGCGACCCGCGGTACCAAACAGTGGGCCGCGAATCGCCTGCGGCAGCAAGCGACGTACGCGTTCCTCGTACGCGTGCCAGCGGTAACGCCGATACCCGATGAAGTTTTCATCTCCGCCATCCCCTGAAAGTGCCACCTTGACCTTGGTGCGAGCGAGCTCGCAAACACGGTAGGTCGGGAGCGCCGAGCTGTCGGCGAACGGCTCGTCGTATATTTCAGGCAAGCGTTCAACTAGGCTGTAATCGGCTGGGTCGACCTGGCGAACCTGGTGGTTTGTCGCAAACTGGCGCGCGACGAGGTCCGCATACTGGGACTCGTTGTAGGCTGGGTCACCGAAAGAAATCGAGGCTGTATTCACCGGCGCGTCGGATTGCTGCGCCATGAGACCAACGACGGCACTCGAATCAACGCCGCCCGAAAGGAACGCGCCCAGCGGAACGTCGGCGATCATGCGCAGCCCGACGCTGTGCGCGAGCCGCTCCGGAATCTCCGCGAGCATGCCGTTCGCCGTTACGGGCGCTTCGGGAAACTCAACATCCCAGAATCGACGCGGCTCGGGTACGCTGCCGCCTCGCTCAATGCGCAAGGTGCAGCCAGGCGGCAGCTTGAACACACCGTCGAGGATCGATTTCGGATCGGGTACATAGCCAAATGCGAAGTAGTCTTCGATCGCATCAGCGCGCAGCCTGCGCTCGAGACCCGGGTGCTCGAGCAACGCCTTGAGCTCAGACCCGAACAGGAGAAACCCGTCGCTGGTGGTGCCGTAATAGAGCGGTTTGATGCCGATTCGATCACGCGCGAGGAATAGGCAATCCCGATTGGCATCCCACACGGCTAGCGCAAACATGCCGTTGAAGCGATCTACACAGTCCTCGCCCCATTCCTCCCAGCCGTGGACAATAATCTCGGTGTCGGAACGCGTACTGAAAACGTGCCCGAGGCGCTCGAGCTCGGCGCGCACCTCGGCGAAGTTGTAGATTTCACCGTTGTACACCGTGACGACTCGGCCGTCCTCGTTGTAGATCGGTTGATCGCCGCCCTCGAGGTCGATGATGGAGAGCCTGCGGTGACCTAAGCCGACGCCGGGCGCCGTGTGGTAGCCCTCCCCGTCGGGCCCCCTGAGCGACAATGTGCGGGTCATGCGCTCAAGGACGCCGCGATCGATGCCGCGCGCGCCTTCGAGATCGAGAATGCCTGCTATACCGCACATGCTTCAGGCCTCCCATTGCCGGGACCGGCCGACTGGCAAACCGGCCATGTAGAGCTCGTCATAACTGCCCATCATGTTTTCCAGGGAGAACCGCCGCAACACACGTTCGCGCGCGGCAGTACCGTGACGTAAACGCCGGTCCGGGTCGTCGAGATAACCTGCAATGGCGTCGCCCAGGGCCGGACTGTCGTCACACGGTACCAGCTCTCCAGTCACACCCGGATCGATCAGCTCACAATTCCCGCCGACGTCGGTGGCCACGACGGGAAGACCGCTGGCCATAGCCTCGAGAATCGTGTTTGAGATGCCTTCGTTTCGAGACGGAAGGACAAAGACATCCATGCTGCGCATGAGATCAGCGACATCTGGACGATTGCCCGCTAGCCAAACGGCGTCTGCGATACCGCGTTCGGCGACCTGCTGCTCAAGCGCCGACCGCTCCGCGCCCTCACCGACAATCACGAGGCGCGCGTCACCCTGTGACGCGTAGCGCGTCGCGAACCAGTCGATCAGCACATCGAAGCGCTTGATGGGGTCGAGTCGCCCTACAGTGCCAATGACGCGCGACGGAGCATCTCCGGCCGTCGCGGGCAAGGCCGTGCGTGGGCCGTCGGGCGCGAACCGAGCGCTGTCCACGCCGTTGTAAATCTGCATGACCCGGCTTGCGTCAACGCCAATTCGTTCAGACATCCAGCGGGCGATATCGCGCGACACTGCCACGTAGCCATCGATGAATCGGTCGCAAAGGCGGCGCAAACGGCGATAGCGCGGGTTGGCCCCGGTCGGGTCCGCGTTATCCCATCCGTGCTCACCGTGCAATCGCCGCGGCACGCCGGCGAGCGCGGCGACGGGCGCGAGGTCGATGGTTCCCAGGTTGCGGGTGTGCACGATGGCGGGCCGCAGCCGTCTCATGAGCCGAAAGAACCGCCAGTAACAACCCAGATCCTTGCCCGACTGCTTGTGCAACTCGTGCACACCAATACTCGCGTCCTCGATGCGGTCCCGAAACGGAGTGCTCTCTGTCATGCAGACAATCGCATGACGGTAGTGTTCACCAGGTAAACCGTTGACGAGATTCACGAGACCGTTTTCCATACCACCGGTCCCGAGACGATGGATCACGTGCGCGACCAGTGGCCTGGCATCGACGCTCATCGCGACGGCCTCAGCGGCTTGCCTGCGCCGTCTCGATGCCCGTGCATCGAGCCGACTCAGTCTGACCGCGCGCGCATAAGCGCAACGCGTCATAGTGCGCTGCGACGAACGCCGTGAGCGCCGTTTCATCGTGCGCATCGTCAGTCGTCTTTACAACGGCAAACATGAGATCACTGGGCTGGCCACCCACAACGCTTCGCAATGCAGAAAACCATTTCGCCTCGATGCGAGACTGCGTGACGCGACCACCGATGTCATACCAGCTCAGCATGAGCAGGCGTTCCCCGTCCCGTTCGATAATGCGCCGGGACAATCGCAAATCGCGGTCACCCGGCAACGTCAGGTCGAGCTGTCCCTTCTCGATGAGACGCCAGGCATCCGGATCGTAGAGCCGGTTATCAAAGTGAATGATCTCGTTGTTCGACGAATACTTGAACTGGTGCAAATCGACGCGAGCACCACCGGTTTCGTAGCGCACCGACGTGGCCTGGTCGGGGGTCTTGAAGTCGGGCTTAAATGCCAGCGCTGCATCGTTGGGACCGACCCAGCCCGCCGCGCTCGCCGGTGCGAGCAGGCTAGCAAGCCGCTGCTGGGCGGCCTGCGCGCTCATCACCGCTTCCCCTGACCGCGCGACCACTAGCACGGCGACAACCGCGATTGCTGCTGCAGCAACGGGCCCGCGGGCCGCCAATCGCAGCGCGCCGCCCGCCGGCCGCAGTGATTCATCGCCGTCGGCAAACATGCGGCCGAGCTTCACGGTGACGAACAGGCCAATGACGAATGCTACCCAACCCAACACAAGATGATCGTAACCGACAGCAATGCGCCCCTCACTGTAATGCACGAGCAACACGATGATGAACGCGCGCAACCCGTTGGCGATATTCATGATGACAGCGGCCAGGGCGACAAAGGCGAGCTTGCGCCACAACGCCGTGTACGTCTGCTGCGCGAACCAGGTCGCGATCACAATCGTGACCATGAGAAAACGAATGCCACTGCAGGCCTCGATAACCTCGAAGTGGCCACTGGGAAGCGTGAAAAACCGCTCAGTCCGATACACCGGGATGCCCGTCATATGTACGGCAGCCACAGTAAAGTCGGCGGTAATGTCCATGAGCCAGGGAATCATGAACTCGCCGACGGGTACGGCGAACAGCGTAAAGCCGAGACCAAATCGCAGCCGATTGGCTGCCGAATTGCCGAGCACGGCCCAGCAGCCGGCCAGAAACAGCCCGATCATTCCGTACTGGGCGAGCGCCTGAACGTCGACCGCCTCGCCCACATACCACGCCGCCGCCGCCGGCAACACAGCCAGAAGACCCAGCCAGGAGGGGCGCCACGCCACTTCTCCGAATCGTTGCGACGAGCGCCAGATCGACCAGAACGCCATCGGCAGCACGAGGAAGCCGTACGAAAACGTGTTCGACTGGCTCCAGACGAGGGCCATGCCATAAGACGTAGGCCAGAACACCAGCGCCACGGCGGCCATCATGGCACCCGTTACGGCCAGGACGTACTTCGGCGACAGCACACGCTCAGACATTCGCGACAACCTGCACCGACTTATCGCGCGAGGAACCGGCAACGATGCCGCCGAGGCGCGCGAGGTTGCGCCCCCAGTCATAGTGCTCGAGCACGTAATCGCGCTGCCTACCCACGCCTTGATCCGGAGCAGCAAGCAGCTTGAGACAGGCTGTCGCCGTGTCCGCCGTACCGTCGGCAACAATGATAGGTGCGGCAACGCGATCATGAAGACCGGCAGCAGCCTGCGGCGAACACACCGTAGGCCGACCCATCGAGAGATACTCGAGCACCTTGTTTTGTATGCCGCGTGCGATGCGCAGCGGCGCCAGGGCCACGTCGGCGTGGCGAATGTAGGGTCGCACGTCCTCGACGCGCCCCGTGACGGTTACGCCAGGCAAGCGCGCCAACTCACGAACGGCGTCTGTGGGTGACCCACCGACAATCCAGAACGTCGCATCGGGCATGGCCTCGCGCACACTGGGCAAGACCTGCTCCGAAAACCAACTCACCGCTTCGACGTTCGCCCAGTAGTTCATCATGCCGACGAACACGAGCGGGCGCTGGCCAGTGGGGAACGGGTCATCGTAATCCCGGTCGGGATCCATGGTCTCGGTGTCAACGCCGTTTGCAATGGCGTGATGCTTGTCGGCCGTGTCCGGCGACAACCTGTCGAACAACGCTGTTTCGTTTTCGGTGACGAGCGTAACGGCATCGAACCGGGCGGCTATGCGACGCTCATACGTCGTGAGGGTCCGCCACTCGCGACGATAGACTTGCCGCATGGGAAATCGTGTGCGTTCCGCATACTGGCGCCACTTGTCCGAGTCGACATCGACGAGATCCATGATCCGCCGATACGTGTCGTAGCGTTCATCAAACACGAACTGCGCCATAGGAGACGAGTACGCGACAATGCGGCGCACGGGATGCGCTGCCAGCACCCCGTCGACCCAGCGTTGCATCTCGCCGCTCGCGTAGAATGAAATGCTCAAAGGCAAACCTGACAGCAATGCCGTCGCACTTCGAACTGTCGCGAACTTTCGATTGATCCCAATTGTCTTCACCTCAACGCAATAGCGCGAGAGCGTGTCTACGTGCTTCCAGTCGTCTGGGTCGTCGATGAAACAGCCGAGATGGATATCGTAGTCGCGCGCCAGGTGCTCGAGAATGCGAAACGACCGGATCTTGTCGCCCTTGTCAGGCGGGAATGGGATGCGGTGAACGAGCAGCAGCAGCGGCTCGCGCCCGCCTTCAGCGTGGTTGGATACGGCCGCGGTCACGGTAACCTCCGAGCGAGGAAGGGGCCTACCGCAGCGGCCACCGGCAACGGCAGTTTCTTCCAGAGCTTGACGAACTGCCGAAAGCGCGGGCTGTCTGGATTGTTGTCGGGCAGCGAGCGTCCAGGTAACGCTCGAATGGCGTAATGCAACTCGGTGGGCTCAAACCCCCAGTGCTCCTTGAACTTGGCCGGGCCGCTGCCACGCTGGCTGCGCCCGTAGTCGAACACCCTGATGTCGTTTTGGCAGGCACGCTCCATGACCGACCAATACATGAAGTCATTGCCGTAATATCGCCGCGCGAGCGCGCCACCGCCGCCGTAGTAGGGCAGGACCTCATCGCGGTAAATGAAGCTCATGACACTACATACAGTCGCACCGTCCTTGACGACGGTCAGGATCTCGGCGGCATCACCGAACGTGTCTTTGATCGCAGCGAGATAGCGACGGGAAAAGAACGGCGTGCCGAGATTGCGCTTGCACTCCAGAAGCGTCTCGTGAAGGCGTGATACATCGTTATCGATCTCTGCCGCAAGCCCGGCCTTGATTCCCTTGCGGATCATGGCGCGTTGCTTGCGCGGGACCGCTTTAAGATTCGCGTCAGGATCCGCTTCAATGGCCTTTCGGTAGGTGACGTGCGAGGTCACGGCGTGCCAGCCCTCACCCGTTGCCGCCGACGCATCTCGGCCGCGCAATTCCAGTGCGTCGACGCCCAGATCATTGGCGAGCGACCACGCAGCGTCCACGAGCGCCTGCTCCGAGTCCGCATCGGACGCCAATGGCCCGCCGTAGACCAAGAAAGGCAGCGAAACGAGCTTGCTGCCGAAGAGCCAGCTTGATACGCGGGCCAGGGGCAGCACACCGGTAATGTCAGCGCCACGTCTCGCGACGAGATAGTGCAGCGCGTGCCCGAGCGAACCGCCAATCACTCGGCGCCAGCCGGCCAGATGGTAGAAGGTGCCGTTGGGATGGGCGTTGACGTAGGCATCCCAATCCGATGAGGCCCCCTCCAAGAGTTCACCCACCGAGATTTGACCCGCCGCAGCAGGCGCGGCGGCGATCCGTGCCTCGACACCCGCCATCAGCGTTCTCCGAGGAAGACGCGATCCATGCGATCCCACTGAAAAGACTTCAGCAGATTGATCAGTCGCGACTCAAACCTTCCGAGGTTGATGTAGTGGCGAAACCGCGTCTTGGCGGAGGTTCCAGGCACGCGCGGCTGACCGGGGTCGATCTCCCACGGATGGAAGTAAAACACGGCCGGGCGCCGCTCGCGCTCGTTGATGCGGCGAATCGCCGCCTTCGAAACCCGCAGCGGTAACAGCCTGAAATACCCGCCGCCCGAAACCGGAAAGTTGCGGCCACCGAAACGCACCGTCGACATCGGCACCTCTAACAGTCCGCAGTCGTTGACGCGGAACGGTACGCGCGGCGCGCTGGGCAAACCGTAGTGGTCGTGCCGAACGGGATAGACGCTTGAGCTGTAGGCGTAGCCCGCTTCCTCGAGAATCGGATGCGCCCAGGCCGCTTCCAGGCCGATGGAAAAACTGGGCGCCCGATAACCGCGCACGGGCGACCCCGAAATCTGTTCGAGGATGCCCTTGGTTCGCACCACGTCTTCCCGAAATGCGTCATGGGTAAGCGACGTGACGCGCTTGTGATCGTAGCCGTGACTCGCGAGTTCGTGTCCGTCATCGACGATTCTGCGAATCAACTTCGGGTAGCGCTCCGCCACCCAGCCTAGCGTGAAGAACGTGCACTTCGTGTCCGCCTCATCGTAGAGCTCGAGTAATCGATCTATGTTGCGCTCGACGCGCGACGCCTGCGCAGGCCATTGCTCGCGGCTGATCAGGTGCTCGAACGACGACACCTGAAAATAGTCCTCCACGTCGCAGGACATCGCATTGGCCAGTCCCCGCCCGACAACGCGGTCCTCCAACGTCTGGAAACGCAACGCTGAAACCGATTCGGTCGGCGTGGTCTCGCGCGCCAGTGTCTGCGGGGACGAATTCATCTCAATGAAACGCTGAAGAAAAGCCGGGCCTGATACTCGACGTAATCATTAGCCGTGTTGTTTTCGTTGTTCTCGTCGCGGCGGGCAAGCTCGAATCGCACACTCGAACGGGGCGACAGCGTGTAGTTCGCGCTGGCCGAAATGCTGAAAATATCGTCGTCGCGCGGAAACAGCTCACGTCGTGCGTATTCAAGCCCACCGCTCACGGACAACGCCCGCCCAACCTGCCAAGTGGTGCGGAACGCGGCACCGCGCAGCTCCTCGGCGCCAAGCTCTGTTCCGTCGCCCGCGACACGCGACGAGCGTCGTTCGTCGAACACGCGAAAATCGACGGTGGTGCGCGCGAACTCCAGCGTGGTGCTCCACTCCCCTCGCTTCTGCACGAATCGGTCATCGAGGCCCAACGTGTCGCCGAAGTTGTCGAGATTGTCGAGATCCTGGATCGGCCTCCGGTCGAACAGTAACTCTGCGCGACTCGCCGGCTCCTGAGTATAGGTGAGCCGCGTGCTGCCACGCTTGAGGCGGTAGGACCCCCTCAGACGGAACGAATCGCCGAACGTTCGCTTGCCCGCGGCGATTTCGAGATCGAGCCGGCTATTGGGAACCCATTGGAATCCCGCTTCATAAAAGTCATCTTCGAGACTGCCCGACGTCACGTCGCCCAACGGGGTCTCGAGACCGCCGACCACGAAAAGACGCAGATTTCGGCCCACCCAATAGCCAAGGTTCGCCGCTGCCTGTGAATAGTTGAATTCGACCCCGTTCTGGTACTCGACATTCTGATCGCGATAGCTGAGGCCCCAGGCGAATCCTTGTTGCGCGGCAAAGTTATTGAGATCGAAGCTGAGGTTGCGACCGTCCTGTTCCTGCAACAGGTCGTCGTCATAATCGATTTTGATCGCCCGATAGGATGCCGACACCTGCACCTCGCCGAACTGCTGTTGCCAGTAAGGCCTCAGCTCATAAACCCTCGAATCGACGCGGTTCTGCGTCACCACGACGTTGGTAATCGGGAAGTTTCCATCAGGTGACTCGATCGACTGAAAGTTGATCGCGCTGCCGTATATGAATAGGGCATCAGGCACCAACGCCACAGTGAGATTGGCGTCGAGTACGTCGGCAACGTCGTCGAATTCGTCGTTATCGGAATAGAAGTAGGCTTCGGGACTGTACTCGATCTCACCGAAAACGCGCTCGCCCGTCGCAACCAGAGAGACCGACGGAAGAATCGAATAGACGGTTTCCGACTGCTCGTCGGACTCGTCGAGAAATAGATTGTCTGTGTAGATGATGCCGATATCGGCGGATGCGTTGAACTCCCAATTCTGCGCGACGGCGACAGATGTCAGGCCCGAGGCTGCGGCAATTGCGCAACCTGCGAGCGCCCCGCTCAGTCTATAGGTCTTCTTGTGGTTCATTATCTTTTCCCCCGCTCGACGCTGGCGCATAGCCATAGTAACCGCTGCCATACGCATGGGTTGCGACGTTGCGCGACTTGTTGAGTATGGCATTCACGGGTTTGTCCCTGTCGAGCACTTCGAGCACTTCGAGCAACTGGGCGTGCGCCGTCACACCAGCCTCGATGACCAGCACGACCTGACCCACATGGTCGGCCAGCACCTGTGCCTCTGTCGTTATGAGCATCGGCGGCGTGTCGAGTATGACCAGCCGATCGGAGAACGTCTTCGACAACGCTCGAAGCAGCGACTTCATCCTGCGGCTCGCGAGAAGCTCCGTGGAGTCTTCCCGAATGGCACCGGCGGGCATGACCACGATGTCATCAACGTCCGTTCGCACGAGGATATCCTCAATTGAGATCGACTCGTCAGTGAGAAAATCCGTGATGCCCGGCCGATTCGCCAGACCAAATGCGTGGGTGATCGACGGCTTGAGTACGTCCGCGTCAATGAGTACGGCACCCACGTCGCGCTCCTGCGCGACCGACGCGGCCAGGCCGTAGGAGCAGAATGACTTGCCCGCGCCGGGCATGGCGCTCGTGAGCATGACTACATTTGCACAATCACCGGGGCTCGCCGAGCGCGAAAACGCGTTCGCAATGAGTGGCCGCTTGATGCGGCGGTACGAAGCGGCCACTGCAGGATCGGGCTCCGGACCCGTCAGCAACCCCGCGTCGAGCAATGACTCGTTTTCGACGTGCTCGACGGTGTCCGGCACCGTGATCACAGGCAACTGCGTGGTGTCATCTGTGGGCAGCACATGCGCCTGCGACACAGGCGGTTTGAGCGTCTGTGACTCAGCCTTGACAGGTGCCTGCTCAACGATGACCTCGGGTGCTTCGCTGATCTCGGCAACGTCGTTGACCGCACGCTCGCGTCTACGCTCACCACTTGGCGCGCCGGTACCATTGGCGCGCGCCCGGCTGTCACGAATTCTCTTTAGCGCTTTCTGGACTTTGCTCATGCCAGCCTGTGCTCCGGGTTAACCCAATTGGATCTTGTTCATGAGGTCGGGCGCCTGATCGGCGAACATGATTGCGCCGACGAAGACACCGAGCAGCACGAGCAGCGCACCAGCGATGGCGACGCGCTCGAATCGCTTGGCTCTGCGTGTGCGCTTGTCCTGCACAAGCTGAATAGCGCCCAAGACTGGAATGCCAGTTAGGGACGTCAAAGACGCAGCCGTGAAGAACACAGGGCTCAGCAGATTGAATGCGAATGCGACCACTGTGCCGATGCCGAGCGCCGCGACGAGGACGACACTCAGAAAGATGACACGCGGCGGTCCGACGGGTGTCTGCGCCGAAAACGGTGGATCGATAATGCGGAACTGCACATCGTCAATCGTTTCGTCGATGTCGTTGCCGATGTTCGCAGCCTCGAGTTGCTGCAAGAACTGCTCGTAGTTTCTTTTCACGACATCGTAGTCGCGATTCAGACGGCTCAGTTCGGCCTCGACCTGCGGAATCGTATTCACCTGCTCACTCAAACGCGAAACGCGCTGGCGGTATTGCGCAACAAGTGCCTCGAGTTCGACAATCTCGACCTCGGTGGCACCGAGCTGAATCTTCATGTTCTGGTAAACGGGATTGCGGTCAAGCGGATTCGCACGCGCGATGAGATCATCTGGGCCGCGTGCCGCCGCCGCCTCGGCCTGCTGACGCTTCAGCAGCGCGATAGTCTCGGTGATTTGACCGATACGCGGGTGCTTGTCCGTATACACAAGCCGTAATTCCTCAAGCTGCGCTTCGAGCTCCGCGATCTTGCCGGAGCTGAAGGCGTCTTCGCCACTGCCGCCGCCCGGCGCCGCATCCACAGTCCCGAATACCGGAACTTCACCTTCGATCTGGCGCAGCAGCTCATCGCGTCGCTGCTCTGCGAGTCTGAGTTGGCCCTGCGTGGTCCCGAGATTTTCCTGCGCCGCCTGAAGGCGTTCGAAGAAATCACCCTGTTGGTTAGGCATGTAGGCAACATTTTCGCGTTTGAATTGCGCCAGCCGGTCTTCCGCTTCCGTGAGGCGCTCCTCGTAATCTGCGATCTTGTCCTCAAGAAACACCTGTGCGGTGCCCGACTCGTTGCGATCGGCCACGAGCGAATCCTCGACGAAGGTGTTGACCAGCGACTCGACGACAGCCACCGCCTTGTCGCGGTCGGCGTCAGCAAAAGCAATCTTGAAAATGTTGTCGCGATTTCCGGACACGCTAATGCGCTCCTGCAACGAGGTCAGCAGTCCTTCGAACTCGCGATCGGTGTCGGCGCGGAGATCAAGATCGGTCTCGCGAGCGACTTTGGCCAGATTGGGCCGACTGAGCATCTCGCGCGTCACAATGGCGACCTCGTTAAGGACGTTCTGCGTCGGGGCAAGTCCTTCCACGAAAGGGCGGATCGCATTCTCTGTATCGACGTAGATTCGCGCGCTCGCCTCGTAGGTATCCGGCATGGAGTAAATCGCAAACCACCCGAACAGCGCGACGACCCAGGCCATTGCAACGGCACGCCACTTGAATCGCCATGTGCCGCGCACGTGTCCCTCAAACATATCGAGGACAGCGCGCATATCCAGTCTGTCGTCATTCGGTGTTGGCATAAGTTGTGACTCTCTCCGACTACACGTCGAATCCCGAACGTCGGTCAGAAAAACGACTCGGGAATAATCAGGACATCACCAGGCAACATGCGAATGTTCTGGTCCATACGGCCATTGTTGAGCAGGTCATTAATGCGGACACGAATCACCTGTTCCTCGCCGTCGACCTTGCGCACGACCTGCGCCTTGTTGCCCGCCGCGAACTCGGACAAGCCACCCACGGCAATCATGACGTCGAGCAAGGTCATGCCATTGCGGTAAGGCAGTGACTGCGGCTGCGTCGCCTGGCCAACGACTCGAATCTGGCTTTGGAACTCACCCACAAAGTTGCGCACCATCACGGTGACCGTCGGCGTGCGAATGTACTCAGCCAGGGCTTGCTCAACATCGCGCGCAAGCTTGGTCGGCGTCTTGCCCGCTGCCGTCAGGTCTTCGACGAGCGGCGTGGAGATGTCACCGTCGGGTCGCACGATGACGTCCGTCGTGAGGTCCTGATGGCCCCAGACAAAGACCGAGAGGCTGTCGCCCGGCCCGATGATGTAGTCAGCGGCTTCCGCGGGCTCAGGCGCCCCCGTGATATCGGCCGCGGGTACACCGCCGGCACAACCCGCCACTAGCGTCGCCAGTGCGACGACGACTCCTGCGAACCCCTTCATGACCTTGCTGCTCCTGCCCTTCATTACAAGCGGTCGCGCAGCGCCTGCGCCTCTGCACGGCCCATGAACTCGACGTCACCGGCAAGGGCACTGTCGAGCAATTCTCTGGCGCGCTGCGCGTTGCCCTGTTCCGCAGCGACGTAAGCCAGGTGCCAGGCCACCTCGCGGTTTTGCGGGATCTTGGAGAACGCCGACTCAAGCAACGGCAAGGCCTCGTCGGTCTGACCCTGTCGGGCAAGAATCCACCCCAGCGTGTCCGCAATGGCCGGATTGTCGCCGTCGGCTTCATAGGCGGCCCGCGCGTGCACCACGGCGCCGTCGTCACCATTGGCGAACAGCGTCCAGGCCAGGTTGTTGCGCAACAGTGCGTTGTCGGGCGCGATGGCTACGGCGCGCTCGTACTGGGGAATCGCTTTTGCGTAGTCACCCAGCTGCTGGTAGCCCTGCGCCAGCAACACCTTGCTGGGCAGGTGATCCGGCGCCTCGGCGCTGAATGCTTCGGCCAGCGACATCGGCGACGCCAGGTCACCGGTCAAACCCGCAACGGCATGACGTGCAGCCGTGTTCCAGGCCTTGCGGCGTTGCCAGGCGCGTTCGAATGCCTCTGCAGCTGCGGCGGTCTCTTCGCGCGCGAGTTTGAGCTCACCCTCTACGAGATACGGGTAGTCGAGCGAGCTGTCCTTGCTCTTCCAGTCGTCGATGAGCCGCGTCGCCTGGCCGTAGTCGCCGTCGCGCACGTAGAGCATCGCCAGCATCATGTCGGAGCGCAGGTCACTAGCGCCGCGTCGCGTCGCGCGCCGCAGCACGGTGCGTGCGTCATCGGCCCGATCCGACGCCAGGTAGGCCAGCGCCAGGCCGCGATAACCACCCGGAAGCGTCTCGTCCATACCGATGACGGCACCAAACTGCTCGGTCGCGTCTTCAACTTCGCCTGAAGCGAGGCTGACTTCGCCCAGCATCAGCGCCAGTGTGGTGTCGTTAGGCGCGCTCTGCATCGCCGAGACGATCGTCGTACGCGCCGAAGACAACTCGCCCTCCTCGATCTGCAACCGCGCCAGTCTCGCAGACACCGAGGTTGCGCTCGGGTCTGCCTGGACCGCGCGCTTCAGCCAATCAACGGCCGCCGTGCGGTCGCCCGACAGCAGCGCCACCTGCGAGAGCCCCAGGAACGCGCCAACGTCGTCGGGCAACAATTCGAGCGATTGATTCAGCAAGGCGTTGGCCGCGTCGTAGTCACCCTGCGCAGCCGCGACGCGGGCCAGGTTCTTGAGCGGCACGGGATCCTCGGGCGACAACTCCGACGCGGCCGTGAACCGGGTCTTGGCGAGCTCGAGGTTGCCCAGCCGGACGGCAGTGTCACCGGCCATCATGAGTGCCACGGGCTCATCCGGATAGTCGCTGGCCAGCTTCGACGCCGTGATCGACGCCGCATTGAAATCGCCGCCGCGAATCTGTGTCAGCGTCATGAGGATGTCGCGACGCATGGCAACACCCGATTCGCCCGTCTCCAGTTGCGACAGCACCTCGTCGGCCTCCTTGAGGCGACCCGCCGCCGAGTACGCCGTCGCGAGGTCGAGCAACAGCAATGCGTTGTCGGGGAAGCGCGATACGTTGCGCTCCGCCACCATGATCGAGTCCTCGATAGAGCCCGACGCCAGCGTAATGCGCAGTGCTGAAGACAACGCCTCGGGGTCTTCGCTGCCCTCGATGAGCGGCGCCAGCGTGTCGACAATGGGTTCGGGGCGGTTCATCTGTCGGCGAACTTCCGCGAGGACGAGGACAGACTCCGACCCCACACCCTCAGTGCGATAGATCGACGACAACATCATGTCGGCCTGTGCATACTCGCCGAGCTTGTAATGCACGAATCCGAGCAGCTCGCGAATCGGCGGTGCATCGACCTGCTTCTGCGTCTCCTGCAGCAGGGCCTTGGATGCTTCCCAGTCCTCCTCGAGGAACTCGATTTTGGCCGCACGGAACGTCGTGCCCCAGGCGTCGGGCGCGATGGCCTGCAATTCGGACAGCCGGGCGCGGGCCGTGTCACCGTCGCTGCTGCCGAGTGCGATATCAAACAGGCCCTGGAGCGGCGCAATGGCCTCCGACGGGTCGTCGTTACTGCGGGCGATGGACAAGCCCTGCTCGAAATCTGCGGTGGCGGCATCCATCTGCTGACGGATGACGTTGTAGCGCGCGGACAGCAGCCACAGACTGACTTCTTCCGGGGCGTCCTGCTTGAGCTGCTCGATCATGAGGCTCGCGTTGTTGAGCTCGCCCTTATCGAGCGCGATACCGAGCAGCGCCAGCCGCGCCTTGACCAGCGAGCTGTCCAGCCGCACGGCTTCCTCGAGCGATTCAATCGCGGCGTCGCTGTCGCCGAGCGCACGCTGCGCACCACCCCGAAGCAGGAACAGCTCCGGCCGGTCATCCACGGCGAGGCTGTCAGGCGGAAACTCTTCGAGCAGCGCTTCGAAGTTCTGCTGCAGCGCCACCGATTGCGCAAGCTCGAGGCCAACGTCGTCAAGCGTCAGACCAAGATCGAGCGCGCGGCGGAATTCCTTCTCGGCGGAAGCACCGTCTCCGACGTTGAGCGCCGAGCGCGCAAGCAGCAGGCGTGCTCTCAAGTTTCTGCTGTCGTTTTGAAGTACGGCGCGCGCATCGATGGCAGCGGCGCGGTAGTCCCCCGCCTCAAAGGCCGCGTTGGCGCGCTCCATGCGGCCGGCGTCGTCCACGCCGCAGCCCGCAACGGCCATCACTACAGCGAGGCACAGCCCCTGTCCCAGGCGACGAAGCCCCGTCTGGCGTCTTACCCGTGTCATCGTGTCCCCTACTCGTCCCCGTGCATTTGAACGGTCATGCCGGCCATCGTTCCCGAATCGTGCGGCCAGCTCGTTACAGATCCGTTGCAAGAGCGCGGCGCTGGTCGTTGCACGGACGTCGCGGTCCGGACGCCCATCCCACCGCATCGTATCCAAGACGCGGGCCGCATACCGTGTGGCAGGCCCGCCGCAAAGTGTGAACTGCGTCACAAAACGCCAGGACCCCCCAAAAGGGTCGCTGTCGCCACCTGGACCGTAGTCTCACAATAGTCTGACGCCAGCGAACCCCGAGGTTCCCCGGCATGGCGCCAGTTAACATATTGACGGCCGCCGCCGCGGCCTGTCCCCTGTCAAAAATGGTAGGCGCGGGTAGGACTCGAACCTCCGACCATTGCCGTGTATTGGCAGTGCTCTACCCCTGAGCTACGCGCCTGTTTTATTTCATCTTAAGCACATGAGCCACCCCCTTCAAGGAACAGGCTCCGCAGTTTCTGAAACCTGCTACCCTTGCGCCGCAAACGACTACCGAAACCCGAGACCATGTCCCGACTTTCCGTACACCTGGTGGCTGCCGCGCGGCCCAATTTCATGAAGGTTGCACCGCTCTACCACGCGCTTGCCGCAACCGACTGGGCGGCGCCGGTCATTGTGCACACGGGTCAACACTACGACTACAACATGTCGGACGCGTTTTTTGCCGATCTGGGGCTGCCCGAGCCCGGGTTCCACCTGGGCGTGGGGTCGGGTTCGCACGGCGAGCAGACGGGTCGGGTGATGATCGAATACGAACAGGTGTGCATGGAACACCGCCCGGCCTGCGTCATCGTGGTCGGTGACGTCAACTCGACCATTGCCTGCGCCATGTCAGCCGCGAAGCTGCAGGTACCCGTTGTGCATCTCGAGGCCGGATTGCGCAGCAACGACCGAGGTATGCCCGAGGAACTCAACCGCCTCGCCACGGACGCCATCTCCGACCTGCTCTGGACGCCCTCACCCGATGCCGACGAAAACCTTCGTGCCGAGGGCAAACCCGATGCCGCTTTCGAGTGCGTTGGCAACATCATGCTCGACTCGTTTGAGCTCTTACGCAGCCGCATCGAAGCGGCGGGCGCAGACATCGATCTGGATTTGCCCGAGCGCTTCGGCGTCATGACCCTGCACCGGCCGTCGAATGTCGACGAGAAACCGACGCTCGCGAGCATCATCGACACCCTCACGGAGATCGCCGCAAACCACATTCCGTTGCTCTTTGTGGCGCACCCGCGCACGCGTGAGCGCCTGACGCGGTTCAACCTGCTCGACCGACTCACGGATGCGCCAGGATTGACCGTGCTCGAACCGCTGTCCTACGTGCCCTTCATGCACCTCGTGACGCAGAGCGCACTCTGCATTACGGACTCGGGCGGTTTGCAGGAGGAGACGACCTACCTCGGGATCCCCTGCCTCACGCTGCGCCCGAACACCGAGCGCCCGATAACGATTACGATGGGCACCAACCGGCTGGTGACGCCTGACACCCTGCAGGACAGTGTCACCGAAGCGCTGTCTGGCGAATGGCCCACGGGGCGTCGCCCCGAGCTCTGGGATGGCGCCACGGCATCGCGTTGCGTGACGAGCCTGAAGCGCTTTCTCGACCGCGTATAGCTGCTAGCCCGACGCTTCCCGCAGGGAAGCCAGCAACGGCAGGGACACGATAAAGGTCGTACCCTCGCCGGGCGCACTGTCGACGGTTACGGTGCCGCCGAAACTCTGTACCGCGTCGCGCGCCTGGAAGACGCCGATGCCCATGCCTTGCGCACCCTTCGTGCTTACGAACGGCTCGAAGAGCTTGGACTCGATGAACGCCCGCGTCATGCCGGCCCCGGAGTCCCGGATCTCGATGCGCGCCCGCGAAGCGGCGTCCTGAGCGCCCGGCTCCGCGCGCAGCGTCACCACAATCTCACCGTCTACGGGCGTCGCGTCCTGTGCATTGCGCAGCAAATGCTGAATCGCAGAACCCAGCCGCTCGCCGTCACCAAACACGGGCATCGGATCGTCGCCCGCCTCATTGTCGAGTCGCGGTTCGGGCTTGCGATCACTGACATCGGCGCAGGTCTTCTCGAGCAGGGCCACAAGATCCAGCGAACGTGTCGTCTCGCCGGCGCGGCCTGACTCCAACTGGCCGAGCAGGCGACGCATACGCTTCACGGAGTTATCGATGGTGGCAATCGCATCATCGATGAACTCGGGATCGTCTTTGTGGCGTTTGGCATTGGCCACCACCAGGGACTGCTGCGCGATGAGATTCTTGAGATCGTGCATCACGTAAGCCGAGAACTTGTTGAAGACTTCGAATTGCCGCGCCTGGGTCAAATCCCGCTGGATCCGACTCTGCTCCAGGAACACGGCAAGTTGCCGACCTACGGTGCGGAACAGGTCGTGGTCTTCGTAGTTGAGATCCGGAAGTCCGGGAGGACGATTGATCGCGGCAAAGCCCGTCAGCGCGTCGTCCAGTACAACGGGCACGATGATGCGGCCGGCCAGAAGATCGCAAGCCTCGCTGTCATCGAGCGCCCCCCGATACGCCTTGGGATTGCTTTGCGCCTCGCGATCATCGAGAACCCAGCCTGACTGCTCCAGAAACGCCACAACGGGGTGTTCGGCCGCGATGCGTTCGGGCGCCTGCCCCTCACCTGCCGATGCGGCACGCCGGTAAACACCCGAGTCAGGCTCCCGCAGCCAAAGCGCGCCGCCGTCACTGTCGAGGATGTCGACCAGGGAGTCCAGGCACAAATCTGGCATGGGCGCGCGCGCCGAGTCCTGCGCCAGGCGCCGGATCAGCGTTAACCACTCCTCACGATAGTCGTATCGGTTTGCATAGAAGTGGGTTGCCAGGAATACCTTGAGGCGGCGCCGGAGCTGCTGCGAGAACAGCATGAGCACAAGCAGAATGATGCTCGCCGAGAGAAACACAATGCGCAGCGCGCCGCCCCAGTCGCCGCCCAGGCGCTGCATGAACAGGCTGCCAAACGCGACAAGCATGAGGTAGGCGCCGACACCAATAAGGCTCGCCGAGTAGAACACCACCTGGCGAGACACGAACAAACCCGCTTCCCAGTCGGGGTTGCGCTTGAGCGCGAGCAAAAGTGGCAGCACGACAATGGCGTTGACGAAGCCGCGCGCCGCCCAGATCTGCGTATCGAGTCGTCCCGCCATGAGCAGGTTCGAATACGTGAACAGGTCGAAGACAAACACGGCGCCAAATGACACCGCCACCAGTGAGGCCACACGACGGTTAAGCAACGAGGGATTGCGATAGACCTGTTCAACGGCGAGCAGGCCCAGCAGCGAAATCGCCACAATGAAGTAGTACGCGAACTGGAAGCCAACCGCCTGATCGCTTGCCGCGCGCCAGGCGATAAAGGCCGAGACCAGCGGTATCAGCCAGGGCAGCAAGGCAAAACTGCGCCGCCAGCCCGAACGCTCGTGACGCTGGATGAGTTGCCCGAGGAACAGCAGAATCGCAAACGCGTGCAAACCGTCGATGGCGACGAGCGCGCCCAGCGACGCGCCAGGCCCCGCCGTGAGCGCCATGCCCACGCCCCAGGCCATCATGATACCGGCCAGCACGACGAGGTAGTTGAACGGCCAGCGCAGGTTGCGACCCGCGAGCAGGAATACGGCCATGCCCGCGTAGGCGATCGCCGCGATCGAATATCCCAGTGTGACGAGCGTCATGCGAAGACTATACCGCGCCGCGCCCGCGATGCTTACGGATCAGCGCGCGCCCTTCTGCCAGAGCACGACTTCGGCCGTCTGCAGCAGGATCATGAAGTCGAAGATCAGCGTGCGGTTCTTGACGTAGTAGAGGTCGAACTGGAGCTTCTCGAACGCGTCCTTTTCCGACGAGCCGTAGGGGTAGCAGAGCTGTGCCCAGCCGGTGATGCCCGGGCGCACGCGGTGGCGCTCCATGTAGTAGGGCAATTGCTCCTTGAGCCGCTCGACGAACTCGGGGCGCTCGGGGCGCGGGCCGACGACGCTCATTTGACCGGCGAGCACGTTGAGGAGCTGGGGCAGCTCGTCGATGCGCAGCTTACGAATGATGTGACCAACGCGCGTGACTCGATCATCGCCCTCTTTGGCCCAGACGGCTTCGCCTTCCGCTTCTGCATCCTTGCGCATGCTGCGAAACTTGAGCACGTCGAAGTCGATATTGTTCTTGCCGACACGCCGCTGACGATAGAAGACCGGGCGACCGTCTTCGATGACGATGGCAATGGCCGTGATCAACATGATCGGTGACGCCAGCACGAGCACGATGCTGCTCGAGACGATGTCAAAAATTCGCTGCGCCACTCGACGCGGCAACTGGCGGCGGAATCCGTTTTCGAAAATGAGCCAACTGGGACGCACGAGGTCCAGGTTGATCTTGCCCGTCTCACGCTCGAGGAAATTGATGACATCCGTCACGTCGATGCCATCGAGTCGGCACTCGAGCAGATCGCGGATGGGCAGGGTACCCCGGCGGTCGTCGACCGCAATGACAATTTCGTCGATGCGGTGCTCGAGCACATAGTCGTAAAGGTTGCCGGGCATCGGCCGCACGCGCTTCTCGGGCAGCTGCGCGGGCTCGTCACCGGGCATCGACAGGTAGCGTACGAGTTTGAAACCGCGCTGATCAGCCATGCGCCGCAGCTTGAGAAACTGCTCTGCACGTGTGCCGGCGCCGAGCACAAGGATGCGGCGTTTGAACAGATTTTCGTCGACGAGCTTGAGGAAGCCGAGTCGCACCGCGGCCAGGCCCACCATCGCAATGCCTGATGAAATGAGCATGACCAACGGGTGGATGTAGAGCGGCGGCACCACGTAGTAGAGGAAGGGCAGGAACACAGCCGTCAGTACGAAGGCAACGAACAGCCGGGCGAGCACGCCCGAGTAACGCGCGCGCAGCGCGATCCGGTACAGGCCCATGGCGGCCATGGCGCCGAGCAACACGATGGTGGTGATGCCGCAGCTCCAGAACCCCCAGTTTGCGCCTCGGGTACTGTCTGCGACCAGACCGGCGCCGTCAGCGATCGTGTGGCCCAGAATCAGCGCCAGCGAGACGATCACGGCCTCGACGATGACCAGGACCAGAACGGGCAGGTGCACGTAGTGATCGAAGACTCGAATCGCCATTACGCGATCCCCACACGAACGGCCGTGCCGCGCCGCGACGTCGCGGCGACGTTGGCCTCTGCAAGTGATCGTCGTGTTGTCATTTGAGGTCTATCTGGGCCTGCCGGGTCTCTGGGGCGATCAATCACCCCGCCGAAACTGTACCCGTTTCGCTGTGACGTTCCCGTGAACTGTCTCACCCATCTCGGCGTGACTCAGGCCGCATCACCCCCGATTCGGCCCAGCAACTCATCGGTTTTGCGCTGCATGAGTGCAATGTCGCCGCGGCTCTCGACATTGAGCCGGATGACCGGCTCCGTATTGGAAGCGCGCAGATTGAAACGCCAGTCGTCAAAGGCGACGCTGATCCCGTCGACCGTGTCGCTCGCCACCGCGTCGGGCTCGTATTCCGCCCAGATTCGGTCCATGACGGCACGTGCATCATCGACGCGACGGTTGATCTCCCCGCTAGCCGGGAACCGCTCGATACGGGCCGAGACCTGTGCCGACAGCGGCTGGCCTTGCGACCCGATGAGCTCGGCCACGAGCAGCCAGGGCACCATGCCGCTGTCACAGTAGAAGAACTCGCGGAAGTAGTGGTGCGCGCTCATCTCGCCGCCGTAGATGGCGTTCTCTTCACGCATCACTTCCTTCATGAAGGAGTGGCCGGACTTGCTCTGGATCACGCGGCCGCCATTGTCAGAGACGATCTCGACCGTGTTCCAGGTCAGGCGCGGGTCGTGCACAACCCCGGCGCCGGGGTTGGCCCCAAGCAGACTCTGCGCGAGCAGACCGACGATGTAGTAGCCCTCGACGAACTCGCCACGCTCGTCGAAGAAGAAGCAGCGATCGAAATCACCGTCCCAGGCAATACCAAGATCGGCGCTGTGCGTCTTGACGGCCTCTGCCGTCGCGACCCGGTTTTCGGTGAGCATCGGATTGGGCACGCCGTTGGGGAACGTGCCGTCGGGCTCGTGGTTGATCTTGATGAACTCGAACGGCAGGTGCGGCTCGAGTAGATCGAGTACTGTACCGGCGCCGCCATTGCCGGCGTTTACGACGATCTTGAGCGGCTTGAGTGCCGCGGTGTCGACGTAGGACAGCAAATGCGCCACGTACTCGGCGCGGATGTCGACGGCCGTGCGCTTGCCCGGGTTATCCGCCACGAGCCGTTCGTCGCGTTCGGCAAGTGCGCGGATGTCGGAAAGACCGCTGTCGGCGCTAATCGGACGCGCCGCGTCGCGCACGATCTTGAGGCCGTTGTAGTCCTTCGGGTTATGGCTGGCCGTGATCATGATGCCGCCGTCGGCGCCCAGCGCGCCTGTTCCGAAGTAGACCATTTCCGTGCCACCGAGCCCTATGTCGAGCACTTCGACGCCGGCCTCGATCAGACCGGCGCTGACGGCGTTGGCAAGCGTCTCGCTCGACAGCCGGATATCACGCCCGATCACAACGCGTTTGGCGTCGAGATACTGCGCCGTCGCATTGGCAATGCGATGCGCAATGTCTTCATTGAGCTCGTCGGGCAATCGGCCACGAACATCGTAGGCCTTGAATGACGGGATCGTAATAGGCATGGACGGCTCCGCTGCAATGTGGGCGCGATGATACCACCGCCGGTCGCCGCGAAAGCGCTCAGGTATTGGTGCCTTCGCGGCCGTAGTTGTCTTCGAATCGGACGATGTCGTCCTCGCCGAGATAGTCGCCGGATTGCACCTCGATGATGTGCACGGGCGCATCGAACGGATTCGCAATACGGTGTTTCTCACCGATCGGGATGTAGGTTGACTCGTTGACCGACAGGTCGAATTCTTCATCTCCGCGCGTAATGCGCGCTTTGCCTTTCACGACGATCCAGTGTTCGGCGCGGTGGTGATGCAGCTGGAGCGAGAGCACGGCACCTGGGTTCACGATGAGCCGCTTGACCTGGAAGTCTTCGCCCTGGTCGACGCCGTCATAGCTGCCCCAGGGGCGAAAGACCTGTCGGTGAAAGGTAACCTCGGGACGCGACTCGGCTTTGAGCCGGTCGACGATGGCCTTGACGTCTTCGGCACGCGCCTTGGGTGCGACAAGCACCGCGTCCTTGGTCTCGACGACCACGTGGTCTTCGAGACCCACCGCGGCGACAAGCCGACTCTCGGCACTGATGAGACTGTTACTGCAACCCACCTGGACCACATCACCCGTGACCGCATTACCTTGCGCGTCGCGCTGACGCGCCTCCTGCAGCGACGACCAGGAACCCACATCGCTCCAGCCCGCGGACAGCGGCACGACCATCGCGTTGTCGACCTTTTCCATGACGGCGTAATCAATAGAGTTCGACGGGCTCGCGGAGAACTCGTCCTCGCCGGGGCGCAGGAAATCGAGGTCCTCGCGTGCCGCGGCCATGCTGGCCTCGCAGGCTGCGAACATCTCGGACTCGAAACGCGACAAGGCCTCCAGGTAGCGGTCCGGGCGGAACAGGAACATGCCGCTGTTCCAGAGATAGCGACCCGAGTCGACGTACTCCCGCGCCACAGCCAACTCGGGTTTCTCCTTGAAGCTCAAGACCGGCACGGGGCCGTCGCCCGCGAGCTCGGCCTGGATGTAGCCGTAACCCGTGTGCGGTGAATCGGGACGGATACCAAACGTGACGAGGTGCCCCGACGCGGCGGCATCAACGCCGCGTTCAACGGCGGCGACAAATGCAGACTCGTTCTCGATGACATGATCCGCCGGCATCACGAGCATGAGACTGTCGTCACCGCGGCGCTGCGCTGCGATGGCCGCCAGCGCAACCGCGGGTGCGGTGTTGCGACCCTCGGGCTCAAGAATGATGGTTGGCGCGAGACCCATGGCGTGCAACTGCTCGGCAACCATAAAGCGGTGCGCGTCGTTGCAAACGATGATCGGCGCTGCGCTGCCCTCCAAAGGCGCCGCACGCGCCACCGTCTGCTGCAACATGGTCTCGCCCGCCGTGACCATGGGCAGCAGTTGTTTTGGAAACGCGGCGCGCGATGCTGGCCACAGCCGGGTGCCGGAACCACCGGACAGTACGACGGGAGTTACGCGAGCCATGGCAGCTTCCAGTGGGAGACAGACGAGCCGGGATAATACCGCCCGCGGCGTGCGTGACAATCGAAAGAATCACGCTTCGACATAAGACTCAGTCGGCGTCGGCGACGCTCAGGCCACGACCCACAGCGAAATAGCGCAGGCCGCGCGACTGCATCATCGCGGGGTCGTAGAGGTTTCGCCCGTCGACAACGAGTCGGTCGGAGAGCCGATCGGCCAGACTGTCGTAGTCGGGGCTGCGAAATTCCTGCCACTCCGTCACGATGACGAGCGCATTGGCGGCCTCGAGCGCCGAGTCGGCGCTGTCACAGAGCACCAGATCGTCACGCTCGCCGTAAATGCGTCGCGCTTCGTCACGCGCCTCGGGATCGTAGGCACGCACGCGCGCGCCAGCCTCCCAGAGCGCCTCCATGAGCACGCGACTGGGCGCCTCGCGCATGTCGTCGGTCTTCGGCTTGAACGCAAGTCCCCAGACCGCGACGGTCTTGCCGGTAAGATCGCCGCCGTAGGCGTGGCTCAGTTTGTCGAACAGCGTTTGCTTCTGGCGGTGATTCACAGCTTCGACGGCTTTAAGCAGCTCCGCCTCGTAACCGACCTGATCGGCCGAGCGCGCGAGCGCCTGGACGTCCTTGGGAAAGCAGGAGCCGCCGTAACCCGCACCCGGGTAGATGAAGTGATAGCCAATACGCGGGTCGGAGCCGATGCCGACGCGCACGTTCTCGATATCCGCGCCGAAACGCTCGGCCAGGTTGGCGAGCTCGTTCATGAAACTGATTTTGGTCGCAAGCATCGCGTTGGCTGCATACTTGGTGAGCTCGGCCGACCGCACGTCCATAGCGATGAACCGGTCGTGGTTGCGGTTGAACGGTTCGTACAAGGCACGCAACAACTCCGCCGTGCGTGGGTTATCGGTGCCGACAATGACGCGGTCCGGCTTCATGAAGTCGTTGATGGCCGCGCCTTCCTTGAGAAACTCAGGGTTGGAGACGACATCGAACGGGTGCTCGACGCCACGCCCGGCCAGCACTTCGCGCATGGTCGCAGCGACCTTGTCGGCTGTTCCCACGGGAACCGTCGACTTGTCGATGACGATCCGATAATCGTCCATGTGCTCGGCGATGCTACGTGCCACCGCAAGCACGTACTGAAGGTCGGCCGACCCATCTTCATCGGGCGGCGTGCCTACGGCGATAAATTGGAACAGCCCGTGGCTAACGCCTTCTGCGACATCGGTCGTGAACTTAAGGCGCCCGCCTGCGCGATTACGGGCGATATAGGCATCCAGACCTGGTTCGTAAATTGGGACCTCGCCCCTATTGAGGCGTTCGATCTTGTCCGCGTCGATGTCGACACAGACAACATCGTTGCCCATTTCCGCCATGCAGGCGCCCGTGACGAGACCCACATAGCCTGAGCCAAAAATTGTAAGTTTCATTGCGAGACTCGGGAACTTCGATCGCGCGGATTAAATCACACCAAAGCCCGTAAATCCCACACCGATATCACGAAACTACCCATTTGCGGCAGCGCGTCGCCGGATTCTGCGTACCAACCGCAAGCCTGTGTCAACAACGACGCCGCAGCCCAGCCACACAAAGAAAATAACGTGATCTGCGGCACCCGTAACCTCCAGGGCCCAGCAAATCGCAAACACGGACACAGATGCAGCCAGCAAGACCGCGAGCGTCTGCCGTCTCCGGAAGCCGGCTTCCTGCAGGATGTGATGATAGTGGTTGCGATCGGCCGACATCGGTGATCGGCCGTCGATGATTCGGCGGAAGAAACACGACGTCAGGTCGTACAACGGAATGGCCGCGAATCCCAGCGCGACCGCGGGCGACACGTAGCCATTTGGCGCTTGCGTGACAGAGATCATGAGCGAGGCTGCGATGAAGCCCAGCACGGTACTGCCGCCGTCACCCATGAAAGTCCGTATCGATCGGTTGATCTTGAGCGGGAAATTGAACGCGAGAAACCCGATAACGGCGGCCAATCCGACGACGGCGAGAACGGTTGCCGAGCTGCCCTGACCCGCCAGTGCGACCCCCAGAAGCGCCACGAAGGACATCCCCCCGGCGAGCCCGTCCATGCCATCGGTCATATTGATGGCGTTAATCAGGGCCAAGGAGAAGAAAACGGTTGCAACCAAGGAAAAAGGCTCGACGCGAATCTCGCCTAACCCAAGCGGGTCACCGAACGAGGTAACCGCGACGTCTCCGCCGAAGTACATGAGCAGTACGACACCAAATTGGGTACCGAGCCGCACAGAAGGAGGAAGATCGTATCGGTCGTCGAGAAGACCGACGACAAGAAGTAACAGTGCCCCGAGAAGGAGGTACCCCGTTTCAGCGGAGGGAACGGCGACGATCGCGCCAGCAGCGAAGCCAATGTACATGGCCAGACCGCCGGTCAACGGCACCTTACCGATGTGACGCTTGCGGCCTCCCGGCGTGTCGACAAAATTGAGCGCAATCGCTAGAGGCCGCAAAGCCATAAGCAACATTACGCAAAACAGGGCCGCAATCAGTGCGCCCGGGACCATCCTGATGTCCACCGCGATTCACCACAGGTTACTGAACTATGTAAACCCCCGTCAGCGCTTGCATTGTAATGCTGGACTCCAGAAACACAAGCACGTTCGGGCACATATCCCATCTTTCTGGGGCTCAGCGCACCATGGGCAGGTGTCCGAGTGAGCGCCGTGGTAAGGCCTACCACCAGGGACTAGCGTCAGTTTGCTCCAGGTCTGAAGGGCGTCGCACGAACTGGCTGAGCTTCGTCAGGTATTTCTGGCCCAGCTTGAACATGTTGGTGTCGATACCATTGGCCCGGCAGGCTCGGAGGTTTTCCTTGAGGATGACCCAATTACTGCCCAGACCGCCCGTACTCGCGCCCCCCGTGCGCATGAAGACGAGCGTTCTATCCATATGTGAGGCGCGCGCGCTGCCCTTGACCATATGGCGCGCAACCAGCTCGAAGTCGCCACCGATACGGTAGCTCTTATCGAAGCCGCCGAATCGCTCGAACAAGGTGCGGTCCACGAACATGGCGGGATGCGCCGGCATCCATCCGTAAGCGATCCGGTCGGGGCGGAACTGGCCCGAGTTGTAGTAACGGACAATGGGGCGCTGCGGCTGAGCATCCGAGAACATCGCAACATTGCCCATCACAATGTCTGCGCCGCTGTCGCGGTGGTACGTGGCGACAAGACGAAGCGTGTCCGAGCTCGCGTAGTAGTCGTCTCCGTTAAGGAATGCGATCAGGTCGCCGGACGCGATAGCGAGTCCCTTGTTAAAGGCATCGTAGATTCCCTCGTCACGTTCACTGTGGACCTTATCTACGGATTCATAGGAAGCTGCAATCTCACGCGTCCGATCCGTGGACATCCCGTCCACGACAATATGCTCCACGTTGTCGTAATCCTGACGGGCTACCGACTCGATAGTCTCGGAAATGGTGTGCTCGCAGTTGTACACGGCGGTGATCACGCTGATCTTCGGTGACGCCGCTTGCGTATGGTTCGGCTGGGCGTGGGTCTCCCGCCCTAGGGTCCGGTCACTCATGCAGGAAGCGACGCTTTGAACCAGTCGTACGTTTGGGCAACACCTGCTTCGAGTGTCACCGAGGGTCGCCAGCCAAGCTCTGAGATACGCGAGACATCGAGCAACTTGCGCGGCGTACCGTCAGGTTTACTACTGTCGTAGACGATGTCGCCCTCGAACCCAACCACGCGAGCAATGAGCGTCGCGAGTTCTGCGATTGACACGTCCGTTCCCGTTCCGACATTAATTGGCCCCGGGTCGGAGTAGGCTTTCGTTAGAAAAACGATGGCGTCTGCAAGGTCGTCCACGTACAGAAATTCTCGTCGCGGTGTCCCACTCCCCCACACAACGACGTGGTCGCTACCACTGACCGTCGCTTCGTGGAACTTTCGAATCAGTGCCGGCAACACATGAGAGGTTTCGAGGTCGAAGTTGTCATTGGGGCCGTAGAGATTGGTTGGCATGAGCGAAATCGCATCAAAGCCGTACTGCTCGCGATAAGCCTCGCACATCTTCAGACCCGCGATCTTGGCGATCGCATACCATTGGTTAGTCGGCTCCAGGGCGCCGGTCAGCAGCACATCCTCGCTCATCGGCTGCGGCGACAAACGCGGGTAGATGCAAGAGGAGCCCAGGAACGTGAGCTTCTTGACGCCCGACCGGTACGCGCTATCGATAACGTTGCCCTGGATCTCCAGGTTGTCGAATATGAACTCCGCCGGGTATTCCGCATTGGCCTTGATGCCGCCAACCTTTGCCGCCGCCAATATGACCACATCGGGGCACTGATCTTCCATGAACGCAGAAACCTGGGCCCTGTCCTTGAGATCAAGCTCCTGCCGTGTCGCGGTCAACACGTTGGAATGACCCGTGCGTTCCAGGCTCCGCACCACCGCCGAGCCGACGAGGCCGCGATGGCCCGCGACGAAAACCTTGTCGTCCTTACTCATGGTACTTGTAGGTCGTATAGCCTTCGCGAGCCATTAACGCGTCGCGACGCGCAGCTTCCAAATCATAGGTCATCATGTCCGCAATCAGATCATCTATGGACATGCGCGGAGACCAACCCAGCTCGCGGTGCGCCTTGGACGCGTCTCCCAACAGTGTTTCAACTTCGGTAGGACGGAAATAGCGCGGATCAACCTTAATCAAGGTCTCGCCGCTGCCGGCATCGACACCCACTTCATCGACGCCTGATCCGCGCCATTCGATATTGATACCCGCCACAGCAGCTGCGCGTTGAACAAAGTCCCGAACGGAGTACTGATGCCCGGTGGCAATAACGTAGTCCGTGGGCGTATCCTGTTGCAGCATCAGCCACATCATCTCGACATAGTCTCTGGCATGACCCCAGTCACGTAGCGCGTCCATGTTGCCAAGATACAAGCGGTCCTGAAGTCCCAGACTGATGCGCGCGACGGCGCGTGTGATTTTTCGCGTCACGAACGTCTCCCCGCGTCGTGGCGACTCATGGTTGAACAGGATGCCGTTGCAGGCATACATGTCGTATGCCTCGCGATAGTTCACGACGATCCAGTACCCATACAGTTTGGCGACAGCATACGGCGACCTGGGGTAGAACGGCGTAGTCTCTGACTGCGGCGTTTCCTGAACCAGCCCATACAATTCAGACGTCGAGGCCTGATACACCTTGGTCTTCTTGGTCAACCCGAGAATTCGAATGGCCTCGAGGATACGCAGCGTACCGAGCGCGTCAGAATTCGCTGTGTATTCCGGCGACTCAAAGGACACCGCCACATGACTCTGCGCCGCGAGGTTGTAGATCTCGTCTGGCTGGACTTCTTGGATGATACGAATCAGGTTCGTCGAATCCGTGAGATCACCGTAGTGTAGAAAGAACGACACATCGTCCTCATGGGGGTCTCTGTAAATGTGATCGATGCGGTCGGTGTTGAATGACGAACTACGTCGCTTTATGCCATGTACCTCATAGCCCTTCTCCAGAAGTAACTCTGCGAGGTATGAACCATCCTGTCCCGTGATACCGGTGATCAACGCTTTTGGTTTCACCTATAGACTCCAAAACCCGGTCGTTACTAGACCGTAATGCGTGGGGGCCGAATTATGCGCTACCCTGTCTCGAGACGCAGCGCGCTCATCAATCGCGACGCGAAGTTTTGAGACGCCGCGATCGGCAACACGGCATCTCGCGCTCTTCGCCCGTAGCGCTCTTGCTCATTCTTTGACATGCCCGAAAGCTGGTACATGGCGGCAGCCATCGCCTCGCAGTCTCCGGTCGGCACGACAAAGCCACTGCGGCCGTTTTCGACGAGCTCTACAGCAACACCAACGTCGAATGCCACGACCGGGCATCCGGCCATCATCGCTTCGACGACCATCATGGGGCCGCTATCCTCAATGGACGCGCTGACAAAGCAATCGGCTGACTGGTACAAAGCGGCCAGATCATGCTCGGATTCGGCAAACGGCACCGATTCGAACCGAATGCGCAAACGCGCACTCAATCGATCGGATACCGGCCCGGGATGGCACACCAAAATCTCCGCGGGATCGCGACCGCCAGCCAGCAGCATGCTCTCGAGCGACTGCAGCGCCTGCGCGAATAAGTGACTTCCCTTGCGCTCGTCCGCGTCGAAGCTTGAGGCAAAGAAAACTCGAAATCCAGGCCCAGACGACGCCGGCGTGCCTGCAGCAGGGCAAAAGACGCGCTCGTCGACGGGCAGGTAGCAAAGCGGAGCCTCTCCGAAAGGCAGCGCTGAGCGTGCTATCTGGGATTGCACCCAACGATTCGGCGCCAACGCCCTCACACCGCGGCGCTGTACCACCCGCGACTTCTCAGCAAAATACCTGTTTACCTGACGCCGAGCCAAGCTGCCCTTTGCCGCCGGACAAGCGCCGCACTCAGCCTCGTATTGGTCGCACTCCCATGCAAAATGACAACCGCCAGTCAGCGGCGCCATATCCATGCAATACCAAAACACTGGGCACGAATACTGCTCGTGAAGTCTCTCGATGTCGGACAGCGAGACAAAATCTGCGACCCAGTGAAGCAGTATCGCTTGTGGCAGAAATCCATCTGAATGAATCCCGGTGCAGTCGCCGAGGAAGGTCCGATCGGCGACGCTGTACATGTGGAACCGTTCAGAAAACCTGATACGCCGCATGGCCACCTGCAGTAACTTGCGTGGGAGGCGCAGTCGCGGCTGTGTCGAGGAAACGGCGTGCACATCAGCAACGCCAGACCGGCTATCGCGCACCAGAAGCCGCGATGCGACACCATTTCGCATCAACGCCTGGTGGACGCGCAGCGAAGCGCGACCGGCACCGCCATAATCAACCGATGCAAGGTGGAGGATCGCGCTCAAACTAAGCTGCGCCTGAATTCTGCGAGCCGGCGTGTCTGACAGACGCCATCAACCGTGCTTGCGTCAAGAGTTGGCTGCGTTGCAACGCGGCCAGCTCTGGTTCTCGAATGGCGCGCGCGGCCTCATCGAATAGCGTGACGAAATGATTGGACGCTTCAACTGAGATCGACTCTACTACCTTGCCATTGGCGCTAATCTCGACGCTAGGCGCAAACGTCGGCGGCTTGCTGAAAATCCGCTCTGTTCGCAGGTGAGCGCCCTCCAGCCAGCAATCCAGGTCGTTTGCGTAGCTGCCGCCGAACATCCACGCGCAATAGCAGCGACGCCCCGAGACATCACCGATTACGGCCACGCCGCGCGTATCAACCGTGTGGGAGCCTTGAAAGAACTGGTTGGCAAAGAGCACTTCGGCATCGTTGCCGAGCACACCCGAAGCCAAACTCAGAGTGTAGGCACCCGCATCATTCAACGCGCCTCCGGCGAGCGAGGTGCTGTAGCGAATATTGGTCGGGTCGAGGTGCGGAAAACCAAACCGCACCCGCATGTCGAGCAACCTGCCGTAGCGTTCCGATACGATGACGTCGCGTACTGCTGAATACTGCGGATGAAAACGATACATGAAGGCTTCCATGACCATCAGACCACGATCGGTCGCAGTCGAAACCACCTCTTCCGCCTCTTGTTGCGTTGCGAACGCGGTTTTCTCGACGACCACGTGCTTTCCGGAAAGCAGGGCACGCTTCGCGGCGGCGAAGTGCGTAGACGTCGGACCGGCAAGGTATACCGCGTCAACCGCATGGTCTTCCAGCAGGGCCTGCGCGTCCGGGTAGTCGATACAATCATAGCGAGACGCGACCAAGGCTCGCGTCTTTGGGTCTCGCGAGTAGACCCCGTGCAGCGCACACAAGGATGAGTCATTGATCGCGGGGAGCGTGTTGCGTTGCGCATGCTCGCCGACACTCCAGGCGGCAATTCTCAGAGCGTCAGCCATCACAAGTGGGAAATGATCCCGCGAACGTGCGGATTGACCCACGAGTTCGCTTTGATCAAGGCCTTGATCTGAAAGAGGCTCATCCAAACAAACCCATCAGGAACCGGAGTCTCTGCGCCCTCTGGAACCTCGACCAACATGCCCCTGTTCCGCTTGAGGTGGAGCCGCCCGCCGTCCTCGGACATCCATTGATCGAACAACACCGTTGCCGAAACTGATTCAGGCATCTCAAAGTACTCGGCAAATCTCGGCTTGTTGCCCCCGTGCGCTCGTTTCAGATTGCTAAAGGTCGCCTGGAGCGTCGGGCTGATCTGCACCTTGTCTGGATTCCCTGGCTCTGCCTTTGCTTCAAGCAAGTAATGCGGAACCGCATTGAATCGCTGCCGCAAGATTCCAAGCAAGCCGCCATCGTAGCCAATCTGAGTCAGCATTGGCTGGTCCCAACCTTGCTTGCCGACTTCGCGGCCTGTGCTCATCGTGACCCGCACGCCTTGCACCTTAAAAAACTGACCCGACTTGTGGCGAATCTCCCCGCGACTCGTATCGTGCTCCCAGTCACGACAGTCATGAAGCGGGAGGTCAGTCACCTGCATCTCGCAAGCATGTTGCTGCGCGACGAACCACGCCTCGATCGATTCCAAACTATGAAAGCCCGACCAATCCCGCCAGCTTTCAACTTGCGTCTCCAAACGGAGTCTGTCGCCCACCGCTAGCGACTGCGAGTTCAGCCAATCCGCGAAAGCGTCAACCTGCCTATCAAACTCCATCGCCATCTCCAAGCGCCGCAATCAGTTCGTTGGCCACCCGTCGCGCATCACCGACCTGCATCCCATTGTGGAAAGGCAATCGCAGTAGTCGCTTCGAATACTCTTCCGTGATTGGCAAGTCCTCCGGGCGGTAGCCCATGGCTAGCCCGACTTTTGACGAATGTAGCGGTACGTAGCCGATGTAACACGCTATTCCCAGTGCTTGTAAGGACTCGCGAACCGCATCGCAAACGGCTTCCGAATCAAACACGACAAAGAACGCGTGGTAGTTGCTCTCAAAATCCGAGCGATGCAGCGGAAAATTGACTCGACCGGTTTCCCGAATGGGCGTCAATGCCGTGAGGTAGGCGTCGTAGAGCTCGCGCCGATGCGTCACGTTGTCCTTTATTGACTCAAGTTGCGCAGCGAGAAATGCCGCCTGGAGTTCCGTCGGGTAGAAACTGCCACCAATCTCAACCCAGGAATACTTGTCGATAACGCCTTTCAACACGTCTTGGCGATTGGTGCCGCGCTCCCAGATGTGTGTTGCACGATCAAGATCGGCCGCATCGTTCAAGACCAACGCGCCGCCCAAGCCCGCATGCAAGTTTTTTGTTTCGTGGAAAGAGAAACACCCCAAACGACCAAATGTGCCCAGTGGTCGGCCTTGGGAGCGACACCCAAACGCCTGGGCAGCATCCTCGATCAGTACGAGGCCGCGTTCCTCGCACAAGCTGCCCAAGTCGTCCAGTGGCGCCGCGTGTCCGCCATAGTGAACGGCAACCACCGCGACAGTGGTTTCAGTGATCCGATTCCTGACATCACCCGGATCCAACATCATGGTCTCGGGGTTTACATCGGCGAACTCTATCTCGAAGCCCGCGCGTGCGAACGCGGAAGCCGTCGTTGAGAAGGTGTACGACGGGACGATGATCGACTGCGGTCGATCCTCACGAATGAGCAACGCTGAAATCTCGAGCGCAGACGTACAGCTATCCGTGAGCAACACGTTTGCCCCGCCCAATTCGCGTCCAATGAGCTCGTGGCAAAGTCGGGTGTAGTGACCGTTCCCCTGAAAATGACCGCGTAGAAATACATCCTTGATGTACTCGATCTCATTTCCAGTGATGTACGGCTCGTTAAACCTAATCGGCGTCGACATAAATCTATTGTTCTAGTCTCATCAAAATGTGCTTTCGCACTGGCGGTAATACCAGTACGCGAGTCCGGCGACACGAAAACTGTTGCCGACGTAAAAATTGAGCGCCCGTAAATTGCTGCCTTGCGTCGCCACGCTTAAGGTCTCGAGCTCACGCTCAAGGCACCACGCACGCGCCTGCGCAAGCAAGTGCGCACCCACGCCGAGACCACGCGCATTACTGGAGACAGCGATCAACCCTATTCTCGCGGCAAGCACTCCGGTCGAGCGAAGCGTCACAAACCCAAGTAATTTCGCATCGTCTTTCTCGATGAGGCAGGCATCGTCAAACGCACCATGAATCGCCTTCTCAGCCCAGACCTCGTAGAGCCTGGACGAAGCATCGGTGGAGAAAAAAGGTCTCCTGAATCGGCTCACGCCAAAGCTGACTCTCGCAATACCCCGTACAGACTCGGCGTCGGCGGGCGATGCCAGTACCGGCGACCGCGGCTCAAAAGGCAGCTCGCGCGTAGCACTTGAAAAGTCGACTTCCGTTTCAGCCAGCCGAAATCCACGCTTACTGGCAAGATCAATCGCGTGCAGCTGATCTGCCCCTATTTTGCATTCAACGATGGCGAATGAATCCAGCGTGCTCTCATCAACGCTCGCCAAATCAAGCGGGTCAAGCCTTCCAATCGGCTTTCCGAAGAACTCGCTATCCCAGGCTCTAGCGGATACGGTCAATTCAGTGCTCCGCCGCTATGCTTCTAAGGTAGTCTGCGTAATCGGTCTTGCCCAAGTTACTCGCGGTCTCGAGCAGACCCTCTGTCGTTAGCCAACCGCGACGGAATGCGATCTCCTCGAGACAGGCGATCTTGAAACCCTGCCGCCGTTCAATTGTCTGTACGAAATGCCCCGCATCCATCAGGCTGTCGTGCGTCCCTGTGTCTAGCCAGGCGAACCCACGCCCCAACAGCTCCACATTCAGCAAGCCGCGTCTCAAGTATTCCTGATTCACTGACGTGATCTCGAGCTCGCCCTTAGCGGACGGCTCGACCTGCTTTGCAATTTCGATCACTGTGTTGTCGTAAAAGTAGAGTCCGGTAACGGCAAATCGCGATCGAGGGTGCTGGGGCTTCTCCTCAATCGATACGACCCGTTGCTGACTGTCGAATTCGACCACCCCGAATCGCTGCGGGTCGCTCACTTGATAGCCGAATACGGTAGCGCCTTGACCGGAACCGCGGGCCTTCTCGAGCTTTTCCACAAAGCCTTGGCCATAGAAAATGTTGTCGCCCAGAACCAGGCATACACTGCCATCGCCAATAAAGGACTCGCCGATAATGAAGGCCTGCGCAAGGCCGTCTGGCGATGGCTGGACGGCGTACTCAATTCGGATCCCGAAGTCCTCGCCATTGCCAAGCAGCGATCGAAACGCGGGCTGATCGGCAGGTGTCGTGATGATCAATATCTCGCGGATGCCAGCGAGCATCAACACCGACAGCGGATAGTAGATCATTGGCTTGTCATAAACAGGCAGCAACTGTTTGGAAACGCCCCGGGTAATGGGGTAGAGCCGCGTTCCGGATCCGCCAGCGAGGATAATGCCTTTCATGAGTTCACGCGCTCCAGGCCAATTCGCTCCAATCTGTAGCTGCCATCGAGCACACGTTGCCACCACGATTCGTTTGTCAGATACCAATCCACCGTTTTCTCAAGCCCAGTCTCGAATGACTCCAGCGGTGTCCACCCGAGTTCGGATTCGATCTTGCTGGCATCAATCGCGTACCTTCGGTCATGGCCAGGCCGGTCCTTTACAAAGGATACGAGCTGCCGGAAGTCAGACACGCCGTCGGGTTTCAGCGCAATCTTTCTATTTAAGAGGTCACAAATCGCGAAAACGACCTCTAGATTGGTGCGACAACTATTGCCGCCGACGTTATAAGTTTCACCGACCCTGCCTCGCGTCGCGACCAAATAGAGCGCACGCGCATGATCCTCGACATACAGCCAGTCTCTGACCTGCCGCCCATCGCCGTAGACAGGAAGCGGTTTACCTGCAATTGCGCTCAGGATCATCAGCGGAATGAGTTTTTCAGGGAAGTGAAACGGCCCGTAGTTATTGGAGCAATTGGTCACGAGTGCTGGAATGCCAAAGGTACGGGCCCATGATCGGACCAAATGATCACTGCCCGCCTTACTCGCCGAGTACGGTGAACTCGGCGCATAGGGGGTCTGTTCTGTAAAAAAGTCGTCTTCAGTCTCTAGGTCACCGAATACCTCATCTGTTGAGACATGGTGAAATCGGAAACGCTGTGCCGCGTCTTGGTCAAGCCCTTGGTAGTAGGCACGACAGCTCTCCAGCAGCTCATAGGTGCCGACGATATTGGTCTGTATGAATGCGCTCGGCCCGTCAATGGAACGGTCGACATGACTCTCAGCCGCGAGGTGAATAACCGCATCAGGCCGATGATGCTGCAGGATTCTGCGAATATCGTCGCCATTGCAAATATTACTGTGCTCAAACGCGTATCGATCACTCGATTCCACGTCCGCTAACGACTCTAGATTGCCAGCGTAGGTCAGCGCATCAACATTGACGACCGAATCAGCGGTCTCGCCGATAATGTAACGAATCAGCGCGGAGCCGATGAACCCCGCCCCACCAGTCACTAAGTATTTCATGGATTGTCTATCTGCCAAAGGTCTCAACACGCTGAGCAACCGACCGGCGCCCAGATTTGCCGCTCTAGCGTCCGATTTTACTGCGAATCCAATTCCGAATCTGACCCGCGTAGCCGCCATTTTGCACCCAGATCGACCGCTTCAGCATCGCCCAGGCTTGCGCATCGACAATGGGCTCTTCGGGCAAATCAACGGGCGTATCTCGCATCACGCTTTCACGCTGGCCAAATCGCGTCAACAGGCCTTTGCCGTGAGTTCCTGAACCGTCCATGCCGCGATTGACTACAAGCGTTTGCGGCGGGTACACCACCAAACCACCCGCACGAAACACACTCCAGTACCATCGGATACCCCACGAATCGAGCTGGCCGCGCATCTGTCGCTTCAGCATCGTTGTGTAATCGTACGCACCATCCAGATTGAATCGGCGCGCAAGCGTCTTGTCCGATATGAGCTTCTCCCAATCGGTTGCCTCCGGATCATAGCGCCGCCAAGCGCGCTCCCAAGTCGCCCAGCCCCACGTCGTGGTCAAAGGGAACACGAGCCCTTCGTCACGATCCGAAAACGATGCGACCTCGTAACTGAACCCAGAAACCTGCAGGATTTCTGGACTCGCCTCAAATCGATTCAGCGCCGCGTTCATGTAGCTCAGAAACTCCTGCGACAGCTCCAAATCATCCTCAACCACGATGACGCGCCCAAAGCGCTCGACCAGTTCGCCGACACCCGCGCTGATTGACGCGGCAAGACCCTGATTGCCCTCGGCAAATCGAAACTCGGCGCGGTCCCCCAGCATGTCGACCGCGACACGTCGCGTCGCGTCAACCGCGTCGGCCTCCCCGGAATGCCGCGGGCCGTCTGCAAACACATGGATCGGCGATTCATCGGCCCCACGACACCTGAGCAACGCCGCGAGCGTTGCCTCCAAGTGGTCGGGTCGATTGAACGCAAACACGGCGATCGGTGCTGCGGTCGTCATTGGGACCCCTCCATAACGTCTCTCGTAGAACGCGTCACGCGCCAGCCTCGCTGGGTCGAATCTGCAGGACAGCGTGGCCCATCACCAGCGCACCCCGCCACAACAACCAAATCCATAAGAATGACATCCACACCGTATCCGTCGGGCCACGAAGCAGGTAGAACACCATCGCCGAGAGGACGATGTACTTGGCGACCGCAAACCTCTCGAGCGGCAGCCAGGTCGCACGGGGTCGCCAGACTAGGCCTCGAGCGCTGCGGTCGAGGCCGCCAAGCAGCATGCCGAACGGCAGCATCGCGAGCGACCCCGCCCAACCCAGGTTCCAATAAAGCTCGCCGATAAGCGTGATGGGCTGGCTCCCGCCAGCATCATAGAAAGGTCGATTAAACACGAGCGAGAACAGGCGGCTGATCGTCTCTGGTTTCTCTTCCCACAGGGCTCTCGGTACGAATGAGAGGAACGGCTTCAGGAACGTCTCGCCGCCCAGATAGGCAGTGTTCTGGGGCACTTCCTGCATGAGGATGACGATGTCATCGAACACGATGGCGAAATCCAGCTCAATCTCGATGACGGCCACGAACGTGCTGCCCGTCAGCCGTGCCAGCACATCGCCGATGGCGATCGCATCAGGGGTCCGCAGCCAGACCGCCATTATGAGCCCCACGGACACCAAAACCGTGCCAGCGAGTAAGACCGTGGTCAGCCGTCGCTGCTGTGACAGGGCCATGACGAAGAGCAATGAAAGCAGTGCTACAGCATAGTCGCGTCGTTCTATCGTGAATTGCAGCAGCAACGCGATACCAAACAAACCCACAATCGCAGCCAGCCAGCGCCAGCGGCTGCGCGGCGCAACCAGCAGGCAGCTTACGAACCCGACTAGTGCTGCGCCAAACATCAGTCCGAAAGCTTGGAACACTGACGAGAACAAAAATAGGAATGCGGTGCACACCAGGCAAACCTGCAGCAGGACTGCGTAGACGCTGCTACTGGTCGGGCTGACTCCCTGCGCGGACATGGGTCGCCGCATGATCATCGAGTAACCGAGGAACGTCAGCAGCAGACAGAGCCAGATAAAGCTCATGACGGGTAACAGGTCGCCAGGCTCAAACTTCCGCTGGATGGCATGCAGCGGTGCATAAAGCGTGTTGGTCCCTGTCAATAACATCAGTGGCCTGATG
The DNA here is from genome assembly GCA_039821605.1 of Pseudomonadota bacterium. Classification (GTDB taxonomy): domain Bacteria; phylum Pseudomonadota; class Gammaproteobacteria; order Steroidobacterales; family Woeseiaceae; genus CALBPI01. The sequence continues at coordinate 426,118 of JBCBNV010000001.1, read as the reverse complement.
TGCAGGTAGAACAACGCAAACAAGCATAGAACCGCCATGCTCGCGCGGCGATCGGACAGCGCGCGTAGCCCTGTGACCGCCAGCGCGACAAAGGCCATCAACACAGCAACTGTCAGGACCCAGTTCAACGCTGATTCTCAGTTGACGCCGCCCGAGGCTCTGCGGAACCTCCGGCGACCAAGCGCAGGACCAGATAGGTCAGCGATCCCGTGAACGCCAGCCACCCCAAAACATAGGCAAACAGCAGTCGCGGTTCGCCCAACCATTGCGTCAGTGCGACCGCGGTGCCGATGCTTGCGGCCATAGCGACATAGGCCGCTCCAGTGAGCACAGGCTTGCCAACAGCCTTGGCCGCAACGATGAGCGACGCAGAAACCGCTTGCACGACCGGAACCACCGAGAAGACGAAAACAAACCCGTACCACTGAGACTGGCTGAGATAACCCGGTCGCGCGCCAACCAGCAAAACAGCGATCACAAACACCACCGCGCCCGTGGCACCGAGCCAGAAATACCGCATCGCCTCGATTCGAATGCGGCGCCGGATACCACTGAAGCCAGCCCGAGAAAACAGAGCGCTGAGCTCGACGAGCCGTATCTGACTGATGGCGATCACAATCTGGTAGACAGGGGCCGTCATTTGCTCGAACAGCTTCAACAGACCGACCACTTGGACCTGCCCGAGCACACCGCCAACCCAGTAGACAAGCTGCAATGCGAAAGCACCAAGCACGTTTGAAACAACAGCGGTCCGCGAATAGTGGCCTGTCGTCTTCCAAGCGGTCAATGACTCCGCGAGCGCCACATGGGGCCGCCGCAACCACAACAGCGTTGCCGCAATACCACTCAAGGCCAGCACAACGGTGGCGCTTCGCACACCCACTGTCGTCGTGACAACGCTCGCTACCGAGCCCGCGACGATGAGTAGCAGGTATGTGCCGCTCAAACCTACGGCTCGGGCCATAGTCCCGTCTACGTACGCGACCTGCCGCAATAGATGAACGCCCAACTGACCCAGGAAGATCGCCAGCGCGCAACCTGCGAGGGTATACGCATCTGTGCCCGCCATTAGCAAGAGCACGAGGCTAGAACTCAGGACTGCGGTAATGCCGATAAGCAATGCGCCTGACTTGATGCCATCGCCGTGGGGTCCACTGCCGAGAACGGCGACGGGCTCGATGATCAAGCCCGAAGCAACGCCTTTGGCAGCCGACGACAACGATATCACCAACGCGTAATGTCCAAACGCTTCCAGCCCAGCCTGCCAGAGTATGGTGAGCCCAGCCAGAAAATTGGCTACCGTGTAGAGCCCCTGATCGACGATCGCAAATGCCGTCGGTCCTGTCAGCGTTCGACTCAGGCGCTTTGCATTGGTCTCATTCACAGGCCCTGGCCGAATCGACGCGCTAAGAATGCAGGATGGGGTAGGCCATTGATGCCGACCGGTTGCGGCATGCAATTCGGCTAGTCGACCCGCGACGCCCGAAGCGCACGCAGTCCATCAAGGACAAGTAACGCGAGCGCGGACACAATCGCTGCGCAGAACAACGCAAACATCAGGACCAGCAATGCCCGCGGGTGAACATAGTCGAATTCGTGTGGCACGGTAGCGGGATCGATGACTCGAAACACGAACTCTGGCCGGGTACTCGCGATCATTAACTCGCCCAGCTTAGCCTCTACCAACCGATACAGGACCTGCTTAGTCTCGAGAGAACTGGTTTCGTTGATCTTGTCGTTGAGGAAGACAATGGCAGCGTCCGACTCGTCGATAGTGCGCTGCCGGATCCGCTCATTGACTGCACGAATGGCCGCGTTCGCCGTCGAGGCCGCTGTTTCGCGGTCCTCAAGCCGAACCGAGATCGTCACCATGCCACTCGTGACGTCGTTGTCGATCGTCAGAGCCTTATCGAGAAATTGGTGGGTCGCCGACCAGATCGGATCATCTGAATCAGGCTTTGCAAACGCCTCGACCAGGTCGTGATCCTGCACAAACTGGGTTGCGAAGGCACTGCTCTCGAGAACGGCCAGACCTTCTTGAAGCCGACTCTCCTGACTCAGTCCAGCAAGACCCGCCAAACCGATAAGTCCACCTAACTGCCCGCCTGCGCCGCCGAGCGCGCCGGCACCGGAACGCTCCGCATCAGTTACGATGACGCGAGCCTCATAAACCTTGTCGGTGACCATCACGTAGGCGACCGCGGCACCGACCGCGACGACGAACACAAACGAGAGGAGCTTGAAGTGGCGAAGGGCGGATGCGAACACCCCACTGACGAAGTCGAAGTAAACGGCGCCTTCGCCAGTTTCCGCAGCATTAGGCACGGTACACGCTCCGCAACGCCATCAGAAAGAATTGACTGCCGCGACTGCGACGGCAAGGTTGTAGACGATTTGCGTCACACTCGACCACAGAGTCAGTGGCGCGATGCGGTCCGCGTCAATTGGAATAACAATCGTATCGCCCGCACGAATCTCAGTGCCACCGACGCGACGCAGCCACGCGGTTGTCGTTCCGGCCACCACCTGGCCGTTCGCTCGGACCACGTAAATCCGACGGTCGTCCGCCTTGACGGTGAGCCCACCGCTTCTGGAGATGTAATCATCGCGATCTAGCTCGGGATCGAACAGGTGAGATGTGGCGTATTGCACCTCGCCGATCACCGTGACCTCCTGGGTCTGCTGAGGAATCAGAAGCTGATCACCGTCCTTGAGCACAATATCTTCGCTCGAACCGACGCCTCCTTTCAGCACGTCATTGAGGTCAATCACGAGCCTCCCGGTTGCCTGGCTTCCTCGCAATTGCGACAGAAGACTTTGGCCGAATGCGAACGCTTGCTGCGCGTCGGCAGAGAGTTGCGCGCCCTGCAATGCCAGTGCCGCGAGGTCAGCCTCGAGCCGCGACACCAAAACGTCGATTTGTTCCTCTTCGCGTCGCTTCAGAATCTCGCGTGTAAACACGCTGCCGTCTGCAAACGAGAGATCCGTGAGGCCACCGGCGCGTTCGATGACGGAAACTAGCGTCTCTCCCCGTTTGATCGGGTAGGTACCTGGGAATCGGACCTCACCCTGCAGCGTAACGGTTTCCTGTCCCCGCCATTCCGGAATTTCCCGAATATTGAGATAGTCGTAGGGCTGCAGCACTTCGTCCGCAAAGCGGTCTCCCGCGAGAATAGCTTGCAAGTCGATAGCGATCAGGCGCGTCTGGCGGGAACCGTCTTCGCCAATGATGTAGCGCGTCAATTCCGCGTCGCCCAGAAATGCAGCATCGGTGAATCCGCCACCCGCACGCAGCAGATCACTGATCCGCATTTCCGCTTCCAACGGATAGTCCCCGGGCGCTCGAACTTGGCCGCCCACTGACACCATACGGAACACGTCCCCACGCGTACCCTGCTCGCGCAGTTGTTCCAAGATTGCCTCAAGCCGGGCGCCGCGCGCCGGCCCGACTCTGAACACAATAACCTGGTCACGTGGCTGCAGCAGCGGGTTGGACGATGCGACCGGATCGGACAATGCAGAGAGCAGATCTGTCGATAGTACGTCGATGCGTCCGTCGTCACCGGTTTCCCGCCGAATGACGAGGTAGCTCGTATCTGCCTGCGGCTTCAATAGCGCCGGCGAGGGAATCAGATCTGTGACGCGTAAGTCTTCGCGCCACTCGTATTGGGCCGGCCTGCGCACATGGCCCACGAGCTCGACGGAGTCATCCAACCGATCGAGTACGGGGAATATGCGTAGGACATCGCCGTCGCGAACCAGTACGTTACGGCCACTTTCAGACGACAAATCCGCGTCGATGATCCTTCGATCGCCACTAGACGCTACACGCTCAATCCGCCCGGTGGGCCCGAACGCCGTAGGGCGCAGCCCGCCGGCTAGGCCCACGAGCTGACCTGCGGTGGTGCGCCCCCGCAGCTCATAGTAAGCAGGTCGAATTACCTCACCTTCCACGCCGACGCGCACGCCAACCGGTGGCACAAAGATGACGTCCCCTGGCGACAGGCGACGGTCGTCTCGTGTATCACCGCGCAATAACAAGTCGTAGAGATCGAGGCGGCCGATCAGTGTGCCATTGCGCTTGAGCTGGACGTCACGCAATGACCCGGTTGTGTTAACACCGCCCGACAGGAACAGCGCATTGGTCATCGTCGACAAGCCACTGACGGTGTAGGACCCAGGACGATTGACGTCACCTAGAACGAAAATCCTGATCGAGCGCAGCTCACCCATCGTGACGCTGGCGCGAACACCAATCTTCTGCTCGGCGATTCGGTTGACGATTTCATCCCGTGCTTCATCGAAAGTCAGACCGGCAAGCGTCACCGGTCCGATTTCAGGCAGAATCACAGTGCCGTCGCGCGTCACCGCTGCATTGATCGTGCGGTTCTCTTTGCCAAAGTACTCAATGCGGAGCTGGTCGCCCGGCCCCATGACGTAATCAGTAGGCACCGGAATGTCGGTCGCCGGTGCGAATGACGTCGGCACGCCGGCAAACAGGTCGTAACCAAAGTACTCGAGCGCGTCCACGCCCGTAGGCGCAAGCGGGAGAATTTGCGCTGTGATCCGATACGCGGCTAGCGCCGGTTCCGCGGCCAGACGCATCGTGATGTCATCCGCACTCAACCCCGAGAGTGAGATGGTGGCGACACCGGGTAGCACGAGCTCGCCGGCGTCCGTCAGCTCCCAGGTCCGAGTCCCATCCAGCGCCACAATCGCAGGCTTGGACTCGAGTTCGGAAGCCGCCTCGACTTCCAAGGCGGACGCGTCGAAGGAAATAACGAGCGTCTCGCCGCCAACGATCCGGATCTCCGCTGGACCGTCGTCAGGCCCTGCGCCGTCTGCGACCGGTTGCCGCACCAACTCCGGGAACGTCGGCGCACTCGGCGCCGCGCTCGTTCCCGCTGGCAGGCCAAATTCTTCGAGGAGCGCTTGCTGCTGATCGGCTGGCAGGGACCGCAGCATCTCGAGCTGCGCTGGCGTGGGCGCGGGTACTTGCGCCTGCGCAGTGGCGACGGCTACTGCGACCAACAACACGGCGAACGGCAGTCTGCAGGTGGAAATTCGGGTCATCGGTGCAACATAAAGTCATGCGGGGCGCGTATCGACCCCCTGAAAACCGAAGAAGTATACCGGAGTGTGGCGGTCAGAACGGCATCCGCCAGTTCACGAACAATCGGCTGTCATCCTCTCTACGACCGCTTGCAAGATCCTCGAACCGGGATGCCCCAGCCCCAACCTCGAGCTCACCGAATTGCAGTACCTTACGGTGGCTGACTTCGATCGCCGTAAAGTCGGCAGGCGTCGGCGAAATTGTATTCGTCGGGTCGGGCGGGCCGTCATTGTTTAGCTCCGCGACGCGCAGGATGGCGATCCAGCTGTCGCCGTCCGCCTCCACCGCCATGCCCCCCAATGAGAGAACTTCAGCGTCGTTGTCTGCGCTGTGCCCAATGCTGCGACCCCGAAAGCGGTAGCCGGTCTGGTAAATCCCATTGTTGTAGCCACAATTGGGACGTGAACTGGATTCATAGAATTGACAGGTCGTCCCAGAAAACTCCAAGAAGCCCCGCCAATGGGTCATACCCACGGCACCTGAAGCCTCAAGGCCAAGTTGGCCAAGAAATCTGCTCGGAAATCCACCAGCCTCATCCTCACCGATCATCTGCATGTAAAATGCGGCATTGAGTGGCGCGAAGCCCGGCGCCCAGCGCAGGTCAACGCCAGCGAGCTGATTTCCCGGCTCATTGCTCGTGTCGATGTTGTCGTCGCCTTGATTGTCACGTCCCAAAGTGAGCTTCACGAGTGCATCGAGGTCGCAGGGCCGGTCGCCATTGCCACACCATTGGGCCGTGCGGCTGAGACCAATCTCCAGAGACTGCAAAGGTCGAAAGTTGATTCTCAAACCAAGCAGTCGGGCATTGGGCACCGCCCGGTCATTCTCGAGCTGCCCCCAAACGAAGCTCGCGTCCCAGGGGCCAAGCCAGCTGAGCCACTTGGACTTGAACGGCGCCGTGTCGTTCCGCTCGATCGAAATCGCGGGGATGGGCCGCTGATTGTTGCCCAGGATGATGCTGCCGTCGTAACCCGGGCCCCACCATCGGTCCATGACACCGGCGGACACCATGTAATTACCCAATGCGACGCCAACAAACGAGCCATCTAGCCGCACGTCCTTGTCGTCGTCGGGGTCACTGACGCCGGCCACGCGAATTTCAGCAGCCCACCGATCCCCCAACCAGCTGGCGCCCACGAATACGTCAGTTTCCTCTCGTGCCCGTCGCTCGAACCCCCGCAACAGGCCGGGCGCAGAGTCGTACTTCGCGTCGACCCGATACTCAACCTGGCCGACGCGCGTCTCGCGAAGACCCCGCCGCCGCAGACGCGTCAGCGCCGCTCGCTCCGAATCGCTGAGCTCTGATACATACTCGAAATCGGCTGTGTCATTGAGAATGTCGCCCCATGATAACGGCCAACTGGTGACCGGGGCTGTGATGACACCGGCATCAGCGAGCGTCTGAACATCGTTGCGCAACGCGAGGTCACCGGGCTCCACCCACGGACCCGCTGCTCCCGGACGGGGCATGATTGTGAGCACCGCAGCCAATGAGGCCATGGCGAGAATTCGTTTCATTCTGGGCTCCCGCATCCTGCGTTCGCGTCGGCCGCGCAGGCCTTACCGACCGCATGATAACGCCTATGACAGCGGCTCGCGGCCCCTGATGGATGGGTTACGCCGTCTGGCAAGCGTCGTCGAAGTCCAATCGCGGCAACCGCGGGTGCAGTGTGCTCGCATCTCCGTAGCCCACGTTACACAGAAAATTGACCCGGAACTGCCCGTCGGGGAAGAACGTGTTGTTCACGCCAGCAGGATCGAAACCCGACATCGGGCCGCAATCCAGCCCAAATGCGCGCGCGGCAATCATGAAATAAGCGCCCTGCAGTGTGCCATTGCGCATGGCGTTGTCGTAGATCGATTGCTCACTGCCCGTGAACCAGTCGCGGGCGCCCGGGTTGTGCGGGTGCAGTTCGGGCACGCGCTCATAAAACTCCGAGTCGTAGGCGATGATGGCCGTCGCAGGCGCCATCATGGTTTTCTCGACGTTGCCCTCGATCAGGTGCGGCTTGAGACGCGCCTTGCCCGCATCACTCGTCACGAACACAAAGCGTGCCGGACAGCAGTTGGCGCTCGTGGGGCCCATCCTGGTCAAATCGTAGATCTCGCGCAGCAAAGACTCGGGTACGGGCTTGTCGAGCCAGGTTGAGTGCGTGCGGGCTTCGCCCAGAATGGTATTGCGGGCAGCTTCGCTGATGGGCGTCATGCTCGGTCCTCAAATGTCAGTGGGCGTGTCGTCGTGGGCTTAGTCCGCCACGAGCGTCCAATCGGATTCGGTGCGCAGAGCGCGACCCTCCTCAAGCAATTTCTCGAGGTGCGCCCGCAAAGAGTATCGGGCAATGGGCCACAGCGCCGGGTCCACCTCATCGTAGACCTGTGGCAACAGTGCGTCGATTGTGGCGGGTTCGATGGCCGCCAGTTTCTCGACCACCTTGGCCTCGCGCTCCAGCCGGTGCGCAATGATCCAGTCGATGGCGCGCTCGGGCTCGAGCAGGGGTTCACCATGTCCGGGCGCAATGGTCTGCGGCGCGTAGTGCTTCAGCAACGATAGCGAATCAAGGTAGGCGCGCATATTGCCGTCGGGTGCGGCAATGACCACGGTCGAGCCGTTCATGATGTGATCGCCCGTGAACACAATGCCCGTCGCGGTGTGCAGGAAGCAGACGTGATTGGACGCGTGCCCGGGCGTGTGAATGGCCAGAATCTCATGCCCACCAACGGTCACCTTTTGCTCGTGCTCGAGTACGGTGTCGGGCACGAATGTGGCGTCGTTCTCGGGCGTTGCCGGCGGCAACATACCGTATACGGCGGCACCCGTCCGCTCCGCCACGGCCGCGGCCGCCGGCGAGTGATCCCGGTGCGTGTGTGTGACGAGAATGGCGTCGAGGCGCCCGTCGGCATGCGCGACCAAGGCGTCGACATGGGCATCAAGATCAGGGCCCGGGTCAATGAGCGCGAGACGATCCTCGCCCACGAAATAGCTGTTGGTGCCGGAGCCCGTCATGGGACCAGGGTTCGGTGCGGTTAGCCGCGTGACGCCGTGCGCAATGGCAACGGCCTGTGTTGCGCCTGCCACGTCAGGGTGTCGCGGTGCGGCCGTCGGGCAACGTGATCCGCAACCCGGCATCGTCGCGGCTGACGACGGGAAGCACTTCTTCGATCGCCGACTTGTCGAGCGCGCGAGCGGCCGCCATGGTCTCCGCCACGGATGCAAAGCGCGCGAGCCAGGCCAGGTTTTCGACGGTCGGCGGGTGCAGTTGCAGCCCGGGTTCGGCGCTCGGATCGATGGCCGCAGCGGGACAGACCCAGGTCGCATCCACCGTTTCCCGGCCGTCCGCAGCACCGACCTGCCCCTCGGGCACGGCGGCCACGAAGAACCGCGTCGCGTAGCGGCGCTCAAACACTACGGGCGTGGTCCAGAAACTGACGTACTCAATGGCGTCACACATGAGCGTCAGCGACTCGGCGGCGCAAACCTCACGCATCGTCAATGCGTTGCGCGCGAGCGCCCCGCGGTAGTCTTCAAAACGCGCGCAGTGGCGTTCGTCTGCAGGTTCACAGAGCGCCCCCGTGATATCGCGGGCCAGCAGGTAGCCGGATTCTTCGAAGCACTCACGAATGGCCGCAACCCACAAGCCGAGACCACCGGCGTCAAGGCCCAGCTGGCGCGACGCCTCAACGTCATCGAGACCGAAGCAATACGGCGCCATGTCGGCCGTGTGGTCGGCGTCCGCGGACAGGCCACCCGGGAACACGTGAGCGCCGCCGAAATCGGCCTTGCCGTGACGCTGCAGCATAAACACCTCGGTACCCCCGCCCTGCGCCTTGTCTCGAACCAGCATAATTGTGGCCGAGCTCACGGGCACCGTCGCAGGCGCTGCGGTGTCTCTCAATTTCATAGTCGGTCTCGGTGTTGCCAATGCCGCGCTCCCGGGACGATCGCCCGGCACCTTTGGCGCCTTGTGTTATACACTAACGAGACGACATCCCGCGACCCCGTGGAGGGGCCATGAAGCTCATCACCGCCATCATCAAACCGTTCCGTCTTGACGACGTCCGCAACGCCCTCTCCGAACTCGGTGTGCAGGGCATGACTGTGACCGAAGTGAAGGGTTTTGGGCGCCAGCGCGGGCACACGGAGCTGTACCGGGGCGCCGAGTACGTGGTCGATTTCCTGCCAAAGAGCAAGATTGAAATCGCAGCCCCCGACGACCAGGCGGAGTCGATCATCGAAGCCATCGTCGCGGCCGCCCGAACGGGTAAGGTCGGCGACGGCAAGATCTTCGTGACGCCCCTTGAGCAGGTGGTGCGCATTCGCACGGGTGAGTCCGGAGACCAGGCGGTCTGAGCGGACCGTCCCCGCCTGCGACGCGACCGGCGCCCCGCACGAACTGAAATGTTTTGGCTGCCGCTGCGGTCATTCCTCCCGTAACTCCGATCACGGGCGCGACCCCATGACCCACGCTGCTAGCCACAACGCCACAGACTGCACGCTGGTACTGTTTACCAAGCGGCCGCGGCCGGGCGTGGGCAAACAACGCGTCGCTGCCGAAACCGACGCGAAATTTGCGCTGGAGCTGGCCGAACGCCTCTTCTCCTGCGCCGCGGAAGACCTGCTGGCCTGGCCCGGCCCGCGCGCGATTTGCGTGGACCGCGCCGACGACGTGGACTGGGCGGCACGGCAGTGCCCGGGCGTACGCGTCGTCGTGCAGGGTCCCGGCAACCTGGGGGCGCGTCTGCAACGCGCAACCGAGGACCTGGCCGAAGGTTCGGCGCCGATCCTGTTCATTGGCAGCGACGCACCGACTGTCGACACCACCTATCTTCTGGACGCGGCGCGCGCGCTGGCGACACACGACATCGTGCTGGGCGCTGCGGCCGACGGTGGTGTTGTCGCCATGGGCACCCGCTCGGGCTGGCCCGAGCTTGAGCCTCTGCCCTGGTCGACATCCCGGCTGGGCGCCGAACTCGCCGCCGCCTGTGAGGCGAGCGGCAACAGCCTGCAATGGCTCGGCCCGCACACGGACATCGACACGCCCAACGCGCTCGACGCGGTCATGGGCACGCTCGCGCTTGACGGGCGACCCGCGCGCCGCAGTCTGGTGGCCTGGCTGCAGCGGACACAACACGAACTCGAGGCGAGACACATCGCCTGACTGACGGAAACGAACATGAACGCCAAATTCAAACTGCTGACACTGGTCGCGATCATCGTGGTGCTCGCCGTCGCCGCGACACAGTTCCCGATCGCGGAATGGCTCACGAATCTCGTGCGCTGGATCGAGGCCAACAAGGAAACGGCCTGGCTCGTCTTCATCGGCGCCTACGTCGCCGCCACGGTGCTCATGGTGCCGGGCTCGATTCTCACGGTTGCCGCGGGCTACGTATTCGGCGTGCTTTACGGCACGGCGCTCGTATCTGTCTCAAGCATCCTGGGCGCGACGCTGGCCTTCATCATCGGCCGCGCGCTCGGGCGTGGCTGGGTGCGCAACCGAATCGGCAACGACGCGCGACTCGCGGCCATCGACAAGGCGACCGAACAACGCGGCTTCTTCGTCATGCTGCTGCTGCGTCTGTCCCCCATCTTCCCGTTCAACGTCATGAATTACCTCATGAGCCTGACGGGCATGAAGCTCTCGCACTACTTCTTTGGCTCGTGGCTCGGCATGCTGCCGGGCACGCTGCTCTACGTGTACATCGGCTCGGCAGCCAGCGACCTGACGAGTCTCATCGCCGGCGAGTACGACGCCGGGCCCTGGGGCCGCGTGTTCTTCATTGGCGGTCTCATCGCAACGGCGCTCGTCACCGTACTCATCGCGCGCTTCGCGTCGCGCACGCTGCGCGAGACGATCGGCGTGCCCACCGAATCCGCAACAGGGGAAGCCTGACATGGACATGTACCCCGGCCAGCAGCACGACGCCGAATGGCGCGACCTCGTCTTCCCGTCGGGCTACCAAAACCCGACTCCGGACCCTGAGGGTTACAACCTCGTCGTTATTGGCGCGGGTCCCGCCGGCCTCATCGTCAGCATTGCGGCCGCCGGCCTGGGCGCCAAGGTCGCGCTCATCGAGCGTCACGCCATGGGCGGCGACTGTCTCAACGTTGGCTGCGTGCCCTCGAAGGCACTCATCGAAATGGCGGAGCGCCGGCACGGCGGCGCCGATGTGTCGTTTGCTGACGCCATGAGCTGGGTGCGTGAGGTTCGCGCCGGCATCTCGCACCACGACTCAGTCGAGCGCTACACAGAGAATGGCGTCGACGTGTTTCTCGGCGAGGCCGCTTTCGAAGACGCCACGCAGGTGCGCGTGGGTGACACCGTGCTCACGGCCGCCAAGTTCGTCATCGCCACGGGCGCGCGTGCTGCGGTGCCCCCCATCCCGGGGCTCATAGAAGCCGAACCGCGCACCAACGAGACGATCTTCGACCTGCGCGAACAACCCGCGGTGCTCGGTGTCATTGGGGCCGGTCCAATCGGTTGCGAACTGGCCCAGGCCTTCGCACGCCTCGGCAGTGAGGTGCACCTGTTCGAAATGGCCGATCGGCCGATCCCCGTCGAGATCCCTGAAGCAGGCGAAGTGCTCGCGAAGCAGCTCGAGCGCGACGGCGTCCACCTGCATCTGAGCACGGCCGCGGAGTCGGTTGCGCGCAACGGCGACAAGCGCGTGGTTCGCACCGCAGACGGCGAGTTCGTTGTCGACGAATTGCTCGTCGCGCTGGGTCGCACGCCCAATGTCGACTCGCTGAATCTCGAAGCGGCCGGCGTTGACTACGACCCGCGCAAGGGCATCACGGTTGACAACAACCTGCGCACGAGCAACGCGCGTATCTTCGCGGCCGGCGACGTGTGCTCGAAGTACCAGTTCACAAATAACGCGGACCACCAGGCGCGCATCATCATCCGCAACGCGCTGTTCTTTGGTCGCGGAAAACCCGATGCGGGCCGGATTGCACGCTGCACCTACACGGACCCCGAAATCGCGCACGTCGGTGCCGAGGAATCCGATCTGCGCGATGCGGGCGTTGCCTTCGATACCTACCGGGTGGAGTGGGACGCCATGGACCGCGCGCGCGCCCAGGCCGACGACCGCGGCTTTGTGCGTGTGCTCACGGAGAAGGGCAAAGACAAGATCCTCTCGGCCACGATCGTCGGCGCCGACGCGGGCGAACAGATTGCGGCACTCGCCGTACTCGTGGCCAACGGCCGCGGCCTCGGCGAGCTCGATGCGGCCGTCCCGGCCTACCCCACGCGCTCTGAATACCTGCGCCGACTGGCCGACGCCTACAACCGCACGCGCCTGACGCCCACGGTCGAGAAGCTCTTCCGCTGGCTGCTGGCGCGCCAACGCAAGAAGGTGAGCTGACACGCCGCGCGACCCAAGCCCGCCCAGGCGGGGCCAGCAGCCAAACCCCGTCATTGCGAGGCACGCAGTAAAAAAACCCGTCATTGCGAGCTCGCAGCAAAAACCCCGTCATTGCGAGCCCGCAGCAAAAACCCCGTCATAGCGAGGCGCGCGGCAAAAAAACCCGTCATTGCGAGGCGCGCGGCAAAAGAACCCGTCATTGCGAGGCGCGCAGCGCCGCGGCAATCTCCCAACCGTGACCGCAACAACCAAACCAAGCGACCCGACCGAGGCACAACGCCTCTCCGTCATCATCCCCGTCTACCGCGACACGGCGGCGTTGCAGCGCCTGCTGACCTTGCTCTCGCGCGACCCGGGCATCGACGAATGCCTGGTTGCAGCCGCCAATACCGAACAGTCGGAACTCGAAACGGCCGTGGCCGGGCGCGCCACGATCATTCGGTCCGAAGCCGGACGCGGCCGTCAACTCAACGCCGGCGCCGCGTCAGCTTCGGGCACGTTGCTCTGGTTTCTGCACGCAGACGCCACGCCGCCCGCTGATTCCGCGTCGGCGATTCGCGGCCACATCGGCGCGGGCAACGACGGCGGCTGGTTCCAATTCCGCTTTGAGGGCGTCGAAGGCATGGGTGCCCGAAGACTGGCCGCCCTCATCAACTGGCGCGCGCGGCGCGGCGTCGCCTACGGGGACCAGGGTCTGTTCTTCACGCGCGAGGCGTTTGAACGCTGGGGCGGTTTCGAACCCGCGCCATTGTTCGAGGAAGTCCGACTGGTGCGCGCCGCCAAGACCGAAGGCGCGTTCACGGCGCTGCCACTGGAGATCGGCGTCGACCCGCGAAAATGGCGCGAGACGGGCTGGCTGCGCCGCACGCTGGTAAACCGCGCGCTGGCCCTCGGGCACGCCGCGGGCATCAGTTCGGAGCGACTGGCGCGGTGGTACCGGCGCTGGTAGCTAGTCGCTGACGAAGCCGTAGAGGTCGCGCCAGTCGGGATTCATGTTTTCGATGAGGCGGATCTTGCGGCGGCGGGAGCCGGACTTGATTTGCTTCTCGCGTTCGATGGCCGCGCGCATGGTGTCCGCGGTTTCGAAGTAGACGAGTAAGTGCAGGTTGTAGCGTGCGGTGAAGCCGCGCGTGATGCGGTGTTTGTGTTGCCAAACGCGACCAGGGAGATTCGAGGTAACGCCTGTGTAGAGCGTGCCTCGAGTCTTGTTGGTCATGATGTAGACCGCAGGGAGTCGGACCATATTGGTGTACCTCCTTTGAGGTACACCATGACTGTGTTCACATGCCGGCTGCGACCGGTGAATGTCGCGTTGATCCGGCGTTACGTTGGATTCGAGAGATTGCCGCGCCAGCTTCGCTGGCTCGCAATGACGGTAGTTGTCGTCAGCGAGTTTGCTGGACGCGCCTCCCCGTCATTGCGAGCGGCGACGCCCTACCCCGTCATTGCGAGCGGCCGCAGGCCGCGCGGCAATCTCATCAAGCCGGGAAGAAGTCGATCGGCTTGGTGGTCGTGATCGCCTCGACGTCCCTGGGCTCGAAGCGGAACAGCCTGACGCGCTGCACAAGCTTGCGTTCCAGTTCGGGGTCGCCGAGTTCACTGGACGCGATCTCGCACATCGTGACCACGCCTTCAGGCGAGATGGTCAGGCGCAGTACGAGCTTGCCTTCGAGCGTCGGGTCCTGCCGGAGTGCACGGTTGTAAAGCGCGTAGATCGCACCCTTGTTGCGATCGAAGACCATCTCGATCTCTTCACGCGAGCGTGACCCGCGGTTGCTGTCGCCGTTGCGCTGCACGTTGTTGCGCGCGTTGCCATCACCGATCGCGGCGACTGGCGTCTCCACCTGCGTCGTCGCACGACCGGACAGCCCCGTGCCGCCTGTGTTGCGCGACAGCTGGGCCGTGTTGATGCCGCCACTGGAGGCACCGACGTTTGAGGTAATCAGCGAACGCTCGTTACGTTCGGCTGCACCCACAGCGCCCGTGAGCGGCTGGCTCGAGGCCACCTGATCAACGATATCGTTATCACGCAGCGCTGCGAGATCGTCGGCGAATGGCAGCAGACCGGCAACAGACGCCCGCTCGCGGGCCTGGTCCACGGGTGGTGGCTCGACGGGCTCGGGCTCGACCACAGGCTCGGGTACGGGCTCGGGCTCCTGCACCACCTGCTCAGGCGGTGCTTCTTCTATCGGCTCGGGCTCCGGCTCCTCGACGCGCGGCGGCGGCGGGGGCGGCTCCTGTTTCTCGACGATAAGCTGCGCAAAGCGTGGCTCGATTTCGACTTCCGCGTAGGGGTCGGCATCAGGCGTCGGCAGGAACGGCCAGATAATGCTGAGCGCGAACATGATCGCCAGCGTAATCGCCAGGATCTTGCGGAACTTCTGTTCCTGTTCGTCGGACAGCGTCCACGGCAACTGGTAGTCGCGGTAGTAGGCCTGGAACGAGGTGGGCATTGCGGTCGCCATGGATCAGCCCCCGATGCCCGCGCCGGCCGTCGTCGACGCCAGCTTGTCGGAACTCTTCTGCATCACGGCGAGCGAGATGCGACCGTAATCGGCATCGGTGCACGTGGCCATGACCTTCTTGAGCAGGCGATAGGAAATCTCCTTGTCGCCCATGATGGTGACCTCGCGCTGGGCGATGTCCTGGTTGGCCGCCTTGCGGAGCACGCGATCGTTCTGCGCCACGAGCGCCTGCTTGAGGCCCCTGATGACGTTGCCCTGCATATTCATGACGTCATCGACCGACGCGACCACATCACCTTGCACGAGAATCGCGGTGTCCGTGACCATCACGATGACCGTCTCACGCGATTTCTGCTCGGCCACCGACTCGGGCAGCTTGAGCTCATCGGCATTGGGCAGCGTTTCCACGTCCGACGAGTTCACGAGCAGGAAGAACACGAGGATCGTGAAAATGTCCATGAGCGAGACGAGATTCAGGCCCGGGCTCTTGCCACGCTTGTGGCGCCGGTCCATCCGCATCGCGCGCGATGAATGACTCATCGTCAGGCTCCTTCCGCGACAGTCGCGTCGCCGATAGAGATTTCGGGGAACAGCTCGATCTTGTTCAGCTCACCGTCCTTGAGCTCCTCGTAGATGCGCACCTTGTCCATGACCTGGACCAGCGTCTCGTAGGAGATGTCGGACTCGAGCAGCAACGTGCAGTCGAGCTTATCGGGGTTGATCTTCTTGACCTCACGCAGCTTCTCCGCGAGACGGTCGAGATCGTATTCGCCATCGACGTTGTCGATACGCGAAAGCAGGCCGCCGTTGCGGTCGCCAACCTCGATGCGCGCAGCGCGCACCGTGATCTCCAGCTGCATCGTCTCGGCAGGATTCTCCGCGGGCTCAGAGGAAGCACCCGGAAGATTCAGCTCGAGAATCGCCAGCCGCGAGAACACGGCCGTGATGAGCAGGAACGGCACCAGAATCACCATGAGATTCATGAATGCCGTGATGTTGAGCTCCGTCGCTTCAAGACTGCGACGGCCGCCCCGGCGGCGATATGTCACGCGGCGACCCCTTTCGGATCACCCTGACGCTCGGTGACGGCGTTCAGGAATTTCACCGATGCCATTTCCAGGCTGTCGACGATCTGGTTCGTCTTGGTCTGGATGACGGTGTGTACGAGCAACAGCGGAATGGCGACCATGAGGCCAAACGCCGTCGTGTTCATCGCGATCGAGATACTGCCCGACAGCATGTCGGCTTTCTCGGCCGGGTTGGCGTTGGCAACCGCCGTGAACGCCTGGATCAGGCCGATAATCGTACCGAGCAGGCCCAGCAGCGTGGCGATGTTGGCGAACGTGGCCAGGTAGTGCGTGCGCTTCTCAAGCTTGGGCAGCACTTCCATGAGGCTCTCTTCCATGGCCTTTTCGATGTCGTCGCGACGACGCGCCGACCCGACACGGTAGAGGCCGTAGGTCATGATCTTGCCGATGGCCGACTTTGACTTGCTCGTGACGCTCACGGCCTGCTGGAAGTTGCCGGCCTTGAGGTACGGCACGATCTTTTTCCACATGGCGCGGTTGCTCGCGCCCGTCATCGTCAGGTAGACGTAGCGTTCGATGGCAATGGCCATCCCAAGCCCGAAGACAAACAGGATCGGGTACATGAATTTCCCGCCCAGTTGAAAGAATTCAATTACTGCAGACATTGTCGTTTCCTCTGATTGACTGTCATTACCCGCTCAAGCGGCGGGCGCTATCGAACGGCAGCGGTCAGGTGTCATCCCCGTCGCTGCCGTGCAAATCTTCGTAGTAGCCGACCTGGCGCTTGAACACCTCGCGATCCGCGGGTGCCAGCACTTCGTCGAGCAGCGTGTTGACCGGTCGTCCCACGAGATCGCCGAGATCCGACGACTTCCAGGGCACGATGTACAACACCTGCGGCAACTCCTGGTTGCCGACGATTTGAGAGGTGTCCAGCGACAATGAGTCGATGGCCTCACGCGAACGGGCGGGCTGTGCCGTGCTCGTATTCACGGCCGGCGACACGTCGTCCACCTCGGCCGCGCTCGTATCCACGGCAGGGCCGATGTCCTCGGCAACAGGCGCGCTCGTGTCCACTGCGGGACCGATGTCGTCGGCGTCCTGCGCGTTGGCGCCTGCCGCGATCAACGCGACAAACGTAAACGAGAGCCAGGTTGTGCGTCGTGCCATGGTCTGCCCTGCCTACTGTGCGACCCGCGCCGCGCGCGTATTGCGCTCGATCCGGCGGCTGATGTCAGCGATCCACCGCGACACCTGCTTGTCCTCGTCGGGTACGAGCTCCTGGTAACGCTGATAATGCTCCAGCGCCTGCTCATGACGTCCCAGATAGAGGTCGAGCAGGATTCCGAAGTTAAAGTGTGCCAACGCGTAGTCGGGCTTTACTGTGACGGCCTTCATATATGCGGCCTCTGCTTCCCCGAACCGACCCGACTCTCTGTGCAAAATGCCGACTTCGTTCCATCCGGGCGCATACGCGTCATGAACGGCGAGCGTGGTCTGGAGCAATGCCAGGGCGTCTTCGTGGCGGTCGAGATTGCGGTAAGCGATGGCCAGCGTCGTTGCGGCACCCGGGTACTGCGGGCCCGACTCGACCACGGGTTCGAGCACCGAAATGGCGCCCGCGTAGTCTTCGACGGACATGAGCGTCTGCGCATCCGCGTAGCGCTTGGCGACGGCATCGGGAATCTCGGCCGTGGCCGTCGTCTTGGCGGACGCCGCACCGCGTGCGGGTGCCGCAGGGTCGCCGCCCGACGTGGCACAGCCTGTGACGAGTAGCACGAGCCCAAGTACGGGCCACAACGCGCGTCGCTTGTTCTTATTCGAGTAATGCGAGGAAGGGATCACTGCGTTCCGCCTTTGCGTATCGCGCCGGCATGAGATCTGCCAGCGCATCGAAACTCTTCTGCACCCACTCGTCGTAGATGCCCTCGGCCGCACGCGCTGCGTTGGCCGCGTAGATATCGATGGCCTGTTCTTCAAACGGGAAGGCCTGTTCTTCAAGCAGGATGTCGTACTGCTCAAGAGCAAGTTCATCGAGGTCGGCCGGGCGCTCACTGTTCATGAGGTCGGCACTGAACACCTGGTAGAGTTCGGCGATGCGGTAGGTCGATGCCGTGGTCACTTCCGACACGCCGTAGTCTGCCGCGCGGCCGTATTCGGCAAGCACCTGCTCCATGAGTGCCCGCTTCCGGCCCAGGCTTTCCTTGAGCGGCGCTGTAATCCGCATCTGCGCGAACGACTGACGCAACGGCTCGGTCAGCTCCAGCGTCGCCGTGGCCGCGAGGTAGCGGCTGCGGTCGGTGCGCGCGGCGCCTGCATTTCCATCCACCGTCACAATGTCTTCTAGCCACTGCCGGCGCGCTGCCGCGTCACCCGTTTGGGAGGCAATCTCCGAGAGACGGAAACGCGCCTCGAGCGCCGGATCGAACGGCGCGGGGTAACGCGTGATGATGCGTTCGAGCGCACCGCGCTCCTCAGCGATCATGCCCGTGTCCTTGTAGAGACCCGCCGCCTGCCAGAGCGCCTCTTCGCGCTCGGCCGGAGACATGGCAAGGTCATCCGAAATGCGTTCGAACTCCGACGCGGCCGCGAGGCTGTCGCCCGTTTCGAGGTAACCCGCAGCCAGGCTGCGCGAGACATCGTCGGCGAACTCGCTCTCGGGGTAACGGGACCGGAACGCCTCGAGGACTGGCGTGGCACGGGCCCACTGCCCCATCGAAATGAGCGCCGCGGCGGCGTCGTACTCGGCCGTCTCCACGATGGGCGACTCGGGCACGACGGTGGCAATCCGCAGGAAGTGGCCGACGGCCGCTTCGAGATCACCGACGTCGCGGGAGATTTCCGCCTGTTTGTAGATTGACGAGGCGATGCGTTCGCCAATCTCGCGACCTGTCTCGAGGTCTTCGACGGGTGTGCGCGCCTGCAACTGGTAGTAGGACTGCTCGGCCTTACCGAAGCGGCCCAGGTCGAACTGCGAATGTGCGACAACCGTCCAGGCCGAGCGCTCGAGCTCGGGGTCGGCCACCGCGGGCAGTGCCGTCACGCGTCCGGCGACGGTGATGGCCTCCTCGAAGCGAGACTGCCCAAACAGGTCCTCGGCCGTGGCCGTCATGACAGCAGCGACTTCGGGGTGATCTGGGAAGGTGTCAGCGAATCGCAGCGAACTCGTCAGGCTGCGTTCATGCCAATCGGCACGCGCCTCGGCGGGCAAGGTCTCTTCTTGCGCGGCGTAGGCGAGCAAGGCGGCGTAGCCGGCCTCGGCATCCTGCGCATGCAGGCCGTAATCATAGGCTGTGCGCTCGTATTCGTCGGTGGCCTCGCCAAAGGCCTCGCTTTCGAACAGGATCTCGGCGAGCAGGAAGTTGGTGCCCGCAGAATCGGGCTCACCCGGGAAGAAGGCCAGGTACTTGCGGTACCAGCGTGCGGCCGCGCGGTAGTCGTCGCGAACCTGGCGCGCGATGCGCGTCTGCTTTTCGGCTTCCTCGACCTGCGCCACGATCGGCTCGGGGTTTTGCGCGCGCGCGTGGTAGAACTGCGCGAGGTCCGTGAGGTTGGTTTTGAGCGCCGCCACGACATTGGGCAGCTCGGCCGCGTCATTCTGCTGCCAGAACGCGGTATCCATGCCATAGCGCTCTACGAAGGCCTGCTTGGCGTCCAGCACGCGGGTCGGGAACCCGGCCTGCTTCCAGGATTCGATGACGGCCATCTCGAGCAGCGGCGAGCGCGGGTGCAGCGGCTCGCGCTCGACGAAGGCCAGGAAGGCGCCCGCGGCGTCTTCGTAGCGTTCCTTGTCGACGTACAGCGAGCCCAAATTCGCGTAAATCAGGTAGGCGTATTCGGGCGTACCCACGCTGTCGAAAAAGTCGTCGATGCTCTCGGGCCCTTCCATGTACGAAAACGAGATGGACAGGACGCGCAGCGTGTCTTCGACGAGTTCGCGGTCGGCGCGGCGTGCATTGGGCGTGAAGCGCAGCGTGCCGTCCTCGTCACTGCCCTCCAGGCGCAGTGCGAGCAGCGAGAAGAACGGGTCGAGGCTGTCTTCGTGCTCGGCGAGCTTGAACTGCGACCAGCCCAGCTTGTAGAGCGACTGAAGGTAGAAGTTGCCTTCGGGGAAGTCGCGAACGAGCGTGCTGTAGGCGACCTTGGCGCCGTCGTAGTCGCGGCGCACAAACAGCATCTCGCCGCGACGAAACTGCGCTTCCTCGAAGTGCACGGTGTCCGGATTCGTCGACACGAGCCGGTCCAGCGTCTCGAGCGCGGCCTCGATATTGCCGCTCGACTCGTGCGCCCGCGCGAGTTGGTAGAGCACGAGGTCATTGCGCCCGTAGTCGGGGTAGCGCGCCAGCAAGTTCTCATAGAGCTCGACGGCGCCGCCGTAGTTCGACGACAGCATCACGGCCTGCATGTTTTCGCCGAGCTCGGCGGCTTCGGTCGCCTCGAGTTCGAGGTCGGCCAGCCTGCGCATGGCTTCGGGCCCAAGGTTCGGGTCGTCGCCCACGAGCTCCAGGAACATGCGGTAGTTTTGACGCGCGAGCTCACTCGAGTTATCGATGGCCTGCTCTTCGGAAATCTCCACGGCCTCACGGTCGAGCGCCTTGATGGTCTCGTCCCTGTCGGGTCCGCCGCCGAAGGGCCAGAGCCAGCCCGAGATCATGAGTACCGCGACGCCTTTCATTGCGCGGCCTCCGATGACTCGGCGTCGTTACGCGCCGCGGTGGCGCGGTCGTACACGGCGGCCAGCGCGAATCGTGCCTGCACGGTGTAGGTGTCGAGGCGGCGCTGTTGCTCGCGTAGCGCTTCGATGGCAAGCCCATGCAGGTAGGCGCGCTGGGCGCCCAGCGACAACTCAAGTTCGGCGATCTTGGCGTCGATACGCGGCGTAAGCTGAATCACGCGGTGGTCAAAGTCGACGAGACGCGAGGGCTCATTGATGCGCGTGTCGTCAACGGCCAGGCGCGCGCGCTCGGCGAGTGCGACGGCGCGCGTCGTCTCGCGCAGCAGCTTGCGCTGGCGCCAGACTCGGGCGTCGAAGTCCTTCTCGGCGCGCCACTGCAGCACACCGCGCATGAGTTCGAGTCGGCGTCGTGCGTCGTCAACTTCGGGCGCCGACAGCGCAAACGTTGGGTGCTCGGCCGCGAGATCGAGTTCTTCGACGAGCTGGCGCTCCCGTTTGGACGCGAGTGCGAAAAGGTCGCGCTCGGATTCGATGCGGTTCAACCGCGCCTCAAGCGTTGCGTGGCGCGCACGCAGCGCGTCGATATCGGCCGCCTCTAGCCCGGCTTCGATGCGCGGCAGGCGCTCGGTGTAGCCGGCTTTACGCGTATCGATCATGGCCTGGAACACCGTAACCTTGTCCTTCCACTCGAGCAGGTTGTTGCGCAGCTCGAGCACGTCGCGGTAGTTCTTGAGCGCTTCCTGGAACCGGTGGCCCGCCATGAGCAGGTAGAGATAACGGCTCTCGGTGGCGTCGGGCATCGCATCGAGGCGCCAGTACCAGCCAATGGCCTCGCTCTCGGCCGTGCTCTCGAGCAGCCGGTTAATCATCTCGCCGGACTCGATGCCGGCGATCGCATCTTCGATACGCTGTTGTTCGTTGGCGAACGCGACGATCGCGTCCTCGTAGCGGGCCGCGGCCTGGCGCGTTGCGTCGAGCTTGCCGAGTGCATAGGGCACGGCCAGCAGCGATTCCTGCACGGCCGCGTCGAGCAGATTGCGGTCCGAGAGTTCGGTCCAGGGCGTCAGCGCCGCGCGGTAATTGCCACGATCGGAATCGGCCCAGCCCACGCCCAGCAGCGCCTTGTTCGAGAACGGACCGTTCAGACGTACGCGCTGCAGGATCGGCCGGGCCCGGGCGGGCTGATCGTTCTGCAGCCACGTGTAACCCAGCGCGACGTTGGCCTTGTCACGCAGCCCGAGCATCTCGGGACGGTCATCGGACAGGCGCCCGACCCGATCGAGCCAGTTGGCGCCTTCGGCGAATTCACCCTTGCGTACGAGCGCGACGCCGAGATTAAAGCGGGCGTAATCGACCCAGCCCGCGGGACCGCGCCAGCCGTCCAGCAATTCGATGGCTTCGTCGAAACGCTCCTGCTCGATGTAGACCTGCGACTGCAGCATGCGCCGCTCGGGCTCGAGGTCCTTGGGCAGTTCATCGCCGATGGCCGCCAGCGCATCGGCTGCGGCATCGACAAAGCCACGCTGGTAGCGAATCTTGGCGAGGAAGAACCAGGTCCGGTCGCGAACCTCGGGCGCTGTATTGCCGTCGAGCAACTTGCGGAAGATCTGGTGTGCTTCTTCGTGCTGCCCGTAAGACAGCGCAAGCCCGCCGCGCAACAGCTCGGCCTCGTCGTCGTGGTGCACGAGCTGCTCGCGCTCCTGCGCGGCAGCCAGGCGAACGATTGCCGAGAAGTAGTCGCCCTTGTAGAAATGAAACAGCACCTCGCCGTAGTGCGGGTCGCGCACCACAACGGGGCCCGGACCGTCTTCGTCCGCGGCCAGCGGCGGTGCGACCAGCGCGCAGACGAGCGCGAGGGCTGTGAGAATGCGACGGGTCACGCCGGGGCTACTCCCATTCGGAGATGAAGAACTCGGGCTGCAGCTTGCTCTGTCGGTCCGAGATCCGAAGCTCCATGTACTTGGCGCCGAGACCCTTCTCGAACGTCAGCTCTGCGCCGCGCTTGTAGTCGCGGCCCTGCGGACCCTTGCCCGTGAAGAACGCGACGATTTCGTGATCGCCAGACTTGAGGTTGTCGATGTGGATGCGGTGCACGCCGCCCCGAATCAGGGCTTCGACTTCGCGTTCGGAGTACAGGTAGTTGGCCACTTCCTTGCCGTCGATCTTCACCTGTACGGCGTCGAGGGCGAAGAAGTCGCCGACGTCCATCGACACGAACAAGGCCACCTGCGAGTTGGCGGGGAACAGGAGCTCTTCCTCAAGCAGGAACAGCTCGCGGTTGAGCGCGAGCACTTCCTTCTTCAGGTCCGCGACCTCGCTGTCGAGGGCGCGTGCCGTGTTGTCGTCGGCCGCCGCCGGCACTGCGAGCAGTGCGACTGAAGCCATTACACCAAGCAGTCGTTTCATCATGCGCTCCAGGCCGCGATCATTCGCGGAGCAGTTCGCGGACCTGTTCGAGGTACTTGTCCTCGTAGCCCGGCTTGTAGCCCTTGTGCACATAGCGCACGACACCGTCACGGTCGAGCAGTATGGTGACGGGCATCGCGCTGACGTCGTACTGCTCGCTGACACGCTTGCTCGCGTCGAACACAACGGGGAAGGTGACACCCAGTGCTTCGATCATTTCCTCGGCACGGCGCGGATCGTCGTCGATGTTCACACCCAGCAGGCTGAATCCGACGCGGTTGTAGCGCGAGTGCATCTCGTCGAGCAGCGGCATCTCCTCGCGGCACGGTCCGCACCACGTGGCCCAAAAGTTGATCATCACGACTTCACCGCGCAGATCCGACAGCCGGACGTTCTCGCCCGCGGCGTTCTTAAGCGCGAAATCGGGGGCCGGCTTACCCGACAGTCCCGTCGACGCGACCGCCGTCGTGGCCAGCAAAACGGCGGTGGCCGCAGCAGCAAAAACGCGGCGCAAGGTCCGCTCCAGGCTGGTGTTATGCATAACAGCTCCTCGTTGGCACAGCCCGCCGGCGAGCCTCTCGGGACCCGGGCCGGCGGTTTACGTAATGTTCGCAATCGCTCTCGCTAGCGGCCGTGATCGCTGTCACAGATAAGCGGGCGTCGCTCAAACGCCCGTCGCACGGGCGTGTCCCAAACCTGTAATGAGCAAGTTATGTGCCAGCACGTTTCGGGGCTAAAACTGCTGGAAAAAGCGTGAGCCACCGCACGTTTTGTCGGCGATAGGCAACAGCTGAGCGGAAACCTGCGGTGAGCCGTTGGGGGTACTGGAACCCGGCCTGTCGGCAGGGGGCGACAGGACTGACACAATGGGTCAGGCGGGGGATTGACCTGTTTTGGTGCGTGCCCGGGCGGCGCGTTGCTTACTGATTGGCGGGATCGAAGCCGCTCGAGTAATGCACGGTGCGGTCGGCATCGATAATGACGGCGTCGAATCCTTCCATCTTTTCGATCAGCGCCAGCCCGTCAGCAACGCCCAGAACGAATACCGAGGTCGACAACGCGTCGGTCATCGTCCCCTCGGGGCCCACGACCGTAACGCTCTGCACTTCGTTGGCAGAGGTGCCTGTCGAGGGCGCGATAATGTGGTGGTAACGCACGTCGCCCTCGTCGAAGTAGCGTTCGTAATCACCCGATGTCGAAATCGCCTCGTCCACGAGCGGCAGTCGAATGACGGCAATGTCTTCTTCATTGCGCGGGTCCTGGATCCCAACGAGCCAGGGCTGACCCCGGCGGTCGCCGAGCAGGCGCGAATCGCCGCCCGCTGTGACCGATGCATGGGCCACACCCATGTCACGAACGACGCCAACGGCCCGTTCAACGGCATAGCCCTTGGCGATCCCGCCCAGGTTGATGCGAACGCCTTCCTGCTTGAATGCGACGGTCTGGTCCTCTTTGTCGAGCAACACGAAGCGGTAGTCGATGTTCTCGAGTTCACGGGCAATCGTGTCCGCGTCAGGCTTCACGCCTTTGCGGAAATCGTAGTGCTTACCCACGCTGTCGTAGGTTATGTCGAAGCGTCCATCGGTCATGGCGGAGACCTTCACGGCACGCTCGATAAGACCGAACAACTCGCTCCCCGCGGGCACCGGACCCAGGTGTGCCTCACGATTGATCGCAGAGATGCGACTGTCTTCCATGTAGGTACTCATAAGTCGTTCGATCCGCGCGATTTCATCAATCGCCGCGCGCACTGCCGCTTCACCTAAGTCGGCATCCTCGTGCCAGAGCCGGACGCTGATTCGCGTGCCCATGAGCGCCTCGGTCGCGCCGTGCCATTCGGCCTGCACCGGGGGTGTTGCACCCAGCATCAGGAACGCGGCAAGTAGCGCCGCGAAGGGTCGCCGAGTATGCTTAAGGAATTGATTTTGCTGCGGAGACGAGCCCATGACGAATTTCCTGATTCTGCTGGCGGTCCTGGTCGGCATCGTATTTTTCGCGATCTCGATTTACAACCGACTCGTTAATGCACGCAATCGGGTCGGCAATGCCTTCGCCCAGATCGACGTGCAACTCACTCGCCGTTACGACCTCATCCCGAACCTTGTCGAGGCGGTCAAAGGCTACATGGCACACGAGCGTGAGACCCTGGAAGCCGTGATCAGTGCCCGAAACGCGGCCAAAGGCAGCCTCGATGCCGCCAAGGCCGACCCATCGGACCCCGCCGCCATCGCCGGACTCGGCGCCGCTGAAGGCCTCCTGCAGGGCGCTTTGGGCCGTCTGTTTGCGCTGGCCGAGGCCTATCCGGACCTCAAGGCCAATGAAAACATGATCCAGTTCCAGGAAGAGCTCACCACGACCGAGAATAAGGTCGCGTTCTCGCGCCAGGCGTTCAATGACGTAGTGCTCACTTACAACAACCTGCGCGAGAATTTCCCGAACAACATCCTGGCCGGCTTCTTCAGCTTCCAAGCAGCGAGCTTCCTCGAGATCGAGTCCGAAGAGAAGCGCGCCGTTCCCGAGGTGTCGTTCACGAGCTGATCTCCAGCTAGCCGCCGGTACGCGCCGTGAATTTCTTCGAGGCGCAGGACCGCTCGCGCCGCAATTCGCGCAAGCTCGTCCTGCTGTTCGCCATCGCGACGACTGCAATTGCTACGGCGATTGCCGTGGTCGTTGAGCTCGCGTTCTTCCAGGTCGCCATCGAAGGCGCGCCCGGGCCGTTCCAGTCGCCCGTTCGCATGCTGCTGGTTGCCGCGGGCGTGCTTGGCTTCATCTTTGCCGCGAGCGCGTTCCGGATCACACAGCTCTCGGGCGGCGGCGCGCGCGTCGCGCAGGAACTCGGCGGCACGCTCGTCTCCAGCGAGAGCAACGACATAGAGCGTCAGCGACTGCGCAATGTGGTCGAGGAGATGGCCATCGCGTCGGGCGTCCCCGTGCCTCAAATTTTTGTGCTCGAGGAGGAATCGGGTATCAATGCCTTCGCCGCGGGCTTCGGCAGCGCGGACGCCGCGGTCGCCGTGACCCGTGGCG
Organism: Pseudomonadota bacterium; assembly: GCA_039821605.1. Lineage (GTDB taxonomy): Bacteria > Pseudomonadota > Gammaproteobacteria > Steroidobacterales > Woeseiaceae > CALBPI01. The sequence goes on along the minus strand of JBCBNV010000001.1, from coordinate 400,042 downwards.
CGCTTGAGCAACTGGACCGCGCCCAGCTGCAAGGCGTCATCGCCCACGAGTTCAGCCACATCTTGAACGGCGACATGCGCCTCAACATTCGCCTCATTGGTGTGTTGTTCGGCATCCTCGCCATCGGTCAGATCGGGCGTCTGCTGTTGCGCGCCGGCAGCGGTGGTCGCCATTCGAGCTTCAGAAGCCGCGACAGCAGGGGCCAGGCGCCGTTCCTGGCCATCGGGCTCGCGCTGTTCCTGCTCGGTGCCATTGGGGTGTTTATGGCTCGGCTCATTCGCGCCGGGGTCTCGCGGCAACGCGAATACCTGGCCGACGCGTCGGCTGTGCAGTTCACGCGGCAGACCGAGGGTATTGCGGGCGCTCTGGCCAAGATCGCCGGACTCGACGCGGGCTCAGGCATTCGACGTGCCGACCCCGAAGAGGTGTCGCACATGCTGTTCGCCAACGGCGCGAGAAAGGCCTGGTTCCGCGCCATGGCCTCGCACCCGCCGCTCGACAAACGCATTGAAGCGCTGGATCCGTCACTGGCGCGACAGCTTGCGGCGCAACCGACGACAGCCAGCCCGACGCCCGAGACTTCCAGCCTCGCCGGCGCGCCAGTCTCCGCACTCGCGGGCGGCGGGGCGGTCGAAGCCGAACACATAGCCGATCCCGAGCGCGTCGGCCAACCCGGCGATGTCGAGATCGCGCTCGCTGCGGCGATCCGCGAATCGCTGCCCGCGCAGGTTTACGACGCCGCGCACTCACGCGAGTGGGCGTTCTACCTGGCGCTGGCCATCGCACTCGATGACCGCGCCCCTTACCGGCGTCGCCAGTTGGACGCGCTGGCACCGCGCATCGGTCGAGAACGCTGCGAGCGCATTGCCGACTACGCAGAGACCGTCGACGAGCTGGGCCCGCGCTTCTCGCTGCCGGTGCTCGAGCTCTGTTTCCCGGCACTCAAGGAACGCCCCGCGGGTCAGCTTCGCTTCCTCATCGAGCTCGTCGACCTGATCCACGAGATCGTGCCCGACCGCGGTCTGCGTTCGTTTGCCTTCCGCCAGCTGCTGCTTGTGAGCCTCGATGCAAGCCTCGAACCCGGCCGCAGCAGCCGGTTCCGCGCGACACACTTTGGCAAGGCGGCAACGGCGCGCGCTGCCGTGGGACTCATCCGGCTCATTGCCGATGAGGGCCATGCGACTGACGATGAGGCGGACGCCGCCTTCGCCCGGGGCACGGAACGCCTGGGCCTCAAGCGTGCACCCCAGCAGCAACGCGTGCGACTGCACGAGGCCCCTGCCCTGCTCGAGCAGCTGCACGGCCTGATCGGACGCGACCTCGGTCGCCTCGTGCCCGCACTCATCGCCACCGTGTCGCACGACGGGCAAGTCACGGTCGACGAGGCGGAGCTCATGCGGCTCGTGTGCGCCGCACTCGATTGCCCGCTGCCGCCGATTATCGACGCGCCGCTCATTGCACAACTGCGCGGTCAGGCAGGTCGCGGGAACGACGGGTCGCGCGAACTGTCATAATGCGTCGGTTCCACCGTCGATTGCCGAGCACGCCATGCTGACATCCGCCCGCACCCTGCTTCTGACCGTGGCAGCCGCCACACTGTTGTTTCCGGCCGCAGCCCAGGGCCAATCGAAACTCGACGACCGCCTCGACCGGTCGGGCGCCGTGCTCGACGAATTGCGGCAGATCCCCGAAGGCGCGATCCCGCCCGCCCTGCTCGACCGCGCCTACGCCGTGGCGATCGTGCCCGACATGATCAAGCTCGGCGTCGGCGTTGCGGGCCGGCACGGCAAAGGGGTCCTCGCAGTGCGCGGCGAATCGGGCTGGAGCAATCCGGTCTTCATCAAGATCACGGGCGGCAGCGTCGGCTGGCAGGCCGGGCTGCAGACTTCGGACATCGTGCTCGTGTTCACCAACGAGCGTGGCGTGCGCAACATCACCTCAGGCAAGCTCACGCTCGGGGCCGACGCCTCGATCGCGGCCGGCCCGGTCGGGCGCAATGCGTCGGCGGCAACGGACGGTCGATTCCGTGCCGAGGTCTATTCTTACTCGCGCGCCCGCGGGCTGTTTGCGGGCATCGCACTCGACGGCGCCGCACTGCGAATCGACGATGCGGCCAACGCAACGTTCTACGTCTCGCCGGGCATCACGGCCGACAGCATTCTCGCGGGCCCTGAAGGTGACGTGCCCGACAGCGCCGTCACATTCGTGCGCCAACTGCCAGGGTCTGGCGTGCTCGCCGTCGCCGAAGCACCAGCTGCGGCCGCGGAGGTCGCAGCCACGGAGGCCAGCGCACCGACAGAGGTTCGCACCTTTGCGCTGGGCGAGCGTGCCGCGGACGAAGACGACGCCAGCGACGAAGACTGATCCCTGCGGCGCTGCGGCGTCGGCTATCATCGGCGGCACGTTTACCCGGAGCCGCGTGTGGCGCATCACTCCCAGTTCACCCTGCTGACCCAGCGGCGCTTTGCGCCGTTCTTCGTGACCCAGTGCCTGGGGGCCCTTAACGACAACATTCTGCGCAACGGGCTCGTCATGCTCGTGACGTACAGCCTGCTGCCCGGCGCGAGTGACAACGCCGACGAGTTCGCCAACATCGTCGCGGCGCTGTTCATCCTGCCCTTTGTGCTGTTCTCGGCGATCGCGGGCCAGTTCGCCGACAAATTCGACAAATCCGGTCTCGTGCGTCGCGTCAAGGCGATGGAGATCGTGCTCATGCTGGGCGCCGCCGCAGCGCTCACGGCAGACTCGGTCAATGCGCTCATCGCGCTCGTGTTCGCCATGGGTCTGCAATCCACGCTGTTTGGCCCGATCAAGTACGGCATCCTGCCGCAGCTCGTGAGCCGCGATGAGCTTGTGGGTGCCAACGGTCTCGTCGAGGGTGGCACCTACATCGCCATCATCATTGGCCTGCTCATCGGTGGCGTGATCGCCTCCTCGCCCGAGCACGCACCGCTCACGCTGGCCATCACCGTCATCGCCGTGGCCGTCATCGGCTGGTTCGCCTCGTTGTTCATTCCGCCAGTGGCCGCGGCCGATCCCGAACTCAAGCTCAGCTACAACCTCGTGCGCGACACGATTGAGGTGTGCCGGATCGCGGGCGAGGAGCGCAGCGTCTTCCTCTCGATCATGGGACTGTCCTGGTTCTGGTCACTGGGGCTCGTCGTGCTCGCGCAGATCCCGGCCATGGGGGCTTTGGTGCTCAACGGCACGCCGCAGGTCGCCAACGCGCTGCTCGTCTGCTTCGCCGTCGGCGTGACGCTTGGGTCACTGGTCTGCGAACGCCTGTCACGTCACACGATCGAGCTCGGCCTCGTGCCCCTGGGCGCCATCGGCCTGAGTATATTCTCGCTCGATGTCTTCGTGATGTTTGCGGGCGGTGCGCCGCGTGCACCGGTCGACGTCCCGACGTTCCTCGCGGACGCCGGGAACTGGCGCCTGCTCATTGACTTCACGCTCATCGGCGCCTCGGGCGGGCTGTTCAGCGTGCCGCTCTACGCGCTGCTGCAGGACCGCAGCCGTCCGAGCCAGCGTGCGCGCGTCATCGCCGCCAACAACATTCTCAACAGTGTGTTCATGATCGTCGCGGCGATATCGGCCGTCGGCTTCCTGCGCGCGGGCGTGAGCGTGCCAGGGATCTTCGCCGTGCTGGCGCTCACCAACGCCGTGGTCGCGATCTACATCTTCTGGCTGCTGCCGGAATTCGTAATGCGTTTCCTCGTGTGGATTCTCGTCAATGTGCTCTACCGCATCGAGGTGACGGGTGCGGCACGCGTGCCGCGCGAAGGACCGGCCCTGCTCGTCGCCAACCACGTGAGCTTTGTCGACGCGCTGCTCATCGGTGGCGCTGTCACGCGCCCGACGCGCTTCGTCATGTACTACAAGATCTTCCAGATTCCGTTGCTGAGCTTCATCTTCCGCACGGCCCGCGCCATCCCCATTGCGGGCAGAAAGGAAGACCCGGAGCTCATGGCAGCGGCCTTCGAACGCATCGATGAGGAACTGGCCGCGGGGCGCGTGGTGTGCATTTTCCCCGAGGGCGCGATTACACGCGACGGCCTGCTACAGAATTTCCGGCCCGGCATGGAACGCATCCTGGAGCGTCGCCCCGTACCCGTGGTGCCTGTAGGACTGCGTAACCTCTGGGGCAGCTGGTTCAGTCGCGAAGGTGGCGGTGCGCTGCGCAAGTGGCCGCGACGATTTCGTGCCCGCATCACCGTGGCAATCGGCGAGCCGATCGCCGCGGCCGATGCCAGCGCCGAATCGGCGCAGTCGGCGGTTGCGGCGCTACTCGAAACCGGGCACGGGGACTGAACGGACCAGCGGTGCCAGCAACCCCCAGCGCGCCGCGAGTGCCGTAGGCGATGCGGAGAGCTCGGGCATATCGCGGTAGTCGAACCAGATCGTCGCCGGTACGGGCTCATCGAGGCCACGCAGCAACGTGACACCCGATCCCCGCGCATCGGTCAGCGCAAAGCCACTGTGGCTCAACATATCTGCCGGCAGCAGACGGACGTCGCGGATGGTGAGCCCCAGTCCGCCAGCGCGCAGCCGGACGAGCCAGTGACTGGCGCGAACGACGAGGTGCCGGCCGTCCTCGCTGAACCGAAGTTCGCGGACCTCGCCGGGCATCTCGACAGGCGTGCTGACGGCCTCGCCGCGAGCCAGATCGATGAGTTGCAGTTGGCGGCCCGCAGCGGCAACGAGCCAGCGACCGCCCGAATCGGCCAGCGCCGTGCTGCCCGCGGGGACATCGATGCGCAGCGGCTCCAGTGCGACGGGCACGCCACCGTCCACGGCGGGCTGCTCGTGCAGCTGACCATCAACGTCACTGACAACCCAGCCGTCACCACGCGCCGCCACAGCGGTGAGCGGCACGTCTCGTAATTCGCGTGACAGCAGCTGGCCCGTGTTCGTGGCATAGACCGCAATCGACTGGCGCCGCAATAGCAAAAAGCGCGTCCCGTCCAGCGCGAATCGCGCGTCAATAACATCACGGCCTGCGCGGCCGATGAAATCGAAGAACTGGCCGTTGCGAACGTCGCGCACACGAAACAGCCCCGATGGCTCCACGCTGACCGCGTACCGCCCGTCTCGCGACATGCGCACGATGCTGGGCGCCGCGGCATGCGCCACGCTCATGACACTCGCTTCCAGATCCGCAAGCTCCGGCATACCGGCATCAAGCCGAAGCACCGTGAAGGCGTCGCGCGCATCGGCGAACGCGATGGCCCGGCCGTCATCGGAGAGCCATGCGCGCTGCACGTTGTTGGCGCCCGTGGGCAACGCTTCGAGCCGCGGCCGCCAGAGTGTGGCGATCCCGCGCGCGGCGTCGGCCACGACGGCCAGATTGTCGCGCACGCGGAGCACGGAGGCGACACCATTGCCCACACCCAGCAGCGGCAGCGAGCGGTCACGCCGCTCGACGAAGTCGTGCACGCGAAAACCGTCCCGCGGCGAGCCCAGGAGGCTCAGGCCCGACTGCGGGTCCTCGACCATGCTCCAGTTGGCACCACCCCGCCATTGCTCGGGCGGGGCATCGTCGCCGAAGCGCCAGGCCAGCATGCCGCCACCTGCAAGTTTCGCGAGCACATGGGTTTCCGTCGGCGAAAAGCGCAGTTCGCGCACCTCGGCATCCACAGGCAAGGTCGCAATGGGTGCGCCAACGCCCACGCGCCACACACGCAGCGTGCGGTCGACATCTGCCGTGACGACGAGGCTGCCCTCGTCCGACACACGGACGTGCTCGTGGCCGATGCCCGCCTCGAGCGTCGTGATGAGCGCGTCATTCGCCAGGTCCAGGATGAACAGGCGCGCGTCGCGTTCGGCTTCCTGCGCCGCCACCCAACGACCATTCACCGACGGCCACGCCGCCGCAACGGGGCGTTGCAGGCTCTCACGCTCGACACGCGCGCCATCCGCGAGGCGCCGGGTCGACAGGCTGACGCCGTCGATGAGCATCACCTCGCGGTCGTCGCTGACGAGCCCCAGCAAGCGTGTGCCTGCGGAGACGGCAAAGCTCGCCTGAACCGAATCGCCACGCAGGTCCCAGACCGCAGCGCGATTGCCCTCGGCCGCGGGCCAGGCAATGGCACGATCGCCGGCGCGGTCGAGCACCACCTGCTGTGCCACAGCGGGCTCAGGGTCGGGCAAGGCGATATTGGCCAGCGGTTCGACGGGCACCACACCGCCCAACGTGACGTCACCGAGACTGCCAGACATCCCAAACTCGACGTCGGTCAGCGCCACGGTCCAGGTCCCGGCAGGAATCGCACCGTCAAGACCTGCGGCATCTGCCAACGCGTACTCGCGCCGCGAGCCGCTGGCCGCAGCTGCCGCGGGCGCCAGCGTGACCTGATCGCCGGCAGGCGTCGTGATCATGACTTCGATGTCTGCCGGTCGCGGGTGCGCTGCGCCGAGCGACAATTCAGGCAGCTGGCCACGCCGTTGCAGCGGCAACTCGAAGCGCAGCACCACCGATTGCGTCGCCAGGGCGAGCGGTGCCTTTTCGCTCTCGGGCGCAACGCGGGCCTGTCCGCGCGGTCGGGCCCAGGTACGCAACGCCGTCCCGCTGCGCGTCACGAATCGACCGTCCCTGGGTCGGTAGGTCATTGCGTCAAACGGTGCTCCCGTGGCCAGCACGCCGGTGAGTTCGGGCAGATCGCTGCCGAGCAGCCCGGCCAGCCGGCGCCGCACGCCGCTGTCGCCGTACCCGAGCGCCGCGATTGCCGCCAGCACGGCGCCGGGCCGGTCGCCTTGGCGCTCGGCGCTGGCGAGCTGGCGGCGCCAGAACGCCATGCGGGCCGACCGCGCCTGCGGCGCCGCGTCCAGCCTCGTTTCGAGCGGCACGGCAAATTGCTCGAGCACGTCCGGCGTTGCCGCCACCTGCGCACGCTGGGTGAGCACGGCCGTTGCGGTTCGCCGTGCCGTTCGCGCGTATCCCGGCCACCAGGCCAGGTCGTCGTGGGCGGCCAAGATCTGTGCCGCCGTCGCGCCGGGCGCCGTCATGTCGGCCACGTATGGTTTGGGCAACTGCACGCGGTAGGCGGCTTGCAGAATCACCAGCGCAGCGATAAGCACCGCCGCCTTCACGAGCCCCTCAATGCGAATGGGCATGTGGCGGTTGGCCCAGCCCGCGTCGAAGTAATGCCGGGCCAAACGGCTGGCTGGCAGCAGGAAGCCGTCGGGCGACACGGTGACCGCACCGGCGCGCAACAATCGATCGTGGGCCTCGGACCGGCCGTCGAGCAGCACGCGGCGACCCTTGGCAACCCGCCCCATGGTTACAAGGACCTGGTCGCGGGTCCGACGGGGCACGCTGACGAGGCACCGCTCAATGGCGGTGAGTACCGCCTGCATCTGCCGATCGCGGCCCGACTCTATCCGCGCGGCGACGAGGCGATCGATGACGCCCACCACGCCGGCTTCCGCGTCCTCGCGCGCGAGCGCCTGGGCCACACACTGCGTCAGCGCCGGGTGACCGGCGACCCAGTCGTAGATGCGTTGCATGGCGAGCTCGGCACTGGCCCGGGGCAAGCCCAGCGCGGGCCCGAGTCGTAGCGTCTCCGCGAGCGTGAAGGGCGTGACGACAACATCGCGCGCCGCCGCAAACGGGAACGACTCCGAAGACTCCCGCCCAAACTGATCCACGCCCGTCCCGACCATCATGGCGCGCAGGCGCATCATTTCCGGGTCTGTGGTGCGCGCGTCGAACGCGAGGCGCAAGCCCTGCAGGAACAACTCGCCCTGCGGCAGCGTGTCCAGCAGGTGAATGTCATCAAACAAAAGCGCGAGCTGGCGCCCTGGGGCCGCAATCACAAACTCCCGGAACAGCTCGAGCAACCGCTGCGGCGGCGCGAGCATGGCGTTTTCCGACCACCAGGATTGCAGGTCGAAACCGCTTCGCAGCTGGCGCGCGAGCCGGAACGCGACCGCGTAAAACCAGCGCGCGGCGTCGTCCTGGCTGTCGCGCTGCGCGATCTGGGAGAAATCGATGAGCGCGACCTGCATGCCTGTCTCTCGCAGGCGCTCGGCAACCCGCAGGGCCAGGCTCGTCTTGCCCGTGCCTGGCGGGCCGACGAGATTGACCCAGCGACCCGCATCGAGCAGGTCGTCGACACGCGTGTCGATGGCACGGTGAACATAGCCGGGACGATCGGGCGGCAATGGCCCACCGGCATGAAAGAAGTTCGGTCGGGCGCTGCGCGTGGTGGCGCCCGTGTTGCCTGCAGTGTCGCCCATCACGTGTCCCCTGCGCGGCAGTGTAGCAGCGCGCCTCGCGGTGATGCTTGCCGCCGCCCCGGGGGCCAATCAGAATGCGACGATGGTCACGCATGAAACCTCGGAACGGCGCCGTCTCAAGTCAGACACTTTTGGTGCCATCTGGCGGGTGCGCACGGAGACCGACACGCGGATCCAGCGCGACCTGTCGACGGCGCGACCCTGGGCGGCCTGGCTGGCGCGACGTCTGGCCTTGCGTGAGGCCCGGGCGCTGGGTCGCCTGCGCGGTCAGCGCGGCTTTCCCCAGCTCTACAGCGTGCAGCGCGATGGGCTCACGCGCAGTTTCCTCGAGGGCCGGCCGATGTTCGAGGCACGCCCGACCGATGCAGAATGGTTCATCGACGCATTGCGCCTCCTGCGCCGCATGCACCGGGCAGGCGTCACCCACAACGACCTGGCCAAGGAACCCAACTGGCTCGTGACCGAGAACGGCCGTGCAGCCATCGTCGACTTCCAGCTCGCGAGCACGTTCAAGAAGCGCAGCCGGTGGTTTCGCGTGCTCGCCCATGACGACCTGCGCCACCTGCTCAAGCACAAGCGCACCTACCGCCCCGAAGCGCTCACCGCGCGGCAACGCCGTATTCTCGCTACACCGGCCTGGCCCAGTCGCGTCTGGCGCGCCACGGGCAAACCCGTCTACCTGTTCATCACGCGCCGGCTGCTCAACTGGTCGGACCGTGAAGGCGCCGCGGACCGTGGCCGCGACTGATCGCGCGGGCTGCCGATGCGCCGTATACTCGGCGCTCCCGAAACGTGCCGACACCTGCCATGAGTGACTTCTTCTGCCACCCGCACAATGTCGTCGATGCCAGCGGCATCGATGCAGAACGCCCCTGGGGTATTCGCGTCAAGGCACCGAGCACAGACCCGTTCAACAAGCTCGTCGGCACCGATTGGTCACGCGAACACTGGTTTATCGACGTCGTAAGCCGAGACGCCGCTTTCGAACAGATGCGCGAACGCCATGGTTACTACCGCATCGGCGACGACCCCAGCATCGTCCTCGAGAAGATCGACCCGAGCTGACGCGCGTCAGCGCAGGGTGTTCGTGATCGCGGCACCCAGGAACAGGTAGACCGTCGTCTCACCGTTCTCACCGAATCCAGTACCCAGAAACATGGGCCCGACGAGCGTATCGAGCCGCGCAAAGACACTGCCATTCATGATGAGGTCGTTGGCGGAGATCGCGTCGCGGGTTGGCCAGACGTTGCCCGCCTCCAGAGAGACGCCGAGGTACCAGGGCAGTTCGAAGAGGCCGCCGCCCGTCTCGCCCAGTCTGCGCTGCACGACAGCACGGCCCACAAAGCTGTGCGGACCCGTCAAAGCACCCGTGTCGAGACCCGACAGGTTCAGGAAGCCGCCGAGTTCCGTGTAGGCCTGCACCAGGTCGTCAGCGTCGTCCGTGGTCGTGAAGTCTGCGCCCAGCAGCAGCGTGTAGCGCCCCCAGGTGTTGAAGTGTGCCCAGGAAGCAGCCAGCTGTTCATAGTTGCGCGCGGCGCCCAGGCCCGCGCGTTCGAAGTCGAGCCCCGTCTCAAAACGCGTGCCCGTGGTTGGCACCACCGTGTCATCGAGCGTGTCGAAGCCAAAGCTCGCGCGGTAACCCCCCGTGTTGACGTCGAGATCCTCCAGTGTCGGCGCACCGATCTTGACGCGCGCGTTGGTCCACCCGCGAAAGACGCCGAGGCGCAGTTCGCCCCAGTTGGAAATTTCGCGGCCCGCAAACACACCGAGCTCACCCGTGGTGAGACGGTAGCGCGCGATTCGATCCGCGCCCTCGAAGACATCGATGTTCCGTTGCTCGAGCGTCAGCTGGGGCGCCACGAAGTAGCGCAGGTTGAAGTCCAGGGGCTGGTAGAACTCGCTCTGGAAGGCGAACCGCGTGCCGAACGTCGCGTCGTTACGCCACTCAGCGCCGAGCCGGTTAATTGCCGTGCGCAAGTAGCGCGCCGAAAGGACGAAGGTGCCCGAGCCCTCGAAATCCTCCTCGATCCCGAGGCCGAATCGAAGATAGCCTGGGCCCCACGACTTGGCCTTGGCGTCGATGACGATGCCGGCCGCATCATCGGATTCGACCCACTGGTAACCGACGCGCTCGAACAGGCCCAGCCCGTAAATGCGACTCAGGTCATCTCTGAGTTGCTCGATCGACAGCGGCGCACCGGGCTGAGTGCCCAGCCGGGTTTCTATGACGCGCGGCGACACGTCGGCGTCCGTCTCGACACGAACGAAATCGGGCACGCGCGGCGCAGCTGAAGCGCGCGCGGCACGCAGGTCACGACGCGCCTGACAGGCCGCCGGCGATGCCGACAGCGCCTCGAGCGCCGCGCGCTGCGCCCGCGCCGTGTCGTAACCGATCCCGATGGCTTCGAGTGCCCGATCAAATGCAGTCGACGCCAGCAGACCGAGCTCGGGTTTGATGTAGATATCGCGGGCGTCCAGTTGCCGCCGCTGGCGCTGCGTTTCCCGCCCGATGAGGATATTGAGCGACTGGTCCACGATGGACACCGCACTACCGAGTTGTTCTGGCGGCAGCAGCGGGAACCCCACATCGACGGCGATGATGCGCGTCTTGCCAAAGGTCTCGCGCGCCGCTTCGATGGGCAGATTCATCGCGAGACCACCATCCACGAGCAGGCGAGACTCGCGCTCGATGGGCGCGAACACGCCCGGCGCCGACATGCTCGCCTGCATGGCCGTCACCACATCGCCCGTGCCCATCACCACGGTCTCGCCCGTGTGCAGATCGGCCGCAACGGCGCGATACGGCGTCGGCAGGTCATCGAAATCATCGATCGTAGCCACGGCAATGGCATTCTCGCGCAGGTACAACGCGAGCTTCTGGGCCTGCACCAGGCCGGCCGGGAGCCGCAGGGCGCCGTCGCGCACGCCGACCTCAAACGGCACGAGAAACCCGTCATCGTCGCGCTTGCGCCGGTATGTGAGCTGCGAGCGGCGCGGGCTGTCGATGAACGCGTCATTCCAGTCGATGCCACGAATCACGCCTTCGAGCGCATCGGGCTCAAGGCCGGCCGCGTAGAGTCCGCCGACCACGGCACCCATACTCGTGCCGACGACGGCATCCACGGGCACACAGAGCTCATCGAGCAGGCGCAGCACACCGACATGCGCGGCCCCGCGCGCGCCGCCGCCAGACAAGACCACGACAATGCGCTCGCGCTCGCCCGTCGCCGGCACCGCATCGGCTGCCGCCACAGCGGCCCACAACAGGCTGGCAATGATCGTCGCGCAGGCGATTCGGCTCATGCGCGCGAGTATAGGTGCGGTGGCCCGGCCACCGCCAATCAGGGATAATCGTCCCCCGGGACAACATGAATTCAACACGGGCCCGTTGGGCCTATTTCGGGGGAACGAACATGTCCGAGCCTGTCATCACGCCACCTGAGGGCGGCGAGAAGATCACCATTTCAAACGGCAAGCTGCAGGTGCCGGACAAACCCATCGTGCCGTACATCGAAGGCGACGGTACGGGCCCCGATATCTGGCGCGCGACAGTGCGCGTGCTCGACGCCGCGGTCGAAAAGTCCTACGGCGGCGCGCGCGAAATCCAGTGGGTCGAGATCTTCGCAGGCCAGAAGGCCAACGACACCTACAACACCTGGCTGCCCGAATCGTCGGTGCAGGCCTGCCGCGACTACCTGGTCTCGATCAAGGGCCCGCTGACCACACCCATCGGTGGCGGCATCCGCTCGCTCAACGTGGCGTTGCGCCAGATGCTCGACCTCTATGTCTGCCTGCGCCCCGTGCGCTGGTTCAACGGCGTCCCCTCACCCGTACGCAACCCGGGCGACGTCGACATGGTGATCTTTCGCGAGAACACCGAAGACATTTACGCCGGGATCGAGTTCGAAGAGGGTTCCGAGTCGAACCAGCGCTTCCTTGAGTTGTTCAAGGAGAACTTCCCAGCCGAGTACGGCAAGATCCGCTTCCCGGAAACGAGCGGCATCGGCCTCAAGCCCGTATCCGCTGAAGGCACGGAACGCCTCGTGCGCGCCGCGATCGAGTACGCCATCGCCAACGCTCGCAAGAGCGTGACCTTCGTGCACAAGGGCAACATCATGAAGTTCACGGAAGGCGCGTTCCGCAACTGGGGCTACGCGCTGGCCGAACGCGACTACGCCGACCAGACCTACACCTGGGACCAGTACGACCGCACGCAAGCCGAGCACGGCACCGAGGCGGCCAACAAGGAACAGAACGAGGCACTGGCGTCCGGCAAGATCCTCATCAAGGACGCCATCGCAGACATTACGCTGCAGCAGGTGCTCACACGCCCGCGCGAATTCGATGTGCTGGCGACGATGAACCTCAACGGCGACTACCTCTCTGACGCATTGGCCGCACAGGTCGGCGGCATCGGCATCGCCCCGGGCGGCAACATCAACTACGACACGGGCCACGCTGTGTTCGAAGCCACCCACGGCACAGCGCCCAAGTACGCCAACCTCGACAAGGTCAACCCGGGCTCGCTGATTCTCTCGGGTGAGATGATGCTGCGCTACATGGGCTGGACCGAAGCGGCCGACGCCATTATCGGCGCCATGGACGCCACCATCGCGCAGAAGACCGTCACTTATGACTTCGCCCGTCTCATGGACGGCGCCAACGAGGTCAAGTGCTCGGAGTTCGCGAATCACATGATCGAGAACATGTAGCGCGCATGCCCAGCGGCGACTCGGTGAAACGCGTCACGCAGTCACTCGTCAAGGAACTCACCCTGACGCTGCGTGACGCGTTTATCGACTACAACACCCGTTTCGGGCAGGTCACGCGGCGCGCGAAGCGCCGTTTCGAGCAACGCGACTGGTCCGCGGGCCGCGTCGACGCCGTCGAGCGCATCGACCTCTACGAGAAGTGCGTCGCGGCGGCCGTCGCCGAGGTTGCTGAACTGACCGCGCACTGCGACGATCCGGCGACGCTTTGGCATCAGGCGCGGGCAAGTTATGCGCGCGAGATTTCGGGCTACCCCGACCCCGAGTTCTTCAAGACATTCTTCAACTCCGTCACGCGGCGCATCTTCAAGACGGTTGGCGTCGATGCCGACGTCGAGTTTGTCGCGGCCGAGGTGCGCCCGACGGAATACTCGAAAAACCAACTCGACAGCCGCGTCTACCGGAACCGTGGCGCCCTGCGCTACCTGTTCGATGAGGCGCTGACGGACTACTCATTTAGCGTCCGCTGGCGCGACGTCGAGCGCACCATCCGCTGGATCACGGCAGAGATTGATGCCTACACGGCGAGCCTCGGGCCCATGGCCAAGGTCGTCTCCATCGAGCTCATGGAGACCGTGTTCTACCGCAGCACGCGGGCCTATCTCGTGGGGCGCATCGAGGGCAACGACTGGGTGTCACCGCTCGTCATCGCTCTCAAGAATTCCGACGAAGGCATCTTCGCCGACGCCGTGATCCTGTCCGAAAACGACGTCAGCATGTTGTTCGGCTTCACGCGCAGTTATTTTCACGCGGACGTGTCACGCGTGAGCACAGCCGTCGCCTTCATCAAATCGATCCTGCCTAGAAAGCCCATCGCCGAGATCTACACGGTCCTGGGGCGCGCCAAGCAGGGCAAGACCGAGCGATTCCGCAGCCTCGACCTGCACATGCAAAACTCGACGGACAAGTTCATCTTCGCGCGCGGCGACAAGGGCATGGTCATGGAGGTGTTCACGCTGCCGTCGATCCCGCTGGTGTTCAAACTGATCCGCGATCGCTTTGCCTACCCCAAGGACATCGTGCGCCAGGACGTGCTCGACAAGTACCGCCTCGTGTTTCACCACGACCGCGCCGGGCGCCTCATCGATGCGCAGGAATTTCGGCGGCTTGAGTTCGACCGCGACCGCTTCGAGGACGACCTGCTCGAGTCGCTGCTGACGAGCTGCTCGCAAACCTGTGTCCTCGAAGGCGACAAACTCGTCATCAAGCACAGCTATCTCGAGCGCCGGCTTGCGCCGCTGAATCTCTACCTGCAGGAGGCCGAGCCGGAGCAGGTCCGCGCCGCGGCCATCGACTACGGCCAGGCGATTCGCGACCTCGCCTTCAGCAACATTTTCGCGGGTGACCTGCTGCTCAAGAACTTTGGCGTCACGCGCCACGGCCGGGTGATCTTCTACGACTACGACGAACTCTGCCTGGTGACGGAGTGCAATTTCCGTCGCCTGCCCGAAGCCCGCGACGATGTCGACGAGATGCGCAGCGGCGCCTGGTTCTACGTCGGCCCCGACGACATCTTCCCGGAGCAGTTCGTGCGCTTCCTGGGGTTCCGCGACGACGCCCGCGAAGCCTTCCTCGAGCATCACGGCGACCTGCTCGACCCCGACTTCTGGATCCGCCTCAAACGCCGCCTGGAAACCGGCCAATCCCCGGAAGTCATCCCCTACCAACCCAAGCAATGGAGCGAGGTCGCCGGCCCGGGACACTTCGTTACCCGCTGACCCACTCGGACATGGCGAGCCCCCCACCGTCATTGCGAGCCCCCACCGTCATTGCGAGCCCACGCAGTGGGCGCGGCAACCTCCCAACGCCATCGTACCGCCAAACGTATCCCCCTCCATCCGCCATCCCGCCGGGTCGGAGGGGTTGGTTAGGGGGCCGGGTCGTTCGGCAGCACGATTACGTGACGAGATTGCCGCGGGGCCTTCGGCCCCTCGCAATGACGGTGGGGGCTCGCCATGTCCGAGAACTAGCCGGTCTCCGCTAGCGCACCGAGCACGGCCCGCCGCCGCATCGGCAGGTCGATACTGGCATCGGCCGCGACGCCGTCGCCGCCTGTGACGAGCAGGCGGCAACCCTTGCGGATGGCCGCTGCAACCGCTGCCGAGTGCGCACCGTCGCAGAACGCAGCATCTGCGATCGCCACGTCATCGCTGGCTGCAAATGCGGCGACCGTCTCGAAACGCCTGGGAAGGTGGCCCTCGTCACCGAGCCAGCCTGCGAGCTGCGCGGTGGTCTCCGCGTCTAGTGCGATAAGCGCCACTCTCACGGGCGCGTCTGTCCATTGCCGCGCACGACGTACTTGTAGCTCACGAGCTCCGCGGCGCCGACGGGGCCGCGGGCGTGAATGCGGCTCGTCGAGATGCCGATCTCGGCGCCCATACCGAACTCGCCGCCGTCGGCGAATTGAGTCGATGCGTTGTGCATGACGATGGCGCTGTCGACGTCATCAAAGAAACGCTGTGCGGCCGAGGCATCGCTGGTGATGATCGACTCGGTGTGGCCGGAGCCGAACTCGGAGATGTGCTGGACCGCGGCGTCGAGATCATCGACGACACGTACCGCAATGATGCGGTCGAGGTACTCCGTACGCCAGTCTTCTTCCGTTGCCGGTGTAATGCGGTCGTCGAGTGCGCGCGAGCGCTCGCAGCCTCGCAGCGCGCAGTCGCCGGCGAACAGTGCGTCGAATACGGACCGCGCGGTGTCACGCGCAAGCGCGGCATCAACGAGCAGCGTTTCCGCCGCACCGCAAATGCCCGTGCGGCGCAGTTTCGCGTTGACGGCGATGTCGCGCGCCATGTCTGCATCGGCCGCACGGTGCAGGTACACGTGGCAAATGCCATCCAGGTGGCCAATGACGGGGACGCGTGCGTCTCGTTGTACCCGCTCGATAAGGCCACGCCCGCCACGAGGCACCACGACATCGATGCTGCCCTCGCCACCTGCCAGCAATGCGCCCACAAGCGCGCGGTCCTGATCGGGCACCATTTGCACGGCGTCGGCCGGCAAGCCACTGTCTTCAAGCGCGGCACGCAGCAACGCCACAATGGCACGGCTGCTTGCAGCGCTCTCGCTGCCGCCGCGAAGGATCACGGCATTGCCGGCCTTGAGGCAGATGGCCGCAGCGTCGGCTGTCACGTTAGGCCGACTCTCATAGACGATGCCGATGACCCCAAGCGGTACGCTGACACGCGCAATGTCGAGGCCGTTGTCGGGTTGCCAGCGCGCAAGCTCGCGACCCACGGGGTCGGGCAACGCCGCGATGGCGGCGAGCGCGTCAGCGATGCCCGCGACACGGTCGGCATCGAGGCGCAGTCGATCGACCATGGCTGCGCTGAGCCCGCGCGACTCGGCCGCGGCAACGTCGGCGGCGTTGGCCTCCAGCACCTGCGCCGCGCCGGCGCGCAAGGCCTCGGCCATGGCGCGAATGCCTGCCGCACGCGCCTCACCGTCACAACGCGACAGTGTCGTGACGGCGTCTCTCGCCTGCCGGCCCAGCCTGCCAATGATCGCTTCTGCGTCAGTCTCATTCATGAGTCTTGGAATTCTCCAGCACGAGGTCGTCGCGGTGCACGAGCGGCACCGTGCGCGCCCCGTCCCTGGCCGCCGCCATCGCGTCACGCGCGGCCACACTATCGAGACCTGCGAGGCCGATGCCGAGTTCCGCATTGTCGGACTGCGAGCGAATCGCAATGCAGTCACCGCGCTCGAAATCGCCTTCGATGTCGACCACACCGACGGGCAGCAGGCTCGCGCCCTGCGCCAGCGCGGTGGCGGCGCCCGCGTCGACGACCACTGCGGCTGCCTGGCGCAGGCTCGCGCGAATCCAGCGCCGTCGCGCATCAGGCACCGTCGTCGCCGCGTCGAAGCGCGTTGCGCGCGCGCCGTTCGTCAACGCGCCGATGGGCGCCTGGTCGCGTCCCGATGCAATGATCACTGCCGCGCCGGCGCCCGTCGCGAGACGCGCCGCGGCCACCTTGCTGCGCATGCCGCCCGTGCCGTGCGCGCTGCTCGACTCGCCCGCGATCGCGTCGATGGCGTCATCGATTTGGGCCACGTGTGCGACGTGCGCGGCATCGGGGTGCGTGGCGGGATCGGCAGCATAGAGACCGTCGACATCGCTGAGCAGTACCAGCAGGTCGGCACCAATCATCTGTGCCACACGCGCCGCGAGTCGGTCGTTGTCGCCGTAGCGCAGCTCCTCGGTGGCAACGGTGTCGTTCTCGTTGATCACCGCCACGATCCGGGCCGCGGCGAGCGCATCGAGCGTTGCGCGCGCGTTGAGATGCCGGCGGCGGTGCTCGGTGTCCTGGGGCGTGAGCAACACCTGCGCACTGCCGCAACCTGCGTCAGACAACGCAGTGCGCCAGGCTTGCGCCAAGGCGACCTGTCCCGCTGCTGCCGCAGCTTGCTTGATGGCCAGTGCGCTGGCACCACGCGGTTGCCCGACGTCCTGGGCACCCAACGCCACGGCGCCCGATGACACCACGGTGACGCGAGCACCCCGCCGCTGCAGTCGGGCGATGTCGGCACATAAAGTATGTAGCCAGTCACGACGCAGGGAATGCGCGTTGTCGACGAGCAGCGCCGAGCCGACCTTGATGACAATGGATGCCGCCGCGTCGAGCAGTGCCGCGGCATCGCTTGCGGTGGTCACATCCCTGCCTGCCCTTCGACGGGCAGCGCACGCACCTCGCCCGCGAGCACACGCTCGCCACGCGAGATGCCCAGGCTGCCGGAGCGCACGAGCGCAATGATGTCACCGTGGCCACCGATGGCCGCAATGAATTTGTCGACGTCGGCGGTGCCACCCGCGTACTCGACCGTAAAGGACTTCGCGCTGTCGTCGAGCACGGCGGCGCCATGGCTCACGCACCACTCCGACAGCGTGCGTGTGTTGCGAACGACGAGCTTGAGCAAAGCCAGCTCGCGCTCGAAATGGTCACCGAGCGTCATGTCGTGCATGTCGACGACATCGACGAGCTTGTTGAGCTGTTTTGCGATCTGCGCGAGCGCGGCATCGGAGCCCGAGGTAACGAGCGTCAGCCTCGAAATCAGCGGGTCTTCCGTGGGGGCGACGTTCAGCGACTCGATGTTGTAGCCGCGCGTCGAGAACAGGCCCGTAAGCCGCGTCAGCGCACCCACTTCGTTCTGCATCAACACCGAGATGACGTGGCGCATGACGCCGCTCCTGTTCGAAAATCGATTCGCCCTGCGGGCGTCGGTGGATACTCTCGCACCACCTGCACTATTGCAATGCACAAAACGATCGCAGAGACTCGGCTGAAACCACCGGAAACAAAGCCCATGAGCGCAATCGCCGACAGCCAGCCGCCGCCGGCCGACCACCCACTGGCCGGTCGCGAAATGAGTGGCGCCGAGATGATCGTCCAGGTCATCGCCGACGAAGGCGTGGACGTGGTGTTCGGCTACTCGGGAGGCGCCATCCTGCCGACCTACGACGCCGTGTTCCGGTTCAACAAGGACAATCCGGGCAGCGACGGCAACGGCGCATTACCGCTCATCGTGCCGGCCAACGAACAGGGCGCCGGCTTCATGGCCGCAGGCTACTCACGCGCCACGGGTAAGGTTGGCACCGTCATGGTCACTTCGGGACCGGGCGCCACGAACATGGTCACGCCCGTGCGCGACAGCGCCGCCGACTCCGTACCCATGGTGCTCATCTGCGGCCAGGTGCCCTGCGCGGCGATCGGTACGGACGCCTTCCAGGAGGCGCCCATCACGGCAGTCATGGGCTCCGTCGCCAAGCACGTGTTCCTGGTCACGGACCCGTCACGACTCGAGGCGACGATCCGCACGGCCTACGAAATCGCCCGCACAGGCCGTCCGGGACCCGTGGTCGTCGACGTGCCCAAGGACGTGCAGAACTGGACGGGCACCTTCCACGGCTCGAGCCGGCTCGAGATTCCCGGCTACCGCAAGCGGCTGCAACGAGTCACGGACAGCGCGCTCGAGGTCGCAGACTGCCAGTCATTCCTGCAACTGCTCTCCGAATCCGATCGCCCGCTGCTCTACGCGGGTGGCGGTGTCGTCAATGGCAACGCCAGCGCCGCGATGCGACGCTTCGCGGAACGCTTTGGAATTCCCGTCACGACCACACTGATGGGCATCGGCGCCAGCGACACGACAGAGCCACTGTCGTTGCACATGCTGGGCATGCACGGCATGGCCTATGCCAACTACGCCGTCGATGACTGCGACTTTCTCATTGCTGCCGCGGCACGGTTTGACGATCGCGTCGCGGGTGTTCCGCAGCGCTTCGCGCCCAACGCGCGGCACATCGCGCATTTCGATATCGACCCGTCCGAGATCGACAAGGTCAAAAGCGTGTCGTGGCACCACACCGGCGTGCTCGACCGCGACCTCGACGCCATCGTCGAGTACGCCGATCGCGTGAACTTCGCCAAACGATTCGACACCTGGCATGACGAAGTCGCGGCGCTCAAGCGCAATCACGCGCTCGACTACGACCGCGCGTCAACGCTGATTCAACCCAACGCCGTCATCGAGGCGATCAACGCCATTACCCAGGGTGAGGCCATCATCTCGACGGGTGTCGGCCAGCACCAGATGTGGGCCGCTCAGTATTTCGACTTCCGCGAGCCGCGTCTCTGGCTCACCTCGGGCAGCATGGGCACGATGGGCTTCGGCGTACCCGCCGCTATCGGCGCTCAATTCGGGCGGCCCGACAAGCTCGTCATCGACATCGACGGCGATGCCAGCATCCGCATGAACCTGGGCGAACTCGAAACCGTCACGACCTACGGCCTGCCCGTGAAGATTGTCGTGCTCAACAACTTCGGCGACGGCATGGTTCGGCAGTGGCAAAAGCTCTATTACAAGGGCCGCTTGTCTGCGAGTGACAAGTCGCTGCACCGCAAGGACTTCGTGCGCGCCGCGAAGGCCGACGGTTTCGAGTACGCGGTACGTCTCGACGACAAGGACAAGCTCGAGCAGACCATTGCCGAGTTCATCGGTTTCGAGGGGCCTGCATTCCTCGAGGTCATCATTGACCCCGACGCTTCGGTCTACCCCATGGTGGGTCCGGGGCAGAGCTACAGCGAAATGATCACGGGCGATTTCATCGCGAGCCGCGGCAGCGACGACGACAAGGATGTGAGTCAGACGGAATCGTTCTAGCTGGCGACGCGCGCGTCAAAGTGCGCCACACACTCGGCCAGCATCGCATCTTCAATATTGCCGCCTGACAACACCACGACCGTGACCCTGTCCTTCGTGTCCACGGCATCCGTCAACACAGCCGCGAGCGCCACGGCGCCACCGGGTTCCAGCACAAGTCGCAACACGCGGTAGGCAAATCCCACGGCGAAGCGCACCGCATCTTCGCTCACGGTCAGCACACCTGAGAGCAGACGCTGGTTGATGGGAAACGTCAGCGCGCCGGGCTCGCGCGACAACAACGCGTCGCAAATCGAGCGCGTTTCCGGCGCGTTCGCAACGCGCGACCCCGCCGCGAAAGACCGGGCGGTATCGTCAGCGCGCTCGGGCTCGACCGCGAAACACCGCAGCTCGGGATAGTGCGCCAGCAGCGCCGTCGCGGAACCCGCTGCGAGGCCACCGCCGCCACAGCAAATAAAGGCCTGGTCGGGCACGAGACCCTCGGCCTGCAGCTGCTCCGCCGCTTCGAGCCCCACGGTGCCCTGCCCGGCGATGACGTCCGGGTGGTCGTAGGACGGCACGACGGGCGCGCCGAGTGACCCGGCGAGCTCGCGCGCGATGGCTTCGCGATCCTCGCTGTAGCGATCGTAGCCAACGATCTGCGCCCCCAGTCTCCTGACGGCCGTCGCCTTGCCCGGCGGTGTGTCCTCCGGCATCACAATGTGCGCGGGTACGCCAAACAGACGCGCCGCGAGCGCCACGCCCTGTGCGTGATTGCCCGACGACCAGGCGACGACGCCCCGCTCGCGCTGTTCGGGCGACATGTTGGCCAGCGTGTTGTAAGCACCCCGCAGTTTGAACGACCCCATGCGCTGGAGGTTTTCGGCCTTGAGCAACACGGTGCCGCGCGCGTGCTCATCGAGCGCGGAATGACGAATGAGCGGCGTGCGATTGGCCACACCCGACAGGCGCGTTCTCGCCGCCTCGATGTCGCCGAGCGACAGCGTGAATTGTGATTGGGCGCCATCCATACCGGGATTATGAACCGGTCCGTGACAGACGGTCACCATGGGGATCAAGACGACGCAACCGCGTCGCACCGGCATACGCCTCGAGGGGAAACGACCAGCTTATGTCTAATCGATTCGCGCAGCGGGCGAACACGGGCTCAGACACAACGGCAGCGGGGAATTCTTGCCCATTGCCGATGGATCGCGTCATTTCTCGTATTTTCGACGCGTATCGTGACCATTTGGCGCGTGATTGGGAGT
Organism: Pseudomonadota bacterium; assembly: GCA_039821605.1. Classification (GTDB taxonomy): domain Bacteria; phylum Pseudomonadota; class Gammaproteobacteria; order Steroidobacterales; family Woeseiaceae; genus CALBPI01. The sequence goes on along the minus strand of JBCBNV010000001.1, from coordinate 378,627 downwards.
ATCAAGTGCAACCATCGCCCGAATCAGACACCACTTCGACAGCTGGCTTTGCGGCCGCTGCAACCCCTGGGCTAGGCTCGAATCGAGCACCAGGCCGGGCGAAGGGGAGCGCGCGGACATGAAGCACGGACAGCTCGAAACCGAACGCGCGATTCTGATCAGCATGACGCTGTCAGGCATCGTGGCGGTTTTGCCATTTGCCATCATTCGACTCATGCACGGCGAAACGCTGTTGTTTGCGCTCGACATCACGCTCGTTGCGGGGCTTATCGGATTGGGCGTCTACGTGTGGCGCACGCACCGCACGGTGCTCGCGAGCTACGCCGTATCGATCATGGCGATGGCCGCCATTATCGGCACCGTCTACATCAAGGGTCCGCAGCAGATCTACTGGGCCTTCCCGACCGTGCTGATCATCTTCTACCTGCTGCCACCGATCGAAGCGTTGGCGCTCAACCTGCTCGGCCTCTCAGTCCTGCTGCCCAAGCTGATCGTGCCCATGGCATCAGAATCGCTCATGACTGTGTTCTTCACGCTGGCCGTGACGATCACATTCTCGTATGCGTTCAGCTCGCGCACCGCAGATCAGCGCAAGCAGCTCATCATGCTCGCCACCAAGGATCCGCTCACGGGCGCGGAAAACCGGCGTGCCCTGTCAGAACGTTTGCGCGAAATCTTCGCAACGCACCGCCGACGACCCGTCACGGCGTCAATGCTCATGGTCGACCTCGACAACTTCAAGCGCATCAATGATGAGCTCGGACACGCCGTTGGCGACTGCGCACTGATCAAACTCGTGCAGCTGATTCGCCAGCGCATCCGCGAGACTGACTCCGTGTACCGCGTGGGCGGCGAGGAGTTTCTCATTATTGCCGAGGGTGCCACGGCGACCATTGCCGACACGCTGGGCGAGGACCTGCGCGTACTTGTCGAAACGGCCAAACTCGTCGACGGCCGGCCCGTCACCATTTCGGTCGGTATCGCGGAGCTGTTTCCCGAAGAGGAAACCGACGACTGGCTGCGCCGCACGGACAACGCGCTCTACGCCGCAAAGAACGGTGGCCGCAATCGCGTGGTTCGTGCGCGTGAACAGGACGCCTCCGTGTCCGACATCACCGAGGGGCGCGCCGCCTCCTGAGCCCGGTCAGTCGTCCTCGGCACTCGCGGGTGCGTCGAGCAACTGGTTGATTTCGAGCCAGTAGCCGTCCGGGTCGCGGATCATCGATACATTCACGCGGATCACGCCGCCTCCTGCGCGCGGATACGAAACACGCTCGGGCGCATCAATCACGGTCACACCCGGTGACGTCTCGACCGCCTCCCAGCGCGTATCGAGATCGGCCGCGTTGATGACAATGATGGGATCACCGGGCACGGGCTCGTCAAAGCGTTCCTGCCGCTGCGGCTTCTTCGGGTGGATGTACTCGAGCAGCCCCAGCACACCGATGAAGTCGTCGTTGGCCTGCAGCAGCACGAGCCGCCGCGAACGCGTCTCGCCATCCTCCATGGGCGACTCGATGAGTTGGTCGTAGATCACCGTGAGTCCGAGTGCATCGCGATAAAGCGCCAGAGACTTGTCGGTGTCGTTGACCAGCAACGTCGTGCGGCGCACGTCGACGGGGCCGCGCGCGTCTTCTGCGACGGGTGCCGCGCAGGCCGCGACTGAGGCCGCCAGTGCAAGCACCCAGGTCAGGAGTTGGTTCCGGTTTCTGTTCATGCGCCTGCCCCCATCGCGCCCTCAATCTGACGCAACGATACCGCGTCGCCCAGACCACGTCGCGCACCGTGTCCGCCGCTGGGGCCGGTGCTATCCTCGGCATCCGCTGCAGCGCTCACCCAGGAGATCCCGCAATGCGCACACACAGACTCGTGCTCCTCGCCATGGCCGTGTTGATCGCGACAGCTTGCGTGTCGCCGCGGACACCTCGTGCCAGTGACACCGAGGCGGCCCGTCTCGCGGACCGCGCCGGACGCATCGAGATTCTGCGTGACGACTTTGGCGTCCCGCACATCTATGCGCCCACGGACGCCGATGCCGTGTTTGGCATGCTCTACGCGCAGGCGGAAGACGATTTTCCGCGCGTGGAGCGCAACTATATCTGGGCCATCGGTCGACTCGCAGAGGTCGAAGGCGAATCCGCGATCTGGAGCGACCTCCGAGCCCGGTTGTTCATGACTGAAACGGAGGCCAGGACTGCCTATGCCAAGGCCCCTGAATGGCTGCGCGCGCTGTGTCAGGCCTACGCCGGTGGCCTGAACTGGTTCCTGGCCACGCACCCCGAGGTGACCCCCGCGCTGATCACCCGTTTCGAACCCTGGATGCCCATGTACTTCTTCGAGGGATCGATCGGCGGCGACATCGAGCAGATTCCGCTCGCGGGCATCAAGGCGTTCTACGGCAGCGGCGACTCCGTGACGCAGGCACAGGTCGAGGCGAGTCGCGCACCGAAACTGGGTTACGAACAGCACCTGGGCTCCAACGGGTTTGCGATCTCGGGCGAACACACGCGCTCGGGTGACGCCATGCTGCTCATCAACCCGCACACGACCTTCTACTTTCGCCCCGAGATCCATGTCGTCAGTGAGCAAGGCCTCAACGCCTACGGCGCGGTCACCTGGGGGCAATTCTTCGTCTACCAGGGTTTCAACGAGCGCACCGGCTGGATGCACACCTCGACCTACGTCGACTTCCTCGACGAATTCGTCGAAGACATCTCTATACGCGACGGACGCCGCGTCTACCGCTACGGCGACGAGGCGCGCGACGTGGTGACGCAAACCGTCACGCTGCGCTACCGCACGGCGGCAGGCATGGCCGAACGCGCGTTCGAGACCTACCGCACGCACCACGGTCCGATCACTCACGCCATCGACGGACAGTGGGTCGCGACGCGTATCAACTGGAAGCCGGCCGAAGCGCTGGCACAAAGTTTCGTGCGCACCAAGCAGCGCGATCACGCGGGCTTCCGCGGCATGATGCAGCGGCGCACAAACTCCTCGAACAACACGGTGTACGCCGATGCCGATGGCACGATCGCCTACTACCACGGCAACTTTATCCCGCGGCGCGATCCGCAATTCGACTACTCGAAGCCCGTCGACGGCAGCGATCCGCGCACGGACTGGCAGGGCATCCACGAGGTCGACGAAACCGTGAACCTCGTAAACCCCACGATCGGCTGGCTGCAGAACTGCAACTCGACGCCCTTCACGGCCGCGGGTCCGGACAGTCCGAAGCGCGAGGACTACCCCGTGTACATGGCGCCCGACCCGGAGAACTTCCGCGGCATTCACGCGCAACACGTTCTGCAAGACGTCTCCGATCTGACCCTCGATGGTCTTATCGCGCTCGCCTACGACGACAAGCTCCCCGGCTTCGAGCAACTCGTGGGCGGGCTCATCGAAGCCTGGGACGCTTCGGGACGCGACGACGCCCCGCTGGCCGCGGCGATCGAGACGCTGCGCGACTGGGATCACCGCACTGATGTCGACGCGGTCGCCATGACACTCGCGCACCACTACGGCATGCGCTACCGCGATGAAGGCGTTCGGCCCGAAGGTATTCGCGGCATTGCACTCATCGACTACTTCGGCAAGGGCTCGCCCGTTGACGAGCGCCTGCAGATCTTCGAACGCACCGTGGCGGGTCTGATAGACGACTTCGGCCGTTGGGACCTGCCCTGGGGCGAGGTCAACCGCTTCCAACGCCTGACAGGCGACATCGCGCTGCGCTACGACGACGACGCGCCGAGTTTGCCCGTTGGTCTGGCCTCGGGCGACTGGGGCGCGCTGGCGTCGTTCCGCGCACGCCGTGGCAGCGGCTCAAAACGTATCTACGGCGTATCGGGCAACAGCTTCGTCGCTGTCGTTGAGTTTGGCGACCGCGTCCGAGCCAAGTCCCTGCTCGCGGGCGGCCAGAGCGGCAACCCGGACTCGCCGCATTTTGACGACCAGGCGCAGCGCTACGTGGACGGCGCATTCAAAGACGTGCCGTTTTACCGCGAGGATGTGGAAGCGCGCGCCGTGCGTCGATACCGGCCGGGACTCGGCGACTAGGCAGGCGTCGCAGCATCGATGAGCGCGCGCAGCGCCGCCACGTGACGCGTGTAGGCGGCGCGTCCGCGTCGCGTGAGCGACAGCCAGGTACGCGGGCGGCCCATACCCCGACGTTTCTCGATCGCGAGATAGCCCGCCTCCTGCAGCCTGGCCACATGCTTTGAGAGCACAGAGTCGCTGACGTCGAGCGCCTCGCGCAGCAGCTGAAACTCGGCATCGTCGAGCGGCGCGAGAAACGCGCAGATCGCAAGCCGGTTTGGCGCATGAATCAGCGTGTCGAGGCCGTCCGTTGGCATCAGGCGGCGCGCGCCCAGGCACGGTGGTGTGCGACGTGCATGGTGGCGTACAACATCAGCGCGACAGCCACGCCGGTCAGAATGGGAGCGAGCGGAACACCCTGGGCTGCGCCGACGAAGCCCAGCGCCACGAGACCGTAGAGCAAGGCGACGAGGCCGACGGCGACCGCCAATTCTCGCCACGTGCCCACCTCGCGCAGCGTTGCCGCGCGATTGCGCTGCCAGGCGATGTAGACAATCAGCCCAACAACGGCAAGCAGAAACCACCAGCCCGACTCAGCCACCATGAGTCCTGCGACGGCGCCCGCCCAGATCGCCGTGAAGATTGCGGCCCGGCGCGAGTACACACCGCGGCTCGCGGCGATCGACGCCAGCGTCTCCGCCCGCTCCAACGCATCAGCCGCTTGCCCGTCTTCTTGATGCGTCACACGCGCCACCTGCACTTACTTTCCATAGTGGAAAGTTATATCAATTACTTTCCATACTGGCAAGTCATGGACGAAAAAACAGCGCGACGGACCTGAATCCGCCGCGCTGCGGAGACTGCGCGTTCAGTTGCTGGCGACGGCGCGCTGGCGCGCGAGCAGCGACTGCGCCCAGGCGTAGTCGGGCTCGAGTTCCACGGCGCGCTTGAAGTCACGCTCCGCCGCGGCCGTGTCACCCGTTTCGGAATGACCCAGTCCGCGCCAGACAAGGGCCTCGGCAAAGCCCCAACCCGAATCGGACGTCGCCTCGTAGGCGGCGATGGCCTGATCGAGCACCGCGATGGCTTTGGGCTTGCTACCGCCCCACATGCCCGGCGTGTTGTAGAGCGCGATGCCTTCCATGAGCAACACGCGAGGATTGGCGGGCGCCAGCAGTCGTGCCCGTGCCCTTGCGCGGTCTGCCTTGCCAGCGAGTTTCATGGCCGAGAACGGGCTCAGCCCCATGCGCATGCCGTATGCGTTGGCGAGCAATGCCCAGGCTTCGGCGTTCTTTGGCTCGGCTTTGATAAGCGCTTCGAGCTGCTCACTGGCTGCGGTCAACGCAATTCCGGCCGACTTCTCGTCAGCGCGCACGCTGTGAGCGATTCCCATTCGGTAGTCGGCCAGTGCGGCGAGATAGGGTGCGTCGGCATCGACGATGGCGCTGCGTTGCATCTCGAGCGCCGTCAGATCGTTGTTACGGCTAGCGCGCTCAACGGCATCGATGCTGCCCGCCTGGACGTTGGCGGCGATCAGAATGATGCTGGCGATCAGGCCAGTGACCAATACAGTCTTGGATTCCATGACAGTCTCCTGTGGGTGGGTTCGCATTGAACACCCACAGGATCAGGTTTTTTGGCCGGCGCCGTTAGTGTCACGTGTCAGCCGCTCGGGCTGACATTTGTCACCCGGTCGTCCGCACTACGCCGCCAGCCGCGACCCATCATCGGCCACGAGCGAAGCCAGCACCCGACGCGTCCCCGTGAACGGTCGGCGCCCGTGCATCACGAGGAAGTTATCCACGAGTACGACGTCGCCCGTCTCCCAGGGCGTGTCAAACGTGATCTCCGAGGCCAGCGCACAAACGCGTTCCATGTCGTCACGCGCAAACGGTGAATCGTCGCCGAACGTGATGGCGCGCTCTGCATCTTTCCAGCCGCGGTAAGCGGCGATGAGCTGATTGAAGAACACCTCGCGACCATCGCTTAGCTTGCGGATGGCGGGTAGAACCGGCGTGATGGCGCGAAGACTGCCGTCGTCGAGCCACTCCCAGTCGTAGCCCAGCGCAGCCAGTCTGGCCTCAGCCGCATCGCGGCTGTCGACGCTGAGCGTGCTCGCCCAACTCCTGCCCTGACCCGATCGTGCGACATCCTCGGCCGGCATGGCGTTGCGGTAGCGCACGCCCAGCTCGCGGCACCGCGCCACGAAGTCCGGCAACTCGGCACTGAGATCGTCGAGCAACCAGTCCGATCGACACAGCGGCGTCTCACCGCCACCCGCGGCCGCCTGCTCGCAGAAGAAGAACAGCCGCGACGGAAACACGGGTGTCTGCGCCATCTCGTGGTGCATGTCGATCACCGCCTCGGGCGGCGCCTCATTGGCGGTGAACACGCGTTCCGTGCGATTGACGCGCACCGCGTTTGACAACGACTCGGCGTACGTGAAGTTAGGCAGGCCGAACGCCTTGATGAATGCGTCGAAGTCGTGGTCGCTCGTCACACCGAAGCCCCGGAATAGCAGGGCACCGTGTGCGGCGGCGCGGGCCACGAGCGCGTCACGCTGCCCGCTGACCCAGTCGAGGCTGTGTTCGAGGCTTGCCGTGTCGCGGCACTCAAACAGTAATGGGAAACAGTCGTTGCCGCGCGTGCGGCCAAGGTCAGTTCGTTCGATGACGTTCATGCTGCACCTCTGGGTGTCGCGGCCCGTGGGCCGCGTGCATCAGTCGAAGATAGGGTGAAAGCGGTTAAACGCCGCCTCGGTGAATACGCCCGGATCATTGAAGCGACGGTTGCGGTTCATACCGGCGATAGCCGCCATGTCGTCATCGCTGAGCGCAAAGTCAAACACATCAATATTCTCGGCCAACCGCTCTACGCGGCTCGTCTTCGGAATCACCGCCGTGCCGCGCTGTACGCCCCAGCGCAGAACCACCTGCGCCGGAGACTTGCCGTGCCTCGCGGCGATCTCGGTGACCACGGCCGAATTGAGCACGTTCTCTTCCTCGGTGGCCATGTCGAGCTGTTTGTAGGAAGAGGCGCCGAGCGGCGAAAACGCCGTCATGGGCAGGTCATACATCGACGCCAGTCGCAGCAGCTTTTCCTGGGTCAGGTAGGGGTGCGACTCAACCTGGAGCATGGCCGGCTTGATCCGCGCGTAGCTCATGAGATCGTGCACGAGCCCCGTGCTGTAGTTGCAAACGCCGATGCGCTTGACGAGCCCATCGTCGACGAGCGCTTCCATGGCGCGCCAGGTGTCCGCCAACGGGACGCTGATCGGCGTCATCGCGGGCGACGCGGCATCCGGATCCGGAAACCACTCGGGCGGGTAGCGCTCGCTGATGGGCACGTACTGCAACGCGATGGGGAAATGGATCAGGTACAGGTCGAGGTACTCAAGCCGCAGATCGGTGAGCGTCTTCTCGAGACCCTCGCGAACACGCGCCGGCTCGTGGAAGGTATTCCAGAGCTTGGACGTGATCCAGAGCGCCTCACGCGTGCAGTCGCCGGCCGCGATGGCGTCGGCGATGCCCTGCCCCGCCTCGATTTCGTTGCCGTAGTCGCAGGCGCTGTCGATATGGCGGTAACCGGCGGCGATGGCAGCGCGCACCATCTCGGCGGTCTTGTCGCGTTCGATTTTCCAGAGCCCGATGCCCACCTGTGGCATCGACGACGTGAATTCAGTGGTGAAAGCCAACGGTTGTCTCCTTAGTCGCTGCAGAGGTCCTGCAGCCCTTCCTGTTCAATGAGCGTGTCGATCAGCACCGGCGCGCCGAGCGCAATTGACTGTTGCGCGGCCGCGGCGACGACGATCGACCACAGTCCATCGCGAGGCGTGGCCGCGTGAGAGGCGATGCCCGCCAGCCGGTCGCTGAACGCCATGTGCTCGAAATAGGTCGCGCCGTGGTGGCCGCTCTGCTCGATGACTGCGGGGTAGCCGATATCGATGAGGCGGCGCGTCGAGGGCTCGTGACGTTCAATCTCGAGTGCGCAGGCCTCACCACCGCCGTGCAGGAAATCAAAACGCTCGCTGGCGCGCAACACGCCGCGGCTGCCCGCCAGCACGAGGTCCTCGCGAAAACTGGGCGCAGCCATATTGAGCGAGAAACTCCCGCGCAGCCCGGAGGCGTAATCGACGATGACGAGCCCGTGGTCGTCGATGTCGGAAGGCGCGCCCTCGTAGTCAAAGTCGCGAAAATTGACGGCCTGGCCGCCTGAGGCAAAGACACGCGCAGCCCGCGACTGGGCGAAGCCGTTCATGAGATCGAAATAGTGGCAGCACTTCTCGATGAACGTGCCTCCCGAGAAACGATTGAACTTGTTCCACTGCCCGACCTTGTCGAGAAACGGGGGCCGGTACTCGCTGATCTCGATCATGTGCAGCGGCCCAATGCTGTCGCGTTCGAACACCTCGTAACCGGCCTCGCGGTACTGCGCCTTGTAGCGGTACTGAAGCCCGATCTGGATGAAGCTGTCGTAGGCATCGGCAAGGCGCACGATCTCGGCCGCGTCCGCAACCGTCGTCGCCATGGGCTTCTCGAGGAAGATGGGCTTGCCCGAAGCCATGGCTGTGCGCAGCACGTCGAGATGCGTGTGATTGGGCGAGCAGATAAACAGCGCATCGGCGTCGGCGTCGTTGCAGGCCGCCTCGAGCGTTTCGTGCTGGCGCGGCAGGTCGGCCGGGCGACCGGCAAACATCTCCAGCGCGGCCGCCATGCTCTGCGGCGCGGGGTCCCAGATCGCACCGACGCGCGCGCGACCGTGCAGCGCCGCAACGCGCATGTGCTCAGTACCTATTGTGCCCGTGCCGATCACGTTGATCGTGTACTCGGGATCGCGACGCGCGTATATGTAATGGTCCGCGGCCGTGATGTGCTGTTGGCCCGTCGCCGACTCGAAATGGCGCATGCGGGGTCGAATCGACTCGCTCATGGGCGTGGTACTCGCATCACGCAGCGCCGGCAGTCGAACTGGCGCGCCCGGCGTGCTACAAAAAATAGAGATGCGGCAGCGCGCTGCCGCAAAGCAGGAGAATTCAGTTGGGCCGACACCTGGGCAGCCGTCGTGTGACGATCAAGGATATTGCCAAGGCGGCCAATGTGCACCCGTCGACGGTGACGCGCGCGCTGCAGGGCAGCACGAGCGTCAAGCCCGACACGCGCGAACGCGTCGCGGCGCTGGCCCGGGAAATGGGCTACCGCCCCAACATGGCGGCACGCACGCTCGTCATGCGGCGCAGCCACATCGTTGGCGTCGCCATCCCGGATATGACCAATCCGTTCTTCGCAGACCTCGCGCACGGCATCGAGGACGAAGCCGCCAAGCACGGTTTGCGCGTGCTGATCCGAAACACGAGCGGCATCGAGTCGGCCGAACGCGATGCCGTCGGCTTCTTCCTCGAACTCAAGGTGGACGGCGTCATCGTGCCCATGGCGCGCTGCCCCAATGCGTTTTACGACAGCCTGGCGGCGACCGTGCCCATCGTGCACGTCAATCGCAGCGAGGCGCCGCACCACGTCAGCTGTGACTCGGTCAGCGGCAGTCGCGCTATCATGGAGCACCTGCTCGAGCTCGGGCACCGACGAATCGCGTTCATAGCGGGCCCCACCGGCCCGGGTCCCGAGCCCAAGATCCACGCCTACCGCGAGGCGCTCGAGCATCGCGGTATCGCTTACGAGCCCGACTACATCCTGACCTTCTCGGGCGCGCTCGACGACTGTGCCGAACTGGCCGACAGCCTGCTGCGGCGAGAGCCGCGACCCACGGCCGTGTTCGCGTGGAATGATCTCTGCGCCATCGGACTCATCCATGCGCTGCGCGAGCGTGGCGTCGAGGTACCGAGCGACATGTCTGTCGCCGGGCACGACGATCTCGAGATCGCCTCGCGACTCCAGCCACCGCTGACGACGGTGCACTGGCCGATGTACCAGATGGGTCAACACAGCATTCGTTACCTGTACAAACTGCGCGAAGGCCGCAATGCACAGCGGCCCGCCGTACCGGCACCGGAGCTGCAGGTTCGAGGCTCAACAGCCCCCGCGCCGAAGTGAGTGACGCGCCGACGGTGTCAGACACCGCCGGCGCGCGAAGACTTCAGTCGAAATTGAGCCGGAAGCTCACGCCAAAGTACCGATCCGCGTCGCGCGGAATCTGGTAGCGGAAACCGTCACCCGAGTACGTGGTCGCGTACGACTCATCCGTGAGGTTCTTGCCGACAAGCGTGACGCTCATCCGATCATCCGCCGTGTGGTAGCCGACACTTGCATTGAGGATGCTGTAGTCGGGCAACAGGAACGGAACCTCATCAGTCTGGCCAATGTTGCCGGACAGGATTTCGTCGGTGTACACGTAGCTGCCGAACAAGCGGACGCTGGCCCCACTGTCGAGCGCAATCTCGTATTGGCTCGCCAACGAGATCTTCGTGTCCGGTGCGAAGGGCAGCGGGTCACCCACCGTGGATTCGGCATCCGAGAAGGACGCGCCGCCACTGATCAGCCAGTCCGCCGACACGTTCCAGATGAAGTCGACCTCGAAGCCCTGCGTCTCGACGTCACCGCCGTTCGTGAAGCCCGTGATCGTCGTGCCGTCGGAATCGTCGAAGTCGTTGGCCTGGAAGTTCTCGATTTCAGTCGAGTACGCGGCGAGACTGATAAAACCCCAGCTCGCAGCGTGCTTGTAGCCGACTTCGATGCTGTCCGAGGTCTCGGCGTCGATCGGGTTAATGTCGTTGGCGCTCATGTTGTAGAACACGTTGAACGCCGGTCCCTTGTAGCCCTGCGAATAGGTCGCGTAGGCCGTACCGACATCGCTGAGATCCCACTGCAGACCAAGACGACCCGAGAAATCGCTGTCATCCGTCGTGCCATCGAAGTTGGTGTCTTCCGAACGCGGGCGAACGCCAACGCCACGGCGACCAAACTCGTCGTTGCTGAAGCGGTTGTGGTTGAACGACACTTCGTCCTCGGTCCAGCGGGCACCGAAAATCAGGCGCAACTGATCGGTGAAGCTGTAGGTGCCTTGACCGAACAGGGCGTAGTTCTCGAACTCGGTGTCGAATCGACCCGTAGCCGACACGATGTCGTTGGCGTTACAGGTGATGCCGTTGTCCGCAATGAACTGCGCGACGTCCGCGGGCGAGTTGGGCAAGCCCAGCGTCGTGCCCAGGTGGAACGTGATCGCTTCGTCAAGCTGGCCATTGTTGTTCTGGCAGCTCGCGTCACGCGTGAAACTGCGTTGCGACTCGATGTTCCAGTAGAAGAAGCCCACCTGCCACTCAAGCTGCTCACCCGCCGGCGAGGTCAAGCGCAGCTCCTGCGAGAACTGACGCCATTCCTGCGGGCCGATGTCGTGCAGCTGGAACGGCACACCGAACACAGGATCGGTGCTGTCGCCCGCGATCGAGGTGAAGTCACCTTCGCGGAACTCCGTGTTGTCCCAGGAGCGGAAGGCCGTAATCGACGTGAATGCGTTCTCGCCGACTTCCGAATCGACCTGGATCGACACGCCTGTGAACGAATCGAGCGTGCGCGTCTCGAAGTCGTGGTCAACGCGACGCTGGTCAAGGTCGAGACCCGTCCCCGAAGGCGCCGCCTCACTGGCCGGATTCCGGCCACTGGGACGCGCCTCGAGATCGGCGCAGCAGTCGCTGTCGGCTTCATAGTCTTCGAAGATCATGAGCACGCTGGTCGTGTCATTGACATCGTAGTCGAGCATCGCGCGGATGCCCTGCCGGTCGTAACCGTTGACCGTCTCGTTGTTGAACACGTTTTCGATGTAGCCATCAAACTGCGCGTCAAACACCGTCAGACTGGCACGAACATCATCGCCGAGCGGGCCCGAAATGCGGCCTTTGGTGATGATCTCGTTGTCTTCGAAGTAGCTCGCCTGCACGTAGCCCTCGAACGTCTCGGTGGGCTTCTTGGTGATGATGTTGACCACACCCGCCGATGCGTTCTTACCGAACAGCGTGCCCTGCGGACCGCGCAGCACCTCGACCCGCTCGAGGTCGTAGAGGTTGGCGAACGCCTGGCCCGACCTGCCGAGCACCACGCCATCGACAACCGTCGAGACGCTGGGTTCGGCACCGATACTGAACGAGATCGTGCCGATCCCGCGCACGGTCAGCGCACTGTTACGAGTGGTGTTGCCGGTTCGGAAGGACAGCGCGGGCACCAGGGCCTGCAGGTCTTCCATATTGCGCGCAAAACTCGCGTCGATCTGGTCCGCACCGAGTACCGATACCGCTACGGGTACGTCAGTGATGGACTCTTCGCGTTTTTGCGCCGTTACTGTGATTTCGTCGATTGCGCCCTGCGCGCCGGCCGGCGCTGACAAGGTCCATTGCAGTGCGACCGCAAAAACTGCAGCCGCCACCATGCGGTTCCTCATGGTTCGCTCTCCTGGTTCCCCCAAACCAATGAGCAGACTCAGGCCTGTCTAGCCCAAGTCTACCCCCCGTCGAGCCCCGTTCTACGCCCCCTCGGTGCCAAATGCAAACGTTTGCATTTTGTGGCGCGTGCGCAACGACAATGCTGCTATGCAGCAACTAACTGCGTTTGGCCAGTAGTCGCCAGCCCACGACCGTGCCGACGGCCAGCGCCCCGGCCAGCGGCCAGAACAGTCCATTACCGCCGTTGACGAGACCGACTGGCGAGAACACGAGATAGAGCAGCACGATCGTTGCGAGCAGCAGCAAGGCCACGGGCCGCGCCAGCGGCCATTCCTGCATGTCCACGGCGCTCTTCGTCGTGTACTCCCAGGCTGCCTCCCGCGGCTGGAGGTAGCCGATGCCGAGCATGATCGCGATCTCGATGACGAACAGCACCGCGTAGAGGTGCAGGAAGTGCAGGGTAAACACCTCGGGCAAGACAAAACGCGCGATGCCGTAGGCCACCACGTGGAAGCAGATCACGATCTTGGCGCCCAACGCGGGTACGCGCCGCGTGAACAGACCGACCATGACGATGGCCACGACGGGGATGTTGTAGAAGCCCGTGAAGATCCGAATGATCTGCCAAAGCCCCTCGGGCGCGAATTGCAGCAGCGGCGCCACGGTAAACGAGAACAGCGCGATCACGATGCTCGCGATCTTCGCCACCTTGACCATTTGTGCATCGGAAACGCGCTCGCGCTTCATGGGCGCGTAGACGTCGAGACAGAACAGTGTTGCGGCACTGTTGAGCAGTGAATTGAACGAACTGAATACCGCCCCGAGCAACACGGCCAGGAACAACCCCGACAGGTAGAACGGCAGCACATCACGAATGAGCTGCGGATAGGCGAGGTCGATGGTCGCAAGCCCTGGGCCGTAGAGATGAAACGCGAGCACGCCCGGGATCATCATCATGAACGGCACCATGACCTTGAAGAAGCCCGAGAGCAGCACGCCCTTCTGCCCTTCCGCCAGCGACTGCGCGCCCAGCGTGCGCTGAATGACGTACTGGTTCGTGCACCAGTAGAACAGGTTGGCGAACAGCATCCCCGTGAAGATCGTGGCGAACGGCGTCGGGTCCGTCGACGAGCCGATGGCGTTGAGCTTCTGCGTCTCGCTGGTCGTAAGTGTCGCAAGCCCCGCCGAGAACGACCCGTCACCGAGCTTGATCACGCCGAGTACCGGCACGAGCAAACCGATGAACAGCAGGCCAATGCCATTGAGTGTGTCGGACACGGCCACGGCTTTGAGGCCACCAAAGATTGCGTAGATGGCGCCGATGCTGCCGATCGTCACGATCGTGATGAGCAGTCCCTGGCTGTAGCTGACACCGAGCAGCGTCGGCACGTCGAACAAACGCAGGACTGCGATGGACCCCGCGTACAGCACAGACGGGATCGTAACCAGGCCATAGCCAACCATGAACAAGACCACCGACATCCGCCGCACACCGTCGTCGAAGCGGTTGCTCAGGAATTCGGGCAGTGTCGTGAACGCGCCTGCGAGGTAACGCGGCAGGAACACGAGCGCCATGCAGATGGTCGCGAATGCCGCCGTGACCTCCCAGGCCATGCTGCTCATGTTGTAACCGTAGGCCGAGCCGTTGAGGCCAATCAGCTGTTCGGCCGAGAGGTTCGTCAGCAACATCGAACCCGCAATAAAGATGCCCGTAAGCCCGCGACCGGCCAGGAAGTAGCCGTCGCGCGTGTCCACCTCGCCGCGCGTCTTGAGATAGGAAATGACGGCCACAGCCGCCATGAACGCAATGCAGGTCGTCGCCGTCAGTAACCAGTTATCTGCAGACACCCTCGCCCCCCCAGGCCCACGCCGTCGCCGCGCTACCTTAGCAGGGTGGCACTGTCACAGTGCCAGCAGTTACTGCCGGACCCAATCGGACTGCCTGGCGGAATCTCGGCGCGAGCGGGCAATCGCTCCCCAGGCCACTCCCCCGAATCGAGATACCGATGGACCACGCGCGCAAGCCAGTCACGCTCGGCAGCCGACTGTGCAAGCCGCCGGTTTCCGAGTTGCTGGCGCGCGTTGACGAGGGCCTGACGCGCCGCGGCACGCACGGGCGCATCGGCGTCGGCGTCACCATCGAGCGTGGCCAGTGCGGTGACGTACTGCCACTGCACCGCATACTGCACCTGCGGCGCAGCGGAGCCCGGCGCGAAGACGACGCGCGACAGCGTTTGGAATACCTCGTCGGGGCCCAGTTGCTCGGCGTCCCGGCCGTGCTGCAACGCGACGCGCGCCATGCGCTTGCCATCGAGCACGGCGCCCAGTGTCAGGCGTGCCGCCGCACCCGCGGCAGCCAGCGGATCGAACAGCGGTGCGCGACGGCTTTCGATGCGTTCCCGCCCCAGAATGGGTTCGCGGCTATCAAGCGGCGGCTGCATCAGCGCCAGCACGCGGTCGGAGATTGCCAACGCCTCGGGCTTAAGCGTCGCAGCCAGAGCCTCCAGTGCGCGTCGCTGGTCGGCAGACGCCACGGTTTCCACGCGCGTGACGTCACCGCCCGCGACGTCGTAGTCGAAGCGGGCACCGCCGACGAACTTGGCGGCCGCCTGCACCTGATAGCGGTGGTACAGGTAGATGGGCGCGAACACCGTCTGCAGGTCCGCAACGCTCTGCCCCGGGGCAAGCCGATCAAGACCGAAGTCCGCAAGTGCCAACTCGCGCACGCGCATCGTTTCCTCGAGAAAGGCGACGGCGTCGTCGCCGTTGTCCCAGAGACTGCCACGCGGGTGTGCGGCAGCGATGGGTCGCGCGTGCTGGTCGGCCACGAAGTGCAGCCCGGAGCCGTACGCCGAATCGATAAGCCGCGCCAGGCCGGCCTGTTCGTCGGCACCGGGCGCAAACTCCGAATACAGCCAGGCGACCGTGAAGTCGTCCCAGGCACCCATGCCCGAGGCGTAGGCCGCGCCAAAATCCATCGCGCCGGTCTCATTCACGGTGATCAGCGGCGCCGGGTAGTCCATTACCGATGCACGGTCGTCGGCGCTCGCGGCCATGTTGTGCGCGAAGCCCAGTGAGTGTCCGACCTCATGCGCAGAGAGCTGTCGAATACGTGCGAGCGCAACAGTCTCAGCGTCTACGCCGTCACGTCCCGCAAGGCCTTCAAAGATCATGCGGTCCTGGCGAACGCGCTGACTGCCCAGAATGACGTGACCCTTAAGCATCTCGCCCGTGCGCGGGTCCGCGACGCCACCGCCGTAGGACCAACCGCGCGTTTGCCGGTGCACCCACTGGATCACGTTGTAGCGCACGTCCAGCGGGTGCGCGCCTTCGGGCAGCACCTCAACGCGGTACGCGTCTTCAAATCCTGCCGCTTCGAACGCATCACCCCACCACGACGCACCCTCGATCAACGCCGAGCGAATCGGCTCAGGCGCGCCGGGATCGACATAGAAGACGATCGGCTTCTTGACAGGGCTGCGCGCCGCCGTGGGATCGGTTTTCTCGAGCCGGTAGCGCCGCGCCAGACGACGCACGAGCGAGCCTGATAAGGGCTGGCTGAAATCGTAGAAGTCGACGCTGATGGCCGCTGAGCGCGGGTCCCATTCGCGTTGCCGAAAGCCAGGCTCCGGCAAGCGAACAAAGGTGTGGTGCAGCACCAGGCTCACAGCACGCGCATCGGCGGCCGTCGCCCACACCTCGCTGCCGGGCTCTGCGCTCGCGAACGTCAGTGTCGCCTCAAGCTCCACGTTGTCGGGAAACGCGAGCTGCTCACCATCGACAAAGCTCCGATTCGCGTCGAGCCGGAAGCTGCCCTGCCCCGTGCGCTTGAGTTGTGCCGCAATTCCCAGATGGTCACGCACGAGAAACGCGGACAGGTCCACGAGCAGACGTCCCTCCGCATCGCGCGCGAGAATCGGCGTGGTCCAGAGTACCGACGAGGCAAACGACTCACGCACAGCACGCTGCTCGTCGACGTTGTCTGCCGATGCGCGGTAGTCCGTGTTGATCGCTTCAATGACGAGCTGTTCACCGACCTGGCGCAGCGCAACGAGAATGCCGCTGTCACCGGCACCGCGGTCGAGTCCCACGGGATTCGACCCAAGTCCGGCCCGCAATCGTGTGGCGTAAATGTAGCGACCTACGGCACCACTGGTGTCGGGCGCAGGGAGCGTCGCCAGGAGCTTGCCGCCAGCCGGCGCCGCGTGAATGTCGAACAAGCCGGCCTGGGCATCGAGGCCCGCGGTCTTGTCGCTGTAATCGTCAGCCCAGGCCGCAGCCGAAAGCGCCCCAACAATAATCAACGCGGGTCCAACCCGGCACAGCCGCATACCTACGAGCCCGCCGTGGCAGCATTGGCGAACGCGGCAAGCGCGTTGTTGACGTTTTCCACGACGCCAAAGCACGCGCCCAACCCGTGTCGCTCTGCGATCCAGTAACCGGGGTTGTACGAGAGGTAGGTGACGCCGTCGGCAGCTTCGTAGATGAGCGCCTTCATGGGCAGGTCGATGCCCACGCGCTGCTCACAATTCATGAGTCGCGAGCCCACCCGTGGGTTACCGAATACGACAAGCACCGTGGGACGCAGCGACTGGTCCACGCGCGCGGCACCCGCCGCGTGATCGATCGTGTTGAAAATTGTCATGCCGCGCTCGGTCAGCGCCGCTTCGAGCCGCTGGACCGTGGTTGGCACGTCGTAAGCGCTGGGAACCGTCTTGAGGCCGTCATCGGCCGTCGTCGCACAACCCGTGAGCACAATCAGAAAACAAACCGCAGCGAATCGCATGGCGTCATCCCCGTTCGAATACCCGGCAGACAGGGTAGCCATACGCGCCGAAAAGAAGAAGCCCCGGGGGCCGCGGTCATCCTGTACCGCGACCCCAGGGACTCCGGGGTAACCCGGGCGGGCTCAGCTAGCGCTGGCGCCCCCGTCCCGCAGGCGCGCTGCTGGGACGCTGGCCGAACGGCGCGCCCAACGTGATCGGGGCGTTGTCGCTGCGCCAGATCGCGAACGTGATGCCAATCCCCTGGAGGTTGACGAACATGCGGCGTCCGACAGGATCAAGGCACGCACCACAGAACTCGCTTGTATCGATGTTGTTTTGCGCGAACGTGAACAGACCACCGGTGGCGTCCACGCCCACAACACGCTGACTGAAGTTGGGCGCGCCGGGCGTACCGCTCGAGCCGTCCTCACAGAGATACAGCGTGCCGTCGCGACCGACCGTGATGTTGTCGGGACCGTCGAGCAGGTTTTCGTCCGTAGACTCGACGATGAGCGTCACGGTCTCGGTCGCCGGGTCGTACACCATGACCTGGCCTTCGCGGGCGTCGCCCGCACCGCTGTTGACCCAGTAGTGCTTGCCCTGGAACTGCCAGGCGCCTTCACCGCGCCAGAAGAGCGACGCACCCTTCGCCTGCGCCTCGGCGCGAAGCGTGTCGCCCTCGGGGTCGACGTCCTCGAGCCTGACCCACTCGACCGCGAGCGGCTGGCCCAGGAACGGCAGAAAGCTCGCCGGCGCACCGCGACCCGTACCGCGCGTGTCAACGACCTCGGTGCCGTTGGCAAACGTCGTCGGCAGCGGGCTGCCGTCGCGCAGTGATCGCTGACCCGGCTTGATACGCATGGCGTAAAGGTCACCACCTTCCTGAAGCGCTCCGAAACCGCGGATGCCACGCACCTTGGGCACGAAACGGTAGTAGGCCGAATCGCCTCGGTCCTCGGTTTCATAGATGTAGCCGGTCGTCTCATCGACACTCACGGCCTCGTGGTTCATTCGACCCATGTCGACAAGCGGAATCGGATCGACCGCTTCCCCGAGCGCAAAAGGCACTTCGAAGTTGTAGCCGTGTTTCATCATCGCGCGACCATCGCTGGCCGGCGTCGTGACGTTCTCTTCACACGAAATCCACGAACCCCAGGGTGTCGGACCACCCGCGCAGTTTCTGATCGTGCCGCCGAGCGACACATAGTCCTGCACCACGCGACCCTCAAGGTCGACGATGACCGTCGACGTGCCACCACCGCCAAGTCCGGCGGCTTCGTTCTGAAAGGGATCGTACTGTTTGCCGTTGGCGGCCAGACAACCCGTGATGTCACCGGCCTCGCTCTCGATGATCGAGAGCTCGTGGTTTCTGACCAACGCATACTGGCCGCGACCGGCGTAGAACGCGGCCATGCCATCGTGGTCGCCTGGCACAAGGTTGCCATCGCTCATTCGATCACCCCGGATCGAGATGGCTGTGTACTGAAAGCCCGCCGGCAATTGCAGCAGTGGTACGCCGCTCAAGTCACCAGCGCCTGCGACGCTCGTGAGTTCCGCCGTGTTGTTTGGCACGACGGGACTGATTGGACCAAAACCCGGCACGCTGAAGCTCGCCGTGCCACCCGGCCCGTTCGCCAGTGCGACGCGGGCGTTGAGAAGACCCAGTGGGGCCACGACCGAAGCGGCGGCGGCGCTCGACATGAGTCTCGAGAACTCTCTTCGAGAGATATTGCGCATCATCTTCCTCCCCATGGAACACGTAGTGGACTCCTTGATCCGCAGGCCATGAAGGCCCGCGCGAATCACGCTACGCTTTGGTCGCGTCAGGGCAGTGACCATTATGTGAACTCGTCGTGACGGCACCTGCGGTGTGCACTGCACAACCAAATTGCGTCTGGCGGGAAAAACGCTGTTCGACCGACAGCTTGAACGCGGAAGGTCATGCACACCGTCAGGCATAACGCCGGGATTACAGGTTCGTTACGGTGCATGACGTTCGATCTTCGGCCCGCAACAAGAGGGGATGGCTTGTGAATCGATGTGCAATAGCGGTCTTGTTCGTGAACTGGCCACCACCATCTACGGTGCTGAGAGCGAGGGCGATGACTGGTCAGAGACTGTCTCCGCGTTCGACGCGATTGTGAGGGAAGCACAGTGACCGCACGAGCACCTACGAGATTCTTCACGCCACTCCTGCCCTTGATCGCAATCGGCGCCACGATGCTGTCGCATGATGCCGCTGCGACAGAGCCCTGGCCCACCCAACACTTCGAGATTTCCTTCAGCAAACCGAGCCCGCCAAAGGGCAACGAATCACCCGAGTCGCTTGCGTCAGCGCCGCTGACAGATGCGCAATACGAAGCCATCGCGATCTCCCCGGCGCAGATACTGGCGCTGGAAAACTACCTTCATGACTCGGCCGAGCTGCTCATGAAATGGGGGTTTCCGCCCCCTCAACTTGGACTCCACCCACCGGTGACGACGAAAAATGCCGGCGTCAGCCAGGTCTACCGGATCTACGCGTACCCATTTATCAAAGAGGGCGACATTGATGCGGATGACGAGGGCATCTATTTCGGCGAGTGTGACGATGATGACCCGACATTCGAATACATCATTCTCAACACGCGCGAGTGGGTCGACGCCACGGGCGCAGAGGATCCCGCCGACGCCGCGATGTCGCGACCGCGATTGCACGAGGCGATGTTCATTGCCGGCCACGAGCTGTTCCACGCCGTGCAGGACGCCACAGTCGCAGAAACGCTGGACTGTGAGAACTCGACACCAGATTGGATGACGGAAGGCACGGCAGATGCCATCGGTTACGACCTGTTTCGACTGATCAAGGGCCAACAGAAAATCGAGCACCCGCATGGCGCGCCGTCCGAGCTCCACGGGTTGCGCAACTACGGTATCTCGCTCGAAATCAAAACCCTCGGCGATGAAGACATGAAGTACAACAGCGCCTCATTCTGGCGCTACCTGGCTGAACGGAACTACGCAGTTGTCAACCAGGAAGAAGACTTGCCTGGTGCGGGCTGGGAAGAGCCGGACTACAGCTACCTGGCGACGCTTTACGGCGATCCCAATCACCAGAACGACGATTACAGTCCCGCCAGGCAGACAAAGTTCGTCAAATGGCTCAGCGAGGCCCTGCGCGATAAGACGAAGATCGGCGTTGGCCTCGACCGCATCCTGCCCGACTTCTACGCCGTGTTTGCCGACTTTCCCGCGCAGCGCGCGCGCCCGGCCAAGCCCGGTCGGTGGCTGAACGCACAGTGTGGCTACGAGGTCGAAGCACAGTTCAACGCCAATGGCGTCCTGATGATTGACGGAGAGAATCGGCGCGACAGCTTCACCGACACCATCGACCCGCGGGCAAACACTTGTTTCATCGTCAATCGCGACGCCGAGCTGCTGGCAAAAACACTGTCGATTACGATCACCGCGAATACGCAGACCAAGGCGAAAGCGTTGGACTTGTCGCTGGGTGAGGCCGGCGGTCGGAATGTGGAACACGACACAAAGAACGGCGGTTGCGATGCGACGGGGCGTTGCAAGAACACGTGGTATTGGACACTGGAGCCCAACCAGCCGAAAGTCTTCGTGCTGACCGCCGCGCGGCCCAATGCGCCCGAGTTAACTGAGACGAATAAGGTGACCGTCACCGTGTCCACGGGCGGCGTGGAAAACAACCTCAGCAATCCGCCTTCAGAGGGCATACCCACCAACGCGAATCCGGGTGACGAACCTCCGACGCCGCGCGAGGCATTGGAACGCGATGCACTCAGGCTCACGAATGACGGCGTCTTCACGGGCTCCGTGTCACGCCCGGACGATGACGACGGCGCGATGGTGATCGGGCTCGGCACCACGGTCGGTTACGCCGATATCGTCGGATCCGTAAACGGTGTTGGCGGCACCGTCCAACAGGCAATGTCCACAAGTACGCTGGTGGGCGAAAACCTGCCGATGCTTATGGCCGCAGAGATGCGACTCGAACAGGACAGCGAGTCTCGCGACGGCGCCCAGATCGAAATCCGTTTCCCGAAAATCGATTACGGATTCACCGGCCCCATCAACAACGTGCTGATCACCTCGAGTCGCTCCGGCGGTCGCACCATGTTCACGGCGGGGCCGCGCGACATCGACCCCGACATCGCGATGGAGCGTTTCCCTCCGTCCGGCACACTCATCATCGACGAGTATTCGCCCGATATGATGCGCGGCACGTTTTCGGGCCTTCTGGCCGAAAGCTACACGCGCGAACAACGCGAACGCGATATCCGCGCGGGCGTTCGGCGCCCGCTACTCAAAACGGTTCGCAACGTCCAGGGCAGATTCTGGATCTCAGCACCCTGGCAATCCGATGACCGCTACGTGTCATTCGTTGATGAGGCGACCATGGACAGCGTGGGAACAGACATCACGGAGTTGTTTCGTGGCTTCAGCACCGTTGGCGACGGCCAGTCACCCACCGACGCCCCGAGCCCCAGCGGCGACGAAACCCTCGACCTGCTGGGCGTGATTGCTGACGGTGACCCGGACGCCGCCGCCCTAATGGGGCAGTGCAAGTGCACCTGCGACGAATACGAAGAGCTCGAGAAATTTGGTGAAGAACTTGAGCGCGCCAGTGAGGCTGAGGACACGGAGCGGTTTATGGAACTGTCGCAGCAACTCACCACGACGACACTGTGCTTTTCGGTCTGCATGCAGCAGTACCAGGCCTGCTACTGAGCAGAGTCAGTCTCGGGCCGATGCGCGTCGTAGCTCATCCAGCGCGGCCATGGCGCGTTCGCTGTCTGTCTCGGCCAGGCCTTTGAAACCGAGGAACGACATGACCTCAGCACGCCAGTCACGGCCGCGCCGTGTGCGACTGCCGCGGTGGCCGCGCCGGCCCCAGACGATGTCAAAGAATCCCTTCACGCGTCGCTTGGGGAGACGCTCCGCGGCGCCCACCTCCAGAATCGAATAGGTCTCGACGACGTCACCATCCTGTAGCACCAGTACACGCCGGTCCGTCACCGCGTAGGACTGGCCTTTGACCCACTCGACAAAACGGGTCGGCTGCTTCCAGAGATCGTAGGCCGATGCTGCAAGGATGATTGCGACGATTAAGGGCATGGGCTGCAAACCGAACCCGCCAACCTGAATCAGGCCCAGGTTTTCCTCGGGCGCGCCTTCCGCGAAGGCCATGACGACTGCTGCCAATAATCCCAGCGTCACGACGATGCGCGCGGGCCAGAGCATGGCGCCCTGCAGGCGCCGACTGCCCATGACCATGGCATCAACATCGGGCTGGCCCGCCCACAGCAGCGACTCGTCCTCTTCCAACACCCTTGCCGCTCGTGACTGCGGCGACGGTCGACGAGTCAGACGATCAATCACCGGCGAATCGCCCGCATCGGGCACTGAACATCATCACGCTAGTCCGCCTGCGCGGCTTGAGCGCCTTGCGACGCCAAATGCGTGTCGAGAAACTCGACCAACGCAGCGGCGTAGGCCAGCCGGTTCGACTCTCGCTCGAGCGAGTGCGTGCCTTCGGGCAGCTCGATGTACTGCACCGCCTTGTCATTGCGCTCAAGCGCTTTGGCCATCTTGCGCGACTGGCGTACATCGACAACGCGATCCTTTTCACCGTGCACGAGCAGGATCGGCGTTTCGACGGCTTCAACCAGGTTGACCGGCGACATGGCGCGAAGCCGGTCGCGATCCTGGAACAAGAGCCCAATGTGGCGTGTCCGCGCACGGCCACCCACGTAGCGGTAAGACTGCTTGAGCAGTGCCGGTAGGTCGGAAACACCATTGAGACTGGCGGCGCAACGGTAGAGATCACCGTCGCGCGCAGCACCCATGAGTGCGGCATAGCCGCCGTAGGACCCACCAATGATGCATATGCGCCTGGGGTCGGCCCAGCCCTGCTCGATGGCCCAGCGGGTGCCGTCGGCAACATCGTCCTGCATGGCCTGGCCCCATTCTTTGTCGCCAGCTTCTTTGAACTCACGCCCGTAACCCGTCGAGCCGCGGAAGTTGATTTGCAACACGCCGTAGCCGCGGGCGACGAGCATCTGGGTTTCCCAGTCGAAACGCAGAAAGTCACGCGCGTTCGGCCCACCGTGAACGCTGACAATAAAGGGAATCTCGTCGGCCGTATCCGGCGTCATACCAGCAGGCAGCGTCACGTAGGCTGTGATCTCGAGGCCGTCGCGCGCTTTGAAGCGGTGAATTCTCGGGCGCGCCAAGTCGCGTTCTACGAGCGCGGGATACCGCGATGTGATCGGACCGACTGAGTTCTTGCTGGCGTCATACAAATAGTAGCCCGGCGCCTTATCGGACGCGTACGACCGCATGACAATGCGCGTGCCGTCGACCGATCGGGAGACCGGGAACAGGCTCAGGTCAGGCAGCGCCTGGCGGACGCCCTTGATCGTGGCACCGAGCTGCTTGTCGACGTACTCGTTGCGAACGAATTCACTGGCGTAATGCACGGATTCGATAGCGCTGCCATCCGCCGACAAGCGGACGCTCGAGATTTCGCTGTCATCGTGCTGCGCTACGAGCTCGACGAATTCACCGGACACCGGGTCGAATCGGTACAGCGCACCGAGCGGGTATTCGTGATCGGATAACACAAGCGCGTGCCCCGTCCCGTCGACCGGTAACTCGGCAACTCGAAACCCGCCCTCGTTATAGCGCTCGCTGTGGTCGTGCCACTCGCCGGCGGCGTCCTTGATTTTGTAGGAGAAGCTCTTCTTATTGCGTGCAATGCCCCAGCCCACACGGACATCGCCTGACGCGTCAACGCGCCACTGCGTGACATAGGCATCCTTGCTTTGGATTCTCTTGCCAAGCTTCCCTGTGCGGGCGTTGCCGATGTAAACCGCTTCACCCCCAGTGCCCTCCTTGTCGAACGCGATGATGAACTCCTCATCGCGCTCCGGCAGAAAGTGCAGAACGTCATCCTGAATCTGCGGGATGAAGCCACCCTTGCGCTCAATCGACTGCATGTAGCGTGCGAAGAGAAACTTGCCCGTACCGTTCTCGGAATCAAAAGACACCAAGCGGGTCTCGACCGTCGCAACGCCACCCCGGCGGTACGGCGTCTTGATGCCCACGAGCGCGTAGCGGTTATCGACCCAGTTGATCCAACTCAGGTGCCAGTCGTCATCGGCGGCCATGAGCATCGGCTTGCTGGAGCCGAATTCAAGCGTGTAGATGGCTCGCTGGCCCCGGATCGTGACGAGCGCCGCGATCCTGCTGCCGTCAGGCGAGATTTCCACATTTGATAACTGCGGCAGCTTCGCGAATGCCGCCACGTCCTCGGTCACCGCTGCGGCGCACGGCACCGCGAACCACAGCGCCAGTACCAGGGCGCTCCATCGAAAACGCATCGCGTCCCCTGTTGCGTGTTCTCGTTGTCTGCCCCAAATGTACTACAGCGCCAGTGCGCTCGGAACCGAAAAGCCGGTGTCGGCAATCTGTTCAGCTTTGGGCACGTGGCGTGTTTAGCCTAACGGTGCTGGTCCACTAGGATCGGGTTGCCGTCGGGGTCGATAACGACGAAGTGCTCAGGCCCTTCGGTCGATTCATCGGCCTCACGGAAAAACTCGACGCCCGCCGCCTTGAGCTGCTTCTGCAGCTCGCGCACGTCGGTAAACTCTTCCAGGTTTTGCGCGTTCGCATCCCAGCCAGGATTGAAGGTCAGTGTGTTTTTTTTGATGTGACCTGCGAATAGCCCGAGCGTGAGCGTGGGGCTGCGCATCATGAGCCAGCCCTGGTCGGAGTAGTCGCCCATCGTCTCGAAGCCCAGCTTCTCGTAGAACTCACGCGATGCTTTGAGGTCAGCCACGTTAAGGCTCATCGAAAACGTTCCCAGTTCCATGCGTTGTCTCCCTGTTGATTGTGGTCATGCTCAAGCCGGCAACACGCCGGGCTTGCGCAGGATCGCGGCCGATATCAGCGACACGATGGCGCCGACGGGAAAGATCTCCGAAAAGGTAATCGGGATGCGGAACCACACTTTGCCGTAGTTCTCGGTCATCGCGGCCATCTGCGCTTCCACTTCGGCAATGCGTGCCGCATCGGCACCGCTCGCGCGTTCCGCTGCGATCACGCCATCTGAGTACTCGCTGATGAAGGCGTAGTCGCTTGTGTAGAGAAACAGCTCCCAGACCGAGACGTAGGCAACCCCCGCTACAGCGGCAATCCCCAGTCCCAGCAGGAACGCCTGCCCGAATCGGATGACACCACCCAGGTCCTTGTCGCGGTAGCGCTTGATGGCCATGAAGATCAGCGAGAAGGCCACGAGCATGAGCGTGTAGCCGAACGCTTCACCGCCAGCGAAGCTGTCCTCGCCACCGGCCACCATGCCGATGATCATGGGCGTGATGACGAGTAGCCCCGAGATCGCCCCAAACTTGAAGATGTAGCCCTGCATCTGTGTCTCCCGTGTTTGACTTGCCCCCGAATGCTGGCCACAGACCCAGCCCGACGCCATCACCCAAACGGGTGATTTGCCTCTAATCGCCCGAAAACACTACGGAATCAGCTTGAGCTCCCGCGACTTGTTGACGGCCTCGGTGCGCTTCGACACGGATAGCTTCGCATACAGCCGTGCCACGTGCGTCTTGACCGTATTGGGAGAAATGCCAAGCTCGCGCGCAATTTCCTTGTTCGACTGCCCGGCCGCGAGCTGCTCGAGCACCGCGTATTCACGCTCGGAGATACCGAGCGACGCCAGCGCGCGATCATTGATCTCGAAGGGCCCGGGCCGATCGCGCCGGGCCACTCTAAGGCCCACCCAGATACCCAGCGCGATAAAGATGAGCGCCACGAGACCGATGACGCCTGAGGTCGGCAGGCTGCGCATGAGAAACCGGTACTCGAGCCACTCGAGCACGGACGCCAGCCCAACGAGTACAACCGCATAGGCGGCAATCATCTTTTTCACGTCGGCGCACCCCGCATGCCCCGATTATCGCGCAATCGGCGCGCGCCGCCATGCGATGGACGTCGTCCGGTACTGTTCTTGAGGGGACTGGGTAGGTGCAACAGCGCCCGGTGATCGGGAAGTGACGCAAAATCGATGCGGTATCGGTTTCACGGATCCGAGCTGAATCGGCGCAGACGCGCATCAGCTCAAAGCCATCGACGCGAACGGCGACGTGCTCTAGACGAATCGCCGCGGGACGCACGCAAGCGCGTCCCGCGGCGCTTTCGATGCGCCGGACTTACAGTGCGAAGTCGACGGCATAGCTGACGACGAACTTGATCTCGTCGTTATCGAGGTTGTCGGGGCCCGGATCGTCGAGATCGGTGCCCGTGATGGCGAACGTGAAGCCGTCCTTGGACAGCGACAGCGCGTAGTCGAGGTAACCCTCGGGCACGCCGTTGAACGCCTCACTGAAGTCACCGTCGTGGTAGCCCACGTGGAAACCCAGCTCGACATCTTCACGCACCGTGACGGAGTAGTCGGCGTAGGCGTAGAAGGTCTCGCCGAAACCAAAGTCCTGGCCCGGGGCTTCGTCAGCTTCCGTATTCGTCACGATGTTGACACCGAACGTGAACGCGTCGATCGACAGCGAACCGTAGATCTCACCGAAATCGAATTCCGCCTCTTTGTCGTAGTTGAAATAGAGGTAGCCGAAGTCGTAGCCGATGCCGTCACCGAACTCGCCGCTGTAGCCGAAGTAGATGTCGTGCTCGTAGGAGAACACGTCGCCGGGCGCGTAGCTGACGTTCGACACCCAGGTGCCGGCGTAGAAGCCCCCGTCCGCAGCGTAGTCGATGCCACCCGAGACAGCCGTGCCGTTTTCGGTCTGCGTCAGGCCGCGCCAGATGTAGTTGTTGGAGATGCCGACATTCGCAGAGAGGTCGTCTGCGCTGGCTTGTGGCGCGGCGGCCAGCATCAGCGTGGCGAGCCCGGTCAGGGCGGCAGTGTTCCTGAGGTTGGTCATTGTGATTTCCTGGTTTACTCGTTCTTGCAGTCACGGCTCGCGCCGCACGGGGGACATAGCAAGGGCCGTGCCAAGCCACGGCCGCAGCGCTGAAACGCTGCTGTCACAAGCCTCTGGGGCGAAACGATCGGGGACGGGCCGGCGCCCGAGATTGATGCGATGCACCATTGCGGCGCATCGCAGCGCGCGACATGCCCAACAAACTGGCACGGCGCACTTAAGTCCTTACAGCGGTAACAATTTTGGCAATCGGCAGTGACCGCAGATCGAGATGGCAATCACGCTCGGGCAGTGCCGTCAGTCAGCCCGACAACATGGGGAACACGGCCGCGAGTGCCCAGGCGAACGCCACGGCATTGGCCAGCGCACTGACGGCCGGGTGGCCCGTGGCCGAGTAGATCCAGCGGCTGAATAGACCGTACACGAAGAAGTAGATGACGATGATGCCGGCGATGATCACGAGGAAGAACAGGTCCTCGAACGACAACGCCACGGCCAGCCCCAACGAGAGCAGGAAGCAAAAACGCGTGAACAGGTGGCCGCCGCGCGCGTGCCCTGCCCCACGCGTGAGCCACTCGTCGGTCAGGAAATAGCAAAGCGTGCCCGCAAACATCGTCAATGCGATGGGCACGCGCGGCGGCGTGATGGCGAACGACGTCACCTGCGCGTCCATGAACCAGGCGACGACGCCCGCGACGTATGCGGTGGCAGCAACTGCGGCAACCCCGAGTGCGACCCAGTTCGTCGTTCGCTTCGGCCCGACGCGTCCGCGTCCCAGCCACCAGAGGCACAGCGCGGTCAGCACGCCGTAGACGAGAAAGTGCACGGCCAGGTAGCCGCCCACGAGCACGCCCAGGAAGTCGGCCGGGAACGGCGCCAGCAGCAACGGTGTGCCGATAGCCGGGATGAGCGCTGCGGGCAACAATTGCTTCCAGTGCAGCGCCGCGCCAGCCGCGGGTTCGGACACGGTGGGCAGCACGCGCGACAGCGGCCAGGCCAGCAGCACGATCCCGAGCACGAGCAACACGATGGCCAACCCGCGCGCGTCCGCGTAGGTCGGCGGGTGCATGCGATTCATTGTATTGAGCCACTGTGAGGCCTCGCGCATGCTCTCGACGCTGTAGAGCACGCCCACGTGCTCGACGCCGCCGGCGACGGCCACGCGACGCGCCGTGCCCTCATCGAAGTCACCGACCGTGACGCCCGCCACGGGGTCGTCTGTGACAAGCCCAAGTACCCGCAAGGCCTCTTGTTTCAGGAAACGCTCGAGCCCGCCCACGATGACGAGCAGATTGCCGGGCGAATCGGCTGTGACCGCAGGCGAGAACATGGACACGGCCACCGTGCCGTCAACGCGCAGGTCCTGCTGCGCATAGCGCACAACCACATCTGACGCCATGGAGTGGCCCAGCAACGAGAGTCCGCGGCCGGTGCCGGGCAGACGGCGCGCCCAATCGACGACCTCGCCCATCTGCACGACGAGCTCACGCGTTGCGCCCTCGACCTCGGTGACGTCACCCGCGAGCGCCCGCAGGTTGCGGCCGTGGCCGTAGAAGTCGAAGGTCACGGCGACATACCCGCTCTTGGCGAGCGTCACGGCAAACGGCTGCATGAGCTGCTGCGAGCCCGCGAAACCGTGCGCGATGATCACGACGGGCATCGCGCCGTCACGCGGCGCGGCGTCGGCCCAGTACACCGTGACGGGTGTAGGACCGACCTGATGCTTCGTGATCTCGAGATCCGCGTTAGCGGCATCGATGCGCATGATGGCGATGTAGATGAGCATCATCGGCAGCACGACGGCCGCCAGCGTCAATGGCGTCCAACGGCGGGGTGATGCTGTGTCGGTCATGCGCGATGCGACCTGCGTTCTGTCATACCATTGGGCCGATGAAATTCGGGACTCCAAGTGTACGCCGACTGACCACGGACGAAACCGAACTCATTGTCGATGTCACGCCAGGCGGTCGGCCGCGCATTGTCTACTGGGGTGCGCGACTTCGGCACGCAGACCCGCAAGAACTGGCGACGCTTGCGACGCGCCAGTGGACACACGGCGGTCCGAGCGTTGACGTGCCCGACTCCCTGTCCAATGAACTTGGCGCCGGACTCGCAGGCCCACCCGGTTTGAGGCTCCACCGTAATGGGGAGCATTGGGCGACCTGTCTGGCGGTCATTTCTTCGGCGTCGACGCCGACCAATGGCATGGCCGTGGTGTGCGAAGACGCCAATGCATCGGTCCGCGTGACCTACACGCTCGAGCTCGATGTCGACTCACACGTGCTCAGCGCGCAAACGGCCGTCGAGAACCTTGGCGACGCCGTGCTGAGCGTCGACTGGTGCGCCGCGTTGTGCGTGCCACTCGATGATCGGCTGCAGTCGCTGACCTCCTTCACGGGACGATGGGCCGGCGAGTTTCAGCGCCAGGACGTCGACGCCTTCCAAGGCAGCGTGGTGCGTGACAACCTGCGTGGCCGGACGAGCCACGAGCATGTGCCGCTGGTCATCGCACGGGAGCCGGACACTAATGAGTCGCAAGGTGGCGTCGCGGCCTTCCACCTGGCCTGGAGCGGCAATCACCGCGTGCGCATCGACCGGCACAACGACGGCCGCGCGTTTGCCCAACTCGGCGAGCTGTTTTTTCCCGGCGAGATGATGCTTAACGCGGGTGATGTCTATGAATCACCGGCGCTGCTCGCCGCATGGTCCGATGACGGGCTTTCAACGCTCTCGTCTCGCTTTCACGCGCATGCACTGAAGCACGCCGGCGGCGGTGGCGGGCTCAGCAAACCCCGCCCCGTGCATTTCAACACCTGGGAGGCGATGTACTTCGACCACGACGAGGCGCGCATTCTGGATCTCGTCGATCGTGCAGCAGCGGTTGGCGCCGAGCGCTTCGTCCTCGACGATGGCTGGTTTGGTTCGCGGCGCGACGACGGCCGCGGCCTGGGCGACTGGTGGGTGTCCGAGGAGGTCTACCCCGACGGCTTGCACCGCATCGCAGCCCGGGTCCGCGAACGGGGCATGACACTGGGACTCTGGTTTGAGCCCGAGATGGTCAACCCGGACTCCGAGTTGTTTCGGCAACATCCCGACTGGGTGCTCTCCGTTGACGGCATCGAGACGCTGCCGGCACGCAATCAGTTGGCGCTCGACCTCACGCGCAGAGAGGTCTGTGACTTTCTCCTGGCGCGCCTCTCCGACGTCATCGCGACCTATGGCGTTGACTACATCAAGTGGGACATGAACCGCGACGTTCAGCACCCGGGCAGTGCGGGCCGCGCCGTCGCGCATCGCCAGGTTCGGGCCGTATATGCGCTTATGGCCACACTCCGCGAGCGGTTCCCGGAGCTCGAGATCGAAAGCTGCGCGTCGGGTGGCGCGCGCGCCGACTTCGGTGTCTTGCCGTTGGTCGAGCGACTCTGGATTTCCGACAACAACGACGCCCGCGACCGACAGCGCATTCAGCGTGGCGCGAGCCACCTGTTTCCACTGGCTGTCAGCGGCGCGCACGTTGGTCCGCGCCAGTGTCACATCACGCAGCGTGCGCACAGCATGGCGTTTCGCGCGGCAACGGCGATGTTCGGCCACATGGGGCTCGAGCTCGACCTTGCCGATGAAACCGAAGCCGACCTTGAGAAGCTGCGTGCGGCCATCGCGCTGCACAAACGTCACCGCGCCCTGATCCACACAGGGCGTCACTACCGGATCGACACGCGCGCCGACCTGACTGCGTTTGCGGTCGTGGCCCCGAATCAGAAAGAGGCTCTGGTGTCCTGCGCAACGCTCGACGGGCACGCCTCAACGCTGCCGCCACGACTGCGCGTACCCGGTCTCGACGATGCGCAGCACTACCGGCTGAAACTCGTCTGGCCGCGCGACGGCGCTTCCATCACGACACCCTCGATCGTCGACGCCGCGAGTCTCAGCGGCGATGGCGCGCTGTTCTCTGGTGAGTCCATCCGCCAGCACGGCCTCCAGTTGCCGCTCACCTACCCCGATGTCTGCCTGGTTTTTCACTTTGAGGCGATCGCCGGGTAGTCCTGCATAGCCAGGGCCAAACCGCTTTGCGTACACTGGCCCCGTGAACCGGGACCTGCTGCAGCTGTTTGTTGAATCGTTCGACACCACACCGACGCTCGAGGGCGCCGCACCCGGCCGTGTCAATCTCATCGGCGAACACCTCGACTACAACGGCGGCTCGGTGCTGCCCGCCACCTTGGCCATGACGCTGCGCGTGGCCATGCGGCCGCGTGAAGACAACACGATCCGCGTCGCGACCAACGGCTTTCCCGACACGCCGCCGCGCGATCTCAGTGACGTCATGCGCGGCGACTGGTCGGACCACGCGCTGGCCGCTGTGCAGATGGGCAATGAAACCGGTCTGCTGAAGGGCGGCGCAGACATCGCCATTCACTCGGATATTCCAAGCGGCGCCGGGCTCAGTTCCTCGGCAGCCCTGCTCGTCGCGTTGCTCAAGACGATGCGCTCCTACGATGAGCACTGCCTGCTGGGCGACATCGACATCGCTATGCTCGCTCAGCGCGTGGAACGCGAGTACATCGGCGTGCCCTGCGGCATCATGGACCAGTTCACGGTTGCCGTCGGTGAGCCCGGCCACGCGATCCTGCTCGACACGACGCGGCTGACGCACAAACTCATTGCACTGCCGACGTCGCACACTTTCGCGATCATCCACAGCGGCATCACGCGCGAGCTCAGCGACGGTCGCTACGCCCGGCGCGCCGAGGAATGCCGGCGCGCGGAGCAAGCCTTCAATACCAGGGCGCTTTGCACGCTCGACCTGGCCACGATCAAGGACAAGCCCCGCGTCGATCTCGCGCTGCGCAGGCGCGCGCGCCACTGCGTCACGGAACAACAGCGCGTAATGGCTGCCGCCGCCGCCATGCGTCAGGGCAACATCGAAGCTCTCGGTGAGCTCATGATCGAAAGCCACCGCTCGATGTGCAAGGACTTCGAGATGTCGTTGCCCGCCATCGACTACCTGGTCGCCGACGCCGTCGAACAGGGCGCTGTCGGTTCTCGACTGACAGGTGGTGGGTTCGGTGGCTGCGTCGTCTCGCTCGTTGAAAAGGGGCAGCTGGAAGTCTGGTCACAACGCCTGCTGGCGCGCCACCCCGAGGCCCACTTCGTCGCCACCACGGGATAGCGTCGTCCTGGCCGCGCGATTCGGCAAGCCCGTATTGAGAGGCCACGCAGACTCGCTAGAGTAACGGGGCAGCCTTTGGGAGCCCCGATGCCAAATATCCTGTTGCTCTACGGCACGCGTGAGGGGCAGACCGCCAAGATTGCGCGCCACATTGAGACCACTCTCGAAGCCGGTGGCGCCAACGTGCACACGGTCGAGGCGCGACGCGTCAGCGAAGACCTGCGCATCGAGGCATTCGACGGTGTGATCATCGGTTCGTCGGTACACCTGGGCAAACACGACGCACACGTCGTGCGTTTCGTGCAGCGCCATCGCGCGGATCTCGAGCAGCTACCAACGGCATTTTTCTCGGTGAGCTTGAGTGCCGCAGGCGACACACCGGAATCGAAACGGGACGTCGACCACTTGCTCGAGGCATTCACGCGTGAAACCGGCTGGCATCCCGTCACCGTGAACGCGATTGCAGGTGCGTTGCTCTACACCCAGTACAACCCGTTACTGCGGTTCATCATGCGTCGCAAAGCCGCCCACTACAGCGACGATGTCGATACCAGCCGCGATTACGAGTACACCGACTGGGACGGTGTCACGGCATTCGGCAGCGCCATGCTTGAGCAGATCGAAGAACGCGCTTGAGGGCGCATTGGCTGCCGCCAAATTAACCATAATGGTCTTGCCTGCATCCCGCGCTAGATCACACTGCCTGGTTCCACTAGCATCGTCATCGCGGGCTAGGCGACTGCCTGAAAGACTGAACGCACGCGAACGGGGAGCGACGAGGCGATTGCCTTGCTCTGGCAACAAGGCACGCGCGACGGCCAACCGATCGGACTGCACCTGCTCGACGTGGATCACTTCAAACACTACAACGACCACGATGGACACCAGGCAGGCGCTTGCCATGCCCCATGCGGCATCGCCGACCGGCGCCGTGGTGACAGGCGCGTTTCGAACCGGCTTGAATGCGCGGCGCGATATGTGACGCCCCGACCAGACCCGTCTACGACATAATGCCCCGCCTCTGAAAGCGTGATGAGGTCGGTAGAGTTGCTGACATAAAACCCGGAAGCTGGCGCCATCTAGGGGACCCGAAGCCACCAGTGACCGACAACGCGCCAAAGGAATCGCGTTACGCGCGCCAGCTCAAACGTCGTTTTCCAACGTTGCGTTTCGAACCGGAGCTGGAACGCGACTACCGATTAGAACACCTGGCCACGATCCGCAATCGCGTGATCGCGAGCCTGCTTGTGGCGTTTGTTTTCACCCTTTGGCACATCTTCGTCACCGGTTCCGATGCGCATGGCGTCGCCGTACCGAAAATCGCAGACGACCTGCGAGATTGGGTCTTTCGCCCGTTTGCCGTCGTTCTGCTGCTCACCGCCCTGATCCGGACCGTGTACGCGCGGTACTGGCTGACCGCAGCGCCCGTGCTGCTCGCGATTCTTGGCGCCGTCGGCGCATTCAACGTTGCCACGATGGTCTCCGCAGGGAACGTGCACGCCTTCATCAGCATGCTGACAGGCTTTTTCGGCGTCTACATGCTTATGGGACTGATGTTCTGGCAACTCGTCGCCGTCGGCTCGGTCCTCTCACTCGTGTTTGTCGCCAACCTCGTCTACGCGGGTGCGCCGATCACCGTGATCCAGGTTGAAGCGCCCATCATGTTGACGGCCACGGCGCTCGCCTGCGTCTTCATCTACAGCCTCGAACACAGCCAACGCACAGCGTTTCTGCAGCGCAAAGTGCTCGAGGAGATCGGCAACCACGACGCGCTGACGCAGCTCAAGAACCGCCGCGCTTTCGACGAGGCCTTAACCATGCTCTGGCAGCAGGGCATCCGCGAAGGAAGGCCCGTCGGTCTGCTGTTGCTCGACGTGGACCACTTCAAACCCTACAACGACCACTACGGTCACCAGGCCGGCGACCGCTGCCTGGCCGCCATCGGCACGGTGCTGCGTTGCGTGACGACGCGACCGTTCGACATCGCCGCACGTATCGGTGGTGAGGAATTCGCCGTGTTGTTCTACAACTGCACGCACGACCATCTGGTCGCAACCGGCGAGCGCCTCGTGCTCGGCGTGCAGGGCCTGGGGATCGATCACGAACGCTCGCCAGTCGCCGGCGAGCTCACCGCCAGTGTTGGCGGCGTGCTGGTGCAACCGCAGGCCGAGCGTTCATCGCGCAGTCTCTTGCAGTTCGCCGATGAGGCGCTTTACACCGCGAAGAACCGCGGCCGTAATCGCGTCGTTATTGAGCGCGACGGTTACGAGAACATCGTGACCGGGGCGTTCCGGGGCACTCCAATTCGGAAACGCATCGGGGGCGTTTCTCAGTAGATTTGACGGCGCCGCTGGGGCGCCCGTCTCCGCTTAGGAGTCCGGCCGTGGCGGGATGTGCTCACCCTCGTCTGCTTATTGCGCTCAATTCTTCTGTATTCCCGCGGGGCGCAAAGAAGAATCTTCGGGAATAGCTGTACATCTCCGGCTAACTCGCCACGGTATCCTTCAAGACTTCTACTGACAGTTCGCCGACCCTTTTTCGAAAACGCGACAGATTGGCCAGAGCGTGGCCTTTGGCGTTTCGTTTACTCCAGGAATCACTCGAATGGGACAGATCGAGGTCTCATGACAGCTAGTTAGGCTGGACTGGCTTTGTTGCGCTCGCAGGTGAGTTGCAATTACATCGCCTTTGAGAGAATTTCTGATGCAGTCACACGCGTAGGAATTTGGATTTGAAGATCGTTCAAAGATTTCTCCCGGGTTCATTATTGCAAGGCGAATTGCTGCTCAGTCATTGCGGACCACGATGCATGTCGTCGCGCAGTAGAACCAACTGTTAGGCGGCGCGGGTGACGCATGATTGACAGTATTAGCTCATTAGTGTCAGCCCTGCGAAAGATGACGCCCCTTCCTATGCTGGCACTGGGCATATGCAGCTCTCTCATCGTCTTTATGCCTAATGAGATGGCGGCCCGACTCGGAGTCAGTGAGTTCCGAGTCGAGTACCGAGGCTGGTTGGGAGCGACGGTTCTTGTCGCCTGGTCTTACCTGTTCGCATTTGGATTGGATGCTTTTTGGAGCTGGTTGTCTCGGACGCGAAATCAGAAAAAGTCTCGGCTTGCGCGGGAGGACTTTCTTAGGAAGCTCACTGCGGAGGAGAAAGCATATCTGTTGCCTTATGTTGTCCACGGCGTAGCGACCCAAAACTTTGCTGTTGAGGATGGAGTCGCTGGCGCGCTGGTCCGAAAGGGAATTCTGTATTCGGCCGCAAGTGTATTTAGCGTTCTGGAAGGGCGACCTTATGGAATCCAACCTTGGGCCTTGGAGTTTTTGCAAGCGACACCGTCTTTGCTAAACGGCGCCGGGCCACCACCTGCACCGCCGCACAAACGGCTAGGTGGCTGGTGATTATGCCGCCTAACAAGACATTGCAGCTGACAATTGACCCCGCCGGAGCCCTGGCTATCGCCAGAACTCCGTCAGCCTCAATCGCAGCTGAACGTAGACGTTAGGCCTCACTCATGCAACCAGTTCGACGCAACATCGCAGATCAATTCGCTGAGCGGTTTGCTGGTATCAAGATTGGCTTCTCCGGAAAGGAGATAACAGACTACTTCCGCCGCTATTCTCTCGCAGTACGCGCCTATGAGCACTATGGGTTCAAGCCGAAGCGCTCAGACCTGTTTGTGGAGTCACTGTATACACTGTCGCCGAAGCTCCAATACTGTGCGCTCCACAAGCTTACGGTGAGTGAAATACAGTCGAGGTACGACTACCCCACCAAAAACGAAAGAAATCGTCTGAGCCAACTCTTGCACAACAGCGTCTCTCCTACGCCTATCGGACTTCGGTTCTCAAGTCTCTCCGATTCAGCTTTTCGAGAAGACTGGGCAACTTGTCAAAGCCGACTCTCGGTCGATCCGGCTTCCGCGATCACCGCTGCGAGAACGATGCTTGAGACTCTTCTCAAAACAATTGTCGATGAGCGCGGCGAAACGCCCGACGCGAGTAACTTCGGGCGACTCTTCAAACAAGCCCGAAGTCTTGTTCTACTGACCAATGCCGAATCACAAAAAGAGAGTCAGCTCTTGTCCGGTCTTATTTCTGTCGTATCCGCACTAGCAGGGCTAAGTAATTCAGCCGGTGATCGACACGGGACAATTGGAGGCCTCGCAATCGATGACCCGAGACTGGCTGAGCTTTGTATCAACTCTGCGGGAACTCTAGGGATTGCCATGCTCGAACTTCATCTGTTTCAGGAAGCGCCGTGAGTCCTAGCAAGACGTTGCAGCAATGCTTCTTGACCCTGCCACCGCTGCGACTGACGCCGAGTGGTCACCAGCCTCAAGCGCAGCTGAGCATCGGCGTTATGTGTAGCCACTAGGAGACGTTGTGGTTTTTAGAGAGTTGTTTCCCAGAAGCGTTAACCGACAGGCTGTTTTTTTGGGGGCGCCAGAGGCTGAAGCCGAGGCAAATCCTAATTCTCAGATGCCGCTTGGCGAGATCTACGAGGACTTTCATGACTTGGGTCGACATCTGTCGAGTGAGAAGTTCATCGTCATCGCGCGCAAGGGAAGCGGAAAGAGCGCCTTTGGGGAGTTCGTAGTCGGCGAGTCACAAGTGCAACCGAATCTATTTGCAGGATTCGTAAGGGGTTCCGACTGCCATTTGGAGCGCCTGGTGCAGCTTGGAAAGAATACTGACTCACATATGGCGCCCGAGACGTTATTCACGTGGCTGGTGTTGACTAACATACTGAAATTGATCACGCAGAATCAGCTCTTGCAAGGTCAAAAACACTACAACCTCCTAATGGAGTTCCTAAGGAAAAACTCTGGCTACATAGAAATCAATGAGTACCAACTAAACGAATTGGTGTCGAAGCAAGGCTGGGAGGTGAACATTGAGCAGTTCCGCAGATTCGCAAGGGGGAAGTTTGGGCGCGATTTGCAAATCCGCTCCGGACGCGCGCCGTTCTACAAGCTAATTCCACACTTGGAAGACACTATCGTAGATATACTTAGTGGTGCCGACGAGAGAGATAACAGAAACAACTACGTGCTGTTTTTTGATGATCTTGACGTCGGGTTTGACGCCGAAAGTGAAACCTCTCGTGAGTCACTTATCAGCCTTATTCGTTCGTGCCGCCGGATCAATAACGAGGTATTTGGAAAAAGAGGCCTAAGTGCCAAAGCCATCATCTTTCTCCGAGATGATATCGAGTCGCACCTCACAGGCATGTATGCTGATTCTGCAAAAGTGTTCGCATCATACGGAGTCAAGGTCTCTTGGTTTCAAGATGCATATCTGGGGGCTGAGGAGAATGATCTATATATCAAGCGCTTCATTAACCGGAGAATCAGCTACGCGTTTAGAAAAGCGATGCTCGATTGTAATGATGATGATCCGTGGGTTAGCCTCGTGGACTACCGAGAGAACGACAAATCTACATTCAAGTTTGTCCTGAATAACACTCTTTTCAGACCGCGAGATCTGCTCCTCTTCTTTAAGCCGCTGGAGAATGGCGCATTTAGTCTCCCGTTGGATCGCAGTCAGATTCAGTCACTCACAAACCAATACGTAGAAGAACTATCAAAAGAAATAAAGAACGAGATGTCTTCATTCTATTCCGCCTCTCAAGTCGAGATGATCTTCAATGCAGTCGGCCAAATGAGTCGCGAGCGCTACTCATCTTTCGATCGTGCAATAGAATCCATAGAGCGGCACTGCAGTGGTCTCGACCCGGAAAAGACTCTACGTTATTTATTCGATCGGTCGATAATTGGAAACGTCGATTCCCGCGGTTGGTTTACGTTTAAGTGTCGTCAGCCAGTCAACTCACCGAATCCGACTAGGTTGGACCCAGATCAGCAAGTTGTCGTGCAATACGGGATCAGCAACTATCTCCAGAGGCATGGCTACACATAACCAGTCACTGCAGCCGACTCGGGGCATCCGTCATGTCTCTTGCGGGAGCAAGAGCCACGCCGGCTGCGTCCGTGCGTCTGAGCCCCAGCGTTACATACGATACTGAGCTAGATATGAAGAGTAAATTTCGCGGGTACTACAAGCCAACGGACGAGGAGTTCGATACTTTGTGGAAGAATGCTGTGTTCGTTTTCGATACAAACGTATTACTCAATCTCTATCGCTACCAGTCTTACAAAGGCGATCCACGTGTCCGAACAAGAAAACGTCGCGATCCTGCAACAGGCTTACGAATACTGGAACGAGAATAGAGAGCAGGCCTTCAAGAATTGGATGGACCTAATGAGCGAGGATGTTCGCTTTCGCTCTTTGGCAGACGGGCATCCGGGGATGGAGTTCACTCGGAGCTGCGATAGCAAGAACGATGTGCTGCGCTACTTCGAAGAACTCGC
Source organism: Pseudomonadota bacterium (assembly GCA_039821605.1). GTDB lineage: Bacteria > Pseudomonadota > Gammaproteobacteria > Steroidobacterales > Woeseiaceae > CALBPI01. The sequence continues at coordinate 339,935 of JBCBNV010000001.1, read as the reverse complement.
CAGCGAATGGGAGATGGTCTATTTCAAAATGGATGAGTTCATCGCACAGGGTGATCGTGTCGTGGCCATCGGCCAATGCCACTGGCGGCATGTCCGGACCGGCAAAGATATTGAAACACTCAAGGTCGACATCTTTACCATGCGGGACTCAAAGATCGTGGATGTCTTCGAGCTCTACGATACGAAGAAGGCGATTGACGCGACAGAGTAGACTCCCGGCACTCCCAGCACCCTGACAAAGAGTCCTCGAACACCCGCGCCCCAAGAGCGATATCCAATGACTCTGGATTGGCAATGAAAGAACCCTCTAGACAGAATGTGGGCGCCAGGGGCAACCCGATGTCCGCTCTCGTTGCAGCAGCGTTGTTTCTGGCGCTCTGGCTGCCTCTTGGCCAACATGATTTTTTGACGGCGCACTGGATGAAGGTGGGCACCTTCGCCGCGCCTTTCCTGCTCTTGGGGTATTCAGCGGCGGTATCAACAAGGCCCAGCCTCTCGGATCCGCTGCTCGCATCCGTACTTTTATTGATCGCCTACATCGCACACCAGTTCGAAGAACACTGGATCGATCTGTTGGGCAACGAGTACGCGTTCTACACCTACATCAATGCGTTGGTTCGAGGCACTATCGGCACGGACGACTTGAGCGTGGCACCACTGACGCCGCTGGGGATCTTCGTCATCAATACGACCTTAGTCTGGCTTGTTGGCATCATTGCGATCGTTCGGGCGCGGACGCATTGGTTCCCCCCGATGGCGATGGCTGCGATCGCGCTTGTGAACGGAATCACGCATATTGTTGCGAGCGTCATCACGCTCTCGTACAACCCCGGCCTCTTGACCTCGCTCCTGTTGTTCCTGCCGCTTCCTGTGTTGTTCTATCGGCGAGTCGCTCAGACCAATCCGGCGCTATGGCGACCAATCCTGGTCAGTCTGCTCTGGGCAGTACTGGCTCATGTCTTGATGGTCGGCGGCATGCTCGCAGCCAACCTATTCGACGTGATCGCCGAGTCGCTCTATTTTGCCGCCCTCGCGATTTGGTCGGCGCTCCCTCTCGCGCTTTTTCGGGGTCTGAATCACGAGGGGTAAGCGTGACGGGCTTGCGCAGTGGGAACCTGCACCCCCGCGAAAGAGTCAGAGAAACGAAGGCGCCTCGTAGGCCTGAAACCGATGCGGATCCTTGCTCTCTGTGTAGCCACGCAACCGGTCCAGGAATAGCTCCCTGTCGTGCCCGCGCTGCGCGGCCGGGGTTTGCGCGTTGTTCATCGACTTCTCATAGTCGAGCAGTACACCCTTGTCGCGTTGTTCGAAAAGCGCCGGCAGGAAGTTCTCGAACGTCCCGACCTCAATGACGTTGTGCGTTTGCCAGGCCTCGAAGAACTCGGGCGAGAAGTGGCTCGTGATTCTCTTGTTGATGGACCGGCCGATGGTGTTGTCCGCGGAAACGCCAATGACGATTTCGTAGTGGTAGTGCGCGCCGAAGTGTTCATCGCCGTCGGCAACATCCTTGAAGTGAATTCGCAGCATCATCACGGGGCCTAGCGCCGGCAACTGCTTGCCCATAGCCCATCCGTCGGGGCCGCAGTAAAACACCTTCAGCTTGTTGTTGACGGGGTACTTCCAGCCGTACTTCAGGTACTGCATCGCCTCCTGGATCTCGATGGTCGCGCCGGCTTTCGCAGTACCATCGGGCCCCAGACTGCCTGAAAGCGAAGCCCCCAAATGGTCGGACGGGTGCCACAACAGATACCCGGGCACCGACTGGCCCTGATAGCCCTCGACGTCGCGCAGCCTCACACGCAACCGAGTAAAGTTCAGAAACCACCACTGCAGCATCTCTGTTGTCACGCCGCGAATCAGCGGGTGATTCAGCACGACGCAGAACTGACCATTGGCGCGTTGGTGGATCTGGAAATACGCGCTCTCAATCGGTTTGAGTTGCCACCCGAAGTCTCTCTCTGCTGGCATGATCAGCTTGGTCATGCGCCCTCCTCCGCGTCATAGGGTGTGATCTACTTCCGCGTCGCGAGATAACCCGAGACGCGCATGCTCTGAATGAACGACTGCACTTTGGCTGTCCGGTGGGTCGCACCGTGCGTGACCAGCCACAACCTCGAGCGCCAGGCCCGGTTCTGTGGCAACACTTCGACGACCCCGTCGACCTGCTCCCCAAATGCGACCGGCATAAAGCAGAGGCCAAGCCCCGCCTGAAGCGCCTGCAGTCGGCAGTGAAAGCTATCGCTCTCAAAACGGTAGTTGGGATTTTTCGTTCGCCGGTTCAGCCAGGAGTAGGGCCCCGCCGAACGTCCCTGTGTCAGACCCACAAAGTCATGTTCTGCGAGGTCGGCTTCTGTTCCCGGTGTACCGCGGGCTCGCAAATACGCCTTGCTGGCATACAACGCGCTTTCGACGGGCTTCACGGGAATCACCACATAATCCGCATCGCTGGGCTTCTTGCCCGCGCGAATTGCGATATGCGCCTCCCCGTACTCGAGCCGAACCGTGTCGGCGCTCACCGAGCAGCAGAGGCTGGAGTCTGGGTTGTTGGCGACGAAGTGATGAAAGCCCGGAGCAAGCCATTGCGCCGCAACATCAACGGTCGAGACGATAAGCTCGCCACTGATGCCCGGATTTTTCGATGTCGCGCGACTAATGAACTGCTTGAACTGATCCTCGGTCGCCTCCGCAACGCGCAGCAGGTCCTCTCCGATTTCCGTGAGCGAATAGCCCTTCGCGTTGCGAAAAAAGATCTTACCGCCCAGCTCTTTCTCGAGACTGTCGATGTGGCGGACGATCGTGGCCCGGTGGACGCCGAGACGCTCTGCAGCCGCACTCACCGTCCCGTACTTGGCCACATGAAAGGCCGTACGAAACTCGTTCCACTTATCCAAACTCTTAGCCCTCAATCGACGACAGATTTCGCATCATTGAACCATCAAGCGGTGCGAGCGTGCCAACGCACGGCCTCAGAACTGCTGCGGGTCCAACGGGTCCGTGCCGGCGCGTCGCTCCGCCTGATCGTCAATGCCATCCGCGTCCGAGTCGGCCTTATAGGGAAACGTGCCGATGCGGCGCTCCTGTGCATTGCTGAGCCCATCGCCGTCGATATCGTCGTCGCGCGCGTCACCAATGCCGTCGCGGTCCGTGTCCTCCCACTGCGCCGGGTCATCCGGGTAGCCATCGAATGCGTCTTCGACACCGTCACCATCCGAGTCGACAGCCAAGGGGACGTTTAGCCCGACCCACTCGCTTGCGAAATCCAGTGGCTCGCCAGCCATGGCCTTGGATATCGCGACCATCTCGATCTCCGACATGAACAACCGGCGCTGCTCCTGTGGGCGTCCCAAGTGCCCACCGGGCCGCCATCCGATCTTCGGCAGCGCCCGCAGCGCCCAGCCCATACTTGTGCGGTCCGTCACCGTGACGTTGGCCTGCTGGCCGGCCGCCAGACGGCTGCCCGCTGCAACAATCATCATGAGCTCCTGAATTTCCCGGTCCGCGTAGTGGCGGCGTAGTTCTTCGATATGGGCGGCCGTGATGCGGCTCGGCAAGGGCCCCGCGTCACGGCCGAACCGCAATGCGGCCAGCTCCGGCTCCGAGAAACGCTCGGAGCGCTCGAAGTCAAACAGATCGTAGATGTCACCCATGGCGGCATCGGACACGGCCCCGCTCTCGCTCTCGTCCTCGAGGAATTCATAGAGCCAACGCGTGCCATGCACCTGGCAGTGCACGCAGCCCGACGAAAGCTGGTAGACGACAAACACCTGCCAGAGGAATTTCATGGGCAACGCGCGATCACCGGCCGCGAAATATCCCTCGATGCGCGAGGTGCCCATGGCGTTCTGCCGCGTCCACTCGGTATCGAACCGAATACGGTCACTGAACGCGTAGCGCGTCTTTGGCATGACGGGCGCTGTGTAGTAGTCGATGTCGAACACGTCGACCGGAAACGCGGGCGTGCTTGCCGCGGGCCGATTCGCCTCACGCGCGCCGCGCGGCAGCCAACGCGTCGGATCGAGCGGGAACGCATCGAACGGGTCTTCGATGCCATCTGAGTCGCTATCGAAGGTCACCTGCGATATGGCATAGCCCGTCACCCGATTGAGCCAGTCGCTATCGAGGTCCGCGGCGGGAGCCGTAATGTCGTCGCGAACCCAGTTGGCGAGAATCTCTTGGTGCGCCTGAGTCATCAGGTCACCCGCGAACAAGGCTGCGCGCTGCTCCGCGGCGCTGCTGCTCGCATTGGCCCCCACACGCCAGCCGACCGCGCGGAGGTTCTCCGTGGCCCAAGCCACGGTGTTGGCATCGGTCGGGATGGGCAGCACGCTGTCCATTGCGGCGTTCGAGGCATTGAACGCCGCCATCTCCATGAGCTCCGCGATCTGCCGGTCCGTGTAGTGCTGGCGTAGCGACGCATGCGTGTCGGCCGTCACGCTGGCTGGCAGCTTGGACATCGCATCAATGAACTCAAAGGCGACCTTCTCGCGCGGGTCGCTAATGCTGTCGATGTAGTCGGGCGACCACAGTGCGCGAATCTCCTCGAGCGGCACGCCCAGGTAGGCCAGTTGGTAGGCGCTGCGGGCCTGGTAATGCCCGCTTTGCGCGCCGACCATTTGGTAGAGTGTCATCTTCCACTTCGCCTCGGCGCTGAACATGGCGTCGGCGTGGATCATCATGTCGCCGATCATCATGCCTTCGTAGAGCTCACGAAGGTTCGCGACATCGATTTTGTGACGGTCATAGAAGGGTTGTGACGGTGCTGCCGCTTGCGGCGCGGGGTCACGCACGGCTTGTGTTGTTTCGCAGGCCGCAAGCAGTGTGGCAAGTGCGGCGAATACCCCAATCTGAATGCGCTTCATTGCTGTCCCCTTGTTGTCGACATACTGTCTCAGTCCCGGGCGTGTCAGCCGCAGCGAGTGCTTGAAAGGCCTGACAACGGGGTCCCTGAGCAGCAGGAGCGTCGGCGCCAAGCGTACTCAACAACAAGATTTTCGAAACGTGCGCAGACGCGCACTGTGTGTGCACCCGCTCGCATTGCGTGGGCACCAAGACAGCGGCAACACTCTGCGGCGATTACCCAACAGTTGCGCCCCCAGAGGAGACAATGATGTCTATCACGAACCGGTTCGTTTGGCTTATTCCCTTCTTCTTTGTTGGCGCCGCCGGCGCCGACACGACCGCGAGCGTGCTCGAATTCGGCCTCGACGACACACTGTTCGTCGGCGACTCCGAGGCCGGCGCCGTCCATGCTTATGACCTGCCCGGAGATAGCCGCGCGCGCAAGAAAGACGCGGCTTACAACCTGCTCGATCTTGATGGCTTGTTCGTCGAGGCGCTCGAGGCCGAACGCGGTAGCGTGGTCTACAACGATCTCGCCGTGCACCCCGTCACACGCGACGCCTACGTGTCCATCAGCTTCCGTCGCAACGGCAAGCCAGTCTCCGCGGTTGCGTCTGTCAGCCGTGACGGCGTGGTCCGCGAGCTCAACCTGGCCAAGGTGCCAAAGACAACGTTTCTACTCGACGAGACGGCGGATGACAGCGTCAAGTTCTGGCGCGACATTCCCGCACCGACCCTTACGATTACCGACCTCGACTTTGTCAAGGGCGAGTTGTTCGTCTCCGGCATCTCGACCGGTGAATTTGCCTCGACGCTGCGCCGCGTGCCGTACCCCTTCGACAGGTCAGCCGCTGCCGCCAACATCGAGATGTACCACGCCGCGCACGCACAGAATGAAACCCGTGCCCCCATCCGTGCGATGACGGTGATCGATCTGGACGGCGAGCCGTTTGTGGTTGCCGCATACACCTGCACACCGCTCGTGACGCTGCCTGTCGACAGCCTCGAGGACGGCGCGAAAGTCACAGGCAAGACGATTGCAGAGCTTGGCTATGGCAATACGCCGCTCGAGGTCATCGCGTTCACGGCCGCCGACATGCAAGGCAAGGTCGACAGCTACGTGTTGGTCGTCAACCGCGAGATGGCCGCCGACCTCATTACCTTCGATGCCTTAACCGAAGCCGTGGCAGGCGAAGGCTTGTCGACGCCCGTCCCGTACCTGGGCGCCACGGCTGGCGTGCCGACCACGACCTTGCCGCTGGCGGGCGTCATGCAGGCGGCAGACCAGGACACGCAATTCATCCTGACCATGCGCCGAAATATCGATAACGGTGCCACTGAGCTCGTGTCGTTCCGCAAAGGCGCGTTTTTCCGGCTCAGCGACTTCATCAGCGAGTACAACTTCCCCGACTACGAATACAAAGACGACCAGTTCTCGCAGGGCACGCGCATGTTCCAGAACATGCTCAAGGCCGACGAGGGTTACCCGGACCAGGCGCGGTAATCGGCATGACGCTGCGGTCACTGCTGGGTGGCCTTGCGGCCGTACTGCTTGCGAACTGTGCTGCAGCATCTTGCCCAGCGCCAGACTCTGCCGCTGGGCCGGAGCTGTACCCCACCGCGAGCGTGTTGCCCGAGAACCTGCTGCGCGTTTACGTGTACTTCCCTCGACCCATGGGGCCGGCCGTCAGTGCGTCCGATCTCGAGTTGCTGGGCCCTGATGGCGAATCGATTCCGGGTGCGTTCTTGCCAACACGCTTTGGGCTCTGGTCACCCGATCGGCGCCGCTTGACGGTCCTGCTGGATCCCGGCCGCGTGAAAACAGGGTTGGTGGCCAACGAGGCGCTGGGGCGTGCACTCGAATCCGGCCAGCGCTACGCCATCAAAGTGCCCGGCACGCTTCGAGATGCCGAAGACTGCACCTTGGGCAAAGACGCGGCTTTCGAGTTCACCGCAGGGCCCACGGACTACGAGCCACCCCAGCCCGAGACCTGGCAACTCGCCATTCCGAGTGCAGGATCGCGCGACGCGTTATCGGTGGATCTCGGTAGCACCCATGACCATGTGTCGATGGCGTACCGGCTAAGGGTCTTCACGGCAGCGGGCAAGCGCGTGGCCGGTGAGGTCGCGCTCGCGCGAGAGGAACGTGTCTGGCAGTTCACGCCCCGCGAGCGCTGGTCGTCCGTGGCCTACCAGATCGCGATTGACCCACGGCTAGAAGATCTTGCGGGCAATCGGCCTGGCATCGTCTTCGATCGTGATGTGGATGCGCCTGTTCAGGATTGGGCCGACACGCTGACCTTTTCTCCCGTCTCCGACCAAAATCCGTAGGTCTCTGGGCTCGCAGCGATTGGTGAGCGGGCGCATTCCTTTACACACTACGACGCCACTGTCGGGCTGCCGCGACTGGCAGCCGGGATAGGTGTGGGCGTCGTGACAGCTTGTCGGATTGGGCCCACTCATTCGTCAAAACTCGTGATTTGCAATCACGCCTACTTTGCGCGATTTTTCCTTGCAAGGTTTGGCCAAGGAGACTTGCTTTGCCAAGGCTAGTTGTGAATGGGTTAATATCGTCGTACTGGGCACGCGCACCGCAGGTGGAACGGCGCGCATGCGGTGTCTTCGCGCTCGACGGAATCGACTGTTATGCCGCCTTTCAGGGCAGTACCGTCGACTAGACTCGTATCACGCGGGCCATTGGACACTCAGGTGAAAACGGGCGACGAATCGGAACAATACCCAAACACTACAAAGACCCCGTGGATTTCGCTCGCCACAGGGCTATCCATCTCGCTTGTCCTGACCACCCTATTTTGGATTCCCTCGATTGTCGGCAATTTGCTACCGAGCAATATCGTCGCGAGGAACGTTGCCTCACAGGTGGTCGATTGGGCGTTTGCGATTTCCCTGATCATCGTTGTCCTGCTCGGCGAGCGCAAACCCATTGCATCAATGGGCTTCAAGCCATTTACATTTCAGGCAATGTACGAAGCATTTGGACTGGTCGGCTTTTTCTTCATCGGGATGATCGCTTGGCGGCTTCTCGTCAGCCCTTGGTTTCCCGGCATTTCGCTTCCCGCAGGGCAGGCGGCAACAGGCGAACTGCCAGAGAATTTTTTCCTTTGGTTTGCGCCCTTTGCACTCTTAACCGCCAGCTTTGCTGAGGAAATAATATACCGTGGATACGCAATGGAACGATTGCTTACCCACTTCAAAAATCCGTTGATCGCACTCGTGCTCCCCCATACGGCTTTCGCTCTTTACCATTTGAAGGACGGCTTTGAAAATGCCGTTATGCTCTTCTTCGTTGGATGGATTTTCACTTGGTATTACTATAAATCAAGAAACCTCACGCTTTTGATTCTTGCCCATTTCATAATCGATCTCCTTGCGATAGTAGGCAGGATCGCTGGAATAGACTAACTGCCTTCTACTGCAGGGATGCGGTATAGCAATGCAATGCGCCGACCTTTCAGGCTTACCGTGGCCGGCGCGGGCGGATAGAGAATATTGACGCCCTGCTTTCCGCAAGATGATGCGGCACATATTCCGCTCTGAGGAACTCCTCTCCAGAGGTCAGCCCTCGAGCCTGAGGAAAGTGGTTGCGTCTTCAACTTCTATCCGCCTCACGCTGGCTTTTGTCGCGCAAGCAACCTTCATCAGAACCTGTTGCGTCGGTTCACCCGAATCCGGGTCGCTTCATTGACATCGAAGTTCGGGTCTTGCACCAGGCCGGCCGGGAATCGAACCGCAAGCGGTACCCCTTCCACGTCCAGGCAGAGCTCGTGATTGTTGTCGCCATCATTCAGGTCCCCGGCGGCGAACGGGCTGACGAACGCTATGCCACGATCTTCGGTTCGCATGGCGATCGTGTAGCGTCCCCATTCCTGTTTCGTAACCTCGGCACCTCCGACGGCGAGTACGCCACCGCCCCATACGACACGAAGTACTTGCTGAGTGCCGTCGGAAGGACATCCGGTTCCACCTCCCCACGGGATAGGTGTCCCCGGGTTATCGAGATCCCAGTCTTCTGGCGGGACCACTTCCGCCAGGATCAGGCTTGGCGAGGCCTCCAGTGGCGTCATCGCGACATAGGCACCCTGATATGACAAGGTGAAATCCGCTGACCAAATCTCGCCCACGACCTCCACGGAAACCGGCTGGTCCATGGCATCGCCAAACTCGCCGACCAGCAGAATCGATCGTCGATCCCCTGCATCGTCAGAGGGGTCGAAGGTTGCACAGAGCACTGGTCTGACATCCCCGTTCTCTCCACGGACAATGAAGTCTTCCGGGTAGACCGGAGCAGCTATCTCGGTCTTGAAATGGACCGGGATGCCGTCGCGCCCTGGCGCCTCCGGGCATACCAGTCCGCCGAGAGCCTGCGGAAGATTGGCGCTGCCATAGTTGGCCGCCACAATTCTTCCGTTGGCCGCAGAAAACTCGTAGGCCAGTGTCGGCTGGGCTGATGCGCCAAGCGCAACAGCGCTGAAAAGGGCTGCTATCGCGAAAGGGTGTGTGAGTTTACGGAACATTTTTGATCTCCTCATGTGGTTGGAACCACCCCGAGGGAAGCTGGCCAGAAATGGCTAATCTCGCTCAGGGTCGAGACGCACCCTAACGGTGGTAGTGGGGAGACAAAAACAGCGCCGCGTACGAGTCGTGCGAAATGCCGTATGAACGGTACCAATTCGCCCCGCGCCATGGCGTGAGCCCCATTGCGGCACGGCCGCTGGTGAGAGGTGCTCTATCTCGTTGTCGGCCAATTTTGCGGTCGAATATTCCAGCCAGCCAGCAGCCGGCAATCATTTCGCCAAAGGGCACAGTGTCCGCATTCTGAAACAAACTTCGGCAGATAACCGGCCACGAAGAAGCTCTGGCCGACTCCGGCAGCGCATTTCATCAAGGCTTGCCACCGCTCGGATGCGCTGCCCACTTGAATCTGTACCGTTCATTCGGCATTTCGCACGATTCATACGCTGCGCGGCCCTTGTGCGGGCCAATCTCCCTATCTTTCGCTCCCACGGCATTGGCGATCCACGCAGAGTGAGTGCAATGCCCAGCCAGATCACAGTCTCGAACCTGGGAGTAAGCAAATGAATCAATCAAACATCAGGAGCGTGCTTTTGGCAGGCGTGCTGCTGGCATGCGCCACGGCCTGTGAGTCAAGCAGCGACAGCGGCAATGAAGCTGTTGGTGTACCGCCACCGCAGCCGGATATGCCGATCACCGAACAACCGTTCCAGGAGTTGTACGATCAGGGCGTCGATCGCTATCTCGGTGTCTTTGCACCGATGATGGCTGAGCTATTGCCCGGTGGGATCACGACTTATACCTTCGACGGCAGTTCGGGCGGTCCAATCTGCTTTACCGGCAACCAGTACGCGATGTCGACCCGGAACGGAGCCAGCTCGGAGCTGATGATATTCCTCCAGGGTGGCGGCCTTTGTGGTCCGAACGGGTGCGACGCCGTCGAGGCCGCCGACCCGGTCACCCCGATTCCGTTCGGCATTCTGAACGCCGGTGATCCAGGCAATCCGACGGCCGATTACAACGTCGCTTACCTGCCCTACTGTGACGGATCATTGTGGATGGGCGACCGGGACATCGACGAGGATGGAGACGGCTTCGGCGATCGCTTGTTTCGTGGCGTCCAGAACCTGTCTGCTTCGCTGGATGTCATTGCTGGCGCCTACCCCTCGCCCAGCAAGATCCTGCTGACGGGTAATAGCGCTGGAGGCTACGGTACCCACGCAGCACTGCCGCTCGTGCGAAAGCTGTATCCGGGTGTGCCTATCGAGCTCGCCAACGACTCCGGTATGGGTATTTTGTCAGAAGGTGGACAGGAAACATTGAACCAATACTGGAACTCCGGCGCCTTCTTCCCCGCGAGCTGTGAGACCTGTATCGGCGAGGACGGCAATCTGACGGATTACCACAAGTATCAGTTAGCCGAAGATTCGAACCTCCGCGTTGGCTTCCTGAGCACCAAGCAGGATGCCTCGGTTACCGTCGAACGAGGGACACTGAGCGGGCCCGAGTTCGAGAGGCAGTTGCTGGAAGCTATTGACGAGCTCAGCGAGGCCTTTCCGGAGCGTTTCCAAAGTCTGATCGCCGACGGCGATGGCCACACCTTCATCATCCGCGACTTCGAAAGGTCCGTTGGCGGCACCACCGTCAAACAATGGATTGCTGATATGCTCGACAGCAACGCAGACTGGACATCAGTAAGCGACTAGGCGAAGAGGTGGTAACAGAAGCAATAAGCGGCCTCACTCGTCGGCAGCTCCAGGCCGTGGTGTTCCTGCTGGTGCTGCCGGCGGTGAACTGGTTGTTCGCCGTAACTTCGCTGTATGACTTCGGTGTCGTCACGTTTGCCATGGCAGGCCGGATTGCCATTCGCCTCTGGCTGGTATTCGGCCTGTCGTTTCTTACGCTGGTCGTGATTCGCAGGCACGTTCCCGCAGCGCTCGATCAGGATCGCTTCTGGCGCCTACTCGGCGTGCATATCGTCGTGGTTGTGGGCATAGGCGCACTGATCGGGCCGCTGTTCGACTCACCTGCGTTCATGGAGCAAACGAACGCTATATTGATGCCACGCATCTTCCTGACCATGGAAATTGTCGTCTATGTCGCCGTCCTGTGGATGCTGCGGCAGCAGCAACTGAACTTCGCAACCGCCGATCGATTGCGGGAAGCGCAGCTGAACGCGCTGAAGTCGCAGAGCAATCCGCACTTTCTCTTCAACACGCTCAACCTGATCACGGCGGAAATCTCGACGGATCCCGACAGTGCCCGGGAAACGGTTTTCGACCTCGCGGACCTCTTGCGCAGCAATATCAAGCTCGCCGAGCAACGCCTGGTAAAGCTCTCGGAAGAGTTGCATCTGCTGTCGTTGTATCTCCGCTTGCAGCAGCGTCGATTCAAGGAGCGGCTGACCGTCTCCTTCGAAATCGATCCGCGGACCGAAGATATTCAGATCCCGTCCCTGTTGCTGCAACCGGTCATTGAAAACACGATCAAGTGGGCAGTGGCCCCAAACGCCGGTCCCGCCAGTATCGAGGTTGTTACCGAGCGGCGGGGCGATCGATTTTCGATCGTCATCAAAGACAGTGGCCCGGCGTTCGATGATGGCAGTCTCGTGGAAGGTGACGGTTTTCGGATTCTCCGCAGGACACTGGACCTCCAGTATCCCGATGACTACCGGCTGAGCCTGAGCTCGACCGCAGAAGGTGGCGTGTTCTCGCTGGATTTGCCAACGACCCCCACGAGAGGCCGCGATGGTTAGCGCGGTACCCGGGACGAAGCGCGTCATCCTGGTGGACGACGAGGCAGCGGCAATCACCAATCTGCGCGCCGTACTGGACGGGTTTGATGCACTTGAGGTCGTCGCCGAGGTGCGCGATGGCGAGTCAGCAATTCAGGAGATCATCCGGCTACGTCCTGACATTGTGTTCCTCGACATCGAGATGCCCGGCGTCAACGGATTCGAGGTTGCGCGGGAGACGGCACACCTGAAATACCAGCTGGTCTTCGTCACCGCATATAGTCAGTACGCTCTCGATGCTTTCGGGACCAACGCGATCGACTACCTGCTGAAGCCGGTAAGGCCATCGTTGCTGGAGAAGTGCGTTCGCAAGATGCTGTTCCAGGAAGGCCTGGTGTTGGAGTCCCTGGAAAAGAAAAGTGGTGCCGGCGAAAACCTTGTGCTTTCAGATGGCAATGCGACACGCGTCTTGAGTCGCGAGCAAATCTGTTACGTCGAAGGAGTCGGCCGATATCGACGCGTTCATCTTGACTCGGATGGGCGTCAGGTACACAAGATGGCGACGATAATCTCGGACACGACCCTGGACGAGTTCGAGGCGCAGCTCGCCTCACCAAACTTCGTTCGCCTGCACCGAAGTTACATCGTCAATCTCGGGAAGGCCGTCTCTCTCTCGTCAAAGGAGCGACGACACTTCATCAAACTGCTGGATACCGACGTGTTGATTCCAATTTCTCGCAGCAAGGTGGCGCAAGTGAAGCGGCTGCTTGGCAGTTGAACGATCGATTCGGCTTTAGCCTCCTAAGCTGACGACGCGCCCCTCCGCCCAAATGCAGACATTCGAAAATCGCAGACCAACGGACTATTCCGGCCGATAGCTGTCATTCGGAGAGAGATCATTCGAGGTATAAGCCAAGCGCGGTATGACCAGGCATTGCAGCAGACGCTTGGCCCAGTTGCCGTTCCGGCTGTTGCGTCCCGGAATCTGCCTCAATCTTCGCTGAACACCGGCTTTATGCTGCTTGTTGCGTGACGCGCAACACGCTATACTTGCGCCGTGATCATCTCATTCCGTCACAAAGGCCTCAGTCGCTACTTCGAATCGGGGTCCAAGGCCGGGATTCAGGCCAAGCATGCGTCTCGATTGCGGCTCCAGCTGGCGGCTCTCGATTCGGCGCAGACGATCGAAGACATGGATATCCCAGGGTATCGCCTGCACCCGCTGAAGGGGCGCTCGAAGGGTAGATGGTCTATCTGGGTCAGTGGCAATTGGCGACTGACTTTTGAGTTTCGGGACGGAAACGTCCATGTCCTGGACTACGAGGACTATCACTGATGGCTATGCACAATCCTCCACATCCCGGTGAGTTCATCCGGGCGACCTACCTGGAGCCGTTCGAGCTGAGTATTCGCTCGCTCGCGGAGTCGCTGGGCGTTAGCCCTTCGACGCTGGCACGCGTCGTCAATGAGAGTAGTGGGGTCAGCCCAGAGATGGCGTTGCGTCTGTCTAAGGCGCTGGGGCGGTCCCCGGAGAGTTGGTTGGCAATGCAGCACGCCTACGATCTTTTCGAGGCGAAGCGTGTCGCTGATCTTTCTCATGTGCGGAAACTCGAGTTTGACGCAGCATAACCAGTCACTGCAGCAGACGCTTGACCCTGTCGCGACCTTGGCTTTCGCCACGCCAGCGTCAATCGCTGCTGAGCCCCGGCGTCAGGTCTCACTCCCCTTCGTTTGTGAAAGACGTGCAGTCCAGCTCCCTGAGTCCGGTGAGGCTCCTGAAGCCGAGCCTGGCGTTCTATGGCGTCGTGGGCCTGCTAGCGACCCTCGCTTACTTCGCTGTAGGGGTCGCACTATGGAGTTTTCAAGTTGCGCTTCTTTTTTCCATTCTCGTCGGACCAACACTTTTCGCGCTAGTCGAGACGATCTGTATCGCATGTGCTCGACGCGCTGAGCTGAAACAAGTAGGGCCGGGTACTTGGTACGATATCGACATTGAGCGGGAAAAAGCTTTCTATGGTCCGTTGCGAGCGAACAGTCTCTTCGGGCATCCCATTGGCGTCGAAGACCGGCGGCAAACAGGGTCAGGATGGAACGAGTGAAATCTAACAAGTCACTGCCCGCTTTGCAGCGTTACAAAGAGATGACTGGATTCGCTGAGACGAACATCAATGCGATCTATCATCATCGAAGATCTAACTATGGCGATCCTTGTCCCGATTGCGGACGATTGCTTAGGACGCCGCGCGCAAAGATGTGCCCGGAGTGTGGATATGCCAAGGATTCGACCTAGCCAGTTACTGCAGCCATACGTGCGACCGCTACACTGGGTATATGCCAATTCGAGATCATCACCAGCGCGCCATTGATCGGTTGTCCGACGCTTATCGGGACGACCCGCACTTTCGCGCACTCATCATCGGTGGCTCGGTCGCCAAGGGATACGCACGAGACGACTCGGACGTTGATTTTCTCATCGTCGCAACGGACGACGTGTTCGAGGAACACCAGCGAGCACGCGACTTGTTCATCAATCGAAGGGACCTTTGTGACTACGATGGCGGCTTCGTCGACGGCAAGATCATCAATCTCACATTCCTGGAAGCGCTTGCCAAGAAGGGAAACGAGCCATCGCGTGCCGCATTCGAGGGTGCAATCACCGCGTACTCGCACATCCCCAATCTCGACGACCTGCTGCAACGCATCCCTGTTTATCCCGACGCCGGGCACGACGATCGCGTTAGGGCCTTTTACAGCATGGCGTTTATCCAGCATTGGTTGTTCTACGAGGCGGAACGCCATGGCAATCGGTACACGCTGCTTCGCGCCGCTAGTCAGCTCGCGCTGTTCGCCGGCAGGCTCATCCTCGCCTACAACCGCAGGCTCTTTCCCTACCACAAATGGTTTTACAGGACCCTCGAGTCAGTGCCAGAGAAGCCAGCCGGCCTTATGACATGCTTCGATGCTTTGCTCGATGAACCTAATGGCGACCATGCGACTGGATTGTTCGAGTTAATCCGAGATTTTCGTGATTGGGGCGTCAGCGATATCGAGGCCTACACCTGGTTCATGACCGATGTGGAATGGAGCTGGATGTTAGGCCAAAATTCGATAGAGGACTGGTGAGACCTGGTTGCCTACAGGACCCGCACATGGAAAAGACCGCCCTCTACTTCACGATGGTATGTCACACAGGCGATGCGGAATGGTGTGACACCGTCAAGAACTTCAATACTGGTTGGCGACGCATCCAAGGGCTCGCAGAGTGATGGCTGACACCATTTCCTAGATAAAGTGTACTCATGAGCAACGACATCGAAGAAAGACCAGCAGAAGAGCGGGGCGAGAGACTCACTTGCCGAGTCTGTAACGCCGAATCGGAATGGACGGAAGGGTTCGTACCGGCTACCAATGTCGTGCATGGTCCCCACCATGTTTGCGTGACCTGCGTTCTCTATCGTCAGAAGTACCGGAACTACTACTTATGGTGGTTCTACTGGACAGCTGCGACAGTCGCTTTTGGTTACTATCTGTCCGGTTCGATCATGGACGCCGTACTCTTCGCAATCGGTGGCTATGCACTCCTGTATCTTGCGATCGTCATTCACGAGCTCGGCCACCTCCTAGCCGCGCTTGCCGTCGGAGTTCACGTGCCAGCGATCAGCTTCGGTGGCGGTCTTCGTGCCAAGGTGCTGCGATTCCGTGACGCCTTTTTGATACTGAGCCCTTCGCCATCTGAGGGCATGATCATCACGACGCACTCGACCGGTGAGCACTACCGCAAGAAGACGTTCTTGATCCTGCTCTCAGGGCCCCTCGTCAACGCCATTGCCGCTTTGTTGGGCATTGCGGCCCTCATCACGTTCTGGGGCGATCTCTCAAAATATGCGAGTGCGGGCATTAAACTCTGGATCTGGATCAACACATATCTCGCGATCACTAATCTCTTCTCTTTTTCGCACAAGACAGCCTTCGGCACCGTGCAAAGCGATGGCGGGCAGATGTGGGGGCTTCGCAAGAAAACGGATGAAGAGATTGAGGAGATACTGCGGCAACGTAACGTCATCCTTGCATCGCTTGAGTTTCAGCTGGGTGACATGGAGAAATCGCTCGCCATCATCGAGAAGGCCATTGAGGACGGAGAAGATTCTGTTCACACCAGGAGCCTGGTCACCGCAACTCTGGCAGAGACCGGCCAGCTAGAGCGCGGCATTGTGATTAACAGAGCGTACCTGGAAAGCACTGAGCTCAACGTGATGGAACGCGCATTGCTTCAGAACAACCTCGCCTTCATGTTGTATCTGACCGACGACGATGAGGCGCTCAAGGAGGCGGACACATTGTCACAAAGGGCTATGGAAGTGCTGCCGATGATCATGGCCGTGAGAAGTACCCGCGCGTCTGTGTTAGTCGCAACCGGCCGGGTCGAGGAAGGGGTGGCCATGCTCACGGACAAGCGCTTCAAGTTGGAGACGCCAAGTCACCAAGCCACGGTGAACTTGATCCGGGCGACGGGTCTTGCGCGCCTGGGCGATCGCGAAGAAGCATCGAAGTCGCTGAACGCTGCACGCTCGTTGGATCCAGAGAATCGACATTTGCCAGAGGCCGAAGCAGCCCTGGCAGCCATGGAGGCCTAATGCGCACGTCGTTTCTCAAGCCGCTTTCGCTAGCTCTAGCTGCCCGTTTGTGACGATAATGACGCGGTGACCCAACGCGCCATTTTCGAAGTCGTTGTCATCCTCCATCTCATCATGGCCTTCGTCGCCATTCGTGGGGTGATGCGCGACTACACGCTCACAAAGTCGCAGCAAACGGTCCAGAGCTTCATCGCGGCGCTCATCCCGCTCGCGGGTCCGGTCATCATTGTCCTGCTCCTGATGAGCCTTCATGACCGTGACGAGCTGCGTGGCATTCTCCCGTTCCCGCTCTACCTGCTCGCGCAAGACCACGAGAAGCTAAACGCTCGGCGCGGTAGTGACTCAATGCACGACGCCGACTTCGGCAGCGGCGCTGGTAGTGGCGGCGGGGACGGCGGTGACTGATCGAATGCGAAACGCATCACCGATCAGGAACCTCAAACGGATGAGCCACTTCGTGTCGCTGTGCGCGCTGGTCTGTCTCAGTTGGTTGGTCGCAATAGCGCCAGTGGCGCATGCCGACGAGGTCCGACTGACGGAGGAGTTCGACTTCTTCTCTGTCTACCCAGTATCGATAAATGACCTCGGCCCGGCCCTGCTCGCCGCAGGACGCCAGCAAGCCCTCGGCCCCGCCGCCATTGCCGAAACCCTGTCCCGCCACAACTGGTCCATCGACATGACCTCCGACAATCGCGCGTGCAGCGTCACGGGCGCATCGGTCACGCTTGAGGTCATCTACCGCATGCCCAAGGTGGTCTCGGACGACGACGACGTCATGGAACGATGGGAAACGCTCTACCCCCGCATCCTCCAACACGAACGCCAACACAAAGACATCGCCTACGAGATCTCGCAGGAGATTCTGGCGTCGCTAAACGCCTTGCGACCCGCAGCCGATTGCGATGCACTCGTCGAAACGGCCAATGCCATCGTCGACAGGCTGCACACTGAAGAGCGTCGACGCCAGCGGGCGTTCGACAAACGAACCATCGGCGGTGAGACCGAGGGCGTTATTCGTTTCGAGGTTTACGAATAGACCGAATAGCACTGACCAACCAACATGGACCGCGGCCTGGCCCATCAAGAACTTCACAAGAAAGGAGCAGCAAGTTGCACGCACAGTCAGAAGCACAGGAAACACCGCAACAGGTTTACGAACGTCTCATCGCAAAGCAAAGCCTGCCCGGTACGCTGGTTGGGACGGTCTCGGGCGGATTGCCAGCGATCGCATTGTTCTTCGTCTTCTCGGCCATGGGTGGGGTGCTTGCGTTCTTTCTGGTCATCCCCGCATTCATCATCGCCTACGCAGCCAAGTTCCTGGGCCACCCGCTGGAGTTCGCGCCCAGACTCATCCCCGGCATTGCCGCAGCACTCGTCAACCTGTCCGGAGCGTTGTTCCTGTTTAGCTCGCCTGGCGCTTTCGCGTTGATCCCCGCCAGCCTGGTCATCGGCGTCTACTTTTCCAAGACCACGCTGACGCCGCTCGAAGAGAAGGCAGTCTGGCGGTACAAGAATGGATTCAAGTAATACAGGGGCGCGCAGCATGCGCTTAGCGCGATGGTGCGCCACGTGTTTGGTGGCATTGCTGTCTGCGAATTCGGTGTAGGCGAACGACGCAGCCGTCCAGTTGGCTGAATCGGGCGAGCCGCAAAGGCAAGTAGTCACAAGAACCCCGCGAGGAAACACATGGGTGAACAATTCAAAGCCCTCGATGACAAACACATCGAGTTCATCGGCAACCAACATCTGTTCTTTGTCGGGACAGCCGCAGCCGAAGGCCTGATCAACGTCTCGCCTAAAGGCATGGACACGTTCCGCGTTATCGACGCGTCACGGGTCGCCTGGCTGAACCTCACGGGCAGCGGCAACGAGACAGCGGCGCACGTGCGCGAGCAGAACCGCATGACGATCATGTTCTGCTCATTCGACAAGCACCCGAGAATCCTCCGGCTCTACGGTAAGGCCAAAGTCGTCCACCCGCGCGACGCCGAGTGGCAGGAACACATCGACCGCTTCCCGGAGTTCACGGGCGCACGCCAGGTCTTCGACGTGCAGCTCGACATGGTGCAAACTTCCTGCGGCTATGCGGTGCCCTACTACGAACTCAAGGGCGAACGCCCCACACTCACAAAGTGGGCCGACAACCGCGGCCGCTCGGGCATCGAGGACTACTGGCAGGAGCGCAACACCGAGAGCCTCGATCAGAAGCCGACGGGCATCGCAGAGGACGGCTAGGCACCACCTTTCCGCTTGAGCCAACCCCGCTCGCGCACGGCCTGCACATAACTGTCACTGACAGGCACGGATACATCCGCATCGAGCGTGAGCTGCCAACGCCGCGATCCCCGCTTCGCAGAACGCACGGCCTGTTCCGCCACCCACCACGACCGGTGCACCTGCAACCCTAGATCGTCGGGCATCTCGGCGACGGCGTCGCGGAATCTGTGATGAACCAGCTCCGATCCCTGCGGCGTGAATACCCGCACGTAATGCTCCTCTGCCTGCAAGGCCAGCACGTCTTCGGCGCTGCGCGCCGCCGTCTGAGCCAGGAACGCGGGTGGCGGCGACGCAACCTCCGCCGTCTCCACCTCGGTATTCCGCTCAACGACCAGCCAAAGCAGCAAATGCGCGGGCAGGATGATGGAAAGTAACGTGGCGTACTCGCTCAGAAACGCGAGCACGGGCGACATCGCCCATAGGTCGTCGTCGACGTACTCGGGCCGCATGGGCAAGTGCGGCTCGACGAGGATCTCGGCCAGCGCCAATGGCAGCACGGCGAACACGGAAACCAGCACGACGGGCTTCAACCACCGTGGCCGCTCCCAGCGACCCTCAAACTGCCGCGCAACGAACCAATCAGCACACCAAAGGCCGACCGCGAAAACGCCCGTTCGCACTACCCAGTAAAGAATCTCCTGCCCAACGGTCGCACCGACCATCGCGTCATCGATCTGATTCAACGCAATTATGGCAAGTACGAGGGCACCCAGGCGCATGTCGCGCGCAGATGTCGGATTCAGGCCGAATCTGGGGTGACGGTTCACGGAATTAACAGGACGACTCACGAAGTTTTTGCGTTATCGATGAATGACTTGGGCAGCAGGTTCTGACCGCTTCATAGCATGACCGTTCAACACCCCCCAAGGAGTCCATTATGAAGCGGCCTGTCGTACTGTTCGTTGTCCTATCCCTCATCGGCCTCGCGGGCTGCGAGCCCGAGGGCGCGTCTGGTGATACGCCAGCGCAAGCTTACACCACATTCTTTACACCCCTGCCCGAGGCGCCCGTCTTCCCGGCCGACAACCCCTTCAGCACCGAAAAGACGCAGCTGGGCGAGTTCCTGTTCTGGGATCCGATCCTCTCTGGCCGTATGAATGTCTCCTGCGCCTCCTGCCACCACCCCGATCACGGCTGGGCAGACGGCCGCGCCACCTCGATTGGCGTCGACGGGATGGGCCTGGGCCCCGACAGAACGGGTAACGCCGTGACACCGCGCCATTCACCGACGGTGCTCAACGTGGCTTTCACGGGCCTGCAGCAAACCACACCCGAAACCGACTTCGTGGCGGGCAGCTACTTCTGGGACCTGCGTGCCGCAACGCTCGAGGACCAGGCCGTCGATCCCATCAAGAGCGAGGTCGAGATGCGCAGTGGCGACTTCCTTGAGACCGAAATCATGCCCGAGATCGTCCTGCGTCTTTCGATGATCCCCGAGTACGTCACGCTGTTCACGGCGGCGTTCCCCGGTGAAGACCCCATCACCGAATCCACGATCGCCCGAGCACTCGCCACCTATCAACGCACGCTAACAACACAGCGCACCCGATTCGACGACTTCCTCGCGGGCAATGACACGGCGCTGACCCCGGGCGAGATCACGGGACTGAACAAGTTCATCAACGGCGGCTGCACGGACTGCCACGAAGGCCCCATGCTCTCGGACAATTTCATTGACGCTGACAAGCCCATCTTCACGGACAGGCCGGCCGTGCGGACACCGTCATTGCGCAATGTCGCCCTGACAGCGCCCTACTTTCACGATGGCTCGCGTACGACGTTGCGGGATGCCATCGCAATCTATGAAGACCGTGGTGATTTGGGCGTCACGCTCGAAGACGACGACTTTGGTGACATACAACGCTTCCTGGAGACGCTCACGGACGAGGACTTTTCCCGCCAGATCCCGGCCTACGTCCCTAGTCAGCTACCCGTCGGGGGCGATATTCTCTAGGGGCGCTGTCGGGCGGAACCCTAGTGGCCCGCAGCCAGGCGCCGGGACGCGATATCGCGTTCCGGCCGCCTTGGGCCCAGCTGCGGAGTGTTGCCATGGGAAGCATCGTCAGGGGATTCGCCATTGTGTTGGCCGCGATCGCGCTCGATTTCGGGCCGGCGCGGGCCGATGAAACGCCTGACAATCGGGCCGCCCTCAAGTCAGAAATTTCCGCATCCCTGCTGGGGCACGTGCGCAGCGATGCGATGGAGGAACTGGTCGAGTCGGGCCTCGCTGAGTCTGACGCCGAACGGATCTTGGCAAAGTTCGCGGAGGACGCCGCGGAATGCCTGTTGATCACGGCCGAAGAGAGGATCATCCATACCGGCGGCAATCCGAAGGAGGCCATGGCCAGCCTGAAGGCCAGTGACTTCCGCACGATCTTCAAGGATTCGAACGAGTTCGAGCAAAGGATGATCAGCTGCCTGCTCGGCGTGGCGGCCAATGCAGGCCTGACGCTCGAATAGCGGCGTGCCGTGAAGGAATTCCAATGCTCAGTCTGAAGCGGACCGTTTCAACTTGGGAAACGCTGCGAGTCGCTGGCACGACACCATTTGCGCGGGCCGCCGTCGCCGTACCCGTGCTCGGCTACTTCATCCTGTTCGGCGAGAGCGCCAACACGTACTTTCGCCTAACGCTTGATGCCGAACTCAGCCTGTGGCGTGTCTATTGGCTTTACTTCGGATTCACGGTGGTCGCCCTCGCGCAGGTGCTGTTTAACTGGTACTGCCCGCCTGAGATCAAACAGCACGGTACGGGCTACGAGTTTGCGGCCAGGGAAGAACGAACGATCAACCCCGACCGCATCAATAAGATGCAAGAGCTGCTGATCGCGCAAGCGTATGCGAAGGTTCGATCTGATTCGGACCCGGACTTCCAACGCGCCCGTGAGTTTGAACACGACCCCAAACAAGGGCTTCCTTCGGACCATTACGCGGTAAAACTCAACCACGCGCGCGCTGACGTCCGCGGACTTGACCTGCCCCAGATCATGGCAAGATACGTGGACGCAATCGACGTGCAAAAACCTGCAACTCGTTTGATCGTGACCTACCTGTACGCCACAGGACTTGCCCTGGTTCTGGTCCCAACTCTGGCGACACTGGGCCAGGTGATCTTGTCCGCTTGGGAAAAAATCGTCCCGCTGTTCCAATAACGAAAACGGAGCGACCATGAAACTGCTCGCAAACGCCCTAACTCTCCTGGTTGCAGTCGCCCACGTCGGCATCCTGGTCCTCGAGATGTTCTTCTGGAACCACCCGGTCGGCCAGCGCATTTTCGCGATGACGCCCGAGGTTGCTGCGTCCTCAGAGGTGCTGGCCATGAACCAGGGGCTCTACAACGGCTTTCTGGCCGCGGGGCTGTTTTGGGGGCTCCTCAAGGACCGCGTCGACATCAAAGTGTTCTTCCTGGGCTGCGTAGTCGTCGCAGGAATCTTCGGCGGCCTGACGGCGAAGACGAGCATTCTGTTCACGCAGGGGCTGCCTGCGCTTCTCGCACTGGTATTCGTGTTGGCGGCTGCACGCCGGTCGTCACGCGACCTGATCTAGCGCACTTCGAGGTAACCCGCACCGTGAGAACCATCACCGACTTCAAGCCCTTCGTGCCCTCGAACGACTACGCCGTCTCCAAGGCGTTCTACGAGCACATGGGCTTCAACATCAACTGGGACGACGGCGAAGTCTGCGAAGTCGATACCAACTTCGGCTACCGATTCCTGTTACTCCCGAAGAACCACAACAACTACGCGCACAGTCTCATGCTGCACTTCATGGTGGACTCAGCGCAGGCCTGGTACGACCACTTCGTCGAGATCGAGCTTGCGGAACGATTTGAAGGCACCAAGGTTGCGCCACCCAAGCTGATGCCCTGGGGGCTCCTGATCACGTATGTGTGGGACCCGGCCGGGGTGCTGCTGCACTTTGCAGAGCGCCCCGCCGAGCAAGCGGACTGAAGCGACGCAATGAGCGACGCACAACGACCCGAGATCGTCATTGTCGGCGCGGGTTTCGGTGGCCTGTTCACGACGCTTGGGCTGCGTAAGGCCGAGGCCAACATCACGCTCATCGACAAGCAGAACTACCACCTCTTTCAACCGTTGCTCTACCAGGTGGCGACAGCGGGTCTCGCGCCCTCCGATATCGCCTGGCCCATCCGCGGCATCCTGAGCAAGCAGAAAAACGTCACGGTGCTGCTCGACGAGGTCCGCGACGTCGACCTCGACGCACAGCGGATTCAAACCGCGGCACGGTCCCTGCCCTTCGACTACCTGGTGCTGGCCACAGGCGCAGGCCACGCCTATTTCGGGCATGAAGACTGGGCGCAACACGCGCCGGGCCTCAAGAGCATCGATGACGCGACGCAGATTCGCCAGCGCGTGCTGCTGGCCTTCGAGCGCGCCGAAATGACCGACGACGAGGCGGAGCGAGAGCGCCTGCTGACCTTTGTCGTCATCGGTGCCGGCCCGACGGGTGTTGAGCTGGCCGGCACGATCGCCGAGCTCGCCCGATGGACGCTGGCGGCAGACTTTCGCCGTATCGACTCGCGCAAGGCGCGTGTCCTGCTCGTCGAGGCGGGCCCGCGTGTCCTGCCCGCCATGCCGGACAAGCTTTCGGACTACGCTGTAGGCGCGTTAGGCAAGCTCGGTGTCGAGGTGCGGCTGGGCGAGGCCGTGACCCACTGCGACGCGACCGGTGTGATGATCGGCGCCGACGCGATACCGGCCGCGACGATTCTCTGGGCGGCCGGCGTACAGGCCTCGCCTGCCGCGCGCTGGTTGGGCGCAGAATCAGATCGCGCGGGCCGCGTCAGGGTTCAGGGGGACCTGTCCGTCGCCGACCACGCCAACGTCTTCGTCATAGGCGACACGGCCGCCGTCAACGATTCGGAAGGCAATCAGATTCCCGGTATTGCACCGGCGGCCAAGCAACAGGGCCGTTACGTCGCCAAGCTGATCCGCGCCGAGATGGCGGGTCGCGCAAGACCCGACGCATTCGAGTACAAGCACGCGGGCAACTTGGCGACGATCGGCCGTAGTTCTGCCGTGGTAGACCTGCCCGCGATGCGACTCAAAGGCGCACTGGCGTGGTGGATCTGGGGCATCGCACACATCTACTTCCTGATTGGCGTACGCAGTCCAATTTTGGTGGCGCTAAACTGGTTCAGGCAGTACGTCACCTACGGACGCGGTGCGCGACTGATCACGGGCAAACGCAACCCGTCGCGCGCGGAGGATTCCGGATGAGCTCAGAAGGCATCAAGGACGGCGCGCCTGTGCTGCTGGTCGCCGACGTGGAAGGCGCCGCGAACTACTACCGCGACCAGCTGGGTTTTCGTTACGACCAGCTCTGGGGCGACCCGCCGGGCTTTTGCATTCTTTGGCGCGGCCCCGTGGGGCTCATGCTGAGTCGTATGGACGACCCGGCGCACATCGTGCCCCACCGCACGGTGTCGGAAACTCTCTGGGACGCCTACTTCTGGGTCGAAGATGCCCGCGCCATGCACGACGAGTTCGTAAGCCGCGGCGCCACCATCGAGTACCCACCCACAGACAAGCCCTACGGCTGCCTGGAGCTCGCCATTCGCGACCTCGACGGTTACACGATTGCCTTTGGGCAGGAGCTGTAGCCACACAGGAAATCGCGGCGCCGCGAATTTCCTGTAACACTTTCCCCGGTCACTCGTCTCTAGCCACAGGAGGCGAGAATTCGCATGCAGGCAGTTTCAGACGAACAGTTGATTCAATGGGTTGCGGACGGCGACGCGTCCTGCCTTGGGACCCTGTTCGAGCGCCATCACAAAGGGCTCTACAACTACGCCCTGCAGCTCACGCGCAACGGCGCACAAAGCGAAGACCTCGTGCAGGAGCTGTTTCTACGCCTGCTCAAGAAAGCCGCGAGCTTTCGCGGCGAGTCGAGCTTCAAGGCCTGGGCCTTCCACATCCTGCGCAATCTCGCCTTTGACCAGCTGCGCCAGGCGCAGAGCCGGAAGACAGACACGGACGCCGAGGAGGTTCTCGAGCAGGAGCTCGTGGACCTGCGCAGCGCCGAGCAGAGCGCGGCAGGCCAGCAGGAAGTTCAGTTGCTGGCCCGGTCACTGGCCCGCCTGCCCCTCGACCAGCAAGACATCATCTGGCTCGGCCGGTTCGAGTTCCCTGATTACCAGTCGCTGGCCGCAGCCATAGGTTGCACGCCAGCAACCGCGCGGGTGCGCATGCACCGTGCCATCAAGGCGCTCAACAGTGCCTTCGACCATCTCAACGGAGTACCCAGCCATGTCTGAACGTATCGACGACGACAGCGCGCTGCAGAACGAAGACGGCAATAGCGCCTGGCAGAAGCTGAGCCGCCTTTCGCAGGCCGAGCCCGACGCCAAGCTGCGCCACCGCGTGCTCAACGACATTCACGCCCACAACACGAAGCGCTCCTGGTTCGCAGCCTTCCTGCCGACGCGCGCGCCGCAGTGGGCGGGGCTTGCGGCCTCCGCCCTCATCGGTTTGGCCATCGGCACCTTCGGATCTATGTCGGACCCCGACCTCGACACACGCATGGCGCAGCTCGAACTGCAGCTCGGCAACATGAACCAGCAACTGCTCATGAGCCGGCTCACGGCCAGCGCGCCCGGTGAGCGCCTGGCCGCCGCGCTGCAGGCCGCCAACCTCGAGCAACGCGACCCCGCGATTGCCGCCGCACTCGTGCAGCGCGCCGCGATTGACACCGTACCGTCGATTCGGTCCGCAGCAATCGGCGCACTGGGCGAGGAAATCAATGACACCTCGATCTCGATGCAGCTCATGGCGGTTCTCGAAGAGAGCGACTCACCCATCGTGCAGCTCGCGATCATCGACCTGATCCTGCGTCACGGCAATGCCGCACTGCTCGACGCACTCGAACAACGCTGGCGCGCGGGGGGCATTCACCCGTCGCTGTCCGGCTACCTGGAAGACACCATGGGAGGCATGGAGACATGAAGCGCATTACGTACCTGGCCCTTGCGGCCACACTCGCCAGCGCGCCGGTGCTCGCTGACAGCGTCACCGACGAAAAGGACTGGACCGAGACCTTCGACGTGGGCGGCAGCCCTTCGCTGACCATCGACAATATCTGGGGCAACATCACCGTCAAGCCGGGCGCGAGCAATGAGATCGAGATGGCGATTCGCTCCGTTCGCAGCGCTGACGACGCCAAGAATTTCGAGCGCTCGCTCGAGCTCATTCCGCTACGCATCGCGCAGGATGGCGATGACGTCTATCTGCGCGTCGGTCGAGACCACGAGAAGTGGTGGAACGACTACCGCTGCGACGGCTGCCGCTTGCATGTGGACCTCGAGGTCACCGTGCCGGCCAATACGGCGCTCGACGTCAAGACCGTGAACGATGGTGACGTCCGTATCTGGGGCGTCGAGGGCCGCGTGACAGCCGCCAACGTGAATGGATCGATCACCACGCGCGGCGTCACGCAGTGCGAGCATGTCGAGACCATCAATGGCGACGTGGAAGTCACGTTTACGCAAAGCCCCTCGACCGACTGCCGGATCGAGACTCTCAACGGTGACATCGCACTGGACATGGCACCGGGCGCGGACGCCAATCTCGCCGTCTCGCTGTTCAACGGCAAGATCAAGAGCAATGTCGACCTCGCACCGCGCGAAATGGCGGCGACGGTCGAGCGCCGCACGAAGGACGGGCGCAACTACTACGACATCGAGCAACTTGCAGGGCTGCGACTGGGTCGCGGCGGCAAGACGCTCACCCTGAAGAGCTTGAATGGCGACGTACTCGTCGCAAGGAGTCAGTAACCATGTATCGCACCATTGATCGCGCCGCGGGCCTGTTGATCGCGGGCCTCTTCCTGGCCAGCGTTGCACCCACCGCGAATGCGCAGTCGGCACCCGTCGTCATCGAACTGTCGCAGCCCGACCAGCCCATGACGCTCAAGCTGGGCATGTTGTCGGCCAACATCGTGGTCATCGGCGAACGTCGCAACGACATCCAGCTCGAAGTGGACGGCGGCAGCAGCGGGCGACGCATCATCACGCCCTCGGGCAGCCAGCAGATCGGCGGCGCAAGCTACCGCCTGTCAGCGACGGAGGAAAACAACATCGTCGATGTCTCATCGGACTGGCGCATGAGCACGCTCGATATCACCGCGCGGGTCCCCGCATCGGCCGCTGTGAACCTCTGGACCACGAACGACGGCACCATCGTCGTCGAAAACGTCACGGGCGAGATGCAGCTGCGTAACACCAACGGCCCCATTACCGTGAAGGGTGCCGCGTCGGCGGTTATCGCGGAGTCGGTCAACGAAGACATCGTCGTGTCATTCGCCAATCTGGACGGCGTGACCGCCTCGTCGCTGTCGTCGGTCAATGGCGACCTCGCCGTGGGTCTGCCGGGCCAGCCCAAGGCCCAGGTGCACATCGACACAGCGCGCGGCCAGATCTCCTCGGACTTCGAAATCGAAGTGCAGCCCAGCGAACCCAAGGTCTCGCGCAGCGAAGAGCGCGGCACGATTGAGATCGCGGTGGAGAACATGATCATCGCCAACATCAACGGCGGTGGGCCTGTGATCCGGATGAAGACCCTGAACGGCAACATCCAGATCAACAACGCCAACATGACGCGATAGCTGGATACGGGGTCGGCCGGACGGCCGGCCCCGCGACCACCCACACTACATCCGCGGCAACCACATCCCCATCGTCGCGCTGAAGATACCCAGCGTCATCACCAGCGTGAGCACAAACAGCGTGCCGGCATAGGTCACGCGCACGCCCGGCGACGCCTTCCGCTGGCAATAGAAGTACCACTCGAGCATGGCGAGCGGCAGCAGGTACTGGGCGAAGCCCAGCACGTAGAGAAACGGTCCCGTGAATGTCTCCCAGTTGATGCCAATGCCGCCCGTGATCGTCGCCCAGGCCATGAGTCCGACCCGAAAGAACCACACAGCGCTGGCCACCATGAACAGTCGCAGCGCAAAGCGTCGGTGCGTGGCCATGTTGCCGGCCATGGCATTGCGAACGGCCAGGAAGGCAAAGACCAGAATCAAAACGCCATCGCCCGAGATACCCAGCTTGCTGACAACATCGCCGATCGGCGATCGGGTCCAGGTCATGTAGAGCCCGCCTATGGCGCTCAAAGCCGCCGCCACGAGGTAGCTGCGCCCGAGCCAACGGTGGAAGGTCGGAAAGCGATTGCGCACGGCCGGAATCAGCTGCAACGGGCCGCCGCCAATGATGATGGCCGCGAGCACCACGTGGCTGACTGAGGCAATGTTGCCCAGCGTGTCGCCCTCAATGAAGCCCGACGGCAAATGCATCCCCTCAAGCGCCATGAGTCCGTGTGCAGCCACAGACGGGTAGAAGGCTGCGACGATGTAGACCATGAAGATCCAGTGACCGATGGCGGCGACGGCAAACCAGAGTTTGGTCGCGATACCCACGGCGTGCTCGGAGATGGATTCGAGGGTCGTTCGTTGCGGCAGTGCCAGTTCAGTCATGGTCGTGCTCCCGGGTGTGGCGTGAGTGGGCCACTATCGTGCGCGCGCGCCGACGCGCACACATCGGCCGCCCTGGGGAAACGCGTCTCCCCCAAAAGTCGGAGTTGCGCGACCAACAAATCCACCCCGATACGCATGGCGGGCCACAGCGGCGTGGTTTAGCCTTCCAGTCATGTCCGAGCAGTCCCAAGATCGCCCTGCTGTCGACCTCGCCGCGCACGGTGTGCGCCGGCCGATTCGCGGGCCGTTCGAGGCCTGGCCAAAAACGACGGATCTCGTCATCGTGCTGGTGTCGCTCGGCCTGACGCTTGCGATGTGGGCGCAGCGCGTCCCGCCCGAACAACAGCTTCTGGACTCGTGGCTCGAGATCGGCGCGTACCTGCTCGCCTTTGTCGCCTGCTTTTCGTTGTTGTGGCGTCGCACGCACCCACTGTTTGTGCACGCCATCGTGCTGGGCATCTCGACACTCATCTACCTGGGCCCCACAGCCGACGGCGTCGTGGCACTCGCGTTCTCGCTCTACAGCCTGGGCCGTTACGAGCCCAACAGTCGGGCGAGCCTCGTGGGCGCGCTTGCCGCGTTTCTCATTCTCGCCGTCGACATGCGCGTCTTCACGGACGCCAGCACGCTCAGCCTGTTCTCGGCGCTCGGTGCGCTGGGGATCTGGTACGCGGGACGCCGACTGCGCTTTCGCGGCGAATACCTGCGCTTGCTCGAGGAACGCGCGCGCCATCTCGAACGCGAACGTCACGCCGAGGCCGAGCGCGCCGTTGCCGCGGAGCGCACCCGCATCGCCCGCGAGATGCACGATGTCGTTGCGCACCAGGTCAGTCTCATGACTGTGCAGGCTGGCGCCGCGCGCACCGTCAGCGAAACCGACCCGTCAGCGGCTGGCGATGCCATGGCCGCCGTGGAGTCGGCCGGCCGCAATGCGCTCGAAGAGATGCGCCACCTGCTCGGCGTCCTGCGGCCCGCGGATGCGGCCGACACGCTGGACCCGCAACCCGGCATCGACGACTTGCCCAGCCTCGTTCAGCACGTGCAAGACGCAGGCCCCCAGGTCGCGCTGGAAACACGCGGCGCACTCGATGATCTGCCCGCACGACTCGAACTCAACGCCTACCGCATCGTCCAGGAGTCGCTGACCAACGTGATCAAACACGCCGGCCCTGACGCACAGGTTGCCGTCACCGTGGACGGGCACGAAGACCGCGTCGTCGTCACCGTCACTGACAACGGGTCAGGCGGTGACGGCGCACACTCGGGTGGCCACGGCATCGTCGGTATGCGCGAACGCGTCGACATGCTGGGCGGCAGCCTTCGCGCCGGCACGCGACCCGAGGGCGGCTTCGAAGTCCGCGCCGAATTTCCGATCCAAAGCGAGACCAGCTGATGCTGCGTGTACTTGTTGTTGACGACCAGGCGCTCGTGCGGCGCGGCTTTGCCATGGTGCTGGGCAATGAATCCGACATCGAGGTCGTGGCAGAGGCAGGCGATGGCCTCGAAGCCATCGATGCGGCGCGCGCGCACAAACCCGACGTCATCCTCATGGATATCCGTATGCCCGAACTCGACGGGCTCGAATCGACGGCGCGCATCCTCGCCGAGGTCGGCGATGAGACGCGCATCATCATCCTCACGACGTTCGACCCTGACGAGTACATCTACCGGGCGCTGCGCGCCGGCGCGAGCGGCTTCGTTCTCAAGGACATTCCGCCCGAAGCGCTCGTCGCGGCCGTGCGCACCGTCGCGGCCGGTGGCGCCATGCTCGACCCCACGATCACCCGCCGCCTCATCGCGCGGTTTGCGGGCGACCTGGGCACAGAACAGGACTATGGCGAGCGCCTCGAGCGTCTGACGGCGCGCGAGCGGGAAGTGCTCGAAGCAATCGCCGATGGCAAGAGCAATCTCGAAATTGCCGATGCGCTGTTCATCGGACCCGCGACCGTCAAGTCACACGTCTCAAGCGTGCTGTCCAAGCTGGGCCTGCGCGATCGCGCGCAGGCCGTCGTCTTCGCCTACGAATGTGGGCTCGCCAAAGTTGGAGCCAGAGATGTCGGTTTCTAGTCTCATCAAGCAGTCGCCGCGCAATGCGCTGTACCCGGTCGCCGCCGTGTGCGGCTTGCTCATGGGCGCGCTGCTGCTCGCGGGCGCCTGGGGCCACTTCGCAGCAACCTGGCCTGTGCTCAGCGGCGAGCCGCAACCCGAACTGCGCGCGCGCCTCGCGCTCATGCTGCCAGGCGTCATCCTGCTCGTGACCGGCATGATCAACGTCGCCATGTGCGGCGTGCTCTGGCTCGGTAAGCGCTGGTCGCTGCAAATGACCATTGCGGCCAACCTCATCGCCGTCGGCTATTTCGCTTACCTGTTCAGCCGTGGCGTGCCCGGTCACCCCATCGGTTTGTTCCTGGGCTTTTCGACCAGCTACCTGATGCTGCTCGTGGGCCTGCGCCTCGGTCTGACCTGGCCCGCCGCGCCTCAACACCAAGGAGTCTCACCATGACCCGTACGCTGTTGCTTTTGACCCTCCTCACCCTACTCGCCGGATGCGCCTCGCCGGTTTCGACCACGGCGCGGCCCGATGACTACTACGCGAGCGTCGATACGGGTCCCGCCGGGGGCTCGCTGTTCGCGGGTGACGCGCGCACGCTTTCGGACGACTCGATCCAGCGAATCCTCAACTACCGCTACGAGCCACCTGCGCTGAGTCGCATTGCGTTGATGCCGTTCGGACGCGAAGTCTGGTCGAGGTGGTCGGAGGAGCTCGCCGTGGCGGCGGCGAACATGGAGACCGAAGTACTCAACGGGCTGCGCGCCTCGCCGCGTGTTTACGACGCGTCCTACCTGCCCTCGATTCTCGTGCCCAAGAAGCACACCGTGCCTTACCTTCGCGAAGCTGCCGCGCGCTACCAGGCCGACCTGCTGCTTGTCTACCGCAGCTACTGCCGAAGTTTCGACCGTTACCGGCTGTTCCGCGCCGACGAGAGCAGGGCGTACTGCGGCGTGGAAGCGGTGCTGCTCGACACGCGCACGGGACTCGTCCCGTTCACGACCGTTGCCACGCGGGCTTACACGATCTCGAGGGATAAGAATGACAACAATTTCTCTGAGACCCGCATGCGTGCGCAGCTTGATGCCACGGCGCAGGCACTGGGCGACGTCAGCGACGAAATCGTTGGCTTCCTGGGCGTGGGCGACACGCCCACCGTGGGTCAGGTCCGCCCGGCGATCCGGTTCTGAGCGCTACATGACGCGCGGTGCGACGCCCCACATGACGAACAGGATGCCCATGGCCAGATAAGAGCCGGCGAACAACGAGTAGTGCCCCTTGCGCCAGAGCGTCCAGCCCGAACTGGACCAGGCAGGAATGACGCCCAGGAACAGCAACACACCCAGCGCCGCCGCGACCGTGGCGGCCAGTGTGAAGTCACCGATGAGGGGCGGCGGCCAGTCCGAAAACAACTCGGCAAACGACATCGCGTAAGCCTCGCCCATGCTGGCGGCCAGAATTGCCATCCAGATCAGCGGTGCGACGCCCAGCAGCGCCAACGCGGTGAGACCGCCGCCGACGCGTGTCTTCTCACGCTGCTGACCGACGCGTCGCCAGAACCCAAGCCAGGTGGTGACGGCGAAAAACGCTGTCGCGCCGATGGCCATCAGTGCGGTATTCGGGTTCGTCAGGAAGGTCACCGGTGTGAGGTCTGTCGCACCCGAAGAACCGATAAGGCGCACAACCTCACCCTTGTCGCCCCGGACCACGGCGAGCCGCTGCCCGAGCCGATTCTCCCAGAGGTTGTCGTCAATCCGAATGTAGGGCGCATCGACGCCGGGCACGCTGAGCCTGCCCTCATCGGCACTGATGCTGATCGCGCCATCGAGTAGCGAAAACATCTTTTCGAATCCGGTGACCGCGCGACGACTCGTGATGTAGTCGCCCGCGACTTGCTCGGCCAAGGCGGTGTCGGCTTCTGCCGGTGCTGCGCGCTTGCCAAAGTCATCGGCGCCTTGCAGCATCAGCTCGCGATCGAACACGAGCGTCGGTACGCCCGCCAACGGGTCGAAGGAGTCGGACGTGTTTTGCGAGATGAACACGCCGAGGCCCAGCTCTGGCGCGAACGCGAAGTGCGAGAAGAAGGCGTTGATCGAGCCCGTGTGACCAAAGAAACGCGTGCTGCGATAGGGTCGGTCGGAGAAACCGTGGGCCCGTCCGCCGGCGCCCGGTACGGGGTCAAATTCTCGCTCGAGCATGAGCGCGTGCGTCGCCTCACTCATGAGCCTTGTGCCATCGAGCTCGCCGCGATTGAGATGGAAACGCATCCAGCGCGCCATGTCGCTCGCCGTTGTGGTCATCCCCCCAATCGGAGCAAATGCACCCAGGTCGAGCTGTTCGACTTCTTCCGGACCACTGCCGCCGACGGTGTAGTTCTTTGAAATGTAGGTATCCGGATCATTGGCATTGGGGCTGTTCTCGGTCAGCGTGGTCGCGCTCATGCCGAGCGGAATGAGCAACTCGTCATACAACAGCGTCTCGTAGCTCTTGCCCGTGGCGTCTTCGAGCACCAGTGCGACCAGGTTCGAGCCCCAGTTCGAATACGCCGCGCGATCGCCGCGCGGAAATGCCTGCGCGGGCTCGCTGGCCACCATGGCCTCCGGCAGCGGCAATGCCGCAATGTCCGGAACAAACACATCGAGCGATTCCTCGAAACCGCCGCGGTGTGCCATGAGATCGTTAAGCGTTAGCGGGCGGTTGCCGTCGGGCACCGTGTAGCGCGTGAGGTAGTCGTTGACGTCGCGATCGAGGTCGAGCTCGCCGCGTTCCACATGGATCATCGCCAGCGTCCAGACGAACGTCTTCGAAATGGAAGCGATGTAGAAGCGCGTGGCATCGGGGTCAACGAGCGTGCCCGCGTCGAGGTCGGCGTAGCCGTAGCCTTTGGCAAACACGGTGCGATCCGGGCGCACCACCGAAACCGTGTAGCCCGGCGAATCGTGAATGGACCGATACGAGGCGATGAGCCCGTCGACGTAAGCCTCAAGCGCGAGGTCGTCAGTCTCGAGCGGCTCCGGTGCCTGTGCAAAGGCGAGGCTGCACTGGAGCAGGCCCAACGAAATCAACCCGCCTGTTCGCTGCCAAAACGTTCGCGCCGTCATTGCTACCCCCGATTATTCTTATTGGATGACCACCATACAATACCGGAGCGGTCAGGCGAAAAACCGATTCGTCCCTCACCGCTGATGACGGCGTGAAGGCGGCGATCGATGCGCTGCTTACTCCACGCTCCCCTGCGACTCGATGGCCGCGTCGAGCATCGCGACGAGTTCGTCCCGCGTGTAGCTATAGGGGCCCCACTGGTTGAGCTGCAACAGCTGCGCGAGCTTGACGTTGATCGTCATGGCCTGCTCCTCCTCGTTGGGCACCACCATGTAACGTCGCAACGGCTGCTCGGCGAACAGTGCATGCATGAAGGCGGCTGACACTTCATCGGGCTTCTTGTAGGACAACTCGCGCTCTTCGGTGGCCTTGTACATGGCCTTCATTTCGGGCGTGATCTCGCCGCCGGCCGCTTCGATACGCTCGAACATGCGCTTCACGCTGCTGCGCCGGATGTGTGACTGGTAGTTGCCGGGCTCAACGACACTGACCGACACACCGAGCGGTTCCATTTCAGCTGCGAGCGCGTCTGTAAACGCCTCGATCCAGTGCTTGCTGCCGGCATAGGCGCTGCCGCCCGGCCACGACAATGTGCCGGCGATCGAGCCTGTCGTGATGATGCGACCTTTCGATTCGATGATGAAGGGCGCAAACGTCTGGGTGATGCGGTAGACGCCCTCAACGTTGACGTCGTAGACAAAGTTCTGCGCGTCGATGGGGGTGTCCGCGACAGCGCCGCCGCCACCGACCCCGGCGTTGTTGACGAGCCCATAGAGACCCGTGCCCTGCTCGCTGATGAATTTGGCGACGGCGTCGATCTCATCCTGCTTCGTCACGTCCATCATGACGGCTGTGACATTCTCGATCGCGTTGAGCGCCTTGTAGTCTTTGTCTTTTCGCACGCCCGCGTAGACGTGGTAGCCCTCGGCGGCCAGCGTCTCGGCGAGATTGCGGCCAATCCCGGTGCTGGTTCCCGTGACCAGCACCCATTTTTCTCCGTGCCCGTCCGCAAGCGCAGCATCAGGCGTGGTCCAAACAAGGCTCACTGCCGCGAGCGCCAACAAGATTCGAGTGATCCGATGCATGGCATGTCCCCTGTGCCGGTGATCGAGGCGCAGAGCGTAGCACAGCGCGGCGCGGCGCCTTGGCGGCTTGCCAGAGAAGGTGCGGACTTGGAGAATCCGGGCATGGGCGATCAACTGACACCACGCCGGCTCCGCGGCGTCCTCGCACTCGTGCTGTTGTTCTCGTTGACGAGCTGCCGCAGCGAGCCCGATCTCAAGCCCTTCACGAGCGACGGCTGTTCGCTGTTTCCAGACCGCTCGATCATTAGTGCCGAGGACTGGTGCAGCTGCTGCTTCGAACACGACATTGCCTACTGGCGCGGCGGTACCAAGGCCGAGCGCGAAGCCGCCGACGCCGCGCTGCGCGACTGTGTGACCGCGAAAACCGGAGACCGCGCTTTTGGCCGGCTCATGTACGACGGTGTGCGGGTCGGCGGCAGCCCCTATTTTCTGACCTGGTACCGCTGGGGTTACGGCTGGCCGTTTGCGCGAAAGTACCAGGCGCTGACCGACGCCGAAACCGCGCAGTCCGAGCGTCTGCTTGCAGACTACCGGGCCAGCAACCCCGAGCCCGTTTGCCCGGCCAACGTCAAGACATCAGGCATCGAGCTGAACTAGACTCACGTCATGCATACCCCGAAGATATTCAGGCAATCGGACCTCAGCGAAATTCACGGCTTGATCGAATCGCATCCGTTGGGTGCGCTCGTCACCAACGGCCCTGATGGCGTCGAGGCAAACCACATACCGTTTGAACTCAACCGGGACTCGGGCGACTACGGCACGCTACTGGGGCACGTCGCGCGTGCCAACCCCGTGTGGCAGGCGAGCACGGACGACGTGCTGGTCATCTTCCAGGGCGCCAACAACTACGTGTCGCCGGGCTGGTACGCGTCGAAGCAAGTCCACGGCAAGGTCGTGCCAACGTGGAACTACGTGGTGGCGCACGCCTACGGTACGCTTCGGCCCATCGAAGACCGCGACTGGATTCGCAGCCACATGGAGCGCATGACAAACCGGCACGAGTCCTCGTCGCCCGCCCCCTGGCAAGTCAGCGATGCGCCCGAAACGTTTACCGAGCGCATGCTCCGTGCCGTCGTCGGCGTCGAGATTACGCTTACGCGCTTCGAGGCGAAGTGGAAAGCCAGCCAGAATCGTCCCGAGACCGATCGTGATGGTGTCGCCAACGGGCTGCGGCGCGAAGGACATGACGACGCACGGACCCTGGCCGGCATTGTCGAATCCGCTCGTCGTTAATCCAGCACGCCATCTTCCGGAGACTGCATCATGTTCACGCACATTATGGTCGGTGCCAGCGACCTCGAAACCTCGAAGTCCTTTTACGATGCCGTCCTGGGCGTTCTCGGCGCGAAAGGTCCCATGCGCGATGGCGACCGCTACTTCTATCGCGGCGGCGGCGTCAATTTCGCCATCACCAAACCCATTGACGGCAACCCACCGACCTTCGCCAATGGCGGCACCATCGGCTTTCGAGCCGAGAGCCCCGAGCAGGCCGACGCCTTTCATGCAGCCGGCCTCGCCAATGGCGGCACGACTTGCGAAGCGCCACCCGGAATCCGCTCGAGCGAATTCGGCGACCTTTACATCGCCTACCTGCGCGACCCCGACGGCAACAAGATCTGTGCCTTGCATCGCGTGCCCAAGCCCGACTGAGCGAAACGCCCCGAGAAAGGTGTAGGCTGGGGCTACGAGAACAGGGGGATGTCGCGATGGCAAAACACCGCGTTTACCAAATGAACTTCGCCAGGGTTTACCCGATGCTCGTCCAGAAGGTCGAGAAGAAGGGCAAGACCAAGGCGGACCTCAACAAGATCATCAAGTGGCTCCTGGGCTACGACACGAGGGCACTGAACAAGGCGCTCAAGGATGAGGTCGACGTTGAGACGTTCTTCACCGGCGCGCCCAAGCCCAATCCGAACCGGGAACTGATCAAGGGCGTAGTCTGCGGGGTCCGGGTGGAAGAGATCGAGGAACCGCTGATGCGCGAGATCCGCTACCTCGACAAGCTCGTCGACGAACTCGCGCGCGGCAAGAAAATGGCGAGCATCCTGAGAACACCCGAATGAGCGAGTCAGAAAATGACTCCAAGTACGGGCAGAGCATGGTGCTGGGCATGGCGATGGGGCTCGCGCTGGGCGCCGCGCTCGACAAGATCCCGCTGGGCCTGATCTTCGGTTTGGCTTTTGGCGTGTTCCTTGGCGTTATCCGCAGTGAAGCCGGAGCGCAGTCCCATGACGATTGAAGCTCTGAGGACGCCTGATGAACGCTTCGCGATGCTGCCGGCGTTCCCCTACACGCCACACTACGTGGATACGTTGCCGGGTTACGCGCCGCTGCGCATGGCCTATATCGACGAGGGTGACTCCGCGGATGAGGTCTTTCTCTGCCTGCACGGTGAGCCAAGCTGGAGCTACCTCTACCGAAAGATGATCCCCGTGTTCGTCGGCGCCGGGCACCGCGTGGTGGCGCCCGATCTGTTTGGCTTTGGCCGATCCGACAAGCCTGTAAATGACGCTGACTACACGTTCGACTTCCACCGCGACAGTCTGATCCGGCTCATCGAACACTTAGACCTCAAGAACATCACGCTCGTGTGCCAGGACTGGGGCGGCATCCTTGGGCTGACCTTGCCCATGGACATGCCGGGACGGTTCCAGCGGCTGCTGGTGATGAACACGGCCATCCCCGTCGGTGACGCCATGACCGAGGGCTTCAGGCGCTGGAAGCGCTTCGCAGCCAATGCGCCCGAGATTCCCGTCGGCGGCATGCTGGCCTCCGACGGCCTGGGTGCCGTCAACCTCATGGACGCGCAGGCCTACGACGCGCCCTTCCCCGACAACCGCTATAAGGCAGGCGTGCGCAGCTTTCCGCAGCTCGTGCCGGTTGAGCCGGGTATGGATGGCATCGAACACGGGCTGCGCGCCCGCGAGTTCTGGTCCAGCAGCTGGGACGGCGAGAGCTTCATGGCCATCGGCATGCGCGACGCTGTCCTTGGCGAGGACGCCATGCAGTTTCTGCGCAGCATCATCCGTAACTGCCCGGAGCCCCTGAAGATTCCCGAAGCCGGTCATTTCGTTCAGGAATACGGTGAGGACATTGCCAGACGCGCGCTCGCGCATTTCAATCTCTGACATCAAGGCTGACATCAAGGCCGCGCCGCATTAGCCGCTAACCCCTGCTCAGGGCATGCAAACCGAAGGGGCGAGCGCAGTGCGATTCAAGTCCTTGCTTTGGATAGCGCCAGTCAGCCTCGTGCTGGCGAGTCTTGCGGGCGCTGAAGACCCGGAATTGGCCCGGTTCTTCTACGTTCAGGAAGAGAACATCGGCTTCTACGCCGTCGAGGACATACCTGGTCTCGGCTACGCAGTACTCGCTGGCGATCCCTCAATGGATGGCGTGTATGTCATTCGGATGCGCATCCCCGCCAACCGGCTGTTCCCGCCCCACTTCCACGACGAAGACCGGCACATCACCGTGCTGTCCGGAAGCTGGTATTTCGGCACGGGCGAGTCCGGCAAGTGCAGCCAGGCGCTTGAGATGAAGCGCGGCGCCTACGTCATCCATCCGAAGGGCGCCGTCCATTACGAAGGCACCTGCACCAATCGTGGCGCGGAGATTCAGGTGACGGGTCGCGGCCCGGTTCGCACCAGCTGGCTGCAGGACCTTCGCTAACCCCGCTCTAAGCGCTTCGAAGAGAACAGACTCCTGCGATTGCTCTCCCGCGTGCTCGATGAAGCTATGCGCCCGCCTCGTCGAGTTGGTGGCTGTCGTCGGCCGTCAGGTCGAGGTCGTACACAGACTTGAGCTGTTGGATCTTTGCGAGTGTCGGCTCCGAGAACGGCGTCTTGCCTTCCAGCGCATGTAGCGTGATGCCCTCGAGCAGGTCACCCAGGGTCATATCCAACTGCTCGGCCAGGGCCTTGAGCACTTTGAGCAGGCGTTTTTCGATGCGTACGCCCGTCTGAACGCGTTCGATTTGCTTTCTCATGGTGTTATCTTGGTACACAGATACCACATTGTCAACGCTGAAACAGCGGCAACGCGTATGCTCTCCCTATGAATTACAACAAGCTGCCATTGGGAATCGCGATCGG
Organism: Pseudomonadota bacterium; assembly: GCA_039821605.1. GTDB lineage: Bacteria > Pseudomonadota > Gammaproteobacteria > Steroidobacterales > Woeseiaceae > CALBPI01. The sequence goes on along the minus strand of JBCBNV010000001.1, from coordinate 301,098 downwards.
GGTATTGATTAGCGTCGCGCTCGGTCTCGCGATCGATAATCTTGCCGCCGGCATTGGGATCGGTATCGCCATCGGCGCCGGACTTGGCGTCGCGATGTCGGGCCAGGACAAGAACTCCGACGAGTAAGCGCCCGCTTCGCTGCTTGCGCTGGCCGCAAGCACACATCCTGCTTAACATCGCGCGATGAACACAGCCCCACCCGACTACGCGAGCTGCTCGCTGCGCGAGCTCTACCAGGTGCTCAACCACATCGACAAGGACCGCGTACCCGACACCTACGTGGCGCTAGTCGAGGAAATCGAATCGCGCGAGCCACGCGATGTGCGCGAGCTGCTGGATTGCTGGCGCAACCTCAATCGTGCCGAACACCCGCAGTTCGCGGAAAAGCTCGCGGCGCAGATTCATGCTTTGGAGTCCACCTAGCGAGTCGGTCTCTTCCCGCTGGTCTGCCGGGAACTGATCGTGTACTCCGGCCTGATGTCGCGATCAGGACCTGCTGCGCCGACGCAGGTATTCCTGTCGCGCGGCTTCGCACTCGGGGTCGTTAATGCCACCCCAGGCCAACGGGATCCCGAGATCGACCTCGGGAATCGAAAAGCGGGCACTCTCGCTTGCGAGTCGCAGGTCACAGGCCGCCGCGAGTACGAGGCCGCCACCCACACACCAACCGTGAATGCCCGCAATGCTGACGGCGCGCATGGCTTCGAGCGCATCGGCCATTTGTCGCCCGAGATCCGCGGCCTCGCGGGTTGCCTGTGCGCCGTCCGCGGCCTGGAACGTGCTCAGGTCGGCACCGGCGGAAAACGCCCGGCCCGCGTCGGTCGCAGACACGTCCAGCGTGTCGAAAGTCGGGGTATCCGTCATGGCGGCATTGTAAGCTCAAGCCATGGCGGGACGCAGCGAACCAACGGCGCTTATCATCATCGACGCCCAGCAAGGCATCGACAGCCCCGTGTGCGGCCGGCGCAACAATCCGCAGGCCGAAGCGCACATCGCCGCGCTGCTGCAATGCTGGCGCGACCACAGGCTTCCAGTGCTTCACGTTCGGCACGACTCCGTCTCGCCCGACTCGCCATTGCGGCCCGACGACCCGGGGCATGCGTTCAAACCCGAAGCCGAACCGCTGCCCGGCGAGCCCGTGTTCCCAAAGACTGTGAACAGCGGGTTCATCGGCACGAACCTCGAGGCCCACCTTCGCGACGCCGGCGTCTCCGCCGTTGTGTTCGCGGGCTTCACGACCGACCACTGCGTGTCGACGACGGCCCGCATGGCCGCCAATCTGGGCTTTGATACCACCGTCGTGACCGACGCCACGGCCACTCACGAACGCACGGCACCGGAAGGCCAGCACTTCTGCGCGACGACCATGCACGAGACGGCGCTCGCGAGCCTGGGCGGCGAGTTCGCGACGCTCGTCACAACGCAAGCGCTGGTCGCCGAGATGAGCCGCCATGCCTGACGCGTCGCTGTTTGACGTGAACCCGCAATCGCTGGCGCCTGCGCGCGCACTCTGTCACGCCGCCATCCAGTGGCCCTCCCGCGCCGCTCGCGCCAACCTGCCCGCCGCCAGTGACGATGGGCATTCCAACCTGGGCTGGCACGATGATCTCCTGGCGCTCGTGGGCCACCCACTGGCCGAAGCGCGGCGCGCACAATTGGGATTCCGGTTCTCCGACTGCCAACTGCTCTGGCTGGCATCGGGCACCGTGACCGACGCGCTGGATTGCGCCAACCAGACCGATGCGACGATCACGGATTGGTGCAACACGCATCTGGCAGCATCGGGACTTCGCGGGGTCGAATACGCCGAGATGCCCTACGCGCTCGATGCCGTTGATTACGCAGGATTTGCGGATGCCGGCATTCGCGAGCAAACGCGGGTGCTGGGCGCCTGGTATGCGGGGGCGCAGACCGCCCTCGCAGCCGTAACGGCCCGGTTTCGGGAGCGGGCGGTCGAGGCCCCGGCACTGCGGTGCTGGCCACACCATTTCGACCTGGGCGTGCTCTTTGCGCTCGATGATGGCGATCCGGAGCGCGCGCGCTCCGTCGGGATGGGCCTCTCACCGGGCGACGCGAGCTACGCAGAGCCGTACTATTACTGCACACCCTGGCCGACGCCCGATGCGTTGCCGGAACCGCCTGCGCCGATGCGCTGGCATCGTGAGGGATTCGTATCGATGGTGATGCCAGCTACGAGAATGGGCGCGGGCACCGACGTAACCGAGCTGCTAACGAAAGCAGCGCGCATGGCATTCACGGTTTTGGAGGACGCATGAAAGCAACCTGGAACGGCGCAACGATCGCCGAGAGTGACCACACCGTTGTCGTGGAAGGTAATCACTACTTCCCGCCGGACTCAGTCAACCACGACCACCTCGAGGCCAGCACGAAAACGACGGGCTGCCCGTGGAAAGGCACGGCCAACTACTACACCATTGTCGTAGACGGCCAGAAAAACGCCGACGCCGCCTGGTACTACACAGCCCCCAAGGATGCGGCGGCCGAGATCAAGGGCCACGTGGCATTCTGGCGCGGGGTCACGGTGTCCTAGCGGAGACGAGTGATGACAGACACAGTGCACAAGGAAGCGGAAACAGGCGCGATCGCCAAGGCCTGGATCCAGGCCTGGAATCGCATGGACCTCGACTGGCTGCGGGCGACACTGACGGATGGATTCGTTCACGACAGCCCATTCGGCAAGCTCGAGGGGCGCGACCGCTACCTCGACACCGTGGCGCCTATCGCGAGCGGCCACGTCCACAAGCTCACCATTCAGAAGATCGTGTCGGACGGCGAACAGGCCGTGATCTGGTTCGACAACCACACGCCGCAAGGCGTCGTGCCGGCCTGCGACTGGATCACCGTCGTCAACGGCCAGATAGTAAGCGTACATTCGTTTTACGACAGCACGCTGATTCGCGAAGTGCTCACGGCCAAGGACCTGCGCCAGTTGCGCGGGAGCTGACACCAAGGTGCTGCAGCTTCGTCCGACCTGCGAGAACTGTAATCGCGCGCTGCCGCCGCACTCGACCGAGGCGCGCATCTGCACCTACGAGTGCACCTATTGCGCGCAGTGTGTCGAACAGGTCCTGCAAAACGTCTGCCCCAACTGCGGTGGCGGCTTCGTGCCGCGGCCAATCCGGCCCGCGTGGGACCGCAATGGGGGCAACTACCTGGGCAACGACCCGGCGACCACTGAGGTTCGTCACAGACCCGTGGACCCCGAGTCACAGGCCGCACTGATCGCGGCAGTGGGCCACATCCCGCCGCATGAGCGCTGACCCGTCCGCGGCGACCTCCGCGCGAAGCCTGCCCCCGCTGTCCCGGTTTCGCCTGCGCCATCTCGACGCGCACCTCATGGGCAGCACGCCGCACCGCTGGGTGGCGCGCTGGCCCCGATTCTTCCTCGAGTTTCTTTACTTCGGCATCAAGGAAGCGCGCGCCTGCCTGTTTGCCGGCCTGTTCTTCGTCGCCGTCTTCGCAGTACCCAACGAAGGCCTCTTTGGCGTGCCCCGCTACGACGCGTTGCTGATCATCGCCGTGGCCATCCAGGCCTGGATGCTCTGGGCCAAGCTCGAAACCTGGGACGAACTCAAGGCCATTACGCTGTTTCACGCCATCGGCTTCGCCCTCGAGGCGTTCAAGACCTCAAGCGCGATCCAGTCCTGGTCCTACCCCGACTTCGCCTACACGAAGGTAATGGGCGTCCCGCTGTTCTCGGGCTTCATGTATGCCGCGGTCGGCAGCTACATCATCCAGGCCTGGCGCCTGCTCGACCTGCGCGTCGTGCATCACCCCCCGCACTGGATGGCCGCACTCATTGCCGCGCTCATTTACGCGAACTTCTTCACGCACCATTTCATCGGCGACTACCGCTGGTACCTGGCCGCCATCGCGCTGGGGCTCTATGCGCGGTCTACGGTGATCTTCCGTCCGCTGGACCGCGACCGGCGCATGCCGCTGCTGCTGTCGTTTGTCTTGATCGGCTTCTTCATTTGGCTGGCCGAGAACATCAGTACGTTTTTTGATGTCTGGAAATACCCGGACCAGCTCGGCGCCTGGTCCGTCGTGCACGTGAGCAAGTGGAGCTCATGGTCGCTGCTCGTCATCATGACCTTCACGATCGTGGCCAATCTCAAGCACATCAAGGCGCGCATCCACGTGCCGGCCGATCCGTAGCCTTGTCGTGTAATCTATCGGCCACTGCCGGGGTCCCCGGCTCCGTGAATGACCAAGCTCTTGGGGAGAGAACAACATGACTGACCAACTCAAAAACATCACGGACACGCAGTGTAAGCACGCGCCGGCCAAGTACGACGACCTGACGGCCCTGTTTCTCAATTGCACGCTCAACCGGACCCCGGTGCTCTCGCACACCGAAGGCCTTATCAATGTCGCCAAGGGCATCTTCGACGCCAACGGCGTGGCCAGCGAGACGATCCGGCCCGTTGACTACGAGATCCCCGCGGGCCTCGGCAAGGACATGTCCGAGACGCCCGAATGGGACCGCGACGACTGGCCACAGATTCAAGCCAAGATCGACGCCTGCGACATCCTCATCGTCTGCACGTCAGTGTGGCTGGGCGAAAAGAGCTCGGTTTGCAACCGCGTGCTCGAGCGCATGTACGGCTACACGCACAGCTTCAATGACAAGGGTCAGTACCGGGACTACGGCAAGGTCGGCGCCACGCTCATCACGGGCAACGAAGACGGCGTGAAGCACTGCGCCATGAACATCCTGTTCTCGCTTTCGCACATCGGTTACACGGTGCCGCCGCAGGCCGACGCGGGCTGGATGGGTGAAGCAGGCCCCGGACCGTCGTACCGCGACGAAGGCTCGGGCGGCCCGGAGAACGACTTCACGAACCGCAACACGACCTTCCTCGTCTGGAACTGCCTGCATCTCGCACGCATGCTCAAGGACCAGGGCGGCATCCCGGCGCACGGCAACCAGCCAGAAGTCTGGGACGCGGGCTGCCACACGGACTTCCAGAGCCCCGAGCACAAGCGCTGAGTTCAAATCGCGCCGGGGCGGCGTCGCCCCGGCGCCCAATCAGGGCAGAACAACCCGGAAGATCGTGAAGAAGATGATGGCGAGGATGGCGCCAGCCGGAATCGTCACGACCCAGGACACGAAGATCCGACCCACCACGCGCAGGTCGATGGCCTCGATCCCACGCGCCATGCCGACGCCCAGGACCGCGCCCACAAGCGTGTGCGTCGTCGAGACCGGCATGCCTGTGCCGGAGGCGATAACGATGGTCGATGCGGCCGCAAGCTCGGCGGCGAAGCCACGGCTTGGCGTGAGCTGCGTGATCTTCTCGCCCACGGTGGCGATGACGTGTTTGCCCAGCGTGGCCAGGCCAACCACGATGCCCACGCCACCCAGTAGCAGCACCCAGATGGGCGTGGCCGACTGCGCAGTGACCAGGCCGCTCTGCGCCACACTGATCACGGCCGCCAGCGGACCGATGGCGTTGGCCACATCGTTGGAGCCGTGCGCAAACGCCATGCCACAGGCCGTGATGACCATCAGCACACCGAACACCCGCTCCACGGTCACGAAGTGCTGGTCTTTCTCGGCCTTGGGGTCGGCCTTGATGCGGCGAATGACCACGGCACCGACAACGGCGATTGCGGCGGCAATACCCGTCGCGAGCAGGTAACTGGTCTGGATGCTGAGGTCGAGCCCAACGTGCTTGAGACCTTTGAGGATGGTGACGAGCGTGATCGTGAACGCGGCCAGGAAGATGTAGAACGGGACGTAGCGGTGTGCGCGCTCGAGCGGGTTTTCCTGGCTCAGAATCAGCACAATGACGCTGTTATAGACCAGGAACGCGATGATGCCCGCTGTCAGCGGCGACACAACCCAGCTCGCAACGATGCCGCCCACCTGGCCCCATTGCACGGCCTCGACACCGATCCCCACGGCCGCAAAACCCACGATGGCGCCGACGATGGAGTGCGTCGTCGACACAGGCCAGCCGCGCCGGGAAGCAATCAACAGCCAGGTGCCGGCCGCGAGCAGGGACGCGAGCATCCCGTAAACGAGCAGCTCGGGCGTGTCGGCCAACAGATCGGTCTTGACGATGCCTTTGCGGATGGTCGAGGTGACGGCGCCGCCGGCGAGTACAGCACCCAGGAATTCGAATATGGCGGCCACGAAAATGGCCTGCTTGATGGTCAGCGCTTTAGAACCGACCGACGTCGCCATGGCGTTGGCGACGTCATTGGCGCCGATGCCCCAGGCCATGTAAATGCCGAAAGCAGCCGCAAGCACGACATAGATGAGCTGTGCATCCACCGTAGCGTCTCGTTTAGCGTTGTCGTTAGTGCGAGAGCAGCAGCTCGAGCCGTCGACCGACGCGCTCAGCCATGTCCGCGATTTCACCGATCTTGTTGATGGTCTTGTAAAGGAACATCACATCGACCGGGTTGAACTCATTCTCGATCTTGAACAGCGCGGCCCGCAGGTGCGCTTCCTTGGAGTCCGTTTCCGTCTCTATGCGGTCGAGCTTGTCGATCATTGAGGCCACCAGTTCGGCCTCTGCCCCGCGGAATCCCGACGAGAACAACTCGTCAAGTTCCTGCACGCTCTTTCGCGCCTGCTTCGTCGCGTCAATGCAACGGCGAACAAAATCCATGAACTGTTCGGCGATCGTATCGGGCACTTCGAGGCGTCTACCGATGACGATCCCTGAAACCGTCTTCGCGCGATTGGCGATGCGGTCCTGCACGAGCAGCAGCTCAAGCAAGTCTTCGCGCGGCACGGGCATGAACAGGCTCTTGGGCAACCGCATGCGGATGTCCTTCTTGACCTCGTCCGCCTCGTTCTCGAGTCGTTCGATGTCCGTCCGGACTTCAAGTGCGCGATCCCAGTCACGATCGGTGACGGCTTCGAAAAACGAAAGCAGCTGCTTCGCGCACTTGTGCACGAGCTCCGCATGGCGCTCGAGCGGCATGACGGGAGACTTCCCGAAGACGCCTGCCAACAAATTCGCCAACTCTGTTCCCCTGACTCTGGTCCGATCCGGGCGCCGCGCACAGCGCCTTTTCGCGGAGACTAGCACAGCCAAGCGACTGAAATTGTTACAAGTGCAGAGGCGGCCCCAGGGCCGCCTGGTGCAAGGCTCGGATAGCATCCTGTTCCGTCGATCGGATCGACGGCATAGACGCTGTTCGCAGCACGGTGTCTACCGTGAGTCGAAGTTCACGGCATGACCTGTGGCCGCGCAGACGCTGAATCCGTCGCCCGGGGTCCAGGCGACCTCGACGCTGACACGCCCCAGCCAGCGCACAAAAAAGGGCACGGCGCGCGAACGCCGTGCCCCCAAAGATGCGACTGCTAAGCCGCTACGGTGACCACTCGGCGAAGAGATCTACGCCAGAGAAGGTCTGATACGCCCGAATCCCGATATGCCAGGTGCCTGGCTGCGGGTTGGTGATCGTGCAGGTTTCGTTGTTGCCGTTGAGATAGGGCCGGCAATCGTACTGGCTCGTCGAGGGCTGCGAGCCGAAGCGCAGGTACAGATCGGCATCACCCGTGCCGCCTGAGATCTGCACGCTCAGCGTCGACATACCGGGCGGGATGTCGATCGTGTAACGCAGCCAGTTGCGGCGCGATGCCGACAGGTTGCTGGCGCTGCCTGAGCCACCCTCGGCGCCACCGCCGCCACCGGGCTCGTCGAAGCTGGCTGTTAGCGACACACCCGAGAAGGTCGAGTAGGCCCGCACCATCACGTGGTAGGTGCCCGCCTGCACGTTGGAGATGTCGCAGGTCTCATTGTTGCCGTTGAGCCAGGGCCGGCAGTCGTAGCTCGACGTGGTCGGCGGCGAGCCGAAGCGCACGTAGAGATCGGCATCACCCGAACCACCGGCGATCTGGAACGACAGGTTGCTGGCGCCGGCGGGCACTTCCAGTGTGAAGCGCAGCTCGGCGCCCGTGCTGCCGGCAAGACCGGTCTCTGCGACGCCGTTCTCGAGCACGGTGTCGCCACCGCCGCCACCGCCACCGCCCGTGATGGACGCGACTGCAGCCGCGGCATCGGCGATACCCGTACCGCACTGGTTGCAGGTGCCCGGGAACGACCGCGCCGTCGCCTTGATCGTCGACTCGACCTGATCCGGCGTCAGCGAACCGTCCACAGCCTTGAGCAGTGCCGCGAGACCCGCCACGTGCGGTGCCGCCATGCTCGTACCCTGGTAGTAGGCGTAGTTGTCGGCGCCAGGGCCCGACGAGCCGCTGTTGAGCGTGGAGAGCACGCCGTTCGCGCTACCCGTCGTGACGTCACCACCCGGCGCTGCCACATCGACGACCGAACCGTAGTTCGAGTAGTAGGCGCGCGCACCATTGCGGTTCGTGGAGGCGACCGTAATGACGCCGTTGCAGTTGGCCGGGTTGGCGCTCGAAGCATTGGTGTTCGAGTTGCCCGCAGCGACGACGATCGTCGAGCCGTTGGCACGCGCGGTGTTGATCGCCGACTGGGTCGTCGTCGAACAGGCGCCGCCGCCACCCAGGCTCATGTTGATCACGTCGGCCGGGTTGGCATTGGCGGGCGTGCCCGCGACGCTGCCACCCGACGCCCAGATGATGCTATCGGCGATGTCAGAGGTGTAGCCACCGCAGCGACCCAGTGCACGCAGCGGCACGATCTTGGCGCCGTAGGCGACACCGGCGACGCCAGTACCGTTGTTGGTTACGGCGGCCACGGTGCCAGCCACGTGCGTACCGTGCCAGCTTGAGCTGCGCGCGGGCTGTCCTGGACCACACTGCCCGGCCGATGAGGCATCGCCGGGGTCGGTGGCGTCGCTGTCACGACCGTTGCCATCAACGGACACGAACGTGTCGCTGATCATGTCGTAGCCCGGCAGCAGGTTGCCGACGAGATCCGGATGCGGGCGATAGCCCGTATCGATGACGGCGACTACGGTTCCCGCACCCGTCGTCGTGTCCCAGGCCGCGGGCAGGTTCAGGCCACCCGTTGACTCGTAGTAGTGCCACTGTTCGTTGTAGAGCGCGTCATTGGGCGTCGCCAGCGGCTGCATCAGCAGGTCGGGCTCTGCATACTCGACATTGGGATCGGCCGCGATCTTGGCCAGCATCTGCGCCAGGTCGAGCGCCTTGCGCTTTTGCTGGAGCCGGAAGACGCGTGCGCCGTTTGCCATCTGGCGGCTGTGCTGGACGCTCATGCCCATGCGCTGCGATAGCACCTGCGCCTGCTGCGCGACGTTGCCGCTGGCCACGCTCATGCCGATGGCAGTCGGGCTCACGGCCAGAGACTTGTACTTGACGATGATCTGATCGGTTGGCGGTGCAGCCGCCAGCATGGCTTGCGGGTCCCCACCGCCAGCCAGTGCCGTTTGCCCCGTGGCAAACAGGGCCAGTGCGATTGCGGCGCACCGCAACCCGTGAATGGTTCGAGTCATTCGTGACATGTGTTCTCCCTCGCATGGTGAGGAGACGTGCCGGTCTTGCCGCCCGCTTTGGCTCCGGTGAATGTCGCGGCCGACGCTATGTCACGAAAGTTAGACGATTCAAGTGTGGTCAATTTCGACCGGGTTAGACAAGAAAACTCCTGGAGAGCAAATTCCTTCCATATCTGGGCCTTACGGCGCGCATCGGAGGTGCAACCGAGGCCGAATTCTCAGGCATGACAGTGATTTATCTGGACCAAATGCGCAAAAACGCGCATTGCGCTGCAGCAGTGTGGTCTGTCAGCGCCGCTGCTCGACCTGGAGCTCTGCGATGAGCCCTTCGGCGGCAGCCGTATTCAGGTCCAGCATTTCATTGGCCGTCTTCAGCGTGGACATCCAGAACCGGAGCTGCGGCAGTAAGTCGGGCGCCTCTGCGACCTGGACCAACACAGCTTCGATCTCAGCGACGTCCGTCGGTGACTCGCAATCAATGAGCTCCTGGTCGTCATAATTGAATTCACGGTGACACGCGTCCCAGATATAGCGCGTGATCTCGGAGGGCACGAGGCTGCGAATCGTCTGTCGATACTCGGGGATCAACCGCAAGATGTAATCGCTCTGCGACCCCGTGGCAACCAGATAATACTCGGACAAATTGCCGCGCAACTCGGGGTCCTTGATGAGCGACAGCTCACCCGCGCTGCGCATTTCCTCGAACGTCGCATTGACTTGGCGGTACGGCGCGACCTGGCTAGCCTGGAACAGTGCCAGCAGCACCGACCAGCCGCCGTCGCCGCGCTGTTCGGATTCGAGCCAATCGAGAGCTTCACGGCCGTAGTCAAGCACCTCGACGTTGAATGCTCGGCGCATCGTGGCCCGATCGATATCCGTCTGCAGGTCCCGCTGCAACCGTTCGGCAAACACTTGCGCACGGTCCCGGTCGTTGCGGGCCTCGTTCCAATTGTCGACCTGGATACCGAGGTAGACACCGACGACGACAATGACGAGGTCAATCCAGATGGCGGCCCAATTCTGCTTCTTGAGCTGCTTTGATATTTTGCGAAAGAACACGACTCAGTCGGCCTCCTCGACGAGCGCGTCAACCTTGGCCGCGCAGATGAAGTCGTTGACCGAGAGTCCGTCGATGGCGTTTGTGGTCCAGACCACGCGGCAACCGCCATAGCCAATCTCAAGCAGCGGGTGGTGGCCTTCTGTGTCGGCCACCCAGCTCACGGCATTGGCGAACGCCATCGTGCGCCGCCAACCTGCAAACGAAAAGGTCCGCGCGATGTGTTTCTCGTCGTCCGACAGGCGCCAGTCTTCGTGCAGCGAATCGAGCAACTCGCGCGCCTGCGAGCCGTCCAGCGGATCGACACCGCCCTCGCAGGGCTCGCAGCGCTTTTCGCGCAGTGCAACGGCGCCCGGCCGCGGGTCGGCACTCATGCGACGCCTCGTTCTTGGTGGCTGGAGTAAATCGGGCAATCGCCACGAGGGCGCAGGACAAGAAACAAAGGCGCTCCGGTTCGGGCTCGAATTGCTCTAGTGTAGCGCCCGGAGCGCGCAACGGGTACGGCGCGCCGGCTTCGGGGGATCGCCGGCGCGCCGTTAACGGGACCTCCTTGTCAGTCTCAGTCGCCGCCACCCAGCGCAGCGACACCGGCGGCCGTCGATTCGCGGTAGAACGTCACGGTGACACGCCGCTGCAGGGCGAGCTGGTCAGGATGGATCGTGGTGTCCTCGCCCGTGGTCATCGACTCACCGTGGCCAAAGGTCGTGATCCGACCCGAGTCGATGCCGACCGCCGAGATGAGCTCGCGCACACGTTCCGCACGCGCCAGCGAAAGCGCCTGGTTGTAGTCGACACTGCCACGCGGATCGGCGTAACCGTCGACCTGAACGGACAAGCCTGGCGTCGTCGCAAGCAGGCTGGCGATGGCTGTCAGCCGTGCCTGCATGTCCACGGGCAGATCGGTCTCGTCGGTGCGGTACGGCAACTCGATTTCGAGACCCCGCACGAGCAACTCGTGCAGCTCGCGGGCGCCGCTCTCGTCGATGGCCGTGAGTTCGTTGCGCAGCGTCGTCGTTTCGACGCGCTGACGCGCGAGATCCGTCTCGAGACCGTCGATCGTCGTCTCGCGCTCGGTAACCGTCTCGTCGAGGCGGGCCATCTCGAGGTCTTTCTTGTACGAGCGGTCACCAAACAGTGCGCCCACGGCCGCGCCGATGATTGCGCCGGGCGGTCCGCCGACCACACCGCCGATCACCGCACCAGCACCGGCACCGGCCATCTCCTTCTTCGAACTGTCGGCCGCCTCGGCCTGCGGCACGGAAACCGCAACCAGACCCAACGCAACACCAGTGAGCAAAAAACGTTTCATGTCATGAACTCCTGCAATGAATCCGGGAACGCCCCGGGACAACTCCATTGCAACGCGCACGCATGGCGGCGCCGTGCCCGCGGCGTGGCAGCCTGCGGACCAATCGTGGCGAAATGTGGCTGCGCTAGCGGTCGGTCAGCGCGACAAACGTGCCGCCGTTGCGGCGACACAATTCGCGCATGAGTGCGGCGAACTGCTCGGTCGAGCGCTGGATCTGGCCGGGCTGGCCAAACAGCAGCGGGAACCCGATCCCGTGGATTCGCACACGCGGCCGGCCAAACTCATCGGGCCGATTGATGCGATCAACGGCGTCGGCGACGGACTCCACGGACTGACCCGTGAACTCGTCACCGAATACGTAGATGCTGATGCGCTTGTCGGGCGCCCAGAACGTGCGGATCGCAGCGTTGATGCCCTGCACCGGGTTCGAGTCACTGAAGGCCCGCCAGGTGGCGAGTCGGGTGCGAATTGAGCTGCGCAACGTCGGCGAGTCTGGAATCCACTTACGCGCAAACGTGCCAAACATGTAGGCACCGTTGTCGTTCATGATCTGGATGCCCTTGACCTCGGGGTAGAGATTCAGGGTCTCATCGATTTTGCGTCGCACGAGGTTCCAGCTGTAGCGCTGCATACTCCCCGAGGTGTCGATAATGAAGATGATGTACTCGCTGTCGACAGGGATGCCGCCCACGGGTGCATCGGGCTGCGCCTGCGCCTTTTCCTGCAGGCGTCGCATCTCGGCCGTGAGCCGCTGACGCGCCGCGCGCAGCGACCCCACGTCCTCACTGGAGACGGTCGCCTCCTGGGTGCTGGCGTCGAACTGGCCCTGCAGCCTCGAGAAATCACCCTGCAACTCCGACACCAGCTCCTGCTTGTCGGTGAGCTCGGTGCTCGAGTTCTCAATGTCGCGGCGCAGAATGGCGCTCTCGCCACGGATGTCGAAGAGCGTTTGCTCCAGCTCCTTGATGACCCCCTCGAGGTTCACGCGTGAGGCTTCGATGGTCTGCGGTTCGTAAATGCGCGAGAGCACCAGCAACAGGATGATGGCCCCGAAACCGCAACAGATGCAGTCGAGAAACGAGAGGCTGAAATTGTCCGCCTCGCGGCGTTGCCTTCTTGCCATCGTCCGCTCCTAGGGCCAGTCGTCGCTAATGCTCATGAAGCTGCCGCGACTGCGGTACGCGAGCTTCCAGTACTCGACGGGCGCCATGTAGTCGCCCTCCATGGGGTACATGAGGATGTTGACGGGAATACCGCTCGGTAACTCGCGCACGGCCTGGCCGAACAGCCTGAGCCGGTCGCCGGGGCTGACTGTGTTCTTCGCCGGCGGTCGTTCACCCAGTGTCGGCAGGCTGTCGACCAGCAGCAGGATGTTGTCCGGCCGCGGTGACATTTCCGAGGCCACACGGAATGCCGCCCAGAGATTGGTGCCACCCGAAGGCGGCGTCGTGCGCAGGACCTGCACGGCGCGTTCGAGCTGGTCGCCGTCACCCACGTCGAGCCAAAGCCCGGCGCTGCCGGCAATGGCCGGCTCTGCGGTCTCATTGAAACGGTAGATCTGGAACTTGCCCGTGCGCGGCAACTGCGTCGTGATCCAGTCCACGGACGCCACCGCCTGGCGCCACTTGGCCGAGCGCAACTGCTGCTCGGGCGGTTGGATGCGCCTGCGAATGATGTTGACGATGTTCTCATCGAGCATGCTCGATGAACTGTCGACGAGGATGAGCGTGCGCTCACCACCCATGCGCAGGCCGCTCAGGTACTGGCGCGAGCCATCGCCGACGAAGGCGCGCACGGCCTCGCCGGCCGGCCCCGACGACTCGACCTCGGCCGCAAGCCGTCGCCGCGCCTCCTCAAGTTGCTCGATGTCCGCGCGCAGCTGCTCGACACTCTCCTCTCGAGCCACCGTGGTGTCGTCGTACTCGGCGAGCCGTTCTTCCAGCTCGCGGATGCGTTCGATAAGCCGCTCCGTGTCGCCCTCGGCGCGCACGATCTCGTCGTTGGTTTCCTCCAACGTGTTGCGCAGCTGCACCAGATTCTTGCGGCCCTCGAGCACCTCGCGCTCGATGCGGCGCACTTCGGACAGCTCTTCGGAGTTTTCGAGGTCCGACTGTTCCTTGACTGACGCGTTGATGATCATGAAGAACAGGATCACGGCGCCAAAGCCGCAACTCATGCAGTCGAGGAACGACATGCTGAAGACTTCGGTGCGACGCCGGCGACGGGCCATCAGAGCACCTCCGCGCGAATGAGTTGCAGCTCGAGGCCCGGCGTTCCGACGCGAATGGTGTCGCCCGCACGCAGTGACGCGCTGGTCTTGATGCGGTTGCCATTCAAGAACGTGCCGTAGCGTGAATGATCGGTGAGCAGGCACTGGCCGTTGGCGAGTGCGAGCTCGCAATGCAGGCCCGACACGCCAGCCGGGGAGCCCTCAAGCAACAGGTAGCGCTGCGGTGCCTGCGCGCTGCCCGCACCCAACATGAGCGGCGCGTCGTTGAGTGCGACGGCGCGCGCGCCCAATAAGACATGAGTGGGCAGCTCCGCGTCATCCGCCTCAACAGCCGTCTCGGGCGCGAGCTCGTCTTCGGTTGGCAGCTCGCGAAGCACGCGGCCCGTGTCGCCCGTCTTGCCGCGGACTCTGTCGCGCGCACCCGTGGCCGCCGCGTCATCGGCGACGGCGTGCCAGGCGCCACCGACCCGGGCCACGAGCATGTCGGCAAGACCCGGCAGTCCGCTCACGGCCATCCGCATCTGCATGGCCGGCGTCTCGCCGGCAGACAATAGCGCGCGCGCCGTATCGGCCAGGCGTTGGTAGTGATCGGCGACCACATTGATCACGTCAACGCGCTCGACCTCAATCTCGTGGCTGCGCCCCGCTGATTCGAGTGCCAGCGTGGCCGTGCCCGCGCTGTCGATACGCCCAAGCCAGCCCGAGAGCTGGTCGTAAAGGTGCTGCTCGCTCTCGGCGCTGTGCAAGGGGTCGAAGCGACGCTGGCGTACGAACTCGGCGGCAAAATACTTGGCCCAGGCGTCGCGCAACGCGAGCAAGCCGCTGCCTTCGATCGAGCGGACATCCTCTAGCGCGGCCGTACCGGCGGTCTGGTAAAGCCGCGACACGGCCGCGGCGTGCAATCCGAGCTCGACGTTGAGCGCCACGCGGTCCACGTAGTGCGTGCGCGTGGCGGCGACGGCCGCGTCCACGAGTGCGACGGGATTGAGCTGGTTCGCCTGCAACACGCCAAGCAGCAAGCCCAGCGATTCACGTCGCACATCGCTGGGCAACACCACCACCACCTCGCGATTGGCGAAGGCCGTGGCGGGCATGAGCGCCGCGATTTGTGCGCTGGCAATATCGGCGCGGCTCAGTCCCGCGTGCGCCTCGAGCGGCGCGGCATCCAGGCGGTACCAGTAGTCGTTGGTGACCGAGCGCGGCCGGCGCCGCGACAGCTCAGCGGCCGCGGTGCCCGACATCGTGACGCTGCCCGACTCCGCAAGCGCAAAACCGGGCTCGACAGCAACGCGGCTGGCGCCGTCGATGACGCGCAATGCGGTGTCGTTGATGTCGAGGACGAGGCTGCTCACGTGGCGCTACTCAGTGCTGCTCCGCATACATGTGACGCACAAGCCGGTCGTCACAGTAGGACTCGGTGTCAAACACGAGGCGCTCCTGCATGAGCGTGAGCTGGTGCACGAGGAACATGAGGAAAATCGAAATCATGAGCGCGATGAACGTCGAGTTGAACGCGACACCCAGGCTCTGGGTCACGCCCGCGATATCGCCCTGCACGGCGCGGTCGGCCTGCGCGAGCGCTTCACCAATGCCCCGAACCGTGCCGATAAAGCCCACGCTTGGGATGGCCCAGGAGATGTAGCGAATCATGGAGAGCTCGGCCTCGAGCCGGTCGGCCTCGGATTCCATGATCGTGTGCGTAGATGACGAGACGTCCTGAACGTTGCGTGTCGAGGCAAAGCGCTGCAGCGCATTGAGCAGCGCCCGCGGCAGCAGCATGCGCCGCTTGCCCGCATCGAGCGCCTGGATCTGGCGCGAGAATTCGCGCGTGTCTTCGGGTAACACGCGCATGCCGTCTGGAACGGAGACGAGCTCCTCCTCGAGCAGCGCGCGCTCGCGCACGAGCATCAGGGCCTTGTAGCCCATGATGGCCAGCGCCCAGAGCATGAGGATGAAACAGGCCTCCTGCTCGAAGTCCTTGACGAGCACCCAGGCAGAGCGCTCACGGATGAAGTCCGGGTCATTCTTGGCCGCCAGGTTCTGCTCGGCAATCACTTCGGACGCCGTCGGCCGCACCACGGACACATAGAAGCCGTGGACGAGCACGATGGCGATCGCCAGTGCGAACAACTGGTAGACGAATTCGACGGGAAAGTTCTTTCTGTTCATGCGGGGCCTTGCTGGCGTCAGATATCAATCGGGTAGTCGAGCGACTGGTCGGCCGAGACTTGCTGCGAGGGAATGAAGTCTTCGGAGTCCTCGTCTTCCTTGTAGATGAGTTCGGCGTCTTCGAGGATCTCATCGACGGCGGCGCCTTCCGCGTCGAGCACCTCTTGCTCCGTGGGGCCATCGGCGCTTTCCGTCGCCTGCGCTTCCTCGGCTGTGTTCTCTGATGTGTCCGACTCATCGGACTGCTGCGCGATGCCGACTGCGGTCAGCGAGACGCCCAGAATCAGCGCCAGTAACATGCCTCGTTGTAGCGTCATGCGTGTTCTCCTCAGCGGTCGGCAAACCGCACAATGCGGAAACCGATGTCGACCTCGGGATCCTTACCAAAGCCGCGGTAGGCCAGTCGCACGCGCTGCACATTGGCATCGCGCCAGCCCGGGCCGCGAATCACATGGTCGGTGCCCTTCTCGGGTCCAAACGAATCGATCTGCGGACCGTCCGTATCCGGACTCGATGCATAGTAGTCGTGAATCCACTCCGCGACATTACCGTCGAGGTCGTAGACGCCCGCCGCGTTGGGGGCAAAGCTGCCCACGGGCGCCGTTGCCGGGAATCCATCGCGGTAGTCAATCAACACGTTCCTCACAAGATCAGACGCCGTTTCGTCGGCGAGGTTCGCGCTCTTGTCGGCGGGCGGCATGTTCGCCCCCCAGCCAAAGCGCCGCGGATTGCCGGTGCGTCCCGCGTAGCGCGCGGCCCAGACCCACTCGGCTTCACTGGGCAGCCGGTAGCCGTTTGTGGCCGGCACCACGGCAACGAGCGAACCGAACTCGCCGATGTAAGCGGGCTGCAGCCCTTCCCTCTGGCTCAGCCAGTTACAGTAGGCGGCAGCGTCCTGCCAGCTCACATTGACGACGGGATTGTTGTCGCCGGCCAGGGCCGCATAGACATCGC
Organism: Pseudomonadota bacterium; assembly: GCA_039821605.1. Lineage (GTDB taxonomy): Bacteria > Pseudomonadota > Gammaproteobacteria > Steroidobacterales > Woeseiaceae > CALBPI01. The sequence goes on along the minus strand of JBCBNV010000001.1, from coordinate 283,952 downwards.
CACGACGATCGTGCGCCGCGCGGAAGGCCGCGAACTGCGCGTTGGTGACTTCAGTCACACCCAGGTAGAACGGCTTTGTGATGCGCACATCGACGAGCGTTTCGTTGGCGCGGCGATCGGGCTCACGGCGCGAGGTCCCGCGCTGGAAGGTGCCGCCGCGGAAGTAACGCAGGGCGTGGTCGTTGGCGACCTCGATACGCTGCGGAATGCTCGCCAGTCGCGCGGCCTCGGCCGTCTGCAATCGCACGTCCACCGTTTGCGTGAAGCCGGGTCGCGGCGTCACCGTACGCTCCTGCTCGATGTAGCCGGGCTTGCGCACGGTGATGCGCTGCGGGATCGCCGGCAGCGACACCTGCGCCGTGCCCGAGCCGACCACGCGGCCATTGACCAGGATCTCCGCGTCGGCCGGGACCGCACGCACCGTGACGTCGCCATTGCGTGCGTCGAGCTCGAAACTCATGCGTCGCTGCGTAGCCGACGGCAACGCCACACGGCGCGACTGTGGCGCGAAACCCTGACGCGTGAGTCTGAGTTCATACTGCTCGTCGGGCTCCAGCGCCAGCGTGATGGGTGTTCGGCCCTGGTAGCGTCCGTCGAGCGTCACGCTCGCACCCGCGGGCCGACTCGTGACCGTGAGCTGCGCGTCGGCGGGTTCCAGCGTAATGGGCGCGGCCTCGACCGCACTATTGGCAAACACGCGGTAGGTGCGTTCCACGGGCTTGTAACCGTCGAGCGCTATCAGCACCTTCTGGCGGCCGTCGGGTAACTCGACGGTCGCGGGTGTGGCCTCGGCGAGCGTGGTATTGGTGTCCAGCGATGACACACTCGCACCCGCGGGGATCGTCTCGATCGCCACGCGCGCGTAGTCGGGCACGAGATCGATCTCAAGCTGCTGCGTTCGCGTCAGCCCCGTGACAGAGACGAGGTCCGTCCATTCGAGATACCCGGGCTGCGCGACCGTCACTTCGTAGGTGCCCGGCAGCAGACCTTCGAACAGCGCGGGTGCTTCGGTCTCGTACTGGTTGCCGTCACCGTCGACGAGCGTGACCGTGCCTGTGCCCTCGCGCGTGGCATCGGTGCGTACCTCGAGCTGTCCCGGCAGCGGTTGCTGTTCGAGCACGAGCGTCGTCGTGCTGCCGTCGATATCGATGCGCTGGTCCAGATCGACGTAGCCCGGGCTTTGCAGCACAAAGCGGTGCACGCCGCGCCGCAGCAGCCACCGATCACCAACGCGAATCGCGGGACCGCTGCCCTCGATGAATACGGCACCCGGCGTCGCGGGCGTGGTCTCCAGGCGCAGCGCCACCGACGTTGTGAGCCAGAACACGACGAAGGCCATCACGGCGAGCACGCTGCCGATCACAGGCATCACCCAACGACGCCCGCGACGCGCGGGCTGCGCACCCGCGGTGGGTCGCCATTCCTCGGCCACAATCGGGCTGTCGTCGTCCTCGCGCTCGACGACGGGCGGCAGGGTCTCGAACAAGCTCGCCCGGCTGTGCTGCACGAGCTGCAGCGACGCACCGTCGATGCGCACGTCGATCTCCACGCCGTGCGCCGACAACGTCTGCCCATCGGAGAGCGTGCGCGAGCCGTCGAGCACCGTCCCGTCAAGCGCCAGGGGCGACGGTCGCATGATGGGCTGCACGAAGGGCCGCCCGTCGATGACGTCGATCTGCGCGAGCGTCTGCCCACCGGGGCCCGCGATGCGAATATTGGCCGCGCTGACGGTACCGATGACGAGCGGCAACGCGTCGAGTCCAAAGGCCGCCTGTGTGTCGCCGTGGCGCCAAGCGATCGTTGTGATGGGGGTGCTCATATCGGTTGCTCGCAGGCGATGTAGACCGACGGCGGCGGCTCACCAGCCGCAACGCGAAACTCGCGCCGAGCGTCCACGTAGCCGCGCCGCGAGCCGACGAGCACGTATTTGCCCGGACGCAGACGGACTTCAGTCTGCTCAAACTCACCAAGCTGCGCCACACGCAGCAGCGTTACCGTTGTGGCGCCGTCCGACCGCAGCGTCACGGGCACCGGCACCGCCGCTTCGCGCAGGATGCTCTGCAGCGTGTCAATGCGCTCGTTGAGCTCCGGCCCACGCGGTTCGAGAGTTTGCAGCCGGCCCAGAAGATTGGACGCGCTACGAAGCGCCGGCAACTCCGACAACCTGTCGGGGTCGTCGATGACAGCGTCAGCAGCGCGGTTTAGCGACACGCGGTTTCGCACGCGCGCGACGCCCTGACGGGCCACGTCGAGACTTTCGTCGATTTCGAGCACGTCGTTCCAGGTGTCGAGCGCCGTCGCCCAGTCTTCATCGCCTTCCTGCTGCTGCGCCGTGCGCGTCAGCCCGTCGATTCTCTCGAGCCGTTCTGCAAGCTGAACCTGCAGCAGGGCGTCGCGCGGCGCCGGGTCACCGGGATCGATGCGCGCGGCGGCGTTAAACGCCTCGCGGGCGGCCCGGAAGCGGGCGTCATCCAGAGCCGCGAAGCCCTGCGACATGCGTTGCTGGAACTCCGACGCGCTGATCGCGGCCTGCATGCGCGCACGCCCGTCCTGAGCCGGCTCCCAATCGGCATCGAGATCGAGGGCCGCATCGTAACGTGCGAGTGCCGCGCCGGCGTCGCCGGCGCGTTCGGCGACACGCCCTGCCGCCACCTCGGCGAGCACGGCATCGAGGTTGTTGGCGCGCGCCAGGCCACGTTCTGCCAGTGAGTTACCGGGCGTGATGGCCAACGCACACTCAAAGGCGCGTCGCGCCGCAGCGCTGTCTTCAGCCAGCATCGCCGCGTCGCCATCGCGCATGGCGGCTTCGAACTCGATGTCGATACGATCGGTCAGGGGCTCGAGCGCGGCGATGGCCTGGTCGTAGCGTTCGTTGGCGAGCGCATAGTCGCCGGCGAGGTACGCGCGGTCACCTTCCGCGTAGCGCTCACGACCCTGCACATACTCGGCGCCGCCCCAGATCTCGATGCCGCGACGCTCGAGAATGTCGACGAGCGACAACAACCGCGACACGGATTCATCAGCCTTGCGGCGCTGCGCAACCCGGTCTTCGTCGTTGACAGGCTCGGAGTCTTCGGTGGCCTCCGCCGCAGGCGTCGCCGCTTCGTCGGTGGCCGGGTCTTCGCCATCGCCCGTCGAGTCGTCGTCGGCGTCGGCCAGGGTTTCGGTCGCAGGCGTCGGCGTGTCGGGACCGAGCCACCGCAGACCCTGGGTGAACAGCACACCGAACAGCACGATCGCAACGAGCCCGATGGCCACGGTCCGCGGTCGGATGCCGCCCGCAGGCTCCTGCACCGACACGGGACGCTCGAAGGCGCCGTGGGGCAGCGCGCCGCCCGTCTCGGCCATCTCGGCCGAGACGCTGCCGGCGACGGACGCCGCCGGCCGGCGCAGCGTGACGTCAAGGCTCTTGAGATCCACCTGGCCGCGCGTCACACCCGAAGCCTTGAGCGCCTCGCAAAGATCGGCCATGGAAGGACGCTCACCGCGTGACCCGCGCGCATTGCCGACCCAGCGCAGGACGGGCATGGGCAGGTCTTCGATGCGCGCGGTGGCCGGATCGCCAGTGGCCAGCTCGGCGATAACGCGCGCGATGGCAAACACATCGTCGGCGGGATCGGGCGCCTGCCCTGCTTGCTGCTCGGGGCTTGCGTAGGCGGCGCTGCCGCCGCGGCCCACGTCGGTTTCGCCATGTACCGTTGCCGCGGACCCGAAGTCCGCGAGATAGGCAACGCCGCGACGGTCAAGCAACAGATTGGTGGGTTTCACGTCGCTGTGCACGACACCTTTGCGGTGCCAATAGACCAGCGTGTCCGCGATCACAAGCAGCACGGGCGCCCAGACTTCGAAGGGTCGATTGACGAGGTCTGCGAAGTCCGTCCCGTCGATGTACTGCATCGCATACGCGGGGCGATCGCCGTCGTGCCAGCTCAGCACGCGCACCGTATGCGGGTGGTTGAGACCGCGCGCCAGTTGGAACTCGCGCTCGAATGCGTCGCGCACGGGATCGCGCTCACCGGCGCCACGCGCCAGGATCTTCAGTGCAACGGCGATTCCGGCACGCGCGTCTTCGGCCAGCCAGACTTCGCTGGCAGCGCCCAGGTGCAGCCGGTCTACGAGCGTGTAGCGATCAGCGAACCGCGTTGTGGTGGAAACCTCGGATGGTTGCATCAGCCGCCATCAGCAGCCTGTTCCGAGGTGCGGCCGTTGATCGTGATGTCGGGCGCCGCAGGGAAGCCGGTCTCGCGCTCGTTGATCTCGCGCAGCAGCTCGCGCCACTGGTCATACTGTGCCGCTGCCGTGCCCGTAAGACGTCGCGTCTGGCCTTGCACGTCGACGATCATGGGTGCCGCCTCCTGACCAAACGACTCGGAGAGCTCGGCGATCGACTGGCGCTGCAGCCGCGCCTCGGCCAGACGCCCGAAGCTCGAGGCGAATACCTCGAGGCCACCCATGATGGCGTAGTTCTTGAGTGTCGAACGGGTGCGCCGCTCCGTGCCACTGTCACCCGCATCGCCGCGACTCATCTCTGTGGCCGCGGCGACCATGGCCACACCCGCGAGTCCGCGCAGAATGGCGCTGCGTCTCAGCCGCTGGTACTCGAGCTCGGACTCACGCGAGGCCTCGCGCCAGTCGGCGTAAGGCAGCGCAATACCGTAGTAGAAGTTGGCGTAGTGCTCATTGAGCGTGTCGAGGAACAGCGCGTCACGCTCGCGGATACGATCGAGCCGATCGACCATGGGATCCGTATCGTTGGGCAAACGAACCACTTCAACATTGCCCCGGCGCGTGGTCTCGACGTAGTCGCCGAAGACGCTGGGCGCCATCTCGGCGTAGAAGCGCATGCGCGACACGGTGCGCATCTCGGTGATTTCCTCGTCCGTGAAGTCCTGCATCGCGTCGAAAAGGTCGTTCGCGAATTCGTTGAACACGTTCTGGTAAGGATCGAGCGTGCGATCACGCGATCGCGAGTAGTCATTGCGGTCGGTGCGGGCGTTGTACTTGCCCGTGAACCAGCGCTTGCCCGAAGCATCGGCGGCCCACATTTCGAGCTGCACCTTGTTGCCGTCCGAGTGGCGGACCTCGCCGCCGACATAGAGGTCTGTGACGACGCTTAAGTTGGGGATCACCCGAACAGCGCCAAAATGACCCGTCGATTGCAGCGTCGTGCGCAGGTGATAGGGGAAATACCGCGCTTCGGCACGCCGAATGTCGGGATACACCTCGTCGGGAATATCGTCTTCGTCCTCAGGCAATCCCGAGTCGAATTCGATGATGCCGATGTCGAGCAGGCGCACTTCGGGCACCTCTTCGGGTGCCGATGCGAGATTGATGTCGGGCGCGACGTACTCGCGCGTGGTGCAGGCACCGAGCAGCGCAAGGGCTGCAAGCAGTGCGGTCCGTGCCAGAACGGCGCTTGTGCTGCGTATCCGTGTAACCATGCTGGATTAATTGATTCCCGTGTACTTGCGGTATTCGTCCCAGAGTTTCTCACGGATTACCGGGTCTTCCTCGGCCAGCGCCGCCTCTCTGAGCTGGCGCGACACGATGTCGTCGTAGACCGGATCCGGAATGTCTTCAGGCGTGCGCTCGGCGAGCACCTCGTCGGGGATCGCTTCAACGGACGACACCTCACCGGCGCCATCACCACCACCCCCGCCGCCGCCATCGTTGGCCACGACGATGCCGCCCTGTGTGCGCGTGCCCTGGCCCTGCTTGCCGAGGCCCACAACGCGCCCGTCGTCTTCACCACCGAAGCCGCCGGTGTCGCGCTGCACTTGCGTCACGTCTTCCTGTTCGCCGGCGATCATGCCGTCGAAGTCGCCCAGGGAACGCTCGAATTCGTCTTCAGGATTGCCTGAGCCACCGGGGCCCTCGCCGGGCAGTCCGCCCTGGCCGTCGCCGCCACCGGGGCCTTCGGAACCGTCGCCGCCCGTGCCCGTGCCGCCACCGTAGCCGCCGGGGCCTTCGGTGCCGTCACCGCCCTGACCGCCGGCGCCCGTGCCGCTGCCGCCGGGGAGGCCGCCCGCACCCGTACCTGTTCCTGTTCCGGCGCCTGCGCCGGTACCTGTGCCACTGCCGCCCTGGCCCTGGCCACCGGGGTTCTGCCCGTCGCCACCCGAACCGCCAGCGCCGCCCGGACCCTGGCCTGGAAAGCCGCCCTCGCCCATGCCGGGTGCACCGCCGCCGGCCTGTGTGCCGCTGCCGCCGCCGCCCTGAGTGCCCGTACCGCCCTGGCCGTCACCGCCACCTTGTGTGCCGGCACCGCCACTGCCCTGACTGCCGCCAGCGCCCGACTCCGAACCCGAGCCGTCCTGGCCGCCGGCACCTTCGCCAGCACCACCCTGGCCGTCACCGTCACCGTCGGTGCCGCCTTCGCCATCACTGCCGTCGCCGCCACTGCCACCTTGTTCCATGCCGCCGGGCATGCCGAGCCCGCCGGGAAGTTCAAGCGTGCCGCTCTGGCCACCGGATGCGCCGCCCTGGCTGCCCGAGGCACCGCCCTGGCTTCCTGAAGCGCCACCCTGGCTGCCGCTCTGGCCACCTTGGCTGCCACTTTGACCACCTTGGCTGCCAGAGCTGCCGCCGCCGCTCTGGCTGCCACTCTGACCGCCTTGACTGCCGCTCTGGCCGCCTGACGAGCCCGAACCGCCGCTCTGGCTGCCGGAGCTGCCGCCCGAAGATCCCGAGCTGCCCGAGCTGCCGCTGGAGCCACCCGAAGAACCCTGCTGGGAGCCCTGCTGACCCGAGGACGTGGAGGCGCAGCCCGCCGCAATGACGAGCGAAGCAACCAGTGCGGCGAGCCTCACGGGGCGCAGCGCAGCGGAAAAACATTTTGTGAAGGCGTTGTCTGGCATCGGAGGTGTCCTTTGCGGAGGCCGTAAGCGACCGTCCAGCATCTGTGACCGGCAAAGCTGTTAGAGCACTTCCGGCGCGAGGAGTTTCCGTCGCGGCACCCTTTTCGGCGGGACTTGAGCGACGCTAACCGATTGATCTAGCGTACCAGATCAGTGTAACGCTTCCATCACGAGGCGGCGGTCTTGCGGTACAGAATGACCGCCATGTCGTCGGCCTTGCCGGGTTCCATTGGTTTCGGCCGCAACATGCGTTGCGTCGCAAGCTCAACGAGCTGCTCCAGCGAACCGTCCAGGGGGCCCCGACGCATGCGTTCGATGATCTCTGCCAGGTGCAAATTGTCGCTGAGACCGTCCGAGGCGACGAGGATCGTGTCGTACTTGGCGAGCTTCACGGTCGGGCCCACCTCGATGATCATGTCCATGGTGCCGACGAAGTTCGACACAATATGTCGCTCGGGATGGTAGATCGCCTGTTCCTCGGTCAGAAACCCCGCCGCAATGGCAAAGCCCACGGGCGAGTGCGCCACGGTTTGCAGCTTGATGGTGCTGCGCTGGCCCGTGATCAGGGCCAGCGAATCCCCGACGTGGAATGCGCGCGCCTCGCGGCCCTCAACGGTGACAATGGTCAGTGTGGTGGCCGCGCCCCGCGTGTTCCGGATCACCGCTTCGTTAGCCTGCTCCATGGCATTGAGCACGATGGTTCGCAGCTGCTGGTTCTCGCGGTCTGCACTTAAGAGTGCCTCGCGCACGGTGGCCAATGCGAGCCGTGAGGCGCGTCGCCCGCCCTGGATGCCGCCGGCGCCGTCGGCCACGGCCAGGACGGCCGTATCCGCATCGAGCTCGAGCAGCATCGTGCTGTCCTGGTTGTCTTCAGGCTTGTCGGGCGAGATGGCGCAATAGAGCTCTGCATGCCCGCCCCCCACGGAAATGCCGATTCGTTCAGGCCCGTCGGCTTCGGGCAGCAGGCGCCCGCCTGTTAGGGGCGGTCCTGATTGTTCTTCGAGACTCACCTGGCTCCCTTTTTCCGCTGTCCCAACGTCCGACGCGGCTGCGACAACCCGGACACTACCTTATGTCGGCCGCTGGCGGCGTGAGATACCTCCGATTTGCGCATGGCGATACGGCGCGCCTGGAACGGCGTTAGCGCCGGGTGCTCCGTTTGGTTTTGCGCCGGCGCGTCGGCGCACGGCGGGGCGTGCTCGTGGCGCCCAGCGCCGCCGCGAGCATGGCGCCCGCATTCGGGAACCGCTTCTTGGGGCTGACGGCCAAGGCTCTGCGCACCACCTTCGCGAACTCGGGATTGGTGCGCGTGACGAGTCGATCGTGGGCGGGTGGCGGCCAGTCGAACGGGTACTCGGGCAACACGCCGGCAAACAACCGGTACAACACGAGGCCCAACGAAAACACATCGGAAGCCAGCCTGGGTTTCCCGAGCGCCTGCTCGGGCGCGATGTAGTCGATGGTCCCCGAACCCGAGCCCTTGATCGTTCGCGCACTGACCTTGGCGAAGCCGAAGTCCGCAAGCCGGATCTGCTTGTCGGGAAACAGGATGAAGTTCTCGGGCTTGATGTCGCAGTGGATGACCTTGTGCTCGTGCGCATAGGCGAGCGCATGCAGCGCCTGCAACGCAAAGTCCATGGCCAGCGCATTGGCCATGCGGCGCTCGAGGCGCTCCCCCAGCGAGCCCAGGCCAAGCGGCATCGCGATGACGAACTGGTCGCCGATGAATGCGGCGTTGTGGACGGCGAGCACATTCGGGTGCTGCAGCTTGCTCGCGATGCGCGCCTCGCTGACGAAGTCGGCAACATCATCGAGGCGCCCCGTCGCCACGTGCGGCACCTTCAGCGCGACAGGCATCTGTTGCACGGTGTCCTGCGCCGCGTAGACGTCCGCGAGCGGCCCCGCGTTGAGCCGCCGGACGATGCGGTACTTGCCGAGCCTTTGCCTTGCCCTGTAACGCTTGCTCATGCCACGCGCCCGCTGCGTTCGCGTCCCTGCAGTGCGAGTGGATTCGTGTTGTGGCGCGGCGCGTGTCGCATCGGCCAAGCATACCCCACGTCACCGCGCCCGTGACGGCCGCGCATCCATTGCGAAGGCAGCGCCGAACTTCCAGACAACACACGCACAGGAGCAGCGGACATGCTGACACCAAAGAACATCGCAGGACGAATCGCAGGCGCGTTGGCATTGGTGCTGACAGTGGGCGCAGCACACGCTCAGGACAACGCAGAAGCGTTCGCTTTCGAGCCGTTCTCGGCCAACTACAAGGTCAAGGTCGGTATCGCCAATGCACGCTCATCGCTGGAGCTCATCGAGCTTGAGCCCAACCGCTACGAACTCGTCTCGCTGACCGAGGCCACGGGCCTTGTGGGCATCTTCAAGCGCGGCCGCGTCTACGAGCGCACGATTTTCCGCGTCGCCGACGGAGAGATCCTCAGTGAATACCTCGTGCGTGAGGACACGCTGAGCGGCCAGAAGCGCAACGTCGAAGTGTTCTACCGCCCCGAACAGGGCGAAGCGGACATCGTCTTCTACGGCGAAACCGAAACGGTGGAGATTCCGCGTGACACCTACAATCCGCTGCTCATGCAGGTTGCGCTCATGCAGGACCTGGCCGAGGGCACGGCGCCGGCCTTCTACAACGTGCTCGACCACGTGGGCCTGCGCCAGTACACGGTGACGATCGGAGACGAAGGTCAGGTCAAGACGCCGCTCGGCGGTTTCGACGCCATCGCCGTCGACCTCACCAATGAAGTCGAAGACGCCGGTACGCGCGTCTTTGTCGCCCCGCAGGCCGAGTGGGTCGCCGTGAAGGTCGAAGCGCGCAAAGGCGACGACGTGAAGGCAACGCTGCGCGTGAACCGCATCGACGACAACGCGCGCGGCTGAGGCTAGCGGCGCCCGCTAAAACTGATAGCCTGTGCCGGGTCGGCGCGACGCGCTGCTTCCGGCACAGGCCATCATGACGATTTCCGTACCTGATCTCTGCGACGAACACCCCGACAGCGTGCGCGTACTCGCGCCCCTGTTTCGCAACTACGGCGCCGTTCACGCCTTCGGCGGGCCCGTCGTCACCATCAAGTGCTTCGAGGACAACTCACTCGTCAAGGCGCAGGGGCAAGTGGCCGGTGAAGGCCGCGTGCTCGTCGTCGACGGCGGCGCCTCCTCGCGCCGCGCACTGCTCGGTGATCAGATCGCCGCAGCGCTGGCCGGCAACGGCTGGGCCGGCATCATCATCTTCGGCTACGTGCGTGACGTCGATGTGCTCGCAACCACGGGCCTCGGCATCCAGGCCATGGGCGCGATCCCGGTCAAGACGGACAAGCGCGGTCTGGGTGATCTCGACGTCCCGCTGACCTTCGCCGGCGTAACGATTTCACCGGGCGAATACGTCTACGCCGACAACAACGGCATCGTTGTGTCGGCGCAGGCGTTGATCTGAGGGTTGTTGGGCAGACGCGAAAGCTCCCGCCTTGCGCGCCCGCGTAAAGCCCCCGTCATTGCAAGCCGGCGCGGCTTGCCCCCCCCTTCGTCATTGCGAGCCCGCGCAGCGGGCGCGGCAATCTCGCAACGCCGTCGCACGCTCAAACCGCACGATCTCGTTACGAGATTGCTTCGTCGCTTCGCTCCTCGCAATGACGGGGTGGGGCCTCGCAATGACGGGGTGGGGAACCGTGCCGCAATTACGGAGTGAGCAAGCCGCGCCGCAGTAACAGAGGAGAGCAAGCCGCGCGGCAACGACTAGGAAACCGCGCGACTCCCGACGCCTTACGCGAACTGCTCTTCTTCGGTCGAACCCGTCAGCGCCGTCACCGATGACTGGCCGCCCTGGATGACCGTGGTCACGTCGTCGAAGTAACCCGTGCCGACTTCCTGCTGGTGCGCGACGAAGGTGTAACCCTTCTCGGCATCCGCGAACTCCTGCTCCTGCAGCTTCACGTAGGCCGACATGTCCTCGCGTGCATACTCGTACGCCAGGTTGAACATGCCGTGCCACATGTTGTGCACACCGGCCAGCGTGATGAACTGGTACTTGTAACCCATCGCCGACAGCTCGCGCTGGAACTTGGCGATGGTCGCGTCGTCGAGGTTCTTTTTCCAGTTGAAGGACGGCGAGCAGTTGTAGGCCAACAGCTGGTCCGGATACTGCTTCTTCAGCGCCTCGGCAAACACGCGCGCCTCGTCGAGGTCGGGCGTCGCCGTCTCACACCACACCATGTCGGCGTACGGTGCGTAAGCCAGGCCACGCGAAATCGCCTGATCAATTCCGGCCTTGGTGCGGAAGAAGCCTTCCGACGAGCGTTCGCCCGTGACGAACGGCGCGTCGTACTCGTCGATGTCGCTGGTCAGCAGGTCGGCGGCGTTCGCATCGGTGCGCGCCAGAACGATCGTCGGCGTGTCAGCGACGTCGGCCGCGAGCCGCGCCGCCACGAGTTTCTGCACCGCTTCGCGCGTCGGCACGAGCACCTTGCCGCCCATGTGACCGCATTTCTTGACCGAGGCGAGCTGGTCTTCGAAGTGCGCGCCGGCGGCACCCGCTTCGATCATCGCGCGCATCAGTTCGAAGGCGTTGAGCACGCCACCGAAACCGGCTTCGGCATCCGCGACGATCGGCGCAAAGTAATCGATGTAGCCGTCGTCACCCGGGTTGATGCCCTTCTGCCACTGGATCTGGTCGGCGCGCGAGAACGAGTTGTTGATGCGCTCGATGACCTTCGGCACGGAGTCGACCGGGTACAACGATTGGTCCGGGAACATCGACATGTAGCTGTTGTTGTCGGCGGCCACCTGCCAGCCCGACAGATAAATGGCCTGCACACCAGCCTTGACCTGCTGCACGGCCTGGCCGCCCGTGAGCGCACCTAGGCAGTTCACGTAGTCCTTGCCGAACTTGGCCTCGGCGCCGCCGTTGACCAACGCCCACAGCCTCTCGGCACCACGACGCGCCAGCGTGTTCTCGCGCTTGACGGAGCCGCGCAGCCGCACGACGTCGGCCCCCGAATAGGTGCGTTCCACGCCCTTCCAGCGCGGGTTCTCAGCCCAGTCTTTCTCAAGGCGGGTGATTTCTGCGTCGCGATCGTAGTTGCCAGTGCTCATGGGGGAATCCTCGGCAGTGAGTCGTTGGGAATGGTCGCAGTCTAGCCAGCCAATTCGCTATAACTCCAGCCTATTAGACGTATAATCAGCATTCATTCTATGAATAAGGAAGCGGCGATGACGCTCGCCCGCCTCGACCTGAACCTGCTGGTCTACCTCGATGTACTGCTGCGCGAGGGCAATGTGACCCGGGCTGCGCAGCAGCTCGGCATCAGCCAGCCCGCCATGAGCAACGGGCTCAAGCGTTTGCGCGACGCCTTCGGCGACCCGTTGCTGGTGCGCACCAGCGACGGCATGACGCCCACCGAGCGCGCGCTGGAGCTCAAGCCCGAGGTGCGCGAGGTGCTCTCGCGCGTCGAACACTTCGTGCAACCGATGTCCGACTTCGAGCCCGCCACCAGCGAACAGGTGTTCCGGATCATGTGCAGCGACTACGCGGAGGTGACGCTGCTGCCCGGCCTGCTCGGGCGCCTGCGCCGCGAGGCGCCGCACATCACGCTCGACGTCATGACGCCCAGCGACGTGAATTTCCATGACGTCGAGCAGGGCAAGGTGGATCTCGTCATCAACCGTTTCGACGAGCTGCCGAGCTCGTTCCACCAGACGGTGCTGTGGCGCGACAGCTTCTCCTGCGTGGTGGCCAAAGACACGCTGGCCGGGCGCGCGCTGGACCTGGACACCTATCTCGCCGCGCGCCACGTCTGGGTCAGCAAGACCGGCATGGGCGTCGGCGTCGGCGTCGACCCGGCCGACGTGCAGCGGCTGGGCTGGGTGGACGAGGCGCTGGCCGAGATCGGGCACAAGCGCAATATCGCGATCTTCACGCGCCATTACCTGGTGGCACTGCAGCACGCGGCCAACCAGGACCTGATCGCGACGGTGCCCACGCGCGCCGCGCAACTGATGTCGTGGCGAAAGTCCCTGGTGACGGTGCCGCCACCGTTCGCGATCAAGGACATCGACCTGACCATGGCCTGGAGCCCGCTGCTGCACAACAACGTCGGGCACCGTTGGCTGCGCCAGTGCTTCCGTGAGGTGGCCGACGCCGCGCCCGCCTGACATTCACGCACGCTATGCCGGGGATAACTGCCATTCCCTAGACTAATGTCAGCCCCTCGCCGAGAATTCGGGCATTGTTTTCAGGGGCTTGCCATGACCGATCGAGTAGACCGCCACGGACTCAACGTCGATGCCGCTTTCGACGCCTTCATCACCGACCGCGCCCTCCCGGGCACGGGTATCGATGCGGACACCTTCTTCGCCGCACTGGCCGGGCTCGTCAACGACCTGGCGCCACGCAACCGCGAACTGCTGGCCGAACGCGACAAGCTGCAGGAAACGATCGACCAGTGGCACCGCGAGCGTATCGGCCAGCCTCACGACGCGGCCGCCTACAAGGCGTTTCTCGAAGAGATCGGCTACCTGCTGCCGCAGCCCAGCCCCGCGCCGCAGATCACAACGGCGAACGTCGACACCGAGATCACAGCGCAACCCGGTCCGCAGCTCGTGGTGCCTGTCATGAATGCGCGCTTCGCACTCAACGCCGCCAACGCGCGCTGGGGCAGCTTGTATGACGCGCTCTACGGCACCGATGTCATCAGCGAAGACGACGGCGCGAAACGCGCGGGCGGCTACAACCCCGTTCGCGGCAACAAGGTCATAGCCTGGGCGCGCGATTTTCTCGACCGCGCCGTGCCCTTGGCCAACGGCTCGCACGTCGATGCCACCACCTACGCGATTCGCGATGGGCAGCTCATCGTCACCGTCGACGGCGACCTCGACACCGGGCTCGCCGAACCGGCCGAGTTCGTCGGCTACCGCGGCGATGTCACCGCACCGAGCGCGATACTGCTCCGACACAACGGCCTGCACATCGAGATCGTCATCGACCCCGCGCACCCCGTCGGCAAGGACGACCCAGCCGGTGTGGCAGACGTCGTGCTCGAATCGGCGATCACCACAATCCAGGACTGCGAAGACTCGGTGGCCGCCGTCGACGCCGCCGACAAGATCGTCGTCTACGGCAACTGGCTCGGGCTCATGAAGTGCGACCTGATTGAGAGCTTCGCTAAAGGCGGCAAGACCGTCACACGCAAGCTGGCGGGCGACCGCGACTACACGGCAACCGATGGCAAGGCATTCTCTCTGCCGGGACGAAGCCTCTTACTCGTGCGCAATGTCGGTCACCTGATGACCAACGACGCCGTGCTCGACAGCGCCGGCCGTGAGATTCCGGAAGGCATCCTCGACGCACTCACGACGGTGGCGATCGCCATCCATGATTTGAAGGGCGCGCGCCTGAACAGTCGCGCGGGCAGCGTTTATGTGGTGAAGCCCAAGATGCACGGCCCCGATGAAGTGAGCTTCACCGGCGAACTCTTTGACCGCGTCGAGGACGCGCTCGGCCTGGAACGCAACACCGTCAAGATCGGCATCATGGACGAAGAGCGGCGCACCACGGTGAATCTCGCCGAGTGCATTGGCCGCATCCCCGGTCGCGTCGTGTTCATCAACACGGGCTTCCTGGACCGCACCGGCGACGAAATCCACACGAGCATGCTCATGGGACCGATGGTGCGCAAAGGTCCGATGAAGGACACGCCCTGGATCTCTGCCTACGAAGATTGGAACGTCGACGTGGGGCTCGCCTGCGGCCTCGCCGGAAAGGCGCAGATCGGCAAGGGCATGTGGGCCATGCCCGACGAGATGGCCAAGATGGTCGCGGCCAAGACCAACCATCCGCTTGCGGGCGCCAACTGCGCCTGGGTGCCCTCGCCCACGGCTGCAACGTTGCACGCCACGCACTACCACCAGATCGACGTACTCGCGCGCCAGCGTGAGATCGCGAAACGCGAGGTGGCGTCGCTGGGTGACATTCTGACGATCCCGGTCGAGCCTAACCCGGATTACTGGACCGCGCATGACATCCAGGCCGAACTCGACAACAACATCCAGGGCCTGCTCGGCTACGTCGTGCGTTGGGTCGAGCAAGGCGTCGGTTGTTCGAAGGTGCCGGACATCAGCGACGTCGGCTTGATGGAAGACCGGGCAACGTTGCGTATCTCCAGTCAGCATTTGGCTAACTGGTTGCAGCATGGCATCTGCACTGCTGAGCAAATCGACGAGACCCTGCAACGCATGGCCGCTGTTGTTGACGAGCAGAATCAGTACGACAACGGGTACCGACCCATGGCCGGGAATTGGGATACGAGCTACGCCTATCGCTGTGCACGCGAGCTCGTGTTCGAAGGCACGACCCAACCCAACGGGTACACAGAACCACTGCTGCACGCGTGGCGGCGGCGGGCGAAGGCAGGGGCCTAAACTAACGGCAACCGTCATTTCGGGACGACACGGCGGGCGCCTGCGCCAACAGAAGCCGTCATTGCGAGCACGCATAGCGGGCGCGGCAATCTCAGCAAGTCTCGATGCGCAAATACACTGTGACAAAACACCAGTACTGTCGAAGATTTGTTGTGATGAACTTCCCTCAGATTCCCGCTAATCTTCGGCCGAAAAATAGCAACGCCTCGGAGATCCCTGATGTCCAATCGCGAATGCGCCTACCCGAGCGGCACTGAACAGCGACTCAGGCGAAATCGATCTGGCAGACTTGTTCTTCAACGAAGCGCCATAAGGCCTGCGGAGTCGCTGACATGATCGTCGTCCACCACAATCCCGACTGCGGTACGTCGCGAAACGTCCTGCGGATCATCCGCAGCGCAGGTTTCGAGCCCGTCGTCATCGAGTACCAGGAGACAGGCTGGACCCGACCTCAGTTGCTCGGCCTGTTCGCCACGGCCGATGTGACGCCGCGACAAGCACTGCGCGAGAAGCGCTCGCCGGCCGAGGAGCTGGGCTTACTTGAAGAAGGTGTCAGCGACGAGGCGCTTATCGAGGCCATGCTCGAGCACCCCGTCCTCGTGAATCGGCCCTTCGTGTGTACCCCAAAGGGCGTGGCGCTGTGCAGGCCTTCCGACTCGGTGCTTGAGCTGCTCGACACCTGGCCGGAGGGTCCGTTCGAGACGGAGCAAGGGGTGCTTATCATTGACGCGGATGGCAAGCGGGTAACGTCGTAGCCCGTCATTGCGAGCCTGCGGAGCAGGCGCGGCAATCTCCCAACGCCTCCACGAAGAGAAACGTCACGACAGCCGGATAGAGATCGCCGCGGCGCTGCGCGCCTCGCGATGACGAGTGGGACTGCAATGTCGAGAGCCGACTCTGTCATATACTGCGCTCCGCGCCGGTCCCATCGCGCTACCTCAAACAAAACCACGAAGGGAGCCTGTCATGTCCGACAACACCTACACCCCACCAAAAGTCTGGACTTGGGACGCCGAGAGCGGCGGCCGCTTCGCGAGCATCAACCGTCCCATCGCGGGCCCCACGCACGACAAGGAATTACCAGTCGGCGAGCACCCGCATCAGCTCTACTCGCTGGCCACGCCCAACGGCGTCAAGGCGACGGTGATGTTCGAAGAGCTGCTGGCGGCCGGGCACGAAGGCGCGGAGTACGACGCCTGGCTGATCAACATCGGTGAGGGCGATCAGTTCGGCAGTGGCTTCGTTGATATCAACCCGAACTCTAAGATCCCCGCCCTGCTCGACCGCAGCACGGACCCGCACACGCGCGTCTTCGAGTCCGGCTCGATCCTCGTCTACCTGGCCGAGAAATTCGGCGAGTTCCTGCCGACTGACGCGGCCGCGCGCACCGAGACGTTCAACTGGCTGTTCTGGCAGATGGGCGCGGCGCCCTACCTGGGCGGCGGCTTCGGCCACTTCTACGCCTACGCACCAGAAAAATGGGAATACCCGATCAACCGCTTCTCGATGGAAGTGAAGCGCCAGCTCGACGTACTCGACCGCAACCTCGCAGACCGCGAATTTCTGGCCGGCAGCCACTACAGCATTGCCGACATCGCCACCTTCCCGTGGTACGGCGGCATGGTGCTGGGCAAGCTCTATGACGCCGGTGAATTCCTCGACGTGACGTCGTACAAGCACGTGTTGCGCTGGGCCGAACAGATCGCCGAGCGCCCTGGCGTGATCCGCGGCCGACGCGTCAACCGCACCTGGGGTGACGAAAGCTCTCAGCTCAAGGAGCGCCACAGCGCGGCCGACCTGGATTAACGGGTCTATACTGACCGCCCTCACAACGCATACACCGGGGGGCGATCATGCGATTTCTGAAGCTGTGGGCGGCGACGCTTTGGGTTGCCGCGACACTGGCGCCGGCGCAGGCTCAGGATGCAGAAGGCTGCAGCGACCACGGCGCCGTGTCTCGCTATCCCGACAGTGTGCTGGCGTGGTGCCAGACCGATAACTTCCTGCCCTACCGGGTGCCCGTGGGTCCTGTTACGGGCTATCGCGCCATCGGCGAGTGGGTCGACGTCGAGGGGCGCGTCACGCGCAACTTCTACTCCCTTACGGGCGGCGAACGCACGCACGCCGAGGTCTGGAAGAACTTCCGCGACGCGCTCGACCAGGCGGGCTTCGAAATCATCGCGGAAGGCCTGTTTCCCGAACGCAACGTCAAGGGCGGCATCGGCGGTGGCGGCTGGCTGGGCGTGTACTACATCAACAACCCGTGGCGCGGCTCCGGCGCCGTCGGCAAGCTCGTGTCCGGCACGTCGACGAGCGGCGGCACGGGTGCCGTGTTCGGCAGGAAAGAGCGTGCCGATGACACGATCTACGCTCTGGTTTCACTCGAGCAGCATTCGTCCAACGAAGTTGCCGCGCTCATCACCATCGTTGAGACCAAGCCCGCGGAAACGGGTCTGGTCGTCGCCAACGCAGAAGCGATGGGGCGCGACATCGAGGAATTGGGCCGCACTGTGCTTTACGGCCTGCAGTTCGCCTACGACGAAGCCGAACTGCTGCCAGAGTCGAAAGCCGCGCTGGATGAGATCGCCGGCTTTCTCAACACGGCAACCGACACGCGGTTCTACGTGGTCGGACACACCGACGCGAAAGGCACGCACGCCTACAACATGAAGCTCTCTTCGGACCGCGCGATTGCGGTGCGCACGGCCCTGGTCAAGGACTACGGCATCGCGCCCGACCGCCTCGAAGCCGCGGGCGTCGGACCACTGGTACCCGTGTTCACCAACGCCACTGACGGCGGCCGCGCGAAGAACCGCAGGGTCGAGCTCGTCGCGCGCGAATAGCGAACGCTGAAATGTTTTCGCAACGGTCGAGGTCTCTTTCGGCAAGGTCGCTGTGGGCGACACGAATACCGAACACCAACGGAGCAAGAACATGACCAACGCAAACCTGCTAGTACGAAGCGTACTCATTGTCGTCGCCGTTTTGGGCACCGCACTGTTTACGAGCAACACCGCTTACGCCGACGACCACGGCGGCACGTGGACCAAGAAATCACAGAAGATCGCGGGCGCCTGGAAGATCGTTGAGACCGCCGAAGGCCGTTTCCTCGAACTCGACGACAGCTTCAAGACGCGTCGCGCACCCGACCTCAAGCTCTTTCTCTCGCCGCTCGAAGCCGACAGCGTGAACGCGCGTAACGCCACGTCGGGCAGTGTCCTGATCGCCAAGCTCGAGAAAGCTAAGGGCGCGCAGCGCTACGAGATCCCGGCTGACATCGACCTCGATGCCTACCAGACGCTCGTGCTGCACTGTGAGAAGTACACGAAGCTCTGGGGTGTGAGCGCCCTCTGACGCATCGTCATTGCGGGGCGGCGGTGCCTGCCTCGTCGTTGCGAGCCGGCGCGGTCTGCCTCGTCATTGCGAGCCGGCGGACTCTGCCTCGTCATCGCGAGGAGCGAAGCGACGCGGCGATCTCTCAACGCTGCCGTTCCGATAAACGGCACGATGTCGTCAAAAGATTGCCGCGCCGGCTCCGCCGGCTCGCAATGACGGGTTAGACGCCGCCAGCTCGCGATGACGGTTGAGGACAACTGCGCGACCAGCGTCTCAACCAACAGCGCCATCCCGATTCAGGCCTCGGCCAGTGCGTGACGCACGCGCGACTTGAGCGTCTTGAGCACCTCGGCCTCGAACCACGGATTCTTCTTGAGCCACCGGTTGTTGCGCGGACTCGGATGCGGCAGCGCCATGACACCGTCGTCCAGGTCGCGCCAGCTGCGAATAGTCTCGGTCAACGACTCCGACTTTCGCTCGGGCAAGTGCCAATCACGCGCGTAACGACCAATGACCAGCAGCAGCGCAACGTCGGGCATCATGTCGAGCAAGGGTTGACGCCAATTCGCCGAGCACTCGGCGCGGGGTGGCAGGTCACCCGATGCACCCGTACCGGGAAAGCAAAACCCCATCGGCAGCACGCCGATACGCGTGGCGTCGTAGAACGTCTCGCGATCCACGCCAAGCCAGTCACGCAATCGATTGCCAGACGGATCATCGAATGGAATGCCGCGCTCGTGCGCGCGTCGCCCGGGTGCCTGCCCCGCGATAAGCACGCGCGCCTTCGGACCGACTTGGAGCAGTGGCGCCGGACCCAGCGGCAGGCCGTCACAAATTGTGCATTGCCGGACGCGCTGCAGGAGCCGGCTCACGACGTCGCAACGACCTCGTAATGCACGACACCGGGCTCGAACTCGAGCAGAAAGCCCTCGTCCTCGGGGTAGTACTTGGCCACCTCGATATCGTCGCCGGCGAACGCCTTGATGACCTCGAGATTTTGCCAGGAGGTCATCGTGATGAAATGGGTGACCTCGCCTTCGTGGCGCTCTAGGATTTTGACGTTGAGGTTGCCCGGCACGCTCCGGTAGTCAGGAATTGCGCGCTGCTCCAGGAACGCCCGGTACGCCGCGGCATCGTCGCGCTTCACACGCCCGTGCCACATGCGGACGATCACTACGCGTCCCCGGCAGGGGCCGACGCACCCGACGTCGCGGCGTAACCCTGACGCGCCGCATCGACCCACTGCTTGTGGCGCTCCGTGTAGAGCTTGCCCGCCTGTTCGCTCTCCTCAAGCACCGAGAAGTACAACATGCGTGCGCGGGCCTCATCGCCCTCTGCGCGTAGCAGATCGCCGAAGCGTACATGGGGCTCTGGCCCTGCGTAGTAACCGCACAGTGCTTCGTACTCGTGGATTGCTGCGGGGATATCGCCCAGGGCTTCCTTGGCACGGGCGTAGAGCAGGTGACCCTGCGGCGAGCGGTAGTCGGGATTCTTGTCCTTGAGCGCGTCGAGTGTCTCGACCGCCGCCTGCGCGTCGTCAAGCGCGAACTGCATGCGCGCGACGCCAAGCATGAGATCGGGCTGGTGACGGTGCTCGCCCGTCAGTGACTGCCGCAACCTGGCGAGCCCCTCACGAAACTCATCCGCATCGTAGTGCTGCTGCGCCTCGGCGAGTGCATCGCCAACCGTGGTATCGGTCTGCAACGGCTGCGCGCGCGCACCACGCTGGCCAACGGTGCGCAACGCACGCCGGCGGGCGGCGCGGCGGCCGTCCATCACATCGGGCAGGAACTCGACGAGCAGGTAGGCGAGCGCACCGACGACAGGCGCCAGCAGCAGAATCCAGACCCAGATCGTGTCGCGCTGGGTCCGCAGCGCGTGCACGAGCAGCGCGAGTTGCAAACCCAGAATGACGAACCAGATTGGCATGCGTGGACGATGACCAGCGGGAGCCGGCCTCAGACGACCTCGAACAGACCTGCGGCGCCCATGCCACCACCCACACACATGGTGCAGACGACGTACCTGGCACCGCGACGCTTACCCTCGATGAGCGCGTGACCGACCATGCGTGCACCCGACATGCCGTAAGGGTGGCCGATCGAGATGGCGCCACCGTTGACGTTCAGCAACTCATTCGGAATGCCAAGCTTGTCGCGGCAATAGATGACCTGCACGGCGAACGCTTCGTTGAGCTCCCAGAGGCCGATGTCGTCCATCTTGAGGCCGTTGCGCTCGAGCAGCTTGGGCACGGCGAACACGGGACCAATGCCCATCTCGTCGGGTTCCGTACCCGCCACGGCCATGCCGCGGTAGATGCCCAGCGGTTCGATGTTGCGCTGCTCGGCGAGCTTTGAGTCCATGATCACCGACGCCGACGCGCCGTCGGAGAGCTGGCTTGCGTTGCCGGCCGTGATCACGCCACCGTCGAACACCGTGCGCAGACTGGCCAGGCCCTCCGCGGTCGTGTCCGGGCGATTGCCCTCGTCCTTGTCGAGCGTGACCTCATGAAACGAAATCTCTTTCGTTTCCCGGTCCTGCACACCCATCGTCGAGGGCATCGGCACGATTTCATCCGAGAAATGACCGGCAGCCTGGCCAGCCGCCGTGCGCTGCTGACTTTGCAGGCCGTATTCGTCCTGCTGTTCGCGCGTGATGCCGTAGCGCTTGGCGACGACTTCGGCGGTCTCGAGCATCGACATGTAGATGTGCGGCGCCTTCGCGACGACGGCATCGTCTTTCGCGCGGTAGGTATTCATGTGCTCGTTCTGCACCAGGCTGATCGACTCGACCCCGCCGCCGACGACGACCGACATGTTGTCGGCGATGACCTGCTTGGCCGCGGTCGCGATCGCCATCATGCCGGACGCGCACTGGCGGTCGACGGACATGCCGGCGACCGTCACCGGGAGGCCCGCCCCGACCAACGCCTGGCGCGCGACGTTCTGGCCCGTCGAGCCCTGCTGCATCGCGCAACCGAGTACCACGTCGTCGACCTCGGCCGGGTCGATGCCCGCACGCGCGACCGCGTGCTCAATGGCGTGCCCCGCCAGCGACTGGCCCTGGGTGTTGTTAAAGGCACCGCGGTAAGCGCGGCCGATGGGCGTGCGCGCGGTCGATATAATGACAGCTTCTTTCGTGGCCATGTGCTCAGCGCTCCAGCTTGATGCCGCGACGCTTGGCGAGCGCCGTCAGGAATTTCACGCTCTGCTCGCTGCCCTGTTGCAGCTCGCGTGCGGTGGACAGGTCGCTGGCGTCTTCCCAGCCTGCGGCCACGTTTTCAGCGGTCACCTCGTCGCCGTCGAGCAGAATGCCCTGCGTCTCGACGATCGCCGCGCGCGCAAAACCGCCAGCGCCTGCGGCGATGACCTGCCGGCTCGGCGCCTGCTCCGAGCACATGAAGATGACGGCCGGTGTGACGAGCGCGGGCTCGAGCGCCGCGAGTACGTCCTCGGCCATGAGGTCCTCGGTCATTCGCGTCGCCGCCACGGGCGCCAGCGTGTTGACGTGGATGTTGTACTTCATGCCTTCCAGGTGCAGCGTATTCATGAAGCCGACGAGGCCGAGCTTGGCCGCGCCGTAGTTGGCCTGGCCGAAGTTGCCGTAGAGTCCCGACGAACTCGAGGTCATCATGATGCGGCCGTACTTTTGCTCGCGCATGATTTCCCACACCGCCTTGGTGCAGTTCACGCTGCCCATCAGGTGCACGTCGACCACGGCCTGGAAGTCCGAGACCGGCATCTTGACGAAGGTCTTGTCACGCAGAATGCCTGCGTTGTTGACCAGCACGTCGACGCGCCCCCACTTGTCCATGGCCGCGGCGACCATGGCCTCAACCTGTTCGTAGTTGGTCACGTTGGCGCCGTCCGCGATGGCCTCACCGCCCGCCGCCTCGATTTCTTCCACCACGGCCTGCGCCGCCGAAACCGAACCGCCCGTGCCATCGCGCGCGCCGCCGAGGTCATTGACCACGACCTTTCCGCCGCGTTTGGCGAATTCCAGCGCGTGTGCGCGACCCAGGCCGCCACCGGCGCCCGTCACAATGATGACCTGCCCGTCGAAACGAATCGTCATGAGAACTTCCTAGTTGTGTCTTAAGCGTTGGGTGTCGCTCAGCTGCCTGAGCCGACGATGAACAGCGAGAGCACCTCGGCGATGAGCGCCGGTTTGTCGTTGCCCTCGATCTCGACCGTGACATTGCTCTTGCAGAGCAGCTGCCCCGGGCCCTTTTCCGTGACCTCGGCCAGCACCATGTGGCAACGCACGCGGCTGCCGACCGGCACGGGCTGCAGGAACCGAAGCTTGTCACTGCCGTAGTTGATGGCCATGACGAGATTCTCGGGTGCGATGCCGCACTGCGCGCTGAAGTACGGCAGCAGCGACAGCGTCAGGTAGCCGTGCGCAATGGTGGTGCCAAACGGGGTCTGCTTGGCCTTCTCGGCGTCGAGGTGAATGAACTGGTGGTCGAGCGTGGCGTCAGCGAACGCGTTGATGCGCACCTGCTCGATGGTCAGCCAGTCGGAAGGCGGCCGCTCCTTGCCGATGTAAGAAGCGAGTTCGGATGCCGGAACGGTGTCTGCCATGGTGCCCCCTGTATGGTCTGCGCGCTGATTCTTGACAAAGTTGTGTCGAACTTTAAGACGCGCCGATGGTAAGCTGTGAAGTTTATCGAACGCAGCCCGGGCGCGCACTGCAAGCGCGCCCCAAGACCACAAGAATCATGCCTGCAACCACCGTTACGACTACGCTGGGACGCGTCCGCGGCTTCAGTACGGACCGAGCCCGATGCTGGCTTGGTGTCCCCTACGCCGCGCCGCCCACGGGCGCGCGGCGCTGGCAGCCGCCGCAGCCGCACGAGGGCTGGTCCGGCGCCCGCGATGCGCGCAGTTTCGGACCCGCCGCACTCCAGCACACCTCACAGCTCGCCCAGGAGCTTCCGGGCGGTCTCGACGGCTGCAGCGAGGACTGCCTGACCCTCAACGTCTACGCGCCACTGGCCACCGTGGATACGCCGCTGCCCGTGATGGTCTGGATCCACGGCGGCGGCTTCTCCGTCGGCGGCGGCAGCCAGCCGATGTTCTCGGGCGAGCGGCTCTCCGCTGCGGGTCCCTGCGTGGTCGTGACCGTCAACTACCGGCTGGGTGTGCTGGGCTTCCTGCGCCTAGCCGATGTCACGGACGGGCGCATCCCGTCAACAGGCAACGAGGGTCTGCTCGACCAGCTCGCCGCCATTGAGTGGATCATCGCCAACGCTGCGGCATTTGGGGGCGACCCCGACAACATCACGGTATTCGGCGAGTCGGCGGGCGGCATGTCCGTGGCGGCACTCATGACCCTGCCCGCGGCGGCCGGAAAGTTTCAGCAGGCCATCATCCAGAGCGGCAGCGCGCACGGCGTGCACAGTCTGGAGCGCGCGACCCGAGTCGCCGAGCTGTTCCTGAAGCAACTACCGCGCGCCGTGCGTGACAACCCGGCCAAGGCCGATCGGGTCGCGTTGTGCAACGCCTCACTGATGTTGCACGGGCGCATGATGTTCGACGAAGGCCTGAGCGTCATGCCGACGCGGCCTGTCGTGGACGGCACGCTCATTCCGGAACTACCCATGGCGGCTTTTCGCTCGGGCAGCGTGCCCTCGATCCCGGTCATGATTGGCTGTACGCGCGACGAGTGGCGTTACTGGCTGCTCGTCGACCGCGGCCTGACAAAGCTCGACCACGCGGGGTTCATGCGTCGGCTCGCGCATCAGTTCAACGCCGAAGAGATCGCGGAACTCGTCGCCGTCTATGGCTACCGCGAGGGTGACAGCGACCCCTCGCTGACGCTTTGCGATATCACGGGCGACGCCGTGTTCGGCGCCTCAAGCCGCAAGGCGGCGCTCGCGCTGGCCAAACACCAGCGCGTCTACCGCTACCGGTTCGACTACGAGGCGCCGGGGTTGGGTGGTCGGCTTGGCGCGCCCCACGTGGCGGACATTCCGCACGTGTTCGGCACGCTCGACGCACCGGGGTCGGGTGTGCTTTTCGAGGACACGCCCGCGTCACGCCGGCTCTCGCGCACGATGGCCTGGACCTGGAGCGCTTTTGCGCGCGACGGCGCCCCCGATATCGACACCTGGCCGCCGCTGGACGGCACGCCCGGGTACTACCGCTGGGGCTTGCCGCACGCCTACGAGGCCGAGCCCGAGGGTCCGCGCGAAGCGTTCTGGCGCGACATCGACGACGCGCGCCTGCAGGCCATGTAGCGCGCCTCAGGCGCTCGCTTCGAGTGCTGCCTCGCGCAGTGCGCGCTTGAAGATCTTGGCACTCGCCGTCTTGGGCAACGGCTCACCGCGTACCTCGATGTGCGCAGGCACCTTGAAGTGCGCGACGCGCTCACCGAGGAACCCGCGCAGGGCATCACCCGACAGCTCGGCGCCTGAGCTCACGACCGCCACGAGCTTCTCGCCCAACGCCTCATCGGGCAGCCCGAACACCGCGGCCTCGGCCACGTCCGGGTGCCCATAGAGCGCATTCTCGACTTCCTGGCAGCTGATGTTCTCGCCGCCACGAATGACGATGTCCTTGATGCGATCGACGATGAACAGGAACCCCTCGTCGTCGAGGTAGCCCACGTCGCCCGACTTCACGTAGCCGGCTTCGAGCGTTGCCGCCGTCGCCTCGGTCTGGTTCAGGTAGCCGCGCATGTTCGTGATGCTCTTGATCCAGATCTCGCCCGACTCGCCCGGTGGGCTGTCGTTGCCGTCCTCGTCGACAACGCGAATCTCCACGAGCGGGAAGCAGGACTGGCCGACGCTGTCGGGTCGCGCCTCGTAGAGCTGCCCGGCGTTGGCCGTACCCATGGCGCTGGTCTCCGTCATGCCGTAGCCGATCGAAGGCTTCACGTGGTCGAACGCCGCATCGATCACGGGCACGTGCGCCGCGGGCCGCGCGGCGCCACCGCCCGAGACGGCGTACAGTGAACTCAGGTCGCGCCCACTCTCGCGCGCGGCGCGCGCCAGTTCGAACGACATGCTGGGCACCCCGTTGAACGCCGTCAGGTGCTCGGTCTCAATAAGCTCCAGTGCCTTGTCGACGTTCCAGCGGTGCATGATCACCATCTTCTGACCGCCCAGCACCGAGAGCAGGAACATCGCGTTGCAGCCCGTGACGTGGAACAGCGGCACGGTCATGAGCAACCCGAGCTGCCGACCCTCGGCGGGACCGACACCGCGCACGGTGCGGTCGGCCGTGGTCAGCAACGCCCATTCCATGAGCGCCTGAATCGTCGCGCGGTGCGTCGTCATGACGCCCTTGGGCGCGCCCGTCGAGCCCGAGGTGTAGAAGATCGTGCCGAGATCATCGGCTGCGGCACCGGGAACGTCGGCGCCGGCATCACCCGTTGCGACGAAGGTCTCCCAGCTCATGGCACCCGCCGCCTCGCCGTCGGCCGTGATCACCGTGAGGCCGCGCGGGCCGGCGATGGGGGCGAGCCGCTCGGCCCGCTGCACGTCCGCGAACACCACGCGTGCACCACAATCGCCAAAGGCGTAATCGAGTTCCACAGTCTGCCACCAGGCGTTCATGGGCACGGCAACGGCGCCCAGCCGCGTGATGGCCATGTAGGCCAGAATCCACTCGGGCAGGTTGCGCATGGCGATGGCCACGGGGTCGCCGGGCTTGACGCCCGCGCGCTGCAGGGCATCCGCGGCCTGTCGCGACGCCGCATCGGCCTCGGCAAAACTCATGCGCCGATCGTGGTAGACGATCAGCGTGTCGTCGCCGTATGTGGCCGCCGCGTGCGCATACAACGCGCCCAGTGTGGGTGGCGCGTTCTCGAATACCGGGTAGGTCACCCCGTCGAGATCGATCTCACCCAGTTTGAATTCCTGCGCCGTGGCGATCGCCGCCTCGCAGAACGCGCGTATCGGATTCTCAGTAGCCCCCATGATGGTCCCCCCAGACCGTCCCAGCTTCGGCGGGAGTGTAGCACCGCACGGCGACATCAAACCGTATACAAACCGTTACCGGCACGTCACAGGTTGCGTCCAGGCTTTCGAGCGAGCAAGCAGTGATGGGCGACCAGAGGCTCACCTGTCCGGTGGTCGCAAGCCCCAAACGGCTTGGCTCGAGAATGCGGAGTGATTGACTCAAGAAACGCGTCGGTCGTGCCGCTTACGCGACGCGACCTGATGGTATCGTTCCGATCAAGGGAACAGACGAGCCATCGTATGCAACCTTTGGCCCCGCCCTCACATCTAATGAGTGACTGGTATCGAAAACCGATGCACAGATCACGCAACGACAGCAGCACGCGCTGCGCAATCAAGGATGCCCCCCATGAACGTCCTGCAAAGCTACTCACGCGAACTGATCGCCGCCAACAATGACTCCAGTGAAGCGCCTGACACGGTGCGTGTCCCGCGCAGAACGAACACGGAGACCCGCAAGACGGCACGACAGGAAGTCCCCCAGACAGATCAGCTCTCCCACTGGCTCGACCGGGTGATGCACCGTACGGCCTGACACCCGCCGGGCACGAAGACACCAGTGGCGCCTGACCGGCGCCATATTCGTCTGAGGCACGCGCCAGAACGCGCGGCGTCACCGGACCGTATCGAAATCGTCATCGGCGCGTCACACGCGGCGTTCACGCTTCCGCCAAGCCAATACCGGTGGGAGATCAATGAACTACGCGAATACGCCAGAAACTTCTGCAGAATTCGGTGGCAAGCTGCGTGCGCGCAGTGCCTTCATCTCTGACCTGCACCTCGGCACCGCGGGTTGTCGCGCCGAGCTGCTGCTCGACTTCCTCGAGCATTGCGACGTGGACCACCTGTTCCTGGTCGGCGACGTGATCGACCTCGAGCGTATGCAGCAGTCCGTGCACTGGCCCTCGAGCCACACGGCCGTGATGCGCCAGATATTCCGACTCGCGGCGGCCGGTATGGCCGTGACCTACATCCCCGGCAACCATGACGCCAGGCTGCGCGCGTTCGCGGGCAGCGAGTTCAAGGGCGTCAAGCTCAGGCTCAATTCGATCCACGAAACCGCCGATTCGCGTCGCCTGCTTGTGACCCACGGCGATCAGTTCGACTCGGAACTGCGAATCGGGTCACTCAAGGAACGCATCGGCTCCGCCGCTTACCAATGGCTGGTGGATGTCGACGTCGGCATTAACCGCGTTCGCCAACGGTTTGGCTACGAGCGCATCCGACTCGCAAGCGCATTGAAGATGAAAGTCGCCAGTGCGCGCAGGTACATCGACGAGTTCGAGTGCCTGGCCACGTTGCACGCGCGGCGACGCGGTCTGGACGGCATCGTCTGTGGGCATATTCACAAGCCGGCCTGCGTCGAAGAGGACGGCATCGGCTACTACAACGACGGCGACTGGGTCGAGCACTGCAGCGTGCTTGTCGAAGACGCGTCGGGTCGGATGCGGGATATCGCGTGGTCCGGCGACAGCTTGTCAGTGGCGGCACCGAACGCCGCCTGAATACGAATGGATACCAAAATGAACACCTTGCAACGCTACTCACGCGAACTGATCGCGGCCAACAACGACTCGGGTGCATCGCGCAACACGGCGCTGGTCTGGCGCGGTCAGGTCATCGAGAAAGTCGGCTCGGCGCGTGACGACGATGACGGCAAAGACCGCCTGCCGACCTGGCTCGATCGGGCCATGCGCAAGTCGGCCTGAACGGGTTCGGACGTACGCACAAAAAAAGGCGCCCACAGGGGCGCCTTTTTTCTGAACTTTACACTGCGCTATGAGCCGATCAGCTGCCGCAACGCGTCAATACCCGGGCCGAGAACCACGGGATCGAGATCGACGATGGCCAGGCTCACACCCGCCAGCACCAATCCAATGGCTGCGCCCGCAATGACATCGGTCGGATAGTGCAAACCCAGCACGACCCGCGACGCGGCCACCAGTAGCATGAAGGGCAGTGTGACAAACGTCAGCGCCGGTACGTAGTAGGCAAACATGACCGTGAACAACACGGCGTGCAGCGTGTGACCCGACGGAAAGCTGAACTCATCGAGCGGTGCCGTGCGCGCCACGATTTCGCCGTGCGAGACGAACGGGCGAAGCCGGACCAGTCGTGTCTTCAGGTACTTGTAAAGGTAGACGCCAGCGAGCGCCGTGAGTCCCACGTGCAACATGGCGACAGCCGCCGGCAGCCCGCCCGCGATCGTGATCACGACCAGCAGCGTGTACCAGGCGACGCCGTCGCCCAGCCGACTGGCAACGCGGAACAGGCCGCGACAAACCGGATTGCGCGACCAGGTATTAATACGAATGCAGACTCGCCGTTCGAAGGCGTCAGCGCGCAACAACAACGGATGCATAACGGGCCCTCCAGCGTGTGAACTTGCGCGGAATATGCGCGGTCCAAGTGACAGGGGATTGACTGGCGCGTGACGCTTTCGTGACGTCTCAAAATCGCCTGTCACTTTGCTGTAACGCGAACCCGATACGGTCGCGCAAACTTGCAAGAGAGGCGCTCCATGATGCGCATCGCAATCGTTACCGACGCCTGGCTGCCGCAGACCAACGGCGTCGTCACCACCCTGTCCCGCACGGCCGAATGCCTGCGCGAGTTGGGCTACGACGTTCGGATGTTTACGCCCGAACCCTTTCGCACGATCCCCTGCCCCTACTACCCGGAAATCCGCCTGTCGCTGTTCCCGGGGCGCCGCCTGCGTCGCGACCTCGATGCCTATGCGCCCGACGCGATTCACATCGCGACGGAGGGACCGCTGGGTCTTTCCGCACGCCGGTACTGCAAACGCCGCAAGCTCGCCTTCACGACGTCCTACCACACCCAGTTTCCCGCCTACGTGCGCAAGCGCATCCCGATTCCGGAGCGCTGGACGTACCGGCTCATCCGGTGGTTCCACAACGCCGCACACTGCACGCTGGCACCGACGCCCGCCATCGTTGAGGAACTGCGCAAGAACGGTTTCCGCAACCCTGTGCTTTGGGGCCGCGGCGTCGATACGACACTGTTCCGTCCCAGCGACGCCGCGCGAGATCCACGCGGCGGCCCCGTCTACATCTATGTGGGTCGCGTTGCGGTCGAGAAAAACCTCGAGGCCTTCACGGGCATGGCGGTCGAGGGCCGCAAGATCGTCGTCGGCGACGGCCCGGACCTGGCGCGCCTGCGCGCCGATTACCCCGACTGCACCTACACGGGCTACAAGTACGGCGAAGAGCTGGCGGCGATTCTCGCCTCAGCCGATGTGTTCGTGTTTCCGAGCCGGACAGACACCTTCGGGCTCGTCATGCTCGAAGCCATGGCCTGTGGCGTCCCCGTCGCGGCCTACCCCGTGCCGGGCCCCATTGACGTCGTCAGGAACGGCGTGACAGGTGTGCTGCATACGTCGCTGACGCGTGCCAGCGAGCTGGCGCTGCAGATCGATCGGAAGGCCTGCAGGGACCATGCGCTCGAGCACAGCTGGCAGCGCTGTACACAGCAATTTGAAACGCGGCTCGTGACGACGGCATCGGGCGTCCTGATCGCGCCCATGGCGCGCAGCGCGCAGAGCCCCTCGGGCGAGCAGCCCGCCGCCTAGCCGCGAACCCGGGCGACAGCGTCGCGCCAGGCGTCCGTGAGTGCCGTGGCCTCGGCCTCGCTGAGCTTCGGCGCGAACGCCGCATCAAGCTGCCAGGCGCCGGAGAGCGCATCGAGAGAATCGAACACACCAGCCTGCAGGCCTGCGAGTGCCGCGGCGCCCAGCACCGTCGACTCGGTTTGTTGCGGGCGTTCGATGTGGCTGCGCGTGACATCGGCCAGGAACTGCAGGAACCAGTCATTGGCCACCATGCCGCCATCGACGCGAATCTCGGCGGGCGTGACGCCGTCCTCGCGGATCGCACCGACGAGGTCCCAGGTCTGAAGCGCGACCGATTGCAGCGTGGCGGTGACGAGCGCCTCGCGACCGCTACCGCGCGTCAGACCCAGTACGGCACCCCGCGCGTCCGGGTCCCAGTAAGGCGCACCGAGCCCCGTAAAGGCGGGCACAACGATGACATCGCGCTCGATGCCGTGCGCTTCGGCGATCTGCGCGCTCTCGGGCGCGCTGTCGATGACCTTGAGCGCGTCACGCAGCCACTGCACGGCCGAACCCGCAACGAAGATGCTGCCCTCGAGTGCGTAGGTGGCCACGCCCTCGAGCCGGTAGCCGACCGTCGACAACAGCTGGTTCTGTGAACGCAACAGCGTGTCGCCCGTGTTGCTGATGACAAAGCAACCCGTACCGTAGGTGCTCTTGGTCATGCCCGGCGCAAAACAGGCCTGGCCAATGAGCGCCGCCTGTTGATCGCCGGCAATTCCGCGCACGGGGATGGGCGCCCCGAACAGGCTCGGCGTCGTGGCACCAAACTCCGCCGCGCAATCGCGCACGTCGGGCAACAGGGCGCGCGGCACACCGAAGATCTGGAGCAGATCCTCATCCCAACGCTGCGCGGAAATGTCGAACAAGGCTGTGCGCGAGGCGTTCGTGGCATCGGTCGCATGCACGTCGCCGTCGGTGAGTCGCCAGAGCAGAAAAGTGTCGATAGTCCCGAAGGCGAGCTCGCCGGCCTCGGCGCGGGCGCGGGCGCCCTCGACGTGGTCGAGCAGCCAGCCGATTTTTGTCGCTGAGAAATAGGGATCGAGACGCAGGCCCGTGCGCGCCGTTACGGTCGCACCGTGCCCGGCAGCCTCGAGCGTGCGGCAATGTGCCGCCGTGCGCCGGTCCTGCCAGACGATGGCCCGCGCAATGGGCTTGCCCGTTGCGCGGTCCCAGATCACGGTGGTCTCGCGCTGGTTCGTGATCCCGATCCCGGCAACCTGGCTGGCCTCGATTCCCGCTTTGGCCATGGCGTCGCGGCACACGGCGACGACACCGTCCCAGATCTCATCCGCGTCGTGCTCCACCCAGCCCGACTGCGGGAAGTGCTGGCTGAATTCGCGCTGCGCACTGGCCACGGGTGCCAGTGTTGCGTCGTAAATCACCGCGCGAGAACTCGTGGTCCCCTGATCAATGGCCAGTAGAAAGGATGCGCTCACGATGGGTCTCCTGCTGATACGGGGCCAAGCGGCCGCACGACTTTGATCTGCCGGCCTGTGGCTTCGGGCCAGTCGCCCGCCACGGCCGATGCCGGGTGCGCCGCGATGCCCTCGATGAGTCTCTCGGGCCAGGGCGACACACGCCGCGTGCCGAGATCGACGTGAAGGTGCAGCCACTCACAAGTCGCGCTCAGCGCACCCGTGGCCGCGTCGAAAAGGTACTGGAACTGGTGCAGCCGCTTGTCGTCCCAGGCCAGGATGCGCGCGCACACGACAAAGCCCTCGTCAGCGACGAGCTCCTTGAGATAGCGGATGTGCGCCTCGACGGCGAAAGTCGAACTGCCCGTGTCGTCGCGGTATTCATCGCTCAGGCCGAAACCGTGCCACAGCGCGTCGATACCGTAGTCGAACGCCAGCATGTAGTAGGCGACGTTCATGTGATTGTTGATGTCGATCCACTCGGGCAACACGGTGCCTTCGTAGACGACGGGCGCCGTGCACGCGTCGAGTGTCAGCTCGCGATCCGACATGCCCCCTCCACCTGCGCCAAGCCGCGCATGAGTGTGTGATACTCACCCGCCGATCTCAAGCCATGCGAGCTGCGATGCCCACACGCCGCTTTCGAATCCGTTACCTCGTCGCCGCGCTGTTCGTGGCCTCGATCGCCGTGGTGGTCGCGACCTACGTACCCGACCGCAGTGTCGATGAGCTTGCCGAATGGCAGACGCCGGCCTCGCGGTTCATTGAGGTCGACGGCATGCGCGTGCACTACCGACGCGAAGGCCAGCCCGGCGCGCCGACACTCGTTCTGCTGCACGGGACCGCCGCCTCGCTGCACACATGGGACGGCTGGGTGAACGCGCTCGAAACCGATTTCGACGTCGTTCGAATGGACTTGCCGGGCTTCGGGCTCACGGGGCCGCACCCTCGCGCCGACTACCGGATTGCGAGCTACACCGACTTCGTCGAGGACGTCGCCGACACACTCGGCCTGCAGCAGTTCGCGCTCGCAGGCAACTCACTGGGCGGCAACATCGCCTGGCAGTTCGCGGCCACGCGACCCCAACGGGTATCCGCGCTGATCCTGCTGGACCCCAGCGGCCTGCCGCCGGAAACACCGCGCGCCCCATCGCTGGTGTTTCGCCTGGCGAGCACGCCCGTGCTGAGAAACGTGCTCACGCTGTTCGCACCCCACGCGTTGTACGAGGACAGCCTGCTTGAGGTGTACGCCGACGACAGCAAGGTCACGCCCGAACTCGTCCGGCGCTACCGCGAGTTGTCGCTGCGTGACGGCAATCGGCAAGCGTTCGTGGACCGCACCTTGCAGTTCGAATGGGGCGACCCGGGTCGGCTGGCTGACGTCGCGGCGCCGACGCTCATTCTCTGGGGCGCGCAGGATGTGTGGATTCCGGTCGAGGACGCGGCACGTTTCGATGCCGGCATCGCCGACGCCCGGGTCATTGTCTACCCGGACCTGGGACACGTTCCCATGGAGGAGGCGCCAGCCCGCACGGCCGCCGATGCGCGCGCGTTTCTCAAAGCGCCCGGGGACTGACGCTTAGCGTCTCTTCCTGGGTGACACGTACATGGGCACCGTGGCCTCGGCCACGACCTGTCCCTTGCTGTCCTTGACCACAAGTTCGAGCGGCACATCCTGCGTCTCGCGCCAGTCATAGTCCTCGATGCGGCAACTTGCGGTGACGTCGGTTTCCGCCTTGCCCAGGTAGCGGATGTTCATCCCGCGCGGAATCCAGCGCATGTCGGCGGCGATGCTGACCTCCATGAGCGTGCCCGCGACGAACTCGCAGAGGTTGGCCATGGCAATGGCGTGAACGGTGCCCAGGTGATTGGTGACCTTGCGGCGCTTGCGCATATGCGCCTCGCCGAACCCCGGTTCGAGTGCTGTGAAGCGCGCGCCGATACTGCCGAAGTATGGCGCCTTGAAGCTGACCGCGCGCGAAAACAGCCACAAGCCGAAGGGCTTGTCGCGCAGATTCTCGAGCGTGGCGTGAGTGGGGTTGCGAGTCGACATCGAGCGCCTCCGAAACAGGTCGCGCCGACTATAGCTGAAGTCGCGCCACGGACGTGGCCGTCGGCTACACTAGGCGCATGACTGAGACGATGCGCGTTGCCGAGATTTCCACCCCGGGTGGCCCCGAAGTGCTGGTTGCCGGAACCCGGCCCGTGCCCGAGCCCGGGCCCGATGAGGTCCTGATCCGCGTTGCCGCAGCAGGTGTGAATCGACCCGACTGCCTGCAGCGCGCGGGCCTCTACCCGCCGCCGCCGGATGCCAGCGACTTACCCGGCCTCGAAGTGGCCGGCGAGGTGGCGGCCACGGGCAGCAACGTCACGCGCTGGCAGCCCGGCGACATCGTCTGCGCACTCACGCACGGTGGCGGCTACGCCGAGTTTGTGCGTGCGCATGGCGACCACTGCCTGCCCGTTCCCGAGCGCCTGACACCGGCGCAGGCCGCGGCCCTGCCCGAAACCGCATTCACCGTGTACTTCAACGTCTGGATGCGCGCGGGCTTGCGGTCGGGCGACAGCCTGCTCATCCATGGCGGGTCGAGCGGCATCGGGACAACTGCGATTCAGTTTGCCAAGGCGCTGGGGCATGACGTCATCGTGACAGCGGGCAGCGACGAGAAGTGCGCGTTCTGCCGCGAGCTTGGCGCTGACGTCGCGATTAACTACCGCGAAGGCGACTGGCGTGAGGCGCTGTCCGAGGCCCGGCCTGATGGCGTCGACGTCATTCTCGACATGGTGGCCGGGCCCTACACCCAAAAGAACATCGACAGCCTGCGTCTAGACGGACGTTGCGCCATCATTGCGCTTGTCGGTGGTGCCGTAGCCGACGGCGTCAATATGGCGAGCATCCTGCGCAAGCGATTGACGATCACGGGCTCGACGCTGCGCCCGCAACCCGACGCCGTGAAAGCCGACATCGCGACGCGACTCGAGCGCGACCTCTGGCCGCTCGTCAGCGTGGGCAGCATGACGCCCGTGATCCACGCGACGTTTCCGCTGGCACAGGCTGCCGAGGCGCACGCGCTCATGGAGCGCGGCGACCACATGGGCAAGATCGTATTAACCGTCGACTGAACGGAGCATCTGGATGGACGCACTGCTAATCGTCGTTGCCGCACTGCTCGTGCTGGCTGTCGTGGGCTGGATCATGCTGCTGGGCAGCCGCAGCCACACGAATCCGCACATCACCGTGGGGCGGCGCCTGCCAAGCTTCGTGTGCAAGCGCGAGGACGGCAGCACCGTGTCGAGCGACGAGCTCGTCGGCAGCCGAAGCGTGCTCGTGTTCGTGCGCGGTAGCTGGTGCCCGTTCTGCTCGACGCAGGTGCAGGCGCTCACCTACCACTACCGCAAGATCACGCAGGACGGCGGCAAGCTGATCATCGTGACGCGCACGCCGCTCGACACGACGCGCCGCGTTGCCGATCAGTTCAAGGTGGAATTCGAGTTCTGGCTCGACGAAAACCTGGAGGCCGCGACCGGGCTCGAGCTCGTCGACGACGAGGACATTCCGGAACGCTTCCAGGGTGAGTTCGGGCGGCGCACGATTCTGCCAACGGTCATCGTCACCGATTCCGACAACATCATCCGCTACAGCTACCGCTCGTCGAAGCCGTCGGACCGACCCGAACCGCAACGGTTCATGTCGGTATTCGAGGCCATCAGCTAGCGCCAGGGTCAGTCGCCCGCAATCAGCGCTCGCGCCATGGCGTCAGCGATGACGTTGGTGGGGCGTTGCTCGCGCTCCGACTGCGCAAAGATGTCGAGAAGCCGGTCTCCGATGGCCGCCACGCGCGCGTCGACGTCAGCTTCGGTAAACCCTCCTTCGTATTCGAGTGCCACATTGACGATGCCGCCCGCGTTGATCACGTAGTCGGGGGCGTAGAGGATGCCCGCGTCGAACAGGCGCTGACCGTCCTCGTCAGTGGCAAGCTGGTTGTTGGCCGCACCCGCGATGATGGTCGCCTTGAGTCGCGGAATGCTCCCGGCATCGAGCACGGCACCCAGCGCACAGGGCGCCACGATATCGGCATCGGTATACAGGATGTCCTCGAGCGACGCGGCGTCGGCGTCCAGCTCCTCGCAGGCCTGGGCGACGCGCGCGCCGTTGATGTCGGCGACCGTCAGTCGGGCACCGGCTCGCGCCAGCGAGCGCGCCAGGTTCATGCCCACATTGCCCACGCCCTGGACGGCCACGTGCAAGCCTTCGAGCGAGTCCTTGCCGCGCTGGTGTCGGACTGCCGCGAGAATGCCTGCGAACACGCCATCCGCGGTCTTGGGTGACGGGTCACCGCCCGCACTGCCACCCGTGCTGGGCAGCCCCGCAACATGCCGCGTGCGCGTTGCGATGACCTGCATCGCCGGGACACTCATCCCGACGTCTTCGGCCGTGATGTAGTCGCCGTGCAGCGTCGCGACGAATTGTCCGAATGACTCGAGCAACGGGTCCGTGAGCTGCCGGTCTTCAGGCGCCAGAATAACGGCCTTGCCGCCACCCAGCGACAGCCCGGCCATGGCGTTCTTGTAGCTCATGCCCTGCGAAAGCCGCAGGACATCGGTCAGCGCTGCCGTGTCGTCGTCGTAGTGCCAGAACCGGCAGCCACCCGCAGCCGGACCCAGCGCCGTGGAGTGAATCGCGATGATCGCGCGCAGGCCCGATACGGGATCGCTGCAATGCAGGACCCGCTCATGCTGCGCCCAGGCAGCATTGTCGAACACGCTCATTGTCGGAGTCCCCGTGGTGGGTTGCTCAGTCGGCACCCAACTCGTCGATGTATTTCTCGGCGTCGAGCGCCGCCATGCAGCCGAAGCCGGCTGAGGTGATGGCCTGACGGTAGACCTGGTCGGCCACGTCCCCGGCCGCGAACACGC
The DNA here is from genome assembly GCA_039821605.1 of Pseudomonadota bacterium. Classification (GTDB taxonomy): domain Bacteria; phylum Pseudomonadota; class Gammaproteobacteria; order Steroidobacterales; family Woeseiaceae; genus CALBPI01. The sequence continues at coordinate 247,409 of JBCBNV010000001.1, read as the reverse complement.
CGGGCACGCTCGTGGCCGTCGCATTACCACCCAGGCCACTGTTGATGACGATGTAACCACCGTTCATCTCGAGCTGGCCTTTGAAGATGTCTGTGTTGGGCTTGTGCCCGATGGCGATAAACACACCGTGTAAATCGATGTCCCGGGTCTCGCCGGAGTCGACGTGCTTGATGCGCATGCCCGTCACACCCGCGTCGTCGCCGAGCACTTCCTCGAGCGTGTGGTCCCAGTGGATCGTGACGTTGCCATTCTGTTCCTTGTCGAACAGGCGGTCTTGCAGGATCTTCTCGGCGCGCAGCTTGTCGCGGCGGTGCACGAGGACCACTTCGCTGGCGATATTCGACAGGTACAGCGCCTCTTCGACGGCCGTGTTGCCGCCACCGATGACGGCCACACGCTTGCCGCGGTAGAAGAACCCGTCACAGGTGGCACAGGCGCTCACGCCCTTGCCCATGAACGATTGCTCAGACGGCAAACCAAGATATTTTGCCGAGGCCCCCGTCGAAATGATCAGGGAGTCGGCCGTGTACTCGCCCGTCGAGCCCTTGAGCACGAACGGCCGTTGGCCAAGATCCACGGCGTCGATGTGGTCGTAGACGATACTGGTGTCGAAACGCTCGGCGTGCGCCTTCATGCGTTCCATGAGGGCCGGGCCCTGCAGGCCTTCGACATCGCCGGGCCAGTTGTCGACATCGGTCGTCGTCGTGAGCTGGCCGCCCACTTCGATGCCTGTGATCAGCATGGGCTCGAGGTTGGCGCGGGCCGCGTAGACGGCCGCTGCATAGCCGGCCGGGCCGGAGCCCAGGATGACGGTTTTGGCGTGGGTACGATCGCTCACGATGGGTCCTGTCTGACGCTACTGCTGAAGGGCTCGCAGAACCTCGTCGAGGGTCTGCTTGGCGTCACCGAACAGCATGCGCGTGTTGTCCTTGAAGAACAGCGGGTTCTGCACGCCGGCGTATCCCGTCGCCATGCTCCGCTTCAACACGATAGTGGTGCTGCCTTTCCAGACTTCAAGGACGGGCATGCCCGCGATGGGGCTGTCCGGTTCATCCTGCGCGGACGGGTTGACGATGTCATTGGCGCCGATCACGACGCTGACATCCGTTTCGCCGAAATCATCGTTGATCTCATCCATCTCCAGCACGATGTCGTAAGGCACGCGCGCCTCGGCCAGCAGTACGTTCATGTGGCCCGGCATGCGACCCGCGACGGGGTGGATGGCAAAGCGCACATTGACGCCCTTGTCGCGCAGTGTGCGCGTGATCTCGTTGACGGTGTGCTGGGCCTGCGCCACGGCCATGCCATAGCCGGGTACGATGACCACGTTCTTCGCCGCTGCGAGCATCTCGGAGACCTCTTCGGCCTGCACAGGAATCACTTCGCCCTGCTCGCCGGCCTCACCGCCGCCGCCGCCACCCGTGGTGGTACCAAAGCCGCCCGCGATGACACTCAGGAACTTGCGGTTCATGGCGCGGCACATGATGTAGGACAGGATCGCGCCCGAGCTGCCTACGAGCGCACCCGTCACGATGAGCAGATCGTTCGACAGCATGAAGCCCGTGGCCGACGCGGCCCAACCCGAGTAGCTGTTGAGCATCGATACGACGACGGGCATGTCGGCGCCGCCAATGGCGACCACCATGTGCACGCCAAAGGCGAGTGCGATCAGGGTCATCAAGAACAGCGGGAAGAAGCCGCCACCTGCGGCCGCGCCCTCGACGAACAGGCTGCCCAGCCAGATCGCCATGAGGCCCAGGCCGAGGTTGAGCCAGTGGCGCGCGGGCAGCAGCACGGGATTACCGCCGATGCGCCCCGACAGCTTGCCGAACGCGATGACGGATCCCGAGAACGTCAATGCGCCGATCAGCACGCCGATGTAGATCTCGATGTCGTGGATCGTCTTCTCGACGCCGTAGAACGCGGCCGACGGATCGAGGAACGTGGCGTAGCCGACGAACACGGCCGCCAGGCCCACAAGGCTGTGCAGGATCGCAACGAGCTCCGGCATTTGCGTCATTTGCACGGTACGGGCGAGCTTGAGGCCAATGGCCGCGCCCGCACCGACACCCAGCACGAGCAGGACGTAGTTGCCGTCGACAATGCCGAAGATCGTGGCCACGAGCGCGATGCCCATACCGGCCATGCCGTAGAGGTTGCCGCGACGCGCCGTTTCCTGGTTGCTGAGACCACCCAGCGCGAGGATGAACAGGATCGTGGCGATAATGTAGGCCGCCTGGACCATTCCGATAGTCATGCTGTTCTCCCCGACCTACTTGCGGAACATGCTGAGCATGCGCTGCGTGACCGCAAAGCCGCCGAAGATGTTGATGCTGGTGATCAGTAGCGCCAGGAACGCGAGTGTCACAACCCAGAAGCCGCCGCCCGATATCTGCAGCAGCGCGCCGATAACGATGATGCTCGAGATGGCGTTGGTGACACTCATGAGCGGCGTGTGCAGCGCCGGCGTAACGTTCCAGATCACCATGTAGCCGACGAAACAGGCCAGCACGAACACCGTGAAGTGCGCCATGAACGAGGGCGGCGCCACGTTGCCCAGGGCGAGCAGCAACACGGCACCGATCCCCATGGCCGCAATGGGGCCGAACACGCTGGGCTTCTCCGGAACGGGTTCGGCCGCAGGCTCGGGTGCCAACTTCGGGGGCGCCTTGGGCGCCGCCGAGAGTTTCGGCGCCGGTGGCGGCCAGGTGATTTCGCCGGCATTGATGACCGTGGCGCCCCGAATCACTTCGTCTTCCATGTCGATGACGATGTTGCCGTCCTTCTCGGGCGTCAGGTCCGTGAGCAGGTGGCGCAGGTTTGTGGCGTAGAGCTGGCTGGACTGGGCCGCGAGCCGACTCGGCAGATCCGTGTAGCCAATAATCGTCACGCCGTGGCGCTTGACGACCTCGTGCGGCTCCGTGAGCTCGCAATTGCCGCCCTGCTCGGCAGCCAGATCGACGATGACGCTGCCCTCTTTCATCGAGGCAACCATCTCCTCGGTGATGAGCTTGGGCGCGGGCTTGCCCGGAATCAGCGCCGTGGTGACGATGATGTCGACTTCCTTGGCCTGCTCCGCGAACAGCGCCATCTCGGCGTCGATGAACGCCTTGCTCATGGTCTTGGCGTAACCGCCCTCGCCGCTGCCGTCCTCATCGTCTTCGAAGTCGAGCATGAGAAACTCGGCGTCCATGCTCTCGACCTGCTCGGCCACTTCGGGGCGCGTGTCAAAGGCACGCACGATGGCGCCCATGCTCTTGGCCGTACCGATTGCCGACAACCCGGCGACACCGGCGCCGATAACGAGCACCTTGGCCGGCGGAATCTTGCCCGCAGCCGTAATCTGCCCCGTGAAGAATCGGCCGAAGTGCTGCGCGGCCTCGACCATGGCGCGGTAGCCGCCGATGTTGGCCATCGAGCTCAGTGCATCCATCTTCTGTGCACGCGAAATGCGCGGCACACTGTCCATGGCCAGCACGTTGACGCCCTTGGCCGCGAGCTTGTCCATGAGCTCGGGGTTCTGGGCGGGCCAGATGAAACCGATCAGTGTCTGGCCTTCGCGCAGCTTCTCGATCTCGCTGTCTTCGGGTGCGCGCACCTTGAGCAGGATGTCGGCCGACTCAAACAACGCGTCGCTGCCCTCGATCAGCTCGGCACCGGCCTGGTGGTAGGCCTCGTCGGGGAACGTGGCCGCGGCGCCTGCGCCGGCTTCGACCGCAAGTTCAAATCCGAGTTTGTGCACGAGCCCCACGACGTCTGGGGTCATGGCGACGCGCTTTTCGCCGTCGTACACCTCGGCGGGTACGCCAATTTTCATCGGATTCTCCTGCGGATAAGCCGTTTAGGAACGGGTCGGGCGCGCGGATCGGCGGCCCGGGACGGCTGCAAAGTATCTATAGATGGCCCGGGCACTTCAAGGCGACGCCCTTGTGCTCTGTTATAATTCCTGCTCGGGGACGGTCAGAAAAAGTGAATCGAACGGAGCCTGGGACGCGTGTAGCGTTGCCTGGCTCTTCTGTTATTGGCCCCGGCGCACTTGCGCCGAACAATCAAGGAACGCGCCATGAACACCGTGAAGACCCTATTGATCGCACCGCTTGCCGGGCTCGCTCTGGCCGGCACTGCCAACGCTGGCCCCCTGGACGGCGTGCCCGCCGGCACCTACAAGCTCGACCCGACCCACGGCTATATCAACTTCAGCTACACGCACCTGGGCTTCTCGCGCCCTGTCGTGGGCTTCAACAGCTTTGACGTCACGCTGGAACTCAACCAACAAGACATCACAGCCAGCGCGGTCAAGGTCGACATCGACGCGGCCAGCATCGACAGCCAGGTCGAGGTCTACAACGGTCACCTGACCAGCGATGACTGGTTTGGCGTCGCGGCCAACCCCGACATCACCTTTGTCGCCACCGACATCGAAATGACGGGTGACAACAGCATGGCCGTCACGGGTGATCTCACGATCAAGGGCATCACGAAGCCCGTGACGCTCGACGCCACGGTCAACAAGGCGGGCCCGCACCCCTTCAACAAGAAACCGACGATCGGCATCAGCGCCAGCGCCAGGCTGAATCGCTCAGACTGGGACCTGGGCAAGTACGCCCCGGCCGTCACCGATGAGGTCGAGCTCAACATCCAGGTCGAGCTCAACACCGAAGCCGGCTAATGACGACGGGCTCGGGCGCGCCGTCGGGCACGCAGAAGGCGCGCTACGGCGGCGTCGCCCGATTCTTCCACTGGTCCATCGCGGGCCTCATCGTCCTGCAGTTCGTCCTCGCCAAGCTGGGCGAGATGGCCGAGGACGGCGGCGAGCTTCTGCGTGCGCTGGCCCTGCTCGCGAACCACAAGTCGGTCGGCATGACGGTGCTGGCGCTGGCCGTGCTGCGCGTCAGCTGGCGCTTCATCAAGACGCCGCCTCGACTTCCCGCGGGCATGCCCAACTGGCAGCAGACGGCATCGCATGTCAGCCATTGGTCGCTGTACGCGCTCATCTTCGCGATGCCGATTTCGGGCTGGCTGCTCTCCTCCGCCGCGGCTTACAGCGTGAGCTGGTTTGGCGTGTTCACGTGGCCCGATCTCATCGAACCTTCGAAAGCCTGGCGCAGCGCCATGCATTCGACCCACGAAGTTCTCGGCAGGCTGCTGTTGGCGGTGGCTGTGCTGCACATCCTGGCGGCCTGCAAACACCATTTTCTCGACCGCGACGATGTGCTGCGCCGCATGAGCTCGGCCGTGTCCTACAGCCTGTTCGCAATCGTCATCGTGGCGGGTGTGGTCACGCTGGCGCGCGTCGGCGGGTCAGCCAGCGCCGAGCCGGCGGCCGCATCGACCCCGGCCACGCCCGTTGTCGCAGCAACGGTTCAGGACGAACCCGTTCCGGACGAACCTGCTCAGGACGATCCCGTGATTGAAGGGTCAGCACCCGTCGAGCCTGCGGTGGCCGCTGGCGAGCCTGAGGTTTCGACACCCGAGACAACGCCCGATGCCAATGAAACGGTGACAGACACCGCCGAGCCGACGCCAGCGCCATCCGAGACGGTTGCCACCGAACCGGATCCCGAGCCCGAGCCCGCGATCGAGCCCGAGCCACCCGCACCGGCAACGGCGCCCGTCTGGAATGTCGACTACGCTTCGAGCTCGATCACGTTCACGGCCGAACAGGCCGGCGCACCCTTCACGGGCCGCTGGAACGACTGGACGGCCGACATGCGCTTCGCCGAGGATGCGCTCGAGACCAGCGGCTTCGATGTCGCGATTCGCGTCGCAGGCGTCGACACACGCGATGACGATCGTGACAGCACGCTTCAGGACGCCGAGTTTTTCGATGCCGGGCGCTTTCCCGAGGTGCGGTTTGTCACCGGCTCGATCCGCGCCGATGGCGACAGCTTCGTGGCCGACAGCACGCTTGTGGTGAAGGGCGTCGAGCGCCCGGTCACCTTTGTTTTCAGCGTTGTGGCGGACGGCGCTGTGCGCACGCTGATCGGCACATCCCGTCTCGACCGCCTCGCGCTTGGCGTGGGAACGGGCGAGTGGGCGGACACGGAGTGGGTGGGACAATTCGTGGACGTCGCGGTCGAAGTCAAAGCGACAATCGACGGCGACTAGGTGTGCCAGGTGCGTGCGGCCCGTCACTGCGCGGGTCGCCGCAATCGGCTATACTGTTTCGTTAGAAACTAATCGGCCGGCAGCCGCCTGCCGAGCTCCAGGGGAGACTCCAGAACATGGCCAGCAAGCAGTCCCGACTGCATGTGCCCAAGGCGCCTGCGCGCCCTGGGGACGCACCCGATTTTTCCTACCTGCCGCTGTCGCCGGCCGGCGCGATGCCGCGTCCCGACGCAAACGCGCGTGTCGCCGACACCGTGCCGCTGGCCAACGGGCTCGTGCGTGTCCTCGACGACAACCATGAAGCCAAAGGCCCCTGGGACCCGCATCTCGATGCCAAGGAACTGCAGGTCGGCCTGCGCCACATGTTGCTCACGCGCATCTTCGACGAGCGTATGCAGCGCGTACAGCGTCAGGGCAAGATTTCGTTCTACGTGAAGTCGACGGGCGAGGAAGCCGTGTCGGTCGCACAGGCCATGGCACTCAAGCCTGGCGACATGCTGTTCCCCTCTTACCGCAACCAGGGTCTGTTCATCGCGCGCGGCCTGAACCTGACGGACCTCATGTCGCAGTGCCTCTCGAATACGCGTGACATGTGCAAGGGCCGCCAGCTTCCCGTCATGTACCACTCGGCCGCCGACAAGCTGTTCTCTATTTCGGGCAACCTCGGCACGCAGTACCCGCAGGCCGTAGGCTGGGCCATGGCCTCGGCGATCAAGGGCGAAGGCCACGTGGCCGCGGCCTGGATCGGCGACGGCACGACGGCCGAGGCCGACTTCCACCACGCAGTCACCTTCGCGAGCGTCTACCAGGCGCCCGTGCTGCTCAACGTCGTCAATAACCAGTACGCGATCTCGACCTTCCAGGCCTTCGCGGGCGGCGAATCGCAGACGTTCGCGGCGCGCGGCCCGGGGTACGGCATCGCCGGTCTGCGCGTCGACGGCAACGACTTCCTGGCCGTGCACGCGGTCACGCAGTGGGCCGCGGAGCGTGCCCGAGCAGGTGCGGGCCCGACGCTCATCGAGCTGGTCACCTACCGCGCCGGGGCGCACTCTACGAGTGACGACCCGTCGCGCTACCGGCCCAAGGACGAGGGAGCCGAATTCCCGCTCGGTGACCCCATCGAGCGTCTCAAACAGTACCTGATTGCCAATGGCGACTGGTCGGACGCACGCCATGAATCGCTCGAGGCCGAGCTCACCGAGCACGTGGCCGCCTGCTGGAAGGAAGCGACGAGCTACGGGATGCTCAACGAAGGCCCGTTCCTCGACGCCTCGCTCATGTTCGAAGACATCTTCAAGGACATGCCCGAGCACCTGAAGCACCAGCGCGACGAGTGGCGTCGCGAGAAGCAGTCGGGCTAACGCCCGCGCGCCAGAGATACGGAGACCCAAGTCTTGGCCAAAATGAACATGATCCAGGCGCTGAATTCAGCGATGGACATCGCAATGGACCGCGACCCGCACGTGATTGTCATGGGCGAGGACGTCGGCTACTTCGGCGGCGTGTTCCGCTGCACCGACGGCTTGCAGCGCAAGTACGGCGAACACCGTTGCATCGACACACCGATCGCGGAGGGCGGCATCATCGGCACCGCCATCGGCATGGCCGTCAATGGCCTTCGCCCCGTGGCGGAAATTCAGTTCGCCGACTACATCTACCCGGGTTTCGACCAGGTCGTCAGTGAGCTTGCGCGCATTCGCTACCGCAGCGCTGGCGACTTCGCCGCGCCGATGACGATCCGCACGCCCTGCGGTGGCGGCATCCGCGGCGGACAAACGCACTCGCAGAGCCCCGAAGGCATTTTCGCGCACGTGTCGGGGATTCAGGTCGTGATGCCGTCGAACCCCTACGACGCCAAAGGCCTGCTGCTGGCCTCGATCGAGAACGATGACCCGGTTGTGTTCTTTGAGCCCAAGCGCATCTACAACGGTCCGTTCGATGGCGACCCCGACAAGCCCGCCGTGGGCTGGTCGTCGCACGCGCAAGGTGATGTGCCTGAGGGCTACTTCACGGTGCCCATCGGCAAGGCGAACGTCATCGAGCAGGGCTCTGACGTCACGATCGTCACCTACGGCACCATGGTGCATGTCGCACAGGCTGCGGCCAAAGCGGCTGAGGTCGATGCCGAGATAATCGACGTGCGATCATTGCTGCCGCTCGACATCGACACCATCGTTGAGTCCGTCAACAAGACCGGGCGCTGCCTGATCGCACACGAGGCGACGCGTTTTTGCGGCTACGGCGCGGAGCTGTCGGCCAGCATTCAGGAACACTGCTTCTATGCACTTGAAGCGCCGATTCTGCGTGTGACGGGTTGGGACACGCCCTACCCGCACGCCTTCGAGTGGGACTACTTCCCGGGCCAGAAACGCTTCATCAACGCGCTCGAGCGCGTGCTCGAGGACTAGGTATGAGCCAGTACGTATTCAAGCTGCCGGACCTCGGCGAAGGCACGGTCGAGGCAGAGATCGGCGAGTGGCACGTCAAGGTCGGCGACAGCGTTAACGAAGACGATGTCATCGTCGACATGATGACCGACAAGGCCGCCGTGGAAGTATCCGCGCCCGTGACGGGCCGCGTCGCGTCGCTGCACGGAGACCCGGGCGACATCGTGGCAGTGGGCACCAACCTCATCGTGTTCGATGTCGCAGGTGAGGCCGGCACGGCCGACGCGCCCGCATCAGCAGAATCGGATGCCGAGGCACCGGCCACCGCGCCCGCTGCCCAGGCGCCCGCGGCAGCACCCGCAGCGCCGGCCAGGAAGCGCGGCCGCGTCATGACCTCGCCTGCCGTTCGCGCGCGCGCCAAGAAGGCTGGCATCGACCTGGCAGACGTCCCGGGCAGCGGCGCACGCGGTCGCGTGCTGGCGCGCGACCTCGAGGCATTCATTGCGAGTGGCGGCCGGGTCGGCGGCGCCGCACCCGCGCCGTCGACGCGCGAGACCGACGAGGTCGAAGAGATCAAGGTCATCGGCGTGCGCCGTGTCATCGCCAAGAAGATGAGCGAGAGCAAGCGCAACATCCCGCATTTCACGTATGTCGACGAAATCGACGTGACGCAGTTCGAAGCGCTGCGCCGCCACCTCAACGACAACCGCCGCGAGGGACAGCCCAAGCTCACGTTTCTGCCGCTGCTGATCACGGCGCTCGCAAAGACGCTCGAGGACTTCCCGCAGTGCAACGCGACCTACGACGGGGATCGCGAAGTTGTCGTGCGCCACAAGGCATTGCACGTGGGGATCGCAACGCAGACGGATGACGGCCTCAAGGTGCCTGTGATTCGTCAGGCCCAGGCCAAGGACGTTTGGCAACTTGCGGGCGAAGTGCGAGAGCTCTCGGAGCTCGCACGCAACGGCAAGGCCACCAAGGCGCAGCTCACGGGCTCGAGCATCACGATCACGAGCCTGGGGCCGTTGGGCGGCATCGTCACGACGCCTGTCATCAACGCCCCCGAGGTCGGCATCATTGGCGTGAACAAGGCCGTCGACCGCCCAGTCGTCATCGACGGGCAAATCACGATCCGAACGATGATGAACCTGTCGGTGTCATTCGATCACCGCTTCGTCGACGGCTACGACGCCGCCGACATGGTGCGCGTGATCAAGGGCTACATCGAATACCCGGCCACGATGTTCATGTGACACACGCACCGAGCCGGCGTCGCCGGCTCAGCGCGTGTGTCATTGCGAGGGCACAAAGTGCCCGCGGCAATCTCTTGACGCCATCGTAGTCGTGAACGTTTCCACTGCGTTGGAAGATCGCCGCGGCGGCTACGCCGCCTCGCGATGACGGTGTTTTGAGCTACGCCGCCTCGCGATGACGGTGTTCTGGCCTGCGCCGCCTCGCGATGACGATGTTAGCCTCGCCCGTCGTTGCGAGGGCACAAAGTGCCCGCGGCAATCTCTTGAGGCTGTCGCAGCGTGGAACGTTTCCACCGCGTTGGGAGATCGCCGTGGCGGCTGCGCCGCCTCGCGATGACGGTGTTCTGGGTTACGCCGCCTCGCGATGACGGTGTTCTGTGCTACGCCGCCTCGCGATGACGGTGTTCTGGGCTACGCCGCCTCGCGATGACGGTGTTCTGGGCTGCGCCGCCTCGCGATGACGGTTCAGACTACGCCTCGCGGTGACGGACTCCCCACTCGGGCTCGCAACGTCGCTTACGCATCATCCTGCGAATTCGGAATCACGCCCCGGCGCATCTGGTCGAGTTCGAGTGATTCAAACAGGGCCTGGAAGTTGCCCTCGCCGAAGCCCTCGTTACCCTTGCGCTGGATAATCTCGAAAAATATAGGTCCGATGACGTTTTCCGTGAAGATCTGCAGCAGCAGGCCTTCGTCGCCAGGTGCGCCGTCGATGAGGATGCGGCGCTTGCGCAGCTCATCCACGTTCTCGCCGTGGCCCGGAATACGCTCGTCGATGAGGTCGAAGTAGGTTTCGATCGTGTCCTGGAAATTCACGCCATTGGCGCGAATCGCGTCCACGGTGTTGTAGATATCGCGTGAGCCCAGCGCGATGTGCTGGATACCTTCACCGTTGTAGTCGCGAAGAAACTCCTCGATCTGGCTGTGATCGTCCTGGCTCTCGTTGAGCGGGATACGAATCTTGCCGCAGGGGCTCGTCATGGCCTTGGACACGAGGCCCGTCGATTTGCCCTCGATATCGAAGAAGCGGATCTCGCGGAAGTTGAACAGGCGCTCGTAGAATTCGGCCCACGTCGACATGTTGCCCCGGCTCACGTTGTGCGTGAGGTGATCGAGGTAGGTCAGATTGGTGCTCGCCGCCGCCATCTTGTCTTCCCAGCCCGGCTCGAACACAAAGTCGACGTCGTAAATCGTCTGATCGCCGTAGCGGTCAACGAGGTAGAGCCGACTGCCGCCGATACCTTCGATAGCGGGAATGTTGAGTTCCATGGGACGCGGCTCGGGGTCGATGGCCGTCGCGCCCAGTTCGACGGCGCGCTCGAGCGCGAACTGCGCATCTCGGACCCGAAACGCCATGGCGCAGGCACAGGGGCCGTGCTTCTCGGCGAAACGCTGCGCGAAGCTGTCGGGCTCGGCGTTGATGATGAAGTTGATGTCGCCCTGTTTGTGCAGCGTCACATCCTTGGATCGGTGACGGGCGACCACAGGAAAGCCCATCTGCTCGAACAGCGTACGAAGCGCCTCGGGATCGGGTGCGGCGTACTCGACGAATTCAAAGCCGTCGGTACCCATGGGGTTCTCGAAACCGGTGGGTGTCGCGTGCGTCTCCGTGGCCTGACTTGCCATGGCGTGTCCTCGTGTGGGTGTGGGCAAACGACCATGATACCAAGCACGTCGATGCGATCTTCGCGTTCTCAGTAGTGTTTGCGTATATTTGCGCAGGATTCTTGCACTAAATCGTATTTGTATGACGGATTCCTTCACGATAGATCGTTATGATCTCTCAATACTGCGGGCACTCCAGGACGACGCCCGGATGTCCTGGGTCGACCTCGCAGAACGGGTGAGTCTGTCGCCCAGCGCCTGCCAGCGTCGCGCCCGCCTGCTGCGAGATCGTGGGGTGATTTCGCGCTTCACACTCGACGTGGATCTGCAGGCCATGGGCTACGACGTCGAGGCCTTTGTCGCGGTCAGCATCGAGCGTCAGAACAAGAAATACGCGGCGGAATTTCGACGCGCCATCGCTGGCCTGCCCGAAGTCCGCGCCTGCTACATGCTGTCAGGCTCCGTGGATTTCATGCTGCGCGTGGTGGCGCCGAACCTGCGCGCCTTCGGCAGCTTCATTCAACGCGAGATTCTGAACCTGCCTGGCGTCAAGGACGCGACGTCATCAATCGTTCTCGAACGCATTGACTCGGACCCGAGCATCGTCCCCACCGGTTGAGTCTTCGAGCGCGCCGGCGCCGCTTGTGACGAAGCCCGTCAGCGACTGCCAGGCCGGCAATTCACGGGCAAATTCGTGGGGCTTGAGATCGTAGATGCCAAGCCCCTGCTCCGACGCGCGCACATAGACTTGTGCGTCGCGCAGGATCGTCACGACCGGGATGTCGAGGCTTGCCAGAAAGCGCATCAGCGTATCGAAAACTTTCGTATTTCGTCGCGTGCGATTGGCGACGACGCCGAGCTGACCGCGGCTGCGATCGAGCTTTGCGACCAGCAACAGATCGGCGATGGCGCGTGATGCGGCGTGGATGTCGAAGCGCGACGGCAGGACGGGCATCACGACCTTGTCAGCATCGCGTGTGAGCTCACGAAGCTGCGCCGCGTCGTAGCCCGCCGACGAGTCCACGACGACGTAACCGCAGTCGTGCGGCACACGAAGCTGAAAGCTCCGCGTCACGCCCATACGTCTCTGGTAGGCCGCGACACCGTGGATGACAGGGGCCGATTCCGGTCTCACGGCCAGCCAGTGCATGGCCGACCCCTGCGGGTCGTGGTCGATGATCGCCGGGTTGCCACCGATGCGCGCCAGGTACGCCGCGATGTTGGTTGCGAGCGTGGTTTTGCCGCTGCCACCCTTGGGATTCAGCACGACAATACGACGCGGCCGCGTCGCGCCTGCGACGCCCTGCACGGTGGGTCGGTGGAGCATGACCCAGAGCCTACCGCATCAGGCCAGTTCACGCGCGTGACGCATGCAACAATCCGGTGATACGGTTCGCAAATGGTTGATGCGTCGCAATCGCCGGCCTCCACCCCGGCCGAAGCCGACCGCAGGGCCCGCGTCCATGCCATCGGCGACACCGTGGCCCGGATCTCGCACGAGCTCAACAACCAGCTCACGGTGCTGCTCGGGCAGGTCGATCTATCGCTGCTGGGTGCCGACGCCAGGACACGCGAAGCACTGGGGCAGGTCCGCGCGGCGGGTCAACGCATCACGAAGCTCGTTGCCGCGCTGGAGCAGCTCGGTGTGCGCCGGGAGCCCGCCGAACGCGGTGTCGATCTTGTCGCCGAAGTCAGCGAGGTCATGAGCCGGTTTGAGCGCTGGACGGCTGCGGAAGGCAGCGTCCGCCTGATCACGGATCACGACGCACTCCCCGTCATCACGGACCCCCGTCTCGTCTACGAGGCACTGCTGCACATCCTGGCCAATGCCGTGCGCGCCACAGATGAGCGCGGTGACATCGAGGTCCGCCTCGACACCGAGGGCAACCGTTGGCACATCGCCGTCAGTGACAATGGACCGGGCTTCGATCCTGCGTTGTCAGGCCGCGAGTTCGACCCGCTCACGACTACGCGGCGCATGCCGGGCGCAGGGCTTGGACTCAGCCACGCGCTGCTCGCCATGGCCGCACTCGATGGCGACGTGGTCATCGAGAACACACCGGGTCGAGGCGCCCGTGTGAGCTTGCACGCGCCGCTGGTCCCCGCCACGGGTCTTGTACCGCCGCGAACGCCCAGCGTACTCGTGCCAGGCTCGGGCACGGTGCTGATCGTCGACGACGCGCCCGTGGCGCTGATGGAGGCCTATGGCATCGTCGCCGGCGCCGGCTATGACGTGGTGCTTGCGCGCGGCTACAACCGGGCGCTCGACCAGCTGACGCGGGGCGTGCGCCCGGATATCGTGCTGGCCGAGGCCGTGCTTTACGACGGAGGTGCCGAGGAACTCGCCGGCTGGCTCGCGCAGCGGCAGCAGACGGCACCCGTGATCGCGACGGCGTTTGGCGCGGAGTCTCCACCCGCCGCGACGCAGGCCTTCACCGCGGTCGTCACCAAGCCGTTCGACGCCCACAGCCTGACGGCGCTGCTTGCCGAAACGCTGGCGAGCGTGCGGCGTCGCTAGTCGCTGAGTACCTTGGGCCAGTTCTCGTCCGCGAGCGTGATGAAGCCCTTCGGATCCGCAGACCAGCGCTCACCAATTTTCTTGTCGTAGTTGACGTAGAGCTTGTCGTCGACGATGGCCCAAACGGTCGGGTCACCGCTCGCCGTGTAGCCCTGGGATACCGCCCAGGCGCAGTAACCGCCGTACTGGGGTGCGTAGCGCTCCGGATTGGCAACGAAGGCATCGCGGTTCTTGGCGCTCTCGAACAGCCAGCGAACACCCTGCCATTCGAAGGTGTAGTCGTCGTCGCCTTTGCGCGGCTCACCGGCCTCGAAGTAGGCGACGGCGTCGTAACCCTTGAGCGCGGTCTTCGAGAACAAACCGGTGTAGACGGGGGCCTTGTCAGCAGCGGCAACGGCCGAGAGGCTCAGCAGAAAGATCGCTGCGACACTGCGCAGCGCGAAAAGTGTGCGGGTCATGGCAATGCTCCAATGAGTGTCCCGCGAGCAGACCGGGGCGCGGCCATAAAGATTTCAGCCGCGCGCGCCCCATGCAATATCCAGCGCCTCGCGGCAGCGCGTCGAGATCGCCGACCAGTTGCCGGCCGCGATGTCGGCGCCCGGCGTCAGCCAGGAACCGCCGACGCAGGCCACCGCGGGCACGGCCAGGTAGTCGGCGAGATTGCCTGCGCTGACGCCACCTGTGGGACAGAACTTCAGGCCGGCGAACACGGCCGCGAACGACTTGAGCGCACCGATGCCGCCCGCGTACTGCGCGGGGAAGAACTTCACGGCCTCGAGGCCGCGCGCGACCCAGTCAGCGATCTCACTCGTGGTCTGCGCGCCCGGCAACAATGGGACACCCGTATCCTGGCAGACGTCCCAGACGGGCAACGACCGGCCCGGCGTCACTATGAATTCAGCGCCCGCGTCGATGACGTCCCGCGCCTGGCCTTCGCGCCACACCGTGCCCGCACCGACGGTCAGTGCGCCATCGCGCGCGAGCGCGGCAATGGCGTCAACAGCGCCCGGTGTGCGCAGCGTGACTTCAATGATGCCGACGCCACCTTCGGCGAGCGCGCGGCCCAGCGCCACGGCATCGGCACCCTCGGGCACGGCCACGACAGGAATCACGGGTGAGAGGGCCATCAGTGCGTGGATATCAGACATCGGAGGTGACGCCATTGCGGACCACGCTGCGGTCTATGGGCAGCACGTTGCCCCCGGCTTCGGGATTGCTCGCGATGCGTCGCATGGCGGCAAACAGCTCGCGCCCCATGCCAATCTCGTGCGACGGGTCGGGCGCCAATGCGGGTTCGCGCGCGGCAAGCGTCTCGGCATCGACGTGCGCCTCGAGCACGCCGCGCGTGGCGTCGAGCGTCACGATGTCGCCGTCGCGCAGTCTTGCGAGCGGGCCACCGCACAGCGCCTCGGGACACACCTGGATCGCCGAGGGCACCTTGCCCGATGCGCCCGACATGCGACCGTCGGTCACGAGCGCGACGCGGAAGCCGCGGTCCTGGAGCACGCCCAACGGCGGCAGCAGCTTGTGCAGCTCGGGCATCCCGTTGGCGCGCGGCCCCTGGTAGAGCACGACAACGATCACATCGCGGTCGAGCTCACCGGCCTTGAACGCATCCACGACTGCATGCTGCGAATTGAAGACGCGCACAGGCGCCTCGATGATGTGGCGCGACGCGTCCACCGCGGACGTCTTGGTCATGGCGCGGCCGAGGTTGCCCTGCATGAGCTTGAGGCCGCCCGTTGCCGCGAAGGGATGAGTCGAGGGGCGAAGCACCTCCTCGTCCATCGACGCGTCGCGACCGGGTTGCCAGCGCACCGTATCGAGCCCGTTCTCATCAGGTTCGCCGAGCACGGCTTCCTGCGTGTAATTGGAGAGCCCCTCGCCCGCGATCGTGTGCACATCCTCGTGCAACAGACCTGCGGACAACAGCTCGCGAATCATAAACGGGATACCACCCGCCGCTTCGAAGTGATTCACGTCGGCCTGACCGTTGGGATACACGCGCGCGAGCAACGGCGTGACGCCGGACAGGTCGCTCAGGTCGTCCCAGTTGATTTCGATACCGGCGGCAGCGCCCATGGCCACGAGGTGGATCGTGTGGTTGGTCGAGCCGCCCGAGGCCAGCAGGCCAACGATCCCGTTGACGAGCGCCTTTTCGTCGAACACGCGCGCCATGGGCGTGTAGTCGTCGGACAAGCCGCTGATGGCCACGGCACGTTCCGCGGCGGCCCGTGTCAACGCACCGCGCAGACGCGTGTGCGGATTCACGAACGAGGTGCCGGGCAATTGCAGCCCCATGAACTCCATGAGCAACTGATTCGAGTTTGCCGTGCCGTAGAAGGTGCAGGTACCTGGCGAGTGATACGACTGGGACTCGGCCTGGAGCAGTTCTTCTCGACCGATCTTGCCCTGCGCGTAGAGCTGTCGCGCCTGCGCCTTGGCCGCATTGGTCATGCCCGAGGTCATCGGGCCCGCGGGCACGAAGATCACGGGCAGGTGGCCAAACGCCAGCGCGCCGATGACGAGCCCGGGCACGATCTTGTCGCACACACCGAGACACAATGCGCCATCAAACATGTTGTGCGAGAGCGCGACAGCCGTGGCCATGGCGATCACGTCGCGGCTGAACAGCGACAAGTCCATGCCCGGCTGGCCCTGCGTCACACCGTCACACATGGCCGGCACACCGCCCGCGAACTGCGCAAAGCCGCCCGCGTTCCAGGCCGCCGCCTTGAGCAACGGCGGATAATCGCCGAGCGGTTGGTGCGCCGACAGCATGTCGTTGTAGGCCGACACAATCGCGATATTGGGGCGCTCGCGGCCGGCCAGGGCCTTCTTGCCTGCGGCATCGTGCGCCGCGAAACCGTGCGCCAGGTTGCCACACGACAACTCGCTCCGGTGCGGTCCCTGGCGGCGCGCGTCATCGACCTGCGCGAGGTAATCGGCGCGCGCGTCCGCACTGCGCTCGATGATGCGCTCGGTAACGCGTTTGAGCGTGTCGTTCAGCATCTTCTTTCCTCTAGAGGGCGTGGTAGGTGGTGACAGGCACGATTTGCTGGCGCAACACGACGCGCACCGGTAGCTCGGCGAGCTCGCCGCCCGCCGACGCCTGCGCGAAGACCGCCGCCTTGTCCTGACCAAAAAACAGCAGCGCGATGTGCCGCGCGTCGAGCAGGGCGCGTGGCGTCAGGCTCAGGCGCGCAACGCCCTGGCTCGGCGGGCGCGCGAAGACAACGTCGTCGCGGCTCGCAAGCTGCGTCTCGATATCGGGGTCATCGGGAAACAGCGACGCCGTGTGTCCGTCGCCGCCCATGCCCAGAAGCACGACGTCAAACGGCCGCGGCAGCGCCTTGAGCCGGGCGTCAATCGCGGCGACCGCCTCGTCGCCCTCGAGCCCCTCGGCGAACAGGCTCACACGCTGCGCCCTGGCTGCGGCGTTGCGCCGCAACTCGCGGTCAAGCATGCCGCCGTTGCTGGCATCGTGTGTCTCGGGCACCCATCGTTCGTCGGATGGCAATACCGTGACTTTCGACCAGTCGATGTCGCGTGCCGAGAGCGCGCGAAACGCGGCCAGCGGCGAGCTGCCACCGCTGGCGACGAGTGTTGCCTGACCACGCGCGGTGATCGCCGCGTCCAACTGCGCCGCGATGGCATCGGCCAACGCGATCGCCGCGCGCTCGCGCGTATCGAAGAACTGCTGGATAAACTGGCTCATGGTTCCTGGTACCACTCACGCCCGTCACGATCGAGCAGCAGTGCCGAGGCCGTCGGGCCCCAGGTGCCCGCCTGGTACGGCTGTGCACCCGTGCCCGCCTCCTGCCAGGCGGCGATGATGCCGTCGATCCAGGCCCAGGCCGCGTCCACTTCGTCGCGACGCATGAACAAGGCCGGGTTGCCGCGGAGCACCTCCATGAGCAGGCGCTCGTAGGCGTCGGGGTAACGAACCTGGTAGGTCTCGTTGAAACTCAGGTTGAGCGGCAGCGAACGCAGCTTGAACCCGCCCGGCCCGGGCTCCTTCGTCACCATCGTGAGCTTCATGCCTTCATTGGGCTGCAGGCGGATGATCAGTCGGTTGGGCTCCAGGCCGCCGACTTCCTGCGGAAAGATGGAGTGTGCGACGCCGCTGAACTGGATCACGATTTCCGACGCCTTGCGCGGCAGGCGTTTGCCCGTGCGCAGGTAAAACGGCGTGTCGTTCCAGCGCCAGTTGTCGATGTCGGCGCGCACAGCGACAAAGGTCTCGATGTCGCTCGGCTCGCCAAGCTCGTCGGCGTAGCCCGGCACGGCTTCCCCATCGATGGCGCCCGCGGCGTACTGGCCGCGCACGCTGACTCGGCCGATCGTGGCTGCGTCACTCGGACGCAAGGCCTTGAGCACCTTGATCTTCTCGTTGCGGATGTCGTCGTGGTGCATGCTCTGCGGCGGCTCCATCGCGACCAGGCACAAGAGCTGCAGCAGATGGTTCTGCACCATATCGCGCAGAGCACCGCTGTGGTTGTAGTACTGCGCGCGATTCCCGGCACCGAGGTTCTCGGACACGGTGATCTGCACATGATCGATGTGGGTGCGGTTCCAGAGTGGCTCCAGCAGTGCATTCGCAAACCGCAATGCGAGCAGGTTCTGCACCGTCTCCTTGCCGAGGTAGTGATCGATGCGAAAGATGTTGCCCTCTTCGAAGCACTGACCGACGGCATCATTGATGGCGCGCGCACTCTCGCGGTCACTGCCGACAGGCTTCTCGAGTACGATGCGCGCGCCCGAATCGATGGCACCGATCTCCGACAGGCGGTGCGCCGTTTCACCGAACAGTCGCGGTGCGGTCGCCATGTAGAACACGCGACAGCGCGATTCGGCCTCGGCGTCTGCGGGAACCTCATTGAGCGCCGCCACGAGTTCAGGCCAACCGTCGGGCGTCGTAATGTCGAGTGCGTGGTAGCTCAGCCGCGCCGAGAAACGCTGCCAGACGGCGTCGTCAAGCGCGTCGTTCGAGAGGTGCGTCTCTAGCGCTTCGCGCACGAGTGCGATGAACTCCTCGTTGGACAGCTCACTGCGCGACGCGCCGATGATCCGACTGCCAGCCGGAAACTGGCCGTCGCTGTCACGGTGGAACAACGCAGGCAGCAGCTTGCGTTTGGAAAGGTCGCCCGTGCCACCAAAAATCACGAGGTCAAACGGGTCAACGGGAATGAACTGCGCCATGCGTATGGGTCCCTGAGGTGTCAGCTTGCCGTGAGATTACGAAATTTTACTACAGATAATTGGTTTTTCGTGGGTTTCTGATCAGGTATGCAATCGAATTCATGTAGTATTTCTACATGCTCGATCGCATCAACCAGCTCCGTGACCGCCTGTCGCCGGCCGAAATGGCTGTCGCCGACTGGCTGCTGGCGCACCCCGATCGGCTGGGCGACCTGCGCCTGGCTACGCTGGCGTCGAGCGCCGGGGTCAGCGAACCCACCGTGGTCCGGTTCTGCCGCAGTGTCGGCGCGACAGGATTCCGCGACATGCGGCTGCGCCTTGCCGGGTACCTGGCCACACGCGGCGAGGTGCTGCACGCCGAGGTAGCCGCCGAGGACACGCCAGCGACCGTTGCCGACAAGGTGATCGGCGCGAGTATCCGCGAGCTGCGCCGGGTACAGCAGGCGGTCGACGGCGACCGGCTCGAGCAGGCCGCAAACGTGCTCGCGAACGCGAGTCGCATCGCGTTCGTGGGTGTGGGCGCTTCCGCAAGCGTCGCGCTCGACGCGCAGAACAAGTTCTTCCGCCTCGGCCTGGCCTGCGCCGCGTTTTGCGACGAACCCAGCATTCGCCAGGTGGCCGCCGTGAGCGCCGAGGACACCGCATTCGTCGCCATCTCGAAGACCGGCGAATCGTCAGCCGTGGTATCGGCCGTGCAAGATGCCGTGCGCGCGGGCGCCGCAACGATAGCCCTGACCTCGCCCGGCTCACGCCTCGCGCAGGCCGCGCAAACACCCTTGCTGATTGACGTCGATGAAGACACGGCCTTGTACACTCCGATGAGCTCCCGACTCGCGCAACTCGCCATGCTCGACGTGCTGCAGATCTGCACAGCCATTCGCGCGGGCAGTGCCGCGCTCGATTATCTCGACGCCAGCAAGGCGGCGCTGACGCGTCGATGACGCCCGGCTAGCCGAGGGCTTCGATCAACGCGTCGGCGATGAAGTTGGCGCGGTCGATCGAGGCATTGGCGCCCATAAGGCCGATGCGCCACGCGTTGCCCGCAAACTTGCCGAGCCCCGCGCCAATCTCGATGCTGCGCGTCTGAAGCAGTCGCTCGCGCACGGCGACATCGTTCACGTTGGACGGAATCGACACGACGGTCAGCGGTGCCAACCGGTGCTCGAGGGCCACGGGCAGCGAGAGGTCAGCGGCTTCGAGTCGCTTCCAGAGCTGCTCAGCCGCATTGCTGTGGCGCGCCCATCGTGCGGGCAGTCCTTCGTCTACAGCGAGACGCAGCGCCTCGCGCATTGCGAACAGCGAGTTCACGGGCGCCGTGTGGTGATACGCACGCTTGGACTCACCGTCGGTGTAGTAAGGCGCGAGCAGATTCGTGTCGCAGAACCAACTCGGCACGGGCGAATTGCGCTGTGAGGCCTTTTCGATGGCGGCGGGCGAGAACGTGATCGGAGCCAGCCCGGGCACGCAGCTCAGGCACTTCTGGCTGCCCGAGTACACGACGTCGAGTTGCCATTCATCGACGCGCAGTTCCACACCGCTTAGCGACGTTACGGTATCGGCAATCACGAGGCAGCCGGCGTCTTTGGCGAGAGCCGCCAGCGTCTTGGCGTCCGACCGCACTCCCGTGCTCGTCTCGGCGTGCACGAACGCCACAACGGCGGTGTCGGGATTGGCCTTGAGCGCATCCGCGAGCTTTTCGGGGTCGACGGGTGTGCCCCATTCGTCCTCGACCGTCACCACATCGGCGCCGATGCGCTCGCAGATGCTCTTCATGCGCCCGCCAAAGACACCATTGATGCAAATGATGACCTTGTCGCCGCATTCAACGGTATTCACGAATGACGCTTCCATGCCGATCGATCCGGGGGCCGACATGACAAAGGTCACCGGGTTTTTGGTCATGAAGCAGGTGCGCAGATCCGCGACCACATCGTCCATGACCTCGAGAAACACAGGGTCAAGGTGGCCGATCGTGGGCTGCGCGAGCGCGATGAGCACCGCGTCGGGCACGTTCGACGGGCCCGGCCCGAACAGGTCTCTGTATGGAATCACGCTGGTCCCCTCTTGCCGCGCGTTGCCCGGCGACCAGCAGTGCCGCGCGGGAGCCAAAATTAGAGCCGGACGACTCTGGCAATGCAAGCCTGAGCGCAAAGTCGCGGTGGACTCGGCGCCGTTTGTCCCAGGTTTGTTTACGTTTTGTGAAGGATTCGAGACGGCGGTGGTTCAAAATGCTGCGCGCGGGGGCTACATTGGCGGAGCCGAACGCATGGGGGGTCCATTGAAGAGCGGCAAGCCAACATCTCGGGATATCGCATACGCCGCGGGCGTTTCGCAGGCGACCGTCTCCCGTGCGCTGCGCAACAGCCCGGAGGTTACCCCCGAGACGCGGGCGCGCGTCATGGAGGTTGCGCGCGAGCTCAACTACCGCGTCGACAAGAATGCTGCGGGCCTGCGCAGCCGGCACTCGAACACCATTGCGCTGCTGCTGTTCGAGGACTCGAGCACTGACGAATCGCAGATCAACCCCTTCTTCCTGTCCATGCTGGGCAGCATCGCGCGAGCGGCAGCCGCATCCGATTACGATCTGCTCGTCTCGTTCCAGCAGCTCAGCAATAACTGGCAGGGCCGCTACGAGGCCAGCAATCGCGCCGACGGCATCATCCTGCTCGGCTACGGCGACTACCTGAATTACGGCGAGAAACTGCGCGCCCTCGACGAGGGCGGTGCCCACTACATGATCTGGGGCCCGACGCTCGAACAACACGAGGGCCGCTCGCTGGGCTGCGACAACGTATCGGGCGGTCGCCAGTCCACCGAACACCTGTTGTCACTGGGCCGCAAACGCATCGCCTTCCTGGGCGACAACGGCCCGGGCTTCCCTGAATTTCGCGCGCGCTACTTTGGTTACGAAGCCGCGCTCAAGACAGCGGGCATCGAGCCCGACCCGGCCTTGCAGCGCGACGCCGAGAACAGCGAGAACGCAGGCTACATTGCGGTTCAGTCGCTGGTGCTGGGCGGCGCGGATTTCGACGCCATCGTCACCTGTTCCGACCTCATCGCCATCGGCGCGCTGCGCGCACTGCAGGAACTGGGCAAACGCGTGCCCGAAGACATCGGGCTTGTCGGCTTCGACGACATCCCTGCCGCGTCGTATGTGAATCCCGGGCTCACGACCATCCGTCAGGACACGCAGCGTGCGGGCGCCCTGCTCGTGGACAGCCTGATTGGCCTGATCCACGAGCGCTCCGTTGCCTCGGCGCTCATCGAACCGCACCTCGTCGTGCGCCGCTCCTGCGGCGGCCACCCCCGCTAGCGGCTCGCCGCCGACTGCAACGCGCGCAGTGCGTCCAGCAAACCGGCATCCCGAATCGGTGTGTCGCTGATCAGCACCCGCACGCCGTGTGCGGGCACGGTGACGGCGCCGACGACCAGGACGTCACCCGCCAACGCGTCACGCCAGGACTGGCCGCGAAGCCGCGCATCGATGTCGAACCGCTGCAGGCTATCGCCCTTGTTGAGCAGTACTAGCGCCGTTTCCGATGCGCCCGCGTCCTGGTAGACGCGCAGGAACGCGGCGCGATCCCCTTCCAGCTCGAGGCCAAGTTGAAGGCCGCGCTGCAGCGACACGTGTTCCCGGCGCACATTGGCGATCTTGATGAGCTGTTCGCGAATCGGATGCGACTTGGCGCGCTCCACGTTGTTGGCGCCGAAATAGTCGCGGTTGCCGCCGTGCTCGCCGCGGCCCGCGCGGAAGCCGATTTCGGAACCGTAATAGAACACGGGTATACCGCGCGCCGTGAACAACCAATTGTTCGCGTCGATGAATCCACTGGCATCGGCGTCCAGCCGCCGCATGTCGTGGTTGTCGTAGAAGCTCATGAGCTCGTAGGGGTTCTGATACAGCCGGTCATCGAGGTGCAGGACCTCGGCGAGTCGCTCGTAACCCGTCTGCTTGCGCCCAAACACATCCGACATCGCCGACTGCATCGGAAAATCGAGCACGCTAATGGCGCCGTTTTCAGGCCAGGTGTGACGCGCAATCTCTGCGGCGTCGAAGCTGTAGCTCTCGGCGAACATGAAGAAGTCGGGATGGCGCTCACGAATCTCGGCCGAGAACTTCGCCCAGTAAGCGTCGGGCATGTGCTTGATGGTGTCGATCCGAAATGCGGACGCGCCCTGCTCGATCCAATACGTGTAGGCGCGGACGAAGTAGTCGAGCACGTCGGGGTTGTTTTCGTTGAAATTGGAGAGCTGCGCGATGTCGGTCTCGCGGTTGAAGAACGCGTGCAGCGGCTCGGCGTCATCGAGCGCTTCGGGGTGCGTGTTCATGTGGTCGGCGACAAGCGTCCCGTCCTGATCGTAGAGCTCCCCGAACTTGGGCAGGTCCTGCGGCATGTCGAACGACGGCGCACCGTGATTGCACACGACATCGAGCACGACACGGATGCCTTTGTCACCGAGCTGCGTACTCAGCGCGCGGAAATCCAGGCCCGGTGAGACGAGGTGTTCGTCGAGCGCGAAGAAGTTGACGCCCCAATAACCGTGGTAGCCCGTCTTACCCTTGTCGGTGAAGAATGCGCCCTCCTCACCCACCTCGGCACCGCCCGTGAATGCCGCGTCGGGGTTGTCGATGATGGGCGTGAGCCACAAGGCCGTAAAACCCATCTCGGCGATGTAGTCCGCGTTCTGCACGATGCCCGCGAAGTCGCCGCCCAGGTAACCGAGATTGGCGGCCTGCCCATCGGGGTTAACGATGGGGCGGTTGAAGCTCCGGTTTTCGCCACCTTGCTCCGGATAATTGTTGCCGGGGTCGCCATCGACGAACCGATCCGTGACGACGAAGTACACGGACTCGGCGGCGAACGGGTGGTCCGTGCCGACGAAACGCTCTAGCGGGGACTGGGTGGTTTGGCAGCCGGCGAGCAGAGCCAGCAGCGATGCGCCAATCACTCGTCGCATTACGTGGCTACCGGCTCGCCGTCCATCATGCCCACAGGCTCGGCCTCTTTGTCGACGAGCAAGGCCGCGCCACCGGCAACGATCATCAGGACGCCGCCGATGACCAACGCAAAAATTGGTTGGCCGTCAAAGAACGCGTCCAGCGTCGGCCCCATGATCCCCGCGACAGTGACCTGCGGGATGACGATGAAGAAATTGAAGATCCCCATGTACACGCCCATCTTGTGGCTCGGGAGATTGCTGGACAGCAACGCGTACGGAAGCGACAGAATCGACGCCCAGGCAATACCGACGCCGATCATCGGGAGCAACAACCAATCCGGATCCTTAACAATTATGAAACTGGCAAGGCATAGGCCACCAATCGCCAAATTGAGTGCATGACACCACCGACAGCCCAGCTTGTGCGCGATAAACGGAAGTGCAATCGCTGCGACCGCGGCGACGCCGTTGTAGGCACCAAACAGCCAGTTAACCCAGTTGGCACCTTTGCCAAAGAGCTCTGTCGTTGGGTCGCTCGTTCCATAGTGGAAGCTCGTCACAGCCGACACGCCGAAAACCCAAAGACAAAACAATGCGAACCAGGAAAAAAACTGAACAACCGCGAGCTGTTTCATGACACGAGGCATGTGAAACAGATCGTGGACGACCTCGTAAACACCATTTTTTGTGTGTCCCGCATTTTGCAGGCAAGCAACGATGACCTGAAGTACGCCGAACGCTGCGATGGCACCAGCCATAATGAAGAGCTGCTTGTCCAAGCCAACGCGCCAGATCGCGTACCATCCCGCTGCACCAAGGACGATACAAACTACGCCCCATGACAAGTATTTACTCGCCGCTCTCAGCGACGTGTCATCAAAGGTGTGTGAAGGCGGCCTGGCGGCATCAAATTCCTTGAGTTGCTTCGGCGAGTACTCGCGCGTTCGGAAAACCGTCCACATGACCGACATCAAAAAGATCGACCCGCCGACGTAGAACGCCCATTTTATTGACTGAGGTATCTCGCCGGCCTCTGCGACGTTTGATGCCCCAAAAAAGTCAGTCATGATGGAGGGCAAGACCGACCCAACGACAGCACCAATACCAATAAAGAATGTCTGCATCGAAAACGCGGCTGTTCGCTGACGCTCAGGCAACATGTCGCCCACGAAGGCGCGAAACGGCTCCATCGACACGTTGATGCTCGCATCCAGAATCCAGAGCATGCCGACCGCATACCACAGTGTCGGCGAGTTAGGCATGACCAGCAGTGCGAGTGTCGCCAGAACGGCGCCTACAGTGAAATAAGGCCGCCGCCGGCCGAACCGCGTCCACGTTCGGTCGCTCATATAACCGACGATGGGTTGCACAATAAGGCCGGTTAGCGGCGCAGCGACCCAATACAACGCGAGATCTGAGGTGTCCGCCCCAAGCGTCTGAAAGATACGGCTGACGTTCGCGTTCTGCAGCGCGAATCCCATCTGGATGCCGAGAAACCCGAAACACATGTTCCAGATTTGCCAGAATCCCAGTGCAGGTTTTTGTTGCATGGTTGCCCCCCAACCAGCATGCGTGCCGTTGCTTGTGCCACAGCGTGGCGCAACGAACAAATGAATACGTTTACATCAACTTAGCCGGCGGCAGCGGCCACAACAGGCGTCTCCGCGCGGCAGTGCTGCGCTATGAAATCGGCATGCGTGGGCATGGCCTCGGCGCTCTCGGCGATCACGCGCTTGAGTCCCGCCAGTCGCCCGATGCCATCGACATCGGGCCGTAGCTCCACAAGCGCGTCGAATTGCTCGGGCTCCACGTGCTGGCCGATGAGCACGGCCAGCCAGCTTGGATTCTGAAACAGCTCCACACCCGACGACACAAGCCGCGCGCCGGCACGAAACTGGTCCATTTTGTAAGCCAGCGTGTCTGGAATCGACATGTTCGCGCAGGCGCGCCACAACGGCGCGTCGTCACGTTGCGTGGCGTGGTAGTGCAGGATCAGGAAGTCGCGAATGCCTTCATATTCGGCCGCGGTCAGCCGGTTGTATTCGGCCGCCGCCAACGGATCCATGCGCGCGTCCGGGAACAGCGCGAGCAAACGCGTGATACCGGTCTGGATCAGGTGCAGGCTCGTGGACTCGAGCGGCTCCATGAAACCCGCGGCAAGGCCAATGGCAACGCAGTTTCGATTCCAGAATTGGCGGCGCCGACCGGTGCGGAAACGCAGCGGGCGCGGATCGCCAAGCGGTTCTGAGTCGAGGCCGTCGAGCAGCGTGCTGGCCGCCTCGTCGTCGGACAGGTAGCGGCTGCAGTAGACGAGCCCGTTGCCCGTCCGGTGCTGCAGCGGAATGCGCCACTGCCAGCCCGCGGCCTTGGCCGTCGAGCGCGTATAGGGAATGAGGTCATCGGCCGGCGCCGACGGTACCGCCATCGCGCGGTCGCAGGGCAACCAGTGCGTCCAGTCGTGGTAGCCCGTATGCAGGTGCTGCTCGATCAACAGACCGCGGAAGCCCGAACAGTCGACCCAGAACTGGGCTTCAACGACGCGACCGTCGTCGAGCGTGACCGACGCGACATCACCGGACGCACCATCGAGCGCGACGTCCACCACGCGACCTTCTTGGCGCGTGACACCACGCGCCTCTGCGTAGCGGCGCAGGAAGGCGGCGTACTGCCCCGCATCGAAGTGGTAGGCATAGTCGAACGTCGACTGCACCATGCGCCGATCCGGCATCGGCTGCGAAAACCGGCTGCGGCTCGCGGCGCCCCAGGCCATGCAGTAGTCGTCGAGCGCTGCCGCGCGGCCCGCGGCACGCGCCTGCAACCAGTAATGGTGCAGCGGCACGACGTCGAAGTCGGCGCCGTAAGTACCGAACGGGTGGAAATAGGCCTCGCCCTTGCGGGCCCAGTCGACGAATTGGATGCCCAGCTTGAAGCTGCCCTGCGTGGCGCGTACGAAGTCGGCCTCGCTGATACCCAGCCGCTGGTTGAAGAGCTTGATTGGGGGAATCGTGGCCTCACCCACACCGACGGTGCCGATGGCCTCGGACTCGATGAGCGTGATGCGGCAACTGCGGCCTACGGCGTGCGCGAGCGCGGCTGCCGTCATCCATCCCGCCGAACCGCCACCAACGATGGCGATATGTTCGAGCTTGTTCCCCATGAGCTGCCCCCCGCAGTTCTGACCCCAGATTCTAGCAAGCGACAGCCCTCCAAAGCCCCGCCTGCAATCGAATTCATAGCGAC
This sequence comes from Pseudomonadota bacterium, assembly GCA_039821605.1. Classification (GTDB taxonomy): domain Bacteria; phylum Pseudomonadota; class Gammaproteobacteria; order Steroidobacterales; family Woeseiaceae; genus CALBPI01. The sequence continues at coordinate 220,155 of JBCBNV010000001.1, read as the reverse complement.
AAGTCCTCGACGCGTTTGAAATAATCCCGCAACGACATCGAAGGGGGCCGATGGGATGCGTATTCAGAAAACGATTGCCTTGCTGCTGCTCGTCGCAAGCGGCTGCGCCTGGGCAGAGACCACGCTCGAACGCGTGGAGCCACCGAGTTGGTGGGTCGGCATGCAGTCCTCGTCGCTGCAATTGCTCGTGCATGGCAAGGCCATCGCCACCCTCGAACCCGGGCTCGATGCGGACGGGGTGACGCTCGACAAGGTCACGCGCACCGATAATCCCAACTACGTGTTTCTCGACCTTGCGATTTCCGCCAATGCCGAGGCCGGCGACATCACGCTGAGCTTCAGCGATGCGACGGGCGTGGTGCTGCGCCACGACTACCGGCTGGCGAAGCGCGAGTCGGGCAGCGCAGCCAGACGCGGCTTCGATGCGCGCGATGTGGTCTACCTGATTACGCCGGACCGCTTTGCCAATGGCGACCCGGGCAATGACGCCGTCGACGGCTACGGCGATGTGCTCGACCGAAGCAAGCCGTATGCCCGCCATGGCGGCGACCTCGCCGGCATCACGGAGCGCATCGACTACATCGCCGACATGGGGTTTACCCAGATCTGGCTCAATCCCGTCGTCGAAAACGCGCAGCCCGCCTGGTCCTACCACGGCTACGCAGCCACGGATTTCTACGCCGTCGACCCACGCTTCGGCAGCAATGCGGACTACCGGGCGCTGGCCGATGCCGCGCGCGAGCGTGGCGTGGGCCTCATCATAGACGCCGTGCTCAACCACAGCGGCAACGAACACTGGTGGATGGACGACCTGCCCGCCGCCGATTGGATCAACTATGGCGGCGAGTTCGTCCCAACCAACCATCACCGCGAAGCCCTGCTCGACCCCTACGCCATCGACGCGGATCGGCAGCGGTTTGCCGACGGCTGGTTTGTCGAGACCATGCCCGACCTCAACCAGCGCAATCCGCTGCTGGCCAATTACCTGATCCAGAACTCGATCTGGTGGGTCGAGTACGCCGGACTGTCAGGCATTCGTGTCGACACCTGGCCCTATTCGGACAAGGCGTTTCTCACCGACTACGCGCGGCGGCTGCGCATGGAGTACCCGAAGCTCGGCATCGTTGGCGAAGAGTGGACGACAAACCCATCATTGCTCGCGTACTGGCAGGCCGGCTCGGCGCGCAATGACAGCTACGAGTCCTACGTCCCGAGCCTGTTCGACTTTCCGCTGCAGACGACACTGATCCGCGCGCTCACTGCCGAGGAATCCTGGAACAGCGGCCTCGGCGAAGTCTACCGGCTGCTCGCCAACGACTTTCTCTATGGCGATCCGTTTGCGCTCATGATCTTCCCCGACAACCACGACATGAGCCGCATCTACACGCAGCTCGGCGAGGACCTGGAACTCTGGAAACTCGCGCACGCGTTCACGCTGACCACACGCGGCATCCCGCAGCTCTACTACGGCTCCGAAATCCTGTTCGCCAACCCCGGAACCGACTCACACGGTGTCATCCGCCGCGACTTCCCGGGCGGCTGGGCCGGCGACGACAGCAACGGCTTCACGGCCGAAGGGCTCGACGCCGATGCGCGCGACGCGCAGCGCTGGCTCAAACGACTGCTCAACTGGCGCCGCGAACAGCCCGCCGTGCACCGGGGTGCGCTGCGCCACTTCGCGCCCGAGGCCGGCGCCTACGTCTACTTCCGTGGCGACGCGGCCGAGGTCATGGTCGTCCTCAACAAGGGCGCAGCGCGCAACCTGCCACTCGAGCGCTACCGTGGCGTATTGGGTGACGCCGACAGCGCGACGGACGTCATGACAGGCGCACGCGTGCGATTGGGCGAGACACTGGCACTGCCCGCGCGCGGCGCCCGCATACTCGAAATCGCGCGTTAGGCCTGCGCAGCGCAGTTTCGGCTGATGAACTCGCCGTGCGCAGGCAACTGCTGCGCGGCGCCGCTAACAATGCCGCGCAGGTTGTCGAGAAACCCGCGCAGCTTGTGGGCATCGATACCATCGGCCATGGGGTCGTAGCCGGATGGCACGACGCCCTGCCCGATGAGCACCTGCAACCAGCCGACTTCGGTGAACAGCTCATCGCCTTCGCGAAACAGTCGACCGTTGTCGCGGAACACCGCGATTTTGTGCGCGAGCGAGTCGGGAATGCGCATCTCACGACGCGCGTCCCAGAACGGCTCGCCGTGTCGCGCATTGGCGTGGTAGTGGAGGATCAGGAAATCGCGGATACGTTCATACTCGAACGTAACCTGGCGGTTGTACTCGTCGATCTCCGACTGGCGCAGCCCGGCATTCGGAAACAATGCCAGCAGCCGGCTCAGACCCGACTGCACGAGGTGAATGCTCGTCGACTCGAGCGGCTCCATGAAGCCCGCCGCGAGACCCAGCGCAACACAGTTCTTGTGCCAGAAGTGCTCACGCCGCCCCGTCGTGAAGCGCAGCACACGCGGCTCGGCCAGCGCTTCGCCGTCCAGGTTATCGAGCAGCACGCTCGTGGCGCGGTCATCGTCGATGAAGTCGCTGCAGTAAACGTGCCCGTTGCCGGTGCGGTGCTGCAACGGGATGCGCCACTGCCAGCCCGCCTCGCGCGCCGTCGCCCGCGTGTAAGGCAGCAGCGGCGATGTCGATGCGGACGGCACCGCCACCGCACGGTCGCAGGGTAAGCAGTGGGTCCAGTCTTCGTAGCCCGAGCCCAGTGCCTGGCCAATCACGAGCCCGCGAAACCCCGAGCAGTCGACAAACAGATCGCCGGCGACGCGATCACCACGCTCAAGCTGCACACTGTCGACGGCACCCGTTTCCTTGTCGAGTGCGACGTCGACGATGCGGCCTTCGATGCGACGCACGCCGGCGGCAATGGCCTGCCTGCCCAACACGCGCGCAACCAGCGACGCATCGAAATGGTAGGCGCGCACGAGACCTTCGATGGGCGTGCCTTCGACGCGGTCAAGATGCGCATAGCGACCCTGTAAGGCCGCCGCATTGTTCAGCGAGTAGTCCCAGAGCGAGCCGCCAAAGCCTGCCGCGCGTGCGCGCAGCCAGTACTGGTGGAAGCGCAGCATGCCAAGGTCGTGACCCAGTCGGCCGAAGGCATGCAGGTAGCGTTCGCCGGGTCGCAACCAGCTGTCGAACTCGATGCCAAGCTTGATGGTGCCGTTGGTCGCCGCAAGGAAGGCGTTCTCATCGATACCGAGCAAAGCTGTGAGCAGACGGATCTGGGGAATGGTCGCCTCACCGACCCCCACCGTGCCAATGGCCTCGGATTCCACAAGCGTGATATCGAGTCGCGGCCCAAGCGTTTTCGCGAGCACAGCTGCCGCCATCCAGCCGGCCGTACCGCCGCCGACGATGACAACGCGTCGGATCGGTTGCTCGGTGTTCAATCGCCATCCCCCACAGCCATGACCTGCAGTGTATGCGAATTCGTGCACACAAAAAAAATGCCCCCGGCGCCTCGCGCGCCGGGGGCTTTGTCCCCTCTAAAGCTCTTGCTTCTTGTCTTGGTTCCTACGACTTACTCGAAGCTGTAGGAGAGACCCACGAGGAAGTTACGACCGTAGCGTTGGTAGTCGCGCAGTTCGGCCGAGTTGTTGTTGAAGAAGGTCACGAACTCCTGGTCGGTCAGGTTGTAGCCCTGCAGCATGACGCGCAGGCCGGCGGCCGGGCCTTCCTGGAACTCGTAGCTGACCTGTGCATCGAGCAGCGACTCTTCGTCAACGATCGTCAGGTTGCGACCGTTGCCGAAGCCCGATACCTCACCGAGGAACTCGGAGCGGTAGCGGTTGCTGACGCGCGCCTGGAAGCCGCCCTGCTCGTAGAACAGCGTGACGTTGAAGATCTCCTCAGACAGACCCGGCAACGGCGTCGAAGGGTCGTTGGGATCCGAGACGATGTCACTGTCGTTGAACGAGGCCGAGAAAATCGCACCAAAGCCCGTGAGCGCCGGCGTCAACATCTCGCCGGTCACGGAGAGCGCCAACTCAACACCCGAGAGCTTGCCACCACTGCCATTCGCCGGTGCGGACACCGTACCGATAAAGGTATCTGGCGTCGGACCGTTGAATGGGAATCCAGAGTAATCCTTCTCGATGGTCTGCTGGAAGATGTAGCTCTCAAGATCCTTGTAGAAGCCGGCGATGGACAGGTAGCCCAGGCCGTCATCGAAGTAGCGCTCATAGGAGATATCGAGAGAGTTGGCGATCCAGGGATTCAGTTCGGGGTTACCACCGCTGCCACTGAACGGCGGCATTCCCGGGATGGTCTCGCCGTTCGGGCCGACGAGGCTTTCGTCGAAATTGAACTCGTTGCTCGCCCGCAGGTCGTCCATACGCGGACGCGCCAGCGTACGTGCAATCCCCAAACGGACGTACTGGTTCTCAGCCACCTCGAAGTTGAGGTTCAGGCTGGGGAGAATCTCCGTGTATTCCTTGCCCCCCGAGATTGCAACCGTCTCGAAACCGGCCGCAAAGCCAGAGCTCGACTGGTCGGTGTGAACCACCTGAACGCCGAAGTTACCGTTGACGGGGACATCACCCCAGTTGGTGTCGAGACCGACCTTCACGAACGCGAGCGTGACATCCTCTTCAACGCCCCAGTTCTTGACGGTGACGTCGTTGTTGGGGTTTCGCGTGAGCTCGTAGACGCCGCTGTTGAGCGCTGCGAGCGGGTCGTAGCTGACCATGCCCTGGATACCCAGGAAGTCGAGCTCTGTGACACCCGTGGGTACGGGAATTGCCGCCTCGGTGACACCACCTGCCAATGCGAGGAAGAACTCGTTGGCAACAAGTGATTTATCACGCGTGGCGTAGTTCAGGCCGAACTCGATGCTTGAGATATCACCGTCAAAGTAGCGCTTCGCGGCGAGATGGATCTGATCCAGGTCGTCCTCAACCGTAGGGCTGTTCAGATAGCCGACCTGGCCGCCCGGGACCACGTTGCCGCCCCAACCTTGCGGGCTGGTCAGCATGATGAGGTTCGGGTCTGCGTAGTCGAGTGTCGAGAAGAACTGCGTGCCGTCACCCTGAAGCTGGAAGCCCAGGCTGTCCGTCGCGCCCTGACCCGCCGTACCCGTACCCGAGTAGGTCTCGAGGATGACGTCGTCACGCTCAACGCTTGAAACAGCGTAGTCGGCCGTCAGCGTCCAGTTCTCACCGACCACCCATTCGGCATTGAGGCCAATGGCGAGGAGTTGCGCGTCGCGGGTATTGATGTCGTTGCGCATCACACCTTTGACGTCGTTGAAGGTGCCGTCGGTGACGAAGCCGTCGGAGGCCTGGTAGCCCGGTGCGAGCTGCGCCGAAGACCACCAGAGCGGCAGCTCGATGCCGCGCAGCAGCTGGTCATCCTGGAAGTCCGAGTAGAACACGTCAGCCGCAGCCGAGAAGGTATCGCTCGGCTGGTACTCGAGTACGCCGATCGTCCCTGCACGCTCGAGCTGGTTCGACTGCACGTAGGGCTTGGCGCCACCGATGATCTGGTTGTTGTCGGCGTCGCCCGTTCCCGGGTAGCCCCAGGCGTTGAAACGCTCACCCTGCGACGGAGAGTCGAGGTAGGAGTAGCCGATGGCCACACCGATCGTGTCATCGGCAAACTGGTCGATGTAGGACAGCGTGTAGCGGTTACCCGAATCGTCGGCGCCGTCATTCAGCGCGTCGAGCTGGTTCCACTCATAGAACACGTTGCCCGTAATGGCGCGACGGCCGTATTCGAGCGGGCGCACCGTGCGCAGATCGACGGTGCCCGCCAGACCCTGGCCGATAAGCGCAGCGTCAGGCGTCTTGTAGACGACGGCGGCACTCAGCAGCTCGGAAGGGTATTGATCGAATTCGACGCCGCGGTTGTCGCCCGTCGAGACCTGCGGGCGACCGTTTAGAAGCGCCGTGGTGAAGTCGGGCGCGAGGCCGCGAACGCTGATGACCTGACCGCGGCCGTTCAGGCGCTGTGCGGCGAGGCCGGGCAGTCGGGCCAGCGACTCTGCAATACTGATGTCCGGCAGCTTGCCGATGTCTTCAGCGCTGACCGCTTCCACGATGGACTCGCTGTCCATCTTGAGCGCACGCGAGTCCTGCAGACTGCGGCGGAAGCCGGTGACGACGATTTCTTCCAGGGCAGGTCCCTGTGCCGACTCATCGTCTTCCTGTGCGTAGGCGGCAGGCGCCAGCGACATTGCCCCTGGCAGTGCTGCGGCAACTGCCAGCGACAGCGCGGTGCGCCGCAGTGACGGCGCGGTGTGCCCGCTACGCGTGTTGTGTTTACGCGAACTCGTGACCATGTGTGATTACCCCCCAAGGTAACGTTTTGATTTCGGGCAGTTAGAGACCCCAGTCGCTAATCATGGTAGGTAACGATACCGTTTTGAATCAATGCACTGCATACGTATTCATGGGCTGAATACGTATGCAGCGCATTGCTCGGAAGCACCCTCGCGCGTACCGTTTTCGTGGGGAGACGTACCGACGTGTTGCGTCAGCGCTACAATAACGATCCGGTTTGTCGGTAAACGGCCGGACACAGATTGGACGCAGGTTCGACCATGCACATTGAGCATCCCGCCGCGCACGCCGTGGCCACTTCGGGACCTTTGGGTGCCGCGGAACCGCACGCCATTACAAGCCACCGCAGGGCGGGCACCTGCATGCACATCACGTCATTGCCGGGACCGCACGGCATCGGCGAAATCGGCCGGGATGCGCACGCCTTTATCGATGCCATGGCCGAAGCCGGCCTCAGCGTCTGGCAGTTTCTGCCGACGGGGCCCACCGCCTACGGTGATTCACCCTACCAGCCGTTATCGGCCTACGCCGGCAACCCGATGCTTATCGAGCTGCGAGAGCTCGTCGAACTCGGCTTGCTGGCAGGCGACGACCTCAGACCGCTTGAGGACTTGCCCGCGGACACCGTCGACTACGGCGCACTGATAGGCCCGAAGACGACCCTGCTCGACGAGGCGGCGGCGCGCTTCTTTGCTGGCGCGGCACCTGAGCTCCGGCCGGAGTATGAGGCCTTCGTCGGCGATTACGACGCCGAATGGCTGCATGACTACGCGCTGTTCCGCACCTTGAAGTCGGTGCACAACCAGCGCCCCTGGCCCGAATGGGATGCGCCCTACCGCAGGCGCGAGCCCGCGGCTATGGCCCGCGTCGTCCAGGAACACTGCGACGCGATCCGGGCCATCAAGTTCGCCCAGTTCATGTTCTACCGCCAATGGCAGGCGCTGCGCGCCTGCGCCGCAAAACGCGGTGTCCTGCTCTTCGGTGACATGCCGATCTACATCGCGCTCGACTGCGCCGACGCCTGGGCCTACAAGGCCATGCTGCGAATCGACACCGACGGCGTGCCGACGCACGTGGCCGGCGTGCCGCCCGACTACTTCTCCGAGGACGGCCAGCTCTGGGGCAACCCGCTGTACGACTGGGACCACCACGCGCAACAGGGCTACGCCTGGTGGATTGCTCGACTGCGTCACACGATGCGGATGGTCGACATTGTACGAATCGATCATTTCCGGGGCTTCGAGGCCTACTGGGCCGTGCCTTACGGTGCCGACACCGCGCGCGACGGCGCCTGGGAGCCGGGACCGAACGATGCCGTGTTCGACGCCATGCGCGACGCGTTGGGTGACATTCCGATCGTCGCAGAAGACCTGGGCGCGATCACGGACGCGGTCGACCAGCTTCGACTGCGCCAGCGTATGCCCGGCATGTCCGTGCTTCAGTTCCTCGTCGCCGAGCCCGGCTTCGACCCGTCACGCATAGAGGTCGACTCGGTGTGCTACACGGGGACCCACGACAACGACACGACGCTGGGCTGGTTCCACGGCGAAGGCGAAGACGTGCGCTCGCGCGAACAGGTCGAACACATGCAACGCGCCACGCTCAAGCTCGCCGGGGGCGATCCCGAGTCGGTGCACTGGTCGCTGGCCCGAATCGCCTTCGAGAGCCGCGCCTGCATGGCCATCGTGCCGATGCAGGACTTCCTCGGGCTGGGTTCGGACGCCCGCCTCAACACGCCGGGCAAGCCGGGCGGCAACTGGCGCTGGCGGCTGCTGCCGGGGCAGTTCGACGCCGCGATGCGCGGCCGCATCGCCACCCTCTCGCGACGCACAGGCCGCTGATGCCATAGGGATAGCGGCCCGAGCGCCGCAACGCGCTATCATCGCGATCCGGTGTGGCGCGAAGGGGAGCAACCAGCATGGCAACGCAGATCAAGGCGGACGACGCTCGTTTCGTCAGTCGACTCACGCGCGAGACGCTCGCGCTGATTCTTGCGGGCGGTCAGGGCTCCCGGCTTCGCGAGCTCACAACCTGGCGCGCCAAGCCTGCGCTCTACTTCGGCGGCAAATTCCGCATCATCGACTTCCCCCTGTCGAACTGCTTCAACTCGGGCATCCGCCGAATTGGGGTGCTGACCCAGTACAAGGCCCACTCGCTGATTCGACACCTGGTGCGCGGCTGGTCGTCGCAGTACTCCACCGAGCGCGAGTTCGTCGAGATCCTGCCGGCGTCGCAGCGCGTGGGGGGTGAGTGGTACCGCGGCACGGCCGACGCGGTTTACCAGAATATCGACATCATTCGGACGCACGCACCGCGTCTCGTGCTCATCCTCGCAGGCGACCATGTCTACAAGATGGACTACGGCCCGCTGCTCGCGGCACACACCGACGCCGAAGCCGACATGAGTGTTTGCTGCCTCGAGGTTCCTGTTGAGGAGGCTGCCGGCCAGCTCGGTGTCATGACCGTCGACGAGTCCGGCCGTGTCATCGACTTCAATGAGAAGCCCGCGGAGCCCGTATCGATTCCCGGCCGCGATGGCTACTGCCTGGCCTCGATGGGCAACTACGTCTTCAACACCGACTTCCTGTTCGAGCAGGCGATCAAGGATGCCGACGACCCGGCGTCCGCGCATGACTTCGGGCGCAACGTGATCCCCTCGATCATCAAGAACTACCGCGTGTACGCCTACCCGTTCCGCGACCCTGAAACGCAGGAGCAGGCGTACTGGCGCGACGTCGGCACGCTTCAGGCTTACTGGGAAGCCAATATGGAGCTCGTCAGCGTCGTGCCGCAGCTCAACCTCTACGACGGCGAATGGCCTGTGACCACGGTGCAGGCGCAGCTGCCGCCCGCCAAGTTTGTGCACGACGAGCCCGGGCGTCGCGGCGAGGCCATCAACTCGATGGTCTCCGGCGGCTGTGTCGTGTCGGGTGCCTCGCTGTTTCGTTCCGTCCTGTTCACGAATGTGCACGTAGACTCGCACTCCGTGGTGCGCGACTCGGTCGTGTTGCCCGACGTGCGCATCGGCGAAAACTGCCGCATCGACCGCGCCATCATCGACCGCGGCACCGTCATTGAAGACCACACGGTCATTGGTGAGGACCACGACGCCGATCGTGAGCGCGGCTTCCGCGTGACGGACTCGGGCCTGACGCTGGTCACACCCGACATGCTCGGTCAGGAGCTGCACTTCACGCGCTAGGCCCATGAGCGAGTATCCGCATGTCTACATGGTGGCGTCGGAAAACGGCGCCCTGCCCGGCGGCAAGGCGGGCGGCGTCGGCGACGTCGTGCGTGAACTGCCGCGCGCGCTCGCGGCGCGTGGCGTCGACGTGACGGTCCTGTGCCCGTCGTACGGCAGGCTGCACCATGTCGACGGCATGTCATTCGCAACCCGTATGGTCGTGCCGTTCGGCGCAACCTCCCTGTCGATCGAATGCTGGCAGCACATTGATGACCAAGGCGTCACACACGTCGTGTTCGACCACGACGGGTTCAACGGTGACGGCAAGGGCAGCATCTACCACGACGACGGGCCGCTGCGCCCATTCGCCACGGACGCCACGCGTTTTGCCCTGCTGTGCGCCGCGGCCGCGACCTGGCTGCCAGCCCACGCCAACGACGATGCCATCCTGCACCTGCATGACTGGCACGCCGCACCGCTTGCCGTGTTGCGAGCCTACGAGCCGGCACTGTCGACGCTGCAGCAGTGGCGCACCGTGTTCACGCTGCACAACCTCGGCATCCAGGGTATCCGGCCACTGGCCGACAACGCCTCCTCGCTCTCAGCCTGGTTCCCGGCGCTGACGGTCTGCGAACGGGTGGTGGCCGACCCGCGCTACAACAACTGCTTCAACCCCATGCTCGCGGGCATCCGGCTGGCCGACGCCGTGAATACCGTGTCGCCCACGAACGCCCGGGAAATCCTCGTGCCCGATGATCCCACGCGCGGCTACCGCGGCGGTGAGGGCCTGCAGGAAGCCCTGCTTGCGGCAGACGCCGAGGGTCGTCTGCACGGCATCCTGAACGGCTGCGACTACGACGTCGATGCGAGTCGGCTCGACTGGCCCAGGGTTCGCGACACGGTCCTGCACACGCTGCACTACTGGCGTCAGTCGGACCGCGTCTACGGCGCGCTGCACGACCTCGCGCGCGCCAACTTCGAGGCGCACGGCGCGGACCAGCCGTCGATGCTGTTGACGAGCGTGGGCCGACTCACGGACCAGAAACTCGCGATTGCCATGCAGCAACGTGATGACGGTCGCACCGCGCTCGAGCATGCGCTCGACGCACTCGATCCCGACGGCCTGCTGACGCTGGTGGGCACGGGCGACCCCGACATCGAACGCACGTTGGTCGAAGCCTCGCAGCGTGACCACCGTATTGTGTTCCTGCGTGGTTTCTCCGAAACGCTGGCCGACGCGCTCTACCGCGGCGGCGACCTGTTCCTGATGCCGTCGAGCTACGAACCCTGCGGCATCAGCCAGATGCTGGCCATGCGGTCAGCGCAGCCCTGCCTCGTGCACGCCGTGGGCGGTCTCAACGACACGGTCGCGGATGGGCTCACGGGCTTCACGTTCGCGGGCGACGGCGCAGCCGCGCAAGCCGACGCCTTCATTGCCCGCAGCCACGACGCCATCGCGATGTTCCGCGAGGCGCCAGAAAGTTACGCCGACATCGCCGAGGCCGCAGGCCGTGCGCGATATCCCTGGTCGGACGCCGCGCGCGACTACATGGAGAAGCTCTATGGCTTCGCACACTGAGCGCGGCCCGCTGCCCTCGACCGCCGATCTGAAATTGCTGGCCGAGGGCCGGCACCCGGATCCGTTCGCCGTGCTGGGGCGACACGGCCGCGGCGACTACGACACGGTCGTGACATTGCAACCGGGTGCCGCGTCCGTGCACCTTATCGACGACGACGGCGAAGCAGTGTCCGAGCTGCGCCGCATCCACGCCGACGGCATCTTCGCAGGCCGTGTTGATGCGGCCGACTACCGGCTGCGTGTCGCCTGGCCCGGCAACGCGAGCTCGGACCTGCGCGACCCCTACTCGTTTGGCTCAAGTTTCGGTGACGTCGATCTGCACCTGCTGGGCGAAGGGCGGCTCGAGAAGATCTACGACACGCTGGGCGCGCACGTCGTGACCAATGAAGGCGTGCGCGGCACGCGATTTGCCGTTTGGGCACCCAACGCCTCGCGTGTGAGCGTGATCGGCGACTTCAATCAATGGGACGGCCGCCGCAACCCCATGCGCCGCCACCCGGGCGTGGGCATCTGGGAGTTGTTTGTGCCCGACGTCGGTGACGGCGCGCGCTACAAATTCGAGCTGCTCGACGCGGCGGGAACCCTGTTGCCCGAAAAGACGGACCCCTACGGCAATGCCTTCGAGCCACCGCCGGGCAACGCCGCAGTCGTCACCGAGAGCGACTACAACTGGGGCGACGCCGAATGGTTAGCCGCACAACGTGGCGCACCCTCGATGTCGGCGCCGCAGGCCATCTACGAGGTGCACCTGGGCTCATGGCGCCGCAACGGTGACGGTAACTGGCTCAGCTACCGCGAGCTTGCCGACACGCTCGTACCCTACGTCGTCGACATGGGCTTCACGCACATCGAATTGCTGCCGGTGACGGAGCACCCGTTTGACGGCTCCTGGGGCTACCAGCCCATCGGCCTGTTCGCGCCCACCTGGCGCTTCGGTGCACCCGACGATTTCCGTTTCTTCGTAGACCAGTGCCACCAGGCCGGCATTGGCGTCATCGTCGACTGGGTGCCCGCGCACTTTCCGCGCGACCCACACGGTCTGGGGCGTTTCGATGGCACGGCGCTCTACGAACACGCGGACCCGCGCCAGGGCGAGCACGCCGACTGGGGCACGCTCGTGTTCAACTACGGGCGAAACGAGGTCGTCAACTACCTCATCGGCAGCGCACGCTACTGGGTCGAGGCCTTTCACATCGACGGCCTGCGCGTGGACGCCGTGGCCTCCATGCTCTACCTCGACTACTCGCGTGACGACGGCGGGTGGGTACCCAACGAACACGGCGGCAACGAAAATCTCGAGGCCGTCGCATTCGTCAAGCGCCTCAACGAAACCGTGCACGCGCTGGGCGCGACGACCTACGCCGAAGAATCAACAGCCTGGCCCGGGGTATCACGGCCAACCTACGACGGCGGGCTGGGATTTACGTTCAAGTGGAACATGGGCTGGATGAACGACAGCCTGACGTACATGGGCGAAGACCCCATCCACCGACGCTACCATCACGACAAGATCACCTTCGGCCTCGTCTATGCGTTTGACGAAAACTTCGTGCTGCCGCTTTCACACGACGAAGTGGTGCACGGCAAGCGATCGCTGCTGGGTCGCATGCCTGGCGACGACTGGCAGCGCTTCGCAAACCTGCGCGCCTACCTCGGGCTCATGTACGCCCACCCGGGCAAGAAGCTGCTCTTCATGGGAGCTGAATTCGGCCAGCACGACGAGTGGAACCACGACCGGTCGCTGGACTGGCACCTCACGGATTTCGCACCGCATGCGGGCTTGCAGCAACTCGTGCGCGACCTCAACCAGGTGTACCGCAGCACGCCCGCACTGCACGCGCAGGACTTCGACGGCGCCGGCTTTTGCTGGCTCGACTGGAAAGACGCCGATGCCAGTGTGTTCTCGTGGCTGCGCTTCGACGGCGAGGGTCGCGTCGCGCTGTGCGTTGTCAACATGACGCCCGTGGTGCGCGAAGACTACCGCGTGGGGGCCCCCAAAGCCGGACAATGGCGCGAACGCTTCAACAGCGACGCGCGCGAGTACGACGGCAGTGGCGTCGGCAACGACGGCGCCGTCAACACCGAACCGCAAGGCTGGCACGACCAGCCGCATTCCCTGACACTGACACTACCGCCGCTGGCCACGCTAATTCTCGAGCCCGCGGACAACAACGAGCCGAGGAGTACTGACACGTGAGTACACACCCGACCACCAAACACGATGCCGCCCTTGCCGCCGAAACCTTGGGCATGGATGCGGACGCCATTCTCAAAGACTTCCGCCATTACTTCAGCCTGACGCTGGGGCAGTTCGCACTCGAACCCGGTAACCCTTACGCCTGTCAGGCACTGGCCTACGCCGTGCGCGACCGGCTCATGGAGCGCTGGTCGGAGACCCACCGCAACCGCGTCGAAGCCGACGCGAAGCGCACGGCCTACCTGTCACTTGAGTTCCTCATGGGCCGATTGCTGGGCAACGCCCTGCTCAACCTCGACCTCGAGCCCGCCGCACGCGAAGCCATGCAGCGCATCGGCATCGCGCTCGAAGACGTCGAGCAGGCCGAGCACGACGCCGGCCTCGGCAACGGCGGCCTCGGTCGTCTCGCGGCCTGCTTCCTCGACAGCTGCGCCACGCTGGGGCTGCCCGTCATCGGCTACGGCATTCGCTACCGCTATGGCATGTTCCACCAGCAGCTCCGTGACGGTCGCCAGATCGAGGAGCCGGATCCGTGGCTCGCTGACGGCTTTCCCTGGGAGATCCGCCGGCGCGACCTTGTGCGCCAGGTGCGCTTCGGTGGCCGCACCGAAAGCTACACACGCGGCGACGGCAGCACGGGCTGGCGTTGGGTCGATGCTGAAACCGTATCGGCCGTACCCTATGACGTGCCCGTACCCGGCTACCGCAACAACGTCGTGAACACCTTGCGGCTGTGGTCAGCCGAGGCCGCCGAGGCCTTCGACCTCGGCGAGTTCAATGCGGGCAGCTACGCCGACGCCGTGCGCGACAAGAACACGGCCGAGAACATCACCATGGTGCTCTACCCCAACGCCGCCAACGAAAACGGCCAGGTGTTGCGACTGCGCCAACAGTACTTTCTGGCCAGCGCCAGTCTGCAGGACATCATCGGCGACTGGCAGTCGCGCCACGGCGATGACTTCTCGGGCTTCGCCGAAAAGCACTGCTTCCAGCTCAACGACACGCACCCGGCCGTCGCCGTTGCCGAGCTCATGCGCCTGCTCATGGACGAGCACGGCATGGACTGGGACACGGCCTGGTCCATCACGACCGCGACCATGGCCTACACCAACCACACGCTGCTGCCCGAGGCGCTAGAGAAATGGCCGGTGGCCATGTTCCGCGAGCTGCTGCCGCGCGTGCTCGAGATCATTCTCGAGATCAATGCACGCTTCCTGGCCGATGTGGCGCAGCGCTGGCCGGGCGACACCGCACGCTTGCGCCGCATGTCGCTGGTCGAGGAAGGCCAAGAACCCATGCTGCGCATGGCCTATCTGGCGATCGTCGGCAGCCGCTCGGTCAATGGCGTGGCGGCGCTGCACTCCGCGCTTTTGACGGAAGGCCTGTTCCGTGACTTCCACGCGCTCTCGCCCGACAAGTTCAACAACAAGACCAACGGCGTGACGCAGCGCCGTTGGCTCGCGGCCTGCAACCCGGCGCTGTCCGAACTCATCACGAGCCGCATTGGCGACGGCTGGATCACGGACCTGCCGCAACTCGAACAGCTGCGCCCACTCGTCGACGAGGCCGCATTCCGCGACGCGTGGCACGCGGCCAAGCGCCACAACAAGTTGCTGCTCGCACGCGACATCCGCGAGCACGCGGGCGTCAGGCTCACGCCAGACATGCTCTTCGACGTGCAGGTCAAACGCATCCACGAGTACAAGCGTCAGCTGCTCAACGTGCTGCACGTGATCCACCGTTACATCCGCATCTCAGCCGGCGAGACGGCGGGCATGCAGCCGCGCGCCGTGATCATCGGCGGCAAGGCCGCGCCCGGCTACGTTCGCGCCAAGGAAATCGTCAAACTCATCAACAACGTGGCAGCCGTCGTCAACAACGACCCGCGCACCGAGGGCCTGCTGCGGCTCGTGTTCTACCCCGACTACAACGTGTCGGCCATGGAACGCATCTGCCCCGCGGCCGAACTCTCGGAGCAGATCTCGACGGCGGGCAAGGAAGCTTCGGGCACGGGCAACATGAAGTTCATGATGAACGGCGCGCTGACCATCGGCACGCTCGACGGTGCCAACGTCGAAATTCGTGAGGCCGTGGGCGAAGACCACTTCTTCCTGTTCGGCCTGACCGTCGAAGAGGTGCAGGCCACGCACGGCAACTACAACCCGGCCGCGATCATCGCCGCAGACCCCGATCTTGCGGCCGTCGTTCGCCTGCTCGAGTCGGGACACTTCAATCAGAGCGAGCCCGGCATCTTCGACGGCATCATCGCATCGCTGCGCGACCCGCACGATCCGTGGATGACCTCGGCCGATTTCGCGGGCTACCTCGCCGCGCAGAACGATGTCGATGCGCTGGCGGCCGATACCGAGGCCTGGACGCGCAAGAGCATCCTCAATGCGGCCGCGTCGGGCCGGTTCTCCACAGACCGCACAATGCGCCAGTACAACGACGACATTTGGCGGCTCACTCCGCTCGCTGGCCGGTGATCATCGAAGCGGGCGACCCCGCGCGCCCAGGCAGCACCGTCACGCCCGACGGCGTCAACTTCGCGCTGTTTTCATCGGCGGCGCAGCGCGTCGAGCTGTGTCTGTTCGATGCGCAAGGCAACGAGACGGACAAGCTCGACCTGCCCGCGCGTTCAGGGGATACCTGGCACGGCTTCGTACCCGGGCTCGGGGCCGGGCAGCGCTACGGCTACCGCGTTCACGGTGACTGGGCGCCCTCGAAGGGCCTGCGCTGCAATCCGGCCAAGCTGCTGCTCGATCCCTACGCGCGCCAGATCGACGGGCCCTTCCAGTGGCACCCGACACTGTTCGCGCATCGCGGTCGCGGCGGCGCACTGGCCGACCGACGCGACAGCGCACCCTACGTGCCGCGAGGCGTGGTCACCGCCCCGGGGCCCACGGTGCGCAGACGGCCGCAGGTGCCGTGGCGCGACACGATGTTCTACGAACTCAATGTGCGCGGCTTCACGATGCAGCATCCCGCGCTCGACGAGCAGGAACGCGGCCGCTTCCGCGGGCTCGCCAACGGCCAGGTCGTCGAGTACCTGAAAGCGCTGGGCGTCACCTCGGTCGAGCTGATGCCCGTGCACGCGTTTGTCGACGAGCACTTCCTCGCACAGCGCGACTTGTCGAACACCTGGGGCTACAACACGCTGTCGTACTTCGCGCCCATGCCGCGCTACGCGGGCGACGACCCTGTCACCGAGTTTCGCGAGATGGTCGATACGCTGCACGACGCGGGCCTCGAGGTCATCCTCGACGTGGTCTACAACCACACGGCGGAGGGCAACTCGACGGGCCCGACGCTGTCTCTGCGTGGCATCGACAACCTGGCCTACTACCGCGTGCTGCCGCAGGCGCCCGGCGACTACGTCAACGACACGGGCACGGGCAATACGATCAACGCCGATCACTGGGCCACACAGCAGCTCGTCGTCGACAGCCTCCGCTACTGGGCCGGTGAGATGGGTGTGGACGGCTTCCGCTTTGACTTGGCACCCATCCTCGGGCGCTATTTCACGGGCTTCGACAATGCCCACCCCATGTTGCGCAAGATTGCCGAGGACGAAGTCCTGCGCCACACGAAGCTTGTTGCAGAACCCTGGGACATCGGGCCCGGCGGCTACCAGCTCGGCCACTTCGCCGCGCCCTGGGCCGAGTGGAACGATCGATTCCGCGATGTCTCACGGCAGTTTTGGCACGGCGACGAGCGCCAGTCGCCCGCCATGGCGCGACGCCTGCACGGCTCCGCCGACGTCTTCGAAGCCAGCGGCCGGCCGCCCTGGGCCAGCGTCAACTTCATCACGAGCCACGACGGCTTCACGCTGGCCGATCTCGTCAGCTTCGACCGGCCGCACAACGAGGCCAATGGCGAGAACAATCACGACGGTCACCAGCACAACTTCTCGTCCAACCACGGTGTCGAAGGGCACACGGACAACCCGCGCATTCTCGCCGTGCGCCGGCGCCAGCGCCTGAACCTGCTCGCCACGCTGTTTCTCGCTCAAGGCACGCCGATGCTGCTCGCGGGCGATGAATTCGGTCGCACGCAGCAGGGCAACAACAACGCCTACGCGCAGGACAACGCGATAAGCTGGGTCGACTGGGACAGTGTGGACGAGGGCTTTCTCGACGCCGTGCGCGAGCTCATCGCACTGCGGCGCAGCTCACCGTTGTTGCGCCAGGCGGGCTACCGGCACGGGGCGAGCGCCAACGCGTCGGGCATCCCGAACATCGATTGGCTGGCGCCCGACAGCCGTCCGCTCGAGGGCATCGACTGGCACCACGCACAGGCGCTGACAATGCTGCTCGTCGCCACCGAGAACGACGCGCCGCAGTCGCCCGATGACGAAGCGGTCGCCGTGCTCATGAATCCGACGGGCTGCGACGTACCCTTCGCGCTTCCCGACATCGCGGACACGGGCGGCTGGCAGCTGGCCTTCTCGAGCAACCCCGATCAGGCCGGACCCGAAGCCGGCGAGCTCACGCTCATTGACCGCAGCCTGGTCTACGTGCGTTGGACGCGCGCGTCAGGCTGACTTCGGCAGGAACACCGATTTGACCTCGAGGAACTCCTCGAGACCCAGCGGCCCCCATTCACGACCGTTGCCCGACTGCTTGTAGCCGCCGAACGGTGCCATGAGTGACGGGCCCTGCCCGTTGATGTGGATGCTGCCCGCGCGGATGCGCGCCGCGACGCCGACCGCGCGCTGCGGGTCGCCCGCCTGCACGTAGCCCGCAAGCCCATAGGGCGTGTCGTTGGCGATGTCCACGGCATCGTCCTCGTCATCGTAGGGGATGAGCACGAGCACAGGCCCAAAGATCTCCTCACGCGCGATGGTCATGTCATTCGTGACATCGCTGAACACCGTCGGCTTCACGTAGTAGCCCGTATCGAGACCCTCGGGACGACCCGTGCCGCCCGCGACCAGCGTCGCGCCTTCGTCGATCCCCGCCTGGATCAGCGCCTGGATCTTGTCGAACTGGACCTTGCTGACCACGGGACCGATGCGCGTCTGCTCATCGTTGGGATCGCCAACTGTCGTCTTCTCGGCCACCCTGGCCGCGATCGCCGCCGCGTCGGCCAGCATCGCGCGCGGCACGATCATGCGCGTGGGCGCATTGCAGGACTGCCCCGAGTTTGCGAACACCTGGCGCGCACCGCTCGTCACGGCGGCCTCAAGGTCGACGTCGTCGAGCAGCACGTTGGGCGACTTGCCGCCGAGCTCCTGCGCCACGCGCTTGACGCTGTCGGCCGCGGCCTTGGCCACGGCCACGCCCGCCCGCGTCGAACCCGTGAACGACATCATGTCGATGTCGGGGTGCGCGGACATCGCGGCGCCCACCGAAGGGCCATCGCCATTGACGAGGTTGAATACGCCCGCGGGCACGCCGGCCTCGTCGAGGATCTCGGCCAGGATCATGGCGTCGATGGGTGCCACTTCGCTGGGTTTGAGCACCATCGTGCAGCCTGCGGCGAGCGCGGGCGCGACCTTGCAGGCGATCTGGTTCTGCGGCCAGTTCCAGGGCGTGATGAGCCCGCACACGCCGATGGCCTCGCGACTCAGGAAGTGGTCCCCCTTCTGCTCCTGGAACTCGTAGTGGGGCAGCAGCTTCTGCATCGTGATGAAATGGCCGAGCCCCGAGCCCGCCTGCACCTTGGTGGCGAAACCGGCCGGCGCGCCCATCTCTTCACTGATGGCCGCACCCAGGTCACCCATGCGCGCCTTGTAGCACGCGACGATGCGCTCGAGCAGCGCCGCGCGGTCCTCGATCGTCGACTGCGACCAGCTCTCGAAAGCCGCCCGAGCCGCAGCGACGGCGCGATCCACGTCGGCGGCACTGCCGGCGCTCACGCGCGCGAATGGCTGCTCTGTGGCCGGATTGACGACCTCGATGGTGGCCGGTTCGGCCGGGTCAACCCATTTCCCGTTGATGTAGAACTTCAGGTAGTCGCGCATGGTGGCTGGTCCTCGTGCCCCGACGTGTGAAAGCCGACATGGTAGCGCCTTGCGGCGCGGCACGTCGGCCGCTTCGATATAATCGCCGGGACACCCGATGCGAAGGCAAGACCCTTGATCAACACAGACGTCGTCATTGTCGGCGCGGGCCCGTGCGGCCTGTTCCAGGTATTCGAGCTGGGCCTGCTGGGCCTCAAGGCTCACGTTGTGGACTCCATCGCACAGCCCGGCGGCCAGTGCACAGAGCTCTACCCCGACAAGCCGATCTACGACATCCCGGCCGTGCCCGTGTGCACGGGCCAGGAGCTCACGGACAACCTGCTCAAGCAGATCGAGCCCTTCGGTGCCGAGTTGCACCTGGGCGATGAGGTCACGGAGCTCGAGCCGCGTGGCGACGGCTTCTACATGAAGACCTTCAAGGGCATCGAGTTTGAGGCACGCGCGGTGATCATCGCGGCCGGCGTCGGCTCGTTCCAGCCGCGACAGATCCGCGCGGCCGATGCCGCCGACTACGAGGGTACGGGCATTGTTTACCGCGTGCGCAACGCCGAACAGTACGCGGGCAAGAAGCTGGTGATCTTCGGCGGTGGCGATTCGGCGCTCGACTGGGTGCTGGCACTGCAGCCCATCGCCGAGCACATTACGCTCGTGCACCGACGTGACGAGTACCGCGCCGTCGACGCCTCGGTCGACAAGATGCGTGCGCTCGTGGCCAGCGGCGAGATGGACCTTTACGAGAACACCAAGGCCAAGGCGTTCCATGGCACCGACGGCACGCTCGAGTCCGTAACCCTCGTCGACAAGGAAGGCGCAGAAACCACGATCGATGCCGACCACGCCATGGTGTTCTTCGGCCTGGCGCCCAAGCTCGGGCCCATCGCTGACTGGGGGCTCGACATCAACCGCAAGACGATCAACGTCGACACGGAGAAGTTCGAAACCTCGACGCCCGGCATCTATGCCATCGGTGACATCAATTTCTACCCGGGTAAGAAGAAGCTCATTCTCTCGGGTTTCCACGAAGCGGCGCTTGCCGCCTTTGCCATCAAGGCGCGGCTGGAACCCGGCAAGAAGGTGCACCTCCAGTACACGACGACGAGCCCGGTCATGCACGAGAGGCTGGGCGTCAGCGAAGCCGCCGAGTGATGTGCGCGCCTCGCTTTCTATAGGTCTACCGATATTTTTGTGACCTAAGTCTCTGATTAGAAATAAACCAGGGCGAAGCCCCCGTTTCTGCTTGCTTTGATTCTATAGGGCTATAGAATCCTTGCCATTCGACGACTGAGCGTCCGTCATGGCCGACAGCAAGCAACCCCGTTACGACCAGAAGAAGCGCGCCGCCCTCGAGGCGGCGGCCGCGGTCTTTGCCGAGCACGGCTACCACGGCGCCAGCACGACGGCGATCGCCGAGCGCCTCGGGATCAAGCAGGGCAGCCTCTATTACTACTTCAAGTCCAAGCAGCAGGCGCTCGAGGAAGTCTGCGCCTATGGGATTGAGGACTACGCGAGCCGTATCGACGGCATCGCGGCCATGGCGTTGCCCTTCGCCGTTCGACTGCTGGCTGTATTCCAGTCACACCTGTCGGCATTTCGCGAGCGCCGCGACGCCATGAAGGTCTACACCGACGAGCGGCTCTACCTCCCCGAGTCGGCGCGCACCGAACTGCACGCCCGCGGCAGCGGCTACCGCAAGACGCTCGAGGCGCTGTTCGCCCGCGCCGTCGAGAAGGGCGAGCTGCGCGCCGACCTCAACTGCCACTTCGCTGCACTTACGGTGATCGGCATCGGCAACGCCTGGGGCGACCTCATCGTCCGCGACGACAGCCTAGACACCACGGTTCTCGCACAGCAGTGCGCGGACCTCATTCTTCGTGGCGTGGTCCAGGCCAACGCCTGACCCGCCCCCGACCCTTCGAAACACAGAGGCACCAGACATGGGCGCATTCAAGGAGCCGCACGGCGGCCAACTCAAGGAACTCTACCTGCCGGAACACGAGGCGGACGCCATGCGCGAACGCTCGCGCGACCTGCCCTCGTGGGACCTGACCCCGCGCCAGGTTTGCGACCTCGACCTGCTCATGTGCGGCGCGTTCTCGCCGCTCGAGGGCTTCCTGGGTAAAGCCGACTACGACAGCGTCTGCAGCGACATGCGTCTGGCCAGCGGTGTGCTCTGGCCCATGCCGATCACGCTCGATGTCAGCGAGGACTTTGCGGCCACGATCAACACGGGCGACACGGTTGCCCTGCGCGATGCCGAGGGCGTAATGCTGGCCGTCATCGAGGTCAGCGACATCTGGGCGCCCGACAAGACCGTCGAGGCCCAGACCGTGTTCGGCACCACCGACGACACGCACCCGGGCGTGAGCTACCTCATGCACCGGGCGGGGCCCGTCTACGTGGGTGGCACGGTTCGCGGCATCGAACCGCCGACCTACTACGACTTCAAGCTGCTGCGCGACACGCCGTCCGAGTTGCGCGGCAAGTTCCGCAAGCTCGGCTGGCGCAAGGTCGTGGCCTTCCAGACGCGCAACCCGCTGCACCGTGCGCACCAGGAGATCACGTTCCGCGCCGCGGCCGAGGTCGACGCCAATCTGCTCATCCAGCCCGTCGTGGGCATGACCAAGCCCGGCGACATCGACCACTTCACACGCGTGCGCTGCTACGAACACGTGCTCGAGCAGTACCCCGACCAGACCACGACGCTGAGCCTGCTCAATCTGGCCATGCGCATGGCCGGCCCGCGCGAGGCCATCTGGCACGCGCTGATCCGCAAGAATTACGGCTGCACACACTTCATCGTGGGCCGCGACCATGCGGGCCCGGGTAACGATAAGGACGGCAACCCGTTCTACGGCCCCTACGACGCACAAGAGCTCTACCGCGAGCACGAAGCCGAAATGGACATCACGATGGTGCCGTTCAAGATGATGGTCTACGTGCAGAACAAGGCCGAATACGTACCCGCCGACACGACGGATCCTTCCGACTCCGTGCTCACGCTGTCGGGCACCGAGTTCCGCCGCCGGCTCGCCGAGGGCCTCGACATCCCCGACTGGTTCTCCTACCCCAAGGTGGTTGAGGAGCTACGCCAGGCCTACCCGCCGAAGAACAAGCAGGGCTTCACGGTGTTCTTCACGGGCCTATCGGGCTCGGGCAAGTCGACCGTGGCCAACGCGCTCATGACCAAGCTGCTCGAGGATGGCGCACGCCCCGTGACGCTGCTCGACGGTGACATCGTGCGCAAGAACCTCTCTAGCGAGCTCGGCTTCTCCAAGGAACACCGCGACCTCAACATTCAGCGCATCGGCTTCGTGGCCAGTGAGATCACCAAAAACGGCGGCATCGCCATCTGCGCGCCCATCGCGCCTTACGCCGGGACCCGCAGGCAGGTGCGCGAGATGATCTCGCCCGTGGGCGGCTTCATCGAAATCCATGTGGCCACGCCCATCGAAGTGTGTGAGGCACGCGACCGCAAGGGCCTGTATGCCAAAGCCCGGGCAGGTATCATCAAGGGCTTCACGGGCATTGATGACCCCTACGAGGTGCCGGAATCGCCTGAGCTGGCCATCGACACAGCCAAGCTCACGCCCGACCTCGCAGCCCATCGCGTGCTCATCACGCTCGAAAAGCTGGGGTATATCAAGTGACCGAAAAGGCCGGATACGCATTCCACCGACCACACCCGTGGCACGGCCTGACGCCGGGCGAACACGCGCCCGAACACGTCAACGTGTTCGTTGAGATGACGCCGTTCGACCATGTGAAGTACGAAATCGACAAGTCGACGGGCTTCATTCACGTCGACCGGCCGCAGCGTACGACGGCACAGATGCCGTGCCTCTACGGCTTCATCCCGCAGACCTACTGCGCCGAACGCGTGTCCGCGCTGAGCCCACGCTCGACGCGCGGCGACGGTGACCCGATCGACATCTGCGTCGTCAGCGAGCGCCCCATCAACCGCGCCGAGATCACGCTCAACGCCTGGGTTGTCGGCGGGCTGCAGATGGTCGACGGCGGTGAGGCCGACGACAAGATCGTCGCGATCCTCGACGGCGACTTCGTGCACGGCCACATCCGCGACATCCACGACCTGCCGACGATCACGATCGAACGTATCCGCCACTACTTCCTGACCTACAAGATGAAACCGAGCCAGACGCAGTCCGTCACGGGCGTCGAGCCCTACGGCCGCGACCACGCGCTCAAGGTCATCGAAGCGTCCATTGCCGACTACGGCGATCACTTCGGTGACGCCAAGCGCGCCGCCGACGAAGGCTGACGCGAGACCACGAAAAAGGCCCCGCGGGCAGCTGCCGGCGGGGCCTTTTTCTATTCTTGTTGTCTTGACTTAGGGATCGTCTGAGAGCGAACCGTAGGTGTCCCAGTCGGTGTCGAGCAGGCTGCGCGCACCCGTGCCGCCCGCTTCATCGGACCAGAGGAAACCGCGCGCCCAGACGTTCTCGCCCGTGCCTTCATCCGACCAGAGGAAGCCGTTGGCCCAGACGCCTTCGTCCGACCAGAGGAAGCCATTGGCACCGACCTCGTCCGACCACATGAAGCCTGTCGACGAAATGCCGCTCAGCGCGTTCTGGGTCGTTGAGCCGTCGGCCTGCGACCAGTTGAAGCCCGAGTAGTACAGGAAGCCCGCGGCCCACTGCGAATCGCTCCAGAGGCCGCCCGTGTCTTCCACGAGGATGCCGTTGCTGGCTTCGTCGCGGATCATGATGGGTGACAGGGCAATACCTGAGACCGTACCCGTCTCGTTGAGCGCGGCCTCGACGTCGAGGACACCGGCGCCGTAGGACGTGGGCTCGCCGTCAACCTTGCGCGCCGAGCGCATGAGGCGGGCCTTGATCGTATCGGGGCTCAGCGTCGGGTCCTTGGCCAGCATGCGTGCCGCGGCAGCGGCGACCATCGGTGTCGCCATGCTCGTGCCCGAGAGCTCCAGGTAAAGACCCGAACAGGTCGTCTTGCTGCACACGCCATCGCGTTGCGGCAGCAGTTTCTTGAGCTCCGAGTCATTGGGGATCGCAGCCACGACCTTGTTGCCGGGCGCGACGAGGTCGGGCTTCAGCACGAGGTCGCCGACGGTCGGACCGCGCGAGGAGAACGTCGAGACGTAGTCGTCGCTGAAATCGTTGCCCGTGCCACCGTCCGTGAGCGAGCCCACGGTGATGAGCTTGCGCGAGTTGCCGGGGCTGTTGATCGTGAAATTGCCGTTGTGGCCGTCGTTGCCCGCGGCAACCACGACGACGATGCCGGCATCCCAAAGCGCCTCGGCGGCCAGCACGAGCGGGTCCGTGGTGTTGGACTCGCTGACGGTCTTGCCGAGCGACAGGTTCACGACGCGTACGTCGTAGTACTGACCGTAGCTCAGCAACCAGTCGAGCGCGGCCATGACATCCGACATGTTGCCCGCGCCCTTCTTGTCGAGCACCTGCATGGCCAGCAACGGTGCCTGCACCGAGCTGCCCTGGAACTCGCCGGCGCTGTCCGCGCCCGAGCCCGCGACGATGCCCGCGACGTGGGTGCCGTGACCGAACTTGTCATCGCGCACAACACTATTGGGCGTGATGATCTCACCGTTGCTGACGATAGGCACCGGGTATTTGCCACCTGTGAAGTCGTATTGCACCGCTGCATCAGCAAGCACACTGTGATTGGCAATGCCCGAGTCGATAACTGCCACACCGACGCCCGCACCTTCCCACACCGCGTTGGCCTGTGCGCCTTCAGGCACGTTGGCCGCAAGGCGTGCGGCTTCTGACACCGACATGACAGGGGCGTCGAGCGACAGGCGATCAACGCGCGTCTCGAGCGCGAGGTCGTTGAGGCTGGCTGCGGGCAGGCGGATCGCGCGCACATCGAGGTTGGTGTAGCTGCGTACGATCTCGCCACCGAGTTCGGCGACGCGCGCGTCATCGAACAACTCGGGGTGATCCGCGTAGCTGACCACAACCTCAACAGGCGTGTCGCCACCCGAGGCTGCAAGTGCTGCCAGGCGACCGCTCATCTTCGATGCGGGGTCGATGTCGCTGCGTTCGCGTTGCGCATCCGTCGTGGCGCGCTGCGCGACTGACGGCGTTGCGCTTGCTTCGGCTGCCGTAACGACAGCGGCGCGATCGAATTCACCAGACGCTTCGGGAGCGGTGGCCAGGTCGAAGTCGAACGCGGCCCCCTCGACGCTGCGCGCCGTGGTTGCAGCAAGCATGACATCGCCGCTCACCGTGGTCTGCAGGCGCAGGTCCGGGTTCGCAACCGACATCGTGTCAATGGCGGTAGCCGGATCCTGCACGCGATTTGTCGCGAGCGTCGTCATGAGTCCCAGCGCGCCGGCGAAGCCGAGCAGGGCCAGGGTTGTTGTTCTTGCGTTCATAGGCTTGCCGCCAGATGTGCGACGGCTCGCGTCGCGTTGCGATTCTTTCGTCTTGGTATCGGTGTGAGTCTTCATCGTCCGGCCCCCTTATCGAACGACCTGCAAGCGAGGTGCCCGCGAAGGTGTTGCGTCCGGGTTGTGCCGGGTCAGGTTGTGTGTACGACGTGCGCGGAACAGGACCGAGGTCGACTCGATGGAGTCGTGGTCGAAGTTCGCGCTCGTGACCGCCTCGTCCGGGGCGAGCATGCCCACCCAGGCGTTGCGCTGCTTCTTCGCTTCGTACATGAGCGAGTCGGCAATATTGAGCACGTTGTCGAGGCTGGCGTCTTCGGCCTGGCCCTCGAACATCGGGTAGGCGACGAAGCCGACCGAGCAGGTCGTGCGCGCCGTCTGGCCGTCGCCGATATCGAACGCGCGGCTCTCGATGCGCGAGCGGATACGCTCGGCGAGTGCCGTGGCCTCTTCGGGCCGCGACTGCTTGGCGATGACGACGAATTCGTCACCACCCCAGCGCACGACAAAGTCCGAGCGACGGCAGGTGTCGAGCAGCAGGTCGCGCAGCTCGAGCAACATCTGGTCGCCGGCGGCATGGCCGTAGGTGTCGTTGATCGGCTTGAAGTGATCAAGGTCGATCATCATGAACACGAGATCGGCAGTGTCTTCATGGCTGATGCCATTGCGGTCATCGGCAAAGCGACGCTGGATGACCTCGAGGTCACGCGACACTTCTTCGAAGACGAAGCGGCGGTTGCGCAAACCCGTGAGCGGGTCGCTGAGGCTCGATTCCTGCAGTTTCCTGTTGAGAACGTGCAGTTCCTTGTTGTTGTCGGCGAGCTTCGAGGTGCGCGCCTGGACCTCGTGCTCGAGGCGGCGGCTGTAGGCAGCCTCGCGCGCCAGACGGCGTCGGTGGCTGAAGTACAGACCCAGCGCGATGTTGAGCGCGAGCAGACCGTAGCCCAGGTAGGCCCACCAGGTGGCCCAGGGCGCCGCAGCCACAGCGATCGGCACCGTGAAGCCGGCCTCGTTCCAGGCGCCGTCCGCATTCGCGGCGCGAACGCGCAGCAGGTAGCGGCCCGCGGCGAGATCCGTGTAGGTCACGCGGCGGCGGTTACCGAGGTCGATCCACTCCTTGTCGAAGCCTTCGAGCTTGAACTGGTACAGGTTGTTCTGCGGCGACGTAAAGTCGAGCGCGGCGAATTCGAAGCCGACGTCATTGCTGCGCCAGTCGAGCGAGACGTTGCCGTCATCGTCAAGCGGTACGTTTTCCTTCTTCGGGTCGTTGCCGTGGAAGAAGCCCGTCAGCGCGATGAGCGGCGCCACGCTGTTGCGCGCGACTTGCTCGGGGAAGAATGCGTTGTAGCCATTCGTGCCACCGAAGAACAACTCACCCGACTCGCTGCGGTAGTGCGCACCGAAGTTGAATTCTTCACCCTGCAGGCCGTCGCGGCGGTGCAGCTTGCGCATCTCGCCACTCTCGGGGTGGTACTGGGTAATGCCGTAGTTGGTGCTGAGCCAGAGCCAGCCACCCGACTCGAACTCGACGCCGTAGATCGTGTCGTTGCCGAGCCCGTCAACTTCGGACAGATTGGCGAACGAGATGGCCTCGGGCGTGCGCGTTTCACCGACGACGCGGTCGAGACCACCGCCGCGTGTGCCCACCCAGACCGTTCCGTCGGCGTCGACGGCGATGTCGTAGACCGAGTCATCGGCAAGCGTACCCACGACATCGGTATCGTGGCGGTAGGTGTGGAAGCTGTCCGTGGCCGGATCGTAGAGCGACAGCCCACCGGCGTCGGTACCGACCCACATGCGACCCGACGGGTCCTCAGCGAACGCCGTGATGCGGTTGCTTTCGAGACCGCTCGCGCCCGCCGTGTAGTTTGTAAACTGCCCCGTGCGTCGGTCAAAGCGGCTGACGCCGCCGCCAAAGGTGCCAACCCAGACGCGACCCGCGCGATCCTCGTAGAGGCTCATGATGCCGTTGGCCGCGAGGCTGCCGGTGTCATCGGGGTTGTGGCGCAGCGAGTCGATGACCTTGGCATCGGCGTCGATTCGCGTGATGCCGTTGCGCAGCGTGCCGACCCAGACCGAACCTTCGCGGTCGCGGAGCAGGCTCATGACGTGGTTGCCCGGAATGGCCTGGCCGCCATCAGCACCCGTGAAGTAGCGCGTCAGCGTGTCGTTGCTGCGATCGAGTGCATTGAGGCCATCACCAAACGTGCCGACCCAAAGACGACCGCGCGTATCTTCCACGAACGACGTGACGACCGGTGCGCGTTCGGCGCTGGCCGTCATCTCGTGTGCGGGTTCGAAGCCGAAGCCCCAGGTGCGCGGGTTCCAGGTGTTGATGCCGCGCGTCTTGGTGCCAAACCACATGAGACCCGAGCGGTCTTCAAACATCGTCGTGATGTTGTTGTCGCTCAGGCTCGAGATTTCTGCCGGGATGTTCGTGTAGCGCACGAGCGTGTTGTCGATGGGATTGAGCAGGTTCAGACCCGTCGTCGTGCCCACCCAGATGCGCTGTGACTGGTCTTCGAACAGGGACTGGATGCGGTCGCCCGTCAGCGTCTTCGCGTCTGCCGCGTCGTGGCGCAGCGTGACAAACTCATTGTCGCCCGCGGGCAGCTTGCTCAGGCCGCCACCGTAGGTGCCCACCCAGAGGTTGCCCAGGTGATCTTCGAGAATCGCCCGCACGCTGCCGCGCGTGAGGCTGCCGGCCGCTTCCGCGTCGTGCGCGTAGGAGACCATCTGTTCGGTTTCGATGTTGATGCGCGTGAGGCCGTGATCGCCACCGACCCAGAGGCGGCCCGCGCGGTCGATGTGCAGTGCAAAGAGCTGATCCGCAGCCTGCGCGTCACCCGACAGGCGGTAGCGACGGAAGCTCTCGCTGGCCGCGTCGAAGCGGTCCAGACCACCGCCGCGCGTTGCCACCCAGAGGTTGCCCTGGGGATCGAACGCAAGGCGGCGCACGATGTTGGCGGAAATGCTGCTGGGGTCATTTGCGTCATGACGGAAGCTTACGAAGCGGTTGTTGCTGCGGTCGTAGCGCACGAGGCCACCACCGTTGGTCGCGAGCCAGAGATCGCCCGAGGCATCTTCGACGATGTCCCAGATGAAGTCGTTGGGCAGTGCGCCAGGGTTGCCTCGCTCGCGCTTGAACTGCTCGAAGGTGTAGCCGTCAAAACGGTTTAGGCCGTCCTCGGTACCAAACCACATCATGCCGTCGCGATCCTGGTGGATGGACGTGACATTGCTCTGCGAGAGGCCCTGGTCGTTCGAGATGTGCTGGAACAACATCGGGTGCGAGAGGCCTGCCTTGGCCGAACTCGCCTGCGCCGGCTGCAGCGCCATCGCGCTAGCCAGCAGACCAGCGATGCACCATCCAGCGAGAGATCGTCTCGTGCTCTTCATGAATCCCCTTCCCGTTGTACCAACCGTCCCGGTCGGCCCCAATTGCTATACGCCAATTAGGCAGGAGAACGGTTTCTGGGGCGTTGACGGGTTCCGGGGGCGCGCCACCACAAAGTGTGACGCAGTTCTCATAACGTGGGCGTTAAGCCGTTTCGTCAGAGACGGCTGGAAGGCCGGTTTTGAGCATTTCGGCGAAGTGCGCCGGGGCCATGGGCCGGGCGTAGAAGAAGCCCTGGCAAGCCTGGCAACCAAGGGCCAGAAGCGCGTCTCGCTGGTCCTCGGTTTCGACGCCTTCCGCAATGACCATCATGTCCAGACGCTGACCCAACGCGACCATGGCTGAGGTGATGGCCAGGTCCTTGCGGTTGCCCAGCATGCCCTCGATGTAGCCGCGATCAATCTTGAGCACGTCGGCGGGCAGGTCTTTCAGGTAGCTGATGGCCGAGTCGCCCGTACCGAAATCGTCGATCGACAGGCGAACACCGATGGTCTTCAGGCGGTCGAGCTGGTTGATGACCTCGTAATCGCCCTGCAAGGCACCGCGCTCGGAAATCTCGAGCTCAATGACCGAGGTCGGCACCTGGTGTGCCTTGAGGATCGCCTGCACGCGATCCGGGAATTCCGGATCCGTGACCTGGCCGCGCGCCACGTTGACGCACAAAACCGGGCAGTCGAGCCCGGCCACGCGCCAGCGGTTGTACTGGCGGCAAACCTGATCGAGGACAAAATCGCCCACGCGGACGATCAGACCCGACTCTTCGGCGATGCCGATGAACTGATCGGGCGCAATACTCGTGCCATCGGGTCGGTGCCAGCGCAGCAGCGCCTCTACGGCGACGATGTCGCCGGTCGGCATGTCGACCACAGGCTGGTAGGCCAGCGACAGTTCGTTGGTGTCGAGCGCCTCGTGCAGCATGTGCTCGATTTCGAGTTTTCGTACGGCCGCCGCGTCGCTTTCGGCGCAGTGGTAACGCACGCCGCCGCCGCGGCCCTGCGCGGCACGCATGGCGTTGTCAGCGCGTTGCAGCAGACTGTCGACATTGTCGGCGTCGTCCGGGTACATCGCGATACCGAGGCAGGCGGACAGGTAGACCGTTTGACCACCGACCTGGATGGGCCGCGCCAGGGCCTGCATCAGGCGTTGCTGGAACCGGGCCAGTTCGTCGTCGTCGCCCGACCAGGTCAGCATGATGCCAAAGCGAGCGTGGTCGAGGATGCCGACCATCGACGTCCTCAGGCCTCGTGATTGCACGGGGCTGTCGCCGGCCTCCTTGAGGCAGGTCGACAGGCTGTCGCCGATCTCGAGCAACACCTGGTCTGCAGCCTGCTGACCCATGGCTTCGACCACGAGTCGGAACCGGCTGAAACCGGCAACCACCACGGCGAGCTTGTTGTCGTCGCGCTCTACCGCGGCCATGCTGCGCTTGGCGATGTCCTTGAAACGGGCGCGGTTGGGCAGCCCCGTAACGGGCTCGAACGAGTCACGTGATTTGAGCTGCATGCGCGCGTCGTCAGCAAATTTCTGCGCGTCGCGCAGTGACTTCTCGGCGAACGCGAGCCGCCGCTCAAGCACGATCTTGTCGCCTGCGTGCGCCACGCGTCGCGCAATCATTTCCCAGTCGTGGGGCTTGCGCAGCACATCGACATTGCGCGCCTTCAGCGCCGCATGGTTTTCACGCCGCGTCCGGCACAGCGTAAATACGATGGGCCGCGGCGCGTTTTCGGCTGCGAGCGAGGCATAGACGGGCTGCCCGTCGGCGTTCCTGAGGCCCGCATCGATGACCACGATGTCGGGCTGCTCGGTCGTCACGTCTGCAATGGCGTGGCGCGGATCTTCGGGCAGCACCACTTCGAGCCCAGCGTTTCGCAGCCAGCGCGGCGCCCAGTGCCGCGCCTCGCGATCGCGCACGATCAACATGACGCGCGCAGGTGCCGCCGCCTCGAGCATGGCCTGGCGTTCCTCGGCCGAGTCACCCGTGAACTCGATCGAGGTCATCGTGAGGCGGTCGATAAAGGTGTCGCTCGCCGCCATGATTTAGTCCGCGACCTGCGCTGTGACGGCCGTCGGCCCCAGTTCCAGCACCGTTTGCGAGTCCACGGGGCGTGAGAAGAGAAAACCCTGCAGCTGCGCGCAACCCATACCCGCAAGTGCAGCCGCCTGCTCGCGAGTCTCGATACCCACGGCGATGAGCCGCAGGCCGAGTTCCTTACCCATGGCCGCCGCTGCGGAACAGGCCGCGGCCGCCGCGTCGCTCGTGACGACATCGCGCACGATCGAGCGGTCGATTTTGAGTCCATCGATGGGGCTGCGTGACAAGGCCGCTACGGATGAGGTGCCCGCGCCGAAACCATCCAGCACGACCGTGGCGCCAATGGCGCGCAGCGCCTTGACACGCGGGAAGCCATTGGCGGCATCGCGCGCCAGCGTCGATTCGGTGATCTCGAACTCCAGAACCTCGGCGTCGAGATCGTACTCCTGCGCGATGGCGAAGACGCGCTCGGGCAGGTCCTGGCGCGAGAGCTCTTGGGGCGACAGATTGACGGCAAGCCGCGCCTTGCTGCCCGCGGTGCGCGCAGCCGCGATCACGGCCAGCGATTGATGCAGTACCCATTCGCCAATCGGCACGATCAGGCCCGTGCGCTCGGCAATGTTGACGAGGCGCGACACCGAGCGTTCGCCGAGCAAGGCGCTGGGCCAGCGCACAAGCGCTTCGATGGCCACGGGCTTGCTCGTCACGGCATCCACGATCGGCAGGTAATTCAGTGAGAACGCACCCCGGTCGAGCGCGCTCTTGAGTTCGAGCGCGAGATCCTGACGCTGCAGTGCGCGCAGTCGCATCGTGCCCGAGTGCATCTGGTAACCGGGCAGGTTGTCGTTGCGCGCCGCTTCCATGGCCACGAGCGCGTTGTCGAACAGCGTCTGCGCGTCCTCGCCGTCCTGGGGGTACAGCGCCACGCCGATCGCCGGAGACACAAGTACCGACCGGTCGCCCACAGGAATCGCCTCAGCCAGCGCGCCCACGATACGGTCGGCCACGGATTCGGCGTCGGTGCCTGACTCGATGTCGGGCAGGATCATGGAGAACTGGCGGTAGTCGGTGCGACCAATGACGGTCACACGCTCCATGTCGTCCTCGAGGCCTGCATTGGAGCCACGCACCTGGGTGGTCAGTCGTGCCGCAACCTCGCGCAGCAACGCGTCCTGCTGGAATGAGCTCAGGCCCGGGGCATTGTCTTCAATGCGGCCGAGGTGGACCGAAAGCACGGCGGAGCGGCCCTCGCGCAGGCCCTGAATCCCAACGACCTTCTCCAGGTCCTCGAAAAACTGCTGCCGGTTGGGCAGACCCGTTGTCGGGTCTTCGAACGCCAGGCGGCGCATACGTTCGAGGTCAGCGGCGCCCACTGACAGGTCGCGAATGACGAGCAAGGCCGCATCGCGTCCCTGCGGCACGCAAAGGCATTCCATATCGGGAAGGCGCGGCATGAGGTCGAGGCGTGACACCTGACTGCGGCGCGCCTTGATGGCACGGCGAATCAGCGCCCCCACGGCCTTGCCGCCGGCGCCCGGCCACATGTCTGCCGCACGAACCGAGGGCCCGCCCGAACCGGCCGCCCAGGCGTCACCGGGTTCGAGAACGGAAGACAGCCGACCGGTGCCCGTCATGACCAGCACAGTCGGTTTAGGCGCGCTGTCGGCGGCCTGCTCTACTGTTGTGGCGTCTCCCACGCACTCTTGCCCCAAGATGCAGGCTGCCGAGTATTGTCGTTTTGCCGCGACACGTCATCGACGCGCTGTCCGTATTGAGACGCAAGTCATGGTTTGCGCGCGGGAAACGGAACCAGACCCGTTTTCGGTGCTGCATATGGGCTGCGACGCCAATGACCGCCGGGGTTTGCTAGACTTCGCCCACCCAAAATTCTGGCTTCCTGGAGCACCGCTCATGACCCGAATCGGCACCCTGACCCTGGCACTGGCATTTGTCGCCGCCGTCCCCGCCCAAGCTGGGCACCACGAAGGTGATGCGATGGCGACGATCCTCGCCGCCGACTACCGCGCAGACGACCGCGCGCGCGACGCCTACCGCAACCCCGCCGAGACGCTTGCGTTCTTCGGTAT
Organism: Pseudomonadota bacterium; assembly: GCA_039821605.1. Classification (GTDB taxonomy): domain Bacteria; phylum Pseudomonadota; class Gammaproteobacteria; order Steroidobacterales; family Woeseiaceae; genus CALBPI01. The sequence goes on along the minus strand of JBCBNV010000001.1, from coordinate 187,032 downwards.
CAAGCCGGGCATGACCGTCGGCGAGTACGGCCCGGGTGGCGGTTGGTACACGCGAGTTCTGGCGCCGCTCGTCTCGGACAAGGGCACCTACGTGGCCATTGGTGCCGACGTCGAGCGCTACCACGCAACGGTCGACGATGAGCGCAAGGCACGACTCAAGGCGTTCCCCGATACATTCCCGGGCCGCGTCACAGAGTGGACGGGCATCGACGCCGAGAAAATCGCCGCCGTCGAAATCGACGAAGCACCCGACTGGGCCGGCAAGCTCGACGCCGTCGTCACCTTCCGCGGCTTCCACGGCCTGGCGCGCAAAGACATGACCGATGAGACCATTGCCCACTTCTACGGCATGCTCAAACCCGGCGGCATTGTCGGTGTCGTGCAGCACCGCGCCAATGAAGTCGCGCCCTACGACTATACGCGCGGCCACAATGGCTATCTGAAGCAGTCCGAAGTGATCGCGATGTTCGAAAGCGAGGGCTTCGAGCTCGTCAAGGACGCCGACATCAATGCCAACCCCAAGGACACGGCCAACCACGATGGCGGCGTCTGGAGCCTGCCGCCGACACTGCGCCACGGCGACACGGACAAGGACCGCTACCTCGCGATTGGCGAGAGCGACCGCATGACGCTCGTGTTCCGCAAGCCGGTCTGACGCCCGCTTGGAAGACTTCAGGGCGCTCGAGGCGGCCTACCGGGCCGCCATCTATCGCGTCCAGACCGACCCGCCTATCGATCTCTCGATTGGCAGCAACAGCGCCGCACTCGCGGCGCTGTTGCGTTGGGCAGGGGTCACTCAGGCTGCCATCGTGACGGCCTACAACCCCGGCAGTGATCGCCAGTCGGCCGACGCCAATGGGGCTGCCGATCGCATACTGCGGGCAGGACTCGGGGAGCGCGGCTTCGATCTTAGGGATACGGTCGCGATCGACCCGTCAGGCGAGTGGCCAGACGAACCCGGCGTACTCGTGCTGGGCATCGACGTTGAGGATGCGCGCGTGCTCGGTCGTGCGTTTGGCCAGAACGCCATCGTCGCGATAGATGACAGCGGCGCCGCGTCGCTGGTCTGGTGCCGCCCGACCTGACGGCGCAACTCAGAACGTCGAGTAGCCGCGGCTGTCCTCGTACATGCGGATGAGGAAGTTGCGAATCGTACCCTCGGCTTCTGCGGCAGGCATGAGGCGTTGTTCCTCCATAAGCCGGGCCATGTCGCCAATGCTGCGCTGGCCGTCGACGAGCGCCATGAAGAAGGCGTGGATGCGTGTCTGTGCGGCCTGCACCTGATAGTACTCGGCGCTCGGTACCGGGAGGTCGCTCTTGACGAGCCAGTCAGGCAGCGCGACATGTCGCGCCGGCGCGGCCACATCGGCCGTCTTGGTCATGCGCATGACGACCACACGCTCGCGTCGGCCGTGACGGCTTGCGGGCGAGACCATGTAGGGAATCTCGGCCTCCGTGATCTCGGGCTCCGAGAATCCCGCGTCGGCGATGATCGCTGCCGACTCCTCGATGCTCAGGCACTCGGCCGGATCGGCGTCGCGAAACGCGTGCGAGCCGAACCAGACCCACTGCCCGCCCATCTGCAGCAACTGGTTCCAGCGCGCAGCCTGGTCCGAGAGCGATGCGCCGATCACATCAGCGAGCCAGGGCGTCAGCAAGGTATTGAAACTGCCGGGCTTGAACGGCGGGCGCAGGGCGTTGGCCAGCACGAGCTCGAAGCCGGGCCCGGCGGGTTCGGGTGCACTGAGCTTGCGCGGTACGGCAGCGCTCGCCATATCGCGCGGCGCGATCGGGAATTCTGTGAGCGCCACCGTCTCGCCGGCTGCAACGTGTTTCGCCGTGAGCAACAGGATCGGACTCAAATCCAGCGCCACGGTCAGTTCAGGTGACGCTGCACGATGCAGGTCGTAGGCCAGGCGCGCACCACCCGCGCCCAACACGAGCAGCCTGCCAACGTTGTGCCCCGTCAACGCTGCCTGCACGAGCGCCAATGAATGCGCGTTTTCCTCATCGCCCCAGCACCAGTCGCGGTGCAGGTTGGCGTAGTAGGTTTCGAGCCCCTGGTCTTCGGGAAGGCGCGTGCGCAACGCGAGGTAGGTGGTGTGGTCGGCCGTGAGGTGTGTGACGTCGAGCGGCTCGAGCAAGGCCTTGAGCTCGTCGATGTGCGCGGTCAGCGCCGACACGCTGCCTTCGATACGCTGCCGCGTGAGCGCATGCAGATCGTCGCGCGTTAGCGTCTCTTGCAGCCGTCCGATCTCCTGCTCCACCTGGCGCAGCCGCGCGTGATAGCGACCGCGCCATTCGTCGAGTGCGACGCCCGGTTCGGCGAAGAGGAACGGGATGCCGTCGAGTAAGGGATACGTGGTGTCGCACCCCGAGCAGCGCAGGTGCTCGTTGTCACGCGAGAGGGGGGCGTCGCAACGCGGACAGTGCAGCAGGTCAATCAGGTCGAGATCGCTCATGGCGCGCATCGTAGCTGATTGATCAGGCCTGCGGCGACCGACGCGGTCCATTCACGACAGCGGCAGCGGTTGGGGAAGGCCTTGAGGTGGAGCGCGGGCCGCAACGCCACGGGGGAATGCCGCCGCGACCCGCACTCCTGTGTGCCTGCGACGTCACCGCCGCCGGCGTACTGGATTACTGGTAGCGCTTGTCGCCGCGATCCAGGCGGCTGAACTCCTTGGCATCGACATAGCCGTCGCCATTGACGTCCAGCGACGAGAACTGCGACGCGACGTCAGGGTCGCCCTTGGCCTCCTCGGCACTGATCAGGAAGTCTCCGTTGACATCGAGCTCGTCGAATGACTTGTCCGCCTCGTCGCCCTGCGCCAGCGCAGACGGTGCTACCGAGGTCAGGGCCAGTGCCACCGCAGTGGCCAGTAAGGTCTTGGAATTCATGATCGCTCTCCTTCAGACGCGGGGACGTCCCGCAGCAGGGGAAGAGCAAAACCTTTGCCAACATCATCGAAACCCATGTGTCACGGCAGGTTCCGCTCACGAGTGGTGCGGCGGCGAATGCCATACGTTCGCGAACTGGCGCCGTATCGACGGTGTTTGGCGACAGCTTCGCGGGTGCAAGAGGCGCAACCACGCGAAAGCGACCGCCGCAGTAGTCAGCACGCGGTTGTCGGCAATTGAAAACAGGTTTCACGGGAACTATTCAGGCCGCATCCGCGATGCGCGAAACGTGCGCATTTGCGTGAATTGTGACGAACTGTTCGCGATCGGCGACAGTCGCGGCCGAGTGGCTAACGACGACCGATTTCGAATCGAATGCGGGTCTCGACGCCAGGCGTCGCGACGGGTACACCATCGACAAAGCGGGGCGCGTAGCGGAAGCCCCGGACGGCAGTCGTTGCCGCCGCTTTGAACGTCGGCACTTCTTCGCCACCGGTGACTTCGATATCGCGAAGGTATCCCTCTGCATCGACCGTAAACATGAAATCGACATAGCCGGTCTTCCCGGCAAACAGCGCATTGCGCGGGTAACTCGGCGCAACACGATGCAACGGCAGATAGTCGTCTGCGCTATCGCGGGCGTTTCTCAGGCGGCCTACAGCCAACGCATGTGGCGTTGCCGCATCACGCACACCGCGCGACTCATAGATCTTGACCAGCATTGTGTGCGCCGGCGCTGATCGTTCGCCTTGGTCCAGAGACACCGCCTCGAGTGACAGCGATTCGGCGCGGTCAATGCGACCCTGCATCAGCCGCAGCTTTCCCAGCTCGACGGCTGCTTCCGCACGCAGGCCCGATGGCGCGTTGTCTACTTCCGACAACACCTCGTGTGCGGCAACCAACAGACCGGCATCGGTACCGGCGCGGTGCACCTCCAGCAGTCCGCTGCCCGCCTTCAGCAGCACTTGAGCATGTGCAACACTGCGTTCGCCATTCGCAGCACTGGATACCGCGACGGCCTCGTCGTAGCGCGCCCTCGCTATGCCCGCGGTTTCAGCAGCGTCGCCCAGAGCCAGCAGTACCGTCGCCATATCAACGGATTGCGCACCGAAAACCAGCGCGTATTGCTCGCGCGCCGTCTCCAGCGCGGCGTAGGCGGCCACTCGTTGGCCGTCGCGGTAGAGCGCACGACCGTAGTGGAAGGACAACAATGCGACTGTCTCGTGGCCGTCGTCGTACAGGATCCGCGCGCGCTCCAGCGCTTCCTGCACCGGCGCCACTGCGGCCGCGTAGTCGCCGCTTCGGGTCGCCTGTTCGTAGGCGACGTAACCCTCCAACACCTGCGCGTCTTCGGCGATTGCATCTGACGTCGCGAGTATCGGAACCAGCAGGCAAACCACAAGCTGCAGCGGCTCACGCCGAAATCGTTTCGTTCCAGCGCGAATTCCGACGACAACGGACCGGATCAACGCGCCCCCAAGCTTGCGGATCATCCTGTGCATGTGCTGCTGCCCTTTGTCACGTGTGTTGTTGCGGCCTACCCTGCCAGACCGATAAACAAAGCGAGCGGTCATCTGCTGTTGCGACAGGACCAGTCCAGAAACTTCTGTAGTGCACTTCGTTCCCTGTCAGTTTTGCAGGGCACCGTATAGCGCCTACTCAGAACGGAGTCATCGACTCTGACGACAGTAACCAACCCTGTGTCTGCCACCGCGCGGCCATCGAGCAGTCTTGGCGCAAACCGCTGCTGAAACGCAAACGCGATCGCCTGATCACGGGTCGCCTGACTGAAACCTTCGGTGGTCAATAGTTCCGCCTCGGTGACGAAACCCGCTTCGTCGACCGTCACGCGTACCGGAATTGCGGTTGGGAAACGCCGTTCGTAGAAATTATTCTGATACTCGGAAGAAAACAGCAGTTGCGCCGTAGAAGCGTCTTCTGAATACCGCGCGTAGGCCAGGCCGTGCTCCGTTGCAGCATCACGCTGGCCAAGCATCTCGTACGCCTGCACCATGCGTCCATAGAGCTGGCGTCGAATTGACGGAACCACCACATCAGCTTCGTCGAGCCGATCGATTGCACTTTGCAGCACCTCTATAACACCAAGAACATTGCGGTTTCGCATTAGCGAGTTGGCGTACTCATCGCTGGCACGCGCGTACAGCGTGACGCCCTCACGACCGAGCTTGCTGATCCTCGAGTGAATACTGCGTAGCACGCGCTCGTTCGGCAACGACGCACGGGCGGTGCGTAGTTCGTACTCGAGAAACGGAATCGTATTGCGACCGAACTGGTCGAGAGCAAGTCGCCGCGCACGACGCTCGAGTTCTCGCGACCTGGCAAACGCAAACCGCAAGGTGTTCCTACTGCCATTGGCCGCCTCGAACACAATGCCACTTTGCGACACCATGATCAGCGGTTGTATGAGCTCCGCAGAATCCGGCCCGAAGACCGCTTCGAATCGCGCAAGCACGTCAACGAAGTCTGCCGCCGCTGTGAGGTCAAGACTACGCCACCGCGCCAGCACAAGATTGTAATGGGCACGTGCGACAGTCTTGGCCGCACTTGGCTCCTGGTGCTGCACGATGTGGAGGGTGGCGCGAGCCAGTCCGACAGCATCCTCCAGCTCGCCCGCCTCGAGTGTGCTTACGAATCGCTGGTGCGCGACCTGTATCTCGTTCCCGGCACCAGGCAAGGGCATGACGTCTTGCGCCTGCGCAGCGCCAATGACCAGAACCGAGAGCACCCAAGCGAGCGCCAGGAGGCGCCCGACCGAACCACAGCGGGACCAGTCGGCTGACCGGGAGCGAATGCTCAGCCAGACAGGGTGGACAACAACGCTCGGTCGTGGGCGGGGCAGCATTTTTAGAGATTAGCGCATTCGCGGAGAGTGGTGGTGATGGGTGGAATCGAACCACCGACCTACGGGTTATGAGTCCGTCGCTCTAACCGTCTGAGCTACATCACCACGGCTATCTCTGCCGGGCCCTGGCGGGCCGCCCCGAGTGGGGACCGCGAATTGTCCTCGTGTGCGTCGCTGGCTGTCAAGCAGACGGCGCGTCAAACATTGAACCGGAAGTGCATGACGTCGCCTTCCTGGACCAGGTACTCCTTGCCCTCGAGCCTAAGCTTGCCGGCCTCCTTGGCGCCCTGCTCGCCCGCATTGGCGATGTAGTCGTCGTAGCCGACGACCTCGGCACGGATGAAACCCTTCTCGAAGTCCGTGTGGATTTCGCCCGCAGCCTGGGGCGCCGTGGCACCCGCCGGGAAGGTCCAGGCGCGCACTTCCTTGGGCCCGGCCGTGAAATAAGTGTTGAGCCCAAGCAGGTTGTAGCCCGCACGGATCACGCGATTCAGACCCGGCTCCTCGAAGCCCAGGTCATTGAGGAAGGCCTGCTGGTCTTCCTCGTCGAGCACCGCGATCTCGGCCTCGATGGCCGCGCAAACGGCCACGACACTCGCGCCCTCTTCCTCGGCCAACGCGGTCAGCTTGTCGAGGTAGGGGTTGTTCTCGAACCCCTCCTCGTTGACGTTGGCGATGTACATGACAGGTTTGCCCGTCAGCAACTGCAGGTCGCGGATTTCCGCGCGCTCGTTGTCGTCGCGCTCAAGCGTGCGCAGCGGCTTGCCCTCGGCCAGGTGATCGCGCACGCGCGCGAGCACGTCGCGCCGGTACATGATCGCCTTGTCCATAGCCTTGGCCATCTTGGTCGCACGCGTCAGCGCGCGCTCAACCTGATCGAGGTCGGCCAGAGTCAGCTCGGTGTTGATCGTCTCGGCATCATCGACAGGATCGACCTTGCCCGCGACGTGGGTGACGTCGTCGTTCTCGAAGCAACGCACAACGTGCGCGATGGCGTGCGTCTCGCGGATGTTGGCCAGGAACTGGTTACCGAGGCCCTCGCCTTTCGACGCGCCGGCCACGAGACCTGCGATGTCGACGAACTCCATGGTCGTCGGAATCACCTTGGCGGGATTGACGATGCCCGCGATCGCGTCCAGCCGCAGATCGGGCACGGTCACGACGCCGACGTTGGGCTCGATCGTGCAGAACGGGTAGTTCTCGGCCGGGATCTCGGCCGCGGTCAGCGCATTGAACAGCGTGGACTTGCCAACGTTGGGCAGTCCAACGATGCCGCATTTGATTCCCACGGGGGCTTACTCCGATTCGTTGCTCGTGTCGCCCGCCTCGAACTCGGCCGGCGGCTTGGGCGGTTTGGGCTTTTTGGGTTTGCGATTGATCTCGTTCATGACGACGCCGGGCCCGCGGCGAACCATCTTGGGCAAAGCCTTGATGGCGCGGTCGATGGCCTCGTCGAGCTTGTCCTGCTCTTCGGCACCCGCTCGTCTTAGGACGTGGCCCACGACACGCTCCGACTGCCCGGGATGCCCGATACCGATGCGCAACCGGAAGAACTCGGCACCGCAGTGGCTAACGATGTCACGCAAACCGTTGTGGCCGCCGTGACCGCCGGCCTTCTTGAGACGCAGCGTGCCGACGGGCAGGTCCAGGTCGTCGTGCGCGACGAGCGTTTCCTCGATATCGAGCCGGTAGTAGTCGAGCGTGGCGCGCAGCGGACCACCCGAGCGGTTCATGAAGCTCATGGGCTTGATGAGCCAGAGCTCCTCGCCGCCCGTGCGAATGCGTCCGACCTCGGCATCGAGGCGACGCTGGTACTTCAGCGGTGCTTCGTGACGCTCGGCGAGGCGGTCGACAAACCAGAACCCGGCGTTGTGCCGTGTGTCGGCGTACTCCGCGCCCGGGTTGCCGAGACCGGCGATGACACGGATGGTGTCGCCCATGATCGAGTGGCCGGCGCGGCGTGAACCGCGCCGGCACCCTTATCAGTCTTCGGCAGCGTCGTCGGCTGCTTCGTCGCCGACGGTCGGCACTTCCCCGGCTTCGGGGGCGCCTTCCTCGTCTTCCTCGACGACAGCACGCGACTTAACGATCTGCACGAGCGGCTTGTCGTCGGACTCGTCGCCGTGCGAGAGGTCGATCAGCTCGACGCCCTTGGGCAGTTTGAGGTCCGAAAGGTTGAGCAGGCCACCGATTTCAAGTTCGGCCACGTCGATTTCGAGGTACTCGGGCAGGTCCTTGGGCAGGCACTGCACGTCAACTTCGTTGAGCATCTTGTTGAGGATGCCGCCGTCCTGCTTGACGCCCACGGCTGTCTCTTCATTGAGGAAGTGGACGGGTACGCTCATGCGAATGACTTCGCCGGCCACAATGCGCTGCAGGTCGATGTGCATGATCTGCGGCTTGGCAGGGTGACGCTGGACGTCCTTGAGGATCGTCTCCTGGTTCTTGTCACCGACCTTGATGTTGAGCACGCTCGAGTAGAACGACTCGTCCTCAAGGGCACGAATCAGCTTGTTGTGTTGCAGCGAGATGGCGCGCGGCGGACGGCCGGCACCATAGAGGATTGCGGGGACTTTCCCTTCGCGACGCAGGCGGCGGCTCGCACCTTTGCCCTGGTCTTCCCGGAGTTCCGCAACCAGATCGATCTTGTCAGCCATGACAGTCTCCGGTTGAGTTGGGGTGTTGTTGTGCGACGCCGGTTGCCGAGCTTGCGACCAGCCTGGCACCCATTACGAGCATCGCGGGCGCGAAATATACGTCAGCGGGTGGCCCCGCAGCAAGGGAAATCGGCCAAAACCCCTGAATTACTGGGATTTCATGGAATTCGGTGGGTTTTGGAGGCCCCTAATCGACGTAGAGGCTGGAGACCGACTCTTCGTCCGAGATGCGGCGCAGCGTCTCGGCCAGCAGTTCTGCCGTGGACAATTGTCTAATGCGGCCACAGGCGGCGGCGGCTTCGCTGAGCGGGATCGTGTCCGTGACCACGACCTCGTTGAGCACGGAGTTCGAAATTCGCTCGACGGCCGGACCCGAAAGCACGGGGTGCGTGATGTAGGCGACCACGCTCTCGGCGCCGTGGTCTTTGAGCGCGGCGGCGGCCTGGCACAGCGTGCCCGCCGTATCGACGAGATCGTCAATGAGCACGCACTGCTTGCCCGACACCTCGCCGATGATGTTCATGACCTCGGAAACATTGGCGCGCGGCCGGCGTTTGTCGATGATCGCGAGATCCGCATCGTCGAGCCGCTTGGCCAATGCGCGGGCACGAACCACACCACCCACATCGGGCGACACGACCACCATCTCCGGGTACTTCTTCTTCCACACGTCACCGAGCAGGATCGGGCTTGCGTAGACGTTGTCCACGGGGATGTCGAAGAAGCCCTGGATCTGGTCCGCGTGCAGGTCGACGGTCAGCACACGATCAACACCTGCAGCGGCGATGAGCTCTGCCACGAGCTTGGCCGTAATCGGGACGCGTGAGGCGCGCGGGCGCCGGTCCTGGCGCGCGTAGCCGTAGTAGGGGATCACCGCCGTGATGCGCGACGCCGAGGCGCGTCGACAGGCGTCGACCATGACCAGCAACTCCATGAGGTGGTCGTTGGCGGGCGGGCACGTGGGCTGCACGATAAAGGTCTCGCGCCCACGAATGTTCTCAAGGATTTCGACCGTGGTCTCACCGTCGGAGAACTTGCCCACGTGAGCCTTGGCGAGCGGCACGTGCAGATGGCGCGCGATATCGGCGGCGAGCTTGGGATGCGCGTTGCCAGAGAACAACGCGAGACTGGCTATTTCCACCGACAACCCCCCGACGGCCTGCGAGATTCATGAAACGACGGTGGCTGGGGTGGCAGGATTCGAACCTGCGCATCACGGGATCAAAACCCGTTGCCTTACCGCTTGGCTACACCCCAGTCGTCGACCGACGTCTTTGCTGCCAGAGACCCTGGCGATCGTTTCGTCGCCTGTTGGTGCCGCTAGCCCGAGACGGGATTGTGGTCAGCCGCTTGCTGGCTGTCAATTTCGCGCCTGAGTCGGCGTCGCGGCACCCGGAATTCGCCAGTCACGCACCACAATGGTGAGGCGCGTATCCCCAGACTCGGCCTTGATGCGGCGCGGCAGTGCATTGAGCGACCACTGCCGGTACTCGGTGTAATCGATCCGCCAACCCGACTGCGCAATGCTCACGGGCAGGCCGTCCTCCCCGAACACGATGTCCGCGGGTTCACCGGGCAGCGGCACCCCAAGCAACCAGTAGCGCAGTCCGGCGACCGGCACGCGCAAGCCCGTCTGGCGCCAGAGTTCGCGTTCGGGATCGGGCACGGTGACGGTGTCGATCTTGCTGCCCGAGAGCGTGACGCGGCGCGGGTCGCCGATCATCTGTACACCGCCGATGCCCAGCGGGCCGTCGATCTCGGCGCGAAAGTCCACGCCGCGCTGACGCCAGCTCAGCGAGCCGCTGGAGCTGTCTTCGGGCGTGCGAATGCCGATCCGACCGACGAGCTCCCACTGCTCCAGTGCCCCGAGCACATCCTGGCGCATGGGCCAGTCGGTGATCTCGGGCAGCTCCTGCACGCTCGTGCTGATGCACCCCGCCAGCAGCGCAACGAACAGGACCAGGGCGCGCCGGCGCACGTCAGCTCCGCGTCAGCGGCCCGTCGTCGAGCAGGCGACGAATGGTGTCGCGAAGGATGCTGTCCCCGGGGAAGCGCTGCCAGGCCTCCTCGAGCAGATCGCGCGCTTCCTGTTCTTCACCCATGCGCCAGAGCACTTCGCCGAGGTGGGCCGCCACTTCGGGGTCGGGCAGGTCTTCCCAGGCGCGCTCAAGGTATTCGCGCGCCTGCTTGAGCTTGCCGCGACGGAACAGCACCCAGCCCTTGCTGTCGATGATGGCCGCGTTGTCGGGCTCCTTCTTCAGGGCGCGGTCTATGAGTCGCTCGGCCTCGCGGAATTTGCGCGTGCGGTCAGCCAGCGTGTAGCCGAGCGCATTTAAGGCATTGGGCGAATCGGGAAAGCGATCGACGACGTCGCGAAAGGCCGCGATGGCGTCATCGAGCTCACCCGACTGCAGAATCGCATCGGCGCGGGCAAGCCAGGCGAACTCGGCGCGCGGCTTGATTTCGACGTAGGTGTCATACGCGGCCAGTGCCTGGTCGTAGAACTCACCGCGTGCGTAAAGCGAGCCCTTGACGGGCAACAAATCGAGCCCGAAGCGCGGGTGGCGCGAGACGAAGTCGTCGATGTGCGAGATCGCTGCGGGCACGCCATCGCTCTCGCGCAGCAAGGCGGCCGCGCGCTGCTGCGCGGCGACGGCAAGCGAGCCACTGTCGACCTGCGAGTACATGCGCAGGGCCTGGTCGAAACGCCGGTCACTCTCGGCGAAGCGTGCGAGGTAGAACAACGCATCGGCTGTCTTCTCGCCCGACGCCAGCAGGTCAAGGAAGCTGCGGCGCGAGGCCTGCGGGTCCCCGCCCTGCAGCTGCAACACGGCGAGCGCCTCGAGCGCGTCGGAATTGCCCGGGTATTCGCTGCGCAGGAGCTCGACCATGTTGCGCGCCGTCTCATCCTGCTCTGCACGCGCGTGCAGGAACGCATATTCGATCTGTTGTTCGACGGTGGCGTCGCCGTCGAGCCGCAGCTCGTCGTCACTGAGCGCCGCATCGACATCCTCGAGCGCGATGAGCCGGGCCATTGCGATGAGCCGCGCGCGATTGTCGAAGGCGTCCAGCTTGCGCAAGCGGTCGAGCTGGCGCTCGGCGTCGTCAAAATCGTCGTGGGACAATGCGGCCGCGGCGGCCAGTCGCGACAGGCACGGCGTCTCGTCAAAGCGCCGCGCGATCTGTTTCAGCGCGGCGTGCGCGTCCTCGTTGCGGACATTGCGCGCGAGGCCTTCCTCGAGCACCTCACACACGGCATCGGTGTCGGCGCCGTCATCAAGCACGCCGCGCAGACCGCCGACCGCCTCATCGACAGCGCCGGCTCGCAGCGCCGCCATCGCGCCATAGACCTGGGCCCGCCAGGGCGCCACATCGAGCTCGGCCCATCGCACGGCCGCTTCGCCCGCCAAGGCATCAAAACCAAACAGGTACGCCGTCAGCGTTGCCTGGCGTGCCGTCTCGACACTGTCGCCGACCTGGGCCGCCTCGAGGTAGCGATTCACGCCGGCCACGAAATCGCCGTCGGTCATGGCACGCTCTGCCTCGGCCAGCACGGCGCCGTAGCCTTCGTCGGCCCAGGCAGGCGACGCGAGTGCGGCCACAGCCAGGACCAGCGCCAGCATCAATGCGTGTGCTTGATTCGTGAGTAAGCCTGCGCGTCGCGCAGTTGTGGGCAGGTGGATCAAGTATTGCTCCCGGATTGAGGCAGATGACGGCGAGTTCGCCTATCATAAGCCTTCGGATAGATTCCGGACTCAAAAGTTCGCGCCCAGATGACGATCAACATCCTCGGCATAAACCATAATACGGCGCCGGTGGAGGTCCGCGAGCAAGTCGTCATTGCCGAATCGGGTCTGGGCGACACGCTACGCGACCTGCGCGAATTGCCGGGTATCACGGAAGCCGTGGTGCTCTCCACCTGCAACCGCACGGAAATCTACTGGGCAGGCTCCGCCGAGCCGCGCAGGGACATCATCGATCTGCTCGAGAGATCCGAGCACACGGGCACGGGGTTTCGCGACGCCCTGTTCGACCGCCAGGGCACGGACGCTGCCGAACATCTGTTCAGGGTCGCCTGCGGGCTCGACTCCATGGTGCTCGGCGAAACCCAGATCACGGGCCAGCTCAAGGAAGCCTACCGACGCTCGCGTGAGCACGGCGCCTGCGGCGCACACCTGGGCCGCGTCTTCGAGCAGGCCTTCTCGATCGCCAAGAAGGTGCGCACCAACACAGACATCGGCGCGAGCCCCGTGTCGGTGGCCTACGCCGCGGTGCGGCTCGCGCGCCAGCTCTTTGCCGGTTTTGAAAACCACACGGCGCTGCTCGTTGGCGCAGGCGAGACCATTGAGCTCGTGGCGCGTCACCTGCGGGGCCATGGCATCGGCAAGATCTACATCGCCAACCGCAGCGAAGCCCGCGCCCAGGCGCTGGCCGAGACGTTTGACGGCTTTGCACTGCCGCTCGACCGCATCGAGCGCGCGCTGCCCGACGCCGACATCCTCATCAGCTCCACAGGCAGCCCGCACGCGATTATCACCAAGAACATGGTGAGCGAGGCGCTGCGATCACGGCGTGGTCGGCCGTTGTTTGCCGTCGACATCGCCGTGCCCCGCGACATCGAGGCCGGCGTGGGCCGTGTCCGCGGCGTCTACCTCTATTCGATCGACGATCTCAACAACGTCATCACGGACGGACAGGAGATGCGGCGCCAGGCCGCCGTCGCGGCCGACAAGATCATTGCCGACGAACTCGATGCGTTCCACAAGAGCGAACGCCAGCGTGTCGCGACGCCCACAATCCTGAGCGTCCGCGAGGCTGTTATCCGGGTGCGCGACGAGGCCCTCGAAGCCGCACGCCGCCGTATCGCGGCCGGCCACCCCGTGGACGAGGTCATGCAGCAGATGGTGCACACGCTCACGCAACGCATCCTGCACCAGCCGACGGAGCGCCTGCGCGAAGCGGCGGCCGAGTCTGACGACGAATTCCTCGAAGTGGCCCGCGAGCTCTTCCTGGGCAAACCCGAACAGGCAGCCGACGACGACAGCGAAGACGCCGACCGGGTCGGCGCACGCGGCTAGGCCGCGCGGGCACCCGTGAAAGCGTCCATCGAACACAAGCTGTCCGCGCTCGCCGACCGATTCGAGGAGATCGCCGCCCTGCTCGCCGACCCCGAGGTCATTGGCGACCAGAACCGCTTCCGCGATCTGTCCATGGAGTACTCGAAGCTCGAACCCGTGGTGCAGACCTTCGGGCGATTCAGGAGCGAACGCGACGAGCTTGAGGAAGCGCAAGCACTTGCGCAGGACAACGACCCCGACATGCGGCAGATGGGCAGCGACGAGGTCGCCCGCCTCGAAGCCTCGCTCGAGGCGGCCGAGGCTGAACTGCAGCGCGCCCTGATCCCCGCCGACCCGCACGACGACAGCAACCTGTTTCTCGAGATTCGCGCGGGCACGGGTGGTGATGAAGCCGCGATATTCGCGGGCGACCTGTTTCGCATGTACGCGAAGTACGCGGAGCAGCGCGGTTGGCGCGTGGAGATCCTGTCAGCCAGCGAGGGCGAGCACGGCGGCTACAAGGAAGTCATCAGCCTCGTGGACGGCCGCGGCGCGTACTCGAAGCTCAAGTTCGAGTCGGGCGCGCACCGCGTGCAACGCGTGCCCGAAACAGAATCCCAGGGGCGCATCCACACTTCGGCCTGCACGGTCGCCGTGTTGCCCGAGGTGGCCGAGGTCGAGGACATCGAGATCAACACGGCCGATCTGCGCATCGACACCTACCGCGCCTCGGGTGCGGGCGGCCAGCACGTCAACAAGACGGACTCCGCCGTGCGGATCACGCACTTGCCCACTGGTACCGTGGTCGAATGCCAGGACGAGCGCTCGCAACACAAGAACCGCGCACGCGCCCTGTCGCTGCTCAAGGCCCGGCTCATCGATGCCGAGCGCGACGCGCAGGCGTCCGAGCAGGCCGAACAGCGACGCTCGCTCGTGGGTTCGGGCGACCGTTCCGAACGCATTCGCACCTACAACTTTCCGCAGGGTCGCGTGACCGACCACCGCATCAACCTGACGCTCTACAAACTCGCGGAGATCATGGAAGGCGATCTCGACCCGGTGGTCGAACCGCTCACGCAGGAATACCAGGCCGACCGGCTCGCCGCGCTCGAGGCCGAAGACGCGTGAGCCTGCCCCACCAGCTTGTCGACACGGTGGGCAACACCCCGCTGATTCGACTCAACCGCTACTCCGACGAGACGGGCTGCGAGATCCTCGGCAAGGCCGAGTTCATGAACCCGGGCGGCTCGGTCAAGGACCGCGCGGCGCTCGGCATGGTGCGCGCGGCCATGGCCCGCGGCGATCTGGCACCGGGCGGCACGATCGTCGAGGGCACAGCCGGCAACACGGGAATAGGGCTCGCGATGATCGGCAATGCCGTGGGCTGCCGCACGCTCATCGTGATGCCGGACACGCAGAGTGCGGAGAAGGTGCAAACACTGGCCGCCTACGGTGCCGAGATCCGGCAGATCCCGGCCGTGCCGTTTCGCGACGAGCGCCACTTCGTCCACGAATCGCGGCGCGTGGCCGAAGCCATGAACGCCGCGGCACCCGGCAGCGCGTTCTGGCCCAACCAGTTCGACAACACAGACAACCGCCTGGCGCACGAAGAGACCACGGCAGAAGAAATCTGGCGACAGACTGAAGGCAAGGTGGACGCGTTTATCTGCGCGGTCGGCACGGGCGGCACACTGGCCGGCGTCGAGCGTGGCCTGCGCAAGTACAAGCCCGACGTGACGATCGGCCTTGCAGACCCCGGCGGGTCGGGCCTGCATAACTTCTTCGCGACAGACGAGATCAAGATTGAGGGCAGCTCGATCAGCGAGGGCATCGGCAACTCACGCGTCACCGACAACCTCGCCGATACGCGCGTCGACTTCAGTTGCCAGCCGCCCGATACCGAAGCGCTACCCATCGTCTACGACATGATCCGCGACGAGGGCCTGGTGCTTGGCGGCTCGAGCGGCATCAATGTCGCGGGCGCCATTCGGCTCGCACGCGAGCTTGGGCCCGGCCACACCATCGTCACGATCCTTTGCGATGGCGGCCTGCGCTACAGCGCGAGGCTGTTCAACCGCGCCTACCTGGCCGAACGCGGCCTCGAGATGCCCGACTGGCTCGAGGTCTGATTCTCAGGCCAGCGCGTGCGCGAGGTCGGCGATGAGGTCGTCGGTGTCCTCGATACCCACGGACAGGCGAATGAGGTCATCGCCCAGGCCGATGGCCTCGCGCTGGGCCTTGGGCACGGACGCGTGCGTCATGATCGCGGGGTGCTCGATGAGGCTTTCGACACCACCCAGGCTTTCGGCCAATGCGAACACTTCGCAGCGTTCCAGCATCGTGCGCGCCGCGTCGAGCCCACCCTCGATGAAGAACGTGATGATGCCGCCCGGCCCCGCCATCTGTCGCCGGGCCAGTTCGTACTGCGGATGACTCGGCAGGCCCGGGAAGGTCACCCGCGCGACTTTCTTGTGGCCCTCGAGCCATTCGGCAATCGCCTGGGCGCTCTCGTTGTGCTGGCGCATGCGCACGTTCAGCGTCTTGAGACCGCGCAGTGCCAGGAAGCTGTCAAAGGGGCCCAGCACAGCGCCCACGGAGTTCTGCAGGAAGCCCAGCTTCTCGGCCAGCGCCGCGTCGTCGGTGATCGCCACGCCACCGACCATGTCCGAATGGCCGTTGAGAAACTTCGTGACCGAGTGCATGACGATGTGGGCGCCCAACTCGAGCGGCCGCTGCGCCCACGGCGTCGCAAAGGTGTTGTCGGCCACGAGCAGCAGGTTGTGCTTGCGCGCGATGGCGGCCACGGCCGCGATGTCGACGAGTTTGAGCAGCGGATTGCTGGGCGTCTCGACCCAGAGCATCTTCGTGGCGGGCGTAATCGCGGCCTCGACGGCGGCAAGATCCGTGAAGTCGATGAACTGGAAACCCAGCCCCGCGGAACGCTCCCGCACCTTTGAGAACAGGCGCACGGTGCCGCCGTAGAGGTCGTCCATGGCCAGCACTTCGTCGCCCGTGTCGAGCAGCTCGAGAATCGTGCCGATGGCGGCAAGACCCGAGGCGAACGCGAAGCCGTGTGTGCCGCCCTCGAGGTCGGCGATGCAGCGCTCGAAGGCAAACCGGGTCGGATTCTGCGACCGCGAGTACTCAAAGCCCGTGTGCTCACCGGGGCTCGACTGCACATAGGTCGAGGTCGCGTAGATGGGCGGCATGATGGCGCCCGTTGTCGGGTCGGGCGCCTGGCCCGCGTGGATCACGCGGGTCGCGAAGCACTTCTTGTCACTACCGGACATGGAATCTCCAGGGCGCCTGTGCGCCGTTCACAACTGCTTACGCAGGTAATTGAGGACGTCGGACCGCGTAATCAAGCCGTAGAACTGTTCACCGTCCGCAATTGCGGCAAACGGCTGCACCTGAAGCAGCGCTACAAGGTTGTTGACCGTGGCCGAGGGCTCGAGCCGAATGAACGCCGTCTGCATGGCCTCACAGACCTCGTCGCAGAGCATCTCGGGTTTGCCGAAGGCGTAACGAATGAGGTCGTCCTCGGTGATGACCCCCACCAGCTCGCCGTCATCCATCACGGGCAGCTGAGAGACGCCGGCATTGCGCAAGCGGTTGTGCGCCGTCGTCAGGATGTCGCTGGGGCCCACGGTGATCGTCGCGCGCTCACCGTGCAGACGACCGATGAGGTCGCGCAGATCGCCGAACGGTTCGCGCGTGATGAACCCCTGGTCTTCCATCCAGAAGTCGTTGTAGAGCTTCGACAGGTACTTGTTGCCGGTGTCGCAGGCGAAGGCCACCACGTTCTGCGGCGTGTCCTGCTCGCGGCAGTAGCGCAGCGCGGCGGCCAGCAGCGTACCCGTCGACGAGCCCGCGAGCAGGCCCTCTTTGCGCAACAGCGCACGGGCGTGCTCGAAGGAATCTGCGTCACTGACCGCGTAAGCCTTGTGCACCATCGAGAAATCGGCGATGTCGGGAATGAAGTCCTCGCCGATGCCTTCGACAAGCCACGAGCTCGAGTCGCCGTACTCACCGAGGTTGATGTGGTCGGCGAGAATCGAGCCTTCGGGATCGGCCAGGATGAGCTTGAGATCGGGCGCGTGCTCACGGAAGTACTTCGTCATGCCGCTCACCGTGCCACTCGAACCCACACCGAGAACGATCGCGCCAACATCGCCGTCGAGCTGCGCGAGAATTTCGGGTGCGGTCGTACGCTCGTGCGCCAGCGGGTTATCGGGGTTGCCGAACTGGTTGATGAAGTAGGCGTCGCGCTCCCTGGCGATGCTGCGGCCCAGATCCTGGTAGTACTCGGGGTGTCCGCGGCCCACGTCGGAACGCGTGAGCACGACCTCCGCGCCCATGGCGCGCAGATTGAAGATCTTCTCCTGGCTCATCTTGTCGGGCAGCACGAGCACGAGGTGATAACCCTTGCGCGCGGCAGCCAACGCGAGCCCAAGGCCCGTGTTACCGGCCGTCGCCTCGACGATCGTATCGCCGGGCTTGATGTCACCGCGGCGCTCGGCTTCCTCGATCATGGACACGCCGATCCGGTCCTTGATGGAGCCACCGGGGTTCATGAGCTCGAGCTTGAGAAACAGCCGGCACGGACCCGTGTCGAACTGCGTGACCTCGAGCATCGGCGTCGCGCCGACCATATCGAGGACGTTTGTGTAGACTTCCATGGCTTCTCCAGGCAAGCGGCGCGTAGTGTACACCCGCGCTTCCGCGAGCCGCGACACGTCGACCCGAGACACCGCGTGAACATTTCAGAATGGCGCGACCACGCCATGCACAAGCTCGCCGAGGCCTCCGAGACCGCAGTACTCGACGCCGAGCTGCTGCTGGCAGGCGTCCTCGGCCGGTCGCGGGCCTGGCTGCGCAGTCACGGCGACACCGCGCTGTCACCCGCCGACGAGAACACGCTGGCACATTGGCTCGAGCAGCGTTGCGACCACGTCCCGCTGGCCTACCTCACGGGCGAGCAGGCGTTCTGGACGCTGACGCTGACCGTGACGCCGGGCACGCTCGTGCCCCGCCCCGAAACCGAGCACCTCGTCGAGCAGGCGCTCGTTCGCATCCCGGCCGGCGCGCCCGCCGACGTTGCCGACCTTGGCACGGGCAGCGGTGCCGTGGCGCTGGCCATCGCCAGCGAGCGGCCGCAGGCGCAGGTCGTGGCCACGGACGTCTCCGAAGCAGCACTCACGGTGGCGCGTGAGAACGCCAGGCGACTGGGTATCAGCAATGTCCGGTTTCGCCACGGCGACTGGTTCGATGCGTTGCCCGGCATGCGCTTCGATGTCGTCGCAAGCAACCCGCCCTACGTCGAGGCGGGCTTCGCGGGGCTCGACACGACGCTGCGCCACGAGCCACGCGGCGCCCTCGCGGCCGGCGCAGACGGGCTCGATGATATCCGGCGCATTGCGGCAGCCGCTGGCGCCAGCCTGCGCGCCGGCGGCCACCTGTTGCTCGAACATGGCCATAGGCAGGGCCCGGCTGTGTCCGGTATCCTTCGGGCCGCTAATTTCCAGTCGGTCGAAACCACCCGCGATCTCGCGGGGCACGACCGCATCACGACGGCGCTGTGGCCGGGCTCGGGCCCGGATTGAACGACGGCGCCACGCAGAGGCACGACACATCATGGTCATCATCGAAACCAGCAAGGGCGAGATTCACGTTGAGCTCGACGCCGAAAAGGCGCCCATCTCGGTCGAGAATTTTCTCGCCTACGTCGACGACAAGTACTTCGACGGCACGATCTTCCACCGCGTGATCCCGAACTTCATGATCCAGGGCGGCGGCATGGACGAGAACATGCAGCAGAAGACGACGCGTGATCCCATCAAGAACGAAGCGGATAACGGGCTGGGCAACGACCGCGGCACGTTGGCCATGGCCCGCACCCAGGTCGTCGACAGCGCCACGTCGCAGTTCTTCATCAACCTCAACGACAACGGCTTCCTGAACCACGGCGGTCGCGACTTCGGCTACGCCGTGTTCGGTCGTGTCGCCGAGGGCATGGACGTCGTGGATGCCATCGCCGGCGTTCAGACGGGCA
The DNA here is from genome assembly GCA_039821605.1 of Pseudomonadota bacterium. Taxonomy (GTDB): domain Bacteria; phylum Pseudomonadota; class Gammaproteobacteria; order Steroidobacterales; family Woeseiaceae; genus CALBPI01. Next base: position 167,505 of record JBCBNV010000001.1, on the reverse strand, counting down.
ACCACGGGCCGCATGGCGACGTTCCCGTCGAGCCTGTCCACATCATCAGTGTGCGCCGCGTCGACTGACGACCGCGACGCCCGCCACCGCTCGTTGGCGGGTTTTGGCGACGACGCCACGAGACGGTTGCGCGTATCGCGCGTCCTGATCATCGGCGTCGGCGGCACGGGTTGCGCCGCCGCGGCCGCTCTGGCTGCGGCGGGTGTGGGCAAGCTTGCGCTCGTCGACTTCGATCGCGTCGACGCCAGCAATCTGGCGCGTCAACCGCTGTACACGCCCGCAGACATCGGTCGGGACAAGGTCGCCGTCGCCGCGACGCGGTTGGCCACCCAACATCCCGGCATCGACATCGTGCCGCGCGCCGAGCGGCTCATGGGCGACGCATTGCGCGACGCGGTCGGCGACGCGGATGTGGCGCTCGACTGCAGTGACAACTTCGCGAGTCGCTTTGCGCTCAACGAGGCCTGCGTCGCGACGGGCACGGCGCTCGTCTCGGGCAGCGCGTTGCGCTGGGAGGGCCAGGTGGCCGTGTTCGGCCCCGACTACGCCAGCGCACCCTGCTACCGCTGTATGTACTCCGATGACGACGAGTCGCTCGACGACTGCCAGGGCGCGGGCGTCTTGGGTCCCATCCCGGCCGTGATCGGTGCGCTAATGGCGACGGAGGCGATCAAAGTGGTCACCGGTACGGGCAGCCCCGCGCGCTTAAGCCTCTACGACGGCCGCTCGGGCGAATGGCGCCAGCTCAGCGTGACCAAGAACGCCAACTGCCCGGTCTGCGCCGCGCGGTAGGCTCGACACGCCATTGACAACCGTGCCCGCGTTGGGCACTCTGCGTGACCTCTCGGCCATCCTGGCCGACCACTGGACCCGGAACATGGATCATTTCGATCACAACCACGAAAGCACCGTGCCGAGCGCGCGGCGTGTCGTGGTGCCGGGTCTTTGCGTTGCCGCTTTCTGCCGCAACGGCTTCCGATTCCGTAGCACCGGCTAGACCCGCCGCGCGTCACGCGCCGGTTCTCCCGCTCAGGCGACTGCGCGTCGCCGAGACTCCCAAATGCTTGTGCGAGGCCCCGATTCGGGCCCCGCGACGGAATGGACACGATGACTGCCAATCAACCCGCGACGCGGCGCGTCGCCGACCTGTTCAGTCTGTTGCGCGAATCCCTGCGCGACGTCGAACGCGACTACACGACGGGCTCGACCCGGCGTGCACTCGTGCTGCTTGCCATACCGATGATGCTCGAGATGTCGATGGAGGCGGTATTCGCGCTCGTCGACATGCTCTACGTCGCGCGACTGGGTGCCGCGGCTGTGACCGTGGTCGGCATCACCGAGGCCATGCTCACGATCCTGTATGCGCTGGCCATTGGTCTCTCGACGGCAACCACGGCGCTTGTGGCGCGACGCATCGGCGAGAAACGCCCGGCCGCCGCCGCGCTGGCCGCGACCCAGTCGCTGTGGCTGGCCGCCATCATGGCGGCTGCCATCGGCATCCCGGGCGCGCTCTTCGCGCACGAGTTGCTGGAGTTCATGGGCGCAGACACCGAGGTGATTGAGACGGGCAACCGCTACACCGCCGTGATGCTCGGCGGTTCGGCGAGCATCTTCTACATCTTCCTGCTCAACGCCGTGTTCCGCGGCGCGGGCGATGCCGCGATTGCCATGCGCAGCCTCTGGCTTGCCAATGGCGTCAACCTGGTGCTCGACCCCTGCCTGATTTTCGGGCTCGGGCCGTTTCCCGAGCTCGGCGTCACGGGTGCGGCCATCGCCACGACGATCGGCCGCACGACGGGGATCGCCTACCAGCTCTGGCACCTGACCGGCGCGCGTAGCCGGATCCGGATGCGCCGAAGGCTCATTGCACCGCACGCGGGCGTGATGCTCAGTCTGCTGCGGCTGTCGGCGGGCGGGATCGGCCAGTACCTCGTTGTAACGTCGAGCTGGCTGCTTGTGATCCGCATCCTTGCAAGCTTTGGCACCAACGCGGTGGCAGGCTTCACGATCGCGATCCGCATCATGGAGTTCGTGTACCTGCCCGCGTGGGGACTGAGCAATGCCACGGCCACGCTGGTCGGGCAGAACCTGGGTGCCCGCAAGCCCGACCGAGCGCGTTACGCGACGGTCGTCGCGACGCGCGCCAACGTGCTGCTCATGCTCGGCGTCGCCATCGCCTTCGCGTTCTCGCCGGGTGTGCTGCTGGCACCATTCGCGAGTGATCCCGCCGTCGTGCAGATCGCAACCGAGTGTCTGCGCATCATCGGCGCCGGCCTGCCCCTGTTTGCCGTCGGCATGATTCTCACGCAGGCGCTCAACGGCGCAGGCGACACGATGACGCCGACCTGGCTCAACCTGATTTGTTTCTGGTTGCTACAGATTCCGCTGGCCGCCTGGCTCGCGCAGGGTACGGCACTCGAGGAAGGCGGCGTGGCCTGGGCCATTACGATGTCGAGCGGGCTGCTGAGCCTGCTCGCCTGGTTCGTGTTTCGGGCGGGTCGCTGGCAGCAGCAGGCCGTGTAGCGGGCGTCAGGCCGCGTCGCGGCGGTTGCCGGCGCCGGGTGTGTAGCCGAGGTTGGGTGCCAGCCAGCGCTCGACCTCGGCCACGCGCAGCGCCTTGCGCGCCGCGTAGTCGGTGACCTGATCGAGGTCGATCTGGCCAACGGCAAAGTAGCGCGACTCGGGGTGCGAGAAGTACCAACCACTCACGGACGCGGCGGGCGTCATCGCGAAGCTCTCGGTCAGCGACATACCCGTACGCGCCTCGACCTCGAGCAACTCGAACAACGTCGCCTTCTCTGTGTGGTCGGGGCAGGCCGGGTAACCGGGAGCGGGCCGGATACCGCGGTAGTCCTCGCGGATCAGCGCATCGTTGTCGAGCGTTTCATCGGGCGCGTAGCCCCACCACTCGCGCCGAGTGCGCTCGTGCAGATACTCGGCCCCGGCCTCGGCGAACCGGTCGGCCAGCGCCTTGAGCAGGATGGCCTGGTAGTCGTCGTGTTCGGCTTCGAAGGCCTGGGCGCGCGCCTCGACGCCCAGCCCGGCCGTGACGGCGAAAGCCCCAACCCAGTCCTCGTGACCCGAGCTTGCCGGCGCCACAAAGTCAGCGAGGCAGGCCTGCGGCAAGCCTTCACGGAGCCGCTTTTGCTGGCGCAGGAAGTGCAGCCGGGTGCGAATGGTGGTGCGCGCCTCGTCGCTGTAGACGCACACGTCATCGCCCTGCCCGCTCGCGGGAAAGAAGCCGACGACGGCGCGTATGTCGAGCCAGTCTTCCTCGAGGATGCGCGCGAGCATGGCTTGCGCATCGGAAAACAGCGCCGACGCGGCCTCGCCAACGACCTCGTCGTCGAGGATTTGCGGAAACTTGCCGTGAAACTCCCAGGCATTGAAGAACGGCATCCAGTCGATGTAGTCAACGAGGGTCGCCGCATCGAGATTCGTGACGGTGTGCAGGCCTCGAACCGTCGGCGCCGGTGGCGTGTAGGCCGCCCAGTCGGTGGCCGGCGCGCGCGAACGCGCCGCCTCGATCGTCAAGGCGGGCGCCTTGCGGCGCTGACCGGCGTGACTGTCGCGTCGCCGCTGGCACTCGGCCTTGATCTCGCCGATGTAGTCGTCGCGTGTATCACCGACGAGCCGCTGCGCAACACCCACGGCGCGCGAGGCGTCCTTGACGTAGATCACCGGGCCCGCGTAGCCCGGGTCGATTTTCACGGAGGTGTGCGCCGGAGACGTCGTGGCACCGCCGATGAGCAGCGGCTGGTCAAAGCCTAGCCGCTGCATCTCGCTGGCCACGTGCACCATTTCATCGAGCGAGGGCGTGATGAGCCCCGACAGACCTATGATGTCGGCATGCTCTCGCCGAGCGGCGTCGAGGATGTCCTGTGCGGGCACCATGACACCGAGATCGATGACCTCGAAGTTGTTGCACTGAAGCACAACGCCGACGATGTTCTTGCCGATGTCGTGCACATCGCCCTTGACCGTAGCCAGCACGATCTTTCCGTTGGACTGGCGCACGCCGTCGCTCTCGGCCTCGATGAACGGCACGAGATGCGCGACGGCCTTTTTCATGACGCGCGCCGACTTCACGACTTGTGGCAGGAACATCTTGCCCTCGCCGAACAGGTCACCGACGACATTCATGCCGTCCATGAGCGCGCCTTCGATAACGTGCAGCGGGCGCTCGGCCTCGAGCCGTGCCGTCTCAGTGTCTTCGACAATGTGTGCATCGACACCGTTGACCAGCGCATGGCGCAGGCGTTGTGCCACGGGCAATTCGCGCCAGGCCGTGTCCGTCACCGCCGCGCGCGAACTGCCGTCACCGCGGTAGCGCTCTGCGACCTCGAGTAGACGTTCGGTGGCACCCGGCGCCGAATTGAGCACCACGGCTTCGACGGCATCGCGAAGTTCAGCGGGCAGGTCTTCGTAGATCGCCAACTGGCCCGCATTGACAATGCCGAGACCCATACCCGCGCGGATCGCGTGGTAGAGGAACACGGAGTGAATCGCTTCGCGAACGGTGTTGTTGCCACGGAAGGAAAACGAGACGTTGGACACGCCGCCGCTCACGAGCGCGTGTGGCAGCGTCTCGCGAATCTGCCGCGTCGCCTCAATAAACGCGATGCCGTAGCCATCGTGCGCCTCGATGCCTGTTGCAACGGCGAAAATGTTGGGGTCGAAGATGATGTCCTCAGGCGCGAACCCGACCTGCTCGACGAGCAGTGTGTAGGCGCGCGTGCAGATCTCGACCTTGCGCGGCACGGTATCGGCCTGACCCTGTTCATCGAAAGCCATGACAATGACGGCGGCGCCATAGGCGCGCGCCAGCGTCGCTTGCTGCAGAAACTCGGCTTCGCCTTCCTTGAGGCTGATCGAGTTCACGATGGGCTTGCCCTGCACACAGCGCAATCCGGCCTCGATGACAGACCATTTCGATGAGTCGATCATCACGGGAACGCGCGCGATGTCGGGCTCGGCGGCGATGAGGTTCAGGAAGGTCACCATGGCTCGCTCGGAATCGAGCATGCCTTCATCCATGTTGACATCGACGATCTGCGCGCCGTTCTCGACCTGTTGGCGAGCCACCTCGATCGCACCGACGTAGTCGTCGGCCTCGATGAGCTTGCGGAATTTCGCGGAGCCCGTCACGTTGGTGCGCTCACCAACATTGACGAACAAGTCGTCGGCCGAGATGTTGAGCGGTTCGAGCCCCGCCAGCCGGCAGGTCACGGGCACGTTCGGCAGGCGACGCGGCGCGTGCGGCGCGCAGGCCGCCCGCAATGCGGCGATGTGTTCGGGGGTCGTGCCGCAGCACCCGCCTGCCACGTTGATAAGTCCCGCACGCGCGAACTCGCCAATGACCTCGGCCATCTGCTCGGGCGTCTCGTCGTATTCACCAAACTCGTTGGGCAGACCCGCGTTGGGGTGGGCGCTGACGCGTGTGTCAGCGACGCGCGCGAGTTCGGCCACGTAGGGCCGCATTTCGGCAGCGCCCAATGCGCAGTTGAGCCCGAACAGGAACGGCTGGGCGTGACGGAGCGCATTCCAGAACGCCTCGGTGGTCTGCCCCGACAGCGTGCGTCCCGATGCATCCGTGATCGTGCCCGACACCATGACAGGAATGCGTTCACCAAGCTCGCGGCCCAGCGCGCCGATCGCGAAGGCCGCGGCCTTGGCATTTAGCGTGTCGAACACCGTCTCGATCATGAGGAAGTCGGCACCGCCTTCAATCAGCGAGCGCGCCGCGTCCGTATAGGTGTGGACAAGCGTTGCGAAGTCGATATTGCGGAAGCCCGGATCGTTGACGTCCGGTGATAGCGAGGCCGTGCGGTTCGTCGGGCCCAGCACGCCCGCCACAAAGCGTGGCGCGCCGGTCTCCTCGGCGACCGCATCGGCGACCTCGCGCGCGAGACGTGCAGCGGCGAGATTCAATTCCGGCACCAGCGCGCCCATGCCGTAGTCGTCCTGCGACGGGGCATTCGAATTAAACGTATTCGTCTCGACGATGTCGGCACCGGCTGCGAGGAATGCGCGATGCACCTCCCGCACGATTTCCGGTTGCGTCAGCGTCAGCAGGTCGTTGTTGCCCTTGAGGTCCTGCGACCAGTCCGCAAAACGCGCGCCGCGGAAATCAGACTCGTCGAGCTGATAGCGCTGCAGCATCGTGCCCATCGCACCGTCAAGGAACACGATGCGCTGCTCGAGCAAGCGCTCGAGCGCTTCGAAACGCTCGTACCGACTCGTCATGACGTCAGCCCTTCAACGTGGCTGCGCGCACGCCCAAAGTGTGGCAGATCGCGTAGGTGAGCCGCGCGCGGTTGAGCGTGTAGAAATGGAAGTCGTTGACGCCCTCTGCGCGCAGCTGGTTGACAAGGTCAATGGCTACGCTGGCCGCGATGAGGTTGCGCGTGTCGGGATCGTCGTCAAGCCCCGCGAAGCGCTCATGCAGCCAATCGGGCACATCGGTGCCGCACATGCCCGCGAAGCGCAGCATCTGCGAGAAACGTGTGATCGGCAGGATCCCCGGCACGATCGGCACCGTGATGCCTGCGTCGGCACAGGCATCGCGGAACCGCAGATAGTGCTCGGCTGAGAAGAAGAACTGCGTGATGGCGCGATTGGCACCAGCGTCGACCTTGCGCTTGAGATTGTCGAGGTCGGATTGCGCGCAACGCGCTTCCGGATGCACCTCGGGATAGGCCGCGACCGAGATCTCGAAATCGCCTATGCGACGCAGCCCGGCAACAAGGTCCGCCGCATAGGCGTAACCGTCTGGATGCGCCTCATAACTCTCTGCACCGCGCGGTGGGTCGCCGCGCAGCGCCACAATGTGTTTGACGCCGTCCTCGATATACCTGGCCGCGATGGCGTCCACGGCGGCGCGGCTTGCGCCGACGCAGGTCAGGTGCGGCGCGGGCGTCAGGCTGGTCTCACCAAGCACGCGGCGCACCACGTCGTGCGTGCGCTCGCGCGTCGAGCCGTCGGCGCCGTAGGTTACAGACACGAAGCGCGGGTTCAGCGGCGCCAGGCGCTGCAGGGAGGCCCAGAGCGTCTCGGCCATTTTCTCTGTGGCCGGCGGGAAGAACTCGAAGGACACGCTGATCGCGTCGTCACTCGACCCAGTAACGGGCAAGGCACCGGCAACCGTCATGCGGAGATCCTCTCATCGTTGTGTTCGGGACTGGCTAATGCCACCAGATGACGCCCGTGTGTATCGGTCGCCTGGCGCACGGGTCCGCAGCGAACACCGTTGTCCGCCAGGATGGCCTTCAGCCGCTCGATGGCTGTGGCGCCATCGCCGATGGCGACGTATTCCGTCACGAGCAGGTGTCCACCGGGGCGGAGCACGCGCAATGCCTCGGTCAGGGCGCGCTCGGGCTGGGTTGCGTCGAGCAGGACACAGTCGAGCACCACGGTATCGAAGCGTGCGTCATCGAAGTCGAGCGCGTACATGTCGCCAGGGCGCACGCTGCAGTTGGCCAGCGAGGCACGCGCCACGGCGCGGCGCGCCTCTCGGCGCGATTGCAAATCGATGTCCACGCCAAAAGCGCTTTTGGCGCGACCGGCGAGCAGCTTGAGTACCGCACCATTACCCACGCCGATATCGAGCAGGTCGCCAACGGGGTGGGTCAGGAAGACATCGAGCACAAGCCGGTTAAACCGGCGCAACAACGGATCGGCATCGTCGGTCTGGCGCGCGCCCAGGACCCGGTCCAGTACGCCGTTGTCGGTGTCGATTACAGCGTCGTCCTCGTTGACGAGGCCCAGCAACGCCGTCGCCACGGCGTGCGCGGGGCCTGCCATGGGGACGCGAAAGTACACGTACTGGCCGTCACGGAAACGCTCGAGCAGGCCCGCATCACAGAGAATCTTCAGGTGCCGCGACACGCGGGGCTGCGACTGACCCAGCACGTCGACTAGGTCACCGACGGTCTGCTCGCCGGCCGCACACAGCGACAGAAGCCGCAGACGGGTGGGGTCGGCGGCTGCGCGCAATGCAATCTGAACGGTGTCGAAAGGCCAGGACATATGTCAATCTACATATAAAGATATCTTTATATTAGAATGCGATATTACCCGTTCGCCGACGCAGCGGCAAGCGGGCGATCGGGGTCAGGCGAAGGTGGCGGTGTCGCTGTCGATCTCAGCCATGCGGATGAGCCGGCTCGTGGCGACTGCGGCGGTGCGGTGTTTGACGGCCTCGCGGTAGTCGGCGTCGGTCACCATCTCGAAGAACGCGCCCGCGTGGGGGTAACGCGCGATGAATGCGGCGTCCCAGACCTCGTCGGTCGGCCCCGTCAGCACGATTTCCGGGCGACCGCGCCAGACAATGCTGCCGCCGACACGCGCGAAGATCGGGCCGGTCTCCTTACCGTAGCGGCGGTAAGCCTCAGCGCCGGAAACCTCAGAAGACCCGTCGCCGTAGTCCGCAACGTCGCGGTAGCGAATCAGGTTGAGCATGAGGATCGGTGTGTCCCGAGGCAGATCCTTGAAGGCGTCGAACTGCTCGCGGGTGGGGTCGATATGCTCGCTCATCGAAATCTCCTCGCCCGCCCACGGGCCTGGTCAGTGCACAGCCGAATCGCCGTCGAGCGCGGCGGGATTGAACAGGCGCGCCACGTCGACGGCGTCGAGCGTACGCTTGCGGTTGCAGAACTCGCAAACGATTTCGATCTGGCCACCGCGCTCTTCGAGCAGCTGCCTGGCATCGGACTGGCCCAACATCTCGAGCGCGCGCTCGGCGCGCTGCTGGCTGCATCGGCAGTGAAACGCGACCGGGCGCGCCGAATAGGCGATGAGGTCGTCTTCGGAAAATAACCGGTGCAAGAGACCGTAGTCGACGCCTTCGGCAGTTTCGGCGTGCGTGAGCGTGTCGGCCATGAGGCAGATGCGACGCCAGTCATCGTCGTCGATATCGCCGCCGTCGGGCATACGCTGCAACATGAGCCCCGTGATGTGATCGCCATCGGCGTGCAGCACGAAGTGCGCGCCGAGCTGTGCCGACTCGCGGTAGTAGCCCGCGAGGCTACCCGCAAGCGTCGGCGCCTCGATCGCGACGATGCCCTGATACCGATCTCGCGCATCCCGCGTGTCGACGGTCAGCGTAAGGCGACCGGCACCGATGAGGTCGGCGAAGTCCTTGGCGGGCCGGTCGGCCTCGAGTTCGCCGGCCATACCCCGCACCTGAAGCTGGTCGTTGCACTGCACGATAAGCATGCCCAGCGATCCCTGGCCCGAGAGCTGCAGCGTGAGCATGCCTTCGAATTTCATGGTGCTCGCAATCATGGCCGCGGCACCGACGGCCTGGCCCAGCGCTTCCCGTACGACGGGCGCGTAGTCGTGCAGCCCCGTGAGCTCGCGCCACTGCGCCGATAATTGCACGGCGACGCCACGCACCGGCAGCCCGTCGAACAGGAAGTTGAGCAGTGCGTCTTTCTGCGAGCCGGCCATTCAGCCCCCGCTGAGCTTGTCGCGCAGGACGCGATTGACCTCTGCCGGGTCGGCCTTGCCGCGGCTCGCCTTCATGACCTGCCCCACAAGGTAACCGAGCACCTTTTCCTTGCCGTCGCGGAACTGCTGCACCTGTTCGGGACTGGCGGTGATGACCTCATCGACCATGGCCTCGATCGCGCCTGAGTCGGTGATCTGGCGCAGACCCTTCGCGTCGATAACGCTGTCGGCATCGCCCTCACCCGCCCACATGGCCTCGAAGACCTGCTTGGCCGCCGTACCCGAGATCGTCTTGTCGGCGATGCGCGCGAGCAGGCTCGCCAGCGCGCCCGCATCCACTGGCGCGTCGGCGACCGTGGTCCCGTCGCGATTGAGCGCCGCAGTGAATTCACCCAGCACCCAGTTGGCCGCCAGCTTGGGCTCGGCGCTGCCGGCCACGGCCTCAAAGAAGTCGGCCATGGGCCGTTGACCCACGAGCACATCGGCGTCTTCGGCGCGCAGGCCGTAGTCAGCAACGAAGCGTCGTTTGCGCGCGTCGGGCAGCTCGGGCATGGCATCACGAACGTCAGCGACGAAGGCGTCGTCGATGACCACGGGCAACAGGTCCGGGTCCGGGAAGTAGCGGTAATCGTTGGCCGCTTCCTTGCTGCGCATGGACCGCGTCTCGTCAGCGTCCGCGTCGTAGAGCCGCGTCTCCTGCACGATGCTGCCACCGGCCTCGAGGATGTCGGCCTGGCGCTCGATCTCGTGCTCGATGGCGCGTTCGATAAACCGGAATGAGTTGAGGTTCTTGATTTCAGCGCGCGTGCCGAGCGGCGCATCGGCGGAGGCGCGCAGCGACACGTTGGCGTCGCAGCGGAACGAACCTTCCTGCATGTTGCCGTCGGAGATGCCCAGGTAACGGACGAGCTCATGCACGCGGCGCATGTAATCGGCCGCCTCTCGCGCCGACTTGATCTCGGGCTCAGAGACGATCTCGATAAGCGGCGTGCCGGCGCGGTTCAAGTCGATGCCACTCTGGTCCGTGAAGTTTTCGTGCAGGGACTTGCCCGCGTCCTCCTCGAGGTGCGCGCGCGTCACATTGATGCGTCGCGGTGTACCGTCGTCGCCCGTGATTTCGACCGTCCCGCCGCTGACGATGGGCAGCTCGTACTGACTGATCTGGTAGCCCTTGGGCAGGTCCGGGTAGAAATAGTTCTTGCGCGCAAACACGGAGCGCGGCGCAATCTCGGCGCCGATCGCGAGGCCGAACGTGACGGCCAGCCGAACGGCTTCGGCGTTGAGCACAGGCAACACACCCGGGAAACCCAGGTCGATGAGGTTAGCCTGTGTGTTGGGCGCAGCGCCGTAGGTGGTCGGCGCGCTCGAGAAGATCTTGCTGCGCGTGGCGAGCTGGCAGTGGATCTCGAGACCAATGACGACGTCCCAGCTCATGACCAGCCCTCCGGTGCCTGCCGGTGCCAGTCCGTGGCCTGCTGATACTGGTGCGCGGCCGCGAGCATGCGGCCCTCGCCGAACGCCGGCGCGACGAGCTGCAATCCCGCGGGCAGGCCATTGACGAAGCCGCAGGGCACGCTCATGGCGGGCAGACCCGCAAGGTTGGCGCCAATCGTGTAGATGTCATTCAAGTACATGGTGATCGGGTCGTCAGTCTTCTCGCCGAGACCGAAAGCGAGCGTCGGCGTCGTCGGCCCGACCACGAGATCGACGTCCTCGAAGGCGCGGGCGAAGTCGGCGCTGATGAGCCGCCGGACTTTCTGCGCCTGCAGGTAGTAGGCGTCGTAGTAGCCCGCCGACAGCACATACGTGCCCGTCATGATGCGGCGTTTGACCTCGGCGCCGAAGCCTTCGCCGCGCGAGCGGCGGTAGAGGTCTTCGAGATCACTCGGGTTGTCGGCACGGTGGCCGAATCGAATGCCGTCAAAACGCGACAGGTTCGACGAGCACTCGGCGGGAGCGACGACGTAGTAGGTCGGCACCGATAGACCGATGTTGCCCAGCGAGACATCGACGAGCGTGGCGCCGCGCGCCTCGAATTCGGCCAGCGCGGCACGAACGGTGACCGCGTAGTCCGCGTCGAGCCCTTCGCCCATGAACTCCTGCACGAGACCGATGCGCATGCCTTCGAGCGGCGCATCGAGTGCCGCGACGTAGTCGTCCACGGGCGCATCGACGCTCGTCGAGTCGCGCGGATCGAGACCCGACATGGCACCCAGCAACAACGCGGCATCCTCAGCCGTACGCGTCAGCGTGCCGGCCTGATCGAGGCTCGACGCGAAGGCGATCATTCCGAACCGGGAGACGCGGCCGTAGGTTGGCTTGAGTCCCGTGATACCGCAGAGCGCCGCGGGCTGACGAATCGACCCACCCGTATCGGTGCCCGTCGCGGCGCCCACGAGGCGCGCGCTGACGGCCGCGGCAGAACCGCCCGACGAACCGCCCGGCGACAGACCTTCGCGCCAGGGATTGTGCACATCGCCGAAGAAGCTCGTCTCGTTCGACGAGCCCATCGCGAATTCATCCATGTTGGTCTTGCCAAGCACGATGGCGCCGGCGCCGGCAAGCAACGCGACGGCCGTCGCGTCGTAAGGCGGGACGAACTGCTCGAGCATGCGCGAGCCGCAGGTGGTGCGGATGCCGTCGGTGCAGAAGATGTCCTTGTGCGCAATGGGCAGACCTTCGAGCGGCCGCGCGCTGCCGTCCCTAATGCGCGCGTCGGCCGCATCGGCGGCCGCCAGCGCCGCGTCGGCAGTAATCGTGATGAACGCGTTGAGGCGCGGTTGTGCTGCCTCGATGCGGGACAACAGATGCGCGGTGAGCTCCCGGGCCGAAAAACTGCCGTCGCGCAGACCGTCACGCATGGCGGTCAGCGTCAGTTCATGCAGGGCGGTCATTCGATGACCCTCGGCACCAGGTAGAGCCCGTCCTCGGTGGCCTCGCTGCAGGCCTGCAGGCGCGCCCGGTCGATATCGGCGTTGGGCGTGTCGGCACGCAACCGTTGCACCTGGTCCAGCGGGTGCGCCATGGGCGTCACGCTGGCCGTGTCGGCCGCGCCCAATTGATCGACAAACGCCACAATGGAGGCCAGTTTGTCGGTGATGTCACCGAGCTCATCGCCCTCGAAGGACAGTCGAGCCAGGACGGCCAGTTTTTCGATGTCGTCGCTGCCTATGCTCATCGGCGCAAACCCTGAGAATTTGGAAAACGGTAGGGGGTGCCGGCGACCCCGCCGGCGTTGCCCGCCCCGGGGACGGGAACGGCCCTGCCGACGCCTTGAAATACGGGCTTTTCGGCAAGCCGGCAAGAATACACGGCGCCTTGCTGATTGTCCCCCCCGTTGCTAGAGTTGCCGGAATTTCAGGGGGCTGGGCCCACCACACCATGTTCAAAAACCTGCTTGGGTATTTTTCGCACGACCTTTCCATCGACCTGGGCACGGCAAACACGCTGATTTTCGTACGCGGCGAGGGGATCGTTCTCGATGAGCCCTCCGTTGTCGCGATCCGTGAGGAGTACGGCAGCGGCGGTCGCCGGGTCGAGGCCGTCGGCCAGGACGCGAAAAACATGCTCGGCCGCACGCCGGGCAACATCACCGCCATTCGTCCGCTCAAGGACGGCGTCATCGCAGACTTCACGGTCACCGAGAAGATGTTGCAGACCTTCATCAAGAAGGTGCACGGCAACCGCTTCTTCACGCCGCCGTCGCGCGTGCTCATTTGCGTGCCCTACGGCTCGACCCAGGTTGAGCGGCGCGCGATTCAGGAGTCGGCCGAGGGTGCGGGCGCCAGCAAAGTCATCCTCATCGCGGAACCCATGGCCGCAGCCATTGGCGCAGGCATGCCCGTGCACGAGGCGCGGGGCTCGATGGTGCTCGACATCGGCGGCGGCACGTCCGAGGTTGCGGTCATCTCGCTGAACGGCATCGTCTACGCGGCGTCCGTTCGTGTGGGTGGCGACCGCTTCGACGAGGCCATCACCAACTACGTGCGGCGCAACTACGGCATCCTCATCGGTGAGGCCACGGCCGAACGCATCAAGCACGAAATCGGCTCCGCCTATCCGGGCGCCGAGGTACGCGAGATTTCGGTCAAGGGCCGCAACCTGTCAGAAGGTGTGCCGCGCAGTTTCACGCTGAACAGCAACGAGATCCTCGAAGCTCTGCAGGAACCGCTGCAGGGCATCGTGGGTGCCGTGAAGGAAGCACTCGAGCAGACGCCACCCGAACTCGGCGCCGACGTCGCCGAACGCGGCATTGTGCTCACGGGTGGTGGCGCCATGCTGCGCGATCTCGACAAGCTGCTCATGGAAGAAACCGGCCTGCCCGTTGTCATCGCCGACGATCCGCTGACCTGCGTGGCCCGCGGCGGCGGACGCGCGCTCGAGCTCATGGACGAGTACGGCCCCTCCGTGTTCGGGCTGAACTAGCCCAGCGGCGCGGCACGCGAGATGCCTGCCGGCACACCAGGCGTACACAGGGTCAGCACGGGTCCGGCACTCGGTCTGCGAACGTTTCTTTGTGCGGCGGCGGCCGTGTTGCTCATACTCGTCGATCAGCGCACGACGCTGACCGACAAGCCGCGCGCCGTGCTCATGACGGTCGTCTACCCCATCCAGGAAGCCGTCTCGGTGCCGGCGCAATTGCTCGACTGGAGTGATGATGCGACACGCACGCGCGCGGAGCTCGCGCGCGAGAACAACCGGCTCAAGCGAGAGCGACTGCTCGCAGACGCCCGTCTGCAGCAGCTCAATGCCATCCGCGCCGAAAACGACCGACTGCGCGAAATGCTCGACGCCCGACCGCGCGTCGGCGCGAGTGTTCGTGTGGCGCAGATCCTCGAGGTCGACACGGACCCGTTCCGCCACCGCGTTGTCATCAACAAGGGCAGCAACGACGGCGTATTCGAGCGCCAGGCCATCATTGACGCCAATGGCGTCGTCGGGCAGGTGTTACGCACGGGTCCGGTGAGCGCCACGGTGCTGCTCATTAGCGACCCCGGGCACGCCGTGCAGGTTGAGGTCGTGCGCAACGGGCTGCGCACGGTGGCGTTCGGTTCGGGCGACTACGATCAGCTCGAGATCCGGTTCCTGCCCAACAATGCAGACATCGAGGTGGGCGACCTGCTCGTCACCACGAGCCTGAGCGGCGATTACCCGGCCGGCTACCCCGTGGCTGAAGTCGTAGCCGTCGAGCTGCAGCCTCGGCAGGCATTCGCGCGCATCACAGCCAGCCCAGCCGCGGCCCTGACGCGCATGCGCGAGGTGTTGCTGCTGGCACCTTCGGCCGTACCCGAATCCACTCCCCCCGATGACGACGAGGCGGCGACCGATGGCGGGGGCTAGAGACCGCGCCTGGGTCGGCCCCGTGGCGCTGATTGTCGCGCTCGGGCTCTCGGCGCAGCCGCTGCCGGGCTGGTTGGCCCCGGCCCGTCCCGACTGGGTCGCGCTCGTGCTCATCTATCTCGGTATCCACACGCCACAGCGACTGGTGCTCGTGCAGGCCATCGTGGCCGGGCTGCTTCTAGATGCGCTGCAAGGCACGCCGCTGGGCCAGCACGTGCTGGCGCTCGTGCTCTGCTGCTATCTGCCGCTCAAGCTGCACCTGCGGCTCATGCTCGTGCCGATCTGGCAGACCATGCTGCTCACGGCCGTTTTTACGGCCATCTACCAGTTCGTGATGTTCTGGATCAACGGCGCCACGGGCAACGATATCGGCGCAGCCTTCTACCTCTGGCCACTGGCCAGTAATGTGATTGTCTGGCCCCTGTTGCTGACACTCCTGGACCGCGCGCGACTCGGCCGACGCAGCAGCGACTGAAGCGCGGGCCCGTCGGCCTTATACTGGGGTCGTCCCACCACGACCGTGACGTATGGCAAACCTCCAGGCAATCCGCGACACGGTTGCCGAACAGCGTATCTTCCTGGGCCGACTGTTCGTAGCCGTCATCTTCGTGCTATTCGCGAGCGGCGTCGTCGTCGCGCGGCTCACGCAGCTGCAGGTGATCGAGCACGAGCACTACGCGGACCTCTCGCAGGGCAACCGGATCCGGATCGAAGCGGCGCCACCCACGCGCGGCCTCATCCTCGACCGCAACGGCAACGTGCTGGCGCAAAACCTGCCCGCCTACCAGCTCGAGATGATTCCCGAGCAGGTCGACGACATCGACGCCGCGCTCGATGCGCTCATCGATGCCGGCCTCGTCAACGGCGACTACCGCGACGAGATTCGCGACCGGATTCGCCGCAGTACCTCGTTCAATCCCGTAACGCTTGCCGAGCGCCTCGATGATGCGGCCATCGCAAAGTTCGCACGCCTGCGGCCGTTCTTCCGGGGCATCGACATCCGTGCTCGGCTCGTGCGCGACTACCCGCACGGTGACCTCGCCGCGCACGTCATCGGCTACGTGGGTCGCCTGAGCGCGCAGGACCTCGACCGCGTCGACACGACCAACTACGCGGGCACGGCGCAAATCGGCAAGACGGGTATCGAGCTGACCTACGAAGACGTACTGCACGGCACGGTCGGACACAATGAAGTCGTGACCACGGCCGAAGGTCGCGCGCATTCCTACACACCGCGCGCCGAACCCGAGCCCGGGCGCAACGTCTACCTGACGCTCGACCTCGAGTTGCAGCGGGTCGCCGAGAGTGAGCTCAAGGGCCAGCGCGGCGCCATCGTCGCCATCGACCCGACCAACGGCGAAATCCTGGCGATGGCCAGCGCGCCGACGTTCGACCCCAACGAGTTTGCGCGCGGCATGGGCACCAACGCATTTGCCGCATTGCAGGCCGACCTCGATCGCCCGCTGTTCAATCGCGCGATCTCGGGGCGCTACCCGCCGGGGTCCACCATCAAACCCATCCTGGGCTACGGCGCGCTGGTCAGTGGCCGCACCACGGCGACGCGTGTGACGCACTGCGAGGGCCATTTCAGCCTGCCGGGCTCGACGCACCGCTACCGCGACTGGAAACCCGAGGGCCACGGCATCGTCGACCTGTCCGAGGCAATCGCGCAATCCTGTGATGTGTACTTCTATGAACTCGCCCAGGACATGGACATCGACCTCATGCACGACTTCCTCGTGCAGTTCGGGCTCGGTGCCACCCTGGGCATCGAGATTCCCGGCGAGAAAGCGGGCATCGTGCCGTCGCGGGCCTGGAAGCGTCAGTCGTTCCGACGGCGAGCCGACCAGGTCTGGTTCCCGGGCGAAACCGTCATCGCCTCCATTGGTCAGGGCTACATGCTGGCCACGCCGCTGCAGCTCGCGCACGCAACGGCGGCCATCGCCATGCGCGGCCAACGCGCACGTCCGCACTTGACGTTACGCGACGAGGACCAGCTCACGGGCGCGACCTTCGAGTACGAAAAGTCACTGCTACCCGCCGTGGGCCACGCCGACGAGCACGCCTGGGTGCACATCGTCGAGGCCATGCAGGATGTGTTGCGGTCCGTGCGGAGCTCGGCCTTTGCGGCGGGACGGGGTGCCAAGTACGACATCGCTGGCAAGAGCGGCACGGCGCAGGTTTTCAGCGTCGCGCAGGAAGTGGAGTACGACGAGCTCGAACTCGATGAGCGGCTCAAGGACCACGCGCTGTTTGTCGCCTTCGCGCCCGTCGAGGCGCCGCGCATCGCTGTCGCCGTGATCATCGAGAACGGCAGCAGCGGCTCCTCCGTGGCCGCGCCCATCGCCCGCGCGCTGACAGACTCCTGGCTCAACCGCTGATGTTTCGCGAGGAGGCGCAGCTGCAACGCGGCACAACCCCCACGACCACAACGTGGTTCGCCCGCGCGCACATCGACCCACCGTTGCTTGCCGGCGTGCTGTTGCTTTGCGCCTTCGGCCTGTTCGTGTTGTACAGCGCCACGGGCCAGAGCTCGGCGCGCACCATGTCGCAGGCCGTCCGTCTGGGTGTGGCGCTGGTCGCCATGATCACGCTCGCCCAGATTCCCCCGCGGGTCTACCGCCGCTGGGCATGGGTCGGCTACGCACTCGGGCTCGCGCTGTTGCTCGTGGTGCTTGTCGCAGGCGTGTCGGGGAAGGGCGCGCAGCGCTGGGTCTACATCGGCTTTCGCTTCCAGCCCTCCGAAATCATGAAGATCGCCGTGCCCATGGCTTCGGCCGCCTATCTCTACACCCGCAGCCTGCCGCCCAACCTCATGTCGCTCGTGGGGCTGGTGGCCATTATTTTGCCTCCCGTCCTGCTCATTGCGCGCCAGCCCGATCTGGGAACGGCCATTCTCATCGGTGCCTCGGGTGCCATCGTCGTCCTTTTGGCCGGGCTTCGGCTGCGCGTCATCATCGCCATCGGCGCCGTCATCGGCGCGGCGCTGCCCCTGATCTGGCAGCAATTGCGTGACTACCAGCGCCAGCGCGTGCTCACGATGCTCGACCCGCAGAGCGATCCGCTGGGCGCCGGCTACAACATCATTCAGTCGAAGATCGCGATCGGCTCGGGCGGCCTGTTCGGCAAAGGCTGGACCAACGGAACCCAGGGACAACTCGAGTACCTGCCCGAGCGCAGCACCGATTTCATCTTTGCCGTGATTGGCGAGGAGTTCGGCTTGCTTGGCGTCATGACACTGATGCTGCTGTACCTGTTTGTCGTCGGTCGCGGTCTCTACATCGCAAGCCAGGCACCGGACAGCTTCTCGCGCCTGCTCGCGGGCAGCCTGACCCTGACCTTTTTCGTCTACGTGCTTGTCAACACAGCCATGGTGACCGGTTTGTTGCCTGTGGTCGGCGTGCCATTGCCGCTCATCAGCTACGGCGGCACCTCCATGGTGACCCTGCTCGGGGCATTCGGTATTCTCATGTCCATTCAGACGCACAAGCGCCTGCTACCGCGTTGACCACGGAGGACACCGACGCGATGCACTCAATCTGCCGCATGCTCCTTGCCACCCTCGCCTTGATCTGCGCCGGTAGCGCCAGCGCCATCGACACCGGGCGCGATGACGTCCGTGCCTTCATCGACGACATGGTCGAGCAACATGGCTTCGATCGCACCGAGCTCACGGTTCTGCTCGGTGAGGCCGAGGTGCAGGAGGGCATCCTCGAGGCCATGCGCCGGCCCGCGGAGCGCACCAAGCCCTGGCACGAATACCGCGACATCTTTATCCAGCCCAAGCGCGTCAAGGCGGGCGTGGCGTTCTGGGCCGAGCATGCAGACGCCATTGACCGCATCAGCGCAGACACGGGCGTCCCCGCCGAGATCCTTGTCGGCATCATCGGCGTCGAGACCTACTACGGCCGCATCACGGGGAAACACCGCGTGCTCGATGCGCTCGTGACGCTGGGCTTCGACTACCCGCCCCGGGCCAACTTCTTCAGAAAGGAACTCGGCCACTTCCTGCAGCTCGCGCGCGAAGAAGACATCGACCCGCGCACAGCGCTGGGTTCCTACGCGGGCGCCATGGGTGCCCCGCAGTTCATTCCTTCAAGCTACCGCGCCTACGCCGACGATGGCGACGGTGACGGCAGGAAGGATCTGTTCAACAACTGGGACGACGTGCTCGCGAGCGTCGCCGAGTACTTCCGGCGCCACCGCTGGAAACCGGGTGCGCCCGTGGTGACAAGCGCGTCACTCGCGGCAGACGCGAGCCTGGCACTGCCCGCCGAGAACAAGCTGGCCGATCCGCTCGATATCAAGGCGCTGCGCGAACAAGGTCTGGAATTCGATACTGCCAAACTCGCGGGCGACACGGCACGCGTCATCGTGTTCGAAGGCGACGCAGGTCGCGAGCTGCACGTCGGCTTCCACAACTTCTACGTGATCACGCGCTACAACCGCAGCACCATGTACGCGATGGCCGTGTGGCAGCTCGGCAACGAGATCGCAGCCGCCCGGCACGCCAGCGAGGTGGCCGCGGCACCATGAAGCGGCTCGGGCCGCTGCTGATCGTCGCCCTGCTCGCGGGTTGCGGCACGTTCGAGGCCGGCGACGGCCCGCCCCGCAACGACCCGGGCGTCACGCCCTCGAGTCGCGAGCCCGGCCCGGAACCGCGAAGTCGCTACGGCAACCCCCGCTTCTATGAAGTGGCCGGCCAGCGCTACTACGTCAGTGACACAGCCGACAACTACCGCGAGCGCGGCGTCGCCAGCTGGTACGGCCGCAAGTTTCACGGGCGGCGCACCTCCTCGGGCGAGGTCTACGACATGCACGCCATGACCGCGGCACACAAGACGCTGCCGCTGCCCACCTGGGTCCGTGTGACCCACCTGGGCAATGGCCGCTCCATCGTCGTTCGCGTCAACGATCGCGGGCCCTTCGTCGACAACCGCATCATCGACCTGTCCTACGCCGCCGCCACCGCGCTCGATATGATCGACGCGGGCACGGCACTCGTCGAGGTCGAAGCAATGACGTTCGATGCACCCAATTCGGCGACCACGACCACGGCCAGCGCCCCGGGCGAAGCGCTCTACATGCAGGTGGGCGCCTTCTCGGAACGAGACAACGCGGAGCGACGGCTGCGGCAGTTGGCCGACGCGGGTGTCGACGATGCCTTCCTCGCGCAGGCCGATACGACCAGCGGTGCCGTGTACCGTGTCCGTGTCGGTCCCATCGGTGACGTCGCCAGCTTTGACCGCATCAGCGGCCTGCTTGCGGCCATTGGCATCCGCGATATCCGCCTCGTCGACGCGGCAACGGCGAGCGCGCAGTAAGCCCGGAACAGCCGCCAGACTGCGCGGTCTCACCTCTGGTGCCGAGCCGATCGGCACGCCACCCAGCCCTGTGAAATAATGCGCGCTTTTCCGCGCCCCGAGACTCATGACCCAATACGCCACCCGCCTGATCACGATCCTGGCCAGCCTGAGCCTTGCGGCCGCCAGCGCCTGGGCCAACCGCATGCCGACGCCGGCGGCGCCCGCGCTCAACGCGTCGAGCTACCTCGTCATCGACGCCAACAGCGGGGCCGCCGTGGCCGCCATGAATCCGGACCTGCAGGTCGAACCCGCGAGCCTGACCAAGCTCATGACGGCCTATGTGGTCTTCAAGGCGCTCGAAGCGGGGCAGATCACGCTGACAGATGAAGTGCGCATCAGTGAACGCGCCCACGCGGCGGGCCAGGGTGGGTCATCGACGATGTACGCGCGGCTCGGCAGCCGGGTGACCGTGGAAAACCTGTTGCAGGGCATGATTGTGGTCTCCGGCAACGACGCCAGTGTGGCACTGGCGGAGCACGTGGCCGGCACCGAGTCCGTGTTTACTGATTTGATGAACAGCTTTGCCGGCGAACTCGGCATGCTGTCGACCTCGTTTCGCAACTCGCACGGGCTGCCGGCCGAGAACCAGTTCTCCACGGCACGCGATATGACCAAGCTGGCGCGCGCGATCATCCGTGAATTCCCCGATCAGTACTTCCGCTACAGCCAGACGTCCTACAGCTGGGAAGGCGTGTCACAGCCAAACCGCAATCGGCTGTTGGGCAGCGACGGCGTGGACGGCATGAAGACGGGCAGGACCGAGGCCGCGGGCTGGTGTCTCGTCACCTCGGCGAAACGCGGCAACATGCGGCTGATCTCGGCGGTTATGGGCACGGCGAGTGACCGCGCCCGCACTGACGCGAGCCGCGCACTCCTCAACTACGGCTTTCGTTTCTTCGAAACGCGCCGGCTGTATGCCGCGGGCGCCGCGATCGACAACGCCAAAGTCTGGAAAGGCGGCGCCGACGCGGTGCCGCTGGGCCTCGCGCGGGATCTGTTCGTCACCGTGCCCCGCGGCGCCTGGGACGAACTCGCGCCGACACTGACCGTGCGCCGTACGCTGTACGCACCCCTCGAGCAAGGCGCCGAGGTCGGGCGCGTGAGCGTCTCCCTCGATGGCGAGGAGCTCACGAGCGCGCCCGTGCAGCTGCTCGGCTCCGTCGAACGCGGCGGGCTCTGGAAGCGCATGACCGACGAAGTCCGGCTCTGGTTCAACTGAGGTCGCGGCGTGGCGCAGGCACTCCAACACGCATGGCACGAGGGGCAGCTCAAGCCGCTGGCTGACGTGCACATCTCGCCGCTCGATCGCGGCTACCTGTTCGGCGATGGCATCTATGAAGTGCTGCCCGTCTACGACGGCAAACCGCTCGGGCTGGACAAGCACCTGGCGCGACTCGCGCGCAGCTGCGCCGAGATCCACTTACCTCTGGGCCGCAGTGCCGAAGACTTCACGGCCATCCTCATGGCCGTCATCGAAGCCAATGGCGGCGGCAATCAGTCGCTGTACCTGCAACTGACGCGCGTGGGTGTCGGGGGCCGCGACCACCGCTTCCCCGACGCGGCCCAGACCCATCTGTTCGCTATGTCGAACCGTCTGGCACCCATCGATGCGGCCACCTATGCCAAGGGCCTGTCGGCCATCGTGCTGCCCGATCAGCGCTGGGCGCGTTGTGACATCAAGTCGACATCGCTGTTGCCCAATGTGCTGGCCAAACAGGCCGCGAGCGAGGCAGGCGCCGCCGAGGCCATTCTCGCGCGCGACGGTGAGCTGATCGAGGGCGCCACGAGCGCCGTCGGCTGCGTCAGCGGGGGCACGCTGGCTTTGCCTGTCGAAGACGCACGCGTGCTGCCAAGCGTGACGCGTGCGCTGACCGTAGAAATCGCAGATCGCTGCGGCATACCCGTGGAAACGCGTCGCGTGGACCTGGACGAGTTTCGTGCCGCCGACGAGATCCTAGTGATGTCGAGCACGCGTGAGATCATGCCCATCTCGGAACTGGACGGGGTGCCCGTCGGCAATGGCGAGACGGGTCCCGTGTGGCGCACGCTGTTCGCCGGCTACCAGGAACTGAAGGCAGACGCATGAGTGACGACAGCGACGAAACGCTACTCGAGTTCCCGACGACATTCCCCATCAAGGTCATGGGCCGCAACGATGCCGAGTTCGAGGCGCACGCCACGGCGCTCGTGAGCGCACACACGGGCGACAAGGCGCCGTTGTCGGTCGTCTCGCGCGAAAGCCGCAACGGCAGCTTCCTGTCGGTGACGATCGAGATCACGGCCGAGAGCAAAGCGCAGCTCGACGCGATCTACGAAGCATTAACGGCGGACGACCAGGTCGTCATGGCGTTGTGAACGCGACCCACCTCGTCGAATCACTGGGGCGGCAGGACTACGAGCCGCTCTGGCGGCGCATGCAGGCGTATACCGATGAGCGCGGGCCCGAAGCGCACGACCTGCTCTGGTTCTGCGAACATCCGCCCGTGTTTACGCTGGGCATGGCGGCCAGTCGCGAGCACGTTCTCGCGCCCGGCGACATCCCGCTCGTGCAGATCGACCGCGGTGGCCAGGTCACCTATCACGGGCCGGGCCAGCTCATGATCTACCCGCTCATTAATGTGCGCCGCGCGGGGCTCGGCGTGCGCGCGCTCGTGAGTGCACTCGAAGACAGCGTCATCGAATTGCTCGCCGACGCGGGCATCGTGGCCAGGGCCCGCCGCGATGCGCCGGGCGTGTACGTCGAGGGCCGCAAGGTCGCGAGTATCGGTCTGCGCATTCGCCGCGGCTGCAGCTATCACGGCATGGCGCTAAACGTGGACATGGACCTTGAGCCCTTTGCGCGCATCAATCCCTGTGGGATGCAGGGGCTCGAAGTGACTGACCTGTCGGGACTGGGGCTCGATTGGGACCTCACGGAGACCGAGCGACGCATCCAACCCATCCTCGAGTCGCGACTGCGTATGCGCGCCGTGGCCTGACGCGGGCAGGAGCCGGCTGCCTGGGCGGCGGCCCCGGAACCTGAGCGACAGAGGCCAAACGGTGTCGCGCGCCGGTTCAAGGCATCAGGGTGCGACGGCCGCACGCAGTGTCGCAAGGCGTTCTGGTGTACCGACGTCGAACCACTGCGGCCCGACCGCAAAGGCACCAAGCGCGCCGGCGTCGGCGGCCGCACGCAGCAGGGGCACAACCGAGAATCGCCCGTCGTCGCATTCAGAGAAGAACGACGGTGAATAGCAGGCGATCCCCGAAAAGGTCTGCATCACGGCGCCTGCGTTGTGCGCGCGGTTGCCGACCGGCGAAAAGTCGCCACCGTCACGGTACTCGGGGTTCGGCGTCAGCCCAATCGCGGCCCGGGTGCCGTCGAGCAGCGAGCTCGGGCCCGCAGCAAATTCGAAGTCTGTGTAGATGTCCGCGTTGACCACCCAGAATGGCGCGTCGTCGAGCAGCGCCAGCGCGCGGACGATGGCGCCGCCCGTGTCGAGCGTCGGGTAGCCTTCGGGGCTGTAGAGCACGCGCACGCCGTAGCGCGAGCCATCGCCCACGTGCTCGACAATCCGTTCGCCGAGCCAGCCCAGATTGATCACGACGCGTGCCACACCCGCCGCGGCCAGGGCACGCAAATGCCGGCCCACGAGCGTCTCACCACCTACCTCGACGAGTGGTTTGGGCAGCGTGTCGGTCAGGGGGCGCAACCGTTCACCGCGGCCCGCGCAGAGCAGCAGCGCCGACGTCACTGGGCGAGTGCCGGCAGACAGCGTGTTTCGATGAGCTCGATGAGCCAATCGAGCTCAGGGTAGGCGCCCGAGAGCTGCGTGATGTAGCCGAGCGTGCGCGGCACGTCGGCGAGGAAATGCCACTTGCCGTCGCGGTGGCCCAGGCGCGCGAAAATGCCGGCTGCCTTGAGTTGGCGCTGCACGCCGCTCAGGAAGAACCAGCGCAGGTTTTGCGCCTGTGACTGGGTCGCGGCCAGCGGCGCATCATCGAACCAGCGAACGGCCCAGTCGGTGACCTGCTGGATAGGCCATTCGATATAACAATCGCGCAGCAGCGACACGAGGTCGTAGGTGAACGGGCCACGAACAGCATCCTGGAAGTCGATGATCCAGAGACCGAGGTCGGCGTCGAGCATGAGATTGCGCGAATGGAAGTCCCGGTGCACCGCGGTCTGTGGCTGTTGCAGGGCATTGGCAACCAGTCGGTCCGTGAGGAGCGACCATTGGCGCCGGTCCTCATCGCTCCATTCGAGCCCCAGGTGTCTCGCGCACAACCATTCACTGAACAGCGCCATCTCGCGCCGCAATAGCGCCTCGTCGTAGGTTGGCAGCGTGTCCGCAAACGCGCCGCCACGCGACTGCAACTGGTGCAGACAGTCACCGGCCCGCGCATAAAGCGCGTCGGCCAGTTCCGGCGCTGCTTCGAGCTGCGGTAACAAGGCCTGGTTGCCGAGATCGGAGAGCAGCAGGAAACCCTGCGCGACGTCATCGGCAAGCACATCGGGCACGGGCAGACCCAGCGACGCAAAGCCCTGTGCCACGTGCAGGAACGGACGACAGTCTTCCTGGGGTGGCGGCGCGTCCATCACGATGAGCGAGGTGTGGTCCGGGTACGGCCACGCGGCGGCGCCAGGTGTCAGACGCAGGTAGCGGCGGAAACTCGCATCCTCGGAAGCCGCTTCGAGCGTCGCCTCGGAAAGACCCAGTGACGACAGCCATTGGGCCATCGACTGTTCACGCGCCGCACCGTCATCAGCGGTTGCGGCATCGTCCCCGGAATGTCTGGCCACAGGCACCTCACTGTTGGCGGCAACAGGCGCGGATACTACCGCGCGCCAGCCAACCGGGCACGGCAAGACCCTGTGCGGACAATGCATTACACTGCCGCGGATCGCCCCGGACCGGCTATTCCGTCATCACCGATTCGCTTCACAATCGCTCCCGATGCCCGCGCGGAATCACACGCCTGCTCGTTTGCCTGGGCCTGGTCGCGGCGAATGCGCACGCGCAGGAGCCCTCACCGCTCTGCGGCGTCAATCAGTTTGCGGCCAACACACCGCAGGAAACCGGGCTGGCAGAGGGTCAGGTCGCGTTCGAAAGTGGATCGGGCCGTTACACGCTGGGTGGCGACGCCGTGCTCTCGGATGGCGTGGCCGTGCGGCAAGGAGAATTCCGGTTCGACGCAGATAGCGGCAAATTCGACCGCGATGAGTCGAGTTTGGCGCTTTTTGGCAACATTCGCTATTCGGGTGGTGGCGCCAATATTGTCGGCCAGGAGGCGCTGCTGAGCTATCTGTACGGCCGCGTCGAGTTTCGCGACGCCGTATTTCAACTCGGCTACGGCGCATCACGCGGCGCGGCCAGCCTGCTGCGCATCGACCGTTCGGGGAAGATTCGACTGCGCGGCGTCAACTACACCTCGTGCCCGCCCGACAAGGACGACTGGATCGTCAAAGCCGACCGAATCACGCTCAACACCGTCGACGGGGTGGGTGAGGCGCGCAACCTGTCGCTACGCTTCAAGGACGTGCCGATTCTTTACACGCCCTACTTGTCGTTCCCGATTTCCGCGCAACGCAAGACGGGCTTTCTGCTTCCCAACATCGGTCAGTCGGGGCTCAACGGACTCGACATCAGCCTGCCCTGGTACTGGAACATTGCGCCCAATTACGACGCGACGTTTACACCACGACTGTTGTCGCGCCGCGGCGTGCAATTGACGGCGAGCGCGCGCTACCTGACCGAATTGTCGAGAGGCAATGTGGAGGTCGCACACCTGCCCGGTGACGACCTGACGCGACTGGACCGCACACTGTTCCGCTGGAACAACACGACGGACTTCGGAGACCGCTGGCGCGCCTTCGCGGACGTCACCGATGTCTCCGACGACCAGTACCTCGAAGATCTCGGCGGCAGCCTGTCGAGCGCCAGTGCCACACACCTCGACCGCACCGTGGGCCTGGCCTACCTGGGGCGCCAGTGGCGCGCCGATGCCCGCGCCACGCTCTACCAGACCATCGACAACCAGATCGTGGCAGAGGACGAACCCTACCGCCTGCTGCCCGCGATCCGCGTGCAGGGGCTTTGGGAGGATATCAGCGGCGGCATCGACGTCGGGCTCGATGCCGAGGTCACGCACTTCGAACGCGACCTGGGCGTCACGGGGGAGCGCTTTCACGTCGCGCCCAGCCTGTCCTGGGAAGTCGATGGCGGCGGCTACTACGTGCGCCCCGAGCTGCAGTGGCTCTACACGCATTACCGGCTCAAACCCGAGACCGACCCCATCGACGAGACCCAGACGCGCAGTTTGCCCATCGCCACGCTCGACGCGGGGCTTCGGTTCGAACGGGAGCTCAAGGGCGGCACGCTGCGCCAGACACTCGAGCCGCACATCTACTACGTACACATTCCATTTCGCGATCAGAGCGAGCTGCCGGTCTTCGACACGATACTGCCCGTGGCAAGCCTCGAGCAGCTCTACCGCGCCAACCGCTACATCGGCCTGGACCGCATTGGCGACACGGACCAGCTCACGTTCGGCGTCTCGACGCGGCTGGCCACCTCGGACACGGGCCGCACGGTATTGCGCGCGACACTGGGCCAGACCCGTTACCTGTCCACGCAGAGCGTGATCCTGCCCGGCGAGATCACGCCGAGTGGCAACTCCTCGGACTATATCGCCGAGCTCTCGCTGAACCTCTGGGGCGACTGGAACGTGGACCTGACCCAGCAGTGGAACACGGAGAGCAACGAATCCACGCAGTCCGAGTTTCGTCTGCAATACAACCCCGGCGACGGGCGCGTGGTCAACGTGGCCTACCGCTTCCGCCGCGACGCCGTCGACCAGGGCGATATTTCGTGGTCCTGGCCCATCGCGTCGCAGTGGAACGTCGTGGGGCGCTATAATTACTCGTTCCTCGAGCGCGCCTCGCTCGAACGCTTCGTCGGCGTCGAGTACGAGAGCTGCTGCTGGGGCCTGCGCATCGTGTCACGCCGCTACATCAGTCGTCGTGACGGCACGGCCGACACGTCGGTCGCGATCCAGCTGGAACTCAAGGGCCTGACCAGTGTCGGAGACCCGGCGGACAAGCTGCTCGAGCGCGGCATCCTGGGCTACACGACACGACGCTGACCGACTGACACACAAACCGCGACACGTTATGCACCGATCTCGACTTTTTCTGACCGTTCTCATATTCCTGGGCCTCATGGCCGCCGATCGCGCCAGCGCGCAGTCGGCCGACTCGAGCACCCTGCTGGACAAGGTGGTCGCTGTCGTCAACGAGGGCGTCGTGCTGCAAAGCGAACTCGACGCGCAGTTCTCGGCCATCTCCGAGCGCCTGCAGGAATCGGGGCAACCCATGCCCCCCACGGAAGTCCTGATGGACCAGGTACTCGAGCGGCTCATCGTCAACCGGCTGCAATTGCAACGCGCCGAGCGGATGGGCATCCGGGTCTCGGACGCGATGCTCAACAATGCGCTGTCAGAAGTGGCGGCCCGCAACGACATTCCCTTCGAGCAGCTGCCGCAGGCCATGGCGTCGCAGGGCCTGTCCTATTCGCTCTACCGCGAAGACATGCGCGAACAAATGGTCATGGACCAGCTGCGGCAGGTCGAAGTGTTCCGGCGCATCAGCGTGACCGAACGCGAGATCAAGCAGTGCCTCGCGCGCGGCGAAGAGAGTTTCGGCGCCAACGCCGAGTTTAGCCTGTCCTACATCCTTGTCGGTGTGCCTGCTGCGGCGACGGCGGCACAGTTCACCGAGGCAGAGGCCGAAGCGAATTCGCTCTACGCGCGTCTGCAGGAAGGCGCCGACTTTGCGGCACTGGCGGTGGCCAACTCCGACAGTGAGAACGGCCTGGACGGCGGCGGCATTGGCTGGCGGCGCGGCGACCAGATCCCAACGCTGTTCGTCGATGCAGTGCGCAGCATGAACGACGGTGACGTACACGAGCCGATCCGCTCCAGCTCCGGCTTCTATCTCATCCGCCTCAACGAAACGCGCGGCGTCACGGGCCGCAGCGAAATCCAGCAGACCCGCGTGCGCCACATCCTCATCCAGCCCAACGAGATTCTCGACGACGCCGCCGCGCAGCAAAAGCTCGAAGACATTCGTGAACGCATCATCGCGGGCGAAGATTTCGGCGACCTCGCCAAGCTGAACTCCGACGACCCGGGTTCTGGCAACCAGGGCGGCGATCTGGGCTGGACCACCTCGGACATTTTTGTGCCCGAGTTCACTGAGGTCGTGGAGAAACTGGAACCCAACCAACTCTCTGACGTGTTCCGGTCGCGTTTCGGCTGGCACGTGCTGGAAGTCCTGGGCCGCCGCGTCTACGACAACACGGAAGAGGTGAAGCGCAACGAATGCGCAATGAGCCTGCGCAACGCGCGCGTCGGCGAGGAAACCGAGCTCTGGTTGCGCCGGCTGCGCGACGAGGCTTTCGTCGAGAAGCGCATCTGAGATGACGCTGGCGATCACCTGCGGTGAACCCGCGGGAATCGGGCCCGAGCTGTGCGTGCGACTGGCCGGCATGGCATTGCCCGCACCGGTGGTGGCCATCGGTGACGCCGCCCTGTTTGTCGAACGCGCCAGCCAGATCGGTTGCCCGGTGTCGGTGACGCCCTTCGATGATGCGCTCATGGCGCACACGCCCGGCACGCTGCCGGTCATCGATCTGCCCTTCCCTGCACGAGACTGTGTCGGCGCACCCGACACCCGGAATGCGGCGACGCTCATCGAGGGTCTCGATCTCGCCGTGGACGGCTGCCGCAGCGGGCGGTTCGCCGGCATGGTTACAGCTCCGCTGCACAAGCAGGTCATCAATGACGCTGGCATTGCCTTCAGCGGCCACACGGAATACCTGGCCGAGCGCTGCGGCAATGCCCTGCCCGTCATGCTGCTTGCCGGAGAGACGCTTCGCGTGGCGCTGGCCACAACCCACCTGCCGCTGCGCGACGTCGCCGAGTACATCACCACAGAACGGCTCACAGCCGTGCTCGATGTGCTCTGGCAAGGCCTGCGCACCCAGTTCGGCATCGACGCGCCACACATCGCCGTCTGCGGTCTCAACCCGCACGCGGGCGAAGGCGGCCATCTGGGCCACGAAGATGCCGCCGCCATTGCGCCGGCCGTCGCCGCGCAGCAGGCACAAGGACGCAACGTCACGGGCCCCCACCCCGCCGACACGGTGTTCAATCACGCGGGCCGCAACGCCGATGCCGTCCTCGCCATGTTCCACGACCAGGGACTGCCCGTGGTCAAGTACGCGGACTTCAGCAACATCGTCAACGTGACGCTCGGGCTGCCGATCGTGCGCACCTCCGTCGATCACGGCACAGCCCTGGATATCGCCGGCACGGGTCAGGCCGACCCTGCCAGCCTGCTGGCCGCCATTCGCCTCGCGGCCACGCTCACCGACGGGCGCTCATGACCGGCGCGCACCGCCCCAGAAAGCGTTTCGGCCAGCACTTCCTCGTCGACGCCGCGACCATCGACCACATCATTGGCGCCATCGCGCCCGCAGCCGATGAACACGTTGTCGAGATTGGCCCCGGCCAGGGCGCGCTGACGGGTGCGTTGTCGCGTCGCGCCGGCCGACTCACACTCGTGGAGCTCGACCGCGATCTCGTCGCCAGGCTCGAAACGCATTACGCGGGCGCAGACCACGTGCAGGTCATTGGCCAGGACGCCCTCGAGGTCGACTACGCAAGCCTGGGCGCACCGTTGCGACTCGTGGGCAACCTGCCCTACAACATTTCGACACCACTTCTGTTTCACCTGGCGCGCTACGTGGATGCCATCGAAGACATGCATTTTATGCTGCAGAAGGAAGTCGTGGATCGGATCACGGCGGCACCAGGTGGCAAGGCCTGGGGCAGGCTCGGCGTTATGCTCGCACTGGCCTTCGATAGCGAGTTCCTGTTCGAGGTCGGACCCGAGTGCTTCGAGCCACCACCGCGAGTCGACTCGGCCGTCGTGCGCCTGTCGCCGCGCGAGGCCCCGCCGGACATCCGCGACGCCGACCTGCTCGAGGACGTCGTGCGGCGCGCGTTCTCGAAACGGCGCAAGACGCTGCGCAACGCGTTGCGCGAGGTGGCAGACGCCACGCACTTCGAGGCTGCCGATATCGACCCCGCGCAGCGCGCCGAGACCGTCAGCGCGGACCGATTCGCGGGCCTGGCCAACGCCATCGCCGCGCGCTGACTGGCTGCAGGCAGACCACGCCGTGCTCGCATTGCGCCACGGGGGGCGCTTTGTTTGAATGTCGGCATGACAGAGCACCCCATCAACATCGACGTGTCGACGCGCTTCCTCGATGACCAGAGCGAACCCGACGACGGTCGTTACGTGTTTGCCTACACGATTCGAATCACAAACACGGGTGACCGGCCCGCGCAGCTGCGTCGCCGCCACTGGGTCATCACGGACTCAAATGGCAAGGTGCAGGAAGTGAGGGGAGACGGTGTGGTCGGCGCGCAACCCCATCTCACGCCCGGTGAGTCCTTCGAGTACACATCGGGCGCCATCATCGAGACGCCCGTGGGCACCATGCAGGGCGCGTACGAGATGCAGGGCGACGACGGCGAGCCCTTTGATGCGCCCATCGCCCCGTTCACGCTGGCCATCCCCGGCATCCTCCAGTAACGCCCGAGCGCCGGAACCTTGGCCATCTACGCCATCGGCGATCTGCAGGGTTGCTACGACCCCTTCCGGCGCCTGCTTGACGCCATCGAGTTCGATCCCGCCCGCGACACCCTCTGGCTCACGGGTGATCTCGTCAACCGCGGCCCCAATTCGCTCGCGGTCTTGCGACTGGTCAGGAAACTCGGTGACTCCGTGGTCACGGTGCTCGGCAATCATGACCTGCACCTGCTGGCGCTCTCGGAACGTCCCAAACGCTCGGCGTTGCGCAAGCGCTTTTCAATCAGCTACATCCTTGACGCCGACGACGGGCCCGAACTCATCGACTGGCTGCGCCACCGGCCGCTGTTGCACTACGACGACAAACTCGACAAGGTGCTCGTCCACGCGGGCATCCTGCCGCGCTGGTCGATCGCAAAGGCGCGCCGGCGCGCCGCGGAGGTGGAGGCCGAAATGCACGGTGACGGGTTTCACGAGCTCATGCTGCACCTCTACGGCGACAAGCCCGTGCTCTGGCGAAAGTCGCTCGAGGGCATCCCGCGCTACCGCTTCATCGTCAACGTGTTCACGCGCATGCGCATGCTCACCTCGAGGGGCGGGCTCGACCTCAAGACCAAGGGCACACCGGGCAGCGGCGGCAAGTTTCGCCACCCCTGGTTTGAGCTGCCGCACAAGCGCGACGACACCGAAGTCATTTTCGGTCACTGGTCTGCGCTCGGCTACCTGCGCGAACATGGCGTGGCCGCGCTCGATACGGGCTGCGTCTGGGGCCGCGCGCTGACGGCACTGCGCGTCGATGTGCCCGACGCGGCGCCCGTGCAGGTGCCCTGCGACCCGCCGACAGGCTGATCACGGCCTCGACAGGGCGCCGGAGCCGCAACCGGTATCCGGCCAAAACCGATAAACTGCAATCATGAACCACGAACCCAAAGCGCCCCGCGAAGCCGAAGCGCCGGCGGACCGCGCCAGCATGCCGCCGCTGCTGCCGTTCAACCTGCACGGCTGGATCGAACGCCACCGGCACCTGCTGCAGCCGCCCGTCTGCAATCAGCAGGTCTTCGAAGACGGTGAGTTCATCATCATGATCGTGGGCGGACCCAACTCGCGTGACGACTACCACTACGACGAGGGTGAGGAGTTCTTCTACCAGCTTGAGGGCGACATGCTGTTGCGCACGATCCAGAACGGTCGCCGCATCGACATCACCATCGCCGAGGGCGACATCCTGCTGCTGCCGCCTCGCGTGCCCCACTCACCGCAGCGCTTTGCGAATACGGTGGGTCTGGTGGTCGAGCGCAAGCGACGCGGGGGCGAGCTCGACGGCTTCCACTGGTATTGCGACGCCTGCGATCACTTGCTGTTCGAAGCGTATCTGCACGTCACCGACATCGTGTCCCAGCTGCCACCCGTCTTCGACCGCTTCTACGACAGTGAAGCCCACCGCACCTGCGACAACTGCGGTGCCGTCAAACCACCACGCGATGGCGACTGACCCCGTGCACCGTGAGGGCCGCTCCATTGCCCGCCGTCTCGATTTCCACGGCGCGCAATCCAATTACTTTGGCGTGACGCCCGCGCGCGGCGAACCGCTGACCGCGGGCGCATTCGTCGGCGATGTCGGCGACGGCGGCAGCTGCAACGCGCAAGTGCTGCAGCTGGCGCCCCACTGCCATGGCACGCACACGGAGGGCATTGGGCACGTCACGGCCACACGGCACGATGTCCTCGATGTCATCCCGAGCCGCCGCCTGAACGCCACACTTGTGACCTTGCCCGAGCGCCGCGTGGCGGACACGACGGACGCGCTGCCCCCGGTTACGAGCCCTGAGGACCGCGTACTCGTCGCCTCGGATATCGCGGCCGCCTGGCCCAGCGACACCACGCCTGACGCGCTGATCATTCGCACAGACCCCAACCCCACGGACAAGGCGCTCGCGCGCTACACGGACAGCGACGACTACGCCTACCTGACGATGAGCGCCATGGCCCACATCGTGTCGCACGGCATCATGCACCTGCTCATCGATACGCCCTCGCTCGACCGACTTGATGATGGTGGCCATCTGGCCGTACACCGGCTGTACTGGGGCCTGCCGCCGGGCAGCACGGATCGCAGCGAGGCCACGCGCGCCCAGGCCACCGTCACAGAAATGATCTATGTGCCCAACGATATCGAAGACGGTCACTACGAGCTCGCGCTGCAGCCGGCGCCGTTCACGGGCGACGCGACGCCCAGCAACCCGATCCTGTACCCACTCGAGGCGTCATGACGACGATGGAACACGATGCACTCGCCCAGGCCCGGGCTCTGGATGCCGCCGATCCGCTGGCATCATTCCGTGACCGTTTCGCGTGGCCCCTGGGCCGCGACGGCAAGCGCAAGGTCTATCTCTGCGGGAATTCACTGGGCCTGCAGCCTGTGGCCGCCGGCGAGCGTGTCAACGAAGTGCTGCGTGACTGGGCCACGATGGGTGTCGAAGGGCATTTCCGCGCGCAGCGGCCCTGGGTGCCCTACCACGAAGCCGCGGCACCATTGCTGGCCGAGCTGATCGGGTGCGCTGACGACGAAGTCGTCGCCATGAATACGCTGACGATCAACCTGAACCTGCTCATGCTGAGCTTCTATCGGCCCACGGACACGCGCTGGAAGATTCTGATTGAGGCCGATGCGTTTCCCTCGGACCGCTACGCGGTGCAGTCGCAGCTTGACTGGCACGACCGCGACCTCGATGCCGGCATCGTCGAGTGGACACGCGACGCCGACGGCTATGACGTCGACGCGCTGCGCGCGCTGCTCGACGACAACCCCGACATCGCCCTCATACTCTTACCGGGTGTGCAGTACCTCACCGGCGATGTGCTCGACATGCCGGCCATCGCCGCGCTGGCGCGCGAACGGAACATCCCGATCGGACTCGATCTCGCCCACGCGATTGGCAATGTGCCCATGCGCATCAGCGACTGGGGCATCGATTTCGCCGTGTTCTGCACCTACAAGTACTTGAATGCCGGCCCGGGTGCCGTCGCGGGCGCCTACGTCGCGCGTCGCCATCACGACAGCGACCTGCCCAGGCTGCACGGCTGGTGGGGCAATGACGCCTCGACGCGCTTCGAGATGCGCAGTGACTTTGATCCCGCCCCCGGGGTCGACGCCTGGCAGCAAAGTAACCCGCCCGTGTTGGGCCTCGCGCCCGTTATCGTCGGGCTCGAGCTATTCCACGAGGCCGGCATCGATCGGTTGCGCGAGAAGTCGGTCGCATTGACGAGCTACCTCGAGCAGCGACTTGCGACACGTTGCGGTGATCGTGTGCACGTCGTGACCTCCGCGGCGCCGGAACGGCGCGGCTGCCAGTTGTCGCTGGCCGTGAATGGCAGCACACGGAGCGGTCGCAGCGTGTTCGAGCATCTCGACGCCAATGACGTTGTCTGTGACTGGCGGGAGCCCAACGTCATTCGCATCGCACCGGCGCCGCTGTACAACAGCTTCGAAGACTGCTGGCACTTCGTCGAGCGACTGCACGAGGCTCTGGAGGCGTCATGATTCGCGAGGGCCGCATCACTATTCTCGGTGCGGGCCTCACAGGCGCATTACTCGCTGTATTGCTGGCCCGTCGCGGTATCGAGGTCACCGTACTCGAGCGCCAGGCCGATCCGCGCAAGGGCGCGGTCACGGCCGGCCGCTCCATCAACCTCGCCATGGCTGCGCGCGGCATGCGTGGCCTCGCCCGCGCGGGCCTCGAACACGCCATTGACGATCTGCTTTGCCCCATGCCCGGACGCATGCTCCACGCGATCACGGGCGCACTCGAGTTCCAACGCTACAGCGGCAATGACGACGACATCAATTACTCCGTGAGCCGCGCGGGTCTCAACAACCGGCTCATCGACGCCGCCGAGCGCGCAGGCGCCACGATTCGATTCGGCGCACGCTGCGAGCGCTTTGACCCCGCCGCGGGAGTCCTGCACCTGCGCGGTCCCGATGGTGCTCGGGACCGCTACGTCGCCGAGCGCCTCATTGCCGCCGATGGCGCGGGCTCACCGACACGTCGCGCGCTGGCTGAGTTGCCTGGATTCAAGGCCAGCGAGCAGCTGCTCGGTCACCGCTACCAGGAAATCGACATCCCGGCGGCCGCCGATGGCGGCTACGCCATGGATGCCGAGGCGCTGCACATCTGGCCACGCGGCGGCTACATGCTGATTGCGCTGCCCAATCCGGGTGGGGACTTCACGGCGACGCTGTTCATGGCCGAGGACGATGCCGCGGGGACACCCTCGTTCTCCCTCTGGCAGACGCCCGGTGACGCCGAGACGTTTGTCGCTGAGCAGTTTCCCGATGTGCCAGCGCTGGTACCCGATCTCTCGGCGCAGCTCGACGCCCACCCGCTGGGAGTCCTGGGCAACGTGCGCTGCGAGCCCTGGCATATCGAGGACCGCGTGCTCCTGATCGGTGACGCCGCACACGCGATCGTTCCCTTCCACGGCCAGGGCATGAACGCGGCCTTCGAGGACTGTGTCGTGCTCGACCAGCTGCTTGATGCGCATGACGACTGGGGTCACGTGTTTCGCGAGTTCTCAACCGCGCGGCTTGCCGACGCCGACGCCATCGCAACGATGGCCATGGAAAATTACGTCGAAATGCGCGACACCGTGCGCGACCCACGCTTCCACCTCAAGAAGACGCTCGCGTTTGCGCTTGAGCAGCGCGCGCCCGACCACTTCATTCCGCGTTACTCGATGGTCATGTTTCACGCCGACATCAGCTACGCCACGGCACTCGAGCGGGGCCGCGTGCAGGCGGCACTGCTCGAGCGCTGGACCGCGCAGGCCGAATCGCTGGAAGAGATCGATCTGGAACGCTGCCTCGCCGAGCTTGGCGAGGCGCTGGCACCGATTCCGCGCGCCCCCGTGTAACCTTTTGGGCGGAGCGCCACTATAAGTGGATAAGTGCGCTCAGTTCGGGCGCCGCACCACCGAGGAATCGGACGATGATCAGATACTTAGTTGCCCTTACGCTTGCGCTGTTCGCAGCCCCCGTCATGGCGGGGATCGACGACGCCGACCTGCCGCCCGATACGGCCTGGTACTTCCACGTCGACTTCGAGGCCATGCGCAGCACGAGCGTCGGCAAGAAACTCTACGGCTGGCTCGACGGCGAGGTCTTCGACGATATACGCGAAGAGACGGGCTTCGATCCCAACCAGGAACTCGACAGCGTCTCGGCCTTCAGTGATGCCGCTGGCGTGGCCACGATGATCGTGCAGGGCGATGTCAGCCAGGACACGCGCGACAAGATTCTCGCCGCGCTGCAGGCCGGTGGCGATCTCTCAACGGGGACGGCCAGCGGTTTCGACTACTACGAGGTGCAGAACGTTGACCTCGACGACGCCGAGATCGACATTCAGGGCGACACGCTGTTCATGAGCTTCGATCGTCGCCGCGCCATTGTCGTGTCGAGCACGCTCGACGGCATGCAGCGCGGTCTCGATGCGCAACCGCGCAAGTCAAATGGCAAGGCGCTGCTCGTGCTTGCGGCTGACAAGAGCCTCATGCAGGCGGGCGTGGACACGATGGCACTGGGCGATGGCGCCGCATCCTGGAACTCCGGTTTGCTGCGCGAAGCCCGCGAGGTCGCCTTTGTGCTCGCCGATACCAACGGTGACGCCAACATCCAGGTGCGTGTCACGGCCGACGATCCGCGGACGACGAATTCGCTGGCCGCCGTCGTGCGTGGCCTCATTGGCCTGCAGGCGTTGTCCACCGACGTGGACCCGAACGTGTCAATGCTGTTGTCCTCGCTCGACATCAGCGCTGACAGTGCCGGATTGACGCTGGCGCTGCGAGTGTCTCCCGACGTACTCACGGACATCATCAACGACTGATCGTCGCATGCACGACCTTGCAGAGCAGGACCTCATCGAGCGCGCTTCGAATGGCTGTCGCCGGTCGTTCGCAAGCCTTGTCGAACACTACCGGGACAAACTGTTCCGGTTCCTGGCCCTGCGCTGTGCCAACCGGGAGGACGCAGAAGATGCAGTACAGGAAGCCTTTGTTGCCGCCTGGCGCTACCTGCCCAGCTACGACGCACGCTGGCGGTTCAGCACCTGGCTCTACCGCATCGGCCTGCGCAACCTCCCCAAGGCTCGCCCGGCGTCGGAACCGCTGGGCGACCACGAAGCCCCGGGTACGGACGCCCTGGGTGCAGCGGAGATCGACAACCTGTGGCGGCTGGCGCGTGAGCGACTCTCGCCCGACGCCTGTGCGGCCCTTTGGCTGCGCTATGGAGAAGACATGAGTATTCGTGACACAGCCCAGACGTTGTCGCGCAGCGTGCCCTGGGTAAAAGTGTCTTTAATGCGCAGCCGCCGCCAACTCGCGGCCGTTGCCGATGGAGCGTGATCATGAATGATCGGATCGAACGCAAACTCGCCCGCGACGCACACGCGTTGCAGACGCTGACAGTCTCCGAAGACAGCCGCGACGCGCTCGAAGCGCGACTGGCCGCGACACGACAGGCCGCGGCGCA
Organism: Pseudomonadota bacterium; assembly: GCA_039821605.1. GTDB lineage: Bacteria > Pseudomonadota > Gammaproteobacteria > Steroidobacterales > Woeseiaceae > CALBPI01. The sequence continues at coordinate 130,187 of JBCBNV010000001.1, read as the reverse complement.
GGCGCCGGAACCGGCGCGCCCGCTCTGGCAGCCGATGGCGCTCGCCGCCTCAGTGTTCCTGAGCGTCATCATCGGACTCATCATTATGAGCGGCTCACCCGACGGCGACGGCGACGCGGCCACGATGGCCGAGACCACGGTGCCTGTGCGCGAGACCGCGACATCACAGGCCACGCAACGCTTCGAGAGACTGCCTATAGAGACGGTGTCGCAGGCCGTGTCGCAGGCGACACCGCTAGAAGACGAATGGGTGGCGTTGCGCGACGACCTCGAACGCGCCAAAAAGAAGATCGAGAACGACCTGCCCGTGCGGTTCTAACAGCCCGGTGGACCGAGGTCGCGCCCGCCAATGCGACGCCACTCCGTGAACGTGCAGTCGGGCTGACCGGACTCGCCTGCCAGCGGCTGCGAGCAGGTCAGTTCCCACTCACGCAAATCGAGGTCTGCAAAGTGGGCGTCGCCATCGGCGACCTCGACATGTACGCGCGTGAGGTAGACGCGGTCTGCGCGCGGCAGCAACGCCGTGTAGAGCGTTTCGCCGCCGACGATCATGACCTCCTCAACCTCGCCCGCAGCGGCCAGAGCGCCGTCGATGTCGTGCACGACGGTCGCATCCGTCGCGGCCAACGTCGTGTCGCGAGTCACCACGATGTTGTGACGACCCGGCAAGGCCTTGCCAATCGAATCCCAGGTCCGCCTGCCCATGACGATGGGCTTACCCATCGTGCGCTTCTTGAAGTAGCGCAGGTCCGCAGACAACCGCCAGGGCAATGCATTGTGGCGCCCGATCACGCCGTTGTCCGACACGGCGACAATCAGCGACAGCAGCGGCCGCGCACTCACACCGACACCGCCGCGCGAATCAGGGGATGCGGGTTATAGCCCGGGAAGGCGAAATCGTCGATGCGGTAGTCGTAGAGCGACTCAGGCTGGCGCAGGAATTCGAGCTGCGGCAGCGGCCTCGGCTGGCGCGTCAGCTGCAGGTCTGCCTGCTCAAGGTGATTGAGGTAGAGGTGGCAGTCGCCGCCCGTCCAGATGAATTCGGCGGGCTCGAGCCCCACCTCGCGCGCAATCATGTGCGTCAGCAAGGCATACGAGGCGATGTTGAACGGCACTCCAAGAAAAATGTCGGCGCTGCGCTGGTAGAGCTGGCACGACAGCGCGCCATCGGCCACGTAGAACTGGAACAGACAGTGGCAGGGCATGAGCGCCATGTTGTCGAGTTCCGAGACGTTCCAGGCCGACACGAGGATGCGGCGTGAATCCGGGCTGTCGCGCAGCTGTGTCAACACGGTTTCGATCTGGTCGATGTGGCGTCCGTCTGGCGTCGGCCAGTTACGCCACTGCACCCCATAGACGGGACCGAGATCGCCGTTCTCGTCGGCCCACTCGTCCCAGATGGACACCCCGTTCTCCTGCAGCCAGCCGACATTGCTGTCGCCGCTGAGAAACCAGAGCAGCTCGCCGATGATGGACTTCAGGTGCAGCTTCTTGGTGGTCACGAGCGGAAACCCCTCGCGCAGATCGAAGCGCATCTGATGACCAAACACGCTCAGCGTGCCCGTCCCCGTGCGGTCCTCCTTGCGCGCGCCGTGCTCGCGCACGCGGTGCATGAGATCGAGGTATTGCTGCATGCAGTGGGTCCTAGCGAATGGTGCCGGCGCCGGGCACAGGTTTGCGCGTGGCGCGCAAGAACAGATAGAGGCCGACCACGATCATGGGCGCACTGAGCACCTGGCCCATGGTCAGCCAGCCGAAGGCGAGGTATTCGTATTGCGAGTCAGGGATGCGCACAAACTCAACCAGTGACCGGAACAAGCCGTAGAAGAAGAGAAACAAACCGGATGTGGCCCCAACGGCGCGCGGGCGCGTTGTGTAGGTGTAGAGGATGAGGAACAGGACCACACCCTCGAGCGCCGCTTCGTAGAGCATCGATGGGTGGCGCACCTCGCCGTCCACGAGGAAGCCCCAGGGCACGTCAGTGACCTTGCCCCACAACTCACCGTTGATGAAGTTGCCGATGCGACCGCAAAGCAACCCGAGCGGCGTGAACACGGCGACAAAGTCCGTAATCTCGAAAAAGGTCTTGCCGTTGCGACGCGCGAACCACCACATGGCCAGCAACACGCCGAGCAAGCCGCCGTGGAACGACATGCCGCCTTCCCAGAAGCGGTAAATGTAGTGCCAGTCCTTGGCCACCTGAGCCCAGCCGTAGAACAGCAGGTAACCGACGCGACCGCCGAGAATGACGCCCAGCGCACCAAAGAAGATCAGGTCCTCGACCTGCGCCGGGGTCACGGGCGTGTCGGCCCGCTTGGCCCGGTGCCGACCAACGAGGTAGGACAGCACGAACCCGGCCAGGTAGGTCAGGCCGTACCAATGCACTTTGACCGGACCCAGCGAAAACGCGACCCGGCTGATTTCAGGGTAGACCAGCACGGCCGAAGTGTATCACCGGTCCGACGCAGTGCGCGCACACCGATGCGCTATAGTGACGCCCCGTTTCCGCACGGCCTGCGATCATGAATCGACTGCACGACGAGCCCAGCCTGTACCTGCGCCAGCACGCCGACAATCCCGTCGACTGGTGGCCCTGGAACGATGAGGCGCTGGCGGCCGCGCGCGACCAGGGCAAGCCGATTCTGCTCTCGATCGGCTACTCGGCCTGCCACTGGTGCCATGTGATGGCGCATGAGTCCTTCGAGGACCCACGCATCGCCGAACTCATGAACCAGCACTTCATCAACATCAAGGTTGACCGCGAGCAGCGGCCGGATCTCGACAAGATCTACCAGACCGCGCATCAGCTCATGACGCAGCGGCCCGGCGGCTGGCCGTTGACCATGTTCCTGACGCCCGACGACCGGCTGCCCTTCTTCGGCGGCACCTACTTCCCGCCCGCCGCCCGCCACGGCCTGCCGGGCTTCGACGAGGTGCTCGCGAAAGTTGCCGAGTTCCATGCCGCCAGCCCGGCCGAAGCCGCGCGCCAGGGCGGTGCCGTACGCGAGGTCTTCGACAAGCTCGAGCCCGAACTGGAGCAAAGCGCCGCGCTCGATGACGCACCCATCGCAGGCCTGCGCCAGTCGAGCGACGCGCACTTCGATGCGGACAACGGCGGCTTCGGCCGCGCACCGAAGTTTCCGCAGGTGGCGACGCTCGCACGTCTGCTCAACCACTGGCGGGACTCGGCCAACGACACGGAGCCCGACGTACAGGCCCTGTTCATGACCGCGCTGTCGCAGACGCGCATGGCGCGCGGCGGCCTGTTCGACCAGGTCGGCGGCGGCTATTTCCGCTACTGCGTGGACGCCACATGGACGATCCCGCATTTCGAGAAGATGCTCTATGACAACGGGCAATTGCTGGCGCTCAATGCCGCGACATTCCAGGCCACGGGCGATGCCTTGTTTGGTGCAACCGCACGCGCCACGGCGGACTGGTTGATTGCGGACATGCGCCACACCGAGGGCGGCTTCTTCGCCACCATCGACGCCGATTCCGACGATGGCGAAGGCGCCTATTACACGTTCACACCGGACGAGGTGCGCGGCGCACTCGACGCCGACGATGCCAAGCTCGCGCTGCAGGCCTTTGGTCTCGATCGCGATCCGAACTTCGAGGGCCGCTGGCACCTGCAGCTGATCGCTACGGCCGGCGAAATTGCCGGGGAGACGGGTGCCACGGAGGCGGCGCTCGATGCGCGCCTGGCAAGTATCCGTGAGGCGCTGGCCCAGGCGCGCAGCTCGCGCGCGGCACCGGGACGCGATGAAAAGATTCTGACGGCCTGGAATGCGCTGGCCATGCGCGGTCTCGTTATTGCAGCCCGGGCGTTTGAGGACGACAGCCTGACGGCCGCCGCCGCCGACTGCGCCGCGTTCCTGCACACGCACTGCCGCGATGCCGAGCGGCTGGTGACGGGCTGGCAGGACGGCACGCAGCTCGGCGCCGCCTTCCTCGACGACTACGCGCTGCTGGCCGATGCATTGCTCGAGTTGTCACAGAACGACTGGGATGCGCGCTGGTTCAACTGGTGCGTGCAGCTGGCAGACCAGCTGCTCGCGTTGTTTGAGGACCCGGCGCGCGGCGGCTTCTTCTTCACGGCGCACGACCATGAAGCGCTCATGTACCGCCAGAAGCCCATCGGCGACGACGCCCTGCCCTCGGGCAATGCTGTGGCCGTGCGCGTGCTCCTGCGCCTGGGTCACCTGCTGGGCGAGCCGCGCTACCTGGATGCCGCGGAGCGCGCGCTCCTTTTTGCGCTGCCCGCGCTGCGCGAATACCCGCAGGCGCACGTGACCTTTATCGAAGCCCTCGCCGAATACCTGGCGCCTGTCGAGACGATCGTGATTCGGGGTGATGCCGCACTGGCCAACCAGTGGCGCGAGTCGGTACAGAAACTTTACGCACCGTCGCGCGTGACGCTGGCCATACCGAGCGATGCCACAGACCTGCCGCAGGGACTCGGTGCCCACCGTGCGCCCGCCACGGGCGCGCTGGCCTACCTGTGCCGCGGGCAGCGCTGCCTGGCGGCCATCGACAACTGGCGCGCGCTCGCGGACGAAATCCGAGAGCGCTGAGGCGCGTCAGTACAGCGGCGTGCGTTGCCAGCTGTCGCCGTTGCGCGCGATTTCGAAACCACGCCAGTAGGTCAGGTCGAGCTTTAGCGTGATGACCTGAGGCGTGTTGTTCCAGTCGAGCGTCGTGAGGCGCAACGACTCGCGGTCCTGCAACGACGACACGGCTGTGAGAAAGGTATCCAGGTCGGGCGTCGGCGCTCCATTCACCTCGACGATACGCCGTCCGGCCCAGAGCCCGAATCGCGACGCGGGCGAACCGTAATTGAAGTAAGCCACGTAGACGCCCGTCGGCGCGATGCCGCGCTGACGCGCGAGTTCGCGGTAAGGCTCCTGCAACAGTGCCCCGCCCCACTGCACGACGCGGTCGGCACTGCGACCGTCGAGCACCTCGGTACGCACCTCAGCGCTGACGATCTCACGGTTGCGCCAGAACTCGAGCGTGACAACGGGCTTCTGCATCGCGCGCTCGACCTCGCGGAACGAGGTCACGAGTTCGCCATCGACCGTCAGCAACAAGTCGCCGGGTTGCAGCGTCCTGGCCGCATCGGTGGCCGCGGCAACGCGTTCCACGGCCAGTGCCTGGCGTCGTTTGCCGTTGTGCGCCTCGAGTCGATCCAGCCACTGCTCGGGCAGACCCAGCTTGCGTGCGCTGGCCAGCGGCAGCAGCGACCACTCGGTTTCGAGCGAGTACACGCTGCGGTCCTCACGCACGATGTCGATAAACTCCGAGATCACATCGGCCGGGATACCACGTGTCATCTGGCCGCCGTCATTGCCGCCCTGGATCGCAAAGCTCGACCAGCTCGCGACGACGTTGCCGCGCCGGTCTGCCAGCACGCCGTCGACCGCCGGCGCGTTTACCACGGAAATGAGTTCCACGTTGAAATCACGGAATCTGAGCGTGCGCGAAATCGGGATGGTCGCGGGATTGCGCGATGCCACACGGGTTTCCTGGAGCACCACCCGGTGTGACGGCGTCAGGCCGACGACCCAGACCGGGTCATCAGGCTTGAGCGTCACATCGGACAAGCGCGCGGCGCGCACAGGCGTGTCACCGATAAGCGCCGGATCGTATTCGAGCATGGCGAGATTGTGCAGCGGATGCACATAGGCGACACGTGCCGGAATCTCGAGCGAGCCCGCGATGGTAATCGTGACGTCGCCCATGGCCATGGGCACCGTGTTGCGGTCGACGAGCACGAGCCCGCGCTCAGCGTCGACGATGACGCCCGTGCCGTAGTAGTGGCGCTCCGCGACACCTGAAATCGTGAAGGGCAGATCGAAGTTGACGAGCACGAGCGACGGCGAGAGCTTCGCGGCGCGCGAATCGTCCTGCGGCGGGAAGCTCGTTGAGCCCGGTGCCTGGGCCGCCTTCTCGGGGCCGTTCTCCAACGTCTCGCAGGGCCAAACGCCATGCGTATCGTCACGCATGCACAAACGCGTCGGATACCAGGTGCGGTCGACACGCACGATTCGCAGCTGCCGCTGCCGCGGTGCATCGAGCGTCACGAAGCGGAACGGAACGCGGGCGTCCGACGGCAGCGCTTCGAGCACCCGGGCCAGGTCGTCGATGTTGGCGACGGACTTGCCGTCCACCTCGACGATGACCGAGCCGCGCGCGATCGCAGAGTTGCTGAGCATGTAGCCGGGGTTGGCCACGAACACGCCACCGGCCGGCAGGTTGTAGTGTCGCGCCTGCTGATAGGACAGCGTGTTGAGGACGGCATCGCCGAACTCGAGGAACCGGCGCGGCGTGATCGCGTGCAGGTCGCCGACAGGCAACGTAATGTCGAGCGCGTTGCCGCCGCGCTCGACGGACAGCATCACATCCTGTCCGACGTTGTCGTCGAGCATCGCTTCGAGCGGCACGAATGACACGAGCGGCGCGTCGTTGACGGCAACGAGGATGTCGCCGGGCCGCAGCTTGTTGTGCGCGGGCGATCCCGGCAGCACGAACCCGACGGTGAGCATTCCCGTGTCGTCGGGAAAGGCTTCGCGCAGCCGCGATTCCGTCGCCGCCTGCAGGCCAAGGCGCTCAAGTTCGTCGTAGGGCTTGCGAACGAAGGTCGTTTGCAGTGTGCCGCGCGCCACGGATTCACCCGCGCGGATGTGCTCCAGCGCGCGCACGACGCGATCGAGCGGCAGGAAGAAGCTCGAGGCCGCCCCATTGCTGCCCCCCGCGTTGAGCGCGACCACGCGGCCTTCGATATCGACGACGGGCGAACCCGACGAGCCGCCCGAGGTGCTCGAAGCCGCCTGGTAGTAGAAGGTGTTGAAGTCGTTGTAGTTGCCGCGGCCGTAGTTGGGTGCTGGGCGATCCAGGCGCGCCAGCGTGCCCGCGAGGATCGAGAGTTTTTCGCCGGCATCGTTGCCGATGACCCGAATGTCACGACCGACGCGCGCGCGTGCCGGGGCGAGCTCGAGCTCCGCCGGTTCGATGTAGGACAGCGTCGCCGGGTCGTAGCGGTAGAACCCGAAATCGTGCACCGGGTCGTAATAGACGGGCTGTAGTGAGACTTCTTCGTTGTTCAGGAAGACAGCCTCGGCCACTACGGGACCCGGTGTCACGACGTGCCGGTTCGTGAGAATGAGACCCCGCTCGGCGTCGACGACAAAACCCGTCGCCTGCGACGAGACATTCCAGCCCGTGTCAAAGGCCCGCGTCGAATCGATCTTGATCGAAACGACGCCCGTGGAGATGCGTTCGATGGTGCTCGACCATTCCGGCGTTTCCGCCCGCAGAGGTGTGGTGGCGGCAAGCAGACAGGTGGCGGCGAGGCACGAACGCATCAGACTCATAGGCTAGGTTCCGGTTCCGGCAAGGTGAGACCCGGCCCACAGCGTCGATGCCGTGAACCGGTCAGGTCAATCTTGAGACCCTATCAGGCGTCGTTGGTTTCACGCCACGCAATATCGAGCTGCTTCGCCGCGCGTACGTCGTCAAGGCGACGTACCGGTTGCGTCACGGGCGCCGCGTGAATGCTCTCGGGGTCGCTCGTGATGCGTTCGGCGATCCGAATCATGGCGTCGACGAAAGCGTCGAGCATGTCGCGCGACTCAGTCTCCGTGGGCTCGATGAGCAAACACTCCGGCACGAGCAGCGGGAAGTATGTCGTGGGCGCGTGGAAGCCGTCATCGAGCAACGCCTTGGCGACATCCATCGCCGTGATGTGGTGCTCGCGCGCCGTCTTCTTGAGCGTAATGATGAACTCGTGGCTCGCGCGGCGGTTCGGGAACGCGAGCTCGAAGCCCGCGGCCTCGAGCCGCTTCATGAGGTAGTTGGCATTGAGCGTTGCGAACTCACCGACGCGGCGCATGCCGTCGTCGCCAAGCATGCGCATGTAGATGTAGGCGCGCAACAGGACGCCCGCGTTGCCCATGAAACCGGACAGACGGCCAATGCTTTGCGGCAAGTCGCGCTCGTCGAGCCAGCGGTAGCCATCGTCGTCCTTGCCAACGATGGGTACGGGCAGGAACGGCAACAGCCGCTCGCCGACACCCACGGCGCCCGAACCCGGGCCGCCGCCGCCGTGCGGCGTCGAGAAGGTCTTGTGCAGGTTCATGTGGATGACGTCAAAGCCCATGTCGCCCGGGCGTACCTTGCCCAGGATCGCGTTGAGGTTGGCGCCGTCGTAGTAAAGCAAACCGCCCGCGTCGTGAACGATCTTCGCGATCTCCGTGATCTTGCGCTCGAACACGCCCAGCGTGGACGGGTTCGTGAGCATGATGCCGGCCGTGTTCGGGCCAACGGCTTCGCGCAGTGCGTCGATGTCGACATCGCCCTCGGAGTCCGTGGGCAGCTCGACGACCTTGCAGCCGCACATTGTCGCCGTCGCCGGGTTGGTGCCGTGCGCCGCGTCGGGCACGAGGATCTCGTTGCGTGCCAGGTCGCCGCGAGCACGGTGGTAGGCGCGGATCATGGCTACACCTGTGAGCTCGCCCTGGGCGCCCGCCATCGGCGTCAGCGACACACCCTGCATGCCTGTGACGGACTTGAGCATGTCCTGCAGCTCGTACATGCACTCGAGGAAGCCCTGGCCGTGGCTCTCGGGGCCCAACGGGTGACGGTTGATAAACCCGGGCAGCATCGCCAGTGAGTTGCAGGCGCGCGGGTTGTATTTCATCGTGCACGAGCCCAGCGGATAGAAGTTCGTGTCGATCGAGAAGTTCTTCTGCGACAGGCGCGTGTAGTGGCGCACCACCTGCAGCTCCGACACTTCAGGCAGAACCGTCTTCGAGCTGCGGCGGTGGGTGGCAGGCAGCTCGCCGCCTTCGAGCAGGCTGTCGACAGACTCGAGCGGTGCCTGCGCGGGTGCTGTGCGGCCAGGGCGCGACTGTTCGAAAATCAGTGCTTCTGTCATGGTCGTCTCCCCTCAGCCCGCGCTCGCGAGCGAACCCTGTTCGTGCATGACGTCGGCCAGCAACGCGCGGTAGCGCTCGATGTCCTCGTCGGTCTTGGTCTCGGTGGCACAGACGAGCAGCGCGTTGCCGAGATCGGGATGGTCCGAGGCAAGATCCAGACCGCCCAGCACGTCGTGTTCGGCCAGGCGCACCAGCACGTCGGCCGCCGGCCGATCCAGTCGCAGCACGGCTTCGTGGAAGAACGGCGTGTCAAAGGCGCGCTCGACACCGCGCACCGAGGTCAGTGCCGACACAAGCTTTTGCGTCTGGCGATGACTTGCGGCGGCGACGCGCGCGAGTCCTTCTTCACCGAGAACGGCCAGGTACATTGTGGCCGCCGTGACCATGAGGCCCTGGTTGGTGCAGATGTTCGAAGTCGCCTTGGAGCGGCGAATGTGTTGCTCGCGGGCCTGCAGCGTCAATGTGAAGCCCGGTTTGCCGTCGACGTCGACCGTGCGACCCACGATGCGGCCCGGCAGCTGGCGCACCAGCTGTGCGCGCGTGGTCATGAAGCCGAAGTAGGGACCGCCCGACGACAGCGGCACACCCAGCGGCTGGCCTTCGCCGCAGACGATGTCAGCGCCCTTCTCGCCCCACTCACCGGGCGGGCGAATGAGCGCCAGCGAGGTCGGATTCACAACCGCGATGACGAGTGCGCCAACGGCATGTGCCGCATCGGTCAGCGCATCGACGTCCTCGAGGTTGCCCAGGAAGTTGGGCTGCTGGATGACGACGGCCACGGGCGGCTCGTCACCGGCCAGGAACTGATCGGGATCGGCAATGCCTCGCGCAGCATCAAGCGGCGACTCGTCGAACAGGAGCCCCTGTGTGCCCGCGATGGCCTGGGCCACCTTCTGGTAGGTGCGGCTCGTGCCGCCCGCGAACACCACGCGCCGTGACTTCGACTTGCGATTGGCGCGCACGGCCATGAGCGCAGCCTCGGCAACGGCCGAAGCGCCGTCGTACAGCGATGCGTTGCTGACCTCCATGCCGGTGAGACTGGAGATCATCGACTGGTATTCGTAGATGACCTGCAGCGTGCCCTGGCTGGCCTCGGCCTGGTAAGGCGTGTAGGCGCTGTAGAACTCACCGCGCGTGGTGAGCTGCCAGACAAGCGCCGGAATGTGGTGCTCGTAGGCGCCCGCACCGATGAACGACAAGGCGTCGCGATCCTGGGCCGCGCGCTCGTGCATGAGCCGCGTGACCTGCATCTCGTTGAGCGCTGACGGCACGCCGTCGAGACCCTCGATTCGCAGCGCCTCTGGGATTTCGTCGAACAGCTCGTCGATGGACTCGGCGCCGATGGCGTCGAGCATCTCGCGGATGTCGGTTTCGGTGTGCGGAATGAACGGCATGCGCGGCTCCAGTAGCGTTTAGTCGTCGAGGTTTTCGAGAAATTCCTGGTAGGCGTCAGCGCTCATGAGCGCGTCGAGGTCGCCGCGGTCACCGGGCGTGACACGAGCGATCCAGCCTTCGCCGTAGGGATCTTCGTTGATACTTTCAGGCGTGTCGGCAAGCGCGTCATTGACGGCCGACACGGTGCAATTGATGGGGGCGTAGACGTCGGAGGCCGCCTTGACGGATTCGACCACGGCGATGCCATCACCGACATCGATCTCCTGACCCACTTCGGGCAGCTCGACGTAAACCAGGTCGCCCAGCGCTTCCTGCGCGTGCGCGGTAATCCCGACAACGACGCTGCCGTCGTCTTCGAGCCGCAGCCATTCATGCTCTTCGGTGTACTTCAGATCACCCGGAATGTTGTTCATCGGTTCCCCTCCTCGCCGATCGGTCCACCGCGGACGATCAGATTTCGACCTTGACTGTGCCGCGCCGAACGAACGGCGGCGGCACGACGCGTGCTGTCAGCAGCTTGTTACGCACCTTGACGTGCACCGTGTCGCCCGCGTCGCTGGCAATCCGCGCCAGCGCAATCGAGCGCTCCAGTGTCGGCCCGTAGCCCCCGCTCGTGATCTCCCCAAGCGGCTCGCCCGCTCCACTGACGACCTCCTGGTGGTCGCGCAGCACACCGCGCGACTCGAGCAGCAGGCCCGTGAGCTTGAGTGCGATACCCCGGTCGCGCACCGCCTCGACCGCGGCACGACCGACGAAGTCGCGGTCATCACCGAGCGCCAGCGTCCACCCGAGGTTCGACGTATCGGGCGGCGTGGATTCGTCCATGTCCGACCCGTAGAGATTGAGGCCGGCCTCAAGCCGCAGCGTGTCGCGGGCGCCGAGTCCGCAGGGCTCGATACCCTGCTCGAGCGTTACGGTCCAGGTGGCAGCCACTTCGTCCTCCGGCAGGATGATTTCCCAGCCGTCCTCGCCCGTGTAGCCCGTGCGCGCCACGAACCAGTCACCGGCCTCGGCGGCGTGGAACGGTTTTAGCGCCTGTGCGGGCTCGCGGAGCGCTTCGGGCAACACCGATGCGGCCAACGAGCGCGCTTTGGGGCCCTGCACCGCAATCATCGCGAGCTTGGGTCGCTCCGTGATGGACACGTTGAAGCCTTCAGCCTGCGACTGCATCCAGGCGAGGTCCTTGTCGCGCGTCGCCGCGTTGACGACGAGCCGGTAGTGGTCGCCGCCACGCCAGTAGGCAATGAGGTCGTCAACGACACCGCCCGCTTCATTGAGCATGCAGGTATAGACGGCCTGGCCCGGGGCCCTGGCCTTGTCGATGTCGTTGGCGAGCAGACGGCGCAGGTATTGACGGGGCTGATCCGGGTCCCCCTCGATGTCGACGACGGTCATGTGAGAGACGTCGAACACGCCGGCCGCCTGGCGCACTGCGTGGTGTTCCTCGAGCTGCGAGCCGTAGTGCAGCGGCATCTCCCAGCCGCCAAAATCGACGAGCTTGCCGCCGGCTTCAATGTGGGCTGCGTGCAGCGCGGTTTTCTTGAGCATGGTTGGCTCCGATGCCGATGCGTAGCGCCGGCGTGGTCGGTCGAAGCCCCTCTGTCCATGGACCTGAGAGATCAGCGCGTTTCGCGCGTTCCCCTTCGGTGGGCCGCAACGCGGCCGCTCTCCAGAGCCGATCAGATCGCGCGGTCCGGGTACCTGAGCGTTTCCGGGCTGGTTGCGCCTTCGGTGGTCCGATGAACGGACGCTCTCCCGCGCGATCGCTGGATCGAGCGACGATCATAGCGACCGGACCCTGCCAATACCAGCGCACGCAGACCCTATGTCGAACTCCGACGCGGCTACAACGGCAACGCAGTGGTGCGTTTTCTTTCGTGCAGCACGAAGCTCGTGTTCGCCGCGTTGACGCCGTGACCCGCCAACAGGCTGCCGCGCAGGAACTGCTCGAAATGCGGGACATCGCGTGCCACGACCTTGAGCAGGTAGTCGTACTGGCCGCTCAGCGCATGGCACTCGAGCACTTCGTCGGAGGCGGCAATGACAGTGTCGAACCGCGCCAGCGTCTCGGGATGGTGGTCCTGGAGCGAGATGTGCACAAAAGCCATAATCGACAGGCCCGCGGACTCGCGATCCACGAGTGCCGCGTAACCCTCGATGACGCCGTCGCGTTGCAGCCGCTGCACACGGCGCAGGCAGGGCGAGGGGGACAGACCGACAGCCTCCGCCAGCGCCTGGTTGGAGATTCGGCCGTCACGCTGCAGCGTGTGCAGAATTTTGCGGTCAAAGCTGTCCAAAGCAATAAATCTCACATATTTGTTACATATTTTATTGATTATTGCGCATTTCTTCCCTTTGTGACAACGATCGCAATCCCCGTCTCCTGAAACCGCGTAGACTTGTCTTCGGAGGATTTCGTTATGGGCAAAGGCATTACTTACACGGCAAAGCAGCCGGACGCAGACGGCTTCATCGCGTACAGCGACGAGGAGCATTCGGTCTGGCGCACCCTGTACGAGCGACAGCTGGAGGTCCTGCCAGGCCGTGCCTGCGACGCCTACCTGAGCGCGCACGCCGATCTGGGCTTGTCACCGGCCCACGTCCCGCAGTGCCGCGAAATCTCCGAACGCCTCGAGCCCATGTCGGGCTGGCGCGTCGCACCTGTGCCCGCGCTGATTCCGGCGGACCAGTTCTTCACGATGCTCGCGAATCGCGAGTTCCCGGCCGCCTCGTTCATTCGCGACCGCCGCGAACTCGACTACCTCGAGGAACCCGACATCTTCCACGAGGTTTTCGGCCACGCACCGCACCTTACAGATCGTCGGTTCTCGGAGTTCACACACGCTTACGGCCGAGCCAGCCTGGCGGCCGATGATCGCGACCGGGAACTGCTCGCGCGGCTGTACTGGTTTACCGCCGAATTCGGGCTCGTCGCGACCGCAGACGGGCCGCGCGCTTACGGCGCCGGCATCTGCTCTTCGCCGGGCGAGACACGCTACGCCGTGGAGAGCACCGAACCCGAGCGCCGCGCTTTCGATGTCATTGATGTATTGCGCACACCGTTTCGCATCGACACATTCCAGCCGATCTACTACGTGCTCGACTCCTTCGACACGTTGTTCGATCTTGCGGGCAGCGACCTCGGCGCCCTGCTTCGCAAGGCGCGCCGTCTCGGCGATTTCGCACCGGCCTTCGAAGCGGCCTGAGCCGCGTCAGCGCGGCGAAAACGGGCGCATCAGCTCGACACTGGCGCGCGCCCGCGCCTCAGGCGATGCGTCTTCCGCGCCGCCTACCCGGAGCGCATCGATCACTGCGAAGCGTGGTTGCAGTCCCGCGTCGTTGGCGATCTGAATGTTGAGCCCGGGCCGCGCATTCATCTCGAGCATGAGCGGGCCCAGGTCCTTGTCGATGACGATGTCCACGCCCAAGTAGCCGAGACCCGACACCTCGTAACCCGTCGCCGCGATATCGAGGATGCGATCCCAGTGCGGTACCTGGTGCCCCGCGATGGGCGTCAGCGTATCGGGGTGGTCGCGCACGCGCAGGTTGCCAGACGACGCGCTCATCGTGATACCGGTCGCAAGGTCCACACCGGCGCCGACCGCACCCTGGTGCAGGTTCGCCTTGCCGTCCGATTGCCGCGTCGGCAGGCGCACCATAGCCATGACGGGGTAACCGCGGTACACGATGATGCGGATGTCGGGCACGCCGCGGTAGCTGATTTCATCGAACACACTGTCGAACTGAACCCGGTACTCGACGAGCGCGCAGTCGGGTTGCCCCGTGAGGCTGAACTGGCCGCTGACGATGTTCGAGGTGTGGTGCAGCAAGGCAGACTCGGGCATGAGCTCGCCGTTGATGAGCCGGTAGTTGCCACCGTAGCGGCCGTCGATCACCAGGATGCCGTCGCCGCCACTGCCACTCGCCGGTTTGACCACGAAGCTCTTGTGCTGCGCCAGCGTTTCGGGAAGGCCGCGCACATCGCCCTGCGACTCCGCCACGGCATAGAGTTCGGGTACAGCCATGCCGGCACCGGCCGCCAGCGATTTGGTGATGCGCTTGTTGTCGACACGGGGATACAGGCGCCGCGAATTGAGCGCCGTAATGTAGTTGGCGTTGCGCTCGTTGAGACCGATGACGCCGGATGCCTTGAGCTTGCGCCCCCAGAGCATTACGAGTCCTTGCGCGACAGCACGCCGAACCGGCGCAGCTCGCTGAGCCGGTAACCGCTGTAGCGCCCGCAGAGCAGCACAAAGGCCAGGATCACAAGCAGCAGTTCGGGGAACGTAAAGAACAGGTATTCGAGCGCATCGATGCCCATGACCAGGTAGGCGAGCGCTGCAACGAGCAGGCTGCCCGCGCCCGCCTTCATGGCGTCCTGCGCGCCGCGTTCTTCCCAGATGACTGACATGCGCTCGATCGTCATGGCGATGATCACCATCGGGAACAGCGCGACCGACAGCCCCGTTTCGAGACCGAGCTGATGCGCGATCACGCTGATCGACAACATGAGCAGCACGACGATGATGAGCACGGCCGTCAGTCTTGGCACGAGCAACAGGCGCAGCCGCTCAAGCAGGAACCGTATGGCGAGCCCGAGGCCCGTGAGCAGCGAAAACAGGATGACGCCCGCCAGAAGGTCGGTCTCGCGAAACGCCAGCGCGATGAGCACGGGCATGAAGGTGCCGAAGGTCTGCACGCCGACGAAATTGCGCAACAACACCATCACGAGCGCACCGATGGGGATCATGAGCAAAACCGAATACACGGCCTGGGTCTGGATCGGCAGGCTGAACAGCGAGAACGTCATGAGCAGCGAACCCCGCTGCTCGGCGCGATTGGTCGCGACGTCGAGGCTGTCGAGCTGGCTGCGACGCACGGCGAAGTTGAGTTCGAGGCCACTGCCACCCTGCACCGAGGCCAGCGTCTCGAGACCCCGCGACCACGCAAAGAAGTTGTTGGGCAGACCCTGCGAGCCCGAAGACGGGTCGAAGAACAGCCACTCCACACCGTCGTGAATTTCCAGGTAGGTCGCAATCGGTGCGTTGCGCTGTTCGTCCTTGAGCAGCAGTCCGCGCACCGACCGTGCGGGCACCCGCGCATAGGCCAGCAGGTCGATCAGCATCGACATGCGACGCGTGCCGCCGCGGCGCCCGTCGAACAACAAGGCGACATTCTCGTCGGGCGTGGGATCGTTGACGCGCCGCAGTAGCGCCGACACGAGCGACGCTGCATCGGCGGACTCCTGGCGCACCTCTTCGACGAGCTCGATGGCGGCCGTACGTTCAGGCTCGGTCAGGTTCGGTGGATCGGGAAAAGGCGGTGTCGTGTCCGCCTCTTCGATCGACGGGTCACCGTAGACGACAACACGGTAGTAAAGACGTTGTTCACCGCTGGCGCGACGGATCGCCCATTGCGCACGGCGCCCGCCGTCCTCGTAGCCGATGTCGTAACCGTAGCCGCCGGCCACGGAATTTTCGGACAGCGTGGCGAAGCCCGGCGTCAGCGCGGGCACTCGCAATGCAGCCTTGATCGGCCCCGGCCGCGCCTCGAACCGCAGCGACGCTTCAATGGTCCAGGCAGAACGGCTGGCGTCGGCACTGAGCGGCAATCCCAGCACAGCCTGCTTATAGAAAAACACGCCGAGTCCGAGCGACGCGCAGACGAGCGCCAGCCCCTGTACGTAGCGCAGCGTCAAGACGCGTCCCCGCTGCGTCCCATGGCGTGCCCCGCCGCCAGTTGCTTGGCCAGCGCGCTGGTATCGAACCAGCGCATGCCCGCGCGCCGCAGTTCGGCGAATCGACCCCGGTCACGTGCGAACAGACGGTTGATGAAGTCCAGTCCATACACCATGCCCGCGTTGTCGGCCTTGCGCGCGCGGCGGTAGCGTCTCAGCAGAGGCGGGTCACCGATGTCGGCGCCGTCGGATACAGCCTGCGCGACAAGCGATGCCAGGCAGTCCGCGTCATCGAAGCCCAGGTTGGCGCCCTGCCCCGCCAGCGGATGCACGGCGTGGGCCGCGTCGCCCACAAGGACGGTCCGGGGCGCCACGGGATCGTCGACGTAGTGGCTGACAAGCGGAAACGACACGCGTGGCGTCGTGGTCGTGAGCGTGCCGAGCACGGCGTCGCTGGCCTCGGTCACAGCCTTCGAAAACGTCGCGTCGTCCATGGTCACAAGCGCCCGCGCATGATCCGGCGTCGTGCTCCACACGAGCGAGACCCGGCGATCGGCCAGCGGCAACAGCGCCAGCGGGCCATCGGGCAGGAAGCGCTGCAGCGCGCAGTCACCGTGGTCGTGCTCGCTGGAAAGGTGCGCCACGACGGCCAGCTGATCGTGAGACCAGCGACGATTCGCGATCCCCGACAGCCTGCGCACGCTGCTGTCGCGGCCGTCGGCGCCGATGAGCAACCGACCCGTGATCGCTTCGCCCGTTGACGTCTGCACCGAGATGTCGCCATCACGCGGAGTGATGCCGTCGATGCTTGCCGCCAGTACGTTGACGCGCGGATCGTCGGCCAGCGTCTCGTAGAGGCACTGGCCAAGCATGGCGTTGTCGGTGATCGCACCCAGCACAGGTGTCCCGAAGTCTGCGCCCGAGAAGTGCACGCCGTCGCCGGCATCGGTTCCGGCGTCCCAGACACGCATGGTCGTAAACGGCGCCACGTGGCTCGCCGGCAGCCGCTGCCAGGCGCCAACCCGCTCGAACAGCGCTTGCGAAGCCGGCGCGATGGCCGACACCCGAAGACCCGGGCCGTCGGGATCGGCGGGCTGCGGCGCTCCGGCCGGATCGAGGAGGGTCACGGTCAAACGCGGCGCCGCCTGTCGCAGGGCGGCCGCAACTGCGAGGCCCACAAGACCCGACCCGGCAATCAGAACATCGGCGTTCGGTCGGGCCACAGCGACAACCTCAGGCCGCGCGCGAGCGCGCCGACCCGGCCATCCAGCGCTCGATATCGTCGGCGGACTTGACCAGCCCCTTGCTGAGCACGTCGGGTCCGTTGCGCGTGACCGCGACGTCATCTTCGATACGCACACCGATGCCGCGCCAGCGCTTGTCGACGCGCGCGTCGGGCGCGATGTAGATGCCGGGTTCGACCGTCGTCACCATGCCGGGCTCGAGTTCACGCCAGGCATCGTCGACCTTGTAGTCACCGACGTCGTGCACGTCGATGCCCAGCCAGTGGCCCGTGCGGTGCATGAAGAACTGGCGGTACGCCTCGTTCTTGATCAGCGCGGTGAGGTTGCCCTCGAGCAAGCCAAGCGCGCGCAGGCCGCGTGTGATCACCTTGACAGCGGCGTCGTGCGGCGCGTTCCAGTGGTTACCCGCCACCGTGGCCTCAATCGCAGCCACCTGCGCGTCGAGCACCACGTCGTAGACCGCGCGCTGCTCGGGTGTGAACCGGCCATTGACGGGAAACGTGCGCGTGATGTCGCTGGCGTAGAGATCCAGCTCGCAGCCCGCATCAACCAGCACGAGGTCACCGTCATTGAGCACATCGGCGTTCTCGATGTAGTGCAGGATGCAGGCATTGGCGCCACCGCCAACGATCGGCGGGTACGACACCGTCGCGCCGTGGCGCCGAAACTCATGTTGGTACTCGGCCTCGAGTTCGAACTCGTACATGCCGGGTCGCACGGCGCGCATGGCACGCTTGTGCGCGGCAACCGCCACCTTCGCAGACTGGCGCAGACGGCTGACCTCGCGCCGGCTCTTGAACAGACGCATGTCGTGCAGGTAATGGTCTAGTGACACAAACGCCGACGGCGCATCGACGCCCGCGATATTGCGCCCGCGCAGACCGCAGACCCACTCCGTGACCTGGTGATCGAACTCGGGGTATTGGCCCATCGTGTAGAACACGCGCTCTGCCGACTCGAGCATGCCGGGCAGGATGTCGTTGATATCGTCGATGGGAAACGCATCATCGGCAGCGTAGGCCGATACGGCGCCCTCGGTACCGGCGCGGGCGCCGTCCCAGAGCTCGCGTTCCGGGTTGCGCTCGCGACAGAACAACACGTACTCCGCGCCGGCGCGGCCCGGTGCAATCACAGCCACGGCTTCAGGCTCCGGAAACCCGGTGAGGTAGTGAAAATCCGAGTCTTGGCGGTAGCGGTGCTCGACATCGCGGCTGCGCACACGAACTGGTGCGGCGGGCAGGATAGCGACGCTGTCCTCGCCCATCATGCGCATGAGCTGCTTGCGGCGCTTCGCGTATTCGGCTGCATCCATGAATCGGGGTCTCGTCGGTGGCGCGGGGCGGTGAAGAACGCCGCGTCAGTGTACGTTCGTGTCCGGACCACTGGCCAGCGCACGGATGGGCGCGAGCTCTTCGTAGGCGAGCTGCGCCAGCACACGCAGATACTCGACGATCTCGGTGTACGCGGCCTCTGCGGCGTTGATGTCCTCTTCGATATCCTCTTCGCTGAGCGCGGCCCGCGAGATCTCGCCCAGATCCGATATGAGCTCCGCGAGCGGCTCTTCGTCGAGCCGCTTGCGCGCCGGGCTGCCGCGCAGTGCCGCACCCTCGCCCAATCCGGCCAGAAAACCGCCCGCCCACTCCACGATGGCCTCCACGCGGTCACGCAGATCATCCTCGTCGTCGGGGAGCCAGGGCACAGGCAGACTGTCGGTATCCGCAAGCGCGCGCACGCGCGAGGCGGCCAGCTCGCCAAGCGGCGCCACGGCCGCATGGTCGGCGGCACCCGTTTCTGATGCCAGCTGGTTGAGCCAGACGGGCGCGGCCTCATCACCCAGCATCGCCGCGAGGCTCAGGAGCCGGCCATCGGCTGCGGCCGCAGTGGTATCGCTGGCGGCGCTCGCAAGCAACTGCTCGATGCGGGCGTAATCGGAATCGGTGGTGGACATGTCAGGCGGGTCGGTAGAAAACCACTCGTCATAATATCATCGCGAGACGCTGCTGCGGCCCCACCGGAGACGGTTGGCGATTGACCGTGTTCCGGGCGCACACTATATTTCTCGCGTGGCACAGCGAGAAGAAAACCTGTTCGACGCGGAACTCCGGCAGCTTGAGTCGCGGATGGAGGAGATCGTTCGCGTCTGCGACCAGCTCAAGGAAGAGAATCGGTCGCTCAAGGAGCGCCAGGACGCCCTGATCACGGAGCGCGCCTCGTTGTTGCAGAAGAACGAACTGGTTCGTGGCCGCGTCGAGGCCATGATCGGTCGACTCAAGTCTATGGAGCACGGCGGCTGAGACTGCCGCCCAGCGCTGGGCAGGGGCGCCCGGCCGCATTTGCGCATCCGCGCCAGAACAAGCCAGGGGAATAGCCATGAGCGACGTCTACGCGCACGTAACCGTAAAGATCCTCGAGAAGGAGTATCAGGTGTCGTGCCCCGTCAACGAACGCACGGACCTGCTGGACGCCGCCGAACTGCTGAATGGGCAAATGCGCGAGATTCGTGACAGCGGCAAAGTGGTGGGGCTTGACCGCATTGCCGTGATGGCCGCGCTCAACATGGCCAACGAAGTGCTCAAGTTCCAGGCACGTGAGGACGCTGTACAGTCTACGTTCGGTAACCGAATTCGCGCGCTGACGGAAAGCGCTGACAAGGCGCTCGGCGACGCGCGTCAACTCGACCTGTAGGGTGCCAAACCCTGCTGGCGATGCAGTAGCCGGCGTGACAGAATGAGTTGTGATGTCTCCTGCAGTGTTCGACGCTGGCCAGGAAGCCTTTCGACCCTAATTATCTCACCTCGGGGTCAATTCCCGGCACGGATTTGCGCAATACCGATGCAATCGGGAAGCCTGTTTCGTGCTCTTTGACCCCACTTTACGCTCTGGTTCGAGAGCGATGGTTGGTGACGGCACAGGCGGGAGACATCCTTTCCTTTTTGGCACCCGCAGACGCGTAACTGCATGGGTGCACCCGACACGATGACGCCGGCCGAGGCCCGCCGCCAAGGCCGCGAGGCGCGCCGCGCGCTCCCCGCCCCAGCGAGACATCGCGCATCGCAACGCCTGTGCACACGTATGGCGGCAACACGCTGGTTTCGTGACGCGCAGAGTGTCGCCCTCTATTGGGCCACGGACCACGAGCCGCAACTCAACGCACTCGTGGCCATTGCGCGCGCGCAGGGCAAGACCGTGTTGCTACCCGTTGTGGGACACCGCGGCGTCATGCAGTTTCGCACCTGGCGTCCGGGTGAGATGCTGGTTTTAAACCGCTATGGCATCGCCGAGCCACGCAGTGCAGACCGGCGCCACCACACACGATTGTCGCGCGCACGCTGCGTCGTATGCGCGCCACTCACAGCATTCGATGCGCAATTGCGGCGCGTAGGCATGGGTGGTGGCTACTACGATCGTTGGTTCTCGCAGCACTTGCATCGGTACGGTATTCGGCGCATCGGCATTGCGTTCGACTGCCAGCGCGTTGCAAACATCGAAGCGCAAAGCTGGGACGTGACGCTGCACGGCGTGGTCACTGAGTCACAAATCTATAAGGCGCCATAAGCGGCAACGAAACCCCGTATGCCCTGAAAACACTGCTTTTGCAGCATGAAGTTGCACCGTGTTTGTATCTTGGTTCTGCATCAACGCACGACGCTCAGACTCAAACGTACACGTCGCCCGCGTCAGTCACTGATTGCATTGCGACGTACGCAGACGTCCCGGTGCTCACGCACTACGCGAACGCTCACGCCACGGGCCCATCGCATTACCCTGTTTTTGCAGCGTGAACCGCCTCTCAGTGTTGCCATTCGTTTGCTGGAAATTGATTGCTTTATGTATATACTCGGCCCCGGGTAACCCGACACGGAGAACTGATCATGGCTACCAAGAAGGCTTCGAAGAAAAAAGCTTCGAAGAAAAAGGCGACAACTAAACGTCGCCCCGCGAGCAAGCGAAAGGTCGCGACGAAGAAAAAAGTCGCTAAGAGAAAGACCGCGAAGAAGAAGGCTACTAAGAAGAGAGCTACTAAGAAGAAAGTAGCGAAGAAAAAGGTCGCTAAGAAGAAGACCAAGAAAAAGGCCACTAAGAAGAAGGCCAAAAAGAAAGTAGCGAAGAAGAAAACCGCTAAGAAGAAGACCAAGAAAAAGGCCACCAAGAAGAAGGCCAAGAAAAAAGTAGCGAAGAAAAAAACCGCTAAGAAGAAGACCAAGAAAAAGGCCACCAAGAAGAAGGCCAAAAAGAAAGTAGCGAAGAAGAAAACCGCTAAGAAGAAGGCCAAGAAAAAAGTAGCGAAGAAAAAGACCGCCAAGAAGAAGCCTGCTCGCAAGAAGGCCACCAAGAAAAAGACGACCCGCAAGCGCACGGCGAAGCGGAAAGTCAGCAAGAAACGCTGATGTCGTTGACGGGGCCCGGTTTCGGCTTGGGCCCAGTCTCTGAACGTAATGTGCCCGCCCCATGGCGGGCACATTGCGTTCCGGAACATGAAGTCGGGCTTGTAAAAGCGTGATGCTGTTAGGTTTTCATCAAGCCCGAGCCTGATATATTTGCCCCAGTCGATACCGCGCAACACGACATATGGATCTTTCCGCCCAAAAGAAGAACGCGGCTGCGGCCGCTCTTGAGCACATCGAAAACGGTGTGTCCGGCCTTGGGATAGGCACGGGCTCCACCGTCAACGAGCTCATTGCGATGCTGCCGCAGTATAAGGACCGCATCGAGACGATCGTGTCGAGTTCCGAGGCCAGTACAAAGTTGCTGCAGCAACACGGCTTTGAGGTCAGCGAACTCAATGACGTGGGTTCGCTCGAGCTCTATATCGACGGCGCAGACGAGGTCACCAAGCACTTCGATCTGCTCAAAGGTGGTGGCGGCGCACTGACGCGCGAGAAGATCCTGGCCGGTGCCGCTCGCAAGTTCATCTGCATCGCTGACGAGAGCAAGCTCGTCGGGATGTTGGGCAGCTTCCCGCTGCCCATCGAGGTTATTCCGATGGCCCGCTCATTCGTTGGTCGGCAGATCATCAAAATGCGCGGCCAGCCGTTTTGGCGTGAAGGCTACATCACCGACAACGGCAACGAGATCATCGACATTCACAACCTCTCGATCGTGAACCCCAAAGAGATGGAGACGCGGCTCAACCAGATTCCGGGCGTGGTGACAGTCGGCCTGTTCGCCCACCGCGGTGCCGATGTGCTTATCATCGGTGACGCCAAAGGCGCCAAGACGTTCCAGAACTAGTCGGACCGCCTTTCGGTCCGACCAAGAAAAAAGGCAGCCTGTTGGCTGCCTTTTTTCGTTATTGGCTGGGGGAGAGGGATTCGAACCCCCGTTGACGGAGTCAGAGTCCGTAGTCCTACCACTAGACGATCCCCCAAACTTCGGTGGCCGCGCGGGCGTGACCTCGAAGCGCGTGTCGCCTGGACTAGCGCTTCGAGAACTGGGTCGCGCGACGTGCCTTGCGCAGGCCGACTTTCTTGCGCTCCACTTCGCGCGCGTCGCGGGTCACAAAGCCCGCCTTACGCAGTTCGGGGCGCAGGCTTTCGTCGTACTCCATGAGCGCACGAGTCAGGCCGTGGCGAATGGCGCCGGCCTGGCCCGTCGTACCGCCACCCGTGACGGTGACTGTGACGTCGAATTCGCCCGTGCGTTCGGTGAGTTCCAGCGGCTGGCGCACGATCATGCGCGCCGTCTGGCGACCGAAGAACTCGTCGAGCGGCTTGCTGTTAACGGTAATCGCGCCGCTGCCGGGGCGCAGGTAGACACGTGCGGTCGAGGTCTTGCGACGGCCGGTGCCGTAAAAACTGGTGGCTGCCATGGTGTGCTAATACTCCAGAAACGTGAGGCGCAGGGTCAGGCCGAAAGCTCGAGCGCAACGGGCTGCTGCGCCTCGTGGTTGTGCTCGGGACCCGCGTAAATCTTGAGCTTACGGGCCATCTGACGACCCAGTGCGTTCTTCGGCAACATGCCCTTCACAGCGTACTCGATCGCACGCTCAGGCTTGCTCTCGAGCAGCTTGCCCAGCGAGATGCTCTTGAGGCTGCCGATGTAGCCCGTGTGACGGTGGTACATCTTGTCGGCCAGCTTGTTGCCCGTAACCCGAACCTTCTCAGCGTTGATCACGATGATGTAGTCACCGGTGTCGACGTGGGGGGTGTACTCGGGCTTGTGCTTGCCGCGCAGGCGCGATGCGATTTCGGTCGCCAGACGACCCAGCGTCTTGCCCGCGGCATCGACAACGTACCAGTCGCGCTTGACCTCAGCAGGCTTTGCAGAAAACGTTTTCATTATCGTAGTCCTTCGGGGCCCAACCTCTGCCGGACCGGGCGATTACCCGACCCGGTAAGCCAGGGCTTGCCGGATAAAATTCAGTGGGTTGGCTGGCTGCGGTGTCCGCGGCGCAACGCCATTGATCCCGTCATTCGGGCGCGCGAACCCGCGGCCGGGCGCCGAAAAGCCCGTAACTATAGGCGTCAGACGCCCCCAATGCAAGACTCAAAATGAGCAAAAACGCGACCGGCAACCCCACCAGCCGCACCCCAAATCGGGCCGGATCCGGGCCTAGAACGCGTATTCGAGCGAAATAGCCGTAAACGTGTCGCGTTTTTCACTGCCGTCGGGCACGTCGGAGTTGTAGCGGACCCGATATGAGGCCACGAGTGCCAGGTCGCCGATGAGGCGCGCCTTGGCCTGAACGCCCCACTGCGCCTGCGTGTTTTCCTCGCCCGATTCCACGGACAGGTTGGCCCCCAGCTCGCTGGTGTCGCTGAGTCGGTAGGTGTAGTCCGTGGCGCCGCGCAGGATCGTCTCGTTCTCGCTGG
Source organism: Pseudomonadota bacterium (assembly GCA_039821605.1). GTDB lineage: Bacteria > Pseudomonadota > Gammaproteobacteria > Steroidobacterales > Woeseiaceae > CALBPI01. The sequence goes on along the minus strand of JBCBNV010000001.1, from coordinate 106,120 downwards.
TGCCGTCACGCAACTCAGACTGGCGCGCACCGGCGCCGAGCTCGAGGTTCCAGGTCTGCGTATCATTGTCGAAGATCTTGCGCCCGTAACCGACGGTCTGACTGGTCTGCTCGTCGTAACCCGAGAACTTGTCCTTGTCCCAGTTGAGGCGACCGAACAGGTAGCTCACATCACTCAGTGCCAGGTCACTCTGCGCATTGAGGTTGTAGGCCTCGGCCGTGCTCTCGCCGCTGTCTTCGGCACCCAGCGCCGTGGCGCCCACAGTGTGCTTCCAGCGGTCCAGGTCCCATACGAGCTCAGAGGCACCGTTGACACTTGTCGTCTCGGAGTTGCCGCTGGTCCCCTGGTAACCAAAACTGACCTTACCCGCAAACTCGGCCTGGGCCGACACGGACAGGCATCCCATCACCCCGAACATGAACAGGGTTTTGAAAGTTTGTCGTCGCATGAACACCGCTCCGGCAATTCGAAAGCGCGGCATTATGCCTGCGCGCGGCGCATTGGCCAACGCCATGCACTGCTATAATTGGCCCATGGACCACGACACACATCAGGACGCGACGCGCCAGCCCGCAACGACGCCCGTTGAGCGACTCATTGCCGGTTTCGATAACGCGCTGCGCACCCTGGCCACGGCCTCACCGCAGGCTGCACGACCCTCGCCAGCCGACAACACCGAAGAGGCGCGTCTTACGGATGACGAGCGCAAGCACGCGGCCGGACTCATGCGCATCAACCACGCGGGCGAAGTAGCGGCACAAGGGCTCTACCAGGGTCACGCGCTGGTATCCCGTGCGTCCGAGGTGCACGACCACCTGCAGCACGCCGCCGATGAGGAATACGACCACCTGGCCTGGTGCCGCACCCGCCTCGATGAGCTGGGTGCCTCCCGCAGCCGCCTTGATCCGGTCTGGTACGCAGGCGCCTACGTGATCGGTGCCGTCAGCGGCCTTGCGGGCGACCGCTGGGGACTGGGTTTCATCGATGAGACCGAACGCCAGGTCGCCGAACACCTCGACAACCATCTCCGTAAACTGCCCCCTCGCGATGGCCGCAGCCGCAAAGTGCTGGGCACCATGAAAGCCGAGGAAGAGCGGCATGGCGCCAACGCACGCGATGCCGGCGCCGCCAGGCTACCGGCACCCGTGCGCGGGCTCATGCGTGCCGCCGCTGGCGTCATGAAGGCAGCCGCATACCGCATCTGACGCTCTCGCGTGCCCCACAGCGCCTTTTCAGGGTAGACTTGGGCTAATAAACATAATCGCGTCTCATGAGGGGAGGACGGCACTGATGGCAACGAATGCGACAAAACCGCTGAGCGAGGTACCGGCGATCAACCGGTTCCTGAGTTATTGCCGCGTCCGCACCGTCCCTTCCAAGACTGTCATGATCCACGCCGGCGACTTGCCGGACATCCTCTATTACATCGTCGACGGCTCCGTCGAAGTGATGATCGAGGACGAAGACGGTAACGAAATGGTGCTGGCCTACCTCAACAAGGGTCAGTTCTTCGGCGAGATGGGCTTGTTTTACGAACAGCCGACGCGCAGCGCCTGGGTCCGCACCCGCACCGAGTGCGAAATTGCCGAGATGACCTACCCGCGGTTCCGCCAGATTGCGAGTGAGAGCCCGGGCCTGGTGTTCGAGCTCGCCACGCAGCTCGCCACACGCCTCGACCGCACCAACCGCAAGCTGGGCGATCTGGCATTCGTGGACGTCACGGGTCGCGTGGCGCACGCCATCATGGACCTCTGCAACGAGCCCGATGCGATGACCCATCCTGACGGCATGCAGATCAAGGTCAGCCGGCAGGAACTCTCGCGCCTCGTGGGCTGCAGTCGCGAAATGGCCGGCCGCGTCCTCAAGGTACTTGAAGAGCAGGGACTCGTCAGCGCCAGCGGCAAGACCATCGTCGTCTACGGGGCACGACCCAAACGTACGATCTGAACGACTGCGACATCACGCATCAGCGGGCGCCCACTGCGGCGCCCGTTGTCGTTCTGGCATCGCCAATCAGGCGTTGGCGATCTCGCGACGCATGTCCGCAATCGTAGCTGCGTAGTCGTCACTGCCGAAGATCGCGGAGCCCGCGACGAACGTGTCGGCGCCCGCCGCCGCAATGGCACCGATGTTGTCGACCTTGACACCACCGTCGACCTCGAGCCGGATATCGCGACCGCTTGCGTCAATGCGTTCGCGAACGGCAGCGAGCTTCTGCAATGCCTCGCCAATGAATGTCTGCCCCCCGAAGCCCGGATTGACGGACATGATGAGCACGAGGTCGATCTTGTCCATGACGTGGTCGAGCCAGGACAACGGCGTGGCTGGGCTGAACACGATGCCCGCCTGGCACCCGAGGTCGCGAATCAGCTGCAGCGAGCGGTCGGGATGACGCGTGGCCTCGGGGTGAATCGAAATCACGCTGGCGCCGGCTTTGGCGAAGTCGGGGATGATTGCGTCGACGGGCTCGATCATGAGGTGCACATCGATGGGCGCCGTGACGCCAAAGTCGCGCAGCGCCTGGCACACCATGGGACCAATCGTCAGGTTGGGGACAAAGTGATTGTCCATGACATCGAAGTGCACCCAGTCCGCGCCCGCGTCGAGGACGCGCGACACGTCGTCGCCCAGCCGGGCAAAGTCCGCACTCAGAATCGAGGGCGCAATGATGGGTTCGGGCATGATCGGGTCCTGGCAGGCGTCTCAGCGGAAGCCGCGCCTTTCGCGCAGCAGTTCGTAGGCTTCCCGCACCTCACGCGTCTTGCGCGCGGCCTGGGCAACCGTCTCCTCGCTGGCATCGCTGCCGGCGAGTTTGTCGGGATGATACCGGTTCATGAGCCGGCGGTAGGCTTTCTTGATCTCGCGGTCTGACGCATCGGGCGCCAGCTCCAGCGCTTCGAATGCCTGACCGGCCACGTCCACGCCGGCGGTGTGATTGGGTCGCACCCGGTGGATCTCGATACGCGAGGCGGCCTCGAGCTGCGCCAGCTCGACGCGCCCGATATCGAACGCCTGGCATACCGACCAGAGCACCCGTCGTTCGCCGGCGCCCGCGTCGTCCTTGATGAGTACGAGCGGCAACAGCATCGCGACAATCTGGCGGCCCGTCGCGTGCGGCGACTTGGCGGCCCCACGCAGCGCCTCGAGCGCTTCACCGAGCGAAAAGTCGGGTTGCTTGCCGCGGTTGAAGTGCGCCATGGCATCGCGTGTCGCCTCGCCTTCCAGGTCCAGCGCGTGCATGGCCTTGCGCGCGAGCCGGATTTCATCTTCGCTGACACGACCGTCGGCCTTTGCAAGATGACCCATGATGGCGAATGCGATGGGCACGAAGTTCGCGGGCAGCCGCGTCGAGGCGTAGCGCGCAAAACCGCGGTCGAACTGGTGGCCCAGCAACACACCGGCAATCACCAGCGGCCACTTGCCACTGACGAGCCCTGCCAGGCCACCCGCGAGTTTGCCTAGGTAGTTCATCGCCAAGCTGCTTGCGCCCCTGTCACCATGTCGCCATTATCTCAGCATTCTCGAGCTTTGCGCCGGACCAGCCATATCATGACCGCAAATCACGCGGTATTTGAGTCGGGAATCGACAGCCTGGACCTCATCGCACGCGGTAAAGTGCGCGATGTTTACGCCGTCGACGACGATCACCTCGCCATTATCGCAACGGACCGCTTGTCGGCATTTGACGTGGTGTTGCCCGACCCCGTGCCCGGCAAGGGCATCGTGCTCACCCAGCTGTCCCGGTTCTGGTTTGCGCGCATGGCCTCGGTCGTGCCCAACCACACCACCACGCTGTCTTTGACCGACGTCGTGGGAGACAATGACGTCACGCGCGCGCTGGAGCCGCGCGCAATGATCGTGCGCCGCACCACACCGCTGCCCGTCGAGGCCGTGGCGCGGGGTTTCCTCATCGGCTCAGGCTGGCTCGACTACCAGCGCACGGGCGCGGTCTGCGGACACAGGCTGCCGGCGGGTCTCCAACAGGCCGCGGAACTCGACGCACCGCTCTTCACACCGGCCACCAAGGCCGAGGTGGGCGGCCACGACGAGAACATCGACTTCGATGCCATGTCCGCACTCACGGGCGCGGCCCAGGCGCAGCGCATTCGCGACATCACGCTGGCCATCTATGCCGCGGCGACGCGCCACGCGCGCCCGCGCGGCATCATCATCGCCGACACCAAGCTTGAGTTTGGCATTGACCGGAATGGCGAGCTGATTCTCATCGACGAACTGCTGACGCCCGATTCGTCGCGATTCTGGCCCGCGGACCGGTACAAACCCGGCCAGAGTCCGCCCAGTTTCGACAAGCAGTTTGTACGCGACCACCTCGATTCGCTGGATTGGGACAAGACCGCACCGGGGCCGCGGCTGCCCGATGCCGTCATCGACGGCACGGCCGCGCGTTACCGCCGCGCATTCGAGCTGCTGACTGCGCCCGCCTGATCGCCGCGCGCGTGCCACGCGTCGACGATGCGCACGAGCTCCGCAACGCCATCCGTCAGCGCGGCAGGGCCCGGCTGCAGGATCAGCGCCGACTTCACCTCGTACAACGCACCGTTTGCGACGGCGGGTATGCCTGACCATCCCGGCCGCTCCGCCACACGCTCGGGTCGAAACTTCTTGCCGCACCACGAACCGATGATGATGTCGGGCGCCGCATCGATGATTTCCCGGTCGTCGGCAATGATGCGATCCTTGGCCAGTGACGCACGCGCCCGGGCCGGGAAGCACTCCTCGCCGCCCGCGAGCTCGATGAGCTCGGAGACCCAGCGAATGCCACTGATGCGCGGGTCGTCCCATTCCTCGAAGTAGACGCGCGGTTTGCGCCGCGACCCGTGACGATCGGGATCTGGCAGGCCCGCAGCAAGACGATCAGCGTAAACGTCGGCCCGTTCGCCGCAACCAATCATGCCGCCGAGCACACGGATCATCATGAGGATCTCGTCGACACTTCTGTGATTGAAGATGTGCACCGGTACACCGCGGCGAACGAGGTCCGCGGCGATGTCGGCCTGAATGTCGGAGAACCCCAAAACGAGGTCGGGCTCAAGCTCCAGAATGCGCTCGATCTTGGCGCTCGTGAATGCCGAGACCTTGGGCTTTTCCTTGCGCGCCTGCGGCGGGCGCACCGTGAAACCCGAGATGCCCACGATGCGATCGGCTTCACCGAGCGCGTACAGGGTCTCGGTGGTCTCTTCGGTCATGCAGACGATGCGCGACGGATAGCGTCGCGCCGGCTTCGGTTGCGGCATGTTGCGAGCATATCAGGCCGGTACACGAACCTGATACATTGGCCCGATGGTGGCGCTCGGCAAACGCGTGGACGACTGGCTCTGGCACCGCGATCTGGCATCGGCCGGTCGTGCCGAACGCGCGCTGGTCATGGTGCTGCGCTACCTGTTCGGGCTGGGCCGCGACATTGCGGGCGGCCAACTGTCGCTGCACGCCATGAGTCTCGTGTACTCAACACTGCTGGCCACCGTGCCGCTCGTGGCATTCAGCTTCTCGGTGCTCAAGGGGCTCAATCTGCACCTGGAGATGGAACCGCTGCTGACGGAACTCGTGGCGCCACTCGGCGACTACGGGCGCCAGCTCACAGACGAAGTCATGGGCATGGTCGACAAGGTGTCGGGCCGGGTCCTGGGTGGCCTGAGTCTCACCATCTTCCTCTACACGGCGGTGTCGATGGTGCAGAAGGTCGAGCGCAGCTTTAACTATGTCTGGCACGTGAGTCAGCCGCGATCGATCAGCCGCCGCATCATCGACTACGCGACGATCCTGCTCGTCGGGCCGCTCATGATGGCGCTGGCACTGGCCATGATCGCATCGTTGCGCAACAACGCCGTGTTGCAGACGCTGTCGACGTCGGCCGTGTTCGGACCGCTGACGGTGCAAATCGGCAAGGCACTGCCCTTCGTGCTCGTCATCTCGCTATTCACGGCGCTCTACAAATGGATGCCCAACACGCGGGTGCGCTTCTCGAGCGCGCTCGTGGGCGGCGTCACGGCGGGCTGCCTCTGGGCACTCACGGGCATGTACTTCGCCGAGTTCGTGGTGTTCTCGACGCGAGCGCTGATCATCTACGCGGGCTTCGCCATCGCCATCACCACCCTGCTCTGGCTCTACGCGAACTGGCTCATTCTGCTGCTGGGCGCACGCCTTGCGTTTTACTTCCAGAACCGCGCGTATCTGCGGATCGGACGCCACGATCCAGAGCTTTCAAGTGCGACGCGCGAGAAGCTCGCGCTCGACATCATGTGGATGGTCGGGTCGGCGTTCCGGGACCGCACGCGCGACATCACGATTCGCAGCATCGCGCAAAGACTGAGCCTGCCCGGCATCGTCGTGGGCAAGGTCGTCGCCATGCTCGAAGACGCCGGCCTCATCGCCGCAACCGACTCCGAGGAACTGATGCCCGCCATGGACATTCACGCCATGCGCGTAGCGGACATTCTTGCCGCTGTGCGCGAACGCGGTGACAGCGGTTTGGCGCGAGTGCCCCGCTGGTCGCCGGGTGTGCTGGCGCTCGGCACCCGCATCCACGACGAGATCGCCGCCATCGCCGGTGAGCAGACACTGGCGGAATTCCTGGATCTGGGAAAGGCCCCGGCGGCGACCGACTAGCCTCTCAGCTCAGGCCCCCGCAATCCGCATTTCGGCGACGAGCACGCTGCCGCACTGCAGGCTGCCGCGCGCATCCACGTCGCTGCCCACAGCAACGATGTTGCGATACACATCGGCCAGGTTTGCGGCGATCGTGATCTCGGCGACGGGATAGGCCAGCGCGCCGTTCTCGACCCAGAACCCGGCCGCGCCGCGGCTGTAGTCGCCGGTCACCGTGTTGACGCCTTGCCCCATGAGCTCGGTCACGAACAGGCCGGTTCCCATCTGCGCCAGCACGGCGTCGAGATCGCCGGCCGTCGACGACACAATGGCGTTGTGCACACCGCCTGCGTTGCCCGTCGTCTCGAAACCCAGACGCCGCGCGGAGTAGCTCGACAGCACGTAGCCCTGCAGCTCACCGTTGCTCACGATGTCACGCTCGCGCGTGGCCACACCTTCGGCATCGAACGCCGTGCTGCCCGCCGCGCCCGCGAGAAACGGTCGCTCGGCGATGCTAATGGCCTCGGGCAGCACGGCCTGCCCAACCGCGTCGAGCAGGAAGCTGGCCTTGCGGTACTGCGCGGTGCCACTGACTGCGGACAACAGGTGACCGAACAATCCACGCGCCACGTCGGCGCGGTACACGACGGGCGCGGTTTGCGTGTCGATTTTGCGCGGCTCGAGCCGCGCCACGGCGCGCTGTGCGGCCGTGCCGCCGACCGCTGCCGCCGTTTCGAGCTGGCCCGGGTTACGGTCGCTCGTGTAGTGGTAGTCGCGCTGCATGGCGTCGCCGTCGCCTGCGATGACCGCGCAGCTCAGGGAATAGCGGCTTCGACGCTGCGTACCCTGAAAGCCGTGACTGTTCGCGTAGAGTGACAGGCCGCGGTGAAGGTTGGTCGTGGCGCCCTCGGAGTTGCTGATTCGAACATCGTGATCGAGTGCGGCCGCTTCGGTTTCAAGTGCCAGCGCCTGCACAACGTCCATGTCGACGTCCCAGTAGTGGTCGAGCCCAAGATCGGGAAACACTGTCGCCATGCGATCCGCGTCTGCCAGCCCGGCGCAGGGATCGGGGCTGGTCTGACGCGCAATGTACACGGCCTTGTCGACGGCTTCGTTGATGGCCTCCGCGCCAAAGTCCGACGTGGTTGCCGAGCCCTTGCACTGATCGATGTAGACCGTAATACCGAAGCTGCGGTCTTCCTGAAACTCGATGGTCTCGATGTCGCGCAGGCGCGCCGTGACCGACAGCCCGCGGTCCTCGCTGACGCCGACCTCGGCCTGGGCCGCGCCCGCGGCGCGCGCGCGCTCAAGTGCGCGCTGCGCCAGATCGGCGAGCGCCGGTTCACGTTCGTTGGCGATGATCAGCGACTGCATGCGGTTTCCTCGTTCCGGGCCCGAAGTCTACACCGGCCCGGGATGGCCGCGCGCGCCGTGCTAAGCTCGCGAGCCTTTTCGCGGCAGGCAACACGCCCGTGACGGACAGACCCAGCAAGTCGGCGCGCAAGCGCGAAGCTCAGACGATTCGCGAACTCGCAGATCGTCTCGTGGCGCTCAAGCCCGACGAGCTGGGCCGTATGGTCGACGACGCCGATGTCCTCGCCGCAGTGCGCGAGGCGCAGGACATACCGAGCCATGGCGCGGGGCGGCGCCAGCGCCAGTACATCGCCAAACTGCTGCGCCAGATCGACACCGCCGGCATCGAGAGCGCGCTGGCGCAGGCCAACGAGGCGCCCGCGCAGACCAAGCGCAGGTTTCACGCCGCAGAGCGCCTGCGAGATGCCTTGTTGGCCGGTAACGACGTTGACGCGGCCCTGGCTGACGCAGGGCTGGATCCCGAGCCTGAACTCGACAGCGCCGTTCGCGACTGGCGCAGTGCCCAGAGCGATGCGGGCCGCAAGAAGGCGGCGCGCGAAGTGTTCCGTGTCGTGCACGCGGCGCTCGAAGCGCGTGATCGTGCAGCGGGGTCCGGTTAGGTGGCGAATACCGTTAGAATCTCAGCATGACAGACCAAGTCGGCATCATCATGGGCTCGGCGAGCGACTGGGACACCATGGCCCACGCAAGCGAGACCCTGCACGCATTGGGCGTCGCCCATGACGTGCGCATCGTCTCCGCGCACCGCACACCGGACCTGCTGTTCGAGTACTGCGGGACCGCTCAGTCGCGCGGCCTCAAAGTCATCATTGCGGGCGCAGGCGGCGCCGCCCACCTGCCCGGCATGGCGGCGGCCAAGACCGCGCTGCCCGTGCTGGGCGTGCCGGTGCAGTCGCGCGTACTCAACGGCGTCGATTCCCTGCTTTCCATCGTGCAGATGCCCGCCGGTGTCCCCGTCGGCACGCTCGCGATCGGTAAGGCGGGCAGCATCAATGCCGCGCTGCTGGCCGCGGCGATCCTCGCCACAAGCGACACTGCGCTCGCCGAACGCCTGCAGTCGTGGCGAGACGCGCAGACACAGCGCGTGCTCGAATCACCGGACCCCAGGGCTGACGATTGACGATGCACGTGGGGGTGATCGGGGCCGGCCAACTCGGCCGCATGCTGGCATTGGCAGGTATTCCGCTCGGGATGCGCTTCACGTTTCTGGACCCCGCTGAGACCCCCTGCGCGGCCGTCGTCGGCACCCACATCCGTGCCAATTTCGACGATCCGGATGCGTTGGCCGCGCTGGCGTCGTCTTGCGACGTCGTCACCTTCGAATTCGAAAACGTGCCCGCGCAGGCAGTTGCCGACGCCGGCATTGCGCTGCGCCCCGGACCCGCCGCACTCGCGGCAGCGCAGGAGCGCGCGGCGGAGAAGACCCTGTTCGAGCAGATCAGGATTCCCGTGGCGCCCTGGCGCGCCGTCGATTCGCAGTCAGCACTCGACAACGCCGTCGCGGATCTGGGCCTGCCACTCATCGCCAAGACGCGACGGCTTGGCTACGACGGCAAGGGTCAGCGCCGCATTCGCGCGGCCGAAGACGCCGCAGGCCTGTTCGCCGAGCTCGGCGATGTGCCGTTGCTCGTAGAGCGGCTCGTCGACTTCGATGCCGAGCTGTCTATCGTGGGCTGCCGCGCCGCGGATGGTGAGGTGGTCGTCTACCCACTCGCGCGCAATCGCCACGAGGACGGCATTCTCGTGCGCAGCGAGACGGCAATCTTCAGCACGGAGCTGCAACGCCAGGCCGTGCGCCACCTGCGGGCACTGGCCGAGGCACTCGACTACGTGGGCACGCTGGCCATTGAGTTCTTCGTTTGCGGCGATGTGCTCCTTGGCAATGAGTTCGCGCCGCGCGTGCACAACACGGGGCACTGGAGCATCGACAGCGGCGGCATCAGCCAGTTCGAGAACCATCTGCGTGCGGTCTGTGGCCTGCCGCTGGGCCGTGGCGACCTCGACCGACCGTCAGGCATGATCAATCTCATTGGTGAGGTGCCAGCCGCAGCCGGCCTGCTCTCGGGCCGCGACACGTTCCTGCACGACTATGACAAACCGCCCCGGCCGGGCCGCAAAGTGGGGCATGTCACAGTGACGGCAGTCGACCACGTCACACTCCAGCGGCGCCTCGACAGTCTTGAAAACCAGCTTAAGTCGGCATGAGGCCAACGGCCGCCGACGCTTTGGTATAGTCCGCGCATGTCCTACGTCGAACACTTTGGTCTAGAGGAGCAGCCATTCCGGCTGACGCCCGACCCGGACTTCGTCTACTGGAGCGAGCAGCACCAGCAGGCCAAGTCTTACCTCGAATCCACGATCTGGCTCGCGGACGGGTTCGTCATCCTCACGGGCGAGATCGGCGCAGGCAAGACCACACTGTTGCAGTCCTTCCTCGCAGACCTCGAGGACGACGTCGACTACGCGCTCATTTCGCAAACGCAGCTCTCGCCTGAGGAGTTTCTGCAAGCGGTACTCGTGGAGTACGGGTTCAAACCGTTCGGCAAGGGCAAGGCCGAACTCATCGACATGCTCAATACGTTCCTGCTCGAACGCTACAGCGCCGGTCGTCGCGTGTTGCTCATCGTCGATGAAGCGCAAAACCTGTCTCGTCGGGTGCTTGAAGAAATTCGGCTGCTCAACGGTCTCGAGACGACCAAGGAAAAGGTCTTGCGCATCATCATCGCGGGTCAGCCCGAGCTGCGCGACAAGATCAACCGCGATGACCTGAAGCAGCTCACCCAGCGCGTGCGGCTGCGCTACCACCTTGAGCCGCTGGTCGGCGACGACCAGCGCGCCTACGTCGAACACCGACTCAAGGTCGCAGGCTCCGGTGGCCGGCAGCTGTTTGACGATGCATGCTTCGCCGCTATCGAGGAATTCACTGGTGGCGTACCGCGTCTCATCAATGTGCTCTGCGATACGGCGATGCTGTGCGCATTCGCCGACGAAGTGGATCACGTCGGCGAGGAACAAATGGACGCCGCGCTCGAGGAACTGGGCTGGCTCAAGAACAAGCCGTCCACGGGCAATACATCGAACCAGCTCGCCATCCAGGCGCAGCTGGAGCTGCGCGAAAAAGACACGACGCTGGGTGAGTTCGAGCTGACCACGGGACGCCTGATCATCGGGCGCACAGCCGACAACGATATTCGCATCGACTCACCCTTCGTGAGCCGTCACCACGCCCAGATCGTGACAACGCCCGAGACCACGATCATCGAGGATCTCAACAGCACGAACGGCCTGTTCCTGGGCGCACGACGCTTTACCAAGCGGCGCCTGCGTGATGGCGACGTTGTGGCCGTCGGCAATCACGTGCTGATCTACAAGGATTTTCGCGATCCGATTGCGGAATCACTGGCCGAGGATGCGTTGGGCGAGAACTCGATGATTGAAGCGCTGCCCACGGATGCGTCTGTGGAAGATGCTCCCGACGACGATGAGTTCATCATCGACCTGCCCGAGCCCGGCGAGGTGGATCTCGACGACCTCGAGGTCAAGGACTCGCAGTCCTGACCCCAGGCTTCTGACGCCTATTGCAGGGGGTCGTCGACAGCGTCACGCCGGTGACGGTAATCACGCCGGCGCAGCCAGATCACGAGCCCGGCCACGAGACAGCCGACACCCAGCAGCAGGCAGATCGTCGGCCAGTGCCAGTAGTCGAGGTACACGGACAAGCCCAGCAGGCACACGCCCGACACGAGGTACACGTAAGGTACCGATTCGTAGACTGGCTTGGAAACCCACATACGCGACCCTGACCGGTGGCGAACCAGTCTCCAGCATACCGCGCGGGCGGTATCCGTGGAAGCGGGCTTAGTCCTGCTTGACGCCCAGAAGACGCAGCAGTCGCGCGCCCAGGGACTCAGTGAAACCGTCGACGCCGTAGTCGACATCGGGCTTCACGCCGCGCTCACGCAGTTGCTCTGCAAACTCGCGTGCTGCGGGATCGAGATCGGTTTCCGTAACGGTGTTTTCGAATTGCATGGTTATCGTCCGGATCGGTCAACATCCGCATGATGCCCAGCTGTTGCGGCGATTGCGGTGATTCGAATCACAGCCCGGGCATGCGGGACCGGACATAATGCTGCCGGCTAGTGCGTACCGCCGACGGTGATCTCGTCGATACGCAGCGTGGGCTGGCCGACACCAACGGGCACGGACTGCCCCTCCTTGCCGCACACGCCTACGCCCTGATCGAGTTTCATGTCGTTGCCCACCATGCTGACCTGCGTCAGCACTTCAGGCCCACTGCCAATCAGCGTTGCCCCCTTGACCGGGGCGCCAAGCTTGCCGTCTTCGATAAGGTAGGCCTCGCTGGCAGAAAACACGAACTTGCCCGACGTGATGTCGACCTGGCCACCGCCAAAGTTGGGCGCGTAAAGACCGCGCTCCACGGAGGCAATGATGTCTGCAGGGTCGTGCGGCCCATTGAGCATGTAGGTGTTGGTCATGCGCGGCATGGGCAGGTGTGCGTAAGACTCGCGGCGGCCATTGCCCGTGCTTTCGGTACCCATAAGGCGTGCGTTGGTTTTGTCCTGCATGTAGCCGCGCAGGACGCCGTCCTCGATGAGTACCGTGCAGCTACTCGGCGTGCCCTCATCGTCAATGCTCAGCGACCCGCGTCGATCCGGCAACGTGCCATCGTCGACCACCGTGCACAGCGGCGAGGCCACGCGGTCACCAATCCGTCCGCTGAATGCCGAGGTGCCTTTGCGGTTGAAGTCGCCCTCGAGGCCGTGGCCGATCGCCTCGTGCAGCAGCACGGCCGGCCAGCCCGGACCCAGTACGACGGGCATCGGTCCCGCCGGTGCATCGATGGCCTCGAGCTGAACGAGCGCCTGGCGCACGGCCTCTTCGCCAAGCTCCATGCCCAGTGCATCGGCACGCTCGGCGTCAAGCGGATAGCGACCGCCGCCGCCCGCGTAACCCTGCTCCCGACGCCCGTTTTCGGCCACGATGACGATCACATTGATGCGCGACATCGGGCGCGCGTCCGCGGCGAAGGTACCGTCACTGCCGGCCACGAGAATGTCGTCGTACCTTGCGGCCAAACTCACCGTGACCTGCTCGACGCGCGGATCGAGCGCGCGAACCCGCTCATCGAGCGACTTGAGCAGCCGCGTCTTGGCCGTATCCGGCATTGATGTCAGCGGGCTGTCTGCGCGGTACAACACGGGATACGTGGTCGTCGCCAGCGCCGGTACACGCGCGTCCTGGCCTTGACGCACAATGGCCCGTGCGGCGTCTGCGGCGCGCCCCAGCGCGGCACGATCGAGATCGTCAGCGTAGGCAAAGCCCGTCTTTTCCCCGCCGACGGCGCGCACGCCCACCCCACGTGTACGGCTGAAACCCGCATCGCGAACGATGCCGTCCTCGAGCGTCCAGCGCTCGGACTCGCCCAGCTGGAAATACAGGTCGGCGTAGTCGACGCGGCGCGTCAGCAGCTGGCCCAGCGTCGCTGATAGCGCCTGTTCATCGAGGGCACTGTCTTCGAGGATGCGGGAGACGAGCTCGTGCTGGTTGTGGTCGGTCACGTTGCAGACCCGGTTACTGGCAGACCCCTGATGATAGCTCAAGCAGTGACTCAGCCACCCGTCTCTACGGCGCAACCGGCCATTTCCGAAGTCGCCACGAAGCGCTCGGCATCAGTCCGCTCGATACCGGGCTCGTCCCAGCTGCCGTTGATCTGGTAGTAGACCTGTGTCATGCCCTGCAGCGGCTTCTTGAAGATCTGGCTGAACAGCAGCAAGGCGGCACCCACCTGCGGGCCGGCAACCACGGCACCCACGGCGGGCAGCGTGTTGCCGACCTTCACGCCCACGACGGCCGTCTGGTTGTAGTTGCGCCGGTCGAGGCTCGCGCGGCCGATCAGTGCCACATCGGCCGACGGGCCCGCGAGCCGCAAATTGCAGGTGTATGCGTCACCGTTGACGAGCCGGAAGTCGCCGACGATTTCGTCGAAGTTGAAGCCCTTCTGGAACACGTCGCGGAAATCGAGCGCGAGCCGTCGCGGCAGCTCGGCAACACTCATAAGGCCGACGACACGACCGGCACCGGGCTCGACGTCGTCGAGCGTCCCGTTGCTGATGCGCACACTGACTTCGCCGTCGAGCGAGGCCACAAAGGTTGCGCTGGGGCCACCATCCCAGGCCACGTCGAACGCGCTCTCAAGTTCGGCCGCATTGATGCCAGGCTCGTAGCCCAGGCTATTCATCATGCGTTTGACGTCGGTGCTCGTGAGCTCTGCCGTGAGCACGGTGCGCGACCCGGCCTCGACACCGGGCGCCAGTCGCCAGGCGCCTTCGCCCTCGATTCGAAACGCGGGTGCCGCCGTTGCGATGCGGCTGACCTCGAGGCCATCGGCGACCTTGTCGATCGTCGCATCGAGTGCGCCGAAATCCTGATCACCCAATGCGAACGACGCGGCGCGCACGCGCAGCGGCGGGAATGCCGTTGGGTCCGCATCGCCGCTCGCCTCGGGGTCCGCCTCGAGCAGATGCAGTTTGCGCATGTCGAGCACCACGGGGCTGCCACCGCGCAAGTCTCTTGGAATGGAGATCGCACCCTCGATGGCCTCGGACTGCACGTCGACGAGCCAGTCATCGCCTGATCGCTCGAGGCTCGCACGGACATCGCGGATACGTTGCCCAACCACGAACAGATCGGCGACCTCGACGGCGGCGGACACGAGGTTATCCGTCATCCAGCCCGTGTCGGCCAGCTGCAGGCTCAACCAGTCACCCAGCCGCAGGCGGTCCGTGTTGCCATCGATGAAAACGCCAGGCACGGACGGCAACAACGCACGGCCTTCTCCGAGGTGCAGCGTCATGCGGTCGAAAACGAGCTGCGCATCACCGTCGCGCGCGGCGCGCAGTGCGATATCGATTCGATTGGCGAGCCCCGCCTGCAGGTCCAGCGTGTCGCTGATCGTCATTCGCGCATCGGCCGCGAATACCTCTTCGGCGGCCTTTCCGGCCGGGTACGGCAGGTCGATGGCCAGCCCGGCAAGGTCCGAGGTCGCAACAACGGTGACGGGGCGCCGCGGTGTCTCCGGAGCCGCGTCAGTGGCATTCAGCGGCTGCCGCCGGCGCGGCAGATTGACGACGGCCTCGAACGGCGTAGCGCCCTCCGCGCGACCCTCCAGCGGCAGGCCAAGTGGCCCGATGAGCGCTGCGGCATCGATCCTGCCCCGGCCACGAATCACCAGCTGACCATCTTCGGGCGTGCCTTCGGGCGCCATGTCGATACGCAAAGGCTGCCCCAGGAGGACGCCCGTGGCGTCTTCGGCGTATACGCCCTGGCGGTCGATGCGCACCTGCCCGACCAGTTCGGTTACGGCATGCGGGATGTAATCGAGCGCGAACGTGGCGTCATTGACATCGATCGTGGCGTCGATCGTAAAGCTGCGCACGTCGCGCAGCGGCACCTGCATCGAGATGTCGTACTCCGAGCCACCCGCGAACGACATGCGCGCGTACTGCTCGCCGAACAGCCTCCGAACCGGTGAATCGCCCACGAAGATATACAGCGTCTCGAGCGCGGCATTGCCCGTCGCGTTGATGTCGAGTACGGCCGTGCGCAGGTCCTCGAACGCGACGCGCGCGTTCTGGAACGGCACGTTGCCCGACAAGCCGCGATTGCGTTCGGTCGACAGGCGCATACCGTCGAGCACGACGTCGGCGCTGAGGCTCGTTATGGCAGGCCAGCCGCGGCCGTACGCCAACGTCACGCCCTGTGCACGTCCCGTCATGCGGAACACGCCAGGACTCTCGTCAAACGGGAACTGGTCCAGTGACCCGCGTAGCTCAAAGCTTCCGTCGTTGATTCGGCCCGCCACCAGCGCCCGATTCAGCCAGTCGGTGAGCTTCGGCTTCATCACGCCGTCGGGCAACAGTGACCGGGCGCGCGCAATGTCGTCGATCGACCAGTCGGCCTGCAGATCCACCTCGGGTGCGGCGCCGTCACCGGGCAACAGGACCTGCAGGTTCGCGTTGGCCTCGAATCCGCGTGCCGCCACCTGAAGCGCATCGGACAGCACGGAGATGCCGCGGTCGCTGGCCCGCCAGACGAGCGTGCCGTCGACGCGATCCACTGCAATGTCTGCAGAGAACACACCGGGCACCTGCAGCGTGGCATCACGCGTGTCGAGCTGCAGCCGGCCGGCTTCGCGCGTCGCCCGGAGCGCACCGGTCAGGTTGCTGGCTCCGGGGCGGCCCTCGGATGCCGCCAGTCCGATACCATCGAAAGCGGCGTCGACCTCGTAATCAATAAGGTCCTTGAGCCCGAGACTGTCGAGATTCTGGTCGGGCGCGAATCGCACCTGGCCATTGCCCTGCCGCAACGTGCCCGACACACCCGAATCGAGCAGCGCCTGTGCCCAGCGACCCGGCAGGAACGACGCCAGGTAGGGCACGTCATAGACGGTCACGTTGGCCGCATCGACGCGCAGCGTGTCTGCCCCGGCGCCACTTTCAAACTGCAGCGTCAGGTTGGCGGCTGGCCACTGCCGGTCCGCCACGCCCACCACGAAGTCGGACACGGCCAACAGCCAGCCGTCGTCGCTGCTCGACCACTCGATTCGGCCCGCCACGATGGACTCATCGCCGCCGTCGGGAGGTACGAGACGCTCGGCATCGAGCGTCACCACGGCCGCCAGGAGTGCGCCACCGCGCAGCTCGGCGTCAGCTTCGACGTCGGTGCGGCCCGACTGCGGCAGTCGCCAGTTGGGCGGCAGGATGCGGCGCATGAGGTCCGCGGAAACCTGTTCGACATCTGTGGACAGCGACCAGTCGCCGCCGATCAGGCCGTCGAGATTTCGATCAGCGAGCGCGCCCGTAACCAGCACCGACACGCGCGCGTCATCGCCGTCGGGTGACATCGTCGCGTCAACGCGGAGCTCGCGGCCGTCTAGTCGAACCCCGGCCGACAGGAGATCGAAGCTCAGTGGCTCGCGGCCGTTGCCGCGATCCTCGTAGCGCAGCGCGACGTCTTCGAGACTGAGGTCCAGCGCATCGCCCAGCGGCAGCTGCAGCCCTTGCGGCACTTGCACGGCGTCTTCCCCGCCCGCAACGTCAGTGCCCGCGTTTGCGACCGGCAAGATCAGCGCGTCCTGGAACCACCAGCCGGCATCGTCGCGCCGCAGATCGAGCGCCGCACCCGTAATCCCGATGCGACGGACTTCGAGCTCGCGCCCCGTAAGCAGGCGGCCCAGTGACACGCCGACGGTGATTTGCGTGACTTCGATGGCGCGGATGCGCCGCTCACCGAGGCGCTCGCCAATCACCACATCGTGAAACACCAGCTCGGGCCCGCGCAGGCGCCAGCGGGCGTCGAGTCGGTCGAACGAGACGTCGCCGTCGACGGCCTCCGACAGGCGCGCAATGATTTCGTCGCGGTACTCGGGCACCTGCGGCAGCGCGATGCGAAGCAAGCCCACGGCAATGGCCAGCAACACCGTGAGCGCGGCGGCAGTGTAGGCGAGAATCTTGGCGATTCGGCGCAGCATGGCTCAGAGCAACACGACGTCGTACTGATCGGGCGCGTAGAGCTGCTCGGCCTGCAGCCGCACCGCGGCGCCCGTGGCGTCGGACAGTTCGGCGAGGCCCACGGACTCTTCGTCGAGCAGCAACTCCACGACGTCGCCCTGCGCGAGGATGAGCAGCTCGTCGAAACTGAATTGGCGGTGCTGGCGCAAAATCTCGCGGAATATCTCGTACACGACGGTTTGTGCGGTCTTGACCGATCCGCGGCCAGCGCAGGTCGGGCACGCCTCGCAGAGCACATGTTCGAGGCTCTCGCGCGTGCGCTTGCGCGTCATTTCGACGAGCCCGAGCGGCGACACGGGCATGACCTGGTACTTGGCGTTGTCGGTCGAAAGTGCCGTCTCGAGCGCCTGAAGGACCTTCTCGCGGTGCGAGGGCTCGAGCATGTCGATGAAATCGAGAATGATAATGCCGCCCAGGTTGCGCAAACGGAGCTGGCGCGCGATGGCGACGGCTGCCT
This sequence comes from Pseudomonadota bacterium, assembly GCA_039821605.1. GTDB lineage: Bacteria > Pseudomonadota > Gammaproteobacteria > Steroidobacterales > Woeseiaceae > CALBPI01. The sequence goes on along the minus strand of JBCBNV010000001.1, from coordinate 88,093 downwards.
CGAGGTTGGTGCGGTACAAGGTGTCTTCCTGCGACCGCGTGCCCACGAACCCGCCCGTGTTGACGTCAACCGTTGTCATGGCTTCGGTCTGGTCGAAGATCAGGTAGCCCCCGGACTTGAGCGGCACCTTGCGCTCAAGCGCGCGCGCAATGTCCTCTTCCACGCCGTGAAGATCGAAGATGGGGCGCCGCCCGCCGTAGAGCTCGATCTTGTCGGTGAGCTCGGGCAGGAAGCTGGCCGTGAAGGCGCGCATGCGCTCGAACTCGGCTTCGGAGTCGACGCGGATGCGCTCGACATCGTCCTGCACGCGGTCACGCAGCACGCGCAGCGCGAGCGGCAGGTCCTCGTGCACGATCCTGCCGGCACTCGTGTTACCCGCCTGCTTGCGAATGCCTTCCCAAAGTCGCTGCAGGAACATCATGTCCGCGCGCAGCGCATCGTAGCTCGCGCCCTCGGCAGCCGTGCGCACGATATAGCCATTGCCCGCGGCAGCGTCGACGATGTCTTCGAGCACGTCCCGCAGGCGGGTGCGTTCGTCGTCATCGTCGATGCGTGCCGACACGCCAATGTTGTCGCTGCCCGGCATCATGACGAGGTAGCGCGAGGGCAAGGTGATGAACGTTGTCAGCCGCGCACCTTTTGTGCCCAGCGGGTCCTTGAGTACCTGGACGAGAATTTCGCCGCCCTCACTCACGAGGTCCCGGATGGACGGCGTGCCGTCGCCGTTTGGGGCGCGTAACTCACCATGGTCGGGGTCCGCCGGGTCCACTGGGGCCGCAATATCCGACGCGTGCAGGAATGCCGTGCGCTCCAGCCCGATGTCGATAAACGCCGCCTGCATGCCCGGCAGCACACGGCTCACGCGACCCTTGTAGATGTTACCGACCAACCCCCGGCGCGACGCGCGCTCGATAAACACCTCGTGAAGCACGCCATTCTCGACAACGGCTGCGCGCTGCTCACTGGGTGTCACATTGACGAGGATCTCTTCGCTGACGGCCGTCATGGCGTCGCACTCCGGTTGGCGGCCACCACATCGATGCCAAACTCGCGCAGCAGCGCCGCAGTTTCGAACACGGGCAAGCCCACGACGGCCGTATAGCTGCCCGACAAATGGCTCACGAAGGTCCCGCCCAGGCCCTGCACGGCATAGGCGCCGGCTTTGCCGAACGGCTCGCCGCTCTGAATGTAGTGGGCGATGTCGGAGTCCGTGAGCGCGCGAAACCGAACTTCGGTGACCACGTTGCACACCTTGACGACGTCGCCGCGAACCACTGCGACGGCCGATACGACCTCGTGCACACGGTCGCTCAGCGCGTGCAGCATCCGGCGCACATCGTCGGTGTCCTCTGGCTTGCCAAACGCCGTCTCCCCGAGACAAACCTCCGTGTCGCCGCCGATGACGGGTAGCCCTGTTGCCGCAGGGTCCGTGGCACCGTTCTGCGCCTTTTCGATCGCCAGCCGCCGCACAAAGTCGATAACCGGCTCGCCGGGGCGGCGTGACTCGTCGATACCCGACTTCAACGGCACGGGGTCGAGACCCAGTTCACGCAGCAGGCTGCGCCGCCGTGGCGACTGCGAGGCCAGGCCGACGCGCGGGCGTAGTGCCTCGCCAACCGTTGCTGTCAGTGCTTCAGTCACGGTGATACGGATGTCCTTCGAGTATTGTGTGTGCGCGGTACAGTTGTTCGACCAGCACGACGCGCGCCAGTTCGTGCGGCATCGTCATTGCGGACAACGACAGCAGCAGATCGGCCTCGGCCCGGGCCGCCGCCGAAAAGCCATCGGGGCCGCCGACAAGAAACGCCAGGGCACGACCGTCGCCCTGCCAGTCGCCCATACGCGAGGCGAGCGCACGACTCTCGAGCGATTTGCCGCGTTCGTCGAGCAGGATCTTCATCGTGCCGGCATCGAGCTTGTCTGACAGCCTTTGCCATTCGTCGTCACGCCTTGCGTCGGCGGTCTGCTTTCGCGATGGCGCCAACAATTCGACCCTCGTGTGCCAGGCGCGCGGCAGGCGCTTCAGATAGGCGTCCGTCGCCGCGGCCACCCACGGCGTCGGCCGACCCGCGACGGCGAGCACGGCGCAACGCACGTCAGTCTTCAGTCCCGCCGACGGCGTCCTCGGGCGGCAGATCCCAGAGCTTTTCGAGGTTGTAGAAGTCGCGGATGCGCGGCAGCATCACGTGCACCAGTGCGTCCTGCAGATCGACGAGCACCCACTCACCGTCGTTCTCGCCTTCCACACCCAGCGGCCGGCGACCGGCCGCCTTGAGCGTGTCGACCACGCTCGACGCCACGCTCTTCACGTGACGGTCCGAGGTGCCGCTCGCGACCACCATGTAGTCGGTCATGCTCGTCAGGTGACGCACATCGATGAGGCGAATGTCCTGAGCCTTGGCGTCCTCGAGTACCGCAACCACGGTTTGGGCGAGCGCCTCGCTTTCCTGGCTGATCGTATCTGTTGTCATGTCTCGTTGTCCTTTCCGGACGCGCTGCCGTAGCAGCCCGCCTCCCGAATCAGTGTCGCTACGCAGTCCGGCATCAGGAACTGCGGGTCATGTCCCTCGGCGATCAGTGCGCGAATGACCGTTGACGCAATCTCGAGCTGCGTCACCTCGTGCACGAAGATAAGGCCCGCGAGCGCGGCGTGCAGGTCGGCGACGAACTCGCTGCCGCGGTCCGTCAAGAGTTGCCCGAGCTCGCCGTCACCGGGCGCCTGCCAGCCGGGTCGATGCGCGACGACGACGTGCGCGAGATCGAGAATCCGTTGCCAGTGGTACCACTTGGGCAGGCTCAGAAACGAGTCCATGCCGACGATGAGGCACAACGGTGTGTCGGGAAACTCTTCACGCAGCGAATCGAGGGTATCAACCGTGTAGGACAGGCCCGGTCGCTGCACCTCGCGGTCATCGACGACAAGACCCGGTCGCTTGCGGGTCGCGCATCTTAGCATCTCGACGCGCAGGGACGCGTCAGCAATGGGTGCCGCGCGGTGCGGCGGATTACCGCATGGGATGAAGCGGATCTGCGCGAGCTTCAGCGCCTGCTTGAGCTCGAACGCGCTGCGCAGGTGCCCGAAATGCACGGGGTCGAAGGTGCCCCCGAAAATTCCGATGGGCGCTTTGAGTCTCGCCATGGCGTCAGGCCGCCAGAGCCGCGCCGCTGCCCGTGGACAGGCCGGCCACGAGCCGCAATAGCAACGGCCAGGCATCCTCGCCGCTCTGGCCCTTGGCCGCGCGGTCCGCCCGCTCGGTCAGCGTCACGAGTGCGTAGGCCAATTCGCCGTCAATCCGGCTCAGGGCGGCGCGCATGATGCCCTTGCGGCTTGACCACACGCGGTGCTGGTCGATTACCGTCGTGACCGGCGCCCCTGCCGCGACCTGCTCGGCCATGGCCGCGATCTGGCGTACCTCGCGTCCCAGCGCCCAAAGCACGAGCGTGGCCGCCACGCCTTCACGATGCAGTCCGCCGAGCATGCGCAACGCCCGGTCCGTTCGGCCCGCAAGCGCCTCGTCGGCGCACTTGAAGATGGTGTATCGCGCGCTGTCGGCCACAGCGGCCTCGACGTCGTCAGCGCTAACAGAGCCGCCATCGCTGAGCAAAGCCAGCTTGTCGATCTCCTGCTGCGCAGCGAGCAGGTTGCCTTCGGTGCGGCGCGCCAGGTGCAGCACGGCCTCGCGGTCCGGCGTCAGGCCGGCGCGCCGGCAGCGCGCTTCGATCCAGCCCGGCAGCTCGCGGGCCTCGAGCGGCCAGATTTGCAACATCACGCCCGCGGCGTCGATGCTCTTGACCCATTTGGCGCTCGCGCCACGCTTATCGATCTTTGGCGCCGTGACGAGCAACAGCGTGTCCTCGGGTGGCGACGCCGCCAGGCTCGCGATCATGCGCCCGCCCTTGTCTCCCGGCTTTCCCGTCGGCAAACGCAGATCCAGGATGCGGCGCTCACTGAACAGCGACATCGAATGGCACGCCTCGGCCAGTCGATCCCAGTCAAAGCCGCGTTCCGCGACAAACAGGTCGCGCGTCTCATAGCCCTGCTCGCGCGCCGCCTTGCGCAGCGCATCGGTGGCCTCATTCACGAGCAACGGTTCATCGCCGCTCACGAGCCAAACGGGCGCGAGATCGCGCTCGAGCTGGCGTTGCAGGTCTGGGAGTCGAATCTTCACAGGATCAGCGTCGGGCCCTGACCTGGTGAGGGTAGTCCCTTACCAGGGCGTCGGCGTTCAGCGGCCGTCCTCAAGCACGATGGCCGCGTCAGCCATGAGCACGACGAGGCCATCGCGTACGGGATAGACGCGCCGCCCATCGCGAGTCACAAGGGCGTGTGTCAGCGGGTTGCGCTGTGGCTCGCCCGCCGAGTTCTTGAGCGTTCCGTCCTCAATCTGCGCATTGAGCGACTCGAGCAGCGGCCGATCGGCCTTGCGCAGCGGCTGGTGCGTGACGGGGCAACAGGTGATATCGAGGAGACGTTCGTTCATCCCCGAATTGTCGCGAACATCGCGGATAGGCGCCAGTGGCGTTGGCACCCAAAACGCGCTGGCTTGCCGATAGTAATGCAATGTTATATCGTTTTGGGCTACTTCTCGCCGCTGGGGGCCCGCCCGTGGCCATCGCCCTGTTCCAAAAACACACCCGCGCGGATGCGCTTGGCATGCTCCTCTCGGCCATCTGCATGCTGCACTGCCTGCTGCTGCCCGCGCTCATTGTGTTTGGCGTCGGCGGCGCACTTGCCGGGTTCGATAATGAGTGGACACACATCGTGCTGCTCACGGTCGTCGTGCCCGTGAGTGCGATCGCGTTCGTGGGGGGATGGATTCGGCACCGCCGCGTGACCGTTCTGGCGCTGGGCACACTGGGTGTCGCGCTACTGGCCTTGGCAGCGTTCGTGTTGCACCCCTATTTCGGCAAGACCGCCGATGCACTCGTCACCACGGCAGGCGGCGCCCTTCTGGCAGTCGCCCATTGGCGCAACCGCGACTGCAGCTGCCCGCACGACGGCGCCCCGCGCGCCGCGGCTGCCGGGCCCGCCTGACTCAGCGCCAGCGCGCCGCGCGCTCCGCAAACGGGTGCCCCTCGAGCAACTCGCGCAGACGCGCCCGATTCTCGGGCCGCGGTGAGAAGTCTGTATCGCGTTTCATGCACTCCACGAGCAACGACAGTGCCGCGCCTCGATCGCCGGCCTCGAGCAACCGTGGAAACTGATTCTGCGCCACGAGTACAAAAGGTCGCGGTGACTCCCAGTCCCGCATCCGGTCGAGAAACCAGCCCCAGGCGTCATAGTCGTCGTGCGCCTCCAGATAGCCGCGCAGCCGCTGCAGCCCGCCCACCTCATTGCCGCGACTGAAATAGCCGTAGGCTTCATCGAGCGCCGACTGGCGTTCGCGGTTCAGCCCCGCATCGTCCCGCTGCTGCCGTCGCTCTTCCGCGGGCAGTCGTTCCACAGGGATTCCGAGGGGCAGGTAGTGGTGGTAGAGCACGACACCCGTAGACGAAAACAGCCAGAGGATCTGCAGGCAGAACAGCAGCACCGACAGGTAGCCCGTGATCGGGAAAATGACGTCGAGCGAAACGATCACCAACCAGCTGGCAACAATCTTCAGGTAGTCGACGCCGAGGATGCGAATGACCCGCGCCAGCTCACCAACGCGAAACAGTGTCAGCAGGCTCGCATTCACAGAGATCACAGCGATGATGGCGGGCAGCAGGGGCAACACAAGCAGCAGGTACGCGGTCAGCGCCGCGGCCCCCAACCCCTTGTCGATGACCCAGCCCAGCCCGCCGACCGCACAGAGCGCGAGCCAGGGCGTAAAGGCCCAGAGGTTTCTGAAGTAGTCGAAGACGGCGTTGTCGGCGGCGGGAACCTCGTAGCCGAGCGCAACCGCGCGCGTGATGAGCGTGGCGTACTTGGTCAGCGCCGACGTGGCAAACACGATGGCGATGACGCCCGGCACGAGTGTGATCTTGCTTTGGATCGCGCCCAGTCCGAAGTACAGCAGGAACCCCACGAGCGCCGCAAAGATCAGCAGCGCCGTGTCGAGCGCCACGTGCACCGTGCGTTGCAGGAACACCCCGATGGGCATGGCATCGATGCGCTCGATCACGGCGCCGGTGTCTCGCGTTCATCGCCCGCATCCGCACCGGGCACCGGGTCATAGCCGCTGCCGCCCCAGGGATGGCAACGCCCGATCCGCCGCGCGGCGAGCCAGCTGCCACGCCACACACCGTGGCGCTCGATGGCCTCGATGCAGTACTGGGAACAGGTGGGCTGGAATCGACAGTTGTTGCCCAGCAGCGGCGACAGCAGCACCTGGTAGGCACGCACGACGCGAATCATGACGCGCCGTGCGAGCGTCATGCCGCCAGCGCCGCGGCGGCCTCGGCGCGAATGCGTTCCAGCATGGCGTAGAGCCCGTTGGCGCGGTTCTGGCTCAGGTGCTTGTCGAGCCCGAGTGCTGTAACAAAAGCCGGATCGTAGTCGATGACCGCCTGCGGCGTCGCATCGTCGTACAGACGCATGAGCACCGCGATCAGCCCTGACACGATGGCCGCATCGCTGATGGCCCGGAAGCGGAGATTGCCCACCGCATCGCGGCGCGATTGCAGCCAGACCTGTGACTGACAGCCCGCAACCTTGTCAACATCGGCGCGGTCCGCCTCGGGATACTCGGGCAGGCCGCGTCCGAGCTCGATGAGATACTGGTAACGGTCCATCCAGTTGTCGAATATCGAGAACTCGTCGACGAGCTCCGCTTCACGTTGCGGGATCGTATCGGTCATTGGTTTGCCTCAGCGGCCTCCACGCGGCGCCAGGTGGTACCTTCGGCTCCGTCGCTCAGTTGGATGCCCTGCGCGAGGAGGTCATCCCGGATCCTGTCGGCTTCGGCGAAGTCTCGCGCCGCCTTGGCCGCCGCGCGCGCGGCGATCGCGGCAGTGATCGCTGCGGCATCCGCATCGTCACCGCGCGCAAACCAGTCTTCGGCCGGGCGCTCCAGCAAACCGATGAGATTGCCGGACGCTCGGAGGCTGGCTGCGAGCCGCCTGCGCGTCTTGGCATCGTCACTGCGGTTAACGTCGCGTGCCAGCGCAAACAGCGCGGCGATCGCCTGCGGGGTATTGAGGTCATCGTGCAGCGCGGCGAGCACATCGGGGTCAATGTCCGCGTCGGCACCCTCGACGAGGTTGCCGCGCAGCGCCCCGTAGAGGCGGTCGAGCTTACGCGTTGCCTCCACGAGCGTGTCGTCCGTCCAGTCCAGCGGTTGGCGATAGTGCGCGGAAATCAGCGCCAGACGTATGGCTTCGCCGTCCGCCTGGTCGCGGAGCTGGCGCACCAGCAGCACGTTGCCCAGCGACTTGGACATCTTCGTCGCATCGACGTTGAGAAACCCGTTGTGCATCCAGAAGTTCACGAAGGACTTGCCGCCATGCGCGCAGGTGCTCTGCGCGCGCTCGTTCTCGTGGTGCGGGAACACCAGGTCCTGCCCGCCACCGTGGATGTCGATCGTGTCACCCAGGTGCTTCTCGATCATGGCCGAGCATTCCAGGTGCCAGCCGGGCCGGCCTCGACCCCATGGGCTGTCCCAGCCGGGCAGCTCGGGTGTCGAGGGCTTCCAGAGCACGAAATCGGCCGGGTTGCGCTTGTAGGGCGCCACCTCGACGCGCGCACCGGCAATCATGTCCTCGAGCGAACGACGTGACAGCGCGCCGTATTCCTCGAAGCTCTCGACGTCGAAAAGCACGTGCCCCTCGGCCGCATAGGCGTGGCCGGCCTCGATGAGACGCTCGATCATCGCGCACATCTCTGCGATGTGATCGGTCGCGCGGGGCGCCACGTCGGGCGGCAGCACGCCCAGGGCGCCCATGTCCTCGAGGTACGCTGCCGTGAACTCGGCCGTGATGTCACCGATGCTGCGACCCGTCTCGATGGCGGCCTGGTTGATCTTGTCGTCGACGTCCGTGATGTTGCGCGCGTAGACGAGCGGGTACTCACGGCGCAGGACGCGCGCCAGCACGTCGAACACGACGGCCGGGCGCGCGTTGCCGATATGCGCAAAGTTGTACACCGTGGGCCCACAGACGTAGAGCGTGACGCGCTCGGGATCTATAGGCTCAAAGGGCCTCTTCCGGCCCTGTCGGGTGTCGTAGAGATTGAGTGTCATTTCGCTATACTAGCTGGCCCGGTCCCGCCCGCAAGAGGCCCCCCATCATGGATTCGCCGCGCTTCGCAGCCCGACAAACCGTTGAGCAGGTCGAGGAAGGCCACGAGCTCGCGCCCAAATTCGACGAGAACGGGCTCATCCCTGTCGTCACCACCGACTTTGAATCGGGTGAGGTGCTCATGCAGGGCTTCATGAATGCTGACGCCCTGCAACGCACGATCACTACGGGCGAGGCGCATTATTTCAGCCGCAGCCGCCAGGTGATGTGGCACAAGGGCGCCACCAGCGGGCTTGTGCAGACGGTGCGTGAGCTACTCATCGACGACGATCAGGACTGCGTCTGGTTGCGCGTCGACGTGGCGGGCGGCGGCGCCAGCTGCCACGTCGGCTACCGCTCGTGCTTCTACCGCAGCGTGCCGGTCGGCGAGGACTACGCGCGCGAACAGCGCGAGGGCCATGTGGTGCTGGCCTTCACCGAGGCCGAAAAGGTGTTCGACCCCGCCGAAGTCTACGGCGACGCGCCCAACCCAACTCAGCTCTAAAAGAAAAAGGCCGGGCGTTCTGCCCGGCCTTGGTCTGGGCACCTGCGCGGCGTCGACCGCGCGAGATCGACCTACTCGTAGTCTTTGCCGGCCATACCTGGCAGGTAGTCATTAACCATATTGGCACCGCCCAGCGGCTTGTTCTGGCCCTGGTGGCAGGTCGAGCAGTACGCCTTGGGCGCATCGCCCGTCTCACCCAGGCGGTTGTCGGGGTAAACGGGTTGCAGCGGATCCAGGTACTCGGTGTTGAGCCCGCTGACCATGCGGATGCCATGCCAGGCCGTCACGCGTTGCGGCGGGCTCTGTGACCAGTCACTAAACAAACGCGAGTTGTGGCAGAAGGTGCAGTTCACGCCCAGCGAATCGGACATGTGCATCATGAGCGCGTACGTCCACTCCGTGTCCTGGATCGTGCCCGACTTGCCGGTCGCGCTCGGGCTCGTTTCGATGACGCGAATGTCGTCGTAGCCACCGACCAGGTACTTGGACATGAAGTCACCGGGCATCGACGTGTAAGCCGTCGATTCCGAGGCAACGTTTTGCCCATTGGTCCAGCCTGCGTAAGGCGTGGGCCCGTCCGGGTTGGCCTGCGCGAACCAGATGTACTCGGGAACGTTGTTGCCTCGGTGACAGGTGTAGCAGGTCACGCCCGCGCCCTGTACGTGATCCGACCAGTCCTGGTTGATGTACTGCGTCATCTGGAACATGCGCCGCGACACGATCTTCGTGTACTTGCCGTCGTCAGCGAGATTGTCCGGGTAGTGGCAGTAGTTGCAGCCTTCTTCGGGTGACACCCACTGGGTAATCGCGAGCATCGTGCGCGTGAACTCGCCGATGCTGAGATCACCGAGCACCTGCACGTTCTGGTAGATCGCGCCGGCTTTCGGACCTGCCTGCGAAGCCGCGGCTTGCGGCGTCGGGACCTCGAGCGAGGCCTGCTCCAGACGCGGGTTCGTGATCGTGGCCATGGCCGTACCGCGGTAGCCGTTTTGCTCCGACTCGACGGGCGGTCGTTCCCAGCAGGCCGCCAGCGTCGCGGTGACCGCAACGACTCCAGCGAACTTCAGAGTTTTAGCGAACATTACGTGCCTCCCCCAGCCGGGTCAGACACCGGCTCCCATGGCAAATCGTAGGCCGGCGCCAGACCGTGCTCCACGCCCCACAGGTACCAGTTGTCCACGACTGTCCCCGTCAGAAGGATCCCGATGCCACCGGTAAGCGTGGTTAGCACTGCAAACCACCAGGCCCAACGGTGAATCGATTCCATGCTGGCGTTGAAGCCCATGGTCCAGCGCCAGAACAGCGCACCACGTTCGGAAGCGGTACCGCGGTCAACAATCTGTTCAACCTCACGGTGCGCACCGTATTTATCGGTCGCGAGAATGGTGGCGCCGTGCATCGCGAAAAGCAGTACCGAGCCGTACAAAAAGAAGATAGACAACATGTGGAACGGGTTATAGAACAGGTTGCCGTATCGGATCGAGAACGCGGCCGTCCAGTCGAGGTGCGGAAAGATCCCAAACGGGACAGCCTCGGCCCATGCGCCTAGCGCAAGCGGCCGAAAAAAACCGAGCACCAGGTACAACCAGATGGCCGAAGCGAACGCCCAGGCCACGTGCGTGCCCATCTGCAGCGCCCGCGCCCGGCGGTACATCCGGATCCACCAGAGGATGATTGCGGCCGTCAGGAAAAAGCCGGCCAGCAACCACCAACCGCCTTCATTCATGGGCGGAATACTGAGCCCGTACTCGGCCTTGGGGGGCTCCAGCGCGAGCCAGGGCAGCTGGCGAATAAACTCAATCCAGTCGTAGTCGACCGAGGCCAGCATGTTGAAGCCGATGATCTCGAACGCGATAAAGCCGCAGATCACCGACAACAGACCAAAGCCACCGAGGTAGAAGGGACCGATCTGCGCGTCACCAATCTTGTTGAGCCAGTAGCTCATGACCGTGCCGCTGCGCTCGTACAGCGACTGGTCGATCTCTGGACCGGGATCCGGCGGCGCCGTCACGTGCACGCGTGTAAACAGATTCTGATACTCAGCCATGACTTAACTCCAGATCGGCAGCGCCAGCCACCAGTTCCACCACTCGGGCCAACCGCGAGTCCAGAATGGGCCACTGATCACGATGCACACTGCGCTCCAGAACCCGGCGTTGAGCGCCAGGAACAGGCCGAGCCGGTGGATGCCCAACGAGCCGATCGAGTAGCCAATGGTGTCGCGGAAGTAGGCGTTCTCATGCTCCGCAGACGCGACGGGCGCGCCCTTCTTTGGATTGACGCCCGAAAGGATGGCGCCGCCGTGCATGGCCAGCGCCAGCGTCGTGGTGAAGAAGAACGTGACGGCGAGCATGTGCGCCGGGTTGTAGTGGAAGTGCAGGTACTGGTAGCCCGTATTCGAGACCCAGTCGAGGTGCGACATGATGCCGTAGGGGAAGCCATGCCCCCAGGCGCCCATGAGCAGCGGCCGGAACACGACCAGCGTGACGTAGGCAAAAATAGCCGTGCCGAATGCAACCGGCACGTGGTAACCGATACCGAGCTTGCGGCAGATCTCGACCTCGCGCAGTGCCCAGCACACAAAGGCGCCAATCGCGCAGACTGTGATGATCTGCCACAAACCGCCTTCCTGTATGGGGGCCAGTGCCAGTCCATAACTGAGATCCGGTGGCGCGATACTGATCTGCCACACGTTCCAGGTACCACCCAGTGCGGCGCCGTAGAAAATCATCGCCGTCCCGAGCAGGATAAAGAAGGCGCCGAGGACGCCGAAAAATCCCACGTAAAAAGGACCGGCCCAGAAATCAAAGAGATCGCCGCCGAGCAGCGTGCCCCCCTTGATCCGGTACTTCTTTTCAAAACTTAGCATTGACATGTTCTTGTCCTCAGCGGCCTCCCGGCCCCGGCGGCGGATGCCGCATTACCCCAGACGTTCCTGTCGGCTGCTTGACCCGTTGCGTCGGTTACGCCTCGCGCAACCGAAATGGCCCGACTATCCCCTGACGACTGCCCTGGCGGCAGCGCCAGGGAACAGCCGGGCTTCAACCAATGCCTCAGGCGAGCCAGTCCAGAGAAACGGTGCGTTGAGCGACCGCTTGCTCTGTGTCCAGCTCGAGTACGGATGCACTGGGGCCTTCGATCCAGTTGAATCTGTCTGTCGACAGGACAATGAAGTGAATCGAAAACGCCAGAACGGCAAGGAAAGCCACCATTGCGATGAGCGACCTGCGAGGGTCGAACAACAACCAAATTCGCCACATAGTTTCTCTCCCTTTATCCGAACAGCATCGTGGTTACTGCGACCATCGTGTCCATGGCGCCAGAAACCGCGGCGTAGCCGTCGGGTCCAGGGAACCAGGGACGCCACTGCCAAACGAGGAAGTGGGCGATGATTGCAACGACGACGTAGCCAATAGTGCTCAACATAAAGAGACGATGAAACTCTTTGGCTCCGTTTTGGGTCAGGCCTGACATAGAACCTCCCGGGTTGCCGGCTGCGTCCAGTCACTCCCGCTAAGAAGCGACCCGCAACCGTTGGTTACCGTGCAAAGCCCGCACGGCGGGGCTGTTTCGTACTGCCGGCGCGCCAGCAATACAGAACCTCCTAAACCGACAAGGCGATTGCAGCCGCGGTCTTGGCCGCAGTCTTCGCTTCCTGCCAGGCACTGCGGTAGCCGGCGCGGCCCGGGGGCCAGGGCTGCCAGCGCCAGCGCGACAGGCTCGCAACGAGTGCGACGGGGAACATGGCCACGAAGCAAACCGCAGCCAGCAACCGGAAATGGGCTGCGTGCTCGTTGGCCTCTCGGGCGTGATGTGTGACTACTCTCATCGGTTTCTCTCCTAACCGCTGTTACGCCGCGGCAATGCGCGTGCTCTTGCAAACGCGCTCGATATCTTGTTCTTCGACGTGCACGCTGCCGCGCGACCGCGCATCGGCGTCCACGGCATCACGCAGTCTCTTGGCTGCGGAAATTCTTACGAGGATGGGCTCAGCCTCAATGATCCGGTCGAAGGCCGCCTTGGCCGCCTCGTTCCAGTGCGTCTGGCCATCGATGCGCGACGGCGTCTGATCGACAGCATCGAGGCTCGTGCCGAGCGGCAGGATGTGGAACAACGCATCGAACAACGCGTTGCAGACTTCCTGCACGACGTAGGTGGCGCCCGCGTAGCCCATGAAGGGCGTACCCGTGTGGCGACGAATGATCGCGCCCGGGAATGAAGCCGGGATGTACATCGCCTTGGCGCCGACCTCCGCCAGATACATGCGTTCGTTGTAGCTGCCGAACATCACGAGAGGCGTTTGCTCTTGCACAAGTCGTCGGACTTCCTGGTTGTCCGTCTTGGCACCGGGGCAACGTGCGACGGCAAAGGTGCACGGCAGACCCAGGTCGTTCTCGAGAAAATTCCGCAGCCCGCGTGTGTAAGTTTCGTTGGCGACGACGGCGAAACTCGCGGTACCGAAGAAGTCTTGCGTCACCGAACGCCAGAGGTCCCAAAGCGGTTTGATCGTCGTGTGCTTCTCCCGCTCGATAAACGGCTCGGGATCCAGCCCCAATCGGTCGCCGAGCTCGCGCAGGAACGCCGTGGTCGAATGCAACCCGATGGGCGCCTGCAGATACGGACGCTCGAGCGCTTCGCAGAGTAGTCGACCGAACTCGCGGTACATGCAGATGTTGACGTCGGCATCGCTGAGCTTGGCGATATCGGACAGGTGCGTGCCGAGCGGGAACACCATGTTGATTTCGGCGCCCAGCCCCTCGACGAGCCGTGTGATCTCGGCGAGATCCGAGGGCATGTTGAAGTGCCCGTAGGCGGGACCGATGATGTTGACGCGCGGCTTGGCGCCTTCGGCGCGCTTACGCGGCGCACGCACTTTCTTCGGACCGAATTCTTTCCAGAGCCAGGCCAGCGCGCGGTCAGCGCTCTGCCACTGGTCCTCGTCGATGGTGCGCGGCAGGAAGCGCTTGATGCCCGTGCCTTCGGGCGTGACGCCGCCGCCGATCATCTCGGCAATGGACCCCGTGACGACCACGGCGGGCTGGTCGGGGTCCAGTGTGTCGTGGGCGCGCTTCATGGCCGCCTCGGTGCCCGTCTGACCCAGTTCTTCTTCGCCCAGGCCTGTGACAACGATGGGCAATTCGTGCGGCGGCAAACCGTCCGTGTAATGCAGCACGGACGTCACCGGCAGGTTCTCGCAACCGACTGGGCCGTCGATGATGACCTGCAGGCCCTTGACGGCCGTGAACACGTACACCGACCCCCAGTAGCCACCGGCGCGATCGTGGTCGAGCACCAACATCAGACAATCGACTCCGGAACGTCTTTCTTGGGCGCCGGTCGCTTGCGGCGCGGCTTGGGCGGCGCCTTGGGCGTGTCGCGCCAGACGCCGGCGTTGTGGCCTGTCCCGACGCCCTCGAAAAACGCGGTCATCTCATCGAATCGCGCCTTTTGCGCGATGGCCGCATTAATGATCGCGGCCAGCGCACCGGGGCCGGGAATGCCCATCAGTGGCCGTGCCGAGATGAGGTTCGTGAAGTACATGGCCGGACGCGATTGCTCCTTGGCTTTCTGCACCACAGGCGTTGTGCCAATCGCGAGGTCGGGGTCGAATTCCTCGATAGCCGCGAGGTCCTGCTCGAGCGACGCGCGGTACTGCACGTGAACACCGCGTTCGGTAAGCCAGTCACGGTCTGCCACCGACCAGGGCGTTTTCGGACAGGCCGTGCCGACGTAGCGCACGTCGGCGCCGCACTCGACCAGCAGCCGGGCGACGAGCAACTCGGACCCTTCGTAGCCCGACATCGTGATGCGGCCCTGGATGGGCGACTGCGCGATGGCGCCCGAGAGGATCGGCAACACCTTGTTCTTGGCCCGAGAAACGGCGGCTTCATCGACGCCATAGGTCTTGCCGACCTGCTCAAGCCAGGCGGCCGTGCCGTCGTGACCAACAGGTGCCGACCCGAACACAGGCCGCCCCGCGGCCTCGAATTCGCGTACGGAGGCGGTGTAGAACGGGTGAATCGCAGCGACCGCCGCGCAGTCCAGCGCTGCGTACAGCTCGCGCCACTCCCGCGTCGGGACGACGGGCCCTGCGGACAGCCCCATGGGCTCGAGCAACTGATCGATGGTCACGGGGTCGGCGGGGAACATCTCGCCCAGCAACGCGACCTGCGGTCGTCCGTCGTCGCGCATCTCGCGTGGCGGTGCCACGGGCCCGAGCTCGGCCTCGGTGCGTGCGTACTTGAGCATCGCGCCAGCGAGCACGTCCTTGGCTTCCGCATGTGTGGGCACACCGAAGCCCGGCACGTCGATGCCGATGATCCGCACACCGTTGATTTCCTTGGGCAGCATCTGCAGGGGCACGCCCGATGCCGTCGGCACGCAAAGGTTGGTGACGACGACCGCGTCGTAGTGCTCGGGATCTGCGACTTCCTCGACGGCCTCGCGGATGTCTTCGTAGAGCTTGCCCGTGACGAGCGTCTCGGAGTTGAACGGCACGTAGCCCACGGTGCGGCGTGCACCGTAGAAATGTGAAGTGAACGTGAGGCCGTACACACAGCAGGCTGATCCGGACAGGATGGTTGCGGTACGCCGCATACGCAGCCCGACACGCAGCGACCCGAACGCCGGGCACATGCTCTGCGGTTGGTCGTGTGGGCCCATGGGATAGTCGGCCGCGTAACGCTCGAGCACCTCAGCCTTGCCGGCCTTCTCGGCGGCAGCGCGCATCTCGCCCTTGGCGTGGCAGCCCTTGCCGTCGGCTGGCTCTTTTGTCGGTGTTGTGTTGCCGTCTGCCATGTGATTCCAGTCGCGCCCTCAAACGGCGTCGTAGATGACCTCGAGCGATTCCTTGGGCGTGTAGTCCGCGCCGCGCATGTCCGCCGCCGAGGCCGGCTGCAAGACGACGTCGCGACCCGTCTCGTCACCCGAGAACAGACCGAGCAGGCCGTCCTGATCGAGCGGATTGGGTTGCTGCGGCGGCGCGTCGGCCACCTGCTCCGCGAGCCCTTCGAACAGACCGGCCCACTGCCCGCCGGGCTTGCCGACGATTTCGTAGTTGGCGCTCTTCCTGCGGATGTCCTCGTCGGCCGGGATTGCCGCCAGGACTGGAATGCCCACGGCTTCGGCGAATGCCGCCGCCTCGCCCGTACCGTCGTCCTTGTTGATGCACATGCCGGCCACACCGACGTTGCCGCCGAGTTTTCTGAAGTACTCGACCGCCGAGCAGACGTTGTTCGCGACGTAGAGCGACTGCAGGTCGTTGGAACCGACCACGATCACCTTCTGGCACATGTCGCGCGCGATGGGCAGACCGAAGCCGCCACACACCACGTCGCCCAGGAAGTCGAGCAGCACGTAGTCGAAGTCCCACTCGTGGAAGCCGAGCTTCTCGAGCAACTCGAATCCGTGGATGATGCCGCGGCCGCCGCAGCCGCGACCCACTTCGGGGCCGCCGAGCTCCATGGCGTACACACCGTCGCGCTTGAAGCAGACGTCGCCGATCTCGACCTCTTCACCCGCGGCCTTCTTGCGCGACGAGGTTTCGATGATCGTCGGACAGCTCTTGCCGCCAAACAGCAGCGACGTCGTGTCGCTCTTCGGGTCACAACCGATGAGCAGCACCTTCTTGCCCTGCTGCGCCATCATGTAAGAGAGGTTCGAGAGCGTGAAGCTCTTGCCGATGCCGCCCTTGCCGTAGATCGCAATGATCTGCGTTTCCTTGGTGACTTCACCGGCGGGTACAGGCTCGGGCTCGGTGCTCGCCTCGGCTCGCAGGGCGTCACGCATCCGGATCTGCGCGTCGACGCGGATCTCTGTCACATTGTCTTTGCTGCTCAAGAGAGGTCTCTCCAGTCGAGGATCATCTTCAGACACTCGGGGTCACCGAATGCCGTGGTGTAGGCGCTGTGCGCCTCGTCGGCGGGAACGCTGTGGCTGATGAGCTGGCCCAGCTGGAGCCGGTTACTCGCGCACAACGCAATGACCTCGGAGAGGTCTTCGGGCTGCCATTCGGCCGCGACCACGAAACGCGCCTCGCGCATGAACGCGGGCGGGAACGTGAACGACAGCGGTTGCGAATAGAATCCGGCCAGCGTGACTTCGCCACCGGGCGCCAGCCGCTCCACGAGCGAATCGAGGATGCCGGGATCGCCCGAGACATCGCAGATCTGGCGGTAGTCGCTGGACGGGTCTTCGTCGGGGTGCAGGACTTCGTAGCCTGCAGCTCCGGCCTGACGCGTCTCGTTGACCTCCCAGACCACGGGCGCCGGGTAGCCCGCCGCAATCGTGACCCGGGCCAGCAAGCGTCCCAGCACGCCGTGCCCAACCACGAGCTCGGGCGCGTCGGCACCGACGCACAAGGCGTGGTGCGCTGTTGCCGCGAGGGCCATGAGTGTGCCGTCGAGGCCCAGGCGCTCGGGGATGGTGTGGGCCTTGCTCGCGTTGCAGACGATGTGCGATGCCGCGCCGCCGAACAGACTGCGTATCTCGCCGTAACAGTGGGCGCCGGACACAAAGACGAATTCACCGAGGCGGGACTCGAGCCCGGGCGCGGCCTGGATCACGCGGCCGACGGTCTCGTAGCCGGGTACCAGCGGATAGCCCATGCCCGGAAAGGCCGGCATGGTGCCGTCCCAGAGCAGGCGCTCGGTACCGGTGCTGATGCCGCTCCAATCGACGCGTACCGTGAGCTCGCCTTCGTCGGGCTCTGGAAGCCCCAATCGACTGAGTGCAACGGCACCCGGCTCACGCATTACGACCGCAACTGTATCCATGTGATCCAGCTTCCCCCGGATGCACAAGCGTCGCGGTTCGCTCGGGCATCAAAATGATGGATTTGAGTGTACGCCTCGGTTGACGACTGTCAAGTGAAATGGACAGTTTCTAATGTCAACTAAACTGGATGCGTAGAGATGACGCTACATATGAGGGGAATTGGCGTTGGATGCCACTGGCTGGGCCCGAAACCCGAGGCCGCCAGCAGAGCGTCGATCTCGGCGCGCGTGCGCGCCCGACCGCTGCCCATGGCCAGCAGGTAGAAGCCGAAATAGGCATCACCCACGGGCTCGGCGCCGGGCGTGCCCGCCATGGGCTCCGCAATCACGAGCGTGCCCGAATCCCGCAGCGCGTCTCGGACCCGGGCGAGCAGCTCGAGCACCACCTCATCATCGTGGTCGTGCACGATGCGGACCAGCGAGACGACATCGGCCCCACGGGGCAGGTCGTCGGCCCGAAAGCTACCCGGAACGATGTGCGGCGCACCCGGTGCTGCGGCGTCAACATTCGATACGACGCCCGGAAGGTCGAAGAGCGTGCGTTTGAGCTTCGGGTAACGCGCGTGCACCGCCGCGAGAAATGCACCCGTGCCACCCCCGACATCGAGCAGGTGTTGGTGGCGATCAAACCGATAGGCGGCCAACACCTGCTCGGCGATCATCGGTTGGGAGTCGGCCATGAGCTGGCTGTACGCGCGGACACGCGCTGCCTCAAGCTGCGCCGGGTCGCTGGCGCGCGCGTAGCCCCAAAAGTCCTCAAGCGCTGTGCTGTCACGCTCGCCGCGCAACAAGGCCAGCGGCTGCGCCATATCGGCATACAACATGGCGTGATGCTGGGCCATCGCCGTAATCCCGCCGTCGCCAATCAGCGCGGCACCGAGTGGCCCCAGAGCAAAGCCGTCCCGGCGCGACTCGAGCAACTCGAGCGATGCGGCCGCGCGCGCGAGCCGTGCCGCTGCGGCACGGTCCAGTGACGCCAGTCGGGCGAGCTCATCGAGCGACTGTGGGCCGCGGGCGAGTGCCTCGAACCAACCCACCTCGATGCAACTCATGAGCACCTGGCTGTAGACGAATCCCGCGGAGATATCGAACAGGCGACGCGCACTGCGTCGCGCAAGCAGCCGAAAGGGCCAGATTCTGCCGGCGCTGGCGCGAAAACGGGGGTTGGCGAGCAGCCGGTTGCGCCAATCGGCAAACCGGGCGCGCAGGCCCACCACGGGTTCGCCGGCCTCGCTCAGGCTGCGGCGCGGAGTCGACGCAGTCGTGATGCGAGCTGCTCGGCTTCGGCGCCAATCAGGCGCGCCAGCGGCTCACGACCAACGCAATCCGGGATGGACGCGATGGCATCAGCGACCAGGCCGTTAAGCCGAGCCAGCGCACCGTCGAAGCCCAGCGCCTGAATCGCGCTGGGACGGCCGTGCTTGTGATCCTGACCCGTGGGCTTGCCCATGTCGGCCACATTGCCGCAGGCATCAAGCAGGTCGTCGGCCACCTGGTAGGCCTCACCCAGACGCCCGCCGAGCGCACGCCAGGGCGCAGCCTCAACACCGGCCGCGGCCGCGCCGGCTTCGGTCGACGCGGCAAATAGCGCGCCTGTCTTGGCTTGCTGGTAGGCACGCAGGTCAACACCGGGCTCACACTCGTAAGCCTGCCCCGCGATGATGCCGTTGGGCGCACCCACGGAACGGCCGATCACCCGCATGAGCGATTGCAGGCGCTCGGGGCGCGCTACGGCGCCCGCCGCAAGCACTTCAAACGCCATGACGATGAGTTCGTCGCCGCACAGCAGCGCGAGTCGCTCGTCGAAGGCCACGTGCACCGTGGGCTTGCCGCGGCGCAGGTCGGCATTGTCGAAACAGGGTAAGTCGTCGTGGACCAGCGAGGCGCAGTGCAGCAACTCGATGGACACGGCAGCCGCGTCAACGATGCGGGCATTGTCGGCGGCACAGGCCGCCGCGACGGAACAGCACAAACGCGGTCGGAGTCGGGCACCGCCGGGCAGCACGGCATAGCGCACTGCGGCAGCCAGCCGCGGTGGACAGTCCTCTGCCAGATGGGTGGCAAGCGCGGCCTCAATGGCCTGTTCGATTCGTGCAGCCGTGGCCATGGCGTCCTCCCGCCGAATCTGAGTGTCACTAAATAATGACGCTATAGGTGTCAGCCAGAATAGACAGTGCGGCCACAAGCGTCAACCGGAGCAGACGGTCGCCCCGCGCGGTACCATGCGCCCATGCAAGCTACCGATTGGGCCGCGCGCTCGATTTCCGGGCGATCGAAAGACGACTACTTCGACACCGAGGTGCTGCCGGACGGCTACCGCTGGTGGTACCTGGACGTCGTCAGTGACTGCGGCAACTACAGCGTTGTGGTCATCGGCTTCATCGGCAGCGTGTTCTCGCCCTACTACGCTCGCGCGCGCCGCCGCGGCCCCGGCGACCCGTTCGCACACTGCGCCATCAACCCCATCATCTACGGCCCCTCGGGCAAGCTCTGGGCCATGACCGAGCGCACAGGCGATCGCTTTTCTGGCGATCACACGGGCATCGCCGTCGGGCCGAGTCGCATGCGCTGGGACGGTGACACGCTTGTCGCGGACATCGACGAGGTGTGCAACCCGTGGCCACGACGGTTGCGGGGGGAAATCCGGCTGACCCCAGCGCTGCTGCAGGACCGCGCCTTCGTGCTGCACAGCAATGGCCGGCACCGCTGGTGGCCCGTCGCGCCGGTAGCACGCGCCGAGGTGCGCTTCGAACAGCCTGAGCTCTCGTTTGCGGGCAGCGGCTACATCGACACCAATGAAGGTGACGAACCACTGGAACGCGGGTTCCTGCGCTGGGACTGGACGCGCGCCGAGTCACCACAGCCTGGCGACGAGATGCCCGCCCTCACCTATCACGTGGTCCAGCGCGACGGCCACGAACACACGCTGGCGCTGGCGCTCGACGACTCAGGCGCCCTCGTGACTGCGGGTGCGCCAATCGGTCAGCGGCTGCCGCGTTCGGGCTGGCGCGTCGCCCGGCACGCACGAAACGACCTGCCCATCACGTCGGTACGCACACTCGAGGACACCCCGTTCTACGCGCGATCCCTGATCCAGGCGGGCGAAGACCCGGGTATGACGCTGATGCACGAGAGCCTGTCGCTGACGCGCTTCGAGAGCCCCTGGGTGCAGTTTCTGCTGCCGTTTCGGATGCCGCGACGGAACACGGCGCGGCGCTAGCGAGGCAAGGTCAGTCGTCGTCGCGACGCGATACTGACCAGACCTGCCAGAGCAGGAACGCAAGGATCGGGACGTAGAGCCAGAAGTAGCCCGGCCCCATGTCAGGTGGCGAACCAGCGCTCAGCCACGGTCATGGGCGCTGCGGCGCGGCCCACTGACTCGACCAGGAACCGGTTGGCTTCGAGCGGCGGCTCCTGCGACAGCGCCTTGCCCCGGATCGTCGACAACATCGCGTGCCCGAGCAGGAACGACTTGCGGCCGCGGCTGACGACGGTTCGCGTGGTCACGGAATCGCAGCCGTTGTGACGCAACTGCACACCGATCTCCCGGTAGATCCGCATCGCGGCGTAAATGCCCGGTCGGCATCCCAGAGGCAGTTGGGGAATCCCCGTCCGTGCACGCAGGTAGAGCTTGTCGGCGTCGAGGATCAGACGCTGGATGACGCCGGCGAGCGCCGGGCTCGGTTGTGGGTCATCGAGAAACGCGACGATATCGATGCCCGCCTCCCGGAGCCAGTCGAGAGGCAGGTAGATCCGCCCGTTGCGCGCATCTTCGCCGACATCGCGCGCGATATTGGTCAGCTGCATCGCCGTGCCAAGTTCACAGGCGCGTGCGAGTACCGTCGGATCGCGAACCCCCATGAGCACCGCCATCATGGCGCCCACGCTGCCCGCGACGCGCGCACAGTAATCGTAGAGATCCTCGATGCTGTCGTAACGACGGCCTTCAATATCCCAGCGAAACCCGTCGATGAGCGCCTCGGGCAATTCGCGCGGCATACCGTAGACCCTGGCGATGTGCACCATCGCGCGATCTGCGGGATGGTCGAACGGCGTCCCCGCATAGATGTGATCGAGCCGCGCCTGCAGTCGCGCCAGCGCGTCGGCGTCGCCCGTGCCATCGTCGATGGCGTCGTCGGCCAGCCGGCAGAAGGCGTACAGCGCGCAGGCGGGTTCGCGGTACTCCCAGGGCAACAACAGCGAGGCCGCGTAGAACGAGTGCGAACCGTCGCGCAACATCTGGCGGCAGACCGCGAGGTCCGAATCCTCGGCGTCGAGCCATGAGTAGTCGTAATCACTGGCCATGTCTTGTCCTCGCAGCGCCGTCCCGCCACCGCAACAGCAGGTCGGCAATCAGTTCCGGTGCCTCCTCGTGCACGAGGTGGCCCAACGTCATGAGTTCCGTAATCGTCGTGTTCGCCAAGCCGGCCACGGTCGATGCGGTTCGCGCCGGCGGTACGGCGCGGTCCCGCCCGCCGAGGACAACGTGCATGGCGGGGTCCAGCAAGCGTACGGCGCGCACCATTTGCTCGAGTTGCCAGCCCGCCATCATCGACAGCACGGCCTGCACATGTTCGGGCTTGCGCATGAGGTACTGGTAGCTGTCGAGCATCGCCTCGGGCACCTGCGACCCCGTGCCGCGCAACAGGCGCTCGACCTGGCGTCGGTCCGCGGCGCGGCGCGCCAGGTAGCGCGGCAGGCTGCCACTGGCCGCGGCCAGTCGCGCCATGACGGGAAACGCGAAGCCCGCAACACCGCCGAACGGTCGCAGCGCCGGGTTCAATGCCAGCAACGCGGGTCGCGCGTCTGCAGGCTGATCGAGCAACCACTGCAGTGCGATCGCCGCCCCTGCGGAGTGCCCGACGATCAGTGCGGGCGCCACATCGAGCGCGCTGATCAGGTCGCCGACAGCGCGCGCCGTGCGCCGCAATGTATAGGCGCCGTGCGAGAAGGCACTCGTGAATCCGTGCCCGGGCAAATCCACGGCGATGCCCGTGTAGTGCTCGGCCAGCGACGCCACCAGCGGCCGGAAGCTGTGCGCCGATGCGCCCGCGCCGTGCAAGAACAGGATTGGCGCACCGCGCCCTTGCACTTGCACGTGCCAGCGCAGACCGCCCGCATCGACATGCCGGCTGAAGCGTGCACCGGGCCAGTCGCGGGGTACGCCCGCATCGGCCGGCAACGCACTCGGTGCGGTTGTCAGTTGCGCCGACGTCATGCGGCCACACCGCGAACCGCGGCCGACACCGTCTGTGCGTCGGCGAAGGGCAACGGCAGGTAACTGGCG
Source organism: Pseudomonadota bacterium (assembly GCA_039821605.1). GTDB lineage: Bacteria > Pseudomonadota > Gammaproteobacteria > Steroidobacterales > Woeseiaceae > CALBPI01. The sequence goes on along the minus strand of JBCBNV010000001.1, from coordinate 65,331 downwards.
TCCAGGGCCTCGGCAAGCTGGCGCGCGCGCTCGCCGGCGCGCCGCCCCGTATCGATGGACAGGACGGAATAGCCGCGTGCGGCAATTTCGCGTGCAACGGCAATGGCCTGATCAAACGCATCGGGACCGCCGCGACGACCCTCGAGGTCAACGTTGGCGCGCGCATCGGTCATGACGACGATGACAGGCAGCTCGCCCCGACCGGCCACGCTGTCGGCGAGGTCGCGTGCGAGCACGAGGCCGTGCGCCAGCGGTGTCGCGCCCCCACCAGGCAGGACGGACAGGCAGCGCTTGGCGCGCACCAGTGAACGCGTTGGCGGCAGCAACAGCTCGCCATGCTGGTTGCGGAATGCGATCAACGCCACCTGGTCACGGCGGACGTAGCATTCCGCCAGCAACAGTTCGACGGCACCCTTGGTTTCAGCGAGACGCTGAATTGCCGCCGAGCCCGAAGCGTCGACGACGAAAATGGTCGTCGTGCGGCGGCGCTGCTGAAACACGCGAACGCGCAGGTCGTCCGCACGCACTGCCACGCGCGCGCCCGGACTTTGATCGCGCAGACGTTGCAGCGGTGCGGCAGCCTTGAGTGTGGCCGACACATCGAGCCGATTGCCGTCGCTTGGCAACCCCGGCCTGTTGCCAATGGGGCGCCCACGATGGCGCGCACGTGCGCGGGCCCCGGCGCGACCTGTTGCCGCGCGCTTGCGTTGCGCCGCAGCGAGCTGCGCCAGCGACGCGAGCAGGTTGGCGGGCAACGCGGCCGCCTCGGCGGCATCAATCGTGTCCGGCCGCGGCCCGTCAGACTGGGAGGCGTCGCTGCTGCTGTCGCGCCCTTCGGCATCATCAGGCTCGGGCACTTCGGACTCGGGCTCGGGTGGTGGCGCGTCGTCGGCAGGCTCTGCGGCCAACGCGTCCATCGCGCCCGGAATCCGCATGACGATGACGAGCATGGCGGCGGTCGCCAGCGTGTCGTCCGACACGATGCTCGACCCCTCGAGCGCGGCCAGCGCGCGCGCCGCCACAAGCGCCTGCAGAGCCGCCCGCGGCGAACGGATACCGAGTGCATCGCAAGTCGCGCAGACGCGCACGTAGGCGTCGTCACCAACCTGCACGGCACCGAAGGCGTCGCGCGCCCGCAAGCAGTCCATCGCATCGAACACGCACGCGGGTGGCGTCACGCCCAGCACGCGTGTATCCACTGTCAGCCCAAGGCGGTCGCGCAGCGCGGGGTCGAGGGGCGGATCGTCGTCGACCGCTTCATCAAAGGCCAGTGCCACAAAACGCGCGGGCTCGATACGCGTCAGACCGTCACGCTCAACACGCACACGCTTCTCATCAAGCGCCGCCGCAATGGCGGCGCAGGTGGTCGCAGACTGCCGCTCCGCCATGCGCAGCTCGACAACACCCTCATGGGCCTGGGCCAGCAGACCGCTGCTGAACGCCGGGCGGCCGCTCGACAACGTGGCGCCGAGATCGAGCCCACCCAGCAAGCGTTCGCCCGTGACCGACACGGGCACCTGCTTCCAGGCCCCGGAAACGTCCGCAAGCTCGCGGAAACACGATACCCAGGCATCGCGCCCAGGCCCCGCGGGGCCCGCGAGTACCGCGCCGCCAAGCCGCGGCCCGGCCACTGCAAGCACGGCCGCCGCCAGGCCGGGCAGCGCCTCGGCTGGGGCGACCGCGTCGTTCACGCGGCGAGCACCTCGTCCACGGCGCGCGTCACGCGCACGGTGGCGTCGGAATCATCGAGCGGGTCGCGCCGCAATCGGTGGCGCAGGCAAATGGGCGCGACCTGCGCCAGGTGCGTCACCGTCACGACGTCAGCGCCGTCGAGTGCGGCGTGCGCCCGCGCGGCACGAATCAGTGTGAGCTCACCGCGCAGACCGTCGGTGCCCAGCGCGACGCAGAGCCGTGCGGCCGACTCCAGTAACTCGTCGGGCACGGTGATGCGGGGCAGCAACTCACGCGCATTGGCAATCTGGCGGCGTACGCGGCCATCCTGCCGGGACCAACGGCGGCAGAATGCCGCGGGGTCTTGCTCATACGCGTCGCGGCGGCGAATCACCTCGACACGTGCATCGAGCGACTCGGGCGTGCGCACATCCAGTGACAAGCCAAACCGGTCGAGCAACTGGGGTCGCAACTCACCCTCCTCGGGGTTGCCGCTGCCGACCAGCACGAACCGAGCCGGGTGGCGCACGCTCAGACCTTCGCGCTCCACGACGTTTTCGCCCGACGCCGCCACATCGAGCAGCAGGTCGACGAGATGATCCTCAAGCAAGTTGACTTCATCGATGTACAGAAAGCCGCGATTGGCGCGCGCGAGTAGTCCGGGCTCGAAGGCCTTTTCCCCGTGTCCGAGGGCACGCTCGAGATCGAGTGCACCGACGACGCGGTCTTCCGTCGCACCCAGCGGGAGATCGACGACAGGCACGGGCACCTGGCGGGTCTTGACGGGCTTGCCGCCCTTCCTCTTGCGTTGATCCGTCTCGGGATCGCTGTTGTAGGGGTCACCATCGATGACGGTCATCTTGGGTAGCAGTGACGCCAGCGCCCTGACGGCAGTCGACTTGCCCGTGCCGCGATCACCAAAGACGAGAACACCGCCGACACTTGGGTCGACTGCGGCGATGAGAATCGCGCGCTTCATGTCTTCCTGATCGACAATTGCTGTAAACGGAAACGGTTTTCGCGCCGCCAATGCTCGTGCTCCCCTGACTCTCGACGCTAGAGTCTGTGTATCGGTTTACGCGCCGTGCCAACGCGCGCAGCGCCCGCCGGCGCGGGCGTGCCGAGCCCCCAGCGCCAGAGTACCTCATCGGGAATCGGGAGCATCAGGAACACATGCTCCAGGCAGGCCAGCCCGAGCAACGTCAAGACAAGCCAGGCACCCGTTGCCGGGAACGAACCTGCGGCCGCCTGCGCCAGCGGCAGGCTCACCCACCAGGCCAGCAGCGCGGCGAGCGCAATCGAGACGGGGAAGAACCCGTTTCCGTTGCGCGCGGCTACGTAGCTCGAGAGGTAACGTAAGCGCTCGGGCCAGAAGTGCTCGTGCAGGTTGCTGACCCCAAAAAAAATGTTGAGCTTGGTACTCCAGCGCATGAGCCAGAAGACGACAAAGGTCTGCACGCCGACCGTGTTGTCCGCGCCCGCGGCAAGCACGAGCATGACCGCAGCCGTCGCGATAATCGCGAGCTCGTGATAGAGGCTGGCACGAACACCAAACACGAAGCGCTGCCAACCCGATGCGTCGGGCGGGCAACCCTCGGGCCTGGGCCCCGTGATGAACGCGAGAAAATAACTCGTCTCGTGCCAGCACCAGAGGGCGAGCGCGCTGGCGAAGGCGATGTAGGCGCCGACGACCGTCGCGTCATCAAGACTGAACCAGAAGCCCGCGCAGCCCGCGAGTCCGAGCGCTGAGGCGATCCCCATGGTTGTGCCAAACGTGCTGGGTGGCAAACGCATCCGCCACAACAGCAGGATGGTCGTGAGCCACCACAACCCGACAGCTAGCGCGATGGGAAGCGCGACGGACATGGCAGCCCAGTTGTCCGCCTACCAGCTCGGCGCGAGCCGCGTCTGGGCTGGCTTCGGGTGTCGCCGTACGGGCAGCATGAAGAGCCGCAGGAACACACCGGCGGCCGCAACACTGTAGCCCACCTTTCGCAGCCCACCCACAACTCCGCCGCGTTCGCGCGCAGCGTCTGTCTTGTCGGAGATTTCCCTGAGGCGATCAAAGCCGCGCCACATGCGCGGGTCGTCCAGGTTGAGCGTGAACGGGAAGATCTGCTTCGAGATTTCCGACGTAATCTGCAGCACATCGCGGTCGTACTCACCGGGAGTGACACCGAAGGCCTCGTGCATGGCCGGGCGCTGGTGGTCGCGTACGTACATCGTCGAGAACACGGCGAGCAGGAAGAACCGAATCCAGAGCAGGTTGCGGCCACGCGTCAGTTTCGGGTCCGCCTTCATCATGAGCGCGAACACTTCGCCGTGGCGAAACTCATCGTTACACCACCGCTCGAACCAACGAAAGATCGGGTGGAAGCGCCGATCGGGATGCTTCTCGAGCTGCCGGAAGATGCGGATATAGCGTGCGTAACCGATCTTCTCGGACAGGTAGGTCGCGTAGAGAATGTATTTGGGCTTGAAGAACGTGTACTTCTTCTTGCGGCGCAGAAAATTGAGATCGACGGGCCGGCCAAAATCCTCGAGCGAGCGATTGATGAAGCTCGCGTGCCGCGCTTCGTCGCGCGCCATGTAGGCCATGGCCTTCTTCATGTCCGGGTTGTCGACTGCCTTTTTGATGTCAGCGTAGAGCGCACAGCCCGAATACTCGGACGTTGCCGAAGACACAAGAAAGCCGATGAACTCGTCGTAGAGTTCGGGCGACAACTTGCGGATCTCGTTCTTGAACTGCTCATCGCGCTTGAAGTGGTTCTTGTTCGTGTCGTTCTCGAACTCCGCCATGAGCGCATCCCATTCCTCACGCACAGGCGAGAAGTCCATGGCATTCATGGCATCGAAGTCGGTGGTGTAGAACCTCGGCGTCAGCACCGTCTCGGTGTTGGCCATGCGCGTCGAGTCGTTGACGGCCTGCAAATCTGCTGCTGTCGTTGCCATGTTGCTACTCCTCTGCTTGCGCAAATTGGGGGGCGACGTCGCCCGGCGCCGGCAGGTAGCGCGTCAGCTCACCGGCGTTAACAGGACCAAATGCGCGCAGGTCAATACTGCGCCCGGTCGCGAGGTCCGAAATCACGAACGCACCGTCGGCGTAACGGCGAATCACAAAGCCCGCGCTCATCGAAGCGTCGCTAAGCCTGCGCTCGCGAACGAGGCCGCGCAGCGTGCCGCGCAGAAAATTGCCCTCACCGGGCGCCACGACGTCGAGCGCCTCACCGCTGGGCACAGCAATGACCTGCACCGAGCCATCAGGCTGGTCCACGAACTGCACCACCTGCTCCGCGACCACCGCGGGCGCACGAGCAACCTGGGCCGCCGGGTTGATCACGGTCTGCTGCCAGACCACACCCAACAAGGTGATGAGCACGAGCCCGCCCGCGAGCAACAGCGGCACCGTGGGCGCCATGTTGTCGTGGGTGTGCCCACCGGGCCCGTGGTGGTGCCCGCCCTGCCCGTGCTGATGATGGTGTTCGTGATCGCGCATTGGCTCGGTCCCGTCAGTGCGCCGTCAGCGCGCCAGGCTGAACCACTGCGCTATCCGCCGCGGTATCCGCAGCTGCACGCTCAGGCGCCACCTCGTGCACACCCGCGTGCTGGCGCAGTGCCTCGCCCAACAGCACGGCGACGTGGTCGACGGCCGGCAGTGCGCGAAGCATCGGCACGGTTCGCGCAAAGTGGAACGGCTTGGCATTGGGCCAGAGCACCAGATATCCGGCACGCGCCCCGTCGACGAGCGCGAGCTCGATGTCACCGCCGCCGCCATCTCGGCGCCGTACGTCGGCGCTCGCCACCTGCTTGAACGGCAGATTGACGGCAATCGACAACGCCACGCCGGTGCGAATGACGACGCGCTCTTCGGTAATCGTGTACTGAGTCGCGCGGGCCGAGGCACGCGCGAACAGCCACAGTGCGCCGACCACGCAGCCGCCCAGCAATGCCGTGGTCACAGTCGCACTGAGCGCGGCGTCGGCACCGGCGCCATCGCGCCATACAGCCACAAGCCGCCAGGCCAGCAACAGCACAAAGTAGACGGAAACCTTGCGCCAGTGCAGCGCGTATCGCGCCATCGCGCCCGTGTCCGGACCGCCGACCCAGAGAATACGCTCGCCCGGCGGTATCTCGCTGGGCGGTGCCATCACGGGACGACCGCTCATATCAGGGGTTCCGAGCGCGACGGTTCAGCAAGCAGCTTGCCGCCACCGAAGTAGCCCATCACCTTCTCTTCCTCGAGCAAGGTGATGGTGTCGGGGTCCTTGATACGCGGTGCGCGTCCGTACTGGTACGACAACAGCGCGTTGGAATGCAATGCACCGCCGGCCTTGTCGATTTTGTCGACGAACGCGAACGGCATCAGCACCTGACCGCTGCCAATCGAGGCGTCGAGCGCGATTTCGATGTAGACGATGCCGGGCTCGGGAATATCGATCCACGCATCGGTCACCGTACCGACCGATTCGCCATCGGCTGCAATCACCTTCATGCCGCGCGGGTCTGCGTCACGCTCGTCGATACCGAATTCGGCGTGGTTGCGCATGGGCACGATGCGCGGCTTGCCGTGCAGCGTGAGGTCGGGCGTATCGGCACGATCCGACCACGCCGCGGGACCGATGCCGTCGACAAGCGGATCGCCCGTGGGCTCGATGGGCGCGCCTGGAAAATCGCCGACGTAACGGGCCGCAAGCTCGTGCTCGGGATCCTTGCGCGGGACCGAAATCTCACCGTGGTAGCGGGTCTTGAAGGTCTTCTTCTTGGGCTCCGACGGGAAGCCGCGAACGACGACATCACCCATGCGGTGGGGCGCCTCGAGCGGATAGCCTTCACGTTTGCTTTCGCGGTGCAGGTACAGCACGAGAACGGCAAAGAACAGCCAGAACAAAGTGAAGATGAACTCCACGAGGTCGATGCTGCCGACAATGTTGTTAGTCATGACACAACTCCAGGTCGAGGCTAGCGCGGAAACTCTGTCAGGCCGATACGGCCGTCGTCGTCACCGCCCGCCTCTCGGGCGAACTTCGCCAGCGGGCCGATGACGACCAACGTGACGAAGAGTAAAAACACTTCAAACTGGTAAACGATGGTGTAGCTGTCGCTCATGGCATCGAACGCCGGCCCCAGCCAACCGCGCTCTATCCAGTAACCAATCGTGTCTCGCATGGCACCGCCGACACCGATGCCGATACCGGCCGCCGTGGCCTGTACGGCGCCCCAGGCACCCAGTGCCAGGCCGCTGCCCGCGACGCGCGCGAGATCCATAGCCGCAACGAGCGTGCCGACGCTGAACAGGCCGGCCCCAAAACCAATGCAGACTACGCCGACGCTGAACAGCACCTGCGATTTCACGGCCGCAATGACGCTCACCACGACAAAGGCGACCGCGCCGATAAGCGCCCCGAAGCCTGCGAGCCGATGCGGGTCGGTGCCGCGGTTGAGCCAGCGTGCCGCCATGGCGAACGCCACGATTGTGCCGAACGCCAGCAGCGCGGTAAGCCGGGTCGTGGCCGCGACATCCATGCCCAGAACCTGGGCGCCGAAGGGCTCGAGCAGAATGTCCTGCATCGTGAACCCCGCCGTACCGATGCCCAGTGCCAGCAACAGGCGCATGGTGCGCGGGTCCTGACGCAGACGACCCCATGCCGAGCCAAAGCTCTCGCGCTCACGGCCCGCCGAGGTCTTCTCGGGATCAATGGTCTCCTGTTTCCAGAGCGCGATGACATTGAGCGCCAGCGCAACAACGGCGGCACCCTGGATCACTCGAATCAGGCGCACCTGCGTGAAGTCCTCGAGCAGCCAACCGAAGGCGAGTGAGCTCACGAGCATGCCGACGAGCAGCATGACGAACAGCAGCGCGACCACGCGCGGCCGGGTCTCCTCGGGCGCGATATCGGTGGCCAGCGCGAGGCCCGCCGTTTGCACGGTGTGCATACCCGCCCCAACGAGCAGGAAGGACAGGCCTGCGAACACCTGGCCCGTGAGCACGGGACCCTGCGTATCGCCGGCCATGATGAACAGGGCGAATGGCATGAACGCAAAGCCACCAAACATGAGCAGCGTACCGATCCAGATGAAGGGCACACGACGCCAGCCGATGGCTGAAACGAAATTGTCGGAACGAAAACCGATGAGTGCGCGCAGGGGCGCGAACACGAGTGGCAACGCGATCATCACGGCGACAAGCGCTGCCGGGACTCCCAGCTCCACGATCATCACGCGGTTGAGCGTCCCGTTAAGCAGCACAACCGCCATGCCGACCGAAATCTGGAACAGCGAGAGCCGCATGAGCCGGCTCAGCGACAACTGCTCGCTGGCCGCATCCGCGAACGGCAGCAGCGAGGGTGCCACCTCGCGCCAGCGTTGAGCGATGCCGCCTGCCTGCGATTTCACGGTCTTCGCCTCATCGACGGGCAAGCTCCATGGCCTGTGACTTGTAGAAGCCGCTGCTCACGCGGTGTCCGCGACCCACGTGAAACGGATCGAGTGTCGACTCGTCACCGAGGCGACTGATCAGCCGCTGCTCGGCCACGGGAATAATTGCGGGAGCGCGGTGCTGCAGGTTTGGAATGAGACGGCCGACCATGTGCATCATGGCCAGCGCCGGTGTACGGGGTGCGAACGTGAACACCATGGCGCGTCGGGTGCGGTCACCAAGCTGACCCAACGTGCGCGCGATGTCGTCGCTTGCGTAGTGGATCAGCGAATCCATGGCAACGACGTAGTCAAAGGCACCCAGGCTCGGGTCCAGCATGTCGCCCACGCGAAAGTCGATGCTGCCGCCGCCCGATTCGGCCAGCTGCGCCGAGGCGCGCTCACCGGCGAGTTCGACCAGCGTCGCCGACACGTCCACGGCCACAACATCGGCACCGCGTTGCGCCGCGATCAGCGCCAGCGCGCCCGTGCCGCAACCGGCATCGAGGACACGCATGCCGGACAGGTCGTCAGGGAGCCAACTCAACAGCGTGGCGCGCATGTCGTCGCGCCCGGCCCGAACCGTGGCGCGCACACGGCCAACCGGCGCATCCGACGTGAGGCGCGCCCAGTTCTCGGCGGCGGTCTCGTCGAAGTACGTGGTCAGTTTCCTGCGCGTTTCGCTGTAGCTCGTGTCCTGCATCAATCGAACCCGAGGAAGTCGAAGATCTCACGGTCCTTCATGGGCGTCGCATCGAACGGCTCAACGCCGTCCCAGAGCCGCTGAGCCAGACGCAGGTACTCTGTCTTGACCGCCTCCAGCTCGGGCGAGTCATCGTCCATCTCGAACAGCACAGACTTCTTCAAGCGACTGCGCCGGATGACGTCGAGATCGGGGAAGTGGGCCACACGTTCGAGCCCGATCCGCTCGTTGAAGCCGTCGACCTGGTCCGTCGCCGCGGACCGATTGGCGATGACGCCACCGAGACGCACGTTGTAATTCTTCGACTTGGCCTTGATTGCCGCCACGATGCGATTCATCGCAAAGATCGAGTCGAAATCATTGGCCGTTACGATGAGCGCGCGATCCGCATGCTGCAGCGGCGCCGCAAAACCGCCGCAGACGACGTCGCCCAGCACGTCGAAGATCACCACATCAGTGTCTTCGAGCAGGTGGTGCTGCTTGAGCAGCCGCACCGTCTGACCGACGACGTAGCCGCCGCAGCCCGTACCGGCCGGCGGACCGCCCGCCTCCACGCACATGACGCCGTTGTAGCCTTCGTAAACGAAGTCCTCGGTGCGCAGCTCCTCGCTGTGGAATTCGACCGATTCGAGCACGTCGATGACCGTCGGCACCAGGCACTTGGTCAGCGTAAATGTCGAGTCGTGCTTGGGATCGCAGCCGATCTGCAGCACGCGCTTGCCGAGCTTCGAGAACGCTGCGGACAGGTTCGACGACGTCGTGCTCTTGCCGATGCCGCCCTTGCCGTAGACAGCAAAAACCTTGGCGCCATCGATCTGAGTGCCCGGGTCCAGGTGGACCTGCAGGCTGCCTTCACCGTCCGGCGGCGCCGGTTTCACGGTCACGGGTGTTGCCACATTTGCCTGGGTCATCGTTGCTCCTGTGGGCTCAACGCCCGAAATGGGCCTTGGCTTCATACAGCGTGTCGACGTTGATGCTTTCAACGCCACGCTCGCGTGCGAAACGCTCGGTATTCCTGCGTGCCTTGCCGCGCACGAAGAACGGGATTTTGCCGAGTTCCTTCTCGGCGTCCGCGAGCCAGACAGGCTCGCCGGGCGCTGCCGCCGGCGCCTCGGGTTGCGGCGCGCTGGCACCGTTGTGGCCGAGGTGCGACGGCGTCGCCGCATCATTGAATTCAAAGTCCTCGCGGAACATCGCGAGCAGGTGCTCTTCGAGCCCCATCATGAGCGGGTGCACCCAGCTGTCGAACAGCACGTTGGCGCCCGCGTAGCCCATTTGCGGCGAGTGCGCCGCCGGGAAATCCTGCACGTGCATGGGCGCCGAGATCACGGCGCAGCCAATCCCGAGCCGCTTGGCGATATGACGCTCCATCTGCGTGCCCAGGATCATCTCGGGCTGTGCCTCTGCCATGGCCGCCTCGACCTCGAGATAGTCGTCGGTGATGAGCGGCTCGACGTTGTAACGCTCGCGCGCCGCAGTGCGCACATCACGTGCAAACTCGCGGCTGTAAGTGCCCAGACCAACGACCTCGAAGCCGAGCTCGTCCGACGCCACGCGGGCGGCGGCCAGAGCGTGCGAGGCATCGCCAAACACGAACACGCGCTTGCCCGTGAGGTAGGTCGAGTCCACGGAGCGCGAGTACCAGGGCAGTCGCGACCGCCCGTCGCGCAATGCGGGCTCGGGGTCAACGCCCGCGAGCTCGGCGACTTCGTGTATGAACTCGGTTGTGGCGCCGACGCCGATCGGCACAACGCTCGTCATGGGCTGATCGAAAGCGCGCTTGAGCCAGCGTGCCGCCGTCTCGCCGGTTTCGGGGTACATGACAACGTTGAAGTCGGCATCACCAATACGGGTGATATCGGCGGGCGACGCATCGAGCGGCGCGATGAGATTGACGTCGATGCCAAGCCGGCGCATAAGCTCCGTGAGCTCGCGCACATCATCGCGGTGTCGGAAGCCGAGTGCGGTCGCACCCAGCAGGTTGCATGACGGGCGTTGCCCTTCGGCGCGCGGTGGCCGCTTGGCGCCGGGCGGCAGCGCACGCGCGCCCGCGAGCCCACGCACCACGTGGTAGAAGGTCTCGGCGGCCGCCCAGTTTTCCTTGCGCTGGTAGGACGGCAACTCGAGCGGAATCATCGGCACGGGCAACTGCATGCCCGCGGCCAGACCGCCGGGATCGTCCTGGATGAGTTCGGCCGTGCAAGACGCCCCCACGAGCATCGCGCTGGGTTTAAAGCGCTCGTAAGCGGCGCGGCAAGCGTCCTGAAACAGCGTCGCCGTATCGCCACCCAAATCGCGCGCCTGGAACGTGGTGTAGGTCACCGGAGGACGCTTGTCGTTGCGTTCGATCATCGTGAACAGCAGGTCGGCGTAGGTATCGCCCTGCGGCGCGTGCAGCACGTAGTGCAGGTCGCGCATCGCCGTGGCCACACGCATGGCACCCACATGGGTTGGCCCCTCGTATGTCCACAGTGTGAGTTTCATCAGATCGTCAACATCTGCTTGCGCCGCAAAGGACGCGAAAACAGCTCCGCACAGTCGCCGGCCTGCTCGTAGCCGTGCACAGGTGAAAACAAGAGCTCGATCGACCACTTGGTCGTCACGCCCTGCGCCTCGAGCGGATTGGCGAGCCCGAGCCCGCAGACCACGAGATCGGGCAGATCTTCGTGGCAGCGATCGAGCTGGCGCTCTACATCCTGCCCCTCGCTGAGCCGAACCTCGTCGGGTAGCAACTCAAGCTCTACGGACAGGTGATCCCGGTGCAGGTAAGGCGTGCCGACCTCGATCAGTTGCATACCCAGTTCATCGGCGAGAAACCGCGCCAGCGGCACCTCGAGCTGCGAGTCGGGGAAAAAGAAAATGCGCTTGCCTTCAAGGTGCTCGCGTTGCTGCGCCACGGCCCGTCGTGCGCGATCTCGCGCTGAGGCCGTTACGCTCTCGAACCTGGCCTGCTCAACGCCAAACGCCTGGGCCGCAGCGGCCAGCCAGGCCGTCGTGCCCTTCTCGCCGAACGGAAACGGCGCGACGATACGGGTGGCACCGCGTCGCTCGAGCGCTTCACCCGTTTCGCCGAGAAACGGCTGTGCCAGCAGGTAGCGCGTGTTCGGACCAATGCTGGGCATGTCATTGGCGCTGCGCATGGGCAGAAAGGACACGGGCCCCAAACCAATGGCATCGAAAAGGCCGCGAAACTGGTCTTCAACGACATCGGGCAACGCACCCGCGACAAGCAATTGCGTGTCGTCGGAGGCTGGCAATTCAGGCACCAGCGCGGCCAGGCAGGTGTCCTCGCCCTGCGTGAACGTGGTCTCGATTCCGCTGCCGGAGTAGTTCAGTACCCGTACGTCAGGCATGAACTGTTGTGACAGCCGCTCGGCGGCACGCGACAAGTCGAGCTTGATGACTTCAGATGGGCATGAGCCGACGAGGAAGAGGAGCTTGATGTCGGGACGACGCGCCAGCAGGCGTGCCACCTCTCGATCAAGCTCCTCGTTCGCATCGGCTAGCCCAGCCAGGTCGCGGTCGTCGATGATTGCCGTGGCGAACCTCGGCTCCGCGAAGATCATGACGCCCGCGGCTGACTGGATCAGATGTGCGCAGGTCCGGGATCCCACCACAAGAAAGAATGCGTCCTGAATCTTGCGGTGTAACCAGACAATGCCGGTCAGACCGCAGAACACCTCGCGTTGGCCGCGCTCGCGAATGACCCCGTCGGGGGCCCGCTTGAGCTCGGAAAGCGGTTGCAGGACGTTGGCGGTCATCGCGCAGCTCCCGGGAGCGATGCCGCCGCGCCGGCTGCTGGGACAGCAGGCGTTTCGAGCCGCGCAAGTCTGAATTTCCATACAAACTGCGCAGCGTTGATGACGTACGCGGCATAGGCCGCCATGGCGAGCCAGAGCTGCCCGGTGATCCCGAGCCAGCCAAAGGCCACGCACGCCAGGTAGGCCGTGTGCAGCAGCATCACGAGCATGCTGACGACGTCCTCCCAGAAAAACGCGGGCACGAACAGGTAGTGGCCGAACACGGCCTTCTCCCAGAGCGCACCCGTAATCATGATGCTGTAGAGCACGGCGGTCTTGATGACCACAGACAGTGTCGCCGCGAATGCGCCCTCTCCAGTGGCGAGATACCGCACCACCAGCACGACGCTGACCAGGAACACGAGGAATTGGAGCGGCGCAAGGATGCCCTGCACCAGCGTCCAGCGTGTGCTGTCACGGCGTAACCGCTGTTCGGGCGTGTAAAGCGGCCGAAGCGGCGTCGAATAAGACTGGCCAAATGCCATGGCGGATCGAGGACTCCCACAGTCTGGCGAAGGCGCGGGCTGGCTGAATGGCCCGACAGCGCTAACGCTCGAGCCAAATGTACGAGGCGACCCAGAAAGTGTCAACTTTGCACTACGTCAACACCAATTGACATACGAGTCCGGCTTGTGTCTACTATCAGGCGGGCGAGTCCGACAGTGCTAGAATGCCCCGCTCGCGCGCGCAAATACGCGGCGCTTTGGGGACAACGAGCAATGGCATCGGATCACGCTGACGCGGGGATCACTGGGATCTTTTTCCGTTTGATCGACAGCAGCAGACGGCTGCTGGGTCATTCGAAATCCGCAACCGAGGCAGAGATTTCGAATCTCTCGCTGCTTATTGACCAAGAGATCATTCCGCGGCTGCAAATGACCTTCCCGAGCCCAACGCCAGACGTCGAAGAGGTCGCTGCGACAGCGCGACCCGAGTACGACGTCGAGCGTTTTTTGTCGGTGTTGCGCTCCGGAGAGGTTGAAGAAGCGTTCTCGTTCATCGAGGACCTTCGGGATAGCGACCACGATCTGATCCAGATCTACCGCCACTTGCTGGCCCCCGCAGCGCAACGACTCGGAGAAATGTGGGAACGCGACGAGTGCAACTTTGCCGACGTCACGATCGCGGTGACCAAGATGCGCCACATGGCCATCGCGACGGCGCCGCTGTTCCCGATCCATAGTTTTGAGGAGGGGCGCGAGGCGCCGAGCATTCTGGTGACGACTGTGCCTGGCGAGCAGCACTCGATGGGGCTGCACCTCGCCGTCGAGTCGTTCCGCTCGGAGGGCTGGACGGTCTGGTCCGGCATGCCGCGTTCCACAAGTGAACTCATTGACCTCGTCGCGCAGCAACACTGCGACGTGATCGGCCTGTCCATCAGCGCCGACCGCAACCTGTCGATCCTGGCCGAAGCCATCGTCGACGCGCGACGCGCATCCATCAATGATGGCGTCAAGATTGTCATCGGCGGCGGCATCGCCGCGCACTCGCCTGAGAAACTTGAGGCACTCAATGTCGACCTCGTTGCGGGCGAGCTCCAAGACACACTGCGGCAGGTGGCGGAACTCGTTCCCCACCGGCGGCTTCGATCCGACTAACATGGCCACGCTCATCGCCTTCCGACAGCGACGGTTCAGAGCGAGGCACACAACATGATTCCCTTTAAGTCCACACAGGACGCCCTCCGAGAGCTCAGCCACGATTCGATCGCGCAGCTCATCGGCGCCTCCCACGACATCACGCTGCTCGTCAACGACGAGGGCATCATTGTTGATATCGCTTTCGGCGCCGAGCGTCCGCTGGACCGCATCGCCGGTGGCTGGATCGGCAAAGCCTGGGTGGACACCGTCACAGAGGAATGCCGCGGCAAGATCGAGCGTTTACTCGCCGATGCCGCTTCGGACTCGGGCGTGCGACGCTGGCGCCAGGTCAATCATCCTGTCGACGATCGTGCGGACCTGCCCATCCTCTACCTGGCCGTTCGCGCGGGTGACAGCGATCTGACGCTTGCCATCGGCAAGGACCTGCGAGCGATCTCGGAAATGCAGCAGCAGCTGCTCGAGATGCAACAGTCGATTGAGAGCGAGTACGCACGCCTGCAGCAGGCCGAGTCACGCTACCGGCTGTTGTTCCAGACCACAGCCGAAGCCATTGTGATCGCCGAACCGGGCACGGGGCGCATCGTTGAGGTCAACCCGGCCGCGGCACTTGTGCTGGGGGACAAGCAGACGAGGCTCATTGGCCGCTCGTTGAAAACCCTGCTTGCCGACGGGTCGCGCGACGCGCTCGACGACATGCTGACCAAAGTCTCGGCAACGGGTAAGCAACACCGCTTGTCCGCCACGCTCGCGGACCGCGACAATGACCTGAAGATCGCCGCCGTGCCGCTGCTGCGCGAGTCGACACGGCTGCTCATGCTGCGGCTCACCGACGACGACCTGGCCACCGACCGCAATCGCGACCTGCACGAACGCCTGCTGCTGGCACTGGCTGAAGACACACCCGATGCGTTCGTCGTCACGGATGCCGCAGGGCAGATACTGTCGGCAAACAGTGCCTTCACGGACCTCTGCCAGGTTGCGTCCGAAGCACAGCTGCGCGAGCAACCGCTTGACCAGTGGATTGGCCGGCCCGGCGTCGACATCAACGTCATTCGCAAGAATCTGCAACAGCACGGCTCGTTGCGGCAATTCTCCACCGTGGTCAATGTCGAGTACGGCCAACCCGTCGACGTGGACTTGTCGGCCGTGGCCTTCGAGGCACACGGCGAGCCACGCTTCGGCTTCGTACTGCGCCAGTCGCTGCGACCCGTCGAGACCGCCAAGCGCATCGATTCGGACAGCTCGCTGCCGCGTTCCGTGGAGCAGATGACGGAACTCGTGGGCCGTGTGCCCCTGAAAGAACTCATCCGCGAGACCACGGACATCCTCGAGCGACTCTGCATCGAGGCAGCGCTTCGCACCACGGGCGGCAACCGTGCCTCGGCGGCCGAAATGCTCGGCCTGAGCCGCCAGAGTCTGTACGTGAAATTGCGTCGCTACGGACTCGCTGGCGACGATTCTGGCAAGAAGAGCTGACACTTCGACTGTCTGAATTTGCCCATCTCAGCGTCGGACACGTCAGTGTCAACCATAAATGACGGATTGATGTCAATTTGGATTGACACCTGCCAGGTCGCGGGCTACCTTTGAGCTATGCCTGAGACTCGCGTCGCCCGCCTGGGACAGCCGCCCTTCTGGCTGTCTGTCATTGAGCTGCTGAAACCCGTGACCTGGTTTCCGCCGATGTGGGCTTTTGCCTGCGGCGTCGTCGCATCCGGCGTCACCGTCAGCAGCCGACTCCAGTTCCTGATTGGCGGTGTGTTGCTGGCGGGACCTTTCCTCTGCGGCACGAGTCAGGTCGTCAACGACTGGTTCGACCGCCACGTCGACGCGCTCAACCAACCCAACCGACCCATTCCTTCAGGTCGCATCCCGGGACGACTCGGCCTGCATCTGGCCGTGGTCTGGTCCATCTTGTCGATGCTGCTGGCCGCCCTGCTCGGTACCTGGGTGTTCGTCGCGAGCGCCTTGGGGCTCGCGCTGGCGTGGGCCTACAGTGCGCCGCCGTTCCGACTCAAACGCAACGGCTGGTGGGGCAACGCTGCCGTGGGTCTTTGCTACGAATCACTGCCCTGGTTTACCGCAGCGGCGGCCATGTCGGGCGGTCTGCCAGATACACGCCTGATCGTCGTCGCGCTGCTCTACGGCGCGGGTGCGCACGGCATCATGACGCTCAACGACTTCAAGTCGATCGAGGGCGACCGCGCCATGGGTTTGCGCTCGCTGCCCGCGGCACTGGGCCCCGATCGCGCCGCGCGACTGGCCTGCGTCGTCATGGCCGTGCCGCAGCTCGCCGTCATCGGCTTGCTGCTGCAGTGGCAACAAGTGCCTTTCGCGCTGGGCGTCCTTGGCGTACTGCTCGGCCAGATCGCGCTCATGCCGCGCATGCTCAGTGACCCCGAGCGCTTCGCACCCTGGTACAACGGCACGGGTATCGTGCTCTACGTGAGCGGCATGATGATCAGTGCTTTCGCGCTGCGGGGCCTGCTGTGAGCGCACCCGGCGCTGGCCTGGGCTGGCTGGGCATCGTCCGGCTCGGCTGCGTGCAAGCCGCGCTGGGCGCCATCGTCGTGCTCACCACATCCACGCTGAACCGCGTCATGGTGGTCGAGCTCGGGCTCCTTGCCGCATTACCCGGCGTCCTCGTGGCGCTGCACTACATGATCCAGATCACGCGGCCTCGCTTTGGCCATGGCTCGGACGTCGGCGGACGCCGTACACCCTGGATCATTGGCGGGATTGCCGTTCTTGGCGCGGGTGGGATCCTGGCGAGCCTTGCCACGCTGATCATGGCCGAACACACGCTCGCCGGCATCGCGCTCGCCGTGTTCGCCTTCTCCCTGATCGGTGCGGGCGTGGGCGCCGCAGGCACGTCGTTGCTCGTGCTGCTGGCGGCGCTGACGACACCGAACCGGCGCGCACCAGCGGCCACAATCACGTGGCTCATGATGATTACGGGCTTCGCCGTCACGGCGGGCGTGGCCGGCGCCCTGCTCGATCCGTTTTCGATGCAGCGCCTGTTGGCGGTGACTGCAGCGGTCGCGGCCATCGCGCTCACTGTCACGATCCTGGCCGTGTGGGGCATCGAGCCGCGCGCGGGCATCGCGGCGGATGCCGATGAGCCGGCGCCAGAGCGCGGCGCGTTCATTGCCGCTGTGCGCGAAGTGCTTGCCGAGCGGCATACACGACGCTTCGGTCTGTTCGTCTTCATCTCGATGCTGGCCTACAGCGCCCAGGACCTTGTGCTGGAGCCGTTTGCGGGCGCCGTTTTCGGCTATACGCCCGGTGACTCGACGCAGCTCGGCGGCCTGCAACATGGCGGCGTGCTCATCGGCATGATTGCCGTGGCCTTCATCGGTGCACGCATTCCCGCGGCGCTACGCCAGTGCATGATCGGCGGCTGCCTGGTCTCCGCCGTCCTGCTCGGCTGTCTCGCGCTATCGGGCCAGGTCGGGCCGGGCTGGCCACTGGCCGCCAACGTCTTTGCACTGGGCGCCGCCAACGGTGTCTTCGCCGTGGCTGCCATCGGCAGCATGATGCACCTCGTCAGCGAGGGCAGCCGCGGTCGCGACGGCGTGCGCATGGGCGTCTGGGGCGCCGCACAGGCGATCGCCTTCGGGCTGGGCGGCATCCTCGGCACGCTGGCCATCGACATTATTCGTTACGCCACGGGCGAAGTGGCCATCGCCTACTCGCTCGTATTCGCAGCGCAAGCCACGCTGTTCGTGTCGGCCGCCATCCTGGCCGCTCGCATCAGCCGCAGGCCAGCACTCAAGAACAGCAAGAGCGCGCCGGCAGCAGCGCTCATCAATCCGCGGGGAGATGCGGCACATGAACCACTATGACGCCATCGTCGTCGGGGGCGGCCCTACGGGCGCCACGGCGGCACACGATCTGGCCACGGCAGGCAAGAAGGTATTGCTGCTTGACCGACGAGGCCGCATCAAGCCCTGCGGCGGCGCGATCCCCCCGATACTCGTCCGCGAGTTCGACGTGCCCGACAGCCAGCTCGAAGCCAAGGTCACCGACGCGCGCATGATCTCGCCGGCCAACGAGAAGGTCGACATGAGCGTCGGCGGCTGGGTCGGCATGGTCGACCGCGAAGTGTTTGACGAATGGCTGCGCCAGCGCGCGGCCGATGCGGGTGCGACACGCGTAGACGGCATGTTCAAGAAGGTCACGTCGACGGACGAAGGCGCCGTGGTGCAGTACCGTGAAAACACGACGGGCAAATTCTGCGAAGCGCGCGCGGACTACGTCATCGGCGCCGACGGCGCACGCTCGCGCGTGGCGCGTCAGTGCATACCGGGCGCCGAGAAGATTCCACACGTGTTTGCCTACCACGAGATCGTCAAGTCGCCCGAACACGGCACCGGCGATTTCGAGCCCACGCGCTGCGACGTGTACTACCAGGGCGATGTCTCACCCGATTTCTACGGCTGGGTGTTCCCGCACGGCGAACGCACAAGCATCGGCATGGGCACGGCCAACCAGGGCTACTCACTGCGTGCGGCAACAACCAAGCTGCGCGAGCGCGCCGGACTCTCTGGCGCCGAAACCGTGCGCACCGAAGGTGCCCCGATTCCCCTGCGCCCGCTCAAGCGTTGGGACAACGGCCGCGATGTCGTTGTCGCCGGCGATGCCGCAGGCGTGGTTGCGCCGGCTTCGGGCGAAGGCATCTACTACGCCATGTGCACCGGGCGCTTCGCCGCCGAGGCCGTATTGGAAGCACTCGACACGGGCGACGCCCGCGCGCTGCGGCTTGCGCGCAAGCGCTTCCGCAAAGCCCACGGCCGCGTGTTCTTCATCCTCGGCATCCTGCAGAAGTTCTGGTACTCGAGTGACAAGCGGCGCGAGAAGTTCGTGAAGATCTGCCGCGACCCCGACGTCCAGCACCTGACGTGGGAGGCCTACATGAACAAGAAGCTCGTGCGCGCGAAACCCGTCGCCCACGTACGGATCTTTTTCAAGGACCTGGCGCACCTCGTAGGCCTGGCACCGAGGTGACCTTCGCGCAGTCGCTGCGCGCGCCCTCGCTGTGGGTGGCACTCGCGGTTGCCTTTTCCACGGGCGCGCTGGGCGGCCTGCTGACGCCGCTGGGCCCCTGGTACCGCGCACTCGAGAAGCCGGTATTCCAGCCACCGGACTGGCTGTTCGGTCCCGCCTGGACCACGATCTTCCTGTTGTCCGCTTATGCGGCGCATAGACTGTGGCGGGCCGCCGGGTCCGGCAAGGCGCGCACGCTGGTCGTCGCGCTGTTCGCCGTGAACATCGGGCTCAACCTGGGCTGGAGCTACCTGTTTTTCTTCATCCAGCGACCCGACCTCGCCGTGTTCGATGCCGTGGCGCTCTGGCTCTCCGTGTTGTCGATCATGGTCGCCGTCGGTGGCCTCGCCCCCCTCTCACGCTGGCTGCTGGCGCCCTATCTCGGTTGGGTCGCGTTCGCGACCGTGCTCAACGTCGCCATCGTCAATCTCAACAGCCCTTTCGGCGCATAAAAAAAGGCCGCCGGGCATCCCGACGGCCTTTGCAGCATTTGCCGGTAACCGGCGCGCCTGATTCAGCCCGCGCGGTTGTAGCTCGCGCACCAGCCGTTTTCGTTGACGGCCTTGCCGGCAAAGATTGAGCAGGCGCCCCAGCCGCCCTCACGCGCCACGTAGAGTGCGCAATTCTTGCAGTCTTCATTGGCCTCGGCGCCACGACCGGCGTACTTGGACTGGTCGACCTTGCTCGCGTCGTGCACGTAGCCCAAGGCCTGGGCGACGGGATCACTCTCTTCGAGCTTGGGCAGACCGGCAACCACGTCACCTACGGCGTCCTTGGCATCATCGACCATGCCGGCGGCCGTGTCCTTCGCGTCATCGACCATGTCAGAGGCGGTATCGGCAGCATCGTCGATGGCGCTGGCCGCGTCGTCGGCCACGTCACTGACGGCATCCGCAGCGTCGTCGGCCATATCGCCGACGGCGTCGGCGGCGTTCGCGACGCCGTCAGCCACGTCGTTGGCCGCGTCGGAAACGGTATCAGCGGCGGAATCCGCTGCGCTGGCAGCGGCGCTCTCGGTGTCCGACGTATCATCACCGCCGCCACAGGCCACGAGGCCCGACAACGGCAGCACGATCGCCGTACCGGCAGCTGCTTTTACGAGCTTGCGGCGGGTTTCGTCCGTGCTCTGTTCGTCTTTGCGCATGAGTCTTCCTTTGGGTGAGGGAACGCAGCTCGTTATGGTAATCGAGCGAGCACGGCACGCGCAAAGCAAACCTGCATCGGAATCAGTTGCTTACGCAACGAGCTGTCGCCAATTGCAGACAGCAAGCCCGCAGGAGTTCGGATCCGTGGTGCTTTCGTGTCAGGGCGATACCGCGACGAGCGCGGCCACTGCCTCGGCCGCGAGGGTCACGTCGGCAACCGGTGCGGCGAGCGCAGGCGGAATCGGTGCCTCGGGCCACAGCCCGCGAAGCGCCTCAAGGGCACTGAGTACCGGCGCCTGTTGTTCGGCGGGCAACCCGGGCACGCGCTTGATTGCCACGATGGTGAATCCGAACGCGTCCTGATACTCACCGGCATTGACCACGGTCCCGTCGGCCACACCTTCACCGTATTCGTCGATCACGGTCTGCATGAGAAACGCGATGATCTCGCCCGCGTCACCGCCGGCCTTCGCAGCGATTTCGCCCAGGTGCGCCTCGGCCGCGGCGAGCTGCGACGCAACATCGTCGGCCGTGCGACCGGCCTCGAGTGCCGTCGAGACAACCTCGAACAGTGAGGGATCAAAGCCCAGCGCGTCGAGACCGGCCCGCTCTTCGGCGTAGCTCTCGGACACGGGGTGCAGCAAGTGTTTTGCAGCCATCGCAGGGGCGCCCGCCTTGTAGAGTGCGAGCCCCGCTTCGACGTGGCCTGACATGAATGCCAGGCGCAGCGGCAGCGGCTGCGCACCCAACGTCTCTGCGGGCGAAGGTGCCATCTCCTGCGCCGCTGCCACCTCGGCGGTCGACGCAGCGGGTTCGTCGGCCTTATGTCCGCATCCCGCCAGCGCGACTGCGGCAACTGTTGCAGCCGCGGCTGTCCTGAGCCCTCTCATTGGCACATCCTCCGGGTCAGTCATCACTTTCGTTTGCGCCGCCGGCGTTCACCGCGGCGGCGGTCGCGTTCTGCTGCGGGCGTGGCGTGCTGCCACCGGCAAGATAGCGTGAATTCAATCTGGCCAATGAGCCACAACCAGTAGCCCGCGAGCTCCGCGAGTTCTTCGGCGGCGATCTTGGCGATGCGCACATAGGCATCGCCCATGAGCGATTGCCAAAGGCCCTCGCTGCCGAGTACCGGGGCAAAAACCAACAGCAGGCTCACGCCGAGCACCATGAGCACCATCGGTGGTTCCTGCACCGCCCGGGCCCAGGAGGCGATCAGCGCACGACGGTGGCGCACGGCAAACACGATGGCAGCTACCGCAATGATCGCGACCAGCACCTGCCAGGCGTGGTCGAACAGGTAGGCATCGAGAAACAGGTCGAGCTCGCGACAAAACGCGGCGGCCGCCACCGCCAAACCCATGGCTGCGAGCGGGCGCTGAGTGCGTGACAGGCGCATGGCTAACCATGCCAGTGCCGCGATGACCACCAGCGCCGCCACCTGCAGCCACTCGACGACCGAGTACTCGCTGGTGCCCAGCGTGCGAGCGAGCGGACTCGAGACGAGCAGCCGAAGACCCGCTTCGGTGTAGCGCTCGATCGCGGCAAGGCCGATCATGACGCCGGCCAACGCGACGACGTAGGCGACCAGTCGTTTTGCGCTCACGCGGCCACCCTTTGCGCGAGACCGTGCGCGTCGAGCCAGCGCCAGGCTGCAGCCGAGTCACGGCGAAACCACGCCGCGGTGCTCCCCGCCATGAAGCGGTAGCCCCAGGCATCCATATCGACGGCGAGCCGCCGCCAGCCCACGTCGGGCAAGCGATCGGCGACGATCAGCTGCAGCAGGCACACGGCGTCTTCCTCCGAGCCGTCGCTGCCCGCGTCACGCGCAAACTCCGGGCGGCCCGCGGCCCGCGCGCAGACGATGTGACAGGCCTCATGCAGCAATGAGTGCAAGGGCGTGTCATCGCGGACATGCAGGCGGCCCGTCTCAATACCCGCTTCGGGGGCACCCCAGTAGCTGCCGGGCAAGTCCTCGGCGTTGCCGTGCGCCACGAGCGTGAGTCCGTGCACCGAGAGCCAGGCCTCCAGAGCGCGGCGCAGCGCGTGCCCCTCGGCCACCGCGCCGAACGTGAGCATCAGGCCACCGAAGCGATCTGGCGCAGGATGATGTCGACGAGATCGTCGACGATGAGTGCGCGCAGACGCCGCTCTTCACGCAGCTTGCCAAGCACCTGGGTTTCGTCCCAGATGTAGTCGCGCGTGAGTGTTACCGCGGGACGCTCAAGCAGCAGCTCGCGATCGCGTCGAAAGCTGTAGCTGATCGTGTAGAACACTTCGTACTCACGGGGAATGTTACGCGCTGACACGGACAGCACGCGCTGCCCCGTCTCGATGTCGCTGATCGCGAGCCGGTTGGGTGAGTCGCGGTCGATACGCACACCCCGCGCGGCAAGCGCGCGCTCGAGCGCCAGGTAGACATCGCTGCGCGTGTCTTCAATGTCGACGGCGATCGTCTCGAAGCCCGGGGGCAGCGACTGTTGACCCGCGAGACGGAACCCGCAGCCCGCAAGCGCGAGCACGAACGCCAGCAGCGCGCCGCGCCCAAGTCGATCAGACCACGACATTGACGAGCTTGCCGGGCACGACGATGACGCGCCGCACTGCCTGGTCACCAATGAACGACTGCACGTGGCTGTCCGCGAGCGCGGCGGCCTCGAGCGCGGCCTTGTCGGCATCAGCGGGCACTTCGAGCCGCGCGCGCAGTTTGCCGTTGACCTGGACGACGAGTTCAATCGCGTCCTTGACGAGCGCGCCCTCGTCGACGCTCGGCCAGCGTTCATCGACGACGGCCGTCTCATGGCCCAGCGCCTGCCAGAGCGCGTGCGTGACGTGCGGCACGATGGGTGACAGCAGCAACACGCCCGTCTCGAGCGCTTCCTGGCGCACGGCCTGGCCGCGACCGTCGGTGACGTCCGTGGCCGTCACAGCGTTGACAAGCTCCATGACGCCCGCGATGGCCGTGTTGAACGTGTAGCGTCGGCCAACATCGTCGGACACCTTGGCGATGACCTCGTGCGTCTTGCGGCGCAGGTCCTTGAGGCCAGACGGCAGGTCATCGAATTCGGCAACGGCGTCATGGTCCGCGTCCAGATGCTCGTGCACCACGCGCCAGAGGCGGCGCAGGAACCGGAAGGCACCGGCAACACCATCGTCCGACCACTCGAGCGCCTGCTCGGGCGGCGCCGTGAACATCATGAACAGACGCACGGTATCGGCACCGTACTCATCCACCATGCCCTGCGGGTCCACGGTGTTGCCCTTGGACTTGGACATCTTGCTGCCGTCCTTGTTGACCATGCCCTGCGTGAGCAGGTTGGTGAACGGCTCGTCACCGGGCACGAGGCCCAGGTCGCGCATGACCTTGTGGAAGAAGCGTGCGTACAAGAGGTGCAGGATCGCGTGCTCGACGCCGCCGATGTACTGGTTGACGGGCAGCCAGTAGTTGACGCGGTCGTCGAGCATGCCCGCGTCGGCGTCGAAGGACGCGTAGCGCGCGTAATACCACGACGACTCCACGAAGGTGTCGAACGTGTCCGTCTCGCGCTTTGCAGGCGTGCCGCACTTGGGACATGCGACATCCACGAACTCGGGCATGTCCTTGAGCGGTGACCCCGTCCCGCTCACGACCACGTCCTCGGGCAGCACCACGGGCAGGTCCGCCTCGGGCACGGGCACGGCGCCGCAGTCATCGCAGTAGATGATCGGAATCGGCGCGCCCCAGTAGCGCTGACGAGACACACCCCAGTCGCGCAGCCGGTAGTTGATCGTACGAGCACCTTTACCGTCGGCCACGAGCCGGTCAGCGATGGCGTCGAACGCGGCCTGGAACTCGAGCCCGTCAAACTCACCCGAGTTCACGGTCGTGCCCTTGCCCAGATAGGCCGCTTTGGAGAGATCGGCGGTATCGCCTGGCAGCGCGCCAATGACCTGCTTGATGGTCAGCCCGCACTGCGTCGCGAATTCCCAGTCGCGCTGGTCGTGACCGGGCACGCCCATGACGGCGCCCGTGCCGTAGGACATGAGCACGAAGTTGGCGACCCAGATGGGCACGCGCTCACCCGTGAGCGGATGGATCGCGTCGATGCCGAGCGCCATGCCTTTCTTTTCCATGGTCTCGACTTCGGCTTCGGCAGCACCGCCCTGGCGGCAGGCTTCGATGAACCCCTGGAGACCCGGATTCGACTTGGCCGCGCGCGCGGCGAGCGGATGCTCGGCGGCGACGGCCATGTAGGTCACGCCGTAGAGCGTGTCGGGCCGCGTCGTGAAGACGCGCAGCTTGCCGTCCGTTTCAGCGAGTGTGTCTGCATAGCCGTCTTCGACGTCGAATCCGATTTCGACGCCTTCGGAGCGACCGATCCAGTTGCGCTGCATCGTCTTGACGGACTCGGGCCAGCCGTCGAGCCCATCGAGGCTCTCGAGCAGCTCATCGGCGTAGTCCGTGATCTTCATGAACCACTGCGGAATCTCACGCCGCTCCACGAGTGCACCCGAGCGCCAGCCGCGGCCGTCGATGACCTGCTCGTTGGCCAGCACCGTGTTGTCCACGGGGTCCCAGTTGACGACCGAACTCTTGCGGTAGACGAGACCCTTCTCGAACAGTTTCGTGAACAGCCACTGCTCCCAGCGGTAGTACTCGGGACGGCAGGTCGTGACCTCACGCCGCCAGTCGTAGCCGAGGCCGAGCGAATCCATCTGGCTACGCATGTAGCCGATGTTGTCGTAGGTCCATTTCGCCGGCGGCACCTGGTGCTGGATGGCCGCGTTTTCGGCGGGCATGCCAAAGGCATCCCAACCCATGGGCTGTAGCACGTGCTTGCCCTGCATGCGGTGGTAGCGCGCCACCACGTCCGAGATCGTGAACACGCGCACGTGCCCCATGTGCAGCTTGCCGCTGGGGTAGGGGAACATGGTCAGGCAGTAGTAGGGGTCGACGCCCTCGGTCTCATCGACCTCGAAGGTGCCCTGCTCGCGCCAGTGGCGCTGAACCTGCGGCTCAATGTCCTTGGGATGGTATTGCTTGCTCATGGCCCGGGGCCGGTCTTTGGTTACTAAACCGGCAAGGATACAGCCTTGCCGCAGCGTTGGAAGCCCGCTCAGCCCCTGCGGCCGAGCGCCGCGCCCAGCGCGATGAGCGCAAGGCTCAGGGCGAGCGCAGGCAGGTTGCCAAGCCGCGTGTAGGGCGTGTGCCCGGCGACCGTCTCGATCGTGCCGCGCAATACCGCGGGCTCGAACGCGGGCGCCTGATCCACGACGCGTCCGCGCCCGTCGATAATGGCCGTGACGCCGGTGTTCGTGGCGCGCAATTGCCAGCGTTGCGACTCGGCCGATCGCGTCCGCGCGATCTGAAGGTGCTGCCAGGGCGCGATGGAGTCGCCGAACCAGCCGTCGTTGCTGACATTGACGATGAACGCCGCGTCGGGAAAGAAGCCGAGCTGCTCGGCCGGGTAGGCGTCCTCGTAGCAAATGCTTGTCGCAATGGGAAAGCCTGCGGCCGTGAGCGGCTCGGGGTTGGCGCGGCCACGAGCGATATCCGAGTACGGCAGGTCGCGCAGCCGCATCCACTCGCGTACGAATGCGGGCACGGGGAAGAACTCGCCGAAGGGCACGAGGTGGCGCTTGTCATACCAGCTGCGCTCGCGACCCTCGAACGCGCCCAGCGCGTTGTAGACGCCCTGCTCATCCCGACGCAGGATGCCAAGCAGCAACGTGCCGCCCGACGCGCCCGCCGTGGCACCGAGCTGATCGAGGTACACGGTGACCCGATCGGCGACGCTCGGGATTGCCGCTTCGGGCATGACGAGCACGTCCGCACCGCGTTCCTCGGCGACGAAATTGGCGTACCAGTTGAGCGTCTCGTTGAACGCTTCCTGCGTCCACTTGAGGCGCTGATCGAGCCCGAGCTGGCCGATGCTCGCAGACACGGAACGCTCGCCGGGCGTCACCCAATCGACTCTAGCGAGCCCAAACCCGGTGACCATGATGACCGCGGCGCATGCCACACAAAGCGCCCTCTCGAGCGGCTTCATGAACTTGACGGCGCCCAGCGAGGCAGCACCCACTGCCGCGAGCGCGAGCGTTCCGCCGTACACACCAACCAACGGCAGGTAGCCCGCCATGATCGACTCGGGCAGCGCGTAGCCCAGCGACAGCCAGGGGAACCCTGACAGCACCCAGCCGCGACCCCATTCGAACAGCACCCAGGCGCCCGGCAACACGAGTACGGCCGGCAGCACGCGACCGCGCGCGAACCGCGTTACCGCCCAGGCGACGCCGCCGTAGTAGAGCGCCATGATGGCGACGAGCCCCAGCATGAGCACGAGCGCGAGGGGCAGCGGCACTTTGCCGATGATGACAATCGAGTGGTAGAGCCAGTAGGTGCCCGCGAGAAAGGCACCCGCTCCGAAGCCAAAACCGACGCTGTAGGCGCGACGCGGCGCGAGATCGATCCAGGTCAGTGCCTGCGCGGCGACCACGGCCGGCAGCAGCCACCAGAATTCGAAGGGTGCAAAGCCCAGCGGCAGCAGTGCACCCAGTAGCACCGCAACCCCCAGGCGCGGGTCACGCCAGGGCCGCGGCGACGCGCTGCGAAACTCAGGCTGCGTCGTCGGCGACATTGCCGGCGCGCATCACTTGCAACAGGTCAATGCGGCGCCGGTCGGCGCGGACCACGACAAAACGGAAGCCACCGTGCTCGATGACTTCGCCACGCCGTGGCATGCGGCCGAGCTCGCACATGACGAGGCCACCCACGGTGTCGTACTGCTCGTCGGTGAGCTCGGACGAAAAGTACTCGTTGAACTCGTCGATACGGGTCAGCGCGCGCACGGCGTATAACGGCTCGCCGTCGCGCTCGCCGTCGGGGCGAATCCAGGCGTCTTCCTCGGGGTCGTGCTCGTCGTCGATCTCGCCGACGATTTCCTCGAGCACGTCCTCAATGGTGAGCAGCCCCGACACGCCACCGTACTCGTCGACAACCACGGCCATGTGGTTGTGGCTGGCACGGAATTCCTTGAGCAACGTATTGAGTCGCTTGGTCTCGGGGATGAACACGACGGGACGCAACCAGCGCGAGACATCGAGCGGCTGATCCATGGGTGCGCCCAGGCAGTTGAGCAGGTCCTTGGCGAGCAGGATGCCGATGATCTCGTCACGCTCGCCGCCGTGCAGCGGGAAGCGGGAGTGGCCCGAGTCAATGATGGTCTTCAGGATCTCGCCGAACGGCACGCCGTCCTCGAGCACCACCATCTGTGAGCGGGGCACCATGACGTCACGGACCTGGGTCTCGGAAACTTCCAGAACCCCCGTGAGCATGGACCGCTCGTCCTCGTCGAACAGCAGCTGGTCGCCAGCTTCCTCGATCATCTCGAGGACTTCTTCGCGTGTGCGGGGCTCGCTACGAAACGCCGACAGCAAACGCTGCCAGACGCCGGTCGTGGAGCCCGGCCTACTCGGAGGTTTGTCTTCGCTCATGCAGGTGTGGGAGTCCGTTCTGGACCTCGATAATAGCAACAAAAACCGTCAGGTATCGTTAACTGCGTAAGGATCCTCGAATCCCAGCGCAGCCAGCGCCCGACGCTCCGCGGCCTCCATGACTGCGGCATCTTCTTCCTCAATATGGTCGTAACCCATGAGATGCAAGGTGCCGTGCACCACCATGTGGGCCCAGTGGGCCGCGGCCAACTTGCCCTGGTCCCGGGCCTCGCGGCTCACGACCTCGGCGCAAATCACAACATCACCCGCCGGTACGGGCTCATCGGGCGGACCGGGCATGGCCGGGGCCGGGAACGCGAGCACGTTGGTGGGCTTGTCCTTGTCGCGCCACTGCGCGTTGAGGGCCTGGCTCTCGTCGGGCGAAACGATGCCGATCGCGACGTCTCGCGGGCCGTCGAATCCGCGTTTGTCGGCCTCAGCGGCTTGCGCCGCCATCGCCGCAGCGCGATGCAGAAAGGCGTCGTCGGGGACGTCGTCGTTCGTATCCGTCCGGTGGACGTTGACGCCCAGTGCCGCCGCCGCCATCAGTCCTCGAGGGCGTCCTGCTCGAAGGCGTCATAGGCATCGACGATCTTCTGCACGAGCGGGTGGCGGACCACGTCCTTGGCACCGAATTGAGACAGTCCCACACCGGGCACATCGGCCAACACGCGCATCACGTGTTTGAGACCCGACAGTTGACCCGAGGGCAAATCGATCTGGGTGACGTCGCCCGTGACCACGGCCGTCGAGCCAAAGCCGATGCGCGTCAGGAACATCTTCATCTGCGCCACGGTGGTGTTCTGCGCTTCATCCAGAATGATGAACGATTCGTTGAGCGAGCGGCCGCGCATGAACGCAAGCGGCGCCACTTCGATGACGTTGCGCTCAAGCAGCTTGCCTACCTGTTCGTAGCCCATCATTTCGTAGAGCGCGTCATACATGGGACGCAGGTAAGGGTCGACCTTCTGCGTCAGATCGCCAGGCAGGAACCCCAGTCGCTCGCCCGCCTCGACGGCCGGACGCACGAGCACGATGCGACGCACGCGGTCGGTCTCGAGCGCCTCGACGGCAGCCGCGACAGCCAGATAGGTCTTGCCCGTCCCGGCGGGGCCGATACCAAACGACAGGTCATTGGCGCGGATGCGCGCCAGGTAACCATGCTGGTTGCCGCCCCGGGGCCGAATCAACTTGCGACGCGTTCGTATGACGAGTTCGTCCGGCGCGTCCGCGACGGAAAGATTCGGCTTGTCACCGTGGGCTGGCTGCATACCTGACTCCTGTAGACAGATGTGAATATGTTCGGGATCGAGACGTTCGCGATCGGTCAGCTCGAAAAGCTGACGCAACACGTGCTCGCCTTTGCGAGCGGCGCTTTCTGCGCCGACGACTCTGAAGTGATTGCCGCGGTTGGCGATTTCGATATCGAGCCTGCGCTCGATCTGGCGGAGATGTTCGTCGAATTGGCCGCTTAAGTTGGCGAGCCGGGCATTGTCCTCGGGCTCGAGTACCAGATCGCGGCTGACTGTGGTGTCGGTCAAAGTGTCTCGCGCACCTTGAGATTCCTGCCAGGGAAATCTGAGACTACGCCACCAATCGCGCCCCGCCAAGCCCCAAAATGAGTCATCGCACCAAGAACCAGCGCGCCCAAGGCATGCGGGCGCGTGGTCACACGGCTTCAGCCGTGTCCGCCACGAGCCTGCCGCGCAGCGAGTTGGGCAGCGCCTCGGTGATGACGACGTCGGCGAAGTCGCCGATAAGGCTGGCAGGACCGTCGAAGTTGACCCAGCGCATGTTCTCGGTGCGGCCCGAAAGCTGGTTGGGGTCCTTGCGGGACGGCTTCTCGACGAGCACACGCTCAACGCGGCCCACCATGCCACGGCTGATTGCGGCGGCCTGCTGAATGATGCGTTGCTGCAACAGCTTGAGGCGTTCTTTCTTCACGGCCATCGGCACTTCATCGGGCAGCGCCGCCGCGGGCGTGCCCGGGCGCGCCGAATAGATGAAGCTGAACGACTGGTCGAAGCCGATGTCGGCGATGAGGTTCATGGTCGCTTCAAAGTCGCGATCCGTTTCGCCGGGAAAGCCCACGATGAAGTCCGACGACAAGCTGATGTCCGGGCGCGCCTCACGCAGCTTGCGGATCTTCTGCTTGTACTCGAGCGCCGTGTGGCCGCGCTTCATGCGCGCCAGCGTTCGGTCCGAACCCGACTGCACGGGCAGGTGCAGGTAGTTCGCGAGCTTGGGCACGTTGGCGTAGGCCTCGATGAGGCTGTCCGTGAACTCCACCGGGTGCGAGGTCGTGAAGCGAATGCGGTCGATGCCCTCGATCTGCGCGACGTAGTGAATGAGCGTCGCGAGATCCGAGACTTCACCGCCGTGCATGGGGCCGCGGTAGGCATTGACGTTTTGCCCGAGCAGGTTGATCTCGCGCACGCCCTTCCCGGCCAGCTGCGCGCACTCGACGATGACGTCGTCGAAGGGGCGGCTGATTTCCTCGCCGCGCGTATAAGGCACCACGCAGAACGAGCAGTACTTGCTGCAGCCTTCCATGACCGAGACGAATGCCGTTGGTCCCTCGGCGCGAGGCTCGGGCAGGCGATCGAACTTCTCAATTTCCGGAAACGAGATGTCGACGACGCTCTTCTTGTCGGCGCGCGCGGACTCGAGGAGCTCGGGCAGGCGGTGCAGCGTCTGCGGGCCGAACACGATGTCGACAAACGGTGCGCGCTTTGTAATCGCCTCGCCTTCCTGGCTCGCGACGCAACCGCCCACGCCGATGAGCGTGCCGGGCTTGGCGAGCTTGTAGGGTTTCCAACGGCCCAGCTCCGAGAACACCTTCTCGGCGGCCTTTTCGCGAATCGAGCAAGTGTTAACGAGCAGCACGTCGGCCTCTTCGGGCTTTTGCGTGAGCGTCATGCCGTGCGATTCGGCGAGCACGTCGGCCATCTTGGACGAGTCGTACTCGTTCATTTGGCAGCCGTAAGTGCTGATGTAGAGCTTTCCGGGCATCCCGCCATTTTAGCGCAGTGGGGGCCTCGCAAGATACCAGAGCCGGGATAGCACCGTGCGCCGCGACAGTGAATGGGCACGGGATGCGCCTTGCGCGCATTTCGCATGGCCTGCGCCGCGTAGGCCTGGTCCGGTGGTGTTGCGAGAGCCAGCGTCCCCGGGCTAACGCGGCCGCACGCCGAGGCTGTGGGCCAGAAAGGCTCGCAGCCTCTGCGCGCGCTCCGGGGTCGTGTCACCCAGGAAGCCCCGCGCGTGCTCGGGCAGATGCGCGAGCGTGTCGTCGTCGCGCTCGAAAACGTAGTGATCGAACAGGCGGCGCCAGTTGGCAAGCTCGTTCTCAGGCAAGTCCTTGAGCGTGAGCATGGCGTGCAGCAGCGTGAACAGCGGCGTCACCATGTGCGCGGCCGCATCACGCCACCAGTAGTTGACGAGCGCACCGACGGGCTCGAGCGACTCGACATGGTGAAACCAGAGGCTCGGCAGGTACAGCGCGTCGCCGGGCTCCAGCGTCACGACGATCTTGTGCTGTTCCGCCTCGGCGTATCGCGGGAAGCGCTCGAGATCCGGCTTCAGGGGGTCGACGAGGCTCACGGGTTGCCCCGCAAGCGTCACGTCGACGGGTCCCATGTAGAGATTCTCGAGCTGGTCGGGCGGGAACAGCGTGAAGCGTCGCTTGCCGGCTAGGACACAGGCGATGTTCTGCGGCAGATCCCAATGGATCGCGGTCTGCCCGCGGTTACCGAACCACAGCGATACCAACCGATCGTCGATACCCTCGAGCACCGGCATCGGCAAGGCATCGGCTACGCGGGCCATCGGCCCCGTCAGCGGAATCGCACCCGCATAAATGCCCTCCGGATCGTCAACCTCTCGCAGCGCGTACACGCGCTCGAACAACGCGCCCAGCTGCATCTGCCGGCGTTCGAAATTGAAGCCTGTGAAGTCGTCGTTGTAGAAATAACGGCCGCCCACCTCGGGCGCGGCGACAAAAGCCTGAACGGGATGCGCGGCGTCGCCAGCGACAACAGCGCGCGTGAACGATTCGGCATCGCCAGCGGCCGCAATGAGCGGCCAGTCCGCGACCAGCCCGCGCATGAGCGCCGGCTGGTCGCCTCCCAAAACACGGTCGCGGAACGCAGCGCGGTCGATGGCGCCAAGATCAATGAGCTCGGTCACGCCCTATTCTGCCTTTGCACCAAACTTGCCGTGCTGCAGGAAGTGTTGTGTCTCGCGAATCACACGTCGGCTGCGCATCATCATCGGGTGCGTCACGGGCAGGATCAGGAAGTCCGCCATGCCTTCGAGTTGCGCGCTCTTGACTGACACCTTGCCGTCATCACGACCTTCGATCATCGACGAGTTGATCCAGTTGATCGAACGTCGCCCGGCGATGACGCCGACCTCAAACGACGCGGGACCGAGCTGGTTGGGCAGGCTTTCGGCATCGGTACCGAGCTGCTGCCCGGCCGGGCCGTTCAACGCATTGAACGCCGCCCAGTCGCCGATACGGTCCACGACCTCGCTGCCCGAGTTCGGTGGGCCCAGCATGACGACACGCCCAATGGCGGGCGCGGCGTCGAGCGTGGCGAGGTAGCGCACGATAATGCCGCCCATCGAATGGGTGACGAAATGCACCTGCTCTGCGTCAGCCGCGCAG
This sequence comes from Pseudomonadota bacterium, assembly GCA_039821605.1. Classification (GTDB taxonomy): domain Bacteria; phylum Pseudomonadota; class Gammaproteobacteria; order Steroidobacterales; family Woeseiaceae; genus CALBPI01. Next base: position 32,812 of record JBCBNV010000001.1, on the reverse strand, counting down.
GTTTCGATCTCGGGCAGCACATGTTCCGCGGCCAGCACCTCGATGGCGTGGTCCGTCGACGGGTAATCAATGTTGCACACGGTGTAGCCCGACGACTCGAGCGAGGACGCCATGCGCCGCATCGACCTGGCGCTGCGTGCGAGGCCGTGCAGCAACACGACCGTCTGTGCAGCTTCGGCCTGCGTCGGTGCGCCCGATGCCTGCGAGGGTGCCACCACGAGTGCGAGGCCGACCAGCGCTAACGCAAGGACGCTGTTAAGACTCGGCCGCATCGCCACCGTCGGGCTGCCATAGCTCGACTTTGTTGCCGACCGGGTCGGTGAACCAACCGAAGGCGCCAAATTCGCTGCGCTCGGGCTCGCCATGGAGCGTGGCGCCGGCAGCGGCCACTTGCGCGAGCGCACCGTCGAGGTCGTCAACGATCAGGTTGATCATGAAGGTCTGGTCGGTCGGCGCGAAGTAGGTCGTATCGTCCTTGAAGGGGCTCCAGACCGAGTAGCCCTCGCTGGGCTGTGTGTTCGCATGGAACACCGCGCCGTTGAAGTCGGGCCCGATCGTCATCCCTAAATGCTCTGCGTACCACGCGCAGAGCGCCTCCGGGTCGGGGCTCTTGAAAAACACACCGCCCAGGCCAGTCACTTTCGCCATCTCGCTCTCCTCGTCCTCGCGTGCAGTGTAGCGCCCAAAAAAAAGACCCGCACGAGGCGGGTCTTTTCTAAGCGCGACGCAAGACCTAGAACGGAATATCGTCGTCAAAGTCGTTAACGGCCGCCGCGGACTGCGAAGCGGGTGCGATTTGCGGGCGCTGCTGGCCGCCCCCGCCACCACCGGCCATGGGCGAGCCTGCGCCACCGCGGCCACCCAGCATCTGCATTTCGTCGGCGATGACCTCGGTCGTGTAACGATCGCGACCTTCCTTGTCCTGCCACTTGCGCGTGCGCAGCTTGCCCTCGATGTAGACCTGAGAGCCCTTGCGCAGGTACTCGGCCGCGATCTCGGCCAGGCGGTTGAACATGGCCACGCTGTGCCACTCCGTGCGCTCCTGCTGCTCGCCCGTCTGCTTGTCCTTCCAGCTCTCGCTCGTCGCGATGCGCAGGTTCGTCACCGCGCCCCCGCTGGGCATGTAGCGCGTCTCCGGGTCCTGACCCAGGTTGCCGACGAGAATGACCTTGTTGATACCGCGCGCCATGGAAAACCCCTGAAAAAGTGCGTGAAGCGACCCTAGATTGTAAATGCTGGCGGGCCAATTGCCAGCGCTAATCGGCGTGTTTCGACCGGGAATTGAAGGCTGCCAGTAAGAGCCAGCCGCCGAGCAGCACCGCGACCCCCATGGCGCCCGCCACAGCGCCTGAGGTGCCCACGATCGCACCGGCGGCCGTACCGCCCACGAAAGCGCCGAAGAACTGGCTGCTGGAGAACAAGCCCATAGCCGCACCGCGCTGCTCAGCCGGCGCGCGGCGCGACATGGCTGCAGGCAACGCCGCCTCGAGGTAACTGAAGCCCGCGAAAAACAGGGTGCAGCCAGCGCCAAACAACCAGAGGCTGCGACCCGCCGCGATGAGCACGAAGCCCCCCGCAAGCAGGGCCAGCGCCAGCAGCATGTAACGACTGCCTTCGCGCCCATCGCGCATGATGAGCGGAATGGCGATGGGCAAGGCTGCAGCGAGCGTGACGGTGTAGACCTGCCAGTGCCGATGCTCGGGCAGCGCGATCTCATTCATGAGCAGGTAAGGCGCCAGCACGAAGAACGCCGTGAGCGCCGCGTGAAGGACGAGGATCGCACCGTTCATGGCCAACAGATCGGGGCGCATGACGCCCGACCAGTCTCGCGGATCTGCCGCGGCCGCCGGCTTAGACCCAGGCGCCGTCAGCACGAGCACGACGGCCAGCGCACCGAAACCTGCAGACAGCCAGAACAGGCCACGTACACCGACGGCGGCTGCCAGCAGCGGCCCCAGCACGAGCGCGAGCAGGAACGAGGCACCGATGGCCGCGCCAAAGATCGCCATGGCCGGCGTGCGCACTTCGTCGCGTGTGCGGTCGGCAAGCCATGCGGACAGCGTCGCCGACACGGCACCCGCACCCTGCAGCAGTCGGCCAAAGATCACACCCCAGATACCCTCGGCGCCCGCGGCCACGGCGCTGCCCAGCAGGAAGACGGCCAAGCCGACGGCGGCCACGGGCTTGCGCCCCAAGCGATCCGACAACATGCCGTAGGGAATCTGCAGCAGGGCTTGAGTAACGCCATAACCCCCCACGGCGACGCCCACGAGCAGCGGGGAGGCGCCGGGCAAACCGTCGGCCCAGAGCGCCATGACGGGCAGCACCATGAACAGGCCAAGCAGGCGCGAAATCGCGATGCCACTGAGGCGCGCCACGAAGCCGAGTTCGTCAGAGCGTAGACGCGCAGGCGTCGCTGTCGCAGTGTCGTGTGACAAAGTGAGAAGTGCTTTGCGCGGTCGGCGCGAGGCGGCGTATATTAGCAGGTTGTTCCGCTCCGGCCGGGTCGCTCATGCACCGCTACATCGAACTTCGAGGCGCGCGTACGCACAACCTCAAGAATCTCGACCTGCGATTGCCCCGCGAGCAGCTCATCGTCATGACGGGCCTGAGCGGCTCGGGCAAATCCTCGCTCGCGTTCGACACGATTTACGCCGAAGGTCAGCGGCGCTACGTCGAGTCTTTGTCGGCTTACGCTCGACAGTTTCTTTCGATGATGGAAAAGCCCGACCTCGATCACATCGAGGGGCTGTCGCCGGCGATCTCCATTGAGCAGAAGTCGACATCGCACAACCCGCGCTCGACCGTGGGCACGGTCACCGAGATCTACGACTACCTGCGCCTGTTGTTTGCGCGCGCGGGTATTCCTCGCTGCCCCGACCACGGCGAGGTGCTCGACGCGCAGAACGTGAGCCAGATGGTCGACCAGGTGCTGACGCTGCCCGAAGGAACGCGCCTCATGCTGCTGGCGCCTGTAATCAGCGACCGCAAGGGCGAACACCAGGCCGTGCTGCGTGAGCTACAGGCGCAGGGCTTTGTGCGCGCGCGGATCGACGGCGAGGTGGTGTCGCTGGGCGAGGCGCCCGAACTTGACGCCAAGAAGCGGCACACGATCGAGGCTGTCGTTGACCGGTTCAAGGTGCGCGACGACATTCAGCAGCGCCTGGCAGAGTCGTTTGAGACGGCACTCAAACTCGGCGATGGTGCCGCGCGAATTGCGCCCATGGACGCTGAAACAGACTTGGGCGTCGCCGGCACGGCCACCGTGCCGGGCCCCAATGGCGATGAGCTCGTGTTCTCGGACCGCTTTGCCTGCCCCGTCTGCGGCTACAGCATCACGGAACTCGAGCCGCGGCTGTTCTCGTTCAACAACCCGGCGGGCGCCTGCCCCACCTGCGACGGCCTGGGCGTCAAACAGTTCTTCGATCCCGAACGCGTGATTTTGAACGACGAGCTCTCGCTTGCGGGCGGCGCGATCCGCGGCTGGGATCGACGCACGACTTACTACTTCGGCATCATCCAGAGCCTGGGCGAGCACTTCGACTTCGACGTCGAGGCGCCTTTCAACTCGCTCACGGACAAGCAGCGTCAGGTCGTGCTCTACGGCAGCGGCCGCAGGAAGGTCGAGTTCCGTTACACGTCGGGCGACGGCGAGGTGGTAACGCGCCGCCACGCGTTCGAGGGCATCATCCCGAACCTTGAACGACGCTATCGCGAGACCGAGTCACAAGCCGTGCGCGAAGAGCTCACGCGTTATCTCAATGTGCAGACCTGCCCCGACTGCGGCGGCGCGCGGCTCAACAAAGCGGCACGCAACGTCTTTGTGGCCGAGCACACGCTGCCCGAGCTCACGGCTATGTCGATCGCCCGCGCGCGGCAGTTCTTCGAGACCATGGAACTCGACGGCTGGCGCGGTGAAGTGGCCAGTCGCATCGTCAAGGAGATCGCGAGCCGACTGGGCTTCCTCGACGACGTCGGCTTGAGCTACCTAACACTCGACCGGCGCGCCGAAACGCTTTCCGGCGGCGAGGCGCAGCGCATCCGGCTGGCGAGCCAGATTGGCTCGGGCCTCGTGGGGGTCATGTACATCCTCGATGAGCCTTCGATCGGCCTGCATCAGCGAGACAACGAACGGCTGTTGGGTACCCTCCAGCACCTGCGTGACATCGGCAACACGGTCATCGTCGTCGAGCACGATGAGGATGCGATCCGGGCCGCGGATCACGTGGTCGACCTGGGCCCGGGCGCGGGTGTGCACGGCGGCGAGATTGTCGCCAGCGGCACACCCGAAGAGATCATGCGCAACGACGCCTCGCTCACGGGCAAGTTCCTGTCGGGCCGCGAAGTCATCGCGGTGCCCACGCGGCGCGCGCTGTCCGACGGCGACCCGATTCAGATCCGGGGCGCCGCCGGCAACAACCTGAAGCGGGTCGATGTCGACATCCCGAGCGGCGTGCTGACCTGTGTCACGGGTGTGTCGGGCAGCGGCAAGTCGACACTCATCAACGCGACGCTCTACCCGGCCGCGGCCAACACGATCAACCGTGCGAGCCACGACATCGCGGCGCACGCCTCGATCGGCGGGCTCAAGCAGTTCGATCGGGTCATCGACATCAGTCAAAGTCCGATCGGGCGCACGCCGCGTTCCAACCCGGCCACGTACTCGGGATTGTTCACGCCCATCCGAGATCTCTTTGCGGGCACGCAGGAAGCACGCTCGCGCGGCTACAAGCCGGGCCGGTTCAGCTTCAACGTCAAGGGCGGACGCTGCGAGGCCTGCCAGGGCGACGGCGTCATCAAGGTCGAGATGCACTTCCTGCCCGACGTCTACGTGCCCTGCGACGTGTGCCAGGGCCGGCGCTACAACCGCGAGACGCTGGAGATCCGCTACAAGGGCGCGAACATCTCCGAGGTGCTCGACATGACCGTCGAGGATGCGCTGGCGTTCTTCCGCAACGTGCCGACACTGAACCGCAAGTTGCAGACGCTCATGGACGTGGGTTTGTCCTATATCACTTTGGGTCAGAGCGCCGTGACGCTGTCAGGTGGGGAGGCCCAGCGCGTGAAGCTCGCGCGCGAACTGTCCAAGCGGGATACCGGGCAGACGCTCTACCTGCTCGACGAGCCGACCACGGGCCTGCACTTCGCCGACATCCGCCAGCTGCTGGGTGTGCTGCAGGAACTGCGCGACCGCAACAACACGATCATCGTCATCGAGCACAATCTCGATGTGATCAAAACGGCCGACTGGATCATCGACCTGGGGCCGGACGGCGGTGACGGCGGTGGCGAGATTGTGGCGACCGGCACGCCCGAGGATGTGGCGGAGAATCCGGCGTCGGTGACGGGTCGCTTTCTGAAGCCGTTGTTGGTGGAGGCGCCGCGGCAAACGGGCAGCGACGGGTAGTCGCGGTCAGCGCGAGGAGTCGAACGTAGGCCAGTCGTCGCGAGGGGCGCAGCCCAGCACCGTCATCGCGAGGGGCCTAGCCCAGCACCGTCATCGCGAGGGGCCTAGCCCAGCACCGTCATCGCGAGGGGCCGGAGGCCCCGCGGCGATCTCCCAAACAGCGCGATGCCGGCAAGAGATTGCCGCGCCCGCTGCGCGGGCTCGCAATGACGGATCTCTGCACGTCAACGCAGTGTTTTCGCCAGGTCCACCAACTCCGCCCGCGGTCTAAGCTGCTCCGGCAACACAAAGTCGCGCGCCAGTCCAACGTGCTCCATGCCTTGCAACACCCACCAGCCCGGGTCCCACTGTTCCGGCTCGAGCCCGAGCCTGGCTGACCCGGGAAACGCGTGGTGGTTGTTGTGCCAGCACTCACCCATCGTTAGCAGCGCCGTCCAGCGCACGTTGTGTCCCTGCACCGCCGCGCCCTCGACGTGCCAGCGCCTTTCACCCTCGTTGTGCGCGAAGTAGCCGATCAGCCAGTGGCCAAAGATCGACACGGTCACGCGTGAGCCGATGCCCCAGGCCACCCAGCCCCAACCACCTATAGCGTAGAACAGGATTGCCCAGGGCAGCTGCTGGAAATGCCAGGTCCGTTCCATGACGCGGTAGACGGGATCACTCGCGTAATCCGCGTCGATGTCGATACGGGGTGGTCGCTCGAGCCGGATCGAGAAGAACAGCTGCCAGAGCAGGTCCTTGTGCCAGCGCGATGCGTGCGAGAAATACGGGTGGCAGGCCGTCTGTCGCTGTGCCCAATCCCGCAGGTCGTGGGTGCGCAGCATGCCGAATGGACCAGCGAGCCCGACGAGCACGCCGAAGTGGACAAACAGGTACTCCAGCCACTTGGGGCAGCGGTAGCTCTTGTGGATGAAGCGCCGGTGCATGCCCAGCGAGTGCCCGAGGCACAGAGTGACGGCTGTGCTGACGACGAAAAGCACGACGGCGCCAGTTGTCATGGTAAGTGCCGCGCCGACAATACCCAGCACTGCCATAGCGCCCACCCATACGACCTTGGCCGGGTCTGCGTAGACGGCACCGGCAACAGCATCGGCATCCTTGTCGTGTCCGTCGATGCGCGGGTTGGCGTAATCAGCGTGCATCGGCGCGCACCATGATGTCGTCGATCAGCATCGCACCCATGCGAGACACGGCGTGACGCTGAATCGGGCCGAAGTACCAGGCCGGATCGAGCAGTCGCGTGTACTCGAGCTGCAGCGTGATCGTTGTGCGCCCGTCGTCGAGCGGCGTCAGGTCGATACGCGTGCCGTGCATCGTCAGGTAGTTGGAGAAGTAGCTCGTGTCCTCGAGAAACTCCGTGACGACGAAGTCTGTTCCCACATCGTGTATTCGCAGTCTCATCTCACCTTCGTGCGTGTTGGTCACAAACCAGCGGTGGTAACGCGTGTGTACCGTGTGGATGTCCCCCGGACTCAGCGACCCTGAGTCGACGCGGTAAGGCATCGGAAAGACAGACAGAATCAACGCCTCCGGCTCACCCAGTTCGATTGGCCGCGCCAGGTTGGCGAGTACGGCCTCTGGAGTCAGCGCAACGGTTCGACTGACCGTGATGCGCTCATCGCGGGCGAAGGAGAGCGACTCGCTGGTGCCCTCCAGTGAACTCGCGAACACGAGCACCGGAATCGCCAATGCGATGGCCCGCACACGGTCGCTACGCGCCGTGCGCGAGAGCCAAGTTCCAATGAAGGCGATCGTGAAGCCCAGGAAATAGATGGGCATGAAGAAGACAACGCATACAAAACCCTCAAAAAGCACAACCGAACTCGCGAGGAACACGATCAAGGCCTTGAGCCCATGGTCGAGAAACGCCATCCACCAGGTCTTGTCCTCGGGCGTCCGGATCATCGCCAGCGCGAACGCGATGCCGTATGGGACGGCGACGTAGAGCAGTGCTGTCGTGTGAAACTGGTATTCGATGAGAAGGCGAATGACGATCGACGCAATGCCAACCAACGCCAATATGATGAACCAGAGCAGCCGGTCACCGTGTTTTGTGTGCAACCTGAGAAACAGGCCCTCTTTCGGCGGCTCACCCATCGTTGCTCCCGTCCCCAAGTACTGTGATAATGAAACTGGGTAATTAATTAACTAATTAGTTATATAGTGAACTAATGGATTCTGTCTTTCAAGCACTGTCGTCCACGCCACGGCGTCGCATGCTCGCCTACCTGTCGAAGACTTCGCTCACAGCCGGCGAGATCGCGGCCAAGTTTGAGATCAGCAAGCCCGCGGTCTCAAAGCATCTGAGCGTGCTCGAAAATGCCGGTCTCGTGTGCAGCGAGAAGCGGGGGCTGCACGTTCACTACAGCCTCAACAAGGACAGCCTGTTCACGAGCCTCAACGACTTTCTCGTGAACTTCTGCCCCGAGGGCAGGCCGCTGAAGATGGAAAGCGCCGAGATTTCCCGGCTACGCGGGGAAACTAGCGAAGGGCCATAGGCCAATACCGTCATCGCGAGGGGCCGCAGGCCCCGCGGCGATCTCCCAAACAGCACGATAACGTCACGAGATTGCCGCGCCCTATGCGGGCTCGCAATGACGGCGGCGCTCAGCCGCCGTCACCCCGCGCTTATATCAGCGGTCGAATTCCAATCGCGTCGCGCACTTTTTCGTACAACGGCACGCTCACCTCACGCGCGCGCGCGGCGCCCGCCTCTAGCACCGACTCAATGTGCCCCGGATCGGCGATGAGCCGGTCGTATTCCTCGCGCGCGGCCGACAAGTGGTCGTCGATGTACTCGAACAGCTGCTGCTTGGCCTGGCCCCACGCGATGCCGTCGGCGAACTGTTGCGCCATCGCGGCGGTTTCTTCTTTGCTCGCAAACGCGCGGTAGATATCGAACAGCGTCGAGTCTGACGGGTCCTTGGGCTCGCCGGGCTCGAGTGAGTTCGTCTTGATCTTCATGATGAGCTTACGCAGCCGCTTGGGCGGCTCGAACAGCGGGATCGTGTTGTTGTAGCTCTTCGACATCTTGCGGCCATCCAAGCCTTTTAGCGTGGCCGTGTTGTCGCTGATGACCGCCTCGGGCAGCGTGAGAATCTCGCCGTAGTGGTGGTTGAATCGCTGCGCGATGTCGCGCGCCATTTCCACGTGCTGTTTCTGATCGCGACCCACGGGCACGTGCGTGGCGTGGAACATGATGATGTCCGCGGCCATGAGCACGGGGTAACCAAACAGCGACATGGTGATGCCCTTGTCGGGGTCCTTGCTGCCCGCCTCTTCATTGGCCTGCACGGCAGCCTTGTAGGCGTGCGCGCGGTTCATGAGGCCTTTGGCCGTCTGGCTCGAAAGCACCCAGGTCAGCGCCGGGATTTCGGGGATGTCGGACTGGCGGTAAAACACTGTGTTGTCGGTATCCAGCCCGAGCGCGAGCCAGCTCGCGGCGATCTCGAGCGTCGACTTCGCGATCTTCTCGGGGTCCTCGTTCTTGACGAGCGCGTGCAGGTCGGCGAGGAAGTAGAAATTATCGCGACGCGCATCGCGGCTCGAGGCCACGCCCGGACGGATCGCACCGACGTAGTTGCCGATGTGCGGCGTCCCGGTGGTCGTGATTCCGGTCAGCCAGACCTCACGCTTGCTCATCTCAGAATCCTGCGGCGTGACCGTCTTTGCGAGACTCCGACGCGCCGTAGTACACGCCCTGCTCGTGGTCGATCATGATGGCCTGGTAGCCGCCGAAACCGCCGCGACCCTGTTCCACGTTGTGGCCCTTCTCGACCAGCGCGTCGCGCGTCGGGCCTGTGATGCCAGTCTCGAGGAACACCGTGCCGCCGCCGCTCATGATCTCGCCCGTGGGCTCCGACGAGCCGTCGTGGCGGATGCGCGCCGCGTCACCGGCTTCCTGCAGATTCATGCCAAAGTCGACCATGTTCACGATGATCTGCGCGTGACCCTGAGGCTGCATGCCACCGCCCATGAGGCCGAAGCTGATCCAGGGCTTGCCGTTCTTGAACGCGAACGCCGGGATGATCGTGTGGAACGGGCGTTTACCAGGTTCATAGACGTTGGCGTGGCTTTCGTCGAGCGCAAACAGCTCGCCGCGGTCCTGGAGGATGAAGCCGAGTTCGCCGGGCGTCATGCCCGAACCCATGCCGCGGTAGTTGCTCTGGATCAGCGACACCATGTTGCCGTCGGCATCGGCCGTGGTCAGGTAGATCGTGTCGCCGTCCATGGGCACGTCACCCGCGGGCACCTCCGTCGATGCCTTGTCAGGATCGATGAGCTTGCGCCGCTGGGCCGCGTAGTCCTTGGACACCAGCCAGTCGACGGGCACATCGACGAAGTCCATGTCGGCGTAAAACTTGGCGCGATCTTCGAAGGCGAGCTTTTTGGCTTCCGTGAACGTGTGCACGTACTCGGGGCTGCCGAAGCCCATGCCCGCGATGTCGTAACCCTCCAGAATGTTCAGAATCTGCAGCGCCGCGATGCCCTGACCGTTGGGCGGCAGCTCGAAGACCTCAACCCCGCGGTAGGTGGTGCTGACAGGCTCTACCCAGTCCGACGTGTGCGCCGCCATGTCCTGAAAGGTGAGGTAGCCGCCCTGCTCGGCCATGTAGTCGCCGATCTCTCGCGCGATGTCGCCTTTGTAGAACGCGTCGCGCCCGCCCTCAGCGATCCGCCGGTAGGTCTTGGCCAGACGCGGATTCTTGAACATCTCACCCTTTTTGGGCGTGGCACCTTCGGGCATGAACGTATCCGTGAAACCCGGGTATTCGGCGAGCACCCGCGCATTTCGCTCCCAGTAGTAAGCAATGAGTTCACTCACAGGGAAGCCGTTCTCGGCGTAACGGATCGCGGGTGCCAACACCTCGTCGATGGGCAACTTGCCGTAGCGCGCGTGCAGCTCGAACCAGCCATCCACGGCACCCGGCACACTCACGGGCAGCGGGCCGCGCGGCGGAATCGACTCGAGACCCAGGTCTTTGAACACCGAAAGCGACAGGCTTTGCGGCGAGCGGCCGCTGGCGTTTAGACCTGTCAGTTCTTCGTTCTCGGCGTCCCAGACGATAGCGTAGAGGTCGCCGCCGATGCCGCAGCCCGTGGGCTCGACAAGGCCCAGCATGGCGTTGGCGGCAATGGCCGCATCCACGGCGCTGCCGCCCTTGCGCAGGATTTCGAGCGCGACTTCCGTTGCCAACGGCTGGCTCGTTGCCGCCATGGCGTTGGGCGCGATGACCTCGGAGCGCGAGGCGTGCGCAGCACCACTCACACGGTCATAACCGAATGCGGGATCCATCAGCATTGCGAACGCCAGCGCGGATACGGCGACACGGCACATCGAAGAACGGGGCATGGCAAGACTCCGGAAACACACGGGGGGCGAGACATCCCGGTATTCTGCCCGTTTCGTTTCGAACATAGAACCGGCGCAAAGCGCATTGCTATACTGCGCGCCGGCTTCGCTCTCACCCGGTGCACCCATGGCGACGCAGCCCGACAAAGCCCGCTACCTGCAACATCTGGCGCGCGTGCGCGCGAGCTACGACGCCGCGATGGACGTCGCGGGCGCCGATACCGCAGTCGTATTTTCCGGGGCACTGCGCTACGCATTCCGCGACGACCACCCCTACCCGTTCCAGGTCAACGCACATTTTGCCTGGTGGCTGCCGGTTACCGACGTGCCCGACAGCTACGTGATCTACCGCGCGGGCGAAACGCCCATCCTCGTCTACTGCCTGCCCGACGACTTCTGGCACCTGCCGCCCGCCGCACCCGATCCGTACTGGGCCGACGCCTTCGATGTCCGCATCGTCAGTCAGCCCGAAGACGCGCGTGCCCACATGCCGCCGCAGTCGCGCGCCCCGATCTTCATTGGCGAGGCGCAGACAAAGTCGCAGGCGCTGGGCCTCGAACGCCTCAATCCGCGTGCCGCCTTGCACTACCTCGACAATGCGCGCACAGCCAAGACCGACTACGAGCTCGACCGCATGCGCGAAGCGAGCCGTATCGCGGCGCGCGCCCACACCGCGGCGGCCGAGGCTTTCGCTGCCGGCGACAACAGCGAGTACGCCATCCATCAGGCCTACCTCAACGCCATCGACTACATCGACACCGACCTGCCCTACCCGAGTATCGTGGGGCTCAACGAGCACGGCGCCGTACTGCACTACCAGGCGCGCGACCGAGAGGCACCCGAGGTATCGCGCAGCTTCCTGATCGACGCGGGCGCACAGAGCGCTGGCTACGCCAGCGACATCACCCGGACCTACGCCGCTGACGACGGCCTGTTCGCCGATCTGATTTCAGGCATGGACGAACTGCAGCAGGCCGTCTGCGGCCAGGTTGTCGCCGGCGCCGACTACCGCGAGCTCCACGTCGACACCCACGCGCGCCTCGCCCAACTGCTCATCGACAGCCGCGTCGGCAAGGGCAGCGCCGAGGCGCTCGTGGCGTCGGGCGTCACACGCGCCATCCTGCCCCACGGCCTGGGCCACTACCTGGGCCTCCAGGTCCACGACGTCGGCGGCCACATCGCCGACGAAAAAGGCACGCCCACGGAGCGCCCCGATTCGGACCCGGCGCTCCGACTCACGCGCCCGCTCAGCGACAATGAAGTCGTCACGATAGAGCCCGGCCTCTACATCATCGACTCGTTGCTCGACGCGGTGCTCAACTCCGAGCACAAGGATCTGCTCGACTGGAATGCCATCGAAGCGTTACGCCCATTCGGAGGCATCCGCATCGAAGACAATGTCCGCATCCACGGCGACACGCCCGAAAACCTGACGCGCGACGCTTTCGCAACGCTGTAGCAATTCCCCCACCGTCAGGGCGAGGTGTCTTCCCCGGTACCGTCATTGCGAGCCCACACAGTGGGCGCGGCAATCTCGTAACGAATTCGTGCCGCCAAACGATACGAGCACCCGAACCACCCCCGCCTGCCCGCACCGCCGATAGGTATTGTCGGGAACGCTCGAGTCCATCCCTGGATCGCTTGGCGAGCGACGTCCTGTCGCTCGACATCCCGACAATACCTATCGGCGGCACAGACAGGCTGCCTCAACTCAAGGTGGTGCGCTCACCGCTCCTGGTGAGGCAGCCATCCTGTCGGGTCGGAGGGGTTTGACGGACCGTCATTGCGAGGGGCCGAAGGCCCCGCGGCAATCTCCTGACGTAATCGTGCTGCCGAACGACACGGCCCCCTAACCACCCCCTCCGACCCGGCGGGATGGCGGATGGAGGGTTCGTTTGGCGGCACGATGGCGTTGGGAGATTGCCGCGCCCACTGCGTGGGCTCGCAATGACGGTGGAGACTTCGGTCCCTCGCGATGACGGTGGAGACTTCGGTCCCTCGCGATGACGGTGGAGACTTCGGTCCCTCGCGATGACGGTGAAGGCCGCCGGCCGCTCGCCGTAACGGAGCCGTCAGGCCAGCGCGTTCATGCGTGCGGCCAGCGCGAAGTCCTTGTCACTGATGCCGCCGGCGTCGTGGGTGGTGAGCTGGACGCGGACGCGGTTGTAGACGTTGAACCACTCGGGATGGTGCGCGGCTTTCTCAGCCTCCAGCGCGACTGCCGTCATGAACGCGAAAGCGGCGACGAAATCTTCGAACGTAAATTCACGCGTGAGCTTGTCGTCCTCGAGCGTCCAGCCCGGAATCTCTGTCAGTCGCGATTGGATGGTGTCGGTGTCGAGTGCCTGCATTAGCCGGCCTCCTTTGCGCGGTGTTTGGAAAATCCGAAGGCGAATTCGCCGGGGCCGTTGAGCGCCAGCCATTCGATGCGGTGCTTGGCGTCATGGATCGTGGGGCGCACGCCAGGTTCGACCCACCAGAGCGCCTTGTTGGGGCCCTGGCGCGGCTCGAACCAGCTCGTGCGTTGCCGGAGGTAGCCGCCGTGCGCGCTGCGATAGACGAATTGCTCGAGCGCCTCGATGCTCTCCCAGACCGACAGTGCAAGGATGAGGCGCGGGTCGCCGAATAGCGTCGCGGCACGCGCCTCCTCCTCGGCATCGGTCAGCCGCCAGACAAAGCCCGGCGACGACTCTGCCAGCGCGTTCATCGCGGGCACGTTGTCGTAGAATCCCGCCATGCGGGGGTCATCGGCGGGCCAGCGCATGGTGGCGATGTTGACGTGCGCGAGCTCGCGGGTCACGGCTCGCCCCGCGCGGCGCGCGCCTTGTAGAAGGCCTTGGCTTTGCGGCCCTTCTTCTCGAGCATGGGCCGGAGCGCACGCTTGAGGGCCGGGAACAGGTAGCCCGCTGTCGCCAGACGACCACTCATGGGCGGCATCTTGATGTCGATATCGCCGTCGAGTGCCACTTGCAACACGGCCTCTGCCACTTGCTCTGCCGTGCTCATGGGCTGCGAGAAGGTCAGATCGCTGACGCCGTCGATGTCGTCCATGATGAAGCCCGTGTCGATGGGGCCCGGTGAGACGGCGCCCACGCGAACGTTGGAGCCGGCGAGTTCGTCGGCAAACGCCAGCGTAAACGCTCGCAAACCGAACTTGGTGGCGCTGTAGGTGGCAGACCCGGGCACGGGCGTAGTGCCCGCGAGCGAGGCCACATTGACGATGGCACCGCCGCCAGCCTCGCGAATCGCATCCAGCGCAAGGCGCGCCAGTACGAGCGGCGCGCGCAGGTTGACGTCGACCATCGTCGCAATCTCCTCGACGGAAACGGTCTCGAAATTGCCGCGAAAATGCGCGCCGGCGTTGTTCACGAGGTAGTGCACGCAGCCAAATTCGTACACGGTCTTCTTGATCAGGTCCCGGCATCCCGCCGTGTCGGCCACATCCAGTGCGAAGGTCTCAACCTTCGTCGTATCCCCCAGCTCTTCGGCGATGACCTGCAGCGGCTCACGCCGACGCGCCACGAGCATGAGCCGAGCGCCCTCGGCCGCGAAGGCCCGCGCAACCGCGGCGCCGACGCCGGCTGATGCGCCCGTGACAATGACGCTTTTTCCATCGAATCGCTGGCTCATGGCCGTCTCCGTTTCAGGCCCGGCTCGAACCGCCAGCCTGGGTCAGTTGTAAGGGCAGGCCCGCGAACGCATCGGTCGCAAGGTCTGCAACGCGCCAGTCATCAAGCCCCTTGCGAGGCTCGCCCTGCGACGCAATCCCCCGTGCCTCGAGATCCGCCAGTGCCGCGTCCAAATCACGGGTCGCAAAAGATAACAGGAACAGACCGGAACCGTGGCGGGCAAGCCAGTGCGCGGTCGGGCTATCGTCACGCGTGGGGGCCACGAGCACGAGCCAGGTACCACCCAGGTCGAATCGACGCAGTGCCACGCCACGCGCCTCGAGGCGTTCTTCGGGGCCTGCGGCCACACCCGTAACGATGGCGAATTGATCGACGACCGCAGCGAGCGACGGCACAACGAGGTTGATGTGATGAACAGGCCGCATTCCGATTCTCCAAGGCATCTCCCGACGGATCGCTGGCAACCCTACCCCCGGCCACCGGGGGCTGGCAATGCAGCGACTCGCGCCGAAGCGGGTTTGCGGTATAGTCGGCGCTCTGGGCAAGCTTTTTTTGGGGGAAATCGATGAGCAAAGAGCTCGATCAACAACACAAGGCGCTGACGAAGGCCAAGAAGGAACTGGTTTCGACAGCGACGCGCACGTTCAAGACGCTCGATCGTGAGCGCAAGAAGCTCACGCGCGAAGTGAAGGCAGCGACCAATCGGGCCATGCGCTCGGCAGACCAGCTTGAGAAGAAGGCGGAGCGGCTCGCGAAGTCGACCTCGGCGAAGGTCAAGCGCGAGCTGCGCAGCCAGATCCGTAAGCTGGAGAAGCTTCGGGATTCGGCGAAGGAAGACGCGAAGGAATCTCGCGAACAGCTCAAGCTCGTGCGCGAGGACCTGGCCGCGGCCCGCACCCACATGAAGCGCGCGCTGCATCTCGATAAAGCGTTTGCCGCCATCGAGAAGCAGGTCGGCAAGCTCACGGGCAAGAAGAAGAAAAAGAAGGCCACGAGCAAGAAAGCACCGGCCAAAAAGGCGACCCGCAAGAAGGCTGCAAGCAAGAAGAAGGCGCCCGCCAAGAAGCGCGCTACGAAAAAGCGCGCCACCAAGAAGCGCGTGACGAAGAAGCGTACCGCCAAGAAGACCACAAAGCGCCGCACGACCAAGAAAAAGACCGGATAACACCGGCGCGACATTCGTCGAGACCAGAGCCAAGAGGGCCGGGTGAGCAATCACTTGGCCCTTTTTTGGTTCAGGCGCCGTTTGGGGTAAAGCGCACAGTGAATCGGCCGCTTAACCAACATGGTGGGACGAAAACTGACACTAGAAGAACTGCCACCCGTCATGCTGGCGCTGTCGGGGATCGCAGGTATTGGGCCGATGGGCATCTACCGGCTGTTCCAGGGCGACTTCGTGATCGCCCTGGTGGACGCGTTTGCGGTGACGGGCTTCGTGCTCATCGCCTGGTCGGTTTACGTCAAGCGTGCGGTCCGTATCGCAAGCATCTGCATGGCGCTCGTTGCTGTTACGGCAGCCGTAACCTCGGTCAGCATCAAAGGCGGTAGCCAGGTCGTTTGGATGTACCCGGCGCTCGTCGCCTTGTTCTACCTCATGAAGCCAAAAGAGGCGGCCGTCGCTGCCGTCGTTGCAATAGCAATCGTGCTTCCTGTGATCTTTGACGGGCGACCCGTCGGCGAGTCGGCCGCCTATCTGGCGTCATTCGGCGTCACGATTTGCCTGTCGGTGGCGTTTGCCGCGCTGACTGCAGAACAGCGTCGTGAGCTGCATACCGCCTCGTTGTCAGACGCGTTGACGGGTGTCGGCAACCGGCGCGCGCTCGATGACACGCTCGACCGCGCTATCGCAGTCGCGCCCCGGACGGATGACCCCTTTGTGCTGATCATGCTCGATATCGACCACTTCAAGTCGGTGAACGACGCGCACGGCCACACAATTGGTGATCGCGTCCTCGCCGAGATCGCCCAGACGATCCAGGGGCACGCGCGCCCGACGGACGCCTGCTTCCGCGCGGGTGGTGAGGAATTTGTCATCGTGGCCAGCGCGTCTTCGCTGGTCCAGGCCCAGAAACTGGCCGAGCGCCTGCGCGTTGCGATCACGGAACTCGAGTTCCCGGCCACGGGCGCCACGAGCCCGTTTGGCGTGACCGCTTCCTTCGGCCTGGCTGAGCACCGCGCCGGCGAGACGCGTGATGCGCTCTATAAACGGGCCGATGACGCGCTCTACGAGGCCAAGCGCAGCGGCCGCAACCGGCTCCACATTTCGGAGCGCACGGCGAGTCTCAGTGGGACAGCGACCCACGAGGCACTCATGATTGAAGACACTGCGAGCACCAATGACGGCAGCGCAACGGCCGCTGACGAAGCCTCCTGATTGGCGTAGACGATACGTTTGCGGCGCTCAGTCACCCCGATCGACAATCCACTCACTCGGGCCCTGGCTCGACACGAGCTTCTGCTGCAGGCGCATCAGGTGGCGCGCAATATGCGAGCGCGAACTCGGGGCGCTCGATGTCTTCGCCACCGCCTCCCGTGAAGCGGATCGGGCGATCGAGCTTGCCTTCGAGGTAGCAAATCAGCGCCCCGGTCACGGGTCGCCAGTCGCCGCCGCCATCGTGCGGGTAGCCGCTCAGTCCGTGCCGCCCGCCTTCAAAGACGCCACCGGCCTCGAACAGGATGTCATCGTTGCACATAGATCGGCTCGGCGACCGATGGCGCCGGACCTTAAGGCCCTGTGACCCCGCAAACCGGTCATACCACGATCCAATCAGCTGGCGCTCACGCCTGGAGAGTTCAAAGTTCATTCGCACCGACGCTCTGGCGCTCTGGCGACCCCCGAGGAAGACGTTGTGGCAGGACGGGTCGGTCGGCGTCTCGGACACCGACGTCGGGATGTGTAGCGTGAAAAAGCCTACGAACAGCCCGCCCCAGCGCCAAAAGCGCCAGCTTTCCGGCCGAGTGCGCGACGGCTGGCCCGCGGAGACGGACAAAACCACAAACAACCATGCTGCCATCGATGTCATGATGACCATCAGGCTGTCGGGCACGAGCAGGAGATCCAGCCAGTTCTCGGCGTAGCGATTGCGTGCCGAGCGGCTAACACCAATCGCGCCGCCGATCAGCAAGTGCAGCAGGAAGTACCAGGTTTCGCCAAGGACGCGTCGCGCGACGAAAAACACGGGCGTCAGGACAAATGCGCAAACAAACGCGATGAAGAAAGCGACGGCTGCCGCGATGCCGCCCAGCGTCTCGCCGCCGTAACCAACATAAAGACAGAACGCCAAGGTCCCCGCGGCATACAGGGATGCCAGGAAGAACGGCAGGAATCCGGCGCGGTTGCCGGGTGTGGTGGCGTCAGGATGCATCCTTCGCCGAAGCCTCTACGGGCACCTCGACGCCATTCTTCGCCAGGAAATACCGCAATGAATGCGGTAGCCGCCCGCCGCTGAAACCGTCGACGCGCTTTCCGTCCTTGAACAGCGCAATAGCGGGTAGTGCCCTCACGCCCGCCTGCACAGCAAGCTCCTTGTTGGCTTCAAAATCGATTTTGGCCAGTAGGAATGAACCTTCACAGTGCTTCGCCATTTCCGAGAGGACGGGCGAGAATGCATGGCAGGGCCCGCACCAGTCCGCGTAGAAGTCGACCAAAACCGGTGTCTGGTGTGAGTGCGCGACCACGAGATCCTCAAACTCGTGCGACGAGATGACCCGCTCGAAGGGACTCATGGGCGTGTGATCGATTTTCGGTGTCTTGCGGCTCGATCCGCCTCGCGAGATCAAGAGAAAGACAATAAGGGCGGCAGCGATGACGCCAATGATGATGTGGATGGCCAGCTCCTCGTCCGTGATCTCGCGTATCCAGATTCAGGAGCCAATATGCCACAAAGGCACTGACGCGGAGCAGGCCTGCTCTTGCCTGGGCAGGGTGCGCGCCAAAAAAAAGCCGGCCCTGAAAAGGGCCGGCTTTCGTGCTTTGCATTGCAGTACCGCTTACTCGGCGGCCGCCTCCGCCGCGTCCGCGGCAGACTGGTCGAGCAACTGCACGATCGCCATGGGTGCCGCGTCACCGCGACGGAACCCCATCTTGAGGATGCGCAGGTAACCACCGGGGCGCTCCTTGAAGCGTGGGCCCAGCTCTACGAAGAGCTTGCCTACGGCTTCCTTGTCGCGCAGGCGGTCGAAGGCCAGGCGGCGCTTGGCCACGGCATCTTCCTTCGCCAGCGTGATCAGCGGCTCGATGACACGGCGCAGTTCCTTGGCTTTCGGGACTGTCGTCTTGATGGTCTCGTGCTTGATCAGCGACGCCGCCATGTTGCGGTACATCGCCTTGCGGTGCGAGCTGTTGCGGTTGAGCTTACGCCCTGATTTTCTGTGTCGCATGACGCTTTCCAGTCAAAGTAGGTATCAGATCGTGCGATCGCCGCGCAGGCTCGCCGGCGGCCAGTTCTCGACCTGCAGACCCAAACCCAGGCCGTGGCTTTCCAGCACTTCCTTGATTTCGGTCAGGGACTTCTTACCGAGGTTCGGTGTACGCAGCAGCTCGACTTCGGTGCGCTGCACGAGGTCGCCGATGTAGTTGATGCTCTCGGCCTTGAGGCAGTTCGCCGAGCGAACCGTGAGCTCGAGCTCGTCGACGGGACGCAGCAGAATCGGATCGACCTGAGCTTCCGCCGACTGCGCCGACGTGTCTTCCTGACCCTGCAGGTCGACGAAGACACTTAGCTGATCCTTGAGAATGCTGCCAGCACGGCGGATGGCTTCTTCGGGATCGATCGTGCCGTTCGTTTCGATGTCGATCAGCAGCTTGTCGAGGTCGGTGCGCTGCTCAACGCGGGCGGCATCAACGCTGTAGGTGACGCGGCTGAGCGGGCTGAACGAGGCGTCGAGCTGCAGACGACCGATGGGGCCCGACTGCTCTTCAAAGCTGGCACGCTTGCTGGCAGGACGGTAGCCGCGGCCGCGCTCGACGCGCAGGACCATGCGGATTTCGCCGTCCTTGGTCAGGTTCGCGATGACGTGATCGGGGTTGGCCACCTCGACGTCATGGTCGAGTTGAATGTCGCCGGCCGTGACGGGGCCAGGGCCCTGCTTCACGAGCGTGAGCTCAGCGTGGTCACGGTTGTGCATGCGCAGCGCAACCTGCTTGAGGTTGAGCAGAATGTCGACGACGTCTTCCTGGACGCCCTCGATGCTCGTGTACTCGTGCAGCACGCCGTCGATTTCAGCTTCGACGATGGCCGCACCGGGCATCGACGACAGCAGGATACGGCGCAGGGCGTTGCCCAGCGTGTGACCGAAACCGCGTTCAAACGGCTCGATGACGATTCGTGCCTGCGTATCGGATGCCGACGTGACCTTGACGACACGCGGCTTCAAAAATTCGTTGGTGGATTCCTGCATGAGAACGGGGTCCTCTAAAAAATGCTTACTTCGAGTACAGCTCGACGACGAGGTTTTCGTTGATGTCGGGCAGGATGTCATCGCGCTCGGGGAGCGTCTTGAGCGTACCGACCATCTTGTCGGCATCGACTTCGACCCACTCGGGGAAGCCGATCTGACCGGCGATCTCGAGCGACGACTTGATACGCAGCTGCTTCTTGGCCTTCTCGCGAATGCTGATCACATCACCGCCGTTTACCTGGTAGGACGGGATGTTGACGATGCTGCCGTTGACCTCGATGCCTTTATGGCTGACGAGCTGGCGAGCTTCCGCGCGCGTGGACGCGAAGCCCATGCGATAAACAGTGTTGTCGAGACGGCCTTCGAGCAGGCGCAGCAGGTTTTCACCCGTCGAGCCTTTGCGGCCAGCCGCTTTCTTGTAGTAGTTGCGGAACTGGCGCTCGAGGATGCCGTACATACGACGCAGCTTCTGCTTTTCGCGGAGCTGGAGGCCGTAGTCCGAGACGCGCGGGCGACGTGCCGGCGCACCGCCCGGAGGCGTTTCGAGCTTGCACTTCGACTCGAGCGGACGCACACCGCTCTTGAGGAACAGGTCCGTTCCTTCGCGGCGCGACAGCTTGCACTTGGGTCCGATGTATCTTGCCATGACGGGTACCTGATTAGACGCGGCGGCGCTTGGGCGGCCGGCAACCGTTGTGAGGGATCGGGGTCACATCGTTGATGTTGTGAATCTTGTAGCCGCAAGCGTTGAGCGCACGAACGGCTGACTCACGACCGGGGCCCGGACCCCAGACGCGGACGTCGAGGTTCTTGAGGCCGTAGTCCATCGCTGCGCGGCCCGCCTTGTCGGCAGCAACCTGGGCTGCGAACGGCGTCGACTTGCGCGAACCGCGGAAGCCGCAGCCACCCGCAGTTGCCCAAGACAGTGCGTTGCCCTGGCGATCCGTGATCGTGATGATCGTGTTGTTGAACGACGCGTGAACATGCGCGATGCCGTCCTGCACGACGCGCTTGATCTTCTTCTTGCCGCTCTTCTGTGACGATTTCTGCTGTGCCATGTGCTCTTAGGTTCCTGGCTATTCGTTGCCCGCGCGGGGATTACTTGCGGACTGTTACTTGCGAACCGGGCGACGCGGACCCTTGCGGGTGCGTGCATTGGTGCGCGTGCGTTGCCCGCGCAGCGGCAGGCCGCGGCGGTGGCGGATGCCTCGGTAGCAACCGAGGTCCATGAGGCGCTTGATGTTCATCGCGGTTTCACGGCGAAGATCACCTTCGACCGTGAACTTGGCCACCTCATCGCGCAGCTTGGCGACTTCGGGCTCGGCGAGATCACGCACAGAGACGTGTTCCCCAATTCCGGCAGCCGCACAAATTTTCTTTGCGCGCGTAAGACCAATACCGTAGATCGTCGTCAGAGCGATCACGATGTGTTTGTTGGTGGGGATATTGATCCCTGCAATACGGGCCACGATGACTTCCTCTTGCTTGTTCTACGGTTAGCCCTGACGCTGCTTGTGGCGCGCGTCGGTGCAAATCACCCGCAGTACGCCGTTTCTGCGAATGAGTTTGCAGTTACGGCAGATCTTTTTTACTGATGCACGAACTTTCATGGTCGTTCTCCGCTGGCCGCGCGCCCCAGTGGCGCCCCGACCCTATGCCGCTACGTGCGGCTGTAATTCCTCAGGTTGGCCTTCTTCATCATGCCGTCGTACTGGTGCGACAGGCTGTGGGCGCGCAGCTGCTGGAAGAAATCCATCGTCACGACGACGAGGATCAGCAGCGACGTACCACCGATGTAGAACGGAATGCTCGGGTAGAACATCCGGACCAGTTCCGGCACGAGACATATGCTCGTGATGTAGAGCGCACCCCAGAACGTCAGCCGGGTCAGGACGCGGTCGATGTACTCGCCCGTCTGCTGGCCAGGCCGAATACCCTGGATGAAGGCACCCGAACGTTTCAGGTTGTCAGCCGTCTCCCGCGAGTTGTACACGAGCGCCGTGTAGAAGAAGCAGAAGAACGCGACGAGCACGCCGTACAACACGATGTACAACGGCTGGCCGGGGCTCAGCGCAGCACCGATCGACTGCATCGTCTGCTGCAGGGGACCGGGGTCGGGGTTGGCGCCACCGAATTGCACCATCGTTGCCGGGAACAGCAGCAGGCTGGTCGCGAAGATCGGCGGGATCACACCCGACATGTTGATCTTGAACGGCAGGTGCGTGCTCTGCGCCTGCATCATGCGCCGACCCTGCTGACGCCGCGCGTAGTGTACCGTAATGCGGCGCTGCGCGCTTTCCATGTAGACCACGAAGACCGTGATCGCAATGACGGCGATCAGGATGATCAGCGCCAGTGCGGGCGACATCGTGCCGTCGCGCACGAGCTGTGCGGTACCCGCCAGCGCGCCGGGCATACCCGCGATGATGCCCGCGAGGATGATGATCGAGATGCCGTTGCCGACGCCGCGCTCCGTGATCTGCTCACCGAGCCACATCAGGAACATGGTGCCCGTGACGAGCGTGACCACGCAGACGAACATGAACTGCCAGCCCGGGTTCACGACGAGCCCCGGCTGCGCCTGGATCGCATAGGCCGCGCCGAACGACTGAATCGTAGCCAGGGCCAGCGTACCGATACGCGTGTACTTCGTGATCTGGCGGCGGCCGCTCTCGCCCTCTTTCTTGAGCTTGGCGAGGCTGGGCACGATGACCGTGGCCATCTGCATGACAATCGACGCGGAGATGTAGGGCATGACGCCCAGCGCAAAGACCCCGAAGCGTTGCAGTGCACCACCCGAGAACATGTTGAACATGCTCAGGATGTTGCCCGACTGCTGCTCGAAGAAACTCGCGAGCTGCAACGGGTCGACGCCGGGCACCGGGATGTAGGTCCCGACCCGGAATACGACGAGGGCACCGACCAGGAACAGCAATCGCTGCCTGAGTTCGGTGAGCTTGCCGGCTTGCACCGGGTTACCCGTCAGATCTGCGCCTTTTTTCGCCACGTTGGGTCCTTCAGTCCTCGATCTTGCCGCCAGCGGCTTCGATCGCCTTGCGGGCACCCGGCGTTACCGCCAGGCCCTTGATCGTCTTCGCGGTCGTGACCTTGCCCGAGTCGATGATCTTCACCTTCTCGGCGTGCGAGGGCACGAGACGCGCGCGCTTGAGTGCGAGCAGGTCAACCGTGTCGCCTTCGACGAGGTCGACTTCGTGCAGGCGCAATTCCGCACTCAGGCGGGCCTTGCGCGAGTTGAATCCGACCTTGGGCAGGCGACGCTGCAGCGGCATCTGGCCGCCTTCGAAGCCGACTTTGTGGAAGCCGCCCGAACGGGCCTTCTGACCCTTGACGCCACGGCCACTGGTCTTGCCCTGGCCCGCGGAGTGGCCGCGGCCCAGACGTTTGCCGACCGGCTTGGAGCCCTTGGCAGGCTTGAGTTCATTAAGACGCATGTCAGGCTTCCTCGACTTTCAACAGGTACGAAACCTGGTTGATCATGCCGCGGTTCTCGGGGGTGTCCGCGACTTCAACCGTGTGGTTGATGCGGCGCAGGCCGAGACCGGCGATGCTCGCCTTGTGGTTCTTGAGCCGGCCGAATTTGCTTTTGACCAGCGTCACTTTGAGTGTCTTTCCCTTGGCCATGGCGCTTACCCGACGATCTCTTCGACTTTCTTGCCGCGCTTGGCAGCAATCGCCTGCGGCGAGTGGATGCCGGCGAGGCCGTTGATGGTCGCGCGCACGACGTTAATCGGGTTGCGCGAGCCGTAACTCTTGGCCAGCACGTTGCGAACGCCCGCGCACTCGAAGACGGCACGCATCGCGCCGCCGGCGATGACACCCGTACCTTCCGAGGCCGGTTGCATGTAGACCTTGGTGGCGCCGTGGCGGCCCTTGATCTCGTACTGCAGCGAGTCGTCACGCAAGTGAATTTTCTGCAGGTTCTTGCGTGCAGCCTGCATCGCCTTCTGGATGGCGACGGGCACTTCGCGTGCTTTGCCGTAGCCGAACCCGACGCGACCGGCACCGTCACCGACGACGGTCAGTGCCGTGAAGCCGAATTGGCGGCCACCCTTGACCACCTTGGCGACGCGGTTGACTGCGACGAGCTTCTCGAGAAGATCGTCACCAGCGCTGTTCTTGTCATGCTTTGCCATGCTTTTGCTTCCTGTTGCCGCTTCGCAGCTTCAGCTCACCCTCTGGGGTGTTTGATCAGAAGTTGAGACCCGCTTCGCGAGCGGCGTCGGCCAGCGCCTTCACGCGGCCGTGGTATCGGTAACCCGAGCGATCGAAAGCCACGCTCTCAATGCCCTTTTCCTTGGCGCGCTCGGCCAGGACCTGGCCAACCTTCTTCGCCGCGTCGACGTTGCCCGTGCCCTTGAGGCCTTCGCCAACCGTCTTCTGGACGGTCGAGGCCGAAACGAGCACCGTGCCGCCGTCGGCGTCGATGATCTGCGCGTAGATGTGCCGCGGCGTGCGGTGCACCGACAAACGCAGGACGCGCAATTCGCGGATCTTCGCCCGGACGCGGCGAGCGCGGCGCAGGCGGTTGTCTTTCTTGTTCAGTTTCATAGTCGTAAACCTTGCCGCGATTACTTCTTCTTCGCTTCTTTGCGAACGACGCGCTCGTCGGCGTAGCGGACACCCTTGCCCTTGTAAGGCTCGGGCGGACGGTAGGCGCGAATCTCGGCTGCAGCCTGGCCGACGGCCTGCTTGTCAGCACCCGAGACAATGACCTCGGTCTGGCTCGGCGTCTCGACCTTCACACCGGCGGGCATCTTGTGCACGACGGGGTGCGAGAAACCCAGCGTCAGGTTCAGTGAGTCACCCTGGGCCTGGGCACGGTAACCGACGCCAACGAGCGTGAGCTTGCGTTCCCAGCCTTCGGTGACGCCGCGCGCCATGTTGCCGAGCAGCGCACGCGTTGTGCCGGCCATCGCCTTGGCGAAACGCGAACCGTTGCTGGCCGCCACGTGCCACGCACCCTCTTCTTGATTGAGCGTCACGTTGCCGTTGAGTTCCATCGACAGCGTGCCTTTCGGGCCCTTGAGCGACACGGCGTCACCCGAGACCGTCAGCTCGGCACCTTTCGGCAGGCTCAGCGGTTGTTTGGCAATTCTGGACATGGTCGTCTCTGTTCAGTTCGGGCCCCATTCGGCCCCGTCACACCCGGACGCACCGGGCAAACTTGTCATTACGATACGTAGCAGATCACTTCGCCGCCGACGCCCTGTTCACGCGCCCTGCGGTCACTCATGACACCCGACGACGTCGACACGATGGCAACACCAAGACCACCCAGCACTTTGGGCAGGTCACCGGCACCGCGGTAAATCCGCAGGCCAGGCTTGCTTACGCGCTTGAGCTTTTCGATGACCGGCTCACCGTCGTGGTAACGAAGCTCCACCGTCAGCTCGGACTTGGCCCCGTCTTGCTCAATATTGAAGTCACCCACGTAGCCTTCGTCACGCAGCACCGTGGCGATGGCCACTTTTGCGTTGGACGACGGCATGCTGACGCTGGTCTTGCGCGCCTTCTGGGCGTTGCGAATGCGGGTCAGCATATCCGCGATCGGATCACTCATGCTCATTTCTAATACCTTCCGCTTACCAGCTGGCCTTGCCGAGGCCGGGAATTTCGCCCTTCATCGTCGCTTCTCGCAGCTTGTTCCGCGCGAGGCCGAACTTGCGATAGAAGCCGTGCGGGCGGCCCGTGATCGAACACCGGTTGCGACCACGCGACGGCGATGCATCTCGCGGCATGGCGTTGAGTTTCGCCTGTGCAGCGTCGCGATCCTCGGTCGTCGACTCGGGGTTCTTGATGATGGCCTTGAGCTCTGCGCGCTTCTTTGCGTAGCGCGCTGCGAGCTTGGCGCGCTTGGTCTCGCGCGCAACCATGGATTTCTTTGCCATAAAGCCTTACCTGTGGCCTGGATATCCGCTCAGCGTTTGAACGGAAAGTTGAATGCTTCGAGCAGCGCGCGACCTTCTTCGGGGTTGCGTGCCGACGTCGTAATCGTGATGTCCATGCCCCGGACCGCGTCGACCTTGTCGTAGTCGATCTCGGGGAAGATGATCTGTTCCTGCACGCCCATCGAGTAATTACCCTGGCGGTCGAAGCCCTTGGGGCTCATGCCACGGAAATCGCGGATACGCGGGATCGCGATCGAGATCAGGCGATCCAGAAACTCGTACATGCGTTCACGGCGCAGCGTGACCTTGCAGCCAATCGGGAAGCCTTCACGGACCTTGAAGCCGGCAACCGATTTGCGCGCCTTCGTGACGACGGGCTTCTGACCCGCGATGGCGGTCATGTCGGAAACCGCATTGTCCATGATCTTCTTGTCGGCGATCGCCTCACCCACACCCATGTTGAGCGTGATCTTCGTGATGCGCGGCACCTGCATGACGTTGTCGAGCCCGAGCTTGTCCTTCAGGGCTGCAACCATCGTCTCTTCGTACTGCTCTTGTAGTCTGGCCATAGTCTTGTCGGTCGTCGCCTGGGGGCTCAGACGTCTACCGCCTCGTTGTTGGAACGAAAGACGCGCGACTTGTTGCCGTCAGCATCGATCTTGATGCCCACGCGGTCGCCCTTCTTCGTGCTCGGGTTGTACAGCTGCACATTCGAGATGTGCAGCGGCATGTTCTTGTCCTTGATGCCGCCGGGCTCGCCCGCGTTGGGGTTGGCCTTGACGTGCTTCTTGGCAACGTTGATGCCCTCGACCAGTACACGGTCTTCGTCCATCACCTGCAGAACCGTGCCCGTACGACCCTTGTCCTTGCCCGTGATGACGATGATCTCGTCGCCTTTGCGAATCTTATTCATGTCTCGAAACCTGTTAGGGGTCCGTGCTCAGAGCACTTCGGGAGCCAGCGACACAATCTTCATGAACTGGTTGCCACGAAGCTCACGGGTCACGGGGCCAAAGATGCGCGTGCCGATGGGCTCGAGCTTGTTGTTGAGCAGCACTGCCGCGTTACCATCGAAGCGAATCAGCGAACCGTCTTTGCGGCGCACGCCCTTACGGGTGCGCACGACGACAGCGTTGTACACCTCGCCCTTCTTGACCTTGCCGCGTGGGATCGCGTCCTTGACGCTGACCTTGATCACGTCACCGACGCTCGCGTAGCGGCGCTTGGAACCGCCCAGCACCTTGATGCACATCACGCTGCGTGCACCGCTGTTGTCTGCTGCGTCCAGCACTGTCTGCATCTGAATCATTGCTCAATCCTTACGTCAGCCGCGCCATCGCGGCGAACACAAACTCTTCGTGGCTCAGCTGGCCGTGCTGCGCTCGAGGACCTCGACCACCCGCCACGACTTCGCTTTCGAGATCGGGCGGCATTCACTGATCGCAACCGTGTCACCGATGCGGCACGCGTTCTCTTCGTCGTGCGCCTTGAGCTTGGTCGTGCGACGGATGTACTTGCCGTACACCTCGTGCTTAACCAGGCGCTCGATGGCTACCGACACCGTCTTGTCCATCTTGTCGGACACGACGCGGCCGACAACGCGGCGTTCAATTTTTTGTGCGTTCGTTTCGCTCATGGTCTTCTTCAGTCTTTGGCGGCAGCGCTTTCACGCATGACCGTCTTGATCCGGGCAATGTCCTTGCGTACGCGGCGGTACTCGTGCGCGGCCATGTCCTGGCCCGTGGCACGCTGCATGCGCAGGTTGAACTGCTCGCGCCGCAGCTTGACAAGTTCTTCGGCGAGCGCTTCGACGCTCATGTCACGTATTTCGGCGGCTTTCATCACATCACCTGCCTTTTGACGAAGGCCGTCGCCATCGGAATCTTGGCTGCGGCCAGGCGAAACGCCTCGCGCGCCACTTCTTCGTTGACGCCTTCCATTTCGTAGAGGATGCGGCCGGGCTGGATCTGGGCGACCCAGTACTCGACGTTACCCTTACCTTTACCCTGTCGTACTTCGAGCGGCTTCTTCGAGATCGGCTTGTCCGGGAACACGCGGATCCAGATCTTGCCGCCACGCTTGATGTGGCGGGTCATGGCACGACGCGCCGCTTCGATCTGGCGGGCGGTCAGTCGACCGCGGCCCGTCGCCTTGAGCGCGAACTCGCCGAAAGAAACACTGCTGCCACGCTGCGCGAGACCGCGGTTACGGCCCTTCTGCTGCTTGCGGAACTTGGTGCGTTTTGGTTGCAACATCGTCAGTCAACCTCTTAGCGGGCCGCCGCGTCGGCAGGCTCACTCGCCGCCGGCTCTGGGGTGTCGTAGACCTCGCCCTTGAAAATCCAGACCTTGACGCCGATGACGCCATAGGTCGTGTGCGCTTCGGCCGTGCCGTAATCAATGTCGGCGCGCAGCGTGTGCAGCGGCACGCGACCTTCGCGGTACCACTCCGAACGCGCGATCTCAGCGCCGTTCAGGCGACCGCCAACTTTGACCTTCACGCCCAGCGCGCCGGCGCGCATCGTGTTGGTCACGGCGCGCTTCATGGCGCGGCGGAACATGACGCGGCGCTCGAGCTGCTGGGCAATGCCCTCGGCAACCAGCGTGGCGTCGAGTTCGGGCTTGCGAATCTCGGCGATATTGATGCGCACGTCGGCCAGCGACATGTCGAGCATCATCGCGACCTGGCGGCGCAGCCGCTCGATGTCCTCACCCTTCTTGCCGATCACGATGCCCGGACGAGCCGTAGACAGCGTGATGTGCATTTTCTTCGCCGGGCGCTCGATCTGGATGCGCGATACCGATGCATCCTTGAGCCGCTTGCTCAGGAACTTGCGGACCTCGTGATCCTGGCGCACAAATTCCGGGAAGCTGGCCGTGTCGGCGTACCACTTCGACTGCCAGTCAGCCGTGATGCCGAGACGAATGCCTGTCGGATGTACTTTCTGACCCATAGCGTTCTGCCTTACTCGTCCGCAACGCGGATCGTAATGTGACTGTTGCGCTTGATGATCCGCGTGCCGCGGCCCTTGGCGCGTGCGCGGTAGCGACGGAAGGTCGGCGCTTCGTCGACCATGATCGTGGCGACCTTGAGCTCGTCGATGTCCGCACCGTGATTGTGCTCAGCGTTGGCAATCGCCGACTCGAGCACCTTGCGCAGAATGCCTGCGCTCTTCTTCGGCATGAACGCGAGCGTGGTCAGCGCTTCATCAACGCTCTTGCCACGGATCATGTCGGCAACGAGCCGGCACTTTTGTGGCGAAATGCGCGCGTAGCGCAACTTGGCTGCAACCTGCATCTTGCTACCCTGCCTTAGCGTTTCTTCGTCTTGCGATCGCCAGCGTGACCCTTGAACGTACGGGTCACGGCGAATTCGCCGAGCTTGTGGCCAACCATGTTTTCGGAGATCAGCACGGGTACGTGCTGACGACCGTTGTGGACCGCGATCGTGAGACCGACCATGTCGGGCAACACCATCGAGCGCCGCGACCAGGTCTTGATCGGGCGGCGGTCGTTAGCAGCGGCAGCCGCTTCGACTTTCTTCGACAGATGGTTGTCGACGAAGGGGCCTTTTTTGAGTGAACGAGGCACGTCTGTAATTCCCTTGCTTGAGTTGTGTCGCGAGCCCGAGGCCTAGCGACCCTTCCGGCTCTTGCGACGACGGACGATCATCTTGTCCGTGCGCTTGTTGGAGCGCGTCTTGTAGCCCTTGGTCGGCGTGCCCCAGGGGCTCACCGGGTGACGGCCACCCGAGGTGCGGCCTTCACCACCACCGTGTGGGTGATCGACGGGGTTCATGGCAACACCACGAACCGTCGGGCGGACACCGCGCCAGCGCTTGGCGCCGGCCTTGCCGAGCTTGCGCAGGTTGTGTTCGCCGTGACCGACTTCGCCGACCGTCGCGCGGCACTCGGTGTGGATGCGACGCATCTCACCCGAACGCAGGCGCAGCGTGGCGTAAGCGCCTTCACGCGCGGCGACCTGGGCAACGGCACCGGCCGAGCGTGCGATCTGCGCCCCCTTGCCGGGCTTCATCTCGATGCAGTGCACGAGCGTACCGACGGGGATGTTGCGCAGCGGCAGCGAGTTGCCGGGCTTGATCGGCGCATCGTCCGACGACGTGATGGGCGTGCCGGCCTTCACGCCCTTGGGCGCGAGGATGTAGCGACGCTCACCGTCTGTGTACTTGATCAGCGCGATGTGGGCGCTGCGGTTCGGATCGTACTCGAGACGCTCAACTTCGCCCGGCACACCGAACTTGTCACGCTTGAAGTCGATAATGCGGTAACGCTGCTTGTGCCCGCCGCCGCGGTGACGCACGGTCATGCGGCCCGTGTTGTTGCGGCCACCCGACTTGGTCTTCTTGGCGACGAGGCCCTCGAACGGCTTGCCCTTGTGCAGGTCAGGCGTGTTGACCTTGACCGTGAACCGGCGGCCCGGGGATGTCGGCTTTGCTTTTTGCAATGACATGATTCTGTTTCCCTAATCCCGCTCGCGCTTATTCGGAGCCGAGGAAATCGATCTCGCTACCGGCGGCGAGGCTCACGTAGGCCTTCTTGAACGAGGCGCGACGACCAAATCCGCGGCCGCGGCGTTTCACCTTGCCCGCCTGGTTGACGACGCTCACGCCTTCGACGCTGACTTCGAACAGCTGTTCTACAGCAGCCTTGATCTCGGCCTTGGTCGCATCGGTGCGCACCTTGAAGACAACTTGATTGCCTGCCTCGGCGACCATGTGGCTCTTCTCGGAAATGTGCGGGCCGAGCAGTACCGTCAGCAGACGTTCTTCACGCAGTGCCTGGCTCATGACAGACGCTCCTCTACGAGCTTCAGCGCCGGCACGGTGATAAGCACCTTCTCAAATCGCAGCAGCGTCACCGGGTCGATGGCGGCCACGTCGATGATGCCGACGTTTTTGAGATTGCGAGCCGAGAGGTAAACGTTCTCGTCGAACGCTTCCGTCACGATGAGCACGTTGTCGAGCTCTAGCTCCTTGAGTCTTGAGGCCATTTCACGCGTCTTCGGCGCGTCCATGGTCATCGATTCCACGACGACCAGGCGGTCGGTGCGACGCAGCTCCGAGAACAGCGAGCGCAGTGCGCCGCGGTACATCTTGCGGTTGACCTTCTGCTCGTGGTCGCGCGGACGCGCGGCGAACGCACGGCCGCCGCCGACCCAGATGGGGCTGCGGATCGTACCGGCGCGGGCGCGGCCCGTGCCCTTCTGGCGCCAGGGCTTGGCACCGCCGCCGCGAACATCGGAGCGGTTCTTCTGTCGCTTGGTACCACTGCGGGCGCCGGCCAGGAACGCCGTCACGACCTGGTGCACGAGGGACTCGTTATAGCTGGCGTCGAAGGCCTGCTCGGAGAGTTCGACCGCACCCGAGGTGCCGGTCAGCTGGAGTTTAACCGTCATCAGGCAGCCCTCCCGTTACGCGACTTCACGGCCGGGCGAATGATGACGCTGCCGCCATCGGAGCCGGGGATGGCGCCGCGAATGAGGATGAGGTTGCGGTCGGCGTCGACGCGCACGACCTCGAGGTTCTGGACCGTGCGACGCACGTTGCCCATGTGGCCCGCCATCTTCTTGCCCTTGAAGACGCGGCCCGGAGTCTGGTTCTGGCCGATCGAACCCGGCGCGCGGTGTGCCAGCGAGTTGCCGTGCGTCGCGTCCTGGGTGCGGAAGTTGTGGCGCTTGACGGCGCCGGCGAAGCCTTTACCGATGCTCGTGCCAATCACGTCGACCTTCTGGCCCGGCTCAAAGATCTCCACAGTGATTTCACCGCCGATCTCGATATCCGCGCCTTCACCCTCGTCGAGACGGTGCTCGACCAACCGGGTGCCTGCCTCGACCTTCGCCTTGGCATAGTGACCGGCCAGGGCCTTGTTGACCCGGGATGCCTTGCGGGAGCCCGCAGTAACCTGAATAGCGCGATAGCCGTCCGTTTCGACGGTCTTGACCTGGGTCACCCGGTTGGGCGTCGCCTCGATCACGGTGACGGGCACAGAGCCACCGTCTTCCGTAAACACGCGCGTCATGCCGCTTTTGCGGCCAACGAGAGCAATTGTCATTGTACTCACTCATCAGGCTCCGACTTCGATTGGCCGGAGCAACCAAAACTCAAGTTCGATCAGTCGCAGACTGCAATTGGCCTGCGCTGGCTGCCGTTGGCGGGACACCCCGCCGGCCGCGCCTGCCCGACCCGCCACACCCCGTTGGGGGTCGGCGCGCCCGGTGGTTCACGAACGGCCGTGCCTGGCGTGCAGCCACCTCGCCCGCCAAAGCGGCGGTGCAGAGCGGTGGCCAATACCTGGCACCTTTAATGGACCAGGCTGCCGCGCCCGGCTCCCGGGATAACCGAGAGCCCATGCTGCAGACAGCAACGCGCCACCGAGCCATTACCCGGTGGCGCCTGGTTTGCGGGAATCTGTGCGTTGGCTGGTCGATCTGAGGACGACCTAGCCCGCGCTTCCTCGCGAGAGCTCGCTATTATAGCGTGACTAATTTCAGTTGCAACACCCGGCAGGCGCCGGGCGGGCAATCAGTTCAGCTTGATCTGGACGTCGACGCCGGCAGGCAGCTCGAGCTTCATGAGCGCGTCAACCGTCTTGTCGGTCGGGTCGACGATGTCCATGAGGCGTTTGTGCGTGCGCAGCTCGTACTGGTCGCGCGCGTCTTTGTTGACGTGCGGCGAGATCAGCACCGTAAAACGTTCCATCTTGGTCGGCAGCGGCACGGGACCCTTGACGGTCGCACCGGTACGCTTGGCCGTGTCCACGATTTCGCGCGCCGACGTGTCGATCAGTCGATGATCGAACGCCTTGAGCCGAATGCGAATGTTCTGGTTCGTTGCCATACAAATAATCCCGGCGCCCCAGGCGCCTCTACTAAACCGTCATCGCGAGGAGCGAAGCGACGTGGCGATCTCTTTGGGCCGTCGTGCTGGTAAACAACACCATGGCGTTGGGAGATTGCCGCGCCCGCTGCGCGGGCTCGCAATGACGTTGTACTTTCTGCCTTCCTCTACCCGTCATCGCGAGGAGCGAAGCGACGTGGCGATCTCTTTGGGCCGTCGCGCCGTTGAACGGCACGAGCGCGTTTCGAGATTGCCGCAC